>NZ_MWWV01000001.1 GCF_002259645.1 Bifidobacterium tissieri
AACGCGGGAGGCGCCCCGGCACGTCAGTGCTGGCCGTACACGTTCTGGTAGCGGTCGTTGAGCTTGTCGATGTCCGCCTGATCGATCTCGATGATCTCGCCCAGCTGACGGGCCGCCCACATCGTATGCGCGACCTCCTCGGTCATCGCCGCGGCCTTCACCGCGCCCTCCGCGTCCCTGCCGATCGTGAACGGGCCATGGTTCTGCATCAGCACCGCCGGAGACTTCGGATACTTCCTCAGCGTCTCGACCACGCCCTCGCCGATCGCCTCCGAACCGATCAGACGGAACGGGCCCACCGGCACCGGGCCACCGAACTCGTCACCCATCATCGTCAGCCCGCACGGGATGTTCTGACCCGTCGCCGCCCACGCCGTCGCATACGTCGAATGCGTGTGCACCACGCCATACACGTCCGGCATATGACGGTAGATGTACGCATGCGACGCCGTATCCGAGGAGGGGGCCTCGGTGCCGTCGACCACGTTGCCGTCCAGATCCACCACGACCATCGAGTTCGGCGTCAGGTTCTCATAACGCACGCCCGACGGCTTGATCACGAACAGATCCGCCGTATGCAGACGCTGCGACACGTTACCCGCCGTCCACACCACCAGATTCCACTTGATCAACTGCTGATGCAACACGGACACCACCTCACGCACCTGCTTGACCTCGGCACGCACCTCAGGACCAAAATCAGCCAAAGTAGCCATAACTCATTCCTTTCGATTTGATCAAATATTGTGGCTCCCCCGGCGAGGGAGCCGATTACATGATTCGTGATTGTGGGTTTACTTGCTTTCGAGATCGATGTTGCGCACAGCGCTCTTCTCGATCGCGAGACCGGCCTGGAAGCGGGCGAAGAAGTTTTCGAAGCCTTCGACGTCCTTCGGATCCGGGGTTTCGGTGGTGGACTGTGCGTCCTTGAAGACACGCTGATCGAGGTAGTCGGCCAGCGGCCACGGGGTGTGCCACAGGTAGTCGGCGAGCACGGCCATACCCCAAGCGCCGCCTTCGGCTGCGGTGGACATGACCTTGATCGGGGTGTTGAACGCGGCGGCGAGGATCTTCTGGGCCACCTTCGGGGTGGTGAAGATGCCGCCGTGGCCGACGAGGGAGTCGATCTTGACTTCCTCATCCTTGGTCATGACGTCCATGCCGATCTTGACGGGGCTGAAGGCGCTGAACAGCTGGGCGCGCATGAAGTTGGCGAGGTTCATGTGGGCCTCGGGGCTACGAGCGAACAGCGGGCGGCCTTCTTCGAGGCCGGCGAGGAATTCGCCGGAGCGGAACGGGTAGTTCAGCAAGCCACCGGCGTTGGAGTCGGCCTGATCGCTGATGGCGAGACGGAACAGCGTGCCGTACAGGGCACCGGTGTTGACCGGCTGATCGATGGCCTTGGCGAATTCGCCGAACAGACCGACCCATGCGTTGAGATCGGAGGTGAAGTTGTTGGCGTGGCTCATGCCGGCGAGATCACCGGCCGGAGTGGTAACGAGATCCACTTCGGGGTGCAGACGGGCGAGCTTCTTCTCAAGCACGACCATGGCGAAGATGGAGGTTCCGGCGGAGACGTTGCCGGTGCGGACGCGCACGGAGTTGGTGGCGACCATGCCGGTGCCGGCGTCGCCTTCCGGCGGGGCGAGGACGATGCCCGGCTGGAGGTCGCCGGACGGGTCAAGCAGCTTGGCGCCTTCGGGGGTGAGCTCACCGGCCGGGGTGCCGGCGACGAGCGGTTCGGGGAGCAGGTCCTCGATCTTCCAGGGCTGGGCCGCGACTTCGGGCAGGGCGGAGAACTTGGCGAGCAGGTCCTTCTCCCAGGTGTGGGTCTTGGGGTCGATGGGGAACATGCCGGAGGCGTCGCCCACGCCGATGACCTTCTTGCCGGTGAGCTTCCAGTGCACGTAGCCGGCGAGGGTGGTGAAGAACGCGACCTTGTCCACGTGCTCTTCCTTGTTGAGCACGGCCTGGTACAGGTGCGCGATGCTCCAGCGTTCGGGGATGTTGTACTGGAACAGGTCGGAGAGCTTGAGGTGGGCTTCGTGGGTGTTGGTGTTCTGCCAGGTGCGGAACGGAACAAGCAGTTCGCCGTTCTTGTCGAAGGCGAGGTAGCCGTGCATCATGGCGGAGAAGCCGATGTGGCCGATGCGGGTGAGCTTCACACCGTAGGCCTGGCTCACATCCCATGCCATGGCACCGTAGGCGCTCTGCAGACCCTTCCAGATCTCTTCCTGCGAGTAGCTCCACAGGCCGTCCTCGAGGTGGCTGGCCCACTGGTAGTCGCCGGACGCGATGGTCTTGTAGTTGTCGTCGATCAGCACCGCCTTGATGCGTGTGGAACCGAACTCGATGCCCAGCGAGGTCTTGCCGGCTCGAATCTTTTCTACGATCGCGGAGATGTCGCTCTCGGATACATCGGTCATTCGTGTACTCCTTATGGTCGATCCTTGGTGACGGTTTACGCCGCCGATGGTTACCAACGCCGTCGTTGCGCCGCAAAGTCAAACAGGGTCTGGGACAAATCCGCGACCCCGGTATGTGGCACTCTTCATGTGAACGCTCACATAACTAGTTTCAGTGTAGCGCGGCGACAGCCCGCCACGCAAGCTGAGCGGAGGTAAATTTGCGGATATTTTTCCGCCGGATCAGACCATGAAAACGGCAAAGGCCGGCGCATAAGGCACCGGCCCGGCAAGGTCCGTCACACCGAATCACGAATCACGAATCAATCGAAGGAATCATCATGAAAATCGGAGCTGATCATCGACAACACATCGCCGACATACCGACAACACATCGACAACACGTCGACGACATGATCATCGAACCGCGGGAGCCGCCGTGGACTCACGAACCACAAGCGGCGCGCCGATCACACCCACACCGTGACGCAGAGGCAGATCCAGGGTGCTCTCACCGCCTCCCATCATCGAGAGCACGGTACCCATGGCTACCACGCCAAGGTTCGGAAAGTCCGGGGAGATCGTGGTCAGCGGCGGGATGGCGTTGTCCACGCCAGGCATGTCGTCGAATCCGACCAGGCTCACATCGCGCGGCACGTAGAATCCACGATCGTAGAGCGCACGACGCACGCCGAGCGCCTGCATGTCGTTGGCGGTCACGATGGCGGTGGGCAGATCGGCCTTGGGATCGGCGAGCGCGTTGAGGTAGGCGATCATACGCTGATAGGCGTCCTCCCCCGACCAGCTGTCCACGTTGATCACAGTGGATTCGATGCCCTCGGCCTTGGATTCGTGCTCCCACGCGTCGCGGCGGGTCGTGGCGTCACGCCAGTCGAACGGTCCGGCGAGATACAGGGCGTTGGTGTGGCCGAGCGCGGAGAGATGCTTGGCGATGGTGCGCATAGCTCCCCACTGATCGATGCCCAGGCACGCAATGTTGTGGCTTTTGGCTATGGCGCTTTCGATATCGGCGTCGCCGTGCGATGAGGTGAGCAGCACGCGGGGCACTTTGATGCGGGCTCCGAGCGCCGCCTGGACCATCGGTTCGGTGGGAGCCACGAATACGAACGCCTCCACGCCCTGTTCAAGGCATGCGTCGGCCACCTGTTCGAAGGCGTCCTGCGTGTATTCGTGGTCGTTGAGAATGGAGATGGACACGTAGAGATCGTGCTTGCGGGCCATGCCCTCGATCGACGCGATGGTGGCGAGCGGTCCGAAGTAGCTGACGCCGCCGGCGATCAGCGCGATCGTTCTGGTGCGTTGCGTGGCGAGCGCGCGGGCGGCGCTTGATGGCCGGTATCCCATGCGGTCGATGGCCGCCTGCACTTTGGCGCGGGTGGCCGGCGACACGTTTGGGGAATGATTGATCACACGGGAGACCGTCTGATGTGACACTCCCGCCGCCTTGGCGACCTCGAAAATGGAAACGCGCTTACCCGCCATGCTGACAACACCTCACTATCACGGCACATACAAAAAGCCGTTTCGGCGCACAACACGGAATAGTCATGAACGGTCATTCATTGCCGACCATGCGGATACACGCGAACAGTGAGCGTTCACAGCCTTTCCGCAATACTACCCGACATCCGTGGTTTCCGCCTCCGCCGTCGGCATGCCGCACGCATGCCCCCTTCATAATTCTCCATAGTCAGGATGGCAACGTACGGCAACGACGACGACAACGCATGACGGACGACGACAACAGACAACAACGACAACAGACAACAACAACGTTGCTGCCCGCGTGCGGATTCGACGATCGCCGGGCATCCGATCGTCCGTGTACCCGATCGGAACGGTCAGAAATCCCAGTCCTCGTCGTCGGTGTCTTCGGCCTTGCCCATCACGTATGACGATCCGGAGCCGGAGAAGAAGTCGTGGTTTTCGTCGGCGTTGGGCGACAGCGAGGCGATGATCGCTGGGTTGACGTCGCAGGCCTCGGCGGGGAACAGCGCGGGGTATCCGAGGTTCATGAGCGCCTTGTTGCCGTTGTAGCGCAGGAATTTCTCCACGTCGTCCACCAGGCCTACGCCGGAGTACAGGGATTCGGTGTATTCCACTTCGTTGTCGTAGAGCTCGTTGAGCAGTTCGTACGTGTATTCGCGCAGCTCCTCGCGCTTGGCGTCGCCGACGCGTTCGAGTCCGCGCTGGTATTTGTAGCCGATGTAGTAGCCGTGTACGGCTTCGTCGCGGATGATCAGTCGGATCACGTCGGCGGTGTTGGTGAGCTTCGCGTGGCTGGAGAAGTACATCGGCAGGTAGAAGCCGGAGTAGAAGAGGAATGATTCGAGCAGCGTGGAGGCCACTTTGCGCTTGAGGGGGCTGTCGCCTTCGTAGTAGTCGAGTACGATCTGGGCCTTGCGCTGGAGGTATTCGTTTTCCTCGCTCCATGCGAATGCCTCGTCGATCTGCTCGGTGGAGCAGAGCGTGGAGAAGATGCTGGAGTACGACTTGG
Organism: Bifidobacterium tissieri; assembly: GCF_002259645.1. GTDB lineage: Bacteria > Actinomycetota > Actinomycetes > Actinomycetales > Bifidobacteriaceae > Galliscardovia > Galliscardovia tissieri. The sequence continues at coordinate 4,924 of NZ_MWWV01000001.1, forward strand.
CGTGCACGGATTCCATGAACGCGATGTTGGTGTAGACGGCTTCCTCGTGGGGGGTGAGCGCGTCGGGGATGAGGGAGACGGCGCCGACGGTGCCCTGAATGGTGTCGAGTAGGGTGAGTCCGGTGAACACGCGCATGGTGAGTGTGTGTTCCTCCTCGCTCATGGACTGCCAGCTGGGGATGTCATTGGAGACGGGGACCTTTTCGGGCAGCCAGAAGTTGCCGGTGAGTCGGTCCCACACCTCGAGATCCTTGTCGTCTTCGAGTCGGTTCCAGTTGATCGCGCTGACGCGGTCGATGAGTTTGAGCGGCTTGCGCGGTACGGAGATCGGTGCCATGTCAGTTCTCCTTGTCGTTGTTCTGGTCGTTGAATTCTTCCGGTGCGGTAAGGCGCAGAATCGCGCGATAAATCATCGGTGACATATTGTTCTTCTCCTTTTTATATACGTCGTACATACGTCTGCTCGTCCGCCACTCCCCCGCAGCCCCGCCCCCGTGACGCGCAACGCGCCATCACGACGCCCTTCCCCCGACCGCAGGTCCTGCACCCTCTGACGAGTGCGGCGTCAAGGCGCACCAGACGAAGGCGTACAAAGGTACGTCGAGTCTGGAGCAACGCAGACGACGCACCTCCCCGGACCGCAGGTCCTGCACCCTCTGACGAGTGCGGCGTCAAGGCGCACCAGACGAAGGCGTACAACAGTACGTCGAGTCTGGAGCAACGCAGACGACGCACCGTCAGAGGGTGCAGGACACGCAGTCGGAGACTTCGGTGCCCGTCAGCGCCTTCTGACGAATGCGGATGTAGTAGAGGGTCTTGATGCCTTTGCGCCAGGCGTAGATCTGGGCTTTGTTGACGTCGCGGGTGGTGGCGGTGTCGGGGAAGAAGAGGGTGAGGGAGAGGCCTTGGTCGACGTGGGGGGTGGCGGCGGCGTAGGTGTCGATGATGGCTTTCCAGCCGATGGTGTAGGCGTCGCGGAAGAGAGAAAGGTTGTGGTTGGTCATGTAGGGGGCCGGGTAGTAGACGCGGCCGAGTTTGCCTTCCTTGCGGATTTCGATGGTGGAGACGATAGGGTGGATGGAGGAGGTGCTGTGGTTGATGTAGGAGATGGAGCCGGTGGGTGGGACGGCCTGGAGGTTCTGGTTGTAGATGCCGTCGGCGAGGATCTGGTCGCGGAGGGCGGCCCAGTCGTCGGAGGTGGGGATGGCGATGCCGTACTGCGCGAACAGGGAGCGGATGCGATCGGTTTTGGGACCGGGGATGTAGTGTCCGTCGGAGTAGGCGCCGAGGCCGGTGTACTTGTCGAAGTAGTTGCCGTGACCGGCGGGCTTGGCGTAGGCGGAGCGTTCGAAGCCGACGAAGGCACGGCCGCGTTCGACGGCGAGCGCGTGGGAGGCGCGGTAGGCGTGGTAGGCGACGGTCATGAAGTAGACGTCGGTGAAGTCGAGGGCGTCGTCGCTGCCGTATTCAATGCCTTCGCGGGCGAGGAAGCCGTGGAGGTTCATCTGGCCGAGGCCTATGGCATGGCCTTCCTCGTTGGCGCGGCGGATGGAGGGGACGGAGTCGATGCTGGTGTGTTCGGCGACGGCGGTGAGGGCGCGTACGGCGGTTTCGACGCTGGTGACGAGTCCGCCGTCCATGGCCTTGGCGATGTTGAGGGAGCCGAGGTTGCAGGAGATGTCGCGGCCGATGTGGGAGTAGCTGAGGTCGTCGTTGTAGGTGCTGGGCTCCTGGACCTGGAGGATTTCGGAGCACAGGTTGGACATGGTGACGCGACCGTCGATGGGGTTGGCGCGGTTGACGGTGTCTTCGAACACGATGTAGGGGTAGCCGGATTCGAATTGGAGTTCGGCGAGGGTGGTGAAGAACTTTCTGGCGTCGATGTAGGTCTTGCGGATGCGATCGTCGGCGACGAGCGCGTCGTAGTTGTCGGTGATGGAGATGTCGGCGAACGGCTTGCCGGTGACGCGTTCAACGTCGTAGGGGCTGAACAGGGCCATCTGTTCCTTGCGTTTGGCGAGCTCGAAGGTAATGTCGGGGACGACGACGCCGAGGGCGAGGGATTTGATGCGGATCTTCTCGTCGGCGTTCTCGCGCTTGGTGTCGAGGAAGCGCAGGATGTCGGGGTGGTGCGCGCTCAGGTACACTGCGCCCGCGCCCTGTCGTGCGCCGAGCTGGTTGGCGTAGGAGAAGCTGTCTTCGAGGAGCTTCATGACGGGGACCACGCCGCTGGACTGGTTTTCGATGTGCTTGATCGGGGCGCCGAGCTCGCGCAGGTTGCTGAGCAGCAGGGCGACGCCACCGCCACGCTTGCTGAGCTGGAGGGCCGCGTTGATGCCTCGGGAGATCGATTCCATGTTGTCCTCGATGCGGACGAGGAAGCAGCTGACGGGTTCGCCGCGCTGGGCTTTGCCGAGGTTGAGGAAGGTGGGGGTGGCGGGCTGGAGACGGCCGGACAGCATTTCGTCGAGGTAGGCGTTGGCGGCCGATTCGTCGCCGGCGGCGAGGCTGAGGGCCACGGCGACGCAGCGCTGCGGGAAGTCTTCGAGGTACTCCTTGCCGTCGAAGGACTTCAGGGCGTAGGAGCGGTAGAACTTGAATGCGCCGAGGAAGGTTTCGAATTCGAATCCGACGGAGGCAGCACGGTCGTAGATGGCGTCGAGGAATTCGGGGGTGTAGCGGTCGAATACGTCGGCGTCGTAGTAGTCGTTGGCGATGAGATATTCGAGGCGCTCGCGGGTGGATGCGAATCGGCGGGTGTGCGCTTCGACTTCGGATGCGGCGAACGCGCGCTCGGCTTCCTTGTCCTTGTTGAACTGGATGTTGCCGTCGGCGTCGTAGAGGTTGAGCTGCGCGTTGAGCGCGTGGTAGTCCGTGGAGGGATCGTAGGTGGTCATGGTGGTGCGGTCCTTGGTATCGGGAGTGGCGTCAGAGGTATCGGAATTGCGATCTTTTTTTGGGAGGGGGGCGGGGTCACGAATTGCCGTCGGCACGGCCGGAGAAGAACCGAGCGAGTCCGTCGCGCGTTTTCGTCATGTCTTCCGGCGTGCCCATGAGTTCGAAGGTGAAGAGCAGTGGCACCTGGCATTTGGCGGCCACGATGCGACCGGCGGCCGCGTAGGCCTCGCCGAAGTTGGTGTTACCGGAGGCGATCACGCCTCGGATCCAGCTGCGGTTGTCGGGATCGTTGAGGAATTTCTTTACCTGGATCGGCACGGCCTTGCGCACGTCTCCCCCGCCGTATGTGGGCACGATCAGCACGTAGGGCTCCCGGACGGCAAGCGCGGGCTCGTTGGCGCGCAATGGGATGCGGTAGGTGGCGATGCCGAGCTCGTCGAGCCGGCATCCTTCGATGAATCGTGTGGTGTTGCCGGATGCGGATGAGAAGTAGACGACTGCGCCGCCGGCTCCGCTCATGCGTGGACCATCGCTTGTTTCGCGTAGGCGCGGATGAGGTCGGGGCGGTATCCGCTCCACGAGTCGGTGGGGGTGATCACGACGGGAGCCTGTCGGAATCCGGCCTGATGCAGCTGTTCCAGGGTCGACGGGTTCTCGCTCAGGTCCACGGTTTCGTACGACAGTCCGAGCTTGTCGAACTGGCGCTTGGTGGCGTCGCACTGCGGGCAATGCGGTTTGGTGAATACCGTGATGGGCATGGAATCCTCCGTTTTGGTCGACTGCGGACGTCGTCGTTCCACGGTTGGCGTGGGCGTGCGGGACGGCGTCCGAATCCTGCGTGCGGACCGTTTTTTCCGGACCGCGATAGCTTGCGTTCACCAAGACTACATCACCATCAGACCACTCAAACCACTACATATAGTCGTCAAATCAGCGTGTCGTCACTATATATGGATTCACCAAATCAAGGCAACACTAGGCGATCGGCAATGTCGACGCTCGCCGCCCGCGTTCACCGACAACGAAAAAGTGATATACGCCACAACGAGGTACAGATCACATTCGTCGTCAAGAGATCACTCAGACCGTGCGCGCCGATGAATCATACGAACCAATACGACCCGTACACGGACCACACTGCGAAACATATAGCCCCTAGTACGGAAGATGTGGCAGTATTGACGCGTTACCGATCGAGGGGAGTATCATGCCGGGCTTGCTGAGCGCCATGGAGGGTTTCTGTGTCATCGGCATCGTGATCGCCGTGGGATATGTGGCCGCACGTATGCGCATCGGCGGACCGCAGGCGCAGATGGTGTTGAATCGGTTCAGCTTCTTCGTGTCCAGCCCGTGTCTGATGTTCGCGATCCTGTCGAAGGAACCGATTTTCGAGATCTTCCATTCGTCGATCATCGTGGCGTTCTTCTCGGCGGCGCTGGTGGGCGTGATCTTCATCGTGCTCAACCGGTTGTTCTTCCATCTCGGCGCGGCCGACGCGACGATCGGCGCGCTGAACTCCCTGTATTTGAATTCGAATAACATCGGCCTGCCGATCGCCACGTATATTCTGGGCAATCCCGCGCTGGTGGCACCGATTCTGGTCATGCAACAGGCCGTGTTCACGCCGGTGGGCCTTACGGTGCTGGACGTGACGACCAAGGGCAAGGTGTCGATCAAGGAGATCGCCAAGCAGCCGCTGCATCAGCCGCTGCTCATCGGTTCGCTGTTGGGTATCGCACTGTCGGCCGTGCATGCGAAGACCGGATGGTTCCTGCCGAACTATCTGTTCGATCCGATCGATATGATCGGCGACTCCGCGGTGCCGATGATTCTGATGGCGTTCGGCATGTCGCTGCATGGCACGAAGCCGCTGCAGCAGAAGGGCGATCGTCCGGCGATCTTCACCGTGGCGATTCTGAAGAACATCGTGATGCCGATCATCGCGTTCCTGCTCGCGTATTTTGTGATGGGATTCCGCGGCCCCACGCTGTATGCGTGCGTGGTGCTTGCCGCATTGCCGACCGGTCAGAACGTGTACAACTATGCGGCCCGGTACAACGTGGGTCTGACGTTCGCGCGCGACGGCATTCTGCTGTCCACGATGACGAGCCCGATCTTCATTGCGATCATCGCCGCGGTGTTGAGCTGACCGTCAGCGTCAATCGATCCGCATATCGATTCGCACGGACCGTCACGTCGGCGAGCGATCCGATGGTGAGATGATCGGGCGCGTCGGGAATCGGGTTGCGGGCGTGGGCGCGTACTGCCACCGCACAGGCTCCCGAGGCGATCGCGGAGGCGAGACCCGTGGCGGAATCCTCAAATGCCACACACTCCCCCGGTTCGGCGTTGGCAAGTGATGCCCCGCGCACGTATGGTTCGGGGTCCGGCTTGTCGCGCACGTCGTCGTCACCGGTCACGCAGCCGAGGAAGGCCCCTTCCGGAGCCGCAGCCAGCACACGCTCCGCCAGCACGCGAGGCGACCCGGTGACCAGCACCGAGGGCACGCCGGCATCGCGGAATGCGGCCAGCAGCTCCACCGCTCCCGACACCCATGGCACGCTATCCCCATACTTACGCACAACGCTGTGCACAAGTTCGGGGATAATCTCGTCGTCGGCTAGCGGCACGCCGGCGTTGCGCAGCACCTGTGCGCAGGTGGTCAGCGACGCGCCCGCCAACGAATCGGCGATGGCGTCCGTCCAGGTTCCGCCGTGTGAGGTCACGCATTCGCGCTCCGCCGCTGTCCACAGCGGATCGGAGTTCACCAGCGTACCGTCCAGATCCCACAGCACCGCCTTGGGCAGCGACCTCGGTATTGCAGTCATGGGTGAACTACTGCTCGTAGTCGGCGGCGATCTGGCGGAGGCGCTCCTCGAAGCGCGGCCAGTCGGTCTGCATGGCGGTGAGCAGTTTGAGCGAACCGACCTTGTCGAACGGCACCCATGCGATCTCCAGACTCTCGTCGTCGTTCGCACGCGGCTCCACCGTATGGCCGGGCTTTTCGAATGCGAACACCGTGGTGTAGCTCCACGGGCCATGGTCCTCCACATAGGATCCGACCACGGCGATGTCCTCGGGATGGATGTTCGCCTCCTCGAAGCTCTCGCGCAGCGCGCCCTCGAGCGAGCTCTCGCCATCGGCCGTGGCACCGCCCGGAATGCCCCAGGTGCCGCCTTCCGCGCTCCACAGCGCACGATGCTGCATCAGCACGTCGGTGATCTCACCGGACTCGGGGTCGCGGCGGCACAGCAGCACGCCGGAGGCGCCGTTCAGACCCCAATGCTTGTGCCCGCACGCGCAGTCGATGAACCCGTCACCGGGCTGGTTCACATTGTCGCGCGGCGCCTTGGGGTCCACGGCCTTGCCGCTGCCATAGCCGGTGCCCTGCTGCTCGTCGCGATCGAGGTTCCACAGGTCGGTCCAGCTGATGCCAAGTTCCTCCACCAGCTGGCGGGTAAGCGGCAGGCTCAGGCCGATGATGCCGCTCGGATCCCCTTGGATGCCGTCGATGAACGCGCCGCCGAAGCCGTCAAGCGTGAACGATCCCGCCACTTCCAGCGGCTCTCCGGTAGCGATATAACGTTCGATGTCATCGTCGGAATAGTTCGCGAACGTGACCTCGGCGTGGCTGGCACGGCTGATCATGGAACCGGTGGCCGCGTCGATCACGCAATGGCCGGTCCACAGCGTGCCGGTGCGTCCGCGCATGAGCGCCAGCCGTTCGCGCGCGTGCGCCACGGTGTGCGGCTTGCCGTAGGGCACGCCGTCAAGCTCGAACATGGAGTCGCAGCCGATGATCAGCGGACCGACGGCACGATTAGCCATGCCCTCCTCGGCGTCGATCGCGTCATGGATCGGCATGACGGACGCGATGCTGCCGAACCCGTCGGTCAGCGGACGCGAGACATGCTCCTCCCCCACTGCGGCGACCGCGGCGGCGGAGATGGCGATGTAATCGCGGTACACGGCGGCCGCTTTGGCGCGAGCCAGCAGCGGCACCCGTTCCTTTGTGGTCATGGAGTCCGGGTCGATCCCCTGCTGCGCGGCCGTGTTCACGATCACCGCGGCCTCGTCCACATGGGACACGCGGATCGTCGGACGGATACCCGCGTGGAACAACACATCACGTCGCGCCTTGGACTGGGACGCGAGAATCACTGGAATCGACAACAGACACCAACTTTCCAGAAGATACGGGGAGCCCCGACCGGACATGCCGGTCAAGGGCTCGTCAAGAACAACACATCACAAAGTCATCGGATCATCGGATCGCCAAGATGGCCCGCCGCGGAAAACGGACGTCCATCTGGCCATCCCTGCGCACCGTCGCGGACCGCTACAGCTCCATAGGGCCGAACTGCACGCCCTTGCGGTCGATCGCCGGGTGCAGCATGCGCCAGCGACCACCGGCCAGCCACTGATCGTGAATCAGATCGGTGATGGCCTCGGTGGCGTCGCCCTCATGCAGCACGAGCACGCAGGGGCCCGCACCGGAGATCGTGGACGCATAGCCATGCGCACGCAGGAAGGTCATCAGCTCCCACGAGCTCGGCATCAGTGAGCTGCGGTAATGCTGATGAAGCGTGTCGCCGGTGGCGCTGAACAGCAGCGAATTCGTGTCGCGGCCGGAGACGCCGCTCAACGCCGCGGGCAGCAGGGCCACGCGCGACACGTTGAACAGGGCGTCGGCACGCGGCACCTCGTACGGCAACGCCTTGCGCGCCTCCTCGGTGGAGAGCTTGAAGTCCGGCACGAACACCCACGCGTTGATCTTCTCACCCACCGGATAGTTCACGGTGTGATAGCCGCCCTTGAACGGTTCGGTCGCATCGGGGAAGATCGCACGATCCGCCTCCACCGGCACCACGCCCGACGGCTTGGCGTTCGGCGCGTCGACGAGCGGCACCTCGGTCTTGGGCTCAAAGTCCCAGGAGACGGTCATGCCGCCGTACACGGCCGGAGCCACGTTGTCCGGATGGCCTTCGATGTGCGCGGCCAGATCGAAGATGAAGTCACGCTCCTCGTCGCCATAGCCGGCGAACGCCACGGCCGCGGACACGCCGGCCACGATCGCCTCGGCGGACGACCCCATGCCACGCTCCTGCGGAATGGTGTTGTTGGCGACCAGCTTCACGCCGGCCTGCGGCAGACCGAGTTCGTCAAGCGTGCGGCGGAACGTGCGCATCACCAGATGCGACTCGTCGCGCGGCAGCGTGTTCTCCCCCTCACCGTGGATTTCGATCGACGATTCCAGCGACGGCGACAGTGTGAACGTCAGCTCGTCACGCACATCCAACGCCAGACCCACGGCGTCAAAACCGGGACCCAGATTGGCACTGGTGGCGGGAACGGTTACACGCACGGCATCGGCGGCGAACTTCATAATGCTCCTTACAGACCCTTACAAACCTTGCGAATTCTGCAAATCTTGTAAACCGCGCCGGACGATCAGTCCATCACGCGCAGGATGGTGGCCTCACCGGTGACGAAGTCGAGCTTGGTCACGGCGTCCACGGCCTCGCGCAGCGTCACCTCATCGCACAGGTGGGTGACCAGACGCAGCTGCTGCAGTTCGCCGCTGTATCCCGGTTCGTGCAGGGTGGGCTTGAGATCCTGATTCACGCCGTTGATCGACAGGCCGCGCTTGGCGAACTCCTCGGCGATGGCGGCCAGCGTGCCCGGCTTGTCGTGGATCACGAAGCGCACGGCGAACGCGGAACGCGAAGCGTTGAGCGGGGCCTTGGGCAGGTCGGCGTACATGGGGATGGACGGGCCGACACAGCCGTGGGTGATGTGACGGGCCTCGGTGACCACGTCGCCCACCACAGCGGAGGCGGTGGGATCGCCGCCGGCGCCACGACCATAGAACATGAGATCGTCGGCGGCCTCGGCCTTGACGAACACGGCGTTGAAGCTGCCACGCACGCTGGCCAGCGGGTGCTCGTTCGGGATCAGCGCCGGGTAGACGCGGGCGGAGATGCCGGCCTCGGTGTTCTCGCACACGGCCAGCAGCTTGATGACCTTGTTCTCCGCGGTGGCTGCGGCGATGTCGTCGGCGGTGATCTTGGTGATGCCTTCCACGTTCACGTCGCTGATGCGCACGTCGGTGTGGAATGCGAGCGAGGCCATGATGGCCGCCTTGTTCGCGGCATCCTCGCCCTCGATGTCACCGGTCGGATCGGCCTCGGCGTAGCCCTTGGCCTGTGCGTCCTTGAGAGCCACGTCGAAGTCAAGGCCCTTGGTGGTCATTTCATCAAGAATGTAGTTGGTGGTGCCGTTGACGATGCCCATGATGCTGGTGATCTTGTCGCCCACCATGGATTCGCGCAGCGGGCGGACGATCGGGATGGCACCGGCCACGGCGGCCTCGAAGTAGAAGTCCACGCCCTTGGCCTCGGCTGCGGCGTAGATCTCCGGGCCGTACTTGGCGATGAGGGCCTTGTTGGCGGTGACCACGGAGGCACCGGATTCGATGGCCTTCATTACGAAGGTGTGCGCGGCGGTGGTGCCGCCGATCAGCTCGATCACGATGTCGGCCTTGGTGCACAGGTCGGCGGTGTCGGTGGTGAGCAGGGATTTGTCGATCCACGGCACGTTCACTTCGTCCGGGTTCAGGCAAGCCACGCCGACCAGTTCCAGCGGACGGCCGATGCGCTGGGCGAGCTCTTCGTTCTGCTCGACGATCAGTCGGGCGGTGGCCGAACCGACCGTACCCGCGCCCAACAGCGCTACGCGAATCGGGGTCGTAGCGTTTTCTGCAGCATGCGCAGTGTGTGCCATTTGTCTTGTCCTTCCCAACCGGGCGTTGTCCGCCGTTTGAACAGATACAACCTATCCAATCCTAAGGGTGCAAAGCGACAGCGGCGGCCAACGTCCGGTTGGAGGGAAATACGGAGGGCGGGTTGGGCCGAATCAGGCCTGATCAGATCCAGTCAGACCCGGTCAGTCCGATCAGTCCTGGTCAGTCCTGATCCAGATCCAGCAGGTCCTCCACGGTCTGGCGGCGGATCATCACGCTGGCACCGGACTCGCCGATGCCCACCACCGCGGGGATCAGCGCCTGATTGTAGTTGCTGGCCATCGTACGGCCATACGCGCCGGTGACCGGCACGGCGAGGATGTCGCCGCGATGCGTGTCGGCGGGCAGACGCACCTCGTGCACCACGATGTCGCCGGACTCGCAGTGCATGCCCACCACACGGGCGAGCATGGTCTCGTCGGATCCGGCTCGGTTGGCGAGTCGAGCCGTGTAGTCAGCACCGTACAGCGCCGGACGGATGTTGTCGCTCATGCCGCCGTCGACGGACACGTACACGCGCTCGTGGATCGGATTGCCAGCGGAATCCTTGGCGTCAGCGAGCCGCACGGGCTTGACCGTACCCACGCGATACAGGGTCACGCCGGCGGGGGCCACGATCCAGCGGCCGGGCTCGAAGCTGATCGACGGCGCGGGCATGCCGAGGGCGCGGTTGATCGCGACCACCGCATCGGCCAGACGGCTGAGCTCCACGCGCACGTCCATGGAATCCTCGCCATCGGTGTAGGCCACGGAGTAACCGCCACCGAGATCGACCTCGGGCAGCGTGTAGGCGTCGGTGGCGTAGAACGTCTTGCGCAGCAGCATCATGCGCCGTGCGGCCTGGATGAACGCGTCGGCGTCGTGGATGTTCGAGCCGATGTGCGAGTGGATGCCCACGAGTTCCAGATCCTCGGCATGGGCGAGGATGTCCTTGAGCACGGCGAGCGCGGGACCGTCGGCCACGGTGGTCATGGCGGCGGCGAGTGCCTTGTCGGCGTCGGAGACCTCTTCGTGGCTCAGATCATAGGGGTATTTGACGTCGTAGCGCAGTTCTCGGGGCTTGCTCGCGGCGGCGGCCGGTTGCGCGGATTCGGTGGACTGCGCGGACTGATCGGCAGTGCCTGCGGACATGCGGGCGTTCGTGGCGGCGGGGGTCACGTCGCCAAGGTCGTCAAGTACGCCGAGCGCCGAGGTGTCCGCGCCGGCGGGCAGCAGCGGCACGCCGAACTTCTGGTCCTCGTGCGCGGTGGAGATGTATTCGTGGCCGCCGGCGTGGATGCCGGAGGTGACGCGCAGCATCACCTTGGCCCGCTTGCCGAGTCGGTGGGCGATGCGGGCGATGCGCTCGGGCTCGTCGGCCGAGTCGATGACGATCTTGGCGAACCCGTTCTCCACGGCCAGTTCGATTTCGGCGTCGGATTTGTTGTTGCCGTGCAGTACGAGGCGACGGCCGGGGGCACCGGCGGCGAGCGCGATACGCATCTCGCCCATGGTGCAGGTGTCGACGAGCATGCCGGCGTTGATGACCTCGCGTACCACGCGCTTGGAGAGGAACGCCTTGCCGGCGAAGCTGACGTGCGTGGTGGAGTTGTTGAAGGCGTCGGCGGCCGCGCGTACGAAGTATCGGGCGCGGGCGGCGACCTCGTCGGTGTCGATCAGGTAGAGCGGGGAACCGAACTCGTCGAGTAGTGATGCTGCGGTACGGCCGTGGAATTCGATGGCCCCGTCGTCGTTGATCGTGGTGGCCGCCGGCCAGATCGGCGTGATGCCCGTGCCGAGTGCAACGTCCTGTTCCGCAGTCTTTCCGCTCATCGTCTCTCCATTCATGATTCGTGCCGGTGCGCATGTCCGCATGCGCAATACGGTTCACATTCTGCCAGAGTCGTCGGCATTCCCGTGACCATCGTCCAGATCAGCCGGTTCATACCAATGATTCTGGGTGTATCCCGGCCAATATCTCTGGGTCAAACCGACCCATATCAACGACTCTGGGTATATCCGTGTCATGAGGACCGACTTGTTGCCGGCTTCGTGACATGGTTATACCCAGAGTCAGATTTTGGAGTCCGGTTATACCCAGACTTCGGTCCGGTTATACCCAGATTCGAGTGCGGTTCCAGTCGGGATCACATCTTGTCCGGAGCAGTGACGCCGAGGAGATCAAGACCGTTGGCGATCACCTGACGAGCGGCGTCGTTGAGACGCAGTCGGGCGGCTGCGCGGGCTGGCTCCGGATTCTTGGCGATCTCAAGGGTGGCGCGCTCAGCTTCCGGCAGACGCTGCTCGGCGTCGGTCAGGGCCATCGGGGCCACGCGCTCGGCGGCATACCACTTGTGGTAGCGGCCGGCCAGATCCTCGAGATAGTGGGCTACGCGGTGCGGCGCGCGACCGTCGCCGGCGGTGGCGACCATGCTCGGGTACTGGGCGAGCGCGGCGATCAGGTCGCCGTCGGCCTCGGTGTCGAGCAGGGATAGGTCGGCACCCTCGGTGGTCACGCCGGCGGCTGCCGCGTTGCGGTCCACGTTGCAGCTGCGGGCGTGCGCGTACTGCACGTAGTACACCGGGTTCTCGTTGGTGTGGCTGGCGAGCAGGTCGAGGTCGATGTCCACGCTCTGGTTGTAGTCGGTACGGGCCAACGAGTAGCGGGCGGCGTCCACGCCCACGGCCTCCACGAGGTCGTCGAGCGTCACGACGTTGCCGGCGCGCTTGGACATACGCACGGGCTTGCCATCCTTCATCACGTTGACCAGCTGACCGATGAGGATCTGCATGTTCACGCCCGGCTCGTCACCGAACGCGGCGCACATGGCCATCATGCGGCCGATGTAGCCGTGATGATCGGCACCGAGCATGTAGATGGCCACGTCGGCCGGGTTGAGGATGCGGTGACGCTTGTTGCGGTAGTAGGCGATGTCGGCAGCGAAGTACGCGGCGTTGCCGTCGGACTTGATGATCACGCGGTCCTTGTCGTCACCGTGCTTGGTGGACGCGAACCAGGTGGCACCGTCCTTCTCATAGATGTCGCCGCGCTCGCGCAGTTCGGCGATGGCCTTCTCCACCTCGCCGTCGATGTACAGGCTGTTCTCGTGGAACCATACGTCGAAGTCCACGCGGAATTCCTTCATGGAATCCTTGATCTCGGCGAACATCATCGGCACGGCGCGCTTGCGGAACTCCTCGCGCTGCACGGAATCGCCCTCGGAGCCGTCCTCGGCGGTCACGCGCGGCAGGTCGAGCACGTCCACGCCGTCGGCCTTGGCCTCGTCGATCACACGCTGGGCGATCTCGTCGATGTAGGCACCCTTGTAGCCGTCGGCCGGGGTCTCCTCGCCGTGGGCCGCCGCCACGAGGGAACGGGCGAAGCGGTTGATCTGCTCGCCGTGATCATTGAAGTAGTATTCACGCACCACCTTGGCGCCGTTGGCTTCGAGCACACGGGCCATGGAGTCGCCGACGGCCGCCCAGCGGGTGCCGCCGATGTGGATCGGGCCCGTGGGGTTGGCGGAAACGAACTCAAGGTTGAGGGTCTTGCCGGCCAGATGCTCATTGCGGCCAAAGTCGGCACCCTGCTCGAGCACGGTGTCGACCACGCCGGCGGCGGAGGCGGAATCAAGCGTGATGTTGATGAAGCCTGGGCCCGCGATCTCCACGGACTTGATGCCCGTGTTCTTCTCGAGTTCGGGGACAAACAGTTCGGCCAGATCGCGGGGCTTCATGCCGGCCTTCTTGGCCAGCTGCATGGCGATGTTGCTGGCCCAGTCGCCGTGCGCGCGATCCTTCGGGCGCATGACGGTGATCTTTTCGATCGGGGGAATCAGGTCGTCGGTCAGCTCGCCGGCGGTACCGGCTGCGGCGAGGTCGTGTGCAATTGCGGAAATCAGTTCACTAAGCGCTTCAGGACTCATTCTTCAAAGTCTACCGAGAGCGCTGACGTTCCTTGGGACGCGCAGGAATGCACACGTCGGAACGTACCCTAGGCACCGACACACCGCAGACAGCACCAACACCAACACCAACACCAACATCAACACCAACATCAACATCAACGGAACGGTTACCTAGTTGTTGTCGCCCTGTGCACCGTGCTTCCTCCTCCAAGCCTCGCGTGCATAGTAGAAGGCGTAGCAGAGTCCGACGAACGGAATCATGTAATACAACGTGGATCGCTGCGATTCGTCGAACACCACCAGCACCAGCGCAAGCGCGCACATCACGATCGCGGCCCACGGTACGAACGGGTAGCCGGGGGCCTTGTATCCGAGCTCGTCCACACTGTGTCCCTCGGCCGTCCACTGCCGGCGGAATCTGATCTGACATACGGCCACGGACGCCCAGACCACGATCGTCGCCAATCCGGAGACCGCCACCAGCGCCAGGTACACGGTGCTGGCCGCCACCACGGACGACAGCAACGCGAGCAGACTGCCCGCCATGCTGAACATCACCGCGAACACGGGCACACCGCGGAAATTGGTCTTGGCGAGCCCGACCGGGATCATGCGCTCCTTGGCCAGCGACCACACCATGCGCGAGCACACGTACAGGCCGGAATTCGCCGCGGACAGGACGGCGGTAAGCACCACGAAGTTCATTATGTCACCGGCGAACGGCATACCGATCGACTGGAACACGAGCACGAACGGACTGGTATCGACGCCGGACTTGTGCCACGGGATGAGCGCGGCCATCACGGCGATCGATCCGATGAAGAAGATGGCGAGCCTCAGCACGGTGGTGTGCACGGCCTTGGGGATGGCCGAGCCCGGATCACGCGTCTCCCCCGCGGCCACGCCGACCACTTCGGTTCCCGAGAAGGCGAAAACCACGGTCAGCAGCGTGGAGAAGATCGGCGCGATGCCGTTGGGGAACCATCCGTCGGCGACGAAATTGCCGAACAGGGGCGCGGAATCGTAGCCGGAGATCGGAATCGCGCCGAATATGGCCAGCAGGCCGATGATGATGAACGCGACGATGGCGAACACCTTGATCGAGGCGAACCAGAATTCGGATTCGCCATACAGTCGTACGGACAGGATATTCAACGCGAACACCACGGCAATGAAAATAGCGCTCCACATCCATGTGGGGCTGCCGGGGAACCATCGTTGCATGAGCAGACCGGCCGCCGTGAATTCGGAGGCGAGCGCCACCGCCCAGTTCAGCCAATACAAAATGGCGATGGTGAACGCGGTGCCGGGGCCGATGAACCGGTTGGCGTACAGGTGGAAGCTACCGGCGTACGGCATGGCCACGGACAGTTCGCCGAGGCACAGCATGACAAAGTAGACGAGCAGCGATCCGATGGCGTAGGCGATGATCGCGCCGAGCGGTCCGGCCTGATGGATCGTGTATCCGGAGCTGAGGAACAGTCCGGTGCCGATCACGCCGCCAAGCGAGATCATGGTCAGATGCCGGGATTCCATCTTGCGTTCCAGCCCGGTGGCTTCGGGCTCCATAGTGCGCGGTTCTGCGTTCTTCACCCCAGCAGACTACCGCAACCCATCCAAAAACAATAATCCGCCCAACCAAAGCGAACGAGACAATGGGACAGCACACGTGCCGTGATCACGCGCTCACGCAGATCACACAGATCACATCAACGCGGAAATGCCATAGATCAGAAAGATGGCCGCGAATGCCACCGCGGCGACTCCTCCCACCACGGCGAGCGCCAGACCCAATGGATATACGGGCACCCGCGTCTTCGCCCGCATCAGTCGCAGCCCCAGCGTCAGCACTGCCGCCGCGATGCATGCGAGTACACCGATCAATACGAGAAACATGGTTGCATTGTAGGCTTTCCGCGGCGAATCCGACAGCAATACGGTCCGGATCCGCCGCGTCCACCACTATCGGGTCGTATCAGGTCAGGTCGTATCAGATCGCCCAGTCGTTGCCAACCATCCGATCGGAAAACACGAGACCGCCTGAACCACGATCGATCATGCCATTCGTGTCATCATTATTCGGCGTCGTTGAGCACGGCGATGGCGTCGATCTCCACCAGCGCGCCCTTGGGGATGTTGTTGCCGCCGAAGGCCACGCGCGCGGGCTTGACCGAGCCGATGAACACCTTGGCGTACTCGCCGTCGATCTCCTTGAAATCGTCCACGTTCTTCATGTAGATGGTGGCGCGCACGATGTTCTCGATGCCGCTGCCGGCCGCGTCGAGAATGTGCTTGATGTTCCTGAGGGCCTGCGCGGTCTGTTCACCAGCGGAGGTGCCGGCCAGTTCGCCGGTGTGCGGGTCGATGCCGAGCTGACCGGAGACGAACACGAATCCGTTCGCCTTCACCGCCTGGCTGTATGCGCCGAGCGCGGCCGGAGCGTATGCGGTCGCAACCTCTTCAAGCTTGTCTACCATGATGTTCTCCTTCGACTCCTGTGGTCTGATGATGTGATTACGTTCGACCGCCGCCCACCGATGGCACCGAATGGCACCGGGCAACGTCCCCGACAGGCCGGCGGCCAACGCCGGTATGGTTCCGCATTGTACGGCGATCGGCCGGCCGGTATCCCCAAACGCCCGGCATTCGATCACGACGACAGAAGGCGCGTTTTTTCTTTACGTAGTCCATACCGGACATGCCCATACCCAGATACGCCCCAGATACGACAAAAGGCCTCATATCAACGATATGAAGCCTTGCACTGGTGGGCTCGATGGGGATCGAACCCACGACCTTCTGTTCCGGAGACAGACGCTCTATCCACTGAGCTACGAACCCGAGTCCGTTTCACGGGCAGCACCCGTAAAACACGCACCCCATTAGTGTACACGCATCCTCGACTAATGCCGGGATTGTCATAGGACGCAATTGGCGGTCATGGGCGGTCACGTCTGACCATAATCAAGACCATAATGAAAACGCGTGAATCACGAGTACGTCAGTATCTCATGATTCACGCGCATATCAGACATAAGCGCCAGGCTATATCAGCGCTACAGCACTACAGCACCTACAACAGCACTACAGCACCTTCGACAGGAACGAACGCAGACGCGGACTCTGCGGGTTGCCGAAGATCTGCTCCGGAGTGCCCTCCTCCTCGATCACGCCGGCGTCGGTGAAGATCACGCGCGTGGAGACCTCGCGGGCGAACGCCATCTCATGCGTCACCAGCAGCATGGTCATGCCCTTCCTGGCAAGATCGCGGATCACCTGCAGCACGTCGCCCACCATCTCCGGGTCGAGCGCGGACGTGGCCTCATCGAACAGCATGATCTGCGGATCCATGGCCAGCGAGCGCGCGATGGCCACACGCTGCTTCTGACCGCCGGACAGCGAGTCGGGGTTGGCGTCGATCTTCTCCTCGAGCCCCACCATACGCAGCAGTTCAAGCGCACGGGCGCGCGCCTTGTCGGCGGGCACCTTCTTGATGAGCGTGGGTGCCAGCATGATGTTCTCCGCCACGGTCATGTTAGGGAACAGGTTGAAGTGCTGGAACACCATGCCGATGTGTTCGCGCGTCTTGTCGATGTCGGTCTTCGGATCGGCGATGTCGTTGCCGAGCACCACGATCGATCCTGACGACGGCGTATCGAGGCCGTTGAGGCAGCGCAGGAACGTGGACTTGCCGGCACCGGACGGGCCGATGATCGAGATGACCTCGCCCGCGTGCACCTGGCAGTTGATGCCCTTGAGCACCTCGTTGCCGCCGAAGCTCTTGCGCAGGTCCTTCACGTCGATGACGACGTCGGCAGTGGTGGTATCGGCAGTGGCGACTTCGGCAGCCGTAGCATCAGCAGCCGTGGTAACAGTGTTCGTATTGGTTGCTTCACTCATCGCTTGTTCATCCTCCGATCAACGATGTTGGCGAGCCAGGTGAGCAGGGTGATCGCCACGAAGTAGATCACGCCGACCATGAGCAGCGTCTCGGTGACGCGGAAGTTGGCCGCGTAGATCTGCTGGGCCTGGTAGAGCAGTTCGCCGAAGCCGATGGCCAGCAGCAGCGAGGAGTCCTTGAGCATGATGACCAGCTGGTTGATGATGGCGGGGGTGCCGATCTTCACCGCCTGCGGCAGGATCACCTTGCGCATCGCCTGGTTGTAGTTCAGGCCGAGCGAGCGGGCGCCTTCCATCTGTCCCTTGTTCACGGATTCAATGGCACCGCGCACGATCTCCACCAGGTAGGCACCGGAGTTGAGCGACAGCGTGAGCGCGCCGGCCACCCAGATGTTGATGCTGTGGCCGATGAGCTGCGGAATGCCGAAGTAGAAGAAGAACGCCCACACCAGGATCGGAGTGCCACGGAAGATGGCCACGTATACGCGTGCGATCCAGGAAAGCACCGGGTTGGGGGCCACTCGCATCAGGCCGAGCACGATGCCGAGCACAAGCGCGATCACGAAGGAGATCGCGGTGATGAGCAGCGTGTTCTTCAGACCGATCATCAGTGCGGGGAACGAATCCTTGGCCAGATCGAGGAAGCTCTTCTTGGCGCCAGACGCATTGGCGTTGGCCGTGTTGGCGGTACCGTTCTCGCCGAGGTACTTGGCGAGGATCTTGTCGTATTCTCCGGACTGCTTCAGATTGGCGAGTCCCGCGTTGAACGCGGCAAGCAGGTCGGCGTTCTGCCCCTTGTTGACGGCGAATCCGTAGGAGCCGCCGGGAACCTTGGGGGTGACGGTCTTCAGGCCGTTGCCCTGCGTGATGCCGTAGGCGAGCACCGGGTAGTCGTCGACCACGGCGTCCGCGTTGCCGGACTTGACCATTTCGTACATGGTGGCCGACTGGTCGACGGACTTGACGGTGTAGCCGTACTTCTTCGCGTTCTTCTTGGCGAACGTCTCACCCTCGGCACCGGTTTTGGCCACGACGGTCTTGCCCTTGAGATCCTCATATCCCTTGATCTCGTCATTGTTCTTGGCGATGGCCATCTGCACGCCCGATTCGAAGTACGGGTCGGAGAAATCATAGACGGCCTTGCGTTCGTCGGTAATCGACATGCCGGCGATCACGCCGTCGGCCTGTCCGGACGACAGCGCCTGCAGCGCGGCGTTGAAGCCGAGCGACTGGATCTCCACCTCGAAGCCCTGATCCTTGGCGATCGCACGGAGCATATCCATGTCGATGCCGACCATCTGTCCGTTGGAATCACGGAATTCGAATGGCGCGAATGTGGTGTCGGTCGCGATCTTGAAGGTCTTGCCCTTGACGGCCGCGGCGTTTCCTGCGGTCGTGGTCGTCGTGGTTGCGGCCGTGTCTTCGGCGGCGTTCACCGTGGAGACTCCGAGGGAGCCAAGGCCGGCCACGCACAGCAGCATGGCCAGCATCATGCCGACCATCGTTCGCCACTGCGAAGCGCGCCGCATCACGGCGACGCCGATCTTCTTCTCAATATGCATAAATTGAGCTCCTTTACAAAAACGCAAATACTCTACGTTCGCGCGGTTTCCATCCTGTTACCGGCCGTTACCTGCCGTTATCGGCGAATTTGCGCCAGATACATCAATGCCGACAGGTGCGACAGCGGTTGCATCGCTTTCATCGTCGTTTGATTTTCGTTACGATGGTGCCATGGTGGATGAATTCGAATACGAGCGTCGATTCTATTGCCGGGAGTTTCCCGACGAATGCGATGACGGCGACGCTCCCCTGCTTATGGTGCAGAGTTATTTTCTGCATCAGGATGGATTTGCGTTGCGTTTGCGCGTGCAGGCGCGGGGTGTTCGTGTGCCGATGGGCTCCCAGACGGATGGTCTGACCACGCTGATGCAGCATCGTGAGGCGTTTCAGGAGGCGTACATCACGGTATTGGGTTCGCCGGTGAGCGGTACGCGATACGAGGCCGAGCGCACGGTGGACGCCGACATCGCCGCGGAGATGATACTGCGCGGGGGTACGCCGATCATCAAGAACCGCTACAGTGTGTGGATCGACGAGGATGGATGGAACATCGACGTGTTCGGCGCGAACAACGCCGGTCTGATCGTGGCGAAGGTGGAGCGCTCAAGTCCGGTGACGAACCTGCTGATTCCCTCGTTCTGCACAACCGAAGTGACCGACGATCATCGTTTCTACAACGATGGGCTCGCGTCACGGCCGTTCATCACCTGGCGGGATGATTTTCTCGCCGGACTGCACCGCGACGGAGCCCAATACTCCCAACTGTTCGGTGAAAACCGCTACGAGTAACTACTTTCAGTACATCAACGTGGCCAGACGCCTGCGGGCGCGGGCGACGCGAGGATCCTTCTCGTCCGGAATGGAGAAGTACTCCAGCAGACGCTTGCGCACCGGCTCCACATCGGCCTTGTGACCGGCGAGGAAGTCAAGCAGACGATCGAACGCATCCTGAATCTGACCGCCGATCATATCGATGTCGGCGACGGCAAGCTGCGCCTCCACGTCATCCGGGGACTCGGCGGCAGCCGCGCGCACCACGCGCACGTCAGCCGAACCGGAACGATCGAGCAGCAGTGCCTTGGCATGTTCGCGGGCCGCACGCACATCATGCGGATCGGCCTCCATGAGCTTGGCGTATTCCGCGGCGGCACCGGCGTAGTCGCCCTCCTGGGCAAGCTGGTGAGCCTTGGCATGCGATTCCGGAATGGCCTCCGACTCTGGCGCGGTTGCGGCACCATCTCCGGCAGCTCCCTCCTGATACGGAGCGGTACCGGTCACGCCGGCCTGCTGGGCCATCTGAATGAGCTGCGGAATGAGCTGCTCCACAATCTGATTGAGTTCCGCATCGGAAGGCACACCCTGCAGAATCGGCATCGGACGGCCGCCGATCAGACCGTACAGGGCCGGAGCGCCCTGCGCCTGCAATGCCTGAGCGATGGTCGGGCTCTTGGCGATGTCGATACGGGACAGCTGGATCTTACCCTCCAGCTTGTTCACGGTCTCGCCAAGCTTACGTGCGATGCCGAAGCACCGATCGTCATCGGTGACCCACAGCAACAGCAGGATCGGGAACGTGGCCGAAGTCTGCACCATGGCCTGGAAGGTGCTCTCATCGGTATCGATCACATATCCGCCGGCCGCGGGCGCTCCCCCGGCCTGCCCGGCCTCGGCGTCCACCTTGTGCTTGAGGGCCTCCAGATCCACGGCCCCCGCCAACGAAATACCCGGATTGAACGGTTTCTTGTCCGCCATCGCTACTCCTTACTGTGCTGCTGTATGTACGATTACGTTCTCGCGCGCGTTTGCGCGTTCACACGTTCACATGTTCACGCGTTTGCGCGTCGTGCCGCCGTTACTGAGCCTCGACCTTGATCGGCTGACGCTCGGCACCCACGGCCTGGATCTTCTCGCCGGAATCCGACGTGGGAATGAACAGGGCCACCACGTTCACATAGGTGACCTTCATGCTGCTGGTGGCCGTACCACCACCGAACAGCGCCTTCTCCGCATCCGAAGCAGGCAGCGATTCGCGCCCCTCGCCGGCGGTACGGGTCCATTCGGAATTGATCTGCGCCACCACCAGATCGCCGCCGCGGGCCGCACGCATGATCTTGATCTGGTCCGGCTGCACAGTGAAAGTCTGCGACTGGGTTCCGGCATTCGCCTCGATGCCCTTCTGCACCGTGGCGGTGAGCGAGGCGAGATCATTGCGCAGCTGGTCGTCGTTGAAATCACCCGCGTACTTGCTGTTGCCGCCGTTCTGCAGCACATCGGCATAATGCGCCACGGCGTCGGCCGGAGTGCTCACCAGTCCGGAATCGTCCACGTCACCCATCTTCGAGCCCAGCTTGGGCACCTCGAATGCGGGCAGCTGAGCGCCCTGGAACAGACGAACCAGCCCCCACAGCTTGTAGTTGCTACGCGCACTGTCCTGATTGAACACCAGCAGACGCTGCGACTGCTGGTCGTCAGTGGTGGTGGTGATCGTGAAGACCGACCTGGGCCAGCTGGAATCCGTGGGGATCACCGTCTGGCTGATCTTGTCGGGGATGGTCGCATGCGGATCAAGATTGCCGGTGGCCTGCGCGATGGTGAGCTGGCTGGAACGCACTTCAAGCTCCGGGCCCTCCACACGCTCGGAGAGCGCATTCGCGTCCTTGGCGTCGTCCGCCTTCTTGAGCACGTCGAGGATCTTGCCGCGTAGATTTTGTTCCTGGGCCTCGGTCAGCACCGGAGCATCGGTAGCGGATGTGGTGGCGGTCACCTTCGGCACGGTTTCGCTGCAGGCCGCGAGCGCGGGTAGCATGGCCACGGTAAGCGCGGCCGCGGTGATGCGTACGATTGTGGATTTTCTCATCACTTGGCCTCCTTCGTGCCGTCGGTATCGTCATTGCCTGGGTTGGTGTCGTTGTTGGTAGCGGTGTCCGCGCCGTCGGTATCGGCTGCGGTATCCGCCGCTTCGGCGTTCGCCGCGTTCTCGGCGGCCAGACGCGCGAAGTATTCCTGCAGTTCGTCGGTGCTCACGGCAGGCGTGTTCTGCTGCAGCAGATTGACCGACGTGACGTCAAGCACTTCCGGGCCTTCGGCTTCGTGCTCCTCGCGCAGTTCCTCCTCGATTGCCTCCCTGCGATGCGAATGATGACGGCGTCGACGCTCACGACGCTCACGACGTCGACTGCGTTCCGGCGACGGCGGCTCGGATCCGGCATGCATCCAATGCGGCTTGCCGTCCTGATCGAGCATCTCCTCTTCGGTGAGCGCAGTCACGTGCGCATTCTCCAGCGTCTTCCTCTTCCGACGACGGTGGCCTTCCAACGAGAACAGCGTCGCGGCGAGAATGGCCATCACGGTAAGCAGACCACCCACGAAGAAGAACGGCATGGCGAAGTCCGGCACCGTGGCGCGAGTCCAGCTCATCGTGAAGTCAAGCTTGGTGTTTGCCTTCGGATCGGCACCCTGAGCGCTGACAAGAATCACACGATCGCCGCCATCGCCCTTCCACTGCAGCGTGGTCTTGTCGTTGTTGCACGAGACCTGCTCCCACATATCGGAGTCGGCGAACGCCACGGTTCCGGTATCGCCGGAGTCCTTGGTCGACGACGTCTGCGTGGTGAAGCTCTGCCACGTGGCCAGACCGTTCACACGCGTGTACTTCTGACCGGACAGCCAGCCGGTGGCGTCACGCGCCGACGTGACCGCAATGCACACCTGATCGCCGGACGCCGCAGTAGCGCTGATATCCACGGTGTTGTCGGCAAGGGCCAGCACGCCCGGATCGGTGACCACATAATTCGTCGACAGTGTTCCAGTGGACACGGTGACGTGCGGGTTCGGCTTCCAGATGGTCGCATTGAGCCCGCCGAACACGAAGGCGATGATGGCCAGCACCCCCAGCACCGGCGTGACGATGCCACGCATGATCTTCACATGACGACGATGCTTGCGCTTGGCGATCTCCTCCGGATCCAGATTCTCGTCATCCTCGGATTCGTTCGTATCCGTAGCTTCAGCAGTGTCAGCAGTCGGATCCGTGACGTCCATAGCGGCAACGGCGACATCAGCACCGTTGGCATCGGCATCCATCGTGCCCGTAGCGACGTTCTCCTCGTCGACGGATCCAGACTCATTGTCCGCCACCACAACCGGTTCGGCGATGGCCACGGTATCCGTCGACACATCCGTCGATTCAGAGACCGCGGCAACCCCATTGGGATCAGTGTCATCGTCGGAATCCGCATCATCGGTTTTGCGATGCGGCATGAATTTAAACAGGTCCAACTCAGCAAGCGACGCCTTCTCACGTCGTTCAGGCACAGTCGAACCACCGACCTTCTGCCCGGCCGGCCCCTTCACGTCCTTGGACGATTCGTCATCCTGATTCTGCAGGTTCGTATCACTCATATTGATTGCCATTCTACAAGCCACCGCTTATTACAGTCAGGAAATGCCGATACAGTAGGGATCATGCGTGATTTCCAATCCAACATCCGTCAGCGCGCACGTCGCGCAATCGCCCTGGCCTGCACCGTTGCGCTGGGTCTCTCCCTGTCCGCATGCGGCTCCAGCGACTCCGACTCCACCGACAAGTCAAGCAGCTCCTCATCGGCATCATCCTCCACCAAACTCACCGCCATGACCGGCATCTCCGCCGAAGGTGAACTCGGCAAGGAACCCACAATCTCCTTCAAAACCCCGCTGGACGTCAAAAACTACAGCTACCAGATCCTCCAGAAGGGCAACGGCGACACCATCGAAGATGGCGACCGACTCTGCGTCCAGCAAATCGCCTACGACGCCCAGACCGGCAAGCAACTCGACAACGCCAACACCTGGACCACCAACTCCCCCGAATGCTCCATGGTCATGAACACCAGCGCCATCAACCAGGAATACTACGACCTCTTCAAGGGCAAGAAGGTCAACACCACCATCGCCTTCGGCTTCGACGACAGCTCATCCTCCTCACCCACCGCCTCCTCCAGCTCCGACGGCGTCACCACCGCCACCGCCACCAAATACATCATCGCCCTCACCGTCGTCTCCAAGTCCAAGTCACTCACCCGCGCCACCGGCGACAAAGTGACCGACATCCCCGCCGATCTTCCCAAGGTCACCCTCGACAAGGACGGCAAGCCCTCCCTAGACATGAACAACTACAAGCCCGGTGACCAGCTCGTCGTCCAGACCCTCATCAAAGGCACCGGTCAGGAAGTCAAGGACACCGACACCGTCAGCGCCCACTACACCGGCTGGGTCGCCAGCACCGGCAAACAGTTCGACTCCTCCTGGGATCGCGGTGCCGCCAGCGACTTCTCCCTCGACCAGGTCATCAAAGGCTGGAAGCAAGGCCTCGCCGGCCAGACCGTCGGCTCCCAGGTCCTCCTCATCATCCCCCCGGACCTCGCCTACGGCTCCACCGAACAGAACGGCATCCCGGCAAACTCGACGTTGGTGTTTGTGGTAGACATCCTCGCCGCTTATTAGCGAATTGGGTGGGGGACGGAGTGTCGTCGGCGTTACTCCTCAGTCGACGTACCTTCGTACGCCTTCCTTCGGTGCGCCTTGACGACACACGCGTCCCCCACCCAATTCCACTCACAAAACTAGTGTCGTCGGCGTTACTGGGCCTTCAAGCGTAGAGTCCAGTGGACTCTACGTAGGCGAAGGGAGCAGCCGCCAAGGCTGCGCACGGCCGGCACATGCCGGCGGGTCGACGTACCGTCGTACGCCTTCACCTTCCGCGCCTTGACGACACACGCGTCCCCGCCCAATTCCACTCAATAGCCAAGTGTCGTCGGCGTTACGGAAGGTTCGACGACTGGCTAGAACAGGCGGAGTTCGTCGGATTCGGTGCTTTTCATATCGTCGTAATCCAGAATCAGGCAGTCGAAACCACGATCCTTGGCCAGTACCTGCGCCTGAGGCGTGATGGTCTGCGCGGCGAAGATGCCACGGACCGGTGCCAGCAACGGATCACGATTCAGCAGCTTGCAATAGCGCGTCAACTGCTCCACACCATCGATGCCGCCATGCCGTTTGATCTCAATCGCCACATGCACGCCGTCGGCATCCACCGCCATGATGTCAACCGGACCGATCGCGGTCGGATATTCACGACGAATCAACTTGGCACCCGCGCCAATCCGTTCGATCTGCTCAGCCAGATACTGCTGCAGATGATCCTCCACGCCATCCTTGACCAGCCCCGGGTCCTCCCCCAAATCAAACGACTGGTCGGAATACACGCGGTACAGCGTCACGACCAGCACGTCCGACGACTTGTCCGCCGTGACCCGCAGCTGACGAATGGGCTTCGGCGCGGCGAATTCATCATCATCGTCAACGACGTCATTATCCGCATCGTCAAGATCGATCTCCTTGATCTTGCACGGTGCGGCCATCCAATTAAGCGGCTTATACGATCCCAGCTCGGAGAAGATCAGACAGCTGGAATCCGCCTTGATCAGGATCACACGTTTGGCTTGCGGTAGTGAGGCATTGAGTCGGCCGGAGTATTCGGCCGAGCAGTCGGCGACGATAATACGCATACAGCACAGAATAACGAAGCCTCTGACCGTGTCCCGATCTCCCCCACCCGTTAGTGTGAGCTCACACTAACGTGCCACCCTCGCAAAACGTTGAAATTCCAACAACCCAGTTTTTTAGTGTGATCACACTAAGGAAGTGGGATGTACGGTATGTGGGCAATGGTCAGAATGTGGAATTTGGATAGGTTTAGCGTAGATAAGTCCGGCGTGGGTGACTCCACATGATGACTCCACACGACGGATATGAAAAGGGTGTGCAACCGATTGCTCGGTCGCACACCCTGATGCGTATCACAAGTCACGCGCGAGGCGCGACGGACACCTACTCGGCGGACGATGCGTTGAGATCAACGCCGTCCTTGCAGGTCTCCACGGCCACGGTGAGCTTGTTGGAATCGAAGGAGATGAAGCCGTCGGTCACCTCGAAGCCAAGCGTTTTGCCGTTCGGCTGGATGACCTTGATCAGCCCGTCCTTGGTGGCGGTCATAACCGGCTCGTGGTCGGCGAGGATACCCATGGAACCCTCGGAAGCCGGAATGCTGATCTGCACCGCGGTCCCCGACCACACAGGGCGGTCGGCGGCCACGATGTTCACCTGGATGGTGGGCTTGTCGGTCGCTGCCATCAGGCCGCGAACTCCTTCTGCATGTTGTGCCACTTCTCCTCGAGGTCGTCGATGCCGCCGATGCCGGAGAACGCCTGCTCCGGAACATCGTCGTACACGCCGTCGCAGATGCGCTTGAACGCCTCGACGGTTTCGTCCTTCGACACGTAGGAGCCGGGACGACCGGTGAACTTCTCGGCCACGTAGAAGTTCTGACCGAGGAACTGCTCGATCTTACGGGCACGGTTGACGGTGGTCTTATCCTCTTCGCCGAGCTCGTCGATACCGATCAGGGCGATGATGTCCTGCAGCTCCTTGTTACGCTGCAGAATCGCCTTGACACGGTTGGCGGTCTCGTAGTGGTCCTGACCGACGTAACGCGGATCAAGGATTCGCGAGGTGGAGGCCAGCGGGTCCACGGCCGGGTAGATGCCCTTCGAGGCGATCTCACGGGAAAGCTCGGTGGTCGCGTCGAGGTGGGCGAAGGTCGTGGCAGGCGCCGGGTCGGTGTAATCATCGGCCGGCACGTAGATGGCCTGCAGCGAAGTGATGGAGTGACCACGGGTCGACGTGATTCGCTCCTGCAGCGAACCCATCTCATCCGCCAGGTTCGGCTGGTAACCCACTGCGGACGGCATACGGCCGAGCAGCGTGGACACCTCGGAACCCGCCTGGGTGAAGCGGAAGATGTTGTCGATGAAGAGCAGCACGTCCTGGTTCTGCACGTCGCGGAAGTACTCAGCCATCGTCAGAGCGGTCAGCGGCACGCGCAGACGCGTTCCCGGCGGCTCATCCATCTGGCCGAAGACCAGAGCGGTCTTCTCAAGCACGCCAGCCTCGTCCATCTCGCCGATCAGATCGTTACCCTCACGGGTACGCTCACCGACGCCGGCGAACACAGACACACCACCGTGGTTCTGTGCGACTCGCTGGATCATCTCCTGGATCAGCACGGTCTTGCCGACGCCTGCGCCGCCGAACAGACCGATCTTGCCACCCTGCACGTACGGGGTCAGAAGATCGATGACCTTGATGCCCGTCTCGAACATCTGGGTCTTGGACTCCAGCTGATCGAATGCCGGCGGGTTGCGGTGGATGCCCCAACGCTCCTTGACCTCGATCTTCTCATCCGGCTTCTGGTTCAGGATGCGGCCGGAGACGTCGAACACGTGTCCCTTGGTCACATCGCCGACCGGGACCTCGATCGGACCGCCCGTGTCGGTCACGCTGGCGCCGCGGACCAGACCGTCCGTAGGCTTCAGAGCGACGGCGCGCACGGTGGAGTCGCCGAGGTGCTGTTCGACCTCGAGCATGATCGTGTGGCTGGTCTCGCCTTCGGTGGAACCCACCGCGGCGATCTCCACAGTCAAGGCGTTATAGATATCGGGCAGGTGACCCACCGGGAACTCAATATCGATAACCGAGCCTTGGACACGAACAATGCGGCCCTGCGAGGCTGCCGAGGCGTCGACCTCGGCTGCCGTTGCCGCAGCTACATTACTTTCTGCCATGGCGTTCCTATTCTTTCTCGTTATTCAATGCATCGGCGGAACCGATGATTTCTGTAAGCTCCTGCGTGATCGCTGCCTGACGCGTGGCGTTGAGCTTACGGGTCAGTTCGTCGATCAGATTGCGGGCGTTGTCGGTGGCGGTGTGCATGGCGTTCTGCCGGCTTGCCGTCTCCGATGCCGCGCTGGTGAGCAGGCACTCGTGGATGCGCGACTGCACGTACTTCGGAAGGACTCGATCGAGGACCTCGTCACGACTGGGCTCGAAACTGTAGAGCGGCTGGGCCTCGGGCACGTTAGTACCCTCGGTCTGCTCATCCTCGGCGCTGACGATCTCCACCGGCAGCATCCTGAGGATGCGCACCTTCTGTACGACCATGTTCACGAATTCGGTGAACACGACGTAGAGTTCGCTCACGCCGCCTTCGTCGGCCGGCTTCATGTAGGCATCGAGCAGGGCCTTGGAGATCTCTTCGGCGACTTCGACGCCGGGGGCGTCGGAATTGCCTTCCCAAGTGCCTCGCACGTCGCGGCCACGGTACTTGTAGTACGTGACGCCACGACGGCCGTAGACATAAAGCTCGGGCTTCTTGCCCTTGTCGTCAAGCTTGGCCAGCAGGCTCTCCGTTTCACGAATGATCGAAGAGGTGTATGCACCGGCCATACCTCGATCCGCCGTGAGGGCGAGGACTGCCACACGCGGGTTGTCCTCGTCCTTCCTCACGATCGGATGCGAGATATGGGTGTGCTGGGCCAGAGCCTGGACTGCATCGAAAATCGCATCGGAGTAAGGCTTCGCGGCCAGGGCCACGTTACGGGCCTTGGCAATGCGAGAGCTTGCGATCATCTCCTGCGCATTGAAGATCTTCTCCAACGACGACGTGGAGGCGATTCGCGCCTTATATGCGAGTTGCGATGCCATGGACTACTCCTCCTTGGTCGAGGCCTTCGGCGCGACCAGCTTCTCCTGTTCCACAGGGGTGTCGGTCTTCTCGACGGGCTTCTCAGCCACCAGCGGGGTTCCGTCGTGCTGAACGAAGGTGTTGCGGAACTCGTCAACGGCCTTCTCCAGCGCCTTCTCGGTGTCGGCGGTGAAGTCCTCGGTGTCGCGGATGGTCTTCAGGATGTCGGTGTTGTGATCGACATAGTCCAGCAGACCGTGCTCGAACGGCAGCACATCGACCAGATCGAGGTCGTCGAGCTTGCCATGCGTGCCGGCCCACACGGACACGACTTCCTGCTCCATCGAGTACGGAGAGTACTGAGGCTGCTTCAGCAGCTCGGTCAGGTGCGCACCACGGTTCAGCTGAGCCTTGGACGCCGCATCCAGATCGGACGCGAACATGGCGAAGGATTCCAGCGAACGGTACTGTGCCAGCGAGATCTTCAGCGTACCGGAGACCTTCTTCAGCGCCTTGGTCTGCGCCGCGCCACCGACTCGGGACACGGAGATACCGACGTCCACGGCAGGACGCTGGTTGGCGTTGAACAGGTCGGACTGCAGGAAGATCTGGCCGTCCGTGATGGAAATGACGTTGGTAGGAATGTACGCGGAGACGTCGTTCGCCTTGGTCTCGATGATCGGCAAACCGGTCATGGAACCGCCGCCCAGATCATCGGACACCTTCGCGCAGCGTTCGAGCAGACGCGAATGCAGGTAGAAGACGTCACCCGGGTACGCCTCACGCCCCGGCGGGCGACGAAGCAGCAGCGAGATCGAACGGTAGGCTTCAGCCTGCTTCGACAGATCGTCGAAGACGATGAGCACGTGCTTGCCGTGGTACATCCAGTGCTGGCCGATGGCCGAGCCGGTGTACGGGGCAATGTACTTGAAGCCAGCGGAATCGGAAGCCGGGGAGGCCACGATCGTGGTGTACTCCATGGCGCCGGCCTCTTCCAGAGCCTGACGCACGGACGCGATGGTGGAGCCCTTCTGACCGATGGCCACGTAGATGCAGCGGACCTGCTTCTTCGGGTCTCCGGATTCCCAGTTGGCCTTCTGATTGATGATGGTATCGATCGCGATGGCGGTCTTACCGGTCTGGCGGTCGCCGATGATGAGCTGACGCTGTCCACGACCGATCGGGGTCATGGCGTCGATGGCCTTGAGGCCGGTCGACAGCGGCTCGTCGACGGGGTGACGATGCATCACGTCAGGGGCCTGCGCCTCGAGGATTCGACGACCCTCGGCCTTGATCTCGCCAAGGCCGTCAATCGGCTTGCCCAGCGGGTCGACGGTACGGCCAAGGTAGCCGTCACCGACCGGCACGGAAAGCACGTCGCCAGTGCGGCGCACTTCCTGTCCCTCTTCAATGCCGGCGAAGTCACCGAGGACGACCACACCGATTTCTCGGGCGTCCAGGTTGAATGCCAGACCAAGCGTGCCGTCCTCAAAGGTCAGCAGCTCGTTGGCCATGCAGCCGGGGAGACCCTCCACGTGCGCGATGCCATCACCAGCCGTCTTGACGGTTCCGACCTCCTGGGTCGGAGTGTCAGACGGCTTGTAGGACTCGACGAAGTCGTCGAGCGCCTGGCGTATCGCCGCGGGATCGATGGTCAATTCTGCCATTGATCACTCCTTTTGTTTGTTTCTGTTCAAGAACGTCTATTCGTTCGTACGGCGTGCCGGGCTAGGCCACGGCGCGCTTGAGGTTCTGCAGCTGTGCCGCCACAGTGTTGTCGGTGACCTCCGAGCCCATCTGGATGCGCATGCCTCCGAGCACCTTGGGATCGACCACGCTGTTGACGAAAACCTTGCGACCGACCTTCTTCGAGTACACGGCCTTGATCTTCTGGAACTGCTCGTCCTTCAGCGGAACGGCACTCGTCACCGTAACCATGTAGCGGTTGCGGTGTTCGGCGGCCACATCGATCAGCCAGTTGATCGTCGACAGGTATCGACGGTTGCGCAGGTCTCGTGTCGCGTGCTCCGCCAAGGCGACGGTTACCGGATCAAGAGCCTGTCCCTTGAGCAGGGTGTCAAGGAACTTGACGCGGGTTTCCGGCGCGGCGTGCGAGTCGGACAGTCGCTGACGGACGACCGGCAGATTGAGCAGCGCGGACGACAGCTGGGACAGTTGGATGGACACCGCGGAGCACTTGTCGCGCGAGTCGGCCTCGCACAGCATGGCTTCCACGGCCACATCCTCGGTCGCATCCGCAATGTCGGCCGGACGGCTCCAGTTGCTTGCCACGAGCGACTCAACGATCTCGAGCGTGAGCGGCCTCACCTTGCCGGCAAGGATCGCATGCACGAGCTTGGCCTTGTCGTCCGCGGAACGCGAAGGATCGGTGAGCGAGCGCTCGAGCTGACGGTTGTCGTCGAGAATGGCAGCGAAGTCGAACAGCTCTTCGCCGACCGTCCTCGCAACCGCTCCGGCCTTGTCCAGCTTGGGACCATAGGTCGCGAGCACGGCCTTCACCGAACTGGATGAAGTTTCTCCGTACATCGGATTTTCACCTCCTGCCTTTGTTCACGTGATGCACCGGTGCGGACGCCATTACTTGGCGGCCTTTCCGGCATCCTGCTTGTCGAGCTCGTCGAGCATGGAATCGATCATCGTGGACTGCACGTCGGCGTCGGCCAGCTTGTTGCCGAGGATCTTGCCGGCAAGCGCGGTGGCCAGTGCGCCGACTTCGCCCTTCAGGCTCACGAGAGCCTGCTGCTGCTGGGACTCGAGGGACTTCTGCGCGGTCGCGGTGATCTGCGCGGCATCGGCCTCGGCCTTGGTACGGGCGTCGGCGATGATGTGCGTGGCTTCGCTGCGGGCGTCGTCGCGAATCTTGGCGGCGTCGATGCGGGCGTTGTTCAGCTGGTCCTCATACTTCTTCTTCGCCGCGTCAGCCTCGGCCTGGGCCTTTTCGGCCTTGGCCATGCCGCCTTCGATCTTCGCGGTCCTCTCGTCGAAGATCGCCTGGAACTTCGGCAGGAAGAACTTGTAGAAGAAGATTGCGACGATGATCAGGATGACAGTCGACCAGAAAATGTCATAGGACTTCGGCAGGAACAGATCGATTCCGCCTTCGGCCATTGTCACCATATCCGCCTCCTTTCACTCGTATTGATAATGAATATCTCGTTATCTTCGAGTGCGGATCAGGCGGTGAAGATGAAGCCGGAGATGAAGCCGAGGAGGGCAAGGAACTCGATCAGACCGAAGCCGATCCACATCAGGGTCTGGATGCGGCCGCCCAGCTCAGGCTGGCGGGCGGTGGCCTCGATGGCCTTGCCGAAGACGATGCCGACGCCGATGCCGGGGCCGATGGCGGCGAGGCCGTAACCGATGGCGCTCAGATTACCGGTCACCTGAGCCAGAGTGATGAGATCCATTGTTGTTTCCTTTCTTTCAGTTCCGTACGCGACGAAACAAAAACTGCGGATGCTGTTCAGTTATACGATCTTGAATTATTCTTCGATATTTGGAAATATCAAGTGTTGTCGAGCGGGCTCATGGCACCATCTTGTGAACGGTTCCCGATGCCCGTCGTCCCTTCGGATCAGTCTTCCTCCGGGTAGCTCATGTTGATGTACACCGTGGAAAGCGTGGCGAAGATGAACGCCTGCAGGTAGGCCACGAAGGCCTCGAACAGGGTCATGATGAAGCCGCCCACGAAGGTGACCACGCCAGCGGCCATCATCATCTTGTTCTCGGTGATGATCAGGAAGAACTGGGTGGCGGAGAAGCACAGCGCCACGATCAGGTGGCCGGCGATCATATTGGCCAGAAGTCGCAGGGTCAGCGACGCCGGACGGATGATCAGGATATCGATGAGCTGCATCGGCACCAGCAGGATCAGCACCGGGAACGGCACTCCGGGAGGGGTGCATTCCTGCTTGAGGTAGCTGATCAGGCCCTGCTCGCGGCACGCGGCGATCCAATACTGCACAAACGTCCATGCGGCGAAGATCAGCGGCATCATGATCGTGGCCGTGGCCGCAACGTTCATGCCGGGGATGATGCCACACAGATTGAAGAAGAAGATCGTGAAGAAGATCGTGGTGATCATCGGCACGTAACGCTTGCCGCGCAGTTCGCCCATGACCTCATAGACGATCTTGTCACGAACGTATTCAATGCCCCACTCCACGAATCCCTGCCAACGCCCGGGGACCAGCTTCGCTCGGCTGGCGCTGATGCCAAGGACCAGCAGCATGATGATGGTCATAACCACGCGGATGAGAATGATGCGATTCATCGCGAACGGCGTGCCCGCAAACAGGATCTCCGGGGGAAGGAACTCGTCGATCTGGGGGATTTCGAGCCCTTCGCCCGCGGCGAGAGTCATGCCCGCTGCCCCCATCAATTCAGCAACACCTGCCATTGTTGCATGCCTCCTCTTTGTTGAACCTGAACCAATATAGCGCTTATCAGGCGCAATATGTGTCACCGACGTTAATTGGCCGACTGTACACCTACGTACAGGTTGGCAGTCTTCCTTTACCCTCATCAGGATACAGGATTTCCGACTATAGGGAACCACACAAACGTTCATATTCGGCCAGTTTTCAACGGCCGGCAGGAATGGCCGTCGATCCCCCACGAAATGTTAAGGCTCACATATCGAGAGGACTCAAAACGACATGAAATCTACGGTTGTCGAAATAACCGTTCCACGAATCTGGTATATCGGAACATCGGGCCAACACGCCTTTTCGCTGCAATTGCAGACCGCAGGAGATTCCCGGCGCGAGACACTCGACACACACCGGGAATCTCACTATATGGACACTTTAGTGCTCCACCACGCCGTATCCACAGCCGTCAAATGTATGGAAATCATCCCCACGCGGACCAGCCGGCGAACGACGATACCGGCGATCGGTCCCCAGCCGCTTCTCCGCACGCAGCTGCGGCACCTCGCGCAGATCGTACGGCGTGGTCTGATACACCCAGTTCAGCCAGTTGCGCCACAGCAGATTGGCATGCGCGCGCCACGCGAACAGCGGCTCCTGACTCGGATCGTCATGCGGGAAATAATTGATAGGGAACGGGACGTTCGTCAGCCCGCGCGACATATCGCGCTCATACTCCTCGGCCAGCGTCCACTTGCCATACTCCCAATGACCCAGCGCGAACACCTCGGAGAAGTCGCGGGTCGCCACCAGTCCGGGACCGCTCTCCGGCCCCCAGGTCAGCACCTGCAGATCCTCATTGGCGCGGATGTCACGCAGATCCACGTCGGCCAGACGGGAGTGCGGCTGTAGCGCGATCTCGTCGAACCCATTGGTGATGAAGCAGTACTCATCCTGCAGACGCTGCGGGAACACACCGAAGATCTTCTGATCCAACACATGCTTGCGCACGCCGTACCGGTGATACAGCGCGCCCATCGCGCCCCAGCACAGGTACATGGTGGAAAACACATGCGTGCCCGCCCAGTCGAGAATGCGGCAGAACTCATCCCAGTAGTCCACATCCTCAAACGGCATATGCTCCACGGGCGCGCCGGTGACCACCAGACCGTCGTAGTAGTTATCCTCGAATGCGTCAAGATTCTCATAGAACTTGAGCAGATGGTCGCGGCTCACATGCGTGGACTCATGCGTCGATGTCTTCATGAAGTCCACATCCACCTGCAACGGGGACTTGGAGATCAGACGAAGCAGCTGCGTTTCCGTCTCGATCTTCTTGGGCATCAGGTTGAGGATCACCAGACGCAGCGGTCGCACGCGCTGCTGTTCGGCGTCGGCTTTCTCCAACGCGAAGATGCGCTCTGAATCGAGTATGGCACGGGCGGGCAGCCCCTCAGGAATCTTGATAGGCATGTCATCATTATTGCAGTGCCATGTAAATCGCGCACGAGGAGTTGAATTCCGAGGCAAATTCCGGCATCGCACAACCGCACAACCGCACGACACCGACACCGACACCAACACCAACACCAACACCAACACCAACACCAACACCAACACCAACACCAACACCAACACCAACACCAACACCAACACCAACACCAAAGGATCGGCATATCCCATTACACACAGCAATGCGACACGCCGATGAACGCCAATCTTTCCAACATTTTTCTCACATCATACACAGCCGCCGCCCACAACGATTTGACATATTCCAGCAAAACCGTAAGCTATATTGATGTTGCCAATCAAGGCCGACGCGGGGTGGAGCAGCTCGGTAGCTCGCTGGGCTCATAACCCAGAGGTCCATGGTTCAAATCCATGCCCCGCTACAAATTCGGTCTCTGAAAGGAGACCAGCGAAGAACCGTGGTTCGGTATTACCGACCACGGTTTTTTCGTTTACCTGAAGGCGCGCTACAAATTCCTCGTCTTGGCAGTAATAAGTGTCGTCAATCAGGTCGTCGACGGTGACGCCCAGTTCACGCGCGGCAAGATACAGCTGTTCCAGCTTTATCTTCGTGGTGCCGTTGAGCATCTGAGTCACTGCCGGACGGGTCACCCCCATCGCCTTCGCAAGATCTTTCTGCAACTTTCCAGTCAGCCTCATGTACCGGCGAATGTTATACCGCACCACATCAGCAAAACGAGCGGCGGCTTTCTCTCTATCCGCTGACACAAGATCCACAGCTTCCGTCACTGTCATATTAAATCCCTCCGTTTCCATCCAACTCAAGTCATCATATCAAACGAAAGTTAGAAAATCTAAACTTAATCAAGGCAGCAACTTCAGGCAATCATCTCCTCAGCGCTGAAATTTCAACAAAAATGCCAACCACCAAGATTTCAATCAGTCGCATGCATATGTAAGTTAGTTTTCCTAACTTGAAGATATTTATTCTTCCCTGTATTGTGAGGTTAGAAAATCTAACTTCTAGGGATCGGAGAGGCATGTCAAACATGAAACGGTGGCTGCGCGAGATGGGCATTCCCAGCTCTCAATTGGCCATCCAGACAAACCAATCCCGATCCAGCATCACTCAGAAGTTGAATCGCAAAACCGAATGGCAGCGACGAGACTGCCTGCTGATCCGAGAACTGTATGGCCTGTCCTCGGATTTCATTCAGGACCTTATTCCCTACGAGACGGAATTCCCTTCCGGGATCGCGAAGGGAGGCGATAACTCACTGTCGAAGCGCTGCGGGCTTACTGCTCGTTGAGTGTTCGTTGATAGAGGTGGCCGGCTCTCCAGGATCTGGAAATGGTGGAGGGCCGGCCGTGCAAATAACCGTTCCCGGGCGTTGAAAATGTCGCCAAACGTTTTCGCCCGGGTTGAGTCAAGGAGTTATCGCACATGCATGATTTTACGAGTTCAGCTTGTGCTTCCCTGAGTGCCTTCAAGGATAGGGCTGTTCGGGATTCGCGGAGTTTGGAAAACGATGGGTTGTCGTCCCGTGTCCCGGACGGCATGGTGGACGGGTATGCCGCGGTGTTGCGGTCGATGGTGGATCATCCCGCCGGATCGGGGGTGTTGTGATGCTTGGTTCGTGTCTGTTGTCGGTGGCGCGGGATCTGTCCGTGTTGGAGACGCCGTCGGATGGTTCCCGGTTCCTGTCGGATCGTTGTCTGGGATTCGATGACCGTGTGCTGGCGTATGAGCGTGTGCATGGTCGTGTCTCGTCGCTGCGCGCGTTGGTGGATGCCGGTCGCGCGTTGGGTGCCAGGCATTGCTCGTGGCTGGAGGTTCCGGTGGTGCGCGCCGATGGCGGTACCGGTCTGGATGCGTTGAAGGCGGATCTTCTGGGGTTCTTCGCGGCGCGTGCCGGTCTGGGCTCGTGTCGTGTGGAGTTCGGTGCGGAGTCGTTGCGTCTGGATGCGGGTTCGCGTCCGGCCACGGATCGTCTGTTCGTGGCCTGGATGGGCGCGGAGTCGTGGCGGGCCGCGATGTGGGGTTTGACGTGTCTGAATGCGGGGCTGCCGTTGACGGTCTCGAATCGTGATGATTTCTATGCCGGGGTGGCCCATCATCTGCTGGACCCGGAGGCTGTGGCCGTGGATGTGTCCCCGGCGTTCGTGCTGGGCATGCGCCTGGGCGCGGAGTCGGGCGATCGTCTGCTTGGAGGTGAGTGACGTGACCGTGGTGACGATGGTGTGGGTGCAGAAGAACGTGACCTGCGTGGGCAATTCCACGAAGGCGGTCCTGGCGTATCTGGCGTTCCGCGCGCATTTCGATGACGGGACGGCGTCGTGGCCCGCTGTGGATACGATCTCGCATGATCTGGGCATCGGACGGCGTACGGTGCAGCGCGCGATGGATCGTCTTCTGGAGATGGGGCTGATCGAGTACGGGCAGCAGGATTTCGCCGGGTTCAATCCGAAGACGGGCGAGTCGGTGCGTCAGGATCGTCGCACGGTGGTGTGGAACGTGGTGTGCCGTGACATTCCCGCCGAGGCGGTCGAGGAGCCTGTGGGGGACGATTCCCCCGCCGGGTCCGGTGATGAGGTCGATGGCGTGGTCGACGGCGTCGATGAGGCCGGTGTGGAGGGTCGGGAGACCGGTTCCGGACAAAATGACGCCCCGTGCCCGGAGGCTGAACGGGGTGACATTTTGTCAGAAAAACGTGACATTTTGTCAGAAAAACGTGACAAAATGTCACCCAATATACATAGAAATACATTTAAATACATTTCCCCCTCTGTCCCCCAAGGGGACATCTCCCCCTGCGGGGGCGATCCCGATGATGCTGTTCCCGTCGATGGTGCTGATGCCGGTGGCGGCGGTTCCGCGGATGCGGATGGGTTCCTGTCCTGGTTCGAGGGAAGACGTGCCGATCTGGGGTTGCCCCGGCGCGGGTTCACGGATCGTGACCGTCGCGCGGTCGTCTCGCTGCTGGATCGTCTCTCGGCCGATGGCGTGGCGGATGCCGTGGGCGAGGCGCGGCGGGTGTGCGATCACGCGTTCTCGGAGCCGCGTCTGGTCCGGCGTGTGACATCCCCGCGTCAGCTGGCGCGCCTGTTCGACGAGCTGCGCGACGATCTGGCGTTGGCGGATCACGCGGCCGGCCCCGGTGGCACGTATGGCGTGCCGGATGATCTCGAGCATCGCTGCCGCAGGCTGCTGGACGGTCTGACGGTCGAGGACGGCAACGACGGGTTCATGGCCCGGCGCGAGTTGCGCAGGCTGCTGCGCGAGGGCGTGGGCGAGGCCGAGGCGCTGGAGGCGGCTCTGGAGGCGGGCCGGGCCTGCCAGGCGAGTCTGGACGCGGAGCGGCGCGAGCGGGCCGACCGGTCCAGGCCGCGTCGGGATGGGTTCCGTCCGTCGTTCGCGGGCAATCCGTTGTATCGGGGGGCCGACGCGTGAGCGGCATGGATGGCGCGATGTGCGTCAGGGTCGCGGCGCGTAGCCGGGAGCTGGCCGATCGGATGTTCGCGGTCCCGGCTGCGGGTCGTGCCGATCGTCGGGCCCGCAGCGCGGCCAGGCGGCTGTGCGATGTGTGCCCGGTGCGGGATCTGTGCCTGTCGGAGACGCTGGTGCGGCGCACGCGGGACGATGTGCTGGCGGGTGGTCTGACGTATCAGGAGCGGTGCGTGCTGAGCCATGAGATCGCCGATGATCTGGGCGTGACCCTGCGGGGCATGTCGGTCCTGTCGTCGGATGCGGTGCTGTCGTGGCTGCGCGACCATCCCGGCGCGGTGGAGCGCGCCAGGGCGCGTACCCGCGCCTACTGGCGTAGTTTCAAGCATCCTCATGGCGTGCGGGTGCAGGGAAGGCTGTTCTAGGGGCGTGGTTTCCATGATGTTTCTGCAGATGTTCGACGGGTCGCCCGATGTGGGTCTGATCGTGCCGTTGGCGAGGGTCCGCGCCGACGGTCCGGTCGAGTTCCTGGCGTCGGGCTGGCCCGGGCTGGCGCGTGACTGCGTTCCGGCGGCCCGTGCGGCGGCCGACGCTCTGGTGGGCCGGTATGGTCTGGTCTCGGTCGACGCGCCGGAGGACGGTGGCCCGTTGCTGCTGGCGTTGGATTCCTCGCGGTCCGGGTCGTCGCGGCTGCTGATGGAGGTCGGGTTCTCGGTGCGTCCCCTGCGCATGCGGGGGATGCGGGTGCGGTCCGGCCGCGCGTCGGATGTGTGCTGGGCGTTGGACGGGTTCCTGTCCCGGATGGACGCCGGTCCGCGTCATGCGGCCGTCGCCCGGACGGTGTGACGGTATGGCGGTATCGGGGTGTTCCGGTGCGTGCCGTTGTCGGTTTTTGGTTTTTGGAGTTTTCAGGGAGTTTGGTCATGATCGTGACGATCGCGAATGCGAAGGGCGGGGTGGCGAAGACCACCAGCGCGATGTTTCTGGCGGCGGCGTATGCGCGCCGGTTCGAGTCCTCGGTGCCGGTGGTGCTGGACGCGGACCCGCAGGCGTCGGCGAGTCTGTGGAGGGATCTCGTCGAGGATTCGGGCGGGTGTCTTGGGTTTGATGTGGCGGCGGCGAATCTGAGCACGCTGCGTCGGCTGGACCGGGTGCGGGCGGGCTCGTTCGTGGTGGTGGACGCGCCGCCGCAGGGCCGGCTGCTGGAGACCGCGATCGGGGTGGCCGATTTCGTGGTGGTGCCCTCGTCGGATAGTCCTCTGGATCTGCAGCAGGCGTGGGCGACGTTGGCGGCGGTCCCGCGGGAGCGGCCGGCGGCGGTTCTGCTGGCGCGTGTGGAGCCGGGCACGACGGCGTATGCGCGGAGCGTGTCGGCGCTTGAGGGGGCGTCGACTCCCCGGTTCGACGCGGTGGTGCGCAAGCGTCAGGATCTCAAGCGGTGCATGGGCCGGTGTCCGTCGAAGCTGTGGGAGTACGGGCAGGTGCTCGACGAGCTGCTGGAGGTGGTCCGGGATGGTGAGTGATCTCGCGTACAGGCCCTCGAGGCCGCGTCCGGCGTCCGGCTCGCCGTTGGACGTCGTGTTCGCCGCCGGCGGCCGGTCCCGTGCCTCGTCCGTGTCGGATGAGGGGTGGGCGAAGACGTCGGTCGCGATGCGCCGGTCGACCCGTCGCAGGGTGAAGCTGTTCGCCCTGGAGCATGACATGAGCATGCAGGAGGTCGTTGATCTGGCGTTGATGGAGTATCTGTCCGGCCGGGAGTGACGGCCGTGCTGTTGAAGGGAGTTCATGATGAGCATTTCGAGGTCGGATCTGCCGTATCTGAGGTCGCTGCGCGCGGTGGAGCGGGTGTCCTGGCATGACGGTCGGGCGAGGATCCGGTATACGGAGGAGTTCCGTCGCATGGCGGCCAGGCGGTATCGGGAGGGCGAGTCGCCGGCCAGGATCTTCCGCGAGGCGGGTCTGGATTCCGCGATGATCGGCTACAAGCGCATCGAGCGGTGCATCGCGCGCTGGCGTGATCTGCCAGACGGGGACGCGGCCGCGCCGTCCGCGACGCGGGTTCCGG
Source organism: Bifidobacterium tissieri (assembly GCF_002259645.1). Taxonomy (GTDB): domain Bacteria; phylum Actinomycetota; class Actinomycetes; order Actinomycetales; family Bifidobacteriaceae; genus Galliscardovia; species Galliscardovia tissieri. The sequence continues at coordinate 44,910 of NZ_MWWV01000001.1, forward strand.
CCGCGCCCGTGCGGCGTCGGGCCCGTTCCTCGGGTGATCGTGCGACGGTGCGGGCGCTGTCGTATCGGGTCGCGGAGCTGGAGGGCCGGATAGCGGAGCTGGAGACGCGTCTCTGATTGGCCGGCGGGGTGCCCGGTGGGGGTCGTGCGGGTTTGAACCGCACCCCGGTTGTTGGACTGGAGTGATTCAGGTTCGATGATCGGAGGCGCGGTTCGGTATTGCCCGGTTCCGCCTTATTTCGGCGTGATGGTGCGGGAGCCGGTCAATGGGTGCAGGACGGTTCCGACCTGTTGTATCGATCGGCTTGTTATGCTCACATTACGGACCGTTCGCGGCGCGTATACATCGGCATCGGGATCCAGAGGCGGTTCGTCTGCAAGAGTGACGCCGATGCACCATTGGCTCGTGCCGAGGAAATACCGGTAGTCCGAGCTGGCGGATTCGGCGATATATTTGACGCTTTCGGGCATGAGCAGCATCATCGGCAGGACGGACAGCTTATCGTTTGTGATTCCTCTGTTGTGGGAATGTCTGATGTTCAGGCCCTTTGTCTTTCCTGATAATAGGGCATCGAAGAACACTTCGGATCTCACGGGCTTGTTCTTCCGCCTATAGAGGCGTTGGGGAACCGTGCATTCGAGTCCACACAGGTGCATGAAGTGGTGCTTTTGCCAGTGGATGTCAAGCGCCATGCCGTTGAACTCGATGATGGTGTGCCGACCGAGTAGACCTTCTTTATAGGTTACGGCCAAAGGTCGGAGTCGTTCGATAACGGCGGGGATGTCGTCGTCCCTGCCGTATCCCATCGAATCACTCCTCCGTAAAGTATGTAAGCCGGGGAAACGCGACTTTCCCCCGGCCCCGCTGTTCGGGATCCGTGTTTGTATGGCCCTCTGCTAGGCGGCCCGTGACGCGAACGGGCCTACGGGAGGTTCGGTCTTGCGACCGCTTCGCCTTCTCCCAAGGCTAGGTGTCTCTATCGTGGCCGCCGCGGGCAGCGACTTCTGACATCACGGCAGAGGATCCCAAGGTGCGGTAAGCTCAAGCATCAGCCCCGACCTCCGGACGGGAAGAGGAGCATGGGCCAAGCTATGCCTTAAAGGTATCGTCATCTCGCGACGTTTGAGTCCGCTTGCGGGCGAATCGATCCCGATTTTGGTATCCATGGGCATCCAATCCGCCGCAGTCTCGATGTTAGATATAACAAATCGAACACCGAGACTATACTGGCTGATGAGTTTTATTGACTTACTGCGTCCGGGCCTGCTGCAACAGGCCCGGACGTTTTTTCATGTTCAGGCGGAGACGGTCGAGGCGCGCACGCTGTCGGCCAACCATTGATCCACATCCTCCTTCCGATACACCACCATCCTCGCGGACGGCTTGATGAACCTGGGCCCCTTCCCCGTGTACCGCAACCGGGCGGCATGCGCCGATGATGGCGCGGCCGTCTCGAGGAACCGCGTATCCGGCAGTCCATGAGCCGCCCTTAATAAACCACGTCCAGCTTTCGGGGCGCGGTTCGGTTCGTCTGGCCCCTTTTCCCGTTTCGTTCCGGGGGTATTGCGGTATTGCGGTTCTTCGGTTTGCCGCATGTTCGGGGTTTTTGGTTTTCCAAACTCCGTCCGCGTCGTTCGGGGTTTGATGGTTGTCGGCCCCTTCGGGGGCTGATTTCCATTTCCATTTTCGGGGGACGGGCCGGCCTTGCCGGTCCCGTTCCCGATGGGGATCGGGATCCGTGGGTTTTCGGAGGAGAGTTTTCATGGTTGTTCGGGCCGGTGTGAGGGCGTGCGCGACGGGTGTGGCCCTGGCGATGCTGCTGTCCCCGGTGGGGGCGGTGGCGGCGGATGGCGCGGCCGGCGTCCCGTCGTGGCTGTCGTCGTCGGTGGACGGGAGTGTGCTGCCGGGTGGCGAGGGCGAGTATGAGGCGCTGCTGGATCTGTCGGGCGAGGCCCCGGTGTGGCGTGCCGGCCTGGTGGTCTCGTTCGATGCGCGGCGGCTGGCGGTGGATCCCTCGATGGTGAGGGTTTCGGATGGTTCGGGCCGTGATGTGACGGGCATGTTCAACGTGCAGGTGTCGGCCGGCCGCGTGTATGTGTTCGCCAGGCTGGTGGACACGACGCTGGGGGACGGGACCGTGGTTCCCGCCGGCGTCCAGCCGTCGGATCTTGCGGCGTATGCCGCGTCGGACGGGTCGGGTCGTGACCCGTCGCGTGATCCCGGCGTGGACCGGTCGCTGGCGGGCGGGTCGTATCGTGTGCGGGTGCCGTGGCGTGTGACGGGCGTGGGGGATGGTTCGTCGCTGCGCGCGTCGGTGTCCAGGGTCGTCGATGCGGATCGTCGTGACGGGAACGTCGTGACGGGTGCGCTGGGCCGTGTGGAGCCGGGCCGTGACGTGGTCACGACGGTGGGCGGTGATTCCGCGGCGGGCATGTCGGTGTGGCTGGGTTCCTCGTTTTTGTACCGGATGGATTCGGGCGTGCTGCCCGCGGGCCGTGTGTCGGCGGTGTCGGCGTGGGGCGTGGAGTCGGGCGTGGATCCGGCCGTGGACCGGCTGACGGGTCGTTGGGCGGTGTACGCGGCCAGGGACCTGCATGGCGTGGACGGTGGTCTGCTGGCGGCGCGCGGCGCGCGCATCGGCGGCGATGGCGTGGACACGTCCGGGTTCGGCGGGGATCTGTTCACCGCGTCCATAAACCCGGATTCGGGTGCGGTGCGCGTGGATGCCACGGACCTGTACCGGCGTGTGGTGGACGCGCATATGGACCGGGATGCCGGGTGGCGCGTCTACGTGCAGGCCACGCGCGTCGCGGCCGCGGATCGTGTGGACTGGCGGTTCACGATGACGCTCAACGGGGAGTCCGTCTCCTCGTCGGCGTGGACGCGCACCCCCGGTTCGACGCCGTCGCTGAGCGTGGAGTCGTGGGACTCGCGTAGTGGGAGGTCGGCCGGGGACCGGGATTCCTCGGCGGATGCGCTGACCGGCGTGGCTGATGGGGAGCGGATCGTGTTCACGGTCGCGAACACGAGTTCGGACGCATGGTTCCGCGCTTCGGACCTGCATCTGGAGGATCGGGCGGTCGTCGGCGACGGCACGGTCACGGATCTCGCGTACCCGTCCGGATGGGATTCGCTGCTGCTCGCCCCGGGGCAGAGCGTGGACGTGGCGGGCACGCTGTCGGGGTTCACCGGTGACCGGCGCACGGGCAGGACGACGGTGTCGGCACGGCCGTTGACCGAATGCCCGGCCGACGGGGACATGGCCGGCCGCGTCGAGGCCGGGGGGCGCGAGCTGTGCCGGGACACGACGGTGGTCTCGCGTGCCGACGACTGGTCCGGCATGCGCGCCGCGGCCCGGACGTCCAGGCTCGCGGCGACCGGCGCGGTGATCGCCGACATGGTCGTGGCGATGGCCGCGGCCGTGGCGGGCGGCGTGCTGTTCCTGCTGTACCGGCATGGCGTGCGGCGGATGGGTTCCCCTCCCGCGGGCCGCGGCCATGACCCGGAGGGGCCGCATGGCGGGCGCCGGTAGGGGCCGCGGCCGGCCGTTCATTCTTCCCGCGTCCCTCGGGGCGCGGGCGCGGGGCGGGCCTTGGTGGCGTGACACGCACGCCCGTCCCCGTCCGACACATGCACATCGTCCAGGAAAGGAGCGTCGACACACCGACTCATCACCACGCCGTCCCGTCGGGGCGGCCATGAAACCGTACGCAGCACAATATGACAGCAGTCAGCGGGGAGGCCACGGCCTTTCCGGGGAAAAGAGGAACATATCATGAGCAACACCACCACCATCCGCCGCATCGTCGCACCGACCGCCGCGATCCTGGTCGCCGCGGCCACCCTCGGCGCCGGGGCCCTCACGGCGAACGCGGCCGGCGCCGCGCCGACGGCGAACGCGTCCATCACGCTGACCGCCGCGTCCGGCGATCTCGTCGGCCACACGTTCGACGTGTACCGCGTCGGCTCCTACACCAACTACGGCAACTGGAACAACGACGCGGACGGCAAGATCGACTCCGCCGACGTGGTCAACGCCGACACTGCCGCCGCCAACTGGCTCAAGGCCGCCGGCATCAAGGCCGACGCGGCCGCGGGCCATGACGAGGCCGGCACCATCGCCTCGGGCAACGCGCAGGCCGCGCATGACGCGGCCGCCGCCCTGGCCGCCGCCAAGGACAAGCCGCAGGCCGTGCAGGCCGGCATCGCCGTCGCCCCGGACGCCAAGGACAAGACCACCCTGACGATCAACGGCCTCGAGGAGGGCTACTACCTGATCGTCGACTCCAACGGCCTGCCCCTGCTCGTGGGCACCAAGATCAACGGCAAGGACCTCGACACCCAGGCCCTCGGCGTCGCCGTGGTCAAGTCCACCAGCGTGTCCGTCACGAAGAGCGGCGCGGGCGACTCCACGATCGGCGCGACCGTGAGCTACACCGTCACCTTCAAGGTCCCGGACAAGAACGCCAACCCGACGAAGCTGTCCTACGAGGACGTCGCCACCGACCTGTCCGTCAACCCCGACTCCATCAGGGTCAAGGTCGGCGACGGCGAGGCCGCCGCCCCCGCCAAGGGCACCGTGACCATGAAGGACGGCAACGCCGGCTTCACCTACGTGGCCGACGGGCTGCTCGCCGACGCGAACTACGGCAAGACCGTGACCATCACCTACACGGCCACCGTCACCGGCAAGGACCCGTCCAACACCGGTACCGTGCACGCCACCCTCGACGGCAAGGACCACACCGGCACCACGCCCGAGGGGCCCGTCACCCTCGCCAACTTCGACTTCCGCATCCACAAGACCAACAACGACGGCAAGGTCGCATTGCAGAACGCCGGCTTCGTCATCAAGGCCGCGGACGGCAAGTACATGAAGTTCGACCAGGGCAAGTGGGCCAAGGTCGACGCGAAGGACGACCAGGCGGCCGTCGCGGCCGGCGCGGAAGCCAGGACCGGCGCCGACGGCTTCCTCAGCTTCGAGGGTCTGGGCGACGGCACGTACACCGTCACCGAGACCACCGTGCCCGACGGATACATCAAGGCGCCGGCCCAGTTCACGATCACGATCGACAACAAGGCCCACACGGGCACGGTGAAGGGCGTCGGCGCGAACAACGGGCTCACCCCGAGCGCCACCATCAAGGACGGCGGCCAGGTCGAGGTCCACAACCTCAACAGCATCACCCAGCTGCCGCAGACCGGCGCCGCCGGCGTGTACGTCCTGGCGGGCACCGCCGCGCTCCTCGCCCTGGCGGGCGGCGCGACCTACGCCCTCAAGCGCAGGCAGCAGACGGCCGCCTGACGCGCGGCGCCCCTCCCCGGCCGGACCGGCCCGGGAGGGGCATGACGGGTAGAGACGACCAACGGGAACAGGGGGGACGAATGGACGAGTTCGACAGGATCATCCATCCGTCCCCCTCGCGCGTCGAGCGGCGGCGCGAGCGGCGCCGTCGCATCCGCGACCGGATCCTCACCGCCGCGACCACGCTCCTGTTCGCCGCGGCCGCGCTCACCGTCGGCGTCCCGGCCACGCAGAGCCTGGGCTTCGCCCACGACCAGAGCCGGGCCACGCAGCAGCTCGCCGCCGCCATGGGCGGCATGGACGCCGCGGAGCATGATCGCATGCTCGCCGCCGCCCGCGAGTACAACCGGCGTCTGGCCCGGTCCGGACAGCCGGTCATCGGCGAGACCGCCGACCCGTTCAGCGGCCACGCCGTCGGGGACTTCACCGGGGGCGACGACCCCGGATACCTGGCCGCGCTCGACACCGGACAGGGGGTCATGGGGTCGATCTCGATCCCCAGGATCGGCGTGGACCTGACCATCCGGCACGGCAGCGGCGAACAGGCCCTGCGGACCGGTGTCGGCCACCTGCACGGCACCAGCCTGCCCGTCGGCGGGCCCGGCACCCACGCGGCCCTGACCGGACACCGCGGCCTGCCCGACGCGGAGCTGTTCACCCGGCTCGACGAGCTGAGGAGGGGCGACCCGTTCTACCTGCATGTCCTCGGCGACACGCTCGCCTACAGGGTGAGCGACATCCGCGTCGTCGACCCCGACCAGGTCGACAGCCTGAGGATCGTCCCGGGACGGGATCTGGTCACCCTGGTGACGTGCACCCCGTACGGCGTGAACACTCAGCGGCTCCTCGTCACCGGTGAGCGCGCGGCCATCGGCGTCCAGGTGCCCGCCGAGGCGGACGCGCCCGGCGACATGCGGCCGGTCCTCGCGGCCGGCTTCCTCCTGCCCCTCGCCATCGGCGTGCCGTGGGCGCGCCACGCCGCGCGCCGCGGGGAGCCGCAACGCCATTCCACCAGAAAGGAAAGCAGCAAATGAAAGCAATGACTTGGAAACGGCCGGCCGCGGCCCTGGCGGGGATCGCGTGCCTCGCCATGCCGCTGGCCGGCCTGACGGCGGCCGCGCCCGCGCAGGCGGCGGATGCGCCCGCCTGCTCGGGCTACGACCGTCCCGCGGGCAGCGACACCGACCTCAACGTGAGACTGCCCGTGTGCGACACCAGCCTGCCCGTCGACGTCACGCCGGCCGGGCAGACCGTCGGCGGCCAGATCCACGGCAAGTACACCAACTTCGAGTTCGACACCCAGTCCATCGACATGGGCTCCGTCCGCTTCGACCAGAACTGGACCTCGGGAGACAGCGGCATGGTCGACGCCGCGATCGAACAGAAGGTGCCCACCAGGATCGGCGCCACGTTCACCGTGCCCGACCTGGGCACATGGATCGCAGGCAACGGCCTGCCCCAGAGCGTGAGCGCCCGGTTCACCGTCACCGAGTGGAACGGCGGCTCCGTCCGCTGGTACCACAAGGATGGTAGCGGCGGCACGGTGTACGAGAAGGGATTGACCTTCGTGTCGGACGGCGGCATCAAGCTCCTGCAGTGCGCGAACGGCCAGCCCACCGGCTGCGGGACCGGCTATCCCAAGGACGCGCCCCAGCCCGCGTTCGACGCGTCCAAGCGGCTCGGCCTGACCGTGAGGGTCGATTTCCTCGACTCCAAGGGCGATCCGATCCAGGTGAGCGGCTACACGACGTTCGAGAACCTCGACGGCGACAGGTACGGCATCTGGTGGGGCGGGGACCCGGACAACATCAAATGGGAGCCGTACATGCATGTGGGCGTCGAGCCGCTCAAGGGCTTCGACCGTCTGATCCTGCCCTCCACCGGCACGTCGACCGGCGACCTGACCCGGTTCGGCCGCAACGGCGTCGCCGGCGACAGGACGTTCGCCTACACGTACAGGGCGGGCTACCCGGACCCGAACAACCCCAACCAGGTGTACGGCCACAGTGACGTCACCAGCGATAAGGCGCTGGCCGACTCCAGCCAGGCGGCCCACCGGTTCGCCGCGCTCTTCGACGCGTCCAGCCTGACGTTCAGCTACACCTCCGGCCAGGAGGGCGCCATGTACATCGGCTCCGACGCTATCGAGCAGGACGGCGTCCACCGGGTGTCATGGACCGCCGTCGACCAGAACGGCAATCCGCTGCCCCAGCTGTCGGGCCAGTCCGGCGGGTTCACCGACGCGTCCGGCAGGACGCTGGACGCGGCCGCCGTGAGGTACGGCACCCAGTGGCGGCTGACGGCTCCGAAGGCGCCCGACGGGTACACGCTCGAGAAGGTCGACGGCGACGTGACCTCCAGCAGCCCGCAGGATCCGGGCGCGGTCGCGTCCGGCACCATGGGCCCGCGCGACCAGGCCGTGGTCCTGCACTACCGGGCCGCCGCCAGCCGCATCGACTTCCAGCCCGGCGACACGCATGTCACCGGCACCGTCCGGCCGCTCGACGGTCTCTACGGGGACGAGGCCACCCTGCCCGACGCGACCGGATACGTCTGGGCCCACCACACGTTCACCGTCTGGAAGGCGCCCGACGGCGCCGAGCACCGCGCCGGCGACAAGCTCTCCTACCCGCTGGGCGGCGTCACCCTCACCGCCCAATGGCGCACGTGGACCTACACCATCCACTATGACAATGGCGCCACGGACGCGGCCGGCGACATGGCCGACCAGCCCATGACGTTCGACACAGCCGGCAGACTCACCGCCAACGCGTACACGCGCCAGGGATGGCGGTTCACCGGCTGGAAGGGGCCGGACGGCACGATCCTGAAGGACGCGCAGGAGGTCACCGACCTCGCCGCCGCCGACGGCGAGACCGTCACCCTCACCGCCCAGTGGCAGCGCGTCGGCACCAGCACCCTGCCCTCCACCGGCGCGGCCACGGGCGCGGGCGTCCTGCTCGCGTCCGGGCTGCTCACGGCCGGCGGCCTGATCGCACGCCGCATGCGCCGCAGCCGGTAGGCGCACCGGCAACGATGAGACGGGCCCGTCTCTCCCCGTTTTCCATGGGGAGCGACGGGCCCGTTTTCCATGCCCGAGGACGCGGCCCGGCCGGTCACGCGTCGGCGAGCAGGGCGTCGTCGACGGCCTGGCGCAGGAACTGGCTGCGGGTCTCGCCGTTGCGTCTGGCCCGCGCGTCGATGGCGTTGACGCGGGACCTGGGCAGGCGGAACGAGATGGTCTCCAGCTCCTCGTCGTAGATGCGCGGCCGGCCGGGGACGACGGGTCCCACGCCGCCATCCCAGTCGCCGGATTCGTATTCCGCGGCCATGTGGTCGAGCTGTTCGTCGGTCACGTTGAACAGTCTGTTGATCTCGTTCCGGTTCATGATCTCCTCCTTGCGGCTCCGAGCTCCTTCATGGTCTTCTTCGTCGGCGGCGTCATCGCGTGGTAGACCAGCCACTGGCCGGCGTCGTTGTGGACGGAGACCATCTCGAGCAGACGCCCGCGGCCGTCCATGCCGATGGACACCCATGATCCGCTGCCGTCGTCCCGCGGCGCCGACAGCAGCACGTTGTCCCAGGCCGTCAGCACGTCGTCCTCGTCGACGTCCGGGTGGCGCTCGTGCACGCGGGGATGGACGATGATGCTTCTCATTGGCGGCGGACCTCCATACGTTTCGCAATACGAAATCGTATTACATAATTGCCGCCATGTCCACATGCCCTCCGTCTTTCGTGGTTGCGGTATCGGGGTATCGCGGTGTCGGATGGCCCCGTCGTTCCAAACTCGGCCTGCGGTTTTCGGGGTTTGATGGTTGGCGGCGGCCGTGTGCGCGGTCGTCGAGTCGAATGAAAGGAAGTGTCATGTTAGGTTTTGATCCCAGTGAGGCGGAGCTGCTGTCGGGCGCGTTGCCGCGGGCGGCGTCCGCGGACGCGCCGGTGGTGCTGGCCGCGGCGGACGGCGGCGCGTTGACGAATAACGTTCTGGATCTGTTCGTCACGGCCGCCACGCTTGGCGGCGGCGCGTGGACGGTGTGGGGCGCGATCACGTTCGCGGCCGGTCTGAAGGACCAGAACGGCCCGCAGACGCAGTCTGGCCTGTGGCAGGCGGTGGGCGGCATCGTGATCCTGGCGGCCGCGCAGCTGTTCAAGGCCCTGGCCTGACGGGTGGCCGCGCATGGAGGATTGGCTCATCGGCCTGCTGAACACGATCGGCAACGGCGTGTCGCAGGATATGGTGTCCCGTCTGCTGCAGACGCCGGCCGATTTCAACCATGACCTGTATGACCTGTCCCTGCGTGTGGCGGATACCGCGGTGAAGCCGATGGCGAGCATCGTGCTCGCCATCGTGTTCTCGATGGAGCTGGCGCGCGTGTCCACGAAGGTGGACGCGGATCGCGAGCTGGGCATGAAGATGGTCGCGGCGGCGATGCTGAGGATCGCGATCGTGTTCACTTTGGCGCAGAACAGCGAGCTGCTGCTGAAGGCGGTCGACGAGCTGGGCTCGTCGATGATGTCGGGGTTCACGTCGGCGGCGCCCACGGAGGGGGCCACGTCCACGATGGGTCTGGGCGACGCGATGGCGGATCAGATCAAGGATGCGGGCTGGGCGGGCCAGGCGGCGTGCATGGTGCTGCTGATCATCCCGTTCGTGGTGTCGCAGGCCGCGTCGATCGTGTTCACGGTCGTGATCCTGCTGCGGTTCGTCCAGCTGTACATGATGACGGCGTTCAACCCGCTGCCGATCGCGTTCTGCGCGCACGAGGAGACGAAGGCGTGGGGCATCGGCTATTTCAAGCAGTACGCGGTGCTGGTGTTCCAGTGCGCGACCCTGTATCTCGCGGTGATCGTGTATCGCACGTTCGTGAAGAACGTGCTGACGATGGACGGGTTCAAGGAGGGTGACAGCCTGCCGGGGTGGATCATCTCGAATTTCGGGAATCTGCTGCTGGCGTCGGTGCTGCTGATCGGCATCGTGATGGTCGCCAACGGGGTGGCCAAGAAGCTGTTCGGCGGCGAGTAGGAGGTTTTTCGCATGGCTTTGCAGATGCCGGTGTACCGGGAGATCAGTTCGATCGAGTCGAAGGTGTTCCTGGGCCTGTCGTGGCGTCAGCTGCTGGCGGCGGTCGTGCTGGCGGTGGTGTGCGGCGGCGGGTATCTGCTGTTGTGGATCGTGGCGGGGCTGCCGTCGGATCTGTGCATGTATCTGGTCTTTCCCCCGGGCATCCCGATCGCGATGTGGGGGTGGTGGCGTCCCCGCGGTCTGATGCCGGAGCGGTATGCGCGCTACCTGTGGCGGCATTACGCGCATCGGAACGTGTACCTGTTGGATGGCCCGTCGCGCCGGTTCGTCACCCCGGCCCGGCCGTCGTTGAAGGAGTAGAAGGAGTAGAGGGTATGTTCGGTTTTCCCGGGTCGAAGGGCGGGGACGGCGCCGAGGATCCGCGTGAGCGCGAGCGGCGCAGGGCGCGGAGGAGCGGGAGGATGCCCGCAAGCGTGAAGACGCTGATCGGGTTCGATTCGATGCTGCGCAACGGGATCGCGTATCTGGGCGACGACCGGTGGAGCGCGTCGATGTCGTTCACGGACATCAACTACCAGCTGGCGCCGGAGCGTCATCAGATGGAGATCATCGACCATTGGGCCAAGATGCTCACCGGGCTCGAGGGCGGCCAGGACATCCAGATCGGTTTGTACACGCGCACGCGCGGCCTCGACGACGTGCTGAGGGACATCCGGATGGCGGACCGCGGCGACGGGCTGGACCGGTGGCGCCACGACTACAACGATCTGGTGGGCTCGAAGCTGGAGGCGGCGTCGCGCAACACGGAGACGGTCAAGGTCCTCACGCTGACGGTCGAGGAGCATGACCGGGACATGGCGGTCAACACGCTCAACGGCCTGTGCAATTCGGTCGCGGCGCAGCTCAACGCGATCGACGGGTGCCGGGCGACCAGGCTGACCCGCGAGCAGCGTCTGGCGCTGATGTCGGAGATCCTGCGTCCGGGCGAGGATCTGCGGTTCAACGAGCGTACGTTCCGTCATCTGCAGGGCCGGCCGGATGTCAAGGATCTGGTGTGCCCGTGGATGATCGACGCGTCGAGGGCGTCGACGCTGCGCGTGGAGTCGCTGGATTCGGGGTTCTGGCATCGCACGCTGTGGATCTCGGGCCTGCCCCCGGAGCTGTCGGACCAGCTGATCAACGAGCTGACGGGCCTGCGCGCGAGGGTGAACGTGAGCGTGCATCTGGCGCCGTACGATCGCGGCGACTCGATGACGATGGTGCGGCGCAAGGGCGCGGAGATCAAGATGCAGGTGATGGAGACGCGCCGGCAGAACCGCCGCCAGGGCCTGGACCCGGACGACCTGCCGGACGATCTGGCCGACCAGCAGACGCAGATCGGCGATCTGCGCGACGAGCTGCGGCGCACGAACCAGCGTCTGGTGAACGCGATGATCGTGATCGGCGTGAGCGCGGACAGCGAGGAGGAGCTGGAGCATGCGGTCAAGCAGGTGCGCACGCGAGTCAACGCGCAGGCGTGCAAGGCGGAGTCGCTGTCGTACATGCAGATCGAGGGTCTGGTCGCGGAGCTGCCGCTGGGCAACAACCCGCTGCCGATGCGGCGGACGCTGACGACGAACTCGTCGGCGATCCTGATCCCGTTCACCACGCAGGAGGTGTACGAGCCCAGGGGCATCTTCTACGGGGCGAACACGAAGACGGGCAATCCGATCGTCGCGGACCGTCGCGCGCACATGAACTCGAACGGGTTCATCCTGGGCACGTCGGGCGGCGGCAAGTCGTTCAGCGTCAAGCAGGAGATCGGCTCGATGTTCCTCAACCGCGACGACGACGTGATCATCATCGACCCGGAGCGCGAGTATCTGGCCCTGTGCCACGCGTTCGGCGGGCAGATCGTGGAGATCAGCGCGGGCGGCCATCAGTGCATCAACCCGTTGGACATCGTGCTGGACGAGACCGGCGACGTGGATCCGATGAAGACTAAGACGAACAACCTGGTGTCGATGATCGGCTCGCTGGTCGGCGGCAACACGGGCCTGACGGCGGTGGAGAAGAGCCTGGTGGACCGCTCCGCGCTGGGATTGTACGTGCGCTGGCGTGATTCGGGCTCCCCGCTGCAGCCGACGCTGGGGGATCTGCGCGACGCGCTGGAGGCGACGGGAGAGGATGCGGGCCATCTGCTGGCGGTGAGCCTTGACGCGTACACGTCCGGGTCGCTGTCGGGCTTCTCGGGCCAGACGAACGTGAACCTGGACAACCGCATGACGGTGTTCGACGTGAGCGCGCTGACGGGCGAGCTGCGCACGTTCGGCATGATGGTGATCATCGACCAGGTGTGGAACCGCGTGCTGCGCAACCGCGCCGCCGGCCGGCGCACCTGGCTGTACGTGGACGAGTTCCACCGGTTCTTCTCGAACGGGTACGCGTCGAGCCAGTTCCTGGACATCTACAAGCGCGCCCGCAAGTACGGTCTGGGCGTGACGGGCATCACGCAGAACATCGAGGAGCTGCTGATGGACGACGGGGCGAGGCTGATGCTGTCGAACAGCGATTTCCTGATGCTGCTGACGCAGAACGCGTCGGACGCGGACGAGCTGTGCTCGCTGCTGAAGCTGTCGGACGAGCAGCGCTCCTATTTCACGAACGTGATGCCGGGCCAGGGCCTGATGAAGATCGGCCCGGCCTACGTGCCGTTCGACGGGCGTATCCGTGACGACAGCCTGCTGTACGGCCTGTACACGACGAGCTTCGACGACAGGGAGGCCGCCAGGTGAGCGGCGCGGCCCCCGCGCCATCCCCCACGACGGCCAGGCCCGACGCCTCCGGCCCCTCGGCCACGGTCTCCGGCGGGTCCGGCGCGTCGGCCGGGGCGCAGGTGGTGCCCGACGGGCAGATGGTGGACCGCAAGCCGGGCAAGCGCCGCGTCTCGCGCGCGGTGGGCGCGACGGTGCATCGCGTGTGGTCGGCGTCCGCGGACCGGTCGGACGCCGCGTCGTCCATGGGCGTGGACTCGGTCGGCCTGTCGGTGTCGGTCGCGTCGAAGCCCGTGGGGGCCGCCGGCAGGGCCGTGGGACGCAAGGCGGCCCGGGCGGCCGGCTCGAGGATCCGCTCGTGGGTCGGCGTGTCGCAGAAGGTCGAGGAGACCGCCAGCCGCCGGATCGTGATGATGAAGAAGGCCGGGCGGGCGTCCAACCGCATCGGGCGCGCGGCGGGCGGCGTCGTGCACGACGTGCGCAACCGTCTGACCGCCGAGGACACGGACGTGACGTCGAGGATCGGCGCGTCGGCGCAGAACCTGGCGTTCCGTTCGGCCACGACGGGCACGAGGGGCGCCGTGAAGGGCGCCGCGTTCGCGGTCAGGCACCGCCACGCGCCGGCGAGGGCCGCGCAGGCCACGGTGAACGGGGCCCGGGGGATCGCGTCGGCCGCGGCCCGGGCCGCCAATGCGGCGCGCATGGCGGTCACGCGCGCGATCGCGGCGGTGTCGGCCGGGTCCGCGCCGATGGTCCTGGTCGTGGCCGCGGTCACCGCGGTGGCCGTCGTGCTGGTCGCGATCCTGTCGTGGCTGCCCCTGTCGAAGGACCAGAGCCCGACGGTCATGGGCGGCGACGTGCAGAACGTGCCGGCCGAGTACGTGGAGGACGTCAAGCGCGCCGGCGCGATCTGCGCGACCGTGACCCCGGCCGTGATCGCCGCGCAGATCGAGGCGGAGTCCAACTGGAACCCGAACGCGGGCAGCTCGGCCGGCGCGCAGGGCATCGCGCAGTTCATCCCCTCCACCTGGGCCACCCACGGCAAGGACGGCGACGGCGACGGCAGGGCCGACGTCATGAACCCGCACGACGCGATCTGGTCGCAGGGCAACTACATGTGCGAGCTCGCCAACGGCGTGGCCGGCCTGCAGTCGGCCGGACGCGTCTCGGGCGACCCGCTGGCGCTGACGCTCGCCGCGTACAACGCCGGCCTGGGCGCGGTGGTCACCTACCACGGGATTCCCCCGTACCGGGAGACGCAGGCATACGTGCAGAAGATCATCGGCCGCGTCCCCTACTTCCAGGCGGCGGGCGAGGGGTCCGACGGCGCCCAGAAGGGCACGCTCTCCCCGCCGATGATCATGAAGCAGGACGGCTATCATGTGGACTTCACCGCGATGGGCATCGCCGCCACGAGCACGACGTACGAGCTGTACCAGTGCACATGGTGGGCGTCGCAGCGTCGCGCGCAGATCGGCAGGCCGGTCGACCCGTACATGGGCAACGGCGGGCAGTGGAACGAGAAGGCCATGGCCCTGGGATACCCGGTGTCCGGCGCGCCGGCCCCGGGCGACGTGATCGTGTTCGAGCCTGGCGTGCACGGCAGCAGCAGGGTCTACGGGCATGTGGCCGTGGTGGAGAAGGTCAACGATGATGGGTCGATCCTGATCAGCCAGTCGGGCACCGGCTGGATGGCGGTGGTCACGGAGACCATCAGCGCGCAGTCGCTGGCCCAGATGGGCGCCGGCATCAGCTTCATCCACTAGGACAGGAGAGGAATCGCATGTTGGATGATGACAGGAGGTTCAGGCGTCGGGTCGCTCTCATGGCGGTCGGCGTCGTCGCGGTGTTCGCCGTGCTGATCGGCATGGCGGCCGGGGGTCCGACGTTCGAGGAGACGTTCGGCGGCCAGGGGGCGTCGCCGTCCGCGTCCCCCTCGGCGTCGGGTCCCGCCACGGCGTCGCCGTCCGCGTCGGCGTCCCCCTCGGCGTCGGCGTCCGCGTCCGCGTCGCCGGACGGGGTCCGGGGCGTGGAGGCGGACGGCGCGGCGGCGGCGTGTGACGCGATGGCCGCGGACGCGGTGCGCGCGTTCGTGACGGATTCGCCCGACCGCGAGGCGTCGCTGCGTCGTCTGTTCACGGACGACGCGCAGGGCCTGTCTACCCCGGTGTCGGCGCTGGCGGGGCAGGACCCGTCCGCGGACTACGGGACCGGGCTGATGGACGGGTCGGCGTCGACCGCGGTGTGCAGCGTGTGGAACGGCGGCGAGTCGCCGTGGATCGTGTCGCTGCGCAGGCAGGACACGGGCCGGTGGATGGCGACCGGCATCCAGGGCCCGTACGACCAGTACGTGATGGAGGATCCCGGCGATGCGGCGGATCGATGAGACCACGCCGGCGGCGGACGGCATCCCGCCGTCCACGCCGCCGGATCGCCTGTACGCCATGGCCATGGACATGGACTGGCGGGACCGTCTCGACGAGATCGCCGCGCATCCGAACTCGTGGCCGGCGTTGAGACGGTGGGTCAACCGGGCGCGGCGCGTCGGGGTCGATGTGGCGGGCAATCCGCCGGCCCCGCCCGGCTGGGTGCCGCCGGTCCCGCATCGAGATCCCGGCGACGTGCGCGACCTGATGCTCGCGGACACCTCGGCTATGCTCGGACTGCGGGCCGACGGGCCGGAGCCGCCGCGCGAGGCGCGTGTGGGAGTCGGCGTGGCCGGGCATGGCCCGGTCATGGCGCGCCCGTCGTGGGATGATCTGATCTCGGGTCGCTACGGGGAGCGGCCCGCCGCAGGGGACGAGCGCGTGCGTGTGAGCATGGGCTCCCGCCTGCGCCGCGTGCTGCCGGTGGTGGCGGTGGTCGCCCTGGTGGCCTGCGGCGTCGGCGCCGTGGCGTTCAACGCGTCGCATGGCGGGGCTCCCGCGCCGGCCCCGGGCATGCCGCAGGTCGCGGCCAGCCCCTCCGCGTCATCGGTTCCGCAGGGTTGGGACGACGTGCGCGGCGAGGCGGCCGCCCTGGCGGTCAGGGTCGCGGCGAGCCCGGTGGCGGACGACAGGCAGGTCGCCGACCGGCTGACGGCGATGCGCGCGCTCATGGACGATGGATCGCATCCGGTCGGGCGTCTGGACGAGGCGCGCCGGGATCTGGCGTCGACGTGGGGCACGGTGATGGACGCGCGCGCCGATGAGACGGGCTCCGCCCTGGCCGACCTGATCGGCCGCGCCGACGGGATGGGCGACGCGCCGGCCGGGCCCGACCGCGACGAGATGCGCCGTCTCGCGGACAAATGGCGCGGCGTGGCGGTCGACCGGTCGAACCTGGCCGAGGCGATGGCCGCGCGCACGCGTCTGGACCAGCTCGTCGCCGTCCTGTCCAAGTCCGCCGGGCAGCCGGCCGGCGGGGCCTCGCCGAAGCCCTCCGGCTCCCCCGTGTCGAAGGGGAGGGACGCGTCGGCGGATGCCGGGCGTACCGGTTCCACGCCCGTCGGAGGGTCGGATTCCGGGACCGGTCCGGCCGCCGGCGGCGATGGTTCGCCGTCCGTCGCGGGTTCCGGTTCCGGAGCGTCGGGCTCGTCGGACGGGGATCGGACGGTGGTGCCTCCGGCCGGTTCGCCGGGCTGGGATGTGCCGGGCGATGAGGTTCCCGATGTGTTCCCCGACGTGGATCCGAGCCTGTGACGCATGACGCGGCCCCCGCGTCCGTCTCCCCTCTTTTCCGGGGTGCGGGCGCGGGGGCCGTTTTCGTCATTCGGATGCCTTGCCGTGTTTGTCCTTCCCGTCGGTCTTGCGGGGAAGGGGCCGGCGTGGCCTCCAGCCTTTGGAGTGCTTGAGGGTGGACCGGCCCGCGGCGCGGGGCGTGGCGCCGGGGCGGATCTTGTCGGAGAGGAACGGGTGGACGCCGCGCAGCATGTACACGCATTTGGCGTTGTCCATCTGTGCGAGTTCGTCGGGGGTCATGAGCTCGCGGCCGGTCCGGCGGTTGCTGATGGTGAAGCTGCCGCTGGCTCCCTTGCTCTGGCTGGTGTCGCGCATGTCGATGGTGGCCTTGCCGAGCTGTTTGGAGATCCATTCGGTCGTGGTCTGCTCGTTGCCGCCGAGGAAGAGGATGCTGTCGCAGTTGCCGATGATGGTCTCCCATTGCTTCTCGTACATGGCCTTGAGCTGGGCCATGGTCTGCAGGATGACGCTGACGCTGATGTTGCGTGACCGGATGGTGCTGACGAGCGTGTCGAAGTTGGGGATGCGGCCGACGTTGGCGAACTCGTCGAGGAAGCAGTGCAGGGGTGTGGGCAGGGCCTGTCCGTCCATGCCGCGGGTGCGTTTGATGACGTTGTCGAAGAGGCACTGGTAGAAGATGGCGGCGATGAAGTTGAAGGTGCGGTCCTCGTCGGGCAGGGCGAGGAAGATCGCGGTCCGGCGGCCGGTCTCGCCGATGTGGTCGATGCCGATGTTGTCGGTCTCGAGGATCTTGCGCACGTTGACGACCTGGAGGGGTGCGAGGCGCACGCCGATGGAGATGATGATGGATTTCTTGGTCTCGCCGGCGCCCTTGCTGAAGGGCGTGTATTGGCTGACGACGAATTTGAGGCCGCGGGCGGTGCGTCCGGTCTCCTCGTCCCAGTCGTCGGGGCTGGCCTCCCATTCCCTGACGAGTTCGCGGGCGGCCTGGATCTTGATGTCCATTTCGCTCATGCGGGTCTCGTCCTCCTCGCTGGCCTCGAGGTCGTCGGTCAGGTCGAGCACGCCGGCGAGGTTGCGGTGCTTGTCGTCCGCGGTGTAGTAGATGTAGCCGATGAGCGCGGTCAGGAGGCTTTTCTCGCTTTTCTCCCAGAACTGGTCGCCGCCGTTGCGCGCCTCGGGGTTGTTGGTGTTGTCGATGATGTTGCCCACGAGTCGCATGATGGCCACGTCGGCCTTGTCGGGGTCGATATATTTGAGCGGGTTGAACGTGGTGCTGGTGGTCAGGTCGATCAGGTCGAGCTTGTGGATCTCGTATCCGGCGTCGGCGAGCCGGCGGGCGCAGCGGTCGTGGAGTTCGCCCTTGGGGTCGGTGCACACGTAGTCCATGCTGGCGTTGGCGATGTTGGGCAGGACGTAGCCGCTGGTCTTTCCGGAGCCGGAGCCGCCGATGACGATGGTGTTGAGGTTGCGGCGGGTGGCCATGGTGTCGAGGCTGAGTCCCTCGCTGGCGGTCATCTGGAGGTTCTGGCGGCGGTCCCTGTCGGTGTAGGGGGCCATCTCCTCGGGTCTGGCCCAGCGGGCGGAGCCGAATTCCTCGCCGTCGCGGTAGTTGCGTCGCATGCTCCATTTGTAGAGCCAGGCGACGCCGACCAGGAACATGCCTGCGATGCCGCCGAGCAGGCTGTCGCGGTCGAGGCCGATGCCTGTGGGGTGCGCCAGCGCGGCGGTGACGGCGTTGATGGTCTCGTCCGGCGTGGCGCCTGCCGCGATGGATGTGGTGATGGCGTGGGTGATGACGTCGCCGGCCCATAGGCCGAGGATCATGGTGAGGATGATGGGGAATGCCTTGCGGATCATTGCTTCCTGTCCTTCTTTCGCTTGCTGTTGCGGATTCGTTCCTCGCGGCGTCTGAGCTCGTCGAGGAATTCGCCGAGGTGTCGCCTGTCCGGTTCGTGGCCGATGGCGGGGATCTCGACGGTGGGGGTGTCGTCGGCGTCGGGGGCCGGCTCGCCCGGTTCGTCGGTGCTCGGCGTCTCCTGTCGTGTTCCGTCGTCCGGGGTGGGGTGCGTCCGTGCGGGGATGTCGATGATGAGCAGGCATCCCTTGCCGATGCCGTTCTCGGCGTGCACGGCGATGGGCGCGGACGCGTGGGCGGTGGCTAGGAGGAGCCTGCCGATGGTGGTGTCGGGGTCGATGCCGGCGTCGGTTCGGGCGCCGGTGTCGTGCAGGAGCCGGCGTCCGGTCTCGTCGCCGATGCAGGTCTCCGTGCGCCGGTCGGCGATCCCGGTCATGGCGTGGCCTCGTCGGGGTCGTGGCTCAGGTCGAGGGCGATGGTCTCGATGCGGATGTCAGGCCCGTCGTCGACGTGGCCGCGGATCATGATCGGGGTGCGTCGCGCGGCGTTGTGGCGGGCGAGGTTGTCGAGGTGGCTGGCTCCCCTGGCGGTGCCTGTGATGGTTTCGGGGCCGTCGGCGGTGCGGATGCCGATCGTGAGCCGGGCGGTCTGCGCGGCGTCGTCGATCTCCGGGGTTCGGGCGAGGCGTCCCTCGATGAGGATCAGCCGCCGGATCGTGTCGGTCATGATTCGTCGTCCTCCTCCCGGTCCCGGGATCGTCCGCCATGGTCGTCCCTCGGGGTGTCGCAGGCCAGTCCGGCCAGGGCGAGGATGATGGCGGGCAGGAGGAGCATGATGTAGGCGATGGGGTTTCCGGCCGTCATGTCAGTGTCCTCCGTTCCGGCTCCGGCTGGATCGGCGGATCGTGCCGTGGGCCTCCTCCCGGTCGGGGTTGTCGAGGTCGGGCTGGTCGGGCATTTCGGTGCGGTCGGCCATGGCGTCGAGCGTGGTCATGGTCTCGGCGTCGATGCTTTCGTCGCGTGCCGCGTCGATGATGTCGTTGCGCCGGCTCCAGACGAGCTGGTCGGCCTGCGCGCGGGTGAGTCCCTCGAGGTCGCCGTCCTCGTTGACGCGCACGCAGTCGTCCCGGTCGGGGTTCCATCCGCCGTACCATCGCGCCTCCTGGATCTGCGCGTCGCTCATGGTGCGTTTGAGGATGGGCATGGCGGTGCGTGAGTCGAGCGTGCGCAATTGGGTGATGGGGTCGTCGATGGGCCGGCCCTCGCCGAGCCGGTCGGCGGTCTCGTGCAGGAGGCGGAGGTTGCCGGGGGTCGGTTTGATCCTGTCCGGGTCGTTGATGCGCCGGTCCGGGATGGTGCGCCGGTTGTCCTCCCTGTCGACGGTGGGGTTGCCGGACCGTCCGGTCGTGTGGCCGGCGCCGCTGGTCGTGGTGGTCATTCCTGTGTCTCCTTCTGGTCGTGGGCTTCGGGCGCGAGGTAGCGCAGGGTCAGTTCCGTGGCCTGTCGTAGGTCCCTGGCGTTGGGTGTCGGGGCCTGCGGGTGGCTTGCCGTGTAGCGTTTCGCCGCCGTTTCGACGAGTCGTTCCACCGCGTCGCGCGTGCGTGCCGGGTCCGTCCGGTGTTCGTTGCCCGTGATGATCCGTCTGGCCTGCCGCCATGTCCGGTCGTCCTCGGCGAGCTGTCTGGCGACGCGGATCGCGGTGTCGGATGGCCCCGATGCCGGCTCGTCGTCGCCCGTGGTCGCGGCCGGCGCGTGGTCGCGTACGGGGCGTGGCGTGGTGAGCGCGGTCTTGACGGCGGTGCACAGGGCCCATGGGTCGGCGACGGTGAGGGTCCTGCGTTCCGCTC
Organism: Bifidobacterium tissieri; assembly: GCF_002259645.1. GTDB lineage: Bacteria > Actinomycetota > Actinomycetes > Actinomycetales > Bifidobacteriaceae > Galliscardovia > Galliscardovia tissieri. The sequence goes on from NZ_MWWV01000001.1 coordinate 65,378, forward strand.
CCCTGCCGTGGAACAGTTCTATGGGTTCGCCTGGGCGGAGGCGGAGGTTGACCGGACGGCCGTCCCGCCGTTGGCGTCGGTTGGCCTGGGTCATGAACCGGTCGGCGCGCCATCCGCTGACGTCGGTGCCGTGGATGGTGGTGCCGGCGGGCATGACGACGATCATCTTGGCCCATTCGCGTCCGTCTCGGCCCTTGCGCGTGTAGGGGCGGGTCAGGTCGGCGGGGATGTTGACGTTGGGCCAGGTGTCGCGGCGTCGTTCGCGTGCGCGGGGCTGTGGCTGCGGCGCGGGCGCGGCGAGGCGGAGGGCCTGTCGTTCCACGACGGTGCTCCAGCTGGCGGCGCTCCGGCCCGCGGGGGTGAGGATGCGGGGTGCCTGCCCGTCGTGCAGGAGGCCGGACTGTCCGATGGCGTGGACGGTCGGGGTGTCGGTGACGCCGCCTTCCCGGTCGCGCAGGCGCTGGTAGTCGTCGTGGATGGTGCGGCTGGCCCGTTCGAGCGACGTGTCGTCGTCCGCTGTCGGCTCCGTTGGCGGTGTCGCCTCGCTGGATGCGATGGTGGTCATGGCGGGCCCGTCGCCGGTGGTGTCGTCGTATTGCAGGTGCGTGTACCGGTAGGAGGTGGCCTGGCCGTCGGAGTGCGTCCATTCGATGATGTGCAGGTCGTAGCCGTTGGTCTCGAGGTACCAGGCGCAGGGTCTCGTCGTGTGGTCGAGCCGCCAGCGGAGCATCGCCGTGCGGACGCGGTCCGGGTCCGAGGCGAGCACGGAGCGGCCGGCCCGGTCGAGGGCCTGCTGCCATCCCATGGCCGGTGGCCTGTCGCCTCCGGGGATGGTGATGGTCGCGGCCGTGCCGTAGGGCAGGCTGCCGGAGCGGTCCGGGTCGGCCCCGTCCCATTGTCTGATGTGGTTGAGCAGCTGGGCGCGGATGCCGTGGTCCGGGTCGGCGGGCAGCGCGGTGGCGGATTCGAGGGTGGTGTCCTCGTCGCCGATGTGGTGGCGGCGGATGATGGTGTCTCCGGCCTCGTGGGCGATGCCGAGCTCGTCGACGCCCGCCCGGTCGGCGACGGACGCGGTCCAGAGCGTGTCGCCGTGTTCGGCCCAGGCGAGTGTCGGCCAGGGCGTGGGGTCGTTGATCCCGTTGATGGTGTCCTGGATGATGGCGGTGCGGCGGATGAGTTGCTGTTCCTCGTTCATGGTGTTCCCCCTTTCGGTCAGCGCTTGTCGCCGCGCGGGCGGGTGCCGCGGGTGCGTTGGTGGGTGCCGCGGCCCTGCTGGCCCCGGATCTTGTTCTCCTTCTGTTTGAGCGCGTCGAGGAAGTCCTTCCTGGTCTTCTTGGCTTTCCGTCCCCGTTCGGGTTTGCCCTTGCCGGTGTCGCGGCGTTCCTTCGCCGGTGTCCGTCCGGGCCGGCGCTCCGTCCCGTCGGCGGCCGGCGACGTCGTCCTCCGGTCGGTCTGCGCGGCGGATTGGACGGGTTGGACGACGTCCGGTGCCGGCTGGCCTGCGGCGGGTTGCTGCGGGACCGGCTCGATGGGAAACTGCAGGTCCGGCAGCCAGTCCGGCGCTCCCGTCTGCGGCGGCTGCGCGTCCGTCGGCAGCCCGGCCGTGGGGAACGGGAGGGGATTCGTCTGGTCCGCGGTCGGCGGGAAGTAGCTGTGGTCCGGCTGGACCATCTCGTCGGGTGCGTCCGTCGTCTGCGGCATGGTCGGCTGTCCCGCGGACGGGATGGCGTCGGCTGCCGGGATGGCGTCGGTGGGCCCGTTCGGCGTGTCTGTGGCGCCCCGGTCCGGGGTTTCGGTCTGCGTCCGTGTCATGACCTGTTCGATTGAGGGGCCGAGGGCGTCGATGCATTGGGTCGCGGCGGCTGCGCAGTCCTCGGGCACGGTGAAGGTGGTCTTGCCGTTCTGATGGTCCTGGATGTAGGGCACGCCGAGCTTGTCGAGGCTTTCGGCCGCGAGTTCCGCGTTCGGGTCCCATTCGGGCGGCGTGACGGCGATGGTGGTCATGGCGTCGCTGGCCTGTGGGCCGGTCGGCATGAGGGGGCGGGCGGCGTCGGAGGCCCGGCTGGTGCTCTGGTCGCGTTGGCTTCCGTCCGGTACGCGGGGTTCGGGCCCGACGGCGGGGATCTCTCCTGTGGGGGTGTCGTCGGCGCTGATGGCGGGGATCTCTCCTGTGGGGGTGTCGTCGGCGTTGAGGCTCGGCAGTTCCTGTGCCCAGGGGATTTCGTCCTTGTCGCCGAGTTCGGGGGTGGTTTCGTCGGGTTTGTCGAGGTTGAGTTCGAGTCCGATCCTGTCGAATGCGCGGCGGACGGCGTGTTCGACGTGGTCGGTGTCCTTGCCCTGGAAGTGGAGGAAGTACGTGCCGTCGTTGCCTTTTTCGATGGCGTAGGTGATTCCGGATTGGCGCAGGCTTTTGCCGACGGCCTTGAGGCTTTCGTTGTCGAGGCTGATCTGGTGGATGTCCTCGCCGGTGGCCTGAAGCTGCTTTTCGCTGATCTCTCCGCCGATCTTCCGGTTCTCGATCGCGGTGCGGATGGGTGATGTGGCGACGCGCCAGCCGGCCGCGATGAGCGCGGCCCCGAGTTTGGCGCCGGCCTTGAGGATGAGTTTGCCGGCGCCTTGTCCGGCTCTGAGCAGGGCGTCCCTGGCGGTGCCTTCGACGGTCTCCTCGGGTGATGCCATGGTGGTGTTCCTTTCTCTGTTTGCCGGCTGTCACCGGCGTGGTCTGGTGGTGTTGCGGTTGCGGGTCTCGTGTCGTTCGTGGTCGTCGCGGTCGCGGTGTCGGTGGTCCGGGGTGTCGCGGTCGAGGCGTTTCCGGGTGCGTTTGATGGCGGTGAGGTCCTGTTCGAGGCTGGTGACGCGGGTCTCGCGGTCGGCGATGTCCTCGCGTCGTTCGACCTGCAGGTCCGGGTCGTCGCGTTCGATGGCGTCGGCGAGGGCGATGATCGAGGCGGCGAGTCCGGCGCGTTCCTCGGTGAGCCGGTCGCGTAGCGCGGTGACGGCGGTGTCGGCGCGTCCGGTCTCGCCGGTCCAGCGGAGGGCGGCGTTGAGGGCGCGGGTCTCCTCGCGCAGCCGGTCGAGTCGTCGTCCCTGGGCGGCGTAGTAGCGTCGTTGGCCGGCGGTGCGGCCGGCGGTGACGTCGATGACGCGGGTGTCGGCCATGGTCTCGAGCCGTTCGTCGGGGCGGCCGAACCATTGGTAGAGTCCCTGGGTCCAGACGGTGTCGGCGTAGCGGTCGTGGCGGTCGAGGATGGTGATCCTGCGGTGGTCGGTGAGCCATGCGCGCCAGGTGGTGCCGTCGGTGACGATGCGGTCCATGGGGATGACGATCCGGCGTTGGTGCTTGGTGCCGGGCACCCATACGGTGACGTTCCGGTCGGTTCGTTCGGCGATGAGCCGGTGGTTGAAGCTGATGGGCACGATGACGTCGCGGGTCAGGCGGAGCATGATTCCCTCCTCGTCGTAGGTCTCGCCGAGCTTGGTGTCGCGGATGCGCAGGCCGGTGGTCTGGTCCTCGTAGGTGAGGTGGCGGCCGCGGATGGTGACGGTGACGTCCATGAGGTCCATGAGGTCGCGGAACTCGTCGAAGCTGTGGGATTTGGCGGCGGTCAGGTCGATCATGGTGCGCAGCCGCTCCTTGGTTCCGGTGCCGCGTACGGCGGCGTAGATCTCCTCGAGGCTGCGCGCGTGGCGTGGCTCGTCGGGTTCGGGCAGGACGTGCAGGCCCTCGTTGCGGCAGATCCCGTCGCTGATCTTGCGCCATTCGCCGAGCGTGGTCCTGCGGATCCGGATCTTCCTGTGGTCGTCGCCGGCCGCGCACAGGATGATGTGGTTGTGGATGTGGTCGCGGTCGACGTGGGTGGCGATGACGTACTTGTGGCGCCCGCCGGTGATCTCGTCGGCGAACTGGCGGCCGATTTCGTGGGCCTGGTCGGGTGTGATGGGGTCGTTCGGGTCGAATGATTGGATGACGTGGTGGGCGAGCACGCCGTTTTTCTTCAATCCATTGGCCGATTCCTCAAGGTCGGCGAGCATGGCGGTCTCGGCGTCCGCCGCGCCGCGCCATGGTCCGTAGCTGGTGCTGACGAGGCGTCCGCCGTCGGTCTTGTCGTCCCGGCTGATGTAGTCCAGGCTGCTGGAGAGCGTCGTCTTGATCTGTTTCATCTTGACCACTGCCATGGTCTACGCCTTGCGGACGGTGGTCCGGTAGTCGTCGCACATGCGGCCGATCACGTCGGTCAGGCGGTTGACCTCGGCGCGCAGGTCGGCCACGGCGAGCATGGTCGGCAGGTCGGCCTCGTTGACGCGGCGGGCGATCTGGTTGACGTTCACGCCGATGGGACGCAGCTGTCGCAGGACCTGTTCGGGGTCCCAGGTGGTCTCCACGACGCGCACGGATCCGTCGGTGAGCATCTCCCGGGCGAACCTGCCGAACTGCGCGGAGGCCCCGCGTCCGCGCGCCCACAGCTCGTATGTCTTGGTCACGGTGTCCCATTCCTCGGGCGTGAACGTGACCGTGCGGCGGACGTTCCGGCGTCGTCCCCCAACCCAGTTCACGCGTCGCTCCTCGTCGTTCCAAGCGGCTTCGTCGTCGTCCGGAGGCTCCGCCGACTATGGGGTCCGGGTCTCCCGGTCTGGCCCGCCTGCGGCGGGCAAGCGGCAAGTGTACGTACACTTGCTATGCTTGCTACTCCCGGATCGGCATGCCGATTCCGGGAGTCGCGGGTCTCTGTGCTGTTCATGTTTCCAAACTCGTTTCGTTCTTCGTTTCGTATCGTTGCCTGTGATCGATTGTCGGTCGGAGTTTGTTCGTCGAGTTTGGAAAGCGAGGGATCTTTATGGCGAGGAAACAGGTGTCTGCGGCCAGGCAGGTGTTCATGAATGGGCTGCTGGCCGATGAGCGTGCCCGTATGGAGCGCAAGAGGAGGGAGGCCGGCGAGCTGTTCTCCGCGGTGTGGGATTTCCGTGACGCGGCGCTGCGGCTTCGCGAGGCGGCGTCGGTGTACCGCGAGCATCAGGGCGCGCGGAAAAAGGATCTGGAGGACATGCTGGATCTGACCGATGTGGAGTCCGGGATCGCGTCCGGGACGGTGCGGCTTCGCGAGAATCCCGTGACGGATGACGACGGCGGTGTCGCCGGTGATGATGGTGATGGCGTCGGGGAGTCCGATGGCGTGTCGGATGCGCCGGTCCCTCCCGCGGCGGGTCCCGATGACGTCGATGACTCCGATGGTGTCGGGGACGTCGGGGATGACGGGTTCCCGTGGTCGGACGGGGAGCGGTATTCCTGACGTCGGTGACGGCGCGTGGATATGTGAAGGGGCTCCGTGCGGAGCCCCTTCCTTGTTGCCTGTCGCTATCGTCGTGGCTGTTCGCTGGTGACGTATCGTCGTGGCTGTTCGTCGGTAACGTTCGCGTTGACGAGTTTCCGTTCGACGCGTTCGGTCTTCCGTCCGTCGGGCAGGGTGATGTGGTAGTGGACCTCGGTGATGCGGTTCACGGGGCGGGGCGGCTGCGCGATGAGCTGGGCCTCGCGGTCGTGTCGGGCGATGCGGTTGAGGGCCCAGGTGGTCAGGATGCGGATGATGATGCTGATCACGGTCGTGGCGGTGAATCCCCAGAACACCTGGTTGAAGTCGAACGCGTCGTGCCGGTAGCAGAACCAGGTGAACACGGCGAGCAGGAGCGCGAGTCCCCCGACGACGCCCGAGAGGATGTTGAACGTCGCCAGCAGGGTGCGGATCGGGTGCGTGACCAGTCCGATCGCGAACGTGACGACGATCATGAGCGCGCCGACCGCGAGCATGATGACGATGAGGACCAGATCGAATATGAGCATGATGGGCATGGCTGTGGCTTCCTGTCTTCTCTGTCGCTTTGCCTCCATTATCCTCCATGGCACGGGGGCGTGGTTTGGAATCGTCCGTGTTCCAAACCGCGTGTGGCTCCGGTGGTGCAGACTGGGTGGTGACGGTGGAGTCATCGCACAAGGAGGTTTGTCGTGGGAGCTGTCAAGACGGTGCTCATGGTCGAGGGCAATCTGGCCCGGGACCCCAGGTTCTGGAGGTCGGACGGCAGTCGTCCGGCGTTCCTGTCGTTCACGATCCTGCATACCGCGAGGGTTCGTGATGAGTCGGGCGGGTGGGTCGACGGTCGGACCACGGGCGTGGACGTGACGTTCAGTGGTGCGGGTGCGGAGCGTATGCATGATCGCATGGAGTCGGCGCCGGGCGTGTTCGTCAGGGGTGCGCGCGTGGTGGCGCTCGGCGATGTGGCCGACGTGCCGAACGCGTGGATCGGGTCGAACGGGGAGGCCGGCGCGTCGCTGAGGCTGCTCGGCTATCGGATCTTCCCCGACCAGCTCGTCAACCAGGCCAGACGCGCGCGTCGCGACATGGCCACGGAGGCCGACGCGCGGCCGTCGGACGTCGCCGGGCCGGGCGCGCGGACCGTGGCCGTGGAGGATCCCGGCGGTGGGGATGATTTCGATCCGTGGGCGGACGACTGATCGCGCGTCGTTCCCTTCCGCATGTCGGCTGCGGTCCTGTCGCGTCTGGATGGCGTGGCGGGACCGTTTTGCGTTTCGTGGCGGTGGTGGAGGGCTCCCCTGGTCGGGGAGCCCTGGCGGTCAGTGGAGGGAGACGATGCCGCGGATCTCCTCGAGGCTGCGTGGCTGGCCGTTCTCGTCTACCGCGACGAGTCTGATGATGGCGGCGAACTCGTCGATGTCGCGCGCGCGGAGGAGATCCAGGGCGACGGCGTAGTTGCAGGGGTCCCAGGGGTCGTTGCTGCGGAGCTGGAGGTCGTCGATGTCCCGCTGCGTGAGGTAGGGAGCCCAGGGGTCGTTGTCGATCTCGTAGGTGCTGGTGTTCTTGGTGTCGGTGGAGGTGGTCATCGTGGTTTCCTTTCTGGAGCGTGTTCGACGCGATGACCGGGCCGCGGGTTCCGTCGGGGTCGCAGCCCGCGACGCTCCGAAGGACGGATGTCCTTCGCGTGCGGCGTGGGTTGCGGTCCCGGCGGGTTCCGTGGCACGATCGGCGGGTCGAACATGCGGGAAGGAGACCATGATGGCCGCCGGCCCGTCGCCATCACGCCGGACCGATCGCCATCGGCGCCCGGGCCGTCACGCGCCACGGCGGGATGACCGGTCCGTGCGCACGCCCGCCCCGGCACGCCCGGCCGTCGTCGCCCTGGATCTCCTCCGCACGCGCGACATCGACCGTCACGCGTGTCGGACGTCGCATGCCGGACGTGCGCGCCGCCGCCTCGTGGAGATCCGCGGCATCGTCTCCCTCCACTGACCGCCTCCCGTCGCGCATGCCGGGCCCTTCCACTGACCGTGCGGCATGGTTCCCGGGCCGGCTACGCGATGCGTTCGAGGTCCCGGCTGGTGACGGAGAGCCAGAACGATGGGTCGGCGTTGAGGTGTCGGGCGAGCTGGTGCGCCCGTGCGCAGCGTGCGCGTGCTCCGCTTGTGGCGGAGGTGCGGCTTCGTCGTTCGAGGTCCCGTAGGATGCCGCGGCGGATGCGCCATGCGCGGGCGTGGTCCGTTGCGCTGTTCATTCCGGCTGCTCTCCGTTCCGCTCGTGTCGGGTGATGATTCGGTCGATTTCGGCAATGCGTTCCATGAGCCGTGTCCGTTCGGCCTTGAGCACGGTGATCATGTCGGCGTCATGTTCGTGGCGGATGGCGTCGATGATGTCGGCGAGCAGGTCGAGCTCGGAGGCCGGCAGGTCGCGGATCTCGAGGATCACGTTCTCGCATTCGCTGATCTCCGGGGATTTCATACTGCCGCCGGACCCGGAGGGGGAGTCCGTTATCGGATGCCGCTCGGCCCATGCCAGAGCCTCCTCCCTGGGGGTCCATTCCCAGGTGCAGACCGAGTGCGAGCATCCGAACCCCGGGGTGCGCACGCCCTTGATCCCGGCTTTCTTGCGGGCTCGGCCCTGGGCCGAGGGAGACATGCGGTAGCGTTTCAATGCCTCGTTCTTCAGATCGAACGAGTACATGAACCCTCCATGCCGGTTCAGGATGCTGGCTAGGGCACCGGCCGCATCGCTCATATCCTCCGGGGTGTCGATGTTGATGTCCTGCATGGTGTTCCTTTCGTGTTGTTAGTTGGCGTGGCCGGTGATGTGGCGGTAGACGTGGGCTGTGGCCTTGATGTCCTCGGCGGCGTCGTGGGCGTGGAATGTGTATCCGTAGTGTGCGGCGGCGACGGCGAGTTTCTGCCATTTGTAGTCGTTGTGCCGGGGGTCACGTTCGCCGTGGATTCGCGCGTAGTCGGTCATGCAGTCGTGGATTGGCGTGTGGTCGAGTATCCGGTCGAGGGTCGGGGTCTGCAGGCTCTGGGCGAGCATGCGCAGGTCGAATGTCGTGTTGTATCCGCTGATGATGGCGGCGGCGGACAGGTGGCCGAGGATGGTCGGGGCGATGTGGCCGATCGTCGGCTGGCCGGCGACCTTGTCGGGGCTGATGTGGTGGATGCGTTCGGCCTGTGGCCATGTGTCGTGGCGGGTCGGGCGGATGAGGGTGTCGAGGAGGATTCGGCCGGTGCCGTCGCAGATGGCGATGCTGAGGATTTCGTCGGTGGGGCCGAGTCCTGTGGTTTCGGTGTCGAACAGGATGACCTGGTCGAGGGGTGTGGTGGCGAGCTGCTGCGGGGTGGGAAGGTTCATGTCGGGTTTCCTTTCGTTTGTGGTCAGTGTTGTTTGTCGATTGTGATGTGGATGCGGGCCTGTGGGTCGGTGTGGATGCGGGTGATGGGGGGTGTCGAGGATCCAGTCGGGCAGGTGTTCGATGTCCTCGGGCAGGACGGTGGCGTGCAGGTCGGGCCGTCCTTGTTCGGTGGTGGATTCGATTGTGATGAGTCTGGCCTGGATGGTGATGCCGGCTGTGGTGAGTCGGCGGAGTGTGATCGGGGTGCGCATGTGTTCCTCCTGTTGTCAGTGGGTGTTGTGGTCCAGTATCCGGTTGGTCTGTCGGCCGGTGGTATGGAATGTGGTTTTTGCTTTTGTCATCTGCCCCAGTTGGCGTAGGGGAAGATGATGAAGCTGATGAGGATCCATTGCATGCGGGGGATGTTCAGGTCGGGTTTGATTCCGGCGGCCAGCAGCATTTCGGGGATGGTGCGGGTGTCGGTGGCGCGGGTCTGCCACATGATGGTCTCCTTGTTGTGGGTGCGGAAGGTGTCGTCGGGGTCGAGTCGCTGGTCGAGGGCGTCGCGCAGGCGTCGGGCCTGGTCGAGGGTGAGGGGGCGGCGGATCTGCCGGCGGGTCTGTATGGCCCAGGCGCAGTCGTCGAGCTGGTCGGTGGGCTGGTCGATGACGAGGGTGAGGCACATGGTCTGGCCGGTCGTATGGTTCATGGTGTGCTCCTTCTGCTTGTCTCGGGGTCACCGGAACAGGTCGAGGAGCATTCCGATGCCGAATGGCGCGAGGATGATGGCGGCGACGGTGGCGGCGCTGGCGAGGGATGAGAGGAGGATGTCCATGGTGTGTTCCTTTCGGTCGGGCCTTGTATCGGCCGTGTGTTTTTCCTGGTGACCTGCTGGTCAGCGAGAGCGTTACCCGACAAAGCGGGTTCCGTCATGAGCGACGCGCGAGGAGCGGCGCAGCCGCTCCCCCGCGCGCTCGTGTTGACGGGTTCCGCGACTCGGGTATGCTCGGCTGGCCTGCCAGCAGGACACCAGGAAACACAGAGGCCCCGCGCCCGCAGGGCGTGGGGCCGGGGACAGCGTCGGACCCGTGGGTCCGACTCCGCACGGGGATGATGGCCCGCCGCCCCTGGGCGGTGGCCCTTCGTCTCGACAGGGAAGGGAGTTTGAGGGAAGCCATGGGTGGTTTCCCTCACGGCCGGCGCGACCGCGGGCCCCTGCGGGGTCCCGGGAGCGACGGCCACCTTCCGCGGCCGGGTAGTGGATGCGGGTCCCGTGTCCGTCGGGTGTGGGATGCCGTGGGCGGTGCCGTCGTCCTTGATGGGCGGCGGCACCGTATCCTCATCTGCTGGCGGCGTCGATGATCTGGTCGATGCCGTCGGCGCGCATGTCGTGTCCGTCGATGGTGGCGAGGATGCTGACGCCGTTGTCGAATCCGTGGCCGACGCGGACGCCTTCGTGGTGGATGTCGAACGTGTCGGCGCTGGTGAGGCGGATGTCGTAGCCGTGGTAGTGGGCGACGTGGTCGGGGTCGACGGTGTACCTGTCGGCGAGGGTCGCGTCGACGGTGAAGAGGCTGAAGTAGTTGTCGTGCATGGCGGGCTCCTTTCGGGACGGGGATCCTCCCGCGGGGTTGCGGGAGGGGTTGCCATACTTGGTGTTCAGCGGCTGAGGTGTTCCAGCCATGCGTCGTACGGGATGCCGGGGTCGATGCGCAGGGCCTGCCGGGCGGCGTCGCGTGCGGTGTCTCTCATGCCTGTGGCGGCGGCGAGGAGCGCGGTGGTGGCGTGGGCGGCGGCGGTCGACTCGTCGGCGCTGTTTTGGATGATGGCGTCGAGGTGGCGCATGGCGGTCCGCATGATTGTGGGTGCCGGCAGGGTCACATAGCCCCAGCCGTTGCCGGTGCAGGTGGAGAGGATGCGGGATGGGAGGTCCTCGCGGCGGTGGTCGTAGGCGATGTCGAGGAATCGGCGCATGTCGTCGATGGTGGTGTCGTCCATGAGTCCGGCGATGAGCGCGGGGATCATGTCGTGGTCCTGCCGTTCGAGGACGGCGGCGACGATGGCGAGGCTTCGGGCGTCGTGGTCACCGTAGGTCATGACGCGGGCCCAGTGGTAGCAGGCGGCGTCGAACCATGTGCGGATCCGCATCTCGGAGTCGGGGTCGTCCATGTCGGTGTCGTATTCGTGGCGGATGGCGTCGATGATGTCGGCGAGCTTGGGTTCGGTCTCCTCGTCCTTGGCGGTGGCTTCGAGCTGGATGAGCGGGTTCATGTCGTGTTCCTTTCGGTCGGGCCTTGTATCGGCCGTGTGTTTTTCCTGGTGACCTGCTGGTCAGCGAGAGCGTTACCCGACAAAGCGGGTTCCGTCATGAGCGACGCGCGAGGAGCGGCGCAGCCGCTCCCCCGCGCGCTCGTGTTGACGGGTTCCGCGACTCGGGTATGCTCGGCTGGCCTGCCAGCAGGACACCAGGAAACACAGAGGCCCCGCGCCCGCAGGGCGTGGGGCCGGGGACAGCGTCGGACCCGTGGGTCCGACTCCGCACGGGGATGATGGCCCGCCGCCCCTGGGCGGTGGCCCTTCGTCTCGACAGGGAAGGGAGTTTGAGGGAAGCCATGGGTGGTTTCCCTCACGGCCGGCGCGACCGCGGGCCCCTGCGGGGTCCCGGGAACGGCGGCCACCTCACGCGGCCGGGCCACGCCGGCGTGGTTGTCCGTTGGCTGGAGTGGAGGGGACGGTGCGGCCCCGTCCTCCTGTCCTCGGGTCTTCGTTGGCCTTTGGATTGTGGGGGGCGGGGCCGCTATGGTGTTGGGGTCAGAGCTCGTGTCCTGTTCTCTGGCCGTATGCTCTGATCTGTCTTGCCGCGGTTCTGCCGGAGTAGAGGGTGTCGTGGCTGCCGGTGCGGGTGAGGACGAGCAGTAGTTCGTCGGATTCGATTCGGTAGATGAGCAGCCAGTCTCCGGTGATGTGGAGTTCGCGGTATCCGCGCCATGGTCCGGTGAGCTGGTGGTCGCGGTATTTCGTGGATAACAGGTCCCGGTCGTTGCGTGCTATGGCGTCGACGGCGTCCCAGAGGGGCCGAGTCGCCGGTGCTTCTTCCGGAGGGTCTTGATGTCGTCGTCGAAGACGTCGAGTGCGAGGATCCGTTCAATCGCCATAGTGTGCGCGCAGCTCCTCCACGCTCGTGTACATGCGTCCCTGTCGGGCGGCGGCCTGTCGTCTGGCCTCCACGTCGCGGGTCGGTTCGATGCTGGGGGTGAACGGGAGCGACTGGTCCCGTATGGTCTGCTTGAGGAACATGTTCAGTGCGGTCGACATGTCGATGCCGAGGATGTCGAACACGGCGCTGGCCTCTTTTTTGGTTTCCTCGTCGGTGCGGAAGTTGACGCGCACCTGTCGTCCCTGCGTTGTCGTCGTCATGGTTCTGCCTTTCTTTTGAATCCCACTTGTTGAGTCCAATGTTATCACGTTGGACTCAACAAGTGGGGGTGCCTTCTTTGCCGTTCAGGGGTTCTCGTGGCTGCCGTGCCCGTCCCCACTGGTGTCGGGTCAGGGGATGATTTCGGCGTCGTCCGGCAGCCAGTATCCGTCTATGAGGTCGCCGCCCGGGGCTGTCTGCTGGTGCAGCCATGCCTTGTAGTGGGATTTCCGTCGTCCTATCTGGTGGCGTCGCGGTTGAGCAGGGCGCGGAGTTCGTCGATGTGGCTGAGTGCCGTTCGGCGTGAGGTTTGCGGATCATCGATCCGCTCGAAGAGGTTGTGCTGGTGCCATGCGATGGCGGTGGCCGTGCGGGCGCATTGGTAGCACAGGTCGTTGAGCATTTCATCGATGGCCTTGTCGCTCCATGCGCTCCAGTCGGCGGTGGGGCCGTTGTCCGGTTCCGTCGGGGTGGCGGGCCATAGGTGGTCGAACATGGCGTCGAACGCGTTCATGGCCTGTTCGATGGGCGTGGTGTTCCCGTCGATCGGGATGGGCGACTGGCTGATGAGCAGTTCGCGGTAGCCGGGTCGGTTGCAATCGATGGTGGCGAGGTGGTCCTCGTAGCATTCGGTCATGTACTGGCGTGCCATGTCCCGGGCGGTCATGCCGTCGTGGTGGGCGGCGAGGTAGTTGTGTCCGTCGGCGCAGTATTGCCAGTAGGCGGTGATGTAGCCGATGACCTCGGTGGCGAGTTGGTTGAGGGGCTGGGGGTCGGTGGGCATGTGGTGGATGGTGGTGGTCATGTCGTGTTCCTTTCCTAGGGGGGTGCCGGCCCCGTGCGGGGCCGGCCGTGGATGGTGTGGGGTCAGCGGTTTTCCGTGTCGTGGCGGGTGAGGGCTTCGAGCGCGGCGGTGTGGTAGGCGGGGGTGAATCGCATGAGTCGGCTTGTGGTGTGGTGGGGGCCGAAGCTGGTTTCGATGCCGGTGGGTTCGATGATGCCGGCGCGTTCCATCTCGCTGGTGGTGTAGCGGTTGTTGTGGCATTCCCAGAAGGTCATGGGGGCGGCTGCGGGTTGTCCGATGTTCTCGCTGACGGTGGCGGCGTCGGCCGTGTCGGGGTCGGTGTTGACGATGTGGACGGCGAGTCCTCCGCCGAGCGCGTATCGGGTGATTTCGATGTGGTAGGTGTCGAGTCCGTCCGGGTCGCCTCCCTTGTCGGGGTCGCCGTGCCATGCCTCGCCGCGGGTGTCGAGCAGTGCGGCCTTGGCTTCGGGGTTCATGGCTCCCAGTGTGCGGTCGTGCACGTACCAGTCGATGGTGAATGTCGCCGGCTTGTCGTCGATGGTGATGATCGCGGTCATGGTGTGCTCCTTTGTGGTCGGGCCTTGTGATTGGCCGTGTGTTTTTTCCTGGTGACCTGCTGGTCAGCGAGAGCGTTACCCGACAAAGCGGGTTCCGTCATAAGCGACGCGCGAGGAGCGGCGCAGCCGCTCCCCCGCGCGCCCGCGTTGACGGGTTCCGCGACTCGGGTATGCTCGGCTGGCCTGCCAGCAGGACACCAGGAAACACGAAGGCCCCACGCCCAAGGGGCGTGGGGCCGGGGACAGCGTCGGGCCGAAGGTCCGACTCCACACGAAGATGGTGGTCCGACGCCCCTGGGCGGCGGTCCATCGTCCCGACAGGGAAGGGAGTTTGAGGGAGGGCCACGGGTGGTCTCCCTCACGGCCGGCGCGACCGCGGGCCCCTGCGGGGTCCCGGGAGCGGCGGCCACCCCACGCGGCCGGGCCACGCCCCTGTCCGGGGTGTGGCCGGCGTGGGGTCAGCGCTTGAGCTGGTCGATGGTGATTCCGCGGTCGATCATGACGAGGATGAGCGTGGGTAGCGTCTCGTTGTCGTTGATGTCGAGGGCGGCGAGGGCGTGGCGTGCGGCGGCGGGTTCGTCGCCGGCGGCCCATGCGAGGTAGGCGGCGACGGCGAGGGGTCCGGCCGATTCGCGTCGTCCCTCCGTGGTGCGGGCCATGGTTTCGGCGAGACGGCGGACGCGGTCCAGTTCCGCGGTGTGTTCGGGCGTCTGGGGCATCAGTCGGTTGACGATGGTCTTGGCGTGGTCGTCGACGTGGGTGCCGATGTAGGTCAGGTCATGGTCCGTGGTGGTCGGGTGCATGCCGGCGAGGATGGTCATGTCGCGGTTGGCCTTGCTGTCGGTGATGAGGTCGGCGGCCCATGCGAGGTCGCGAGTGTCGATGGTCTCGCCGTGCTGGGCGCGGCGGATGATGGACAGGAGTCGGGTCGCGGCGTCGCGACGGATGTCGTCGATGGCCTTGGCGGCGGTTTCCGGAGTGGTGATTGTTGCGGTCATGGTGTGTTCCTTTCGGTCGGGCCTTGTGATTGGCCGTGTGTTTTTTCTTGGTGACCTGCTGGTCAGCGAGAGCGTTACCCGGCGCAGCGGGTTCCGTCATAAGGGGACGCTCCGGCGCGTGCGCCGTGTGCGGACCCGTTGACGGGTTCCGACCGCCGGGTATGCTCGGCTGGCCTGCCAGCAGGACACCAAGAAACACCAGGGCCCTCGCCCGCAGGGCGTGGGACCGGGGACTGGGTCGGACGAAGTCCGACTCCGCACGGGGATGATGGTCCGACGCCCTTGGGCGGTGGTCCGTTTCTTGGCTGCCGTCGTCGTGTCGCGGGGCGGCGGGCGGCGGGTCAAACCGTGGCGGCGCCGGTCAGGCGTCTCCCGGTTTGACGCGCTCGGCCGCGTCCGCCGCCCCGCGACACGACGACGGCGGGAGCACTGTCCCGGCCCTTGGGCCGGGTCCTTTTCCGCCGGCATCGTGTGCCGGCGGTGGGATGGTGGGTGGGGTGCGGTCCCGGGCGTGCTGGATGCGCGCCCGGGACCGGTCGTCACGGCCTCCAGTCGGGGATTCCGGTCGGGTCGTAGAGGTCGTGGCCGTTGGCTTCGAGGTCGTCGATGGCGTTCTGGTAGCCGAGTTCGTATGGGAGGGTCCATTCCGTGGCGTCCATCCACCATGTGTTTGATACGCTGACGCCGTCGGTGAGCGGCTGTTCGCCGTGGAGCCATCGGATCTCGCCGTGGCTGGTGATGAGCGCGAACTTGCCGTGCAGGCCGCTGGCAAGGTCGGTTTCGCCCTGTTGCCATGCGTCGATGGCGTTGCGGCTGTCGGATTCATATGGACCGTGCGTGTAGGCAAGGGCTATGCCGTTGTGCGCTATCCATCCGGTCTCGCCGTCGGCCAGCGTGTAGGGGAACGGGTGCGTGTTCTCGAGGCATACGGCGCCGTGCGTGGCCAGACGGAAGTGGATGAGCGCGGGCGCGGCCTCGATGGCCTGCCAGTTGGCGTGGATGTAGGCAAGGGTGCGGTGGTTGTCGGGATGCCGGTAGACGTGGATGCGTTCGCCGTCATGCCATGCGATTCCCGCGCCGTCGGGATTGGTCTCGCTCATGAGGGCAAGGGTGACGGGGTCGGGCATGTGGCCGGGTTCTGCGGTGACGATGACGCACATCAGCGGTGCTCCTTCTTGGCTTTGATGATGGTCTGGCGGATGGTCGGGATGGGGCCTATGGCCTGATCGGCCTGTACGCGGCTCATGCGGCGGATGTCGCGCTCCTTGAGGGTGCCCACCGGATGGTGCTGGAGGAACCGCCACATGGCGTGGAGCCATGTCAGGGCGGGTATCAGGCTGTGCACGGTGTGTTCGTCCCAAGCGCCGAACGTGCGTAGTTCGATGGTGTCCGTGTGGTCGGCGTTGACGGCGGTGCATTTGCCGTGGTACGCGTTGTGGCGCAGGGCGCACCATCTGTCCTCGGTCAGGTGTCGCATGTTGAGGCGGGCGGCCTGTTCGCCGTCGATTCCGGTGAGGGCGTGGTACCAGCGGGCGGGGGTCTGTCGTTCGGTGCGGCGGATGTGGATGTGCCCGCCCGAGCATTCGCCGCATCCCCCCTGTTCGATCTGCCCTATGAGCCGTTCGATCCCGGTCAGGGTCTCCGTGTTCCATGGCAGTGGCTGGGTCTGATATTCCATGCCGCGTTCGCATAGGCTCGGGTCGCTCTTCCATCCCGCTATGAGGCCGCTGTCGCGTAGGGGCCGTGGGTCGTGGGGGCCGTCGATCTCGATCTCGATGCCGAACGTGTAGGCGTCCGTGGCGTGCGGCGTGTCCGCGTAGGGGTCGCGGTAGTCCGGGTCGACGCCACGGTTCAGGCAGTCCTCGCATACCGTTTCCTCCTCGATGTCGTCCCATTCGATGCAGTCGTCGCAGTAGACGGCCCCGCACCGCTGGCAGGTCTCGACGCAGTCGCGGCACAGGATGTCGAGGCAGCGTTCGCACCGGTACAGGCAGTCGTCGCAGCATTCGTTGCCGCAGTCGTCGCACTTGCGCATGTCCTCGGACGGATGCGGGTTTCCGCATGATTCGCAGATGATGGTGTCGGTCTTTTCGGTGTCCATGATGGTCTCCTTTGTTGTTGTGCTTTCCGTGCCGGACGATGATCGGCGGCGCGTGCGCACGTCCGCGTGGCAAGGCGCGTGGACCGCGGCCCGACAAGGGGCGCGGCGGCGGAGGGAGAAAGGAGCCGAGGAGGCATGCACGGGCCGCCGGCCGGCCCGTGCGATACTGCCCCGAGGCGACGTCGACCGGAGCCGCCCGGAGGGGACACGCGCATCCTTGCCACGCGGGCGGGCGTGCGCGATGCTGGTCCTCGTCCGGCACCCCACGCGCGACGGTTCACCCCACACGTCTTCCCGCGCGCCGGCCGCGACGGTACGAGCGGCTTGGACACTGGACCGTCCCCGTCAGGGGATGGTTCCATGGCGCGCGCGATATACGAAAATCGGTTCCCCACTTGTTTTCACCACCAGTGGTGGTGTAGGATGGGCACGGATGCACCACCAGTGGTGGTGTGCCGGATATGGGAAGGAGCTGTCATGGTCGAGTCGACGATGCCGTTGAGGATGCGGGGCAAGGCGGATTTCCGCGCGTTGCGAGAGAAGCTGGGCGTGACCCAGCCGCTGCTGGCGAGACACCTGCATCGGGACGTGAGGACGGTGAAGTCGTGGGAGGATCCGGGGTTCCACTACGGGCCGCCGCGCGAGGCGTGGGATTGGCTGCAGGAGCTGGAGATGGACCTGTACCGCAGCGTCGCGGGGACGGTCTCGGACGCCGAGGGCCGTCGCTGCGAGGCCCGGGATGCGGGCATGCCGGATCCGGTGATATCGCTGCCCTATTTCCGCCACCAGACGGAGTACGAGCGCTTCGGCGCGCCGTTGGGATGGTTCCGCCTGGCGAACGCGGCGTCGGCCAGGGCCGGCGACGAGCTGAACGCCAGGGGGTTCAGCGTCAACTACGAGTACACCGACGGGAGATGAGACCACCCTCCCCCGACGCATGCGGGACGTTGCGCGGCGGCCTGCGGGCTCCGCGTGGTTGACGGACCGGGCCGCCCTACGCTATTCTTGTACAAGAAGTTGTACAATATGAGTCATGGGAGGGTATCATGGTGCAGGCGGTGGCATACAGCACGTTCCGGCAGAATCTCAAGTCGTATATGCGGCAAGTGAATGAGGACTCGTACGTCCTTCTGGTCACGAACACGAATCCGGACGACAACGTCGTGGTCATGGGCGTCGACGACTACGACGCATTGATGGAGACGTTGCGCGTCTACGAGAACCCGTACCTGCGGGACAAGGTGATCCGTGGTCTGGAGCAGGTGCGCTCCGGTCGCGTCGCGGAGCATGGTCTCGTCGACGGGGAGTGATCGATGCTGCTGTGCTGGACCGAGGATGCATGGGACGACTATCTGTACTGGCAGAGGCAGGACCGTCGGACGCTGAAGCGGATCAACGCGCTCGTCCGAGACATGATGAGGTCGCCGTTCGAGGGGATCGGCAAACCCGAGCCATTGAAGTGGGGCCTGTCGGGCGCGTGGTCGAGACGGATCGATGCGGCCAATCGCATCATATACACCGTCGACCATGAGCGGATCGTCATCCTGTCGACGCGGGACCACTACGCCGACTGATTCATGTGGGAACGAGGGACGGGAGAGGTCTTGCGGCCTCTCCTTTTTTGATTCTTTCCTTATTGCGGTATTGCGGTATTGCGTTTTATCGGGCGGCGGCCGCGACGAGTTCCTCGAGGCGACTGTCGGGCATCGGCACGTAGGCCATGGTGGTCTCGATGCTGGCATGGCCCAGTCCGGCGGACACCAGATAGATGTCGTGCGTGGCCTCGTATCCGCGGGTAGCCCAGCGCGTCCGCAGCTTGTGACCGCTCCAACCGTCGGGCAGAAGCCTGGATACGTGCTTGCCGATGTAGCTCGGGCTGGCGTGGCCTCCGAATCGTCCGGGGAAGAGGTATCCATCGCTTTCTCGGATCCTGTCGGCGAGGTCGTGCGGGATGGGCAGTATCCGTTGTTTGCTGCCCTTGCCGTGGACGACGAGTCGTGGCATGTGGTCGATTCCGTCCGAGCTGGCTGGAGGGTCGATGACGTCGTTGCTGTGGATCCGGCAGACCTCCTGACGCCGTAGCCCGACCTCGGCCATGAGACGGATCATGAGTCGGTCGACGTCGTTGGCCCTGGCCTTGGCTGCCGTGATGTATTCCTCGGGGCAGGGACGGGGATGAGGCTTCGGTGCCCTGATGGATGGCAATCCGTCCGCGGGGTTGTCGGGGCGTCCCTGATGCGTCTGCAGCCACTCGAAGTACTTGCGGATGGCGGCGCGGGCGGATTTGCGCGTCTCCTCACGCCAGTCCTGGTCGGCGTACCAGTGCAGCAGCTCCGTTGCGCTGACGGTCATGGGATCACCCCCGAGGTCACGCGCGAGTTTTGACAGCTGGCATCGGCGTGTGGTTCTGGTGTCGTCGGACTGGCTGGCGGCACGGAGGTAGGAGAGATACTGTTTGATGGACTCGCGCCATGGCTCCGGCGCGTTTATCTGTGTTTGTTTTGCCATGCCCAATCATCGTTGGGCAGGTCACGCCACTTTCGTGATCCTGACGACTCCTCGACGGTCTTCATCATCGCCGTCCTCGTCGTCGGCGAGCGTTGTATCGCATAACCCAGAGGTCCATGGTTCAAATCCATGCCCCGCTACTAGCAAAGGCTAGGAACCACAAGGTTCCTAGCCTTTTTCGTTTTCCGGCCGACTCGCAAGCTGGGGGTCAGGGTTATGGGGTTATGGGCCCAGTCACCCAACGACACAGCAGAAACGAATTCCCCTGCGACGCACGCATACGTCCGACAAGCATCGGGAATGAAGCTCCGTGCTCATCGGACGCAAACATACGACTAACAAGCACCGGAGACGGTCTCCGATACCCATCGGACGTATACGCATGTCGAACAAGCACCGAGGAAGAGCCACCGTGCTCATACGGCATACATGTGCGTCCGATAGGTACCGAAACCGAGCCTCGATGCTTATCGGACGCACACGTATGACAAACCGGCACCGGATCTCGAGCGAAAGCCCTGAACGCGCCTTCGTACCGTCAGTCGATACGGCACACCCCGGATGCAGCCCCAATCCTCGAGTTCTGTGCGGATTTTCGTCTCCGCGGACATCAATCTCCGAGTTCTGTGCGGTCGCGGTAAGGAATCCCGGGTATCTCCGTTGAAATTCCAACGGTCATACTCGGAATCCGCCGATGAGCACGCACAGAACTCGGAGATTGGTGTCCGCAAGACCCCGAAATCCGCACAGAACTCGGAGATAGGGCGTCCGGCGCAACGATCACGGCAACATCGCACGCGCAACACCGCACACCGTGCACCACGCACACCGTGCACCACGCACACCGCGCAGCACCACACACAACACACACAGTACAACGCGCGACGCGCGCATACGTCCGACAAGTGCCAGACACCGGGCTCCGACCGACCGACCGCCCAGACTACTTCGCGTACTGCGCCGGGTTCTTGTCGAAGGCAGCGGCACAACCGGCACCGCAGAAGTAGTAGGTCTTGCCGTTGTAGTCACGCTTGGCCGCGGCGGTGGCCGGATCCACGCTCATGCCGCAGATCGGGTCGGTTTCGCTACCGGCCGCGTGGACGTGATGCATGCCGTGCATATCGCCCATATCGCCGTGCATATGCTCCGATTCGTCGTTCTTCCTGCTGAAGAGTCCCATGATGGTTCCTTTCCTTGCATTGTTTGTTTTCCTTGCGGAAATCCTGTATGGCCGCACCCGTTCGGGATCGAACGCGCGCAGCCGGTTGGCGTTGCTCACCACGGACAGCGATGAGAACGCCATGGCCGCACCCGCGATCATCGGGTTGAGCAGCATGCCGGTGAACGGATACAGCGCACCGGCCGCGATCGGGATTCCAATACCGTTGTATCCGAACGCGAATCCCAGATTCTGCCGAATGTTGCGCATGGTGGCATGTGCCAGATCCACGGCCGTGACCACGCCGGTCAGACTGCCGTTCATCAGCGTGATGTCGGCCGATTCGATGGCCACGTCGGTGCCGCCGCCGATCGCGAATCCCACATTCGCCCGCACGAGCGCCGGAGCGTCGTTGATGCCGTCACCGACCATGGCCACAACATGGCCGCCCGCCTGCAATCGGGCGATCTCATCGGCCTTGGCGTCCGGACGCACCTCGGCGATCACATGATCAACACCCACGTCGTGCGCAATGGCCCGCGCGGTGTCCTGGTTGTCGCCGGTGAGCATGACCACGTCGATGCCCCGCAGCCGCAGCGCCGCAATGGCCTGCTTTGAATCGGGCTTGACGGTGTCGGCCACGGCGATCACCGCGGCAAGCAGACCATCCACCGCCATCAGCATCGGCGTACGCCCTTTGGCGGCATGCGCGTCGATCGCGGCGAACACGTCGTCGACGGACTCCCCCGCCGCATCGGGCATGCCGACGTCATGGTCATCCACCAGTTCCGCGTTACCAATGATCACGGTGTGCCTGCCCACGGTCGCCACGATGCCGCGGCCTGGAATCGCCGTGAATTCATCGACACCATGCAATTCCTGATCGCCGCGACCATCATGACCGCCGTCGACGCCCCCACCGACAGCGCCCCTGTCGCCGTCACGCTCGCCATCCGCCGCACGCACGATCGCCGCCGCCAACGGATGCTCCGAATTCCGTTCCGCATCCGCTGCGAGCGCCAGCAGCTCCCGTTCACGACCATGCCACGTGCCGAACACGTCGAATCCCACGAGTTCCGGTCGACCTTGGGTGATGGTTCCGGTTTTGTCGAGCACGACGGTATCCACGTCGGCGGCGGTTTCCAAGGCCTGTGCGGACCGGACGAGGATGCCGAGCGTGGCGGCCTTGCCGGTGGCGATGGTGATGGATAGCGGTGTGGCGAGTCCGAGTGCGCATGGACAGGCGATGACGAGCACGGAGACCGCGGAGACGAGCGCATGCACGATTTTCGGTTCTGGTCCGAATGCCCACCAGAGCGCGCATGCCCATACGGCGATGAGTACGACGGCCGGAACGAATATCGCGGAGACGCGGTCGGCGAGTCGTTGCACGGGCGCCTTGGAGCTTTGTGCGGTTTTGACGAGGTTCACGATCTGCGCAAGCACGGTGTCGGCTCCGATGCGCGTGGCGCGGTAGCGGAATGTTCCGGTGCCGTTGACCGTGGCACCGGTGACCTGGCTGCCGGCGGTTTTCTCCACGGGCATGGATTCGCCGGTGACCATGGATTCGTCCACGGTCGAGTCGCCTGAGATCACCGTGCCGTCCACAGGCAGTTTGTCGCCGGGGCGGATCACCACGATGTCGCCCACCCGCACGTCGTCGACGGGGATGTCCGTGACCGTGCCGTCGCGTTCGACGTGCGCGGTTTTGGGTTTGAGTCCGATGAGCGCGCGCACGGCTTCGCCGGTGCCGGCCCGGGCGTGTGCTTCGAGTAGTTGTCCAACGAGCATGAGCGTGATGATCGTGCCCACGGCCTCGTAGTAGGGTTCGCGCACATCCTGCGGCAGTATGGTCGGCGCGATGGTAACGACGAGCGAGTATAGGAACGCCGCGGCGGTGCCTACGGAGACGAGCGCGTTCATTTCCGGCGCACGGTGGACGATGGCGGACCATCCGGTGGCGTAGATCGGCCGCCCAGCGTAGAGGATCACGGGCAGGATGAGCAGCAGCTGCCAGATGGGTGCCAGATGGTACAGATGGAACATGGCGGCGAGGAACACCGGCAGCGTGAAGACGGCAGCCACGATGAGTCGCATGCGCAGCGTGCGAATTTCCCGCGCCGCGTTCGCCTCCTCCTCGTTCAGGTCAGGCATCGTCGTCCCTGCCGTCGCGTCGTCTGCGGACCGCGTGGAAGAATCGTTCGGCACGTCGGCGGTATTCGCCCGTGCATCCTTATCAGGTTCGGCAGTGGGTTCGGCGTTCGGTTCCGGCGTATCCGTCGTGTGCCGCCCCGGCAGTACGCGCAGTGTGCCGTGCAGCATGTTCATGCCGCATGCGAATCCGTATTCCCCCGGTTTGTTCGGCGTGATCGTCATGGTTGTGGTACGGAACGCCGGCAACGACTGATCGACACCGAAATCGGGGAACACGACGTGCGACGAGCATTCGCCGCCTTCCTGCCGATCGAATACGAATCGCAGTGGCGTGCCGGCTTCGGCTTCGATCACGGCGGGATCGTATCCGCCTTTGACCGCGACCACGATCTCCTGCACGCCGTTGTTCATGACCGCACGCGCGGCCTTGCGCGGCGCGAGGAAGAACCAGAGCACGCCCGCGCTGACAAGTGCCGCGGCGATAAACGCCATCGCGATGATCATGTATCTTCTCCCGTCGTCTGTGTACGCCATAACCATATACCCCGTGGGGGTATAATTGCAATATCAGTTCTTCACTAAGGGGAAAATCATGACCGACCGGATCACGCCCGACGAAGCCCGCGATACGACACCCGACTGCGGATGCCACGCTCACGCAAGCACTACGGAACCCAATCACACCGGCCATGCCCCAGAGAACGCAGGCACGGACGAAGCCAGCACGCACGACAACGCACACAGCCGCAATGGCTACATGCAGGACCAGAAGAGGATCGTCGCCCGGCTCAGTCGCATCGAGGGACAGGTGCGAGGCATCAAGCAGATGGCGCAGAACGGCGAGTACTGTATCGACATCCTCACACAGATCTCCGCGGCGAACAGCGCGCTCAAATCCGTCGCGCTGCTATTGCTCGACGATCATCTCGACCACTGCGTCAAACAGGCCGCCGCGCAGGGCGACCAGGTGGCCGAGGACAAGCTGCAGGAGGCCAGCGCCGCCATCGCCCGTCTGGTCCGCTCCTGAATCGCGGCATCGGAATCAGACCAACACGGCCCACGTACGCCAGCACCCGCCAGCAATCACGAACCAACAGCCCCACAAACACACAGCCCCACAAACACACAAATGGCGGGAACCCATCACGGGCACCCGCCATTCATTCAGCGCATATCCCATCTCATCATCGAGACCGGCGCACGCAATCCCCCAACCCGAAGTCGAGGGCACCGATCACCAGTGGTTGGCGCCGGGGCCTTCGAACTTCACGTTGAAGCCGCGCTCGTAGTGGAGGAACATGTTGGCACCGTAACGGTCCACGTCACGGTGGGTGAACAGCATGCGGATGGCAAATGCGGTCTGGACGTCAGCCGGCAGGGCGCGGAACGCCTTGTAGGCATCCCAGCCGTCCTCAGCCACGGCCTGATCGGAAACGAATGCGTAGCCGTAACCGTCCTCGTTCACATATCCGAGGAAGGGCAGATCCCAGGCGTTGTGCTCGGTGAGAGCGGCCTTGTAATCCTCCACCTTGGCCAGAGCCTCCTCGGAGATGCCGAAGGAGCGCGCCACTTCGTTCGCGGCCGCGGTCTTGCGCTCGGCATAGGCACCGTAAAGCGAGGTATCGACGACAATCTGCTTGTTGTCCGCCATAGGTCATCCTTTCTGTATGCATGCTCCCCAATGAGGCACACACATGTCACATTCACGTTAGATGTAACATGCAACATCACATCCATCGTGATTCGTTTTTCACACCCTTCGATTATCGAAGAGCTGTACAGATAACACCATACGCCCTCCATTCCTTGAATATCCAGTCGTTTCATGGAGTTGCAACGTTTTATTTTCCATCTCGTAACGACGCACGTTCTAATTGACACCGCGCACGTTCTAATTCAAAAACTAACATTAACGATGTTCATTTATGATAAGTAAAGTTATGAAACGGTTACCCGCATGCTACGAAACGACGACCAGTGCCCAAAAACAGTGAAATTTCAACGCTGAGTAACAGCAAACCCCTTACAATGGCGGTATGACTGAAACAAGTAGTACCCAAGTCACTTCAGCCGCAGCGGAGATTGCCGCTGAGGAAGCAGAGAAGAACTCCACCACCCGCAAGGGTGCGACCCGTCGGAAGGCCAAGTCCACGTCAACGACGACCAAGAAGGCCGCCGGCACCCGCAAGCATCGCAATTCCAAGTCCAAGGCCGTCGCGGCCGACACCCCTGATGCGCTGATCCCCGCACCCGTGCTCGAGATCACCGATCCGAGCCAGTTCGGACGCATCAACGTGCTCGACGTCACCCCCAATGAGGAATGCGGCGTCTACCCGGCCCGCGTCGAACTCGGCGAGCAGTTCACCGTCACCGCTCAGGTCTTCATCGAAGGCCGCGCCAAGGTGGGTGCCACCGCCGTGCTGCACACGCCGCGTGGCCGTGCCGCCGCAAGCCGCACCATGACCTGCGTGAACCCCGGTCTCGACCGCTGGACCTGCGAGATGCAGGTGGGCGAGCACTCCGACGTGCTGCCGTGGGAGGACGGCTTCGCCGCGGTCAAGCGCCAGCTGGGCAATTGGTCGCTCGTCGTGGAAGGCTGGGAGGACTCCTTCGCCACCTGGCTGCACGACGCCAAGATCAAGGTGAAGGTTCACGACTCCGACGTGGAGAACGCGCTTGACGAAGGTGCCGAACTGCTCGGACGCTGGGCCAAGACCCGCGACGCCGGCCTGAACGCCGACCAGAAGAAGGAACTGCAGGCCGCCGCCGAGACGCTGGCGAACAAGGAGCTCACCCCCGTCGAGCGCCTAGCCGCCGCCGACAATGACGAGATCGCCGCGCTGCACGAGTCCAACCCGCTGCGCGACGGCGTGAGCCCGTCCCGCCCGGTGCACCTGCTGGTGCAGCGTTCCAAGTCGACCTTCGCGGCCTGGTACCAGTTCTTCCCGCGCTCCGAAGGTGCCTACGTGGATCAGGAGACCGGCAAGATCGTGCAGGGCACGCTCAAGACCTCCGTCTCCGGACTGGAACGCGCCAAGGCCGAAGGATTCGACATCGTCTACCTGCCCCCGATCTTCCCGATCGGCGTGACTAACCGCAAGGGCCGCAACAACACGCTCGTGGCCGGCCCGGACGATCCGGGGTCGCCGTTCGGCATCGGCTCCGCTGAAGGCGGCCACGACACCGTCGATCCGCTGCTCGGCACCATGGACGACTTCAAGGCGCTCGTCGCCAAGGCCCACGAACTGGGTCTGGAGATCGCCCTTGACTTCGCCCTGCAGTGCTCCCCCGACCACCCGTGGGTCAAGGAGCACCCGAACTGGTTCCGCCACAAGCCGGACGGCACCATCGCCTTCGCCGAGAACCCGCCGAAGAAGTATCAGGACATCTACCCGATCGACTTCAACGCCGACATGGAAGGCATCGAAAAGGAAGTCGTCCGCCTGATGACCCTGTGGATCGACGCGGGCGTGACCGTCTTCCGCGTGGACAACCCGCACACCAAGCCCGTGCGCTTCTGGCAGGACGTGATCGCCACGATCACCAAGAAGCACCCCGAGGTGCTATTCCTGGCCGAGGCATTCACCCGCCCGGGCATGATGCGCGCGCTGAGCTACGCCGGCTTCACCCAGTCCCACTGCTACTTCCCGTGGCGCAACACCAAGGAGGAGCTCGAGGAGTACCTAGGCGAGACCAACAGCGACGACGCCTTCTACCAGCACAATACGTTCTGGCCCACCACGCCGGACATCCTCACCGCCTACGTGCGCGACAACGGCATCGCCGGTCACGCCGTGCGCGCCGTGCTGGCCGCCATGGGCAGCCCGAGCTGGGGCATCTACAACGGCTTCGAACTGATCGAGAACCGTCAGCGCCCCGGATTCGAGGAGCAGATCGACAACGAGAAGTACGAGATCAAGGTGCGCGACTGGTCCAAGGCCGACGAGTACGGCATCGCCGAAATGCTCACCAGCCTCAACCGCATCCGTCGCGAGCACCCGGCCACGCACAGCTACCACAACCTCACGGTCCTGCGCAGCTCCGATCCGAACATCCTCGCGTTCGCCCGCCACACGCCGGCCGAGTTCACCGGCACCGGCAAGCCGGACACGCTGATCGTGGTGGTGAATCTGGATGGTCACGACGCCCACCAGTCCCTTATCCACCTCGAGCTGGGCGACTTCGGCCTGCCCACCGACAAGGGCGTGGCACTGAAGGACGAGCTGACCGGCCGCGAGTTCACCTGGAGCTGGGACAACTTCGTGTCGCTGGCCCCGTGGGCCGACGTGGCGCACGTGCTCAGCGTCCAGTACTGATCGTCGGTCAACTGACGATCAACGACCGACGGTCATCGATCAACGGATTCCGATCCATGTGATCAACCACGTTGGTCGCAATCGACCACCAAAATGTGGGTGTCTTCCTCCGGGAAGGCACCCACATTTGTCAATACGTTTGTCAATACACGTATCAATACGCAATACGCGCCGTGTATGCGTCATATACGCGTATCGCAACCCCCACGACCCCCATTCTGCGGTATCCTTGGTTGCGGTAACACAATAATGTCAACTCATTGAAGGAGACAGACATGGCAGAGACGTTCAACGTCGTCGTCGAGATCCCGCGCGGATCCAAGAACAAGTACGAAGTGGATCACGAGACCGGTCGCGTGTTCCTGGATCGTGAGCTGTTCACGGCCATGGGCTACCCGGACGACTACGGCTACATCGACGGCACTCTGGGCGAGGACGGCGATCCGCTTGACGCCCTGGTGATGATCCCGAACTCCGTGTTCCCTGGCTGCGTGGTCGAGTGCCGCGCCGTCGGTCTGTACCACATGGTCGACGAGGCCGGTGGCGACGACAAGGTGCTGTGCGTGCCCGCCGATGTGCGTTACGACAACATCAAGGACATCGACGACGTCTCCGAGTTCCACAAGGCCGAGATCAAGCACTTCTTCGAGCAGTACAAGGCTCTGGAGCCCGGCAAGGAAGTGCTGCCCGGCGACTACTGGACCGGCGTGGACAAGGCCGAGGCCGAGATCAAGGCCGCTCGCGAGCGTCTGGCCGCTTCCGAGGAGAAGTGAGCCGTCACATATAACGACGGCGTGCGTGAACGGCAACGACATGTCATCACACACACGCTAGCGATAGCGAACCGCAGAGGGCGCATCCCCATCGGGGTGCGCCCTCTGCTATTATCACCACTTGTAATTCGCGAGAGACAGACGAACGGCATTCATCCGAATTCAAAGCCATCCGACGGCGTTTTCCCTGTCGCGGCATCTGGCAGTTTGCTGTGTCATCGTTTCGTCAAGGCGTAGGGCCGCCAGAGGGCGGTGTCGAGGCCCATTCCGGCAGTCGGCCATAGTGTCTGGCGTCGAAATGAACCTTCAAAGGATCATCCGTGATCGTTGAGATTCTTCTTATTGCCGTTTCCGTATCCATGGACGCGTTCGCCGTCTCCATCGGCAAGGGACTGACCGTCAAACACGTCAACGGACGCCAGCGTGCATCGGTGGGATTGTGGTTCGGCGGATTCCAGGCGCTGTTCCCTCTGCTCGGCTATTTCGCGGCATCCACGTTCAGCAAGTATGTCACGGCCGTCGACCATTGGATCATCTTTGCGTTGCTCGCGCTGATCGGCGGCAACATGATTCGCGAGGCGTTTCTGGAGGACGAGGAGAACGAGCACGAGACCGCGGCATTCGATTGGCGTCATATGCTGCCGCTGGCCATCGCCACGAGCATCGACGCGTTCGCCGTGGGTGTGAGTTTCGCGTTCATGCCGATCAATATTGTGTTCGCCGTGGTCGTGATCGGTGTGACGACCGGCCTGTTCTCGGCCGTCGGCCTGAGCATCGGCAATGTGTTCGGTTCCCGTTGGCAGAAGCCGGCGCAGGTGGCCGGCGGTCTGGTGCTCATTCTTATCGGTCTGAAGGTGCTGTTGGAGCATCTCGGCATGCTGCCGTGGTAATCATCATGGATCGTCGTGATTACGCGACGATCTTACGCGACTGTCACAGCGTCAGATGCGCCACGAACGCGGCCACATACACCACGTATCCCAGCAGCATGACGGGCATCACGCCCATGCCAAGCCATGAGTAGGGCGACGGCCCGTCGATCTCGTTCCACCAAGATCCGGATGCGATCACCAGCAGCACGCCCAAGGCGATAAGCGCCACGAGCACCAGCGCCGCCACCCACGCTCCGTCGTCGGGCGCGGACAGCAGATCGTGCATCAGCGAGGGAAGGAACAGCCAGCAGGACGATCCGAGAGCACATGCGGACACGATCAGTCCCGTCGACATCGACACGATGAGATGACTGCGGTCCTTACGCCACATCTGATGTCCAAACGACACGACCACGATCGTCAGAAACGCAAGGATCAGGAACCACGACCATCGTGTGAACGCCTTGTCGGAGACGGGGAAACCGTCCGAGATGTTGAACGCCACGGCGACCACGTACACGATCACGGCGAGCGCCCGGGCGAATACCGTCTGGGTGACGCCGTTCGCGAACGGCCATGCAATGACCACGGCCAGTACGGCGAGCGCGGACAGTGTTATGGATGCGATCGCGCCGGCCTGGGTGAGTGCGCCGAGGCCGCCGACGAGTCCGATCATCAGTGCGTAGGAGACGACTTGGGTAAGCACCACGGCAAGCTGTCCGCGTCGGGTCGCCTCCGACTGCATGCCGCGTACGTGCGTGCCGTCCTCTTCGTCGATCTCGCGCTTGTGGATGTCCTGGATGCCCATGAACGCTCCTCCTGCTTCGATGATTCCACTTTTACTATCGTTCATGTTCTCACCACGCCTATCCACAGAATTATTTTGAGGGGATTCGAGTGGCTCGCCGATGATTGTCGGTGGTGCCGTGTCAGGCATCATGCTCAAGTCTTAACCGATGGCTTATGCCGTTCCTAGCGGCTTTTTCCTATGCTTTCTTACTACGTTCGTCGATGGTGTCCCAAATGTTGAACCGCGTTTTCCAATTACGAACTTCTGTCTTATAAAAAGAAGAAAGTTGTTCGATAGCGAAAGTTACGGAATCGCGAGCACGCGCGATAACATCCGCTTTGTACAATGAAGGTTGTTGTTGTTCAGGCTCACATCGAAGCCAGGATCGGGGAGAGCACAGTGACGGATTTGACATTGATGACGATGGCGGAGAATCCCGCTTCCGTACTGCCGTCTCTTGCGCTGTTGTCTCATCGTGTGCGTGTGCTGCCGATGGATGCCGCTTCTCTGGTGAAGATGCCTGAGAACACGATTCTTTTTCTTGATGCGCGCGACGATCTCGCCACTGCCAAGACCCTGTGTCGTCTGATTCATGCCTCCGGCCTGTCCACGCCGATCGTGCTGGTACTTACGGAGGGCGGGTTCACCGTGGTCACTTCCCAGTGGGGTGTTTCCGATGTGGTGGTCGCCTCCGCGTCCCCTGCCGAGGTCGAGGCTCGGTTGCGACTGGTGTCCGAGCGTGGCAATTCGTTCGCGTCGGCGTCTCCCGCGCGTCAGAGCAATGAGCAGCCGCAGGAGGGGCAGATCCGTTCCGGCGATCTGGTGGTGGATACGAATGGTTATACGGCGTCGCTGCATGGTCATCCCATCGATCTGGCCTACAAGGAGTTCGAGCTGCTGAAGTATCTGGTGCAGCATCCCGGTCGTGTGTTCACCCGTGCACAGCTGTTGCAGGAGGTGTGGGGGTACGACTACTACGGCGGCACCCGTACCGTTGATGTGCATATTCGTCGTCTGCGCGCCAAGCTCGGTGGCGAGTATGAGCATCTGATCGGCACTGTGCGTAACGTGGGATATCGTTTCGACCCGCCGGAGGACGACGAGCAGGACGAGAACGCCAAGGCCGCCGCCGCGGCAGCCACCGCCCATCATGACTGATTCCGTTTCCGCTCCGATCCGTCAGCCCAAAGTCCAAAACTGAACACTCTTACTGTATTCCGTTAGTGTGATCACCCTACTTTCACTGTGGTGACGTTAGTGTGATCACACTAGTGTCACCACAGTGAAAGTAGGGAAGGTCAGGGCGTTCGGATAAACCGGATCGTATGGCACGAGAGACGAAAACCGCGCGCGTTCGGCGTATGCACGACGAATACCGTATTCTGTGCAATATGATTCCCGAGGCCGTGTGCGCGTTGCATTTCTCCAATCCTCTGGAGCTGCTTGTGGCCACCGTGCTCAGTGCGCAGACCACCGACAAGCGGGTCAATTCCGTCACCGGCGAACTGTTCGCAACCTACCCCGACGCCGAGGATTACGCCAATGCGAACATCGAGGACATCGAACGTATCATCCGACCGCTCGGCTTCTACCATGCCAAGGCCAAGCATCTGATCGGGCTCGGTCAGGCGTTGTCCGAACGTTTCGATTCGGAAGTGCCGCACACCATGGAGGAACTCGTCACGCTGCCCGGCGTGGGTCGCAAGACCGCGAACGTGGTGCTCGGCAATGCGTTCGGCATTCCCGGCTTCCCCGTGGATACGCATGTGACGCGTGTGACCGGACGGTTGCGTTGGAGGACCGACTGGAACACCAGACATCCGGATCCGGTGAAGATAGAAAAGGCGATCTGCGCCTGTTTCCCGCCGGAGGAGTGGACGAATCTCAGCCATCGGCTGATTCTGTTCGGCCGGGCCACATGTCACGCCCGCAAACCCGACTGCGCCAACTGCCCCCTGGCCGACACCTGCCCATCGGTGTCCATCTGAGCTCACGGCCCGGCACCGAGTATGCTCGTAAGCATGCGCAGAGCACAGTCGGACCAACACAATACAGCGCCAAGGGCATTCCCCCCAGTCGAAACCCCGTCGTCCCAGGAGCCGAAGCCGCTTTCCCGGCGCGCACGTCGTGAGTCGGCGCACGCATTGGCCACCGGCGGCGTCAAATCGATTATCGTCTTCCTCGTGGCGCTGTTGGTATTCGGTTGCGGCGGTTACGCGGCATATTCAATGATCGTGAACCGCTCCGCGCCCAGTCTGCCGATTCCCGGATCGGCACCCGGCGGATCGATCACGATCGGCCTGGCCTCCGCGCCCGACTCACTCGACATCCGCAAGCAGACCGGCGACGCCGTCGCGCAGGCGCTGCTCGGCAACGTCTACGAAACGGTCACCAAACGCGGCGAGGACAATACCGCCCAGCCCGGCATCGCCAAATCGTGGGACGTGTCGGACGACGGATTGTCGTACACCTTCCACATCGCCGACGGCATCACGTTCTCCAACGGCGACCAGCTCAACGCCGACGACGTGGTCTATTCACTGCAGCAGACGCTGCAGAAGCAGTATGTGGGATACGAGGATCTGGCCGGACTGGCGTCGGTGAAGGCGACCGGTAGCTCCACGGTGGTCATCAAGCTCTCCTCCCCCATGCCCGACCTGCCGTGGGTGCTGTCCGGCCGCGCGGGCATCGTGTACGACGAAACCGCGAAGGTCAACTACATGACCGGCGCGATCGGCTCCGGACCGTTCCTCGTGGAATCCTGGAAGAAGGGCGATCCGATCACACTCAAGGCCAATACCGCATACTGGGGAACCAAGGCGAAGATCGGCACGGTGACGCTGCGCTACTACACCGATGCCGGCAAGGCCGCCGATGATCTCAAGTCCGGCGACATCCAGGCCATCATGCCCACGGACGTGGCCAATGCGAACGCGCTCAAGACGCAGGACACCATCACCGTGGCGCAGACCGACAGCACCCGCAAGGTGGTGCTCGGATTCAACAGCTCCGCCGACTCCCTGTTCTCCGACGCCCGCGTGCGGCAGAGCGCGCGCATGGCCATCGACAAGAACGCGATTGTACAGGCCAACGGCGCCGCGGAACGACTCGGCGGACCGATCCCCAAACTCGACCCGGGATACGAGGACCTGACCGGCCTGTATCCGCTCGATCAGGCCAAGGCCAAAAGCCTGGTCAGCTACTTCCGTCTACGCACGATGAAGCTCGTCTACCCGTCATCCCTGGGCGAGCAGATCGGCCAGACAGTGAAGGACAATCTCGCGGCGGCGGGCATTCCCATCGAGGTCAGCATGGTCGACGATGCCACCTGGCAGCAGACCGTGGTGCAGGACAAGCAGTTCGATCTGACCATCTACACCATGAACGACAGTCATGACGCCGGTGACTTCGTGGCGCGCGACAACTTCCTGCAGTACACCAACGCGGAGGTGGAGAACCTGTACGCGCAGACCAGAGCCGCCACGACCGACGACGACTACGCGAACCGGCTCAAGGAATACGCGCACAAGCTCAGCGAGGACTCCCCCGCCGACTGGCTGTATGTGGAACGCCCGTGGGTGGCCTACAAGTCCACCGTCAAGGGGCTGCCCACCGCCATGGTCGACTGCTATCTGCCACTGGCCGGAGTCACGATCGAATAACGCGAATACGGAACGCACGTGGATTGATCGAGAGCCGATCATCTCCGATCAATCCACGATCAATCCTTGTCACACAGCGTTTCTAAACTGGCCCGTATGACTGATAATGCTGAAGGCGCCATCAGCGCGCATCTTACCGCCCTGCCCGACCGTGTGGGCGTGGACGGTCTCGAAGACAAGTGGATGAAGGCGTGGAACGACGCCCAGACCTACAAGTTCGGTAACACCCGCGACCGCAAGGCCGTCTACTCCATCGACACCCCGCCGCCCACCGTCTCCGGCCATCTGCATGTGGGCCATGTGTTCTCCTACACCCATACCGACGTCATCGCCCGCTACAAGCGCATGCGCGGCTTCGACGTGTTCTACCCGATGGGCTGGGACGACAACGGTCTGCCCACCGAGCGTCGTGTGCAGAACTACTTCGGCGTGCGCGTGGACACGTCGCTGAAGTACGATCCCGATTTCAAGCCGCCGTTCGAAGGCACCGAGGGCAAGAAGATCCAGGCCAAGGATCAGGTGCCCTGCTCCCGTCAGAACTTCATCGAGCTGTGCGAGCGCCTCATCACCGAGGACGAGAAGCAGTTCCAGGATCTGTGGAGCACGCTCGGCCTGTCCGTGGACTGGTCGCAGACCTACCACACGATCGGCGAGCACCCGCGCCGCGTGGCCCAGAAGGCGTTCCTGCGCAATCTTGCCCGTGGTGAGGCCTACCAGAAGGACGCCCCCGGCCTGTGGGACGTGACCTTCCAGACCGCCGTGGCCCAGGCCGAACTGGAAAGCCGTGAATACGACGGCTTCTACCACAAGATCGCCTTCCGTTTCGAGGACGGCACCCCGATCTACATCGAGACCACCCGTCCCGAGCTGCTGCCCGCCTGCGGTGCCCTGATCGCGCACCCGGACGACGAGCGCTACAAGCAGTACTTCGGCCAGTACGTGTACTCCCCGCTGTTCAAGGTCAAGGTGCCGATCCTGGCGCACAAGGCCGCCGAAATGGACAAGGGCGCCGGCATCGCCATGTGCTGCACGTTCGGTGATGTGACCGACGTCGAGTGGTGGCGCGACCTGAGCCTGCCCACCCGTTCGATCATCCAGCGCAACGGCCGTATCGTGATGAGCGTGCCGGACTGGATCGACGACGAGAACGGCAAGGCCATCTTCGAGGAGATCGAGGGCAAGACCACGTTCTCCGCCCGCAAGATCATCGTCGACCACCTGCGTGAGTCCGGCGACATGGACGGCGAGCCGAAGCCCACCAAGCGTATGACGAACTTCTACGAGAAGGGCGACAAGCCGCTCGAGATCGTCACCTCCCGCCAGTGGTACCTGAAGAACGGCGGCACCGACGAGAAGCTCAACGCCGAACTCATCGAGCGCGGCAACGAGCTCAAGTTCCACCCCGACTTCATGCACGTGCGCTACGACAACTGGGTGCACGGCCTGAACGGCGACTGGCTGATCTCCCGTCAGCGCTTCTTCGGTGTGCCGTTCCCGCTGTGGTACCCGGTGAAGGATGATGGCTCCGCCGACTACGAGCATCCGATCACGCCGAGCGAGGACATTCTGCCGATCGATCCGACCACTGATGTGCCCGCCGGCTACACCGAGGATCAGCGTGACGTGCCCGGTGGCTTCACCGCCGAGAACGACATCATGGATACGTGGGCGACGTCGTCGCTCACCCCGCAGATCGTGACCCGCTGGGAGGAGCCCGGCGAGGAGAACAAGGCGATTCACGCCGCCACGTTCCCGATGGATCTGCGCCCGCAGGGTCAGGACATCATCCGCACCTGGCTGTTCAGCACCGTGGACCGCGCGCATCTGGAGAACCACTGCCTGCCGTGGAAGAATGCCGCGCTCTCCGGCTGGATCCTCGACCCGGATCACAAGAAGATGTCGAAGTCCAAGGGCAACGTGGTGGTTCCGAACGAGCCGCTGAAGAAGTTCGGCGCGGACGCCGTGCGCTACTGGGCCGCCGCCGCCCGCCTGGGCCTTGACGCCACGTACGACGAGGGCCAGATGAAGATCGGCCGCCGTCTGGCGATCAAGCTGCTCAACGCCACCAAGTTCGCGCTGGCGATCGGTCGTGAGGACGAGAACCACCACGTGGGCGCTCCCGCTGAGGCCACGTGGAACCCGACCGACGTGACCGAGCCGCTGGACCGCGCCGCCATGGCCAAGATGGCGTACGTGGTGCGCACCGCCACTGAGGCGATGGAATCCTACGAGCACTCCAAGGCTCTGGAGGTCATCGAAAGCTACTTCTGGCAGTTCTGCGACGACTACATCGAGCTGGTGAAGAACCGCGCCTACGGCACGCCGGATGAGCATGGCCGCACGCCTAGCGAGGCCGCTGTGCTGTCCGCGCGCACCGCGCTGGGTCTGGGGCTGGACGCGTTCGCCCGCCTGCTGGCCCCGTACCTGCCGTACGCCACGGAAGAGGTGTGGCACTGGATGCACGACGGCGAGGGCTCCGTGCACCGCGCCGCATGGCCGACGCCGGAACCGTATGTGATCGCCGCCTCCGGCGTCTCCCCCGAGACGCTGGCATGGGCCGGTCGTGCCGTGGAGCAGCTGCGCAAGATCAAGTCCGAGGCCAAGGTCTCCATGAAGACCCCGATCCTGTCCGTGGCGTTGTCCGCCGCCGCTGACGGTGTGAACGCGATCCGTTCCGCCATCGACGACATCGCGCAGGCCGGTCGTGTGGTCGGCAAGTTCGATCTGGTTGAGAAGCACGCCGAGGAGGCCGCCGCCTCCGATGACGGCTCCAACGAGACCGTGATCATCGCCGCCAGCGAGCTGGGCGAGCCCCCGGCCAAGAAGCCGAAGAACAAGTGAATCGCCGCAAGGTAATTCACGACGATGCAAACGGGCCGGCCTGACCATCTGAGCCGGCTCGCCGCAAACACGCAAACAAATAGTGGGTGTATCCATCCTTCACCGATGGATACACCCACTATTTGTTATGCAGGTATGAGCTCCAAAGCCACAGCCAGCGCTCGCTGATTCTCACCGACCGGTTTGCCCTGATTCCGTCCAGCCGAGCGGAGTCTGGTCCACGGTCAGGTCGGTGACGGCCTTTGCGGAAGTGGTCACGTCGAACGTGTAGGTCACGGTCTGACCGGGGGCGAGGCTGGCTACATTGGCGTAGATCCTCTTGCCGTTCAACGTTTCCCGACGCGCTTCCGTCACACTGCCGGTGGAGCCGGACGCGACCGTCGGTTCGGTCATGCCGCCGCCGGACGGAGCGGCAAACAGCATCTTCTCGATGCCGTAGGTCTTGGGCTGGCCGGCCTGGCTGATGCCGATGATGTAGTCCGGCAAGCCGGCCGCCTGGGACTCGTCCAGCGTATTGGTCAGTGTGTAGGTCACATGATAGGTACGCGACCCGTCATCATTCCGGGACGCCAACGTCACGTTCGACGTGCGATGGATGTACCAGTCCATCTTCGAGGAATTCTGCTGGTTCGTGTACACGCCCACCTGCGGATGCTCCTCATCGTCAGGCATCGACGCGGTGAATCCGGCTGCGCTGATCTCCTGCTCCACCTCGTCATCAAACGCATACAGTGAAAGATGCCGGCCATTCGCCATGTCTCCCATGATCTGCGACACCTTCACCAGCCGTCCCACGCTCATGTTGGAGAACATGCTGCCCACGGCCTGTTCGGCCACCTGTGCGAAGAACGCGTCCTGCTGCTCCTGCGGATATTTGGTATACGCCGTATTGAGCAGGAATTCGGCGGTGTTGTCGCCGGTCAGCACCGTGCCATCGGACAATGTGACGTTGCCGGTGATGCCGATCAGCTTCTGCAGGAACACCGGGTCCACCATGATCACGCCATCCAGATTCGTGGAACCGCCCCACGGCGTGCGCTGCCAGATCTCGCGCATACCTTCGGCGCTACGTGACGTGTCCGGATAGACGGCCAGATCACGGATGTCGAACGACATCTGCAAAGGTCCCCACTCATTGAAGATTCGTTTCTCATCGTCGGTCGGCGTGCTCGCACCATAGGCGACATAGTCCGCGTCGGCGCGGAAATCACCAATGCTGATGCTGCCGTCG
Source organism: Bifidobacterium tissieri (assembly GCF_002259645.1). Lineage (GTDB taxonomy): Bacteria > Actinomycetota > Actinomycetes > Actinomycetales > Bifidobacteriaceae > Galliscardovia > Galliscardovia tissieri. The sequence goes on from NZ_MWWV01000001.1 coordinate 102,215, forward strand.
TCCGTCGTAACCACGCCAACCGATCCAACCAGACCGCCGGATGAACGTGCCTCCGACGTGGTCATCGCCATCAGCGCGTAGGTGCGGGGCTGATCCGAGCCAAGAAAGTCAGGCAGCATCCGGAACGCATTGGACATGCTGTCCACCGTGCCGGCCACGGCATTCAGCTGCTTGCCGCTGGTCTCATAGGCGTCCTTCACGACGCTGGTATGAGCGCCCGGCAGATTCCGGTATTCACGCACCTGCTGCTGCACCGTGGCATCAATATCGGCGATCTCATCACGATGGTCGAGCAACGGCTGCAGATTGAACCGACCGTCCGACGTGCTCAGCTGGCCACCCTGCATCGATGTCATCACATCGATGAACTTGGGAAGGGGATCGTTGACCAACGTGTTCGTCACCGCCGTCATGCCTTGCACGGTGGTGACATCGTCGCCGATCATCGGAATGCGCGACGCGATATTCCACAACGTGCCATGGGTGATGTCGTTCGCCGCGTTGGTCTCCTGCTTCGCCTCATTGAGTCGTTGGCGAAGATCGGCGGATGCGCCGGCGACATTCGTGGATTGCGTATCCGTGCCCAGACTCATCACAGAGGATAATGTTGAAATGGCCTTCTGCTCGTGCGACTGCACCCGCTTGGCATCGGAGTACAGCTTCATACCGCACACGCCGGCGGCAACGACGATCATCAGCAACATCAGTGCCACCACTGCGATCCATCGGCCGAAATGATGTCGTTTCGGCTTATACGATGGCGTATATCCCGCACTTTCTGTTCGCATGTCGTCCTTCGCCGTAAATTGACTAGCCGCATATTGCCCCTCCCCAAGAATGGGGGCACTAAACACGATATTGTACTGTCATCGAATCCGTTGCGACATGCGGGGAACGTCGCTCACCGAACGGTTGCGTGATCGTTCATGTTTTCGCATTGCTCGCGTTACTCTTAGTAGTGTTTCCAGACCTCGCGACGATCACCGTCATCGCGGCCGTCACGCGTCATGCGAACACGTCGAGGACACCCGGATCGCCACCGGCGTCGGCGATGCGCTTATGACGCTTCTTCGCTTCGGTCACCACGAATTCGCGATACATTTCGGCGATGTTCGGATCGAGTCCGGCATCCTTGGCGATGCGCTGCAGACGCTCGATCTGGTAGTCCTCCCGCTTGTAATCGGCAGGCGCGAAACCGGCTTCTGCTTTGAGCACGCCCACCTGCGAGGTGGCCTTGAATCGTTCTGCGAGCAGATGGATCACCGCGCCGTCGATGTTGTCAATGGTTTTGCGCAGACTCTTGATTTTGGCTACGGTCTCGGCGACTTCGGGATGTTCACGGGCCGCGGCGGAATCGATCGTTGATGAACGCTCGTCCGTGTCATGGTTCGTGGCAACGGCTTCAACGTCGTCCGTGACGTCGGCACCGGTCTGATCATTGCTTTCGGTGATGGTTCGTACAGGCTTGCGCCAACCACTAATATCTGCACTCATATCTACCAGAGTATCCCGAACCACTCCCCCTCGACCATAACGGCACTCACATGCTCACTATGCAAGATCGGTCCACATACCGTACGATACTGACGTACCGTTTATCAGATGCCTATCCGACGCATGCATACGGCAAACAAGCATCTGAGGAATCGTCCCGTGCTTCTACGACGCATGCGTACGCCAGATAAGCACTCAAGGAATCGTCCGATGCGTATCCGACGCATATGTACGCCAGATAAGCACCCAAGAAACCGCCCCGTGCTTATTTGACACACGCATACGTCGGATAGGCCATAAACACCTGTGCCCGTGGTGCGGCTCAATCGTTGCCGATTCGCCGCGCTACACACAACACCGCGGCTACTTCGCCTGGCTCTGCGGAATCGTGGAGGTGATCGCAGCCAGGAACTCGCGGTTCGTGGCGGTCTTCTTCAGACGCGGCACCAGGGTCTGGTATGCCTGCTCGGGCTCCATGCCGCCGAAGAGGCGACGCAGACGGTAGATGACCGCAAGCTCGGCCGGCGGCGTGATGAGCTCCTCGCGGCGGGTGCCGGACGCGTTGATGTCGATGGCCGGGAACAGGCGCTTCTCCGACAGTTCGCGGGACAAACGCAGTTCCATGTTGCCGGTGCCCTTGAACTCCTCGAAGATCACCTCGTCCATCTTGGAGCCGGTCTCCACCAGCGCGGACGAGATGATGGTGAGCGAGCCGCCGTTTTCGATGTTGCGCGCCGCACCGAAGAACTTCTTCGGCGGGTACAGCGCCTGCGCGTCCACACCACCGGACAGGATTCGACCGGACGCCGGCTGCGCGATGTTGTATGCGCGGGCCAGACGGGTCATGGAGTCGAGCAGCACGACCACGTCCTTGCCGAGCTCCACCAGGCGCTTGGCGCGTTCGATCGCCAGTTCGGCGACGATCGTGTGGTCGCTCGCCGGACGGTCAAACGTGGAGGAGATGACCTCGCCTTGCACCGTGCGCTCCATGTCGGTGACTTCCTCAGGACGTTCGTCCACGAGCACGACCATAAGATGCACTTCGGGGTTGTTCGTGGTGATCGAGTTCGCGATCTGCTGCAGCGTGATGGTCTTGCCGGCCTTGGGCGGGGAGACGATCAGACCACGCTGGCCCTTGCCGATCGGTGCCACGATGTCGATCAGTCGACCGGTGAGCTTGGTCGGCTGGGTCTCCATGCGCAGACGCTCCTGCGGGTAGAGCGGCGTGAGCTTGTTGAAGTGCGGACGGGACTGCGCCTCCTCCACACTCATGCCGTTGATCGTTTCGATGGACTGCAACGGCACGAACTTCTGACGCTGGTTGCGGCCGTCGCGCGGCGGACGCGTGGTGCCCTGCACGGCATCGCCCTTGCGCAGACCGTACTTCTTCACCTGGCCCATCGACACGTACACGTCGTTCGGTCCGGGCAGGTAGCCGGAGGTGCGCACGAATGCGTAGGATTCCAGCACATCGACGATGCCGGCGACGGGCACCAGATCGTCCTGCTGCTGGTAGTCGTTGCGCTCCGCACGATCGGCACGGTCGTTGCGCACGGCATCGTCACGACGATTGCGGCGCTCGATGCGATCGGTACGGTCAGTGCCGCCACGACGATCGGCACGGTCATCACGACCGTTGCGGCGATCGGCGCGATTGCGACGATACTCGCGATCGTCATCCTGATCGTAGCGGTCGGAACGGTCGGTTCCGTGGCCGCGATCATCGCGCATACCACGACGATCGGCGTGATCGTCACGACGGTTCTTGCCGTTCTTGCGCGGCTCGGGACGGTCGGAACGGTCGGGCAGCGCGGCGAGGATATCGCCGAGATCACGCACGCGTCCCTGTCGGGCCGGCTCGTCGGCGGCGGCACCGCTGTCCTTGCGACGGCGTACACGCGGCAGATCAAGATCAAGATCAAGCTTGCCCACGTTCTCATGATCACGATCGCGATCCGAACGCTCAACGCGCTCGTTGTCGATCGACGGAGCGGACGACAGCGTGGCACGACGACGCGACACGCGCTTGCCGGCGTTGGCGTCGGGCAGCTCGATGGCGGCAAGCTTGGCGGCGGACGTCTCCGCACGATCGGAGTGATCGGCGTCGCTCGTCCTCTTGATCTCCGGCAGCTCGATGATCGGCAGCTGACCGGGCTCGCGTTCGGCGACGTCGGAATCGGCGTGCTCCACGGATTCGGATTCGGAATCGGCGGCGGTCGGAGCCGGGGTCTCATCCACGGGAGCCGGAGCGGGCTCCACGACGGGAGCGGCCGCAACCGCATCGGCTTCGGCGTTGGAAGCATCATCGACGGCCTCGGGAGCGGACGTCTCCGCAGGCCTGTCGGTCTTCTTGACGGTGCGCTTGGTCGTCTTCGGCACGCGCACGGTGACTCCGGCGGGCGCTTCGCCGCCGTTTCGGGCGGCCTCGATGGTGCTGACCAGCTCGCCCTTACGCATGGTAGAGGTACCACGCAAACCCATCTGCTTGGCGAGCTCCTTGAGCTCGGGCAGCTTCATACTTGCAAGATTCTGGCTATCTGCCACGTGTATTGCCTTTCGTCTGACCTTATATGACCCAACCATGAATCCTGAACGAACCAAGGCCCGCGATCATAAGGGTGTTCTGACGCGATGAGCGCGCTTCCACGGTGAGAACCATCTCATCCCAAGCGCTATCTCGTCATCGAAAAGTTCGAATTAAGAATGGCTTCGAACTGCCCTCACTATACGACGAGTCGAAGACCGATGCAATTTGCCACGCCCGGGCGATGCGAGATCACCCGCCGATTGTTCATGATCGGTTATGGGCGGTTATGGGCGGCCCTGAGCGGTTATGGACGGTCGGTCATGGACGTCGCGCGCCATGCAACCGTCGCAATATCTATGATCGATAGTGACACTGGTGAACACATCGAAAAAATGGCGATGGATCGGTCCGGCGAGGAAGGGAATCCGCCGGAGACGATCGCGATACGACAGCCAGACCGCGGCCCAACAGGCCGAGCGGATCAACCAGGCCCAGCAGCCGACAGGAGCCGCAATCCACGACTCACGGCGGGACGTCCCCATCCACGACTGTGGATCACGGCACATCGGAAAGGACGAGCATCCATGTCATTCCATTCGTCGCATGCAGTGCGCAACGATCAGGCAACGCAGACCAATCAGACAACACAGACCAACCAGACAACACAGTCCTCACAGACGGCATCAGCGGCATCGGCTTCACAGAGGCCAACGTCGCAGTCGCGCCATGACGTTCGTCTTCGCAATGGCGATTCAATGCCCCGACTCGGCATGGGAACATGGCATCTGGGCGAGGGGCGACGCCCGGCATCGCAGGAGATCGCGGCCTTGCGCGCAGGACTCGACGCCGGCATCCGGCTGATCGACACCGCCGAAATGTACGCCGACGGGCGCGCGGAGTCCCTGGTGGGCCGCGCGATCACCGGATATGACCGCTCCCGGCTGTTTCTGGTGTCCAAGGTGTATCCGCACAATGCCGGGCGGAACCGTCTGCGCCGCAGTCTGGAGGCCTCGCTGTCGCGCCTGGGCACGGACTATCTCGACATGTACCTGCTGCACTGGAGGGGGGCCATACCGCTGGCCGAAACCGTGGAATGCATGGAACAGGCCAAGGCCGAGGGACTGATCCGCAACTGGGGCGTCTCGAATTTCGACACGGCCGACATGCGCGAGCTGTTCGCCACGCCGCATGGCGATGCGTGCGCGGTGAATCAGGATCTGTATCATCTCGGCTCACGCGGGATCGAATTCGATCTGCTGCCGTGGATGGACGAGCACCACGTTCCGCTGATGGCCTATTGCCCGCTGGCGCAGGCCGGCACGCTGCGCGACGGCCTGGTCAGCGATGCCACGGTGTGCCGGATCGCCGCCGCGCACAACGTTTCTCCCATGCTCATCCTGCTCGCATTCGTGCTGCGCCGCGACGACACGATCGCCATACCATGCAGCGGCAGTGTCGAGCACACGCTCGCCAACGCCACGGTATGGAACATCGATCTCACCGCGGATGAGATCGCATCGCTTGACGACGCGTTCCCCGCCCCCACAAGCAAGGAACCACTTGACATGCAATAATCGCCGACACGATCCGGCGGAAATGAACGGCACTACACGGCAATGAACATGAACGGAGACAACACATGTGCGGCATTGATATGCGCATCGACGGCGGCGAAGACAGCACGATTCACGACGTGATCTTCGATTTCTGCGGCGTTCTGGTCGATTGGCAGCCGAAACTCGCCCTGCAAGGACTGTTCCCGCCAGACGCGATCGACGAGTTCTTCGCCGATGATGATCGTTGCGGATTCCTGTATTTTGACGATCTGCATGACGGCGGCGTGGATTATGACGATCTGATCGTCGAATATGAGCGGGAATACGGCGCAAGGCTCGGTCTGATGATGCGCGCCTATGCGGATCATGTCGATCGCTCATTGGTCGGCATGATTCCCGGAATGATGCCGCTGCTGGACGAACTGACGGCTCGCGGCATCGGCGTATGGGGGCTGACCAACTGGGGGCGGGATACCTGGCCCGTCATGCAACGGCGATTCCCCGAGCTCATCGACAGGCTGAATGATGTCATGGTGTCCGGATTCGAAGGGGTGAAGAAGCCCGAAACGGCGATATTCGACCGCGCAATGGAACGTTTTGGCATAGATCGCCGTCACACGCTGTTCGTGGACGATTCCCCATATAACGTCGCCGGCGCGCAGGAGTCGGGGCTGAGGTCGATTCGTTTTCTCGCATCGGAGCAACTGCGGGACCGGCTGATTCCGCGTAATACCGCCTCATGATGCCGCCTCGCCCACGTAACATCTCCGTTTGATCCCGCCTTCCACGAGCCGGACACCACCAGTCCACGAGTCAGACACCGATTGCACTCATATCGGCCGCGCTCGTATCATCCCATGATGAATTTCATGTCCATATAACGGACAATCTGAGTTCACATATTGATTGATACTGCCGCCGAGATTACCGGCGGCACAGCGCGTCGCATAACTGAGTGCACGCGTTTGAATGGCATCAGGGTGGCGGAGGGACATCATGGAGGCATTTTCGCTAACTGCCAATAACAACATCGGACCGGAGGCAGTCTGGACTTCCATCCCGTTGGAGCAATTGGATCTTCCCAAGGCATCCGAGGGAACGCTGGACAAGGATTTCTGGCCGAGTAGACACGAGGAATACAACCGGCTGGAATGGGATGCCATGGATTGGCATGCCATACGGGACCAACTGGGCAAAGCCGCGGACCGTTTGGAGCGGCAGCCGGATTCCAACCCGGAACTTGAATTCAGGGTCCCGACCATGCGCGAACGCACATTTCTGGAAATGTGGTTCGGATACGGCGACCCCAGTGTGGAGGCGTGCAGCACCGATCACGATCGTTATCGTGTGGCGTTTGGTCAGCATCGCATCTGCGCCTACGCCGACTATCCGATGAGCGAGCACGATCGCGATGTCATGAGGATTTCCGACTCGGGATTCCTGCCGTCAGGGCCGTTATCCCCGGACACGCGCATCCCCATGCTGGTCCACTGACAGCGAGCACAAGATAATCATCTCCGTAAAGGGCCTATCTGCGGTTCACTAGGTCTTTTACGGACTGTGCAAAGGTCTAACCATGCTTCGCTAGGCACTGCCCCAAATAGCCCAATCACGCACAAGCCCGTATATGGCAATTTGGGGCATCAATGTGGCAAAGCCTATCTTTTAGAGCGCATGGCAAAAAACGCATCAACCCAGCGAAGCAGCGATAGATATTGGGAACCTTCATAATCTGCCTAGCGAACGGGAGTTAGCGTCATTGCATCAGCCCAACGGTCATAGCACGCCCTGTTTGGCATCGACACAGATCCGGGGATATGTAAAGGCGGTCCGCCATCATTACGATGACGGGCCGCCTTTACGCGTACAAGCCAGGAATCAGAACTCCCTGTGCTCGCGGTAGAACTTGATCAGGCTCTGGGTGGAGGCGTCCTGGGCGGCCAGTGCGTCGTCATCCTTGGAGATGGCCGGGGTGATCTGCTTGGCAAGCTGCTTGCCGAGCTCCACGCCCCACTGATCGTAGGAGTCCAGGCCCCACACGGTGCCCTCGACGAGGGTGATGTGCTCGTACAGGGCGATGAGCTCGCCGAGCGAGAACGGGGTCAGGGCCACACCGAGGATGGACGTGGTCGGGCGGTTGCCCTTGAACACGCGGGCCGGGACGATGGCTTCCGGAGTGCCTTCAGCGCGCACTTCGTCGGCGGTCTTGCCGAAGGCGAGAGCCTTGGTCTGAGCCAGGTAGTTGCCGAGGAACAGCTCGTGCACGTCCTGGTCGCCGTCCTTCACCGGGTTCGGGGTGTTGGCGAAGGCGATGAAGTCGGCCGGGATGAGCTGGGTGCCCTGGTGGATCAGCTGGTAGAAGGCGTGCTGGCCGTTGGTGCCGGGCTCGCCCCAGAAGATCTCGCCGGTCTCGGTGGTCACGGGGGTGCCGTCCCAGCGCACGGACTTGCCGTTGGACTCCATGGTCAGCTGCTGCAGGTAGGCCGGGAAGCGGTGCAGGTACTGGTCGTACGGCAGCACGGCGTGGGAGGCCACCTTGAAGAAGTTGCGGTACCACACGTTGAGCAGGCCGAGCAGGGCCACGACGTTCTTCTCGAACGGAGTGTTGGCGAAGTACTCGTCGATCTCGTGGAAGCCGTGCAGGAACTCCTCGAACTGGGCCGGGCCGTAGACCACGGCGAGGGAGGTGCCGACGGCGGAGTCGACGGAGTAGCGGCCGCCGACCCAGTTCCAGAAGCCGAAGGCGTTCTCCGGGTCGATGCCGAATTCCTCAACCTTTTCGAGGTTGGTGGAGACGGCCACGAAGTGCTTCTTGATGGCTTCGGCGTTCTTCTCGTCGGAACCGTCGATGGCACCGGCGGCCTTGAGCTCCTCAAGCAGCCAGGTGCGGGCCTCACGGGCGTTGGTCAGGGTCTCCAGCGTGGTGAAGGTCTTGGAGACGATGATGAACAGCGTGGTCTCCGGGTCCAGGCCCTTGGTCTTCTCGGCCAGATCGTTGGGGTCGATGTTGGAGATGTAGCGGGCGGAGATGCCGGCGTCAGCGTACGGCTTGAGGGCTTCGTACGCCATGACGGGACCCAGGTCGGAACCGCCGATGCCGATGTTGACCACGGTGTCGATCTTCTTGCCGCTCACGCCGCGCCATTCGCCGGAGCGAACCTTCTCGGCGAACGCGTAGATGCGCTCGAGGGTCTCGCGCACGTCCTTGACCACGTCCTGGCCGTCGACGATGTACTTGCCTTCGTCCTCGACCGGACGACGCAGAGCGGTGTGCAGCACGGCACGGTCCTCGGTGTTGTTGATGTGCACGCCGGTGTACTGCTGCTTGATGCGCTCGTCGAGTTTCACGTCCTTGGCGAGGTCGGCGAACAGCTTGAGGGTTTCGGGCTTGATGAGGTTCTTGGAAAGGTCGAAGTGCAGGTCGCCGGCGTCGAAGCTGAGCTTCTCCACGCGGTCGGCATCCTCGGCGAACCACTTCTTGAGGTCGATGCCCTCGGCCTGAAGCTCGTCGTAGTGCTTCTGCAACGCTGCCCAAGCAGGGGTCTGAGTGGCATCAATGGGAGGATTAATGGCCATGTGAGGTCCTTTCATCACTTGAGGCGATTTGGTGGATGATCGCCTATTCCAGTTTTCACCATAGCGGGATTGACGGACAGCTAAAAACGAACAGAAATGTTGGCATTTGTGCATTAGAACGTGCAATAACCCAAGCTTATCGCTCTGTTACCCGTCGTACACCATCGAATTCGATCAATACCGAACAGACACCGAACAGACACCCGACGTTCATCATCCGTCATCATCCGTCATCGGATCGACCCATTACAGGATCTCGCCATGCCCTCGCGCCGTGAGTTCGGCCACCATGCGCTTGACTTCCTGGCTCCGCGCACGCGGCGCAACCAGCAGCGCGTCCGGCGTGTCGACGACGACCAGATCATCCGCCCCCAGTAGCGTCACCATGCGGCCGCTCGACGGCACCACCACATTTCCGGCCGAATCGAGACACACCACGCGCTCGGCATCGCCGACGATCTTGTTGTTACGCACGTCCGCACTCGGAATCAGCGCCGCCACGGAATTGAAATCGCCGATGTCATCCCAGCCGAATCCACCGGGAACCATGGCCACTCCCCCCTCGGCGGCCAAAGGCTCGGCAAGCGCATAATCAAAAGCGATCTTCTCCACGCCCGGCCACAGTCGCTCCATCATCTCGGCACGGGCCACGCCTCCATCGTCCGCATCCCACACGTCGGCGAGCGCGGTGACGACGCGGTGGATCTCCGGTTTGAGCCGTCGCAGCGCATCGAGCAGCACGTCGGCGCGCATTACGAACATGCCGGCGTTCCAGCGGTATTCCCCGGTTAGCAGATACGCCTGGGCGGTTGCGGCATCGGGTTTCTCCACGAACGCCTTCACCCGCCGCGCGCTCGGCGCCCCGGGAATGCTTGACGCCAGCGATTCGCCCTGCCGAATGTATCCGAATGCGGTGGACGGCCGTGTGGCCGCGATGCCGATCGTCACGACATAGCCGGCGCGGGCGGCCGCCACAGCCTGTCTGACGCAATCGGAGAAGGCCTGATTGTCGCGGATCACATGATCGGCGGCGAACGATCCGACCACGATGTCGCTGCCGTGCCGTTTCGCCAGTATCGCCACGGACAGCGCGATGGCCGCGGTCGAATCACGACCGACGGGTTCGGTGAACAGATTGCACGCCCCCAGTTCGGGCAGTTGCGCCCGGATGGCGTCCTCGTGAGCCACGCCCGCGATGACGGACACACGTTCGGGGCCGGCGATCGCCGCGAGTCGGTCGAACGTGGACTGGATCATGGTTCGTCCAGATCCCAGAAAATCGTAGAGGAACTTGGGCCTGTTCCCGCGACTGATCGGCCACAGACGGGAGCCCACGCCACCGGCGGGAATCAGCGGATAGAAGTCCGGCATGCCCATGCCCGGCTTGCCGTTCGCGGCGTCGTTCTTGCACTGGCGTCCATCGTTATTCATGCGCCCATTATCCCCCGTGGGACCGATACAACCACCCCTTCATCATTCGCGACACGCGCAAATACCGCCCAATCACCGTCGATTTGAGTTTTTTTGATTCCTCCGGTAACATCTTCTACTTGTGTGCGCAGCAATGTGCCATGTGCCACTTTAGCTCAGTCGGTAGAGCGGCTCACTCGTAATGAGCAGGTCGACAGTTCGATTCTGTCAAGTGGCTCCACGGGAAACCCTAGGCACTTTGCCTAGGGTTTTTGTTTACCGTGGTTCAATGTCATGATCATGCGTCATGACCGACAATTGAAAACGCACCACCATAATCAAAGAACGCGCGAGTGGCGGAATTGGTAGACGCGCAGGATTTAGGTTCCTGTGTCTATGACGTGTGGGTTCAAGTCCCATCTCGCGCACGATCAACAAGGCCCTTGAAGCGTTGGAATTCCAAGAATCGCAACGCTTCAAGGGCCTTCACATATCTCTCGCCATCTCACCGCATGTCGGCGTGCAGCACGAGTCGGCGGATGCTGGGCACCAGTCGGCGGATGGCCTTGGAACGGTGCGAGATCGCGTTCTTCTCCTCCGGTTCCAGCTCAGCGGACGTGAGCGGATGCCCCGCTTCGGCGGCACGGGCCGGCTGATCGTCGGGCACGAAGATCGGGTCATAGCCGAATCCATGCTCGCCACGCGGCTCGCGGATGATCACGCCCTGCATGTCCCCGAGCTCCACGTTCTCGTTATGGATCTCGTACGGCGGTTCGGTACGGCCGTCGTCGGTCTCCGGCACCACCAGCGCGGCCGCGCAACGGAATCGTGCAGTGCGGTTGGCGTCGGGGATGTCCTCGATCTGTGCCAGCAGCAGTCGGTTGTTGGCCACGTCGTCGCCATGCACGCCGGACCAGCGCGCGGACAGGATTCCGGGGGCGGCCCCCAGCACGTCCACGATCAGCCCGGAATCATCGGCCACGGCGGGCAGTCCGGTGCGGCGGACCACGTCACGTGCCTTGAGCAGTGCGTTCTGCTCGAAGGAGACGCCGTTCTCCACCGGATCGGGAAGGTTCAGCGACCCCGCCGTCACCAGTTCGATCCGTTCGGCGTCGGCACCCAGATCCTCCACAAGAATGCGCTTGATCTCGGCCAGCTTGCCTTCGTTGTGGGTGGCCACCACCATGGTGATCCTGTCGCTCATAGCGATTCCTCCTCAACCGTTCGATTCCGTCAATTCCATTGGGCTTCATCAAGTCCCAGGTCCGTCGGCTCCGACGCGGCATCACGCCGTTCCGACACCCGTCAGTTCTCCTGCAGGGCCTTGCGCTGCATGGCCTGCAGCTCCTTGTTGCCCTTCTCGGCAAGGTCGAGCAGCTCGCCCAGCTCCTTGCGCGTGAAGGGACGGTGTTCGGCGGTGCCCTGGATCTCGATGAACGCGCCGGCGCCGGTCATGGCCACGTTCATGTCGGTCATGGCGTTGCTGTCCTCCACGTAGGGCAGGTCGAGCATCGGCTTGCCGTCGATCACGCCCACCGACACGGCGGACACCTGATCGCGCAGCACGGTACGGTTCGCGCGAAGCACCTTGTGCTCCTTGGCCCAGGCCACGGCGTCGGCGAGCGCCACGTATGCGCCGGTGATGGATGCCGTGCGCGTGCCGCCGTCGGCCTGCAGCACGTCGCAGTCGATCTGGATCTGGTTTTCGCCGAGGGCCTTCATGTCGACCACGCCACGCAGGCAGCGGCCGATGAGTCGGCTGATCTCGTGGGTGCGTCCGCCGATCTTGCCACGTACGGATTCGCGATCGGTGCGTTCGGTGGTGGCACGGGGAAGCATGGAGTATTCGGCGGTGACCCAGCCGAGGCCGGAGTCCTTGCGCCAGCGGGGTACGCCCTGCGTGAACGTGGCGGTGCACATCACGCGCGTATTGCCGCATTCGATGAGCACGGAGCCTTCCGGAACGTCGGTCCAGTGCCGGGTGATCTTCACCGGGCGCAGTTCGTCCACCGCGCGTCCGTCGGGACGGATCGTCTGGGTGGCGTCAAGCATGTCTTTGATCTGAACCATTTGGTAGCCTCCGTAGCCTCCGTGCACGAACATTCGTGCAAGCAAACCGTATCGGGCTTCGCAGACATTGCCGGAGAACGAACGGACCGCTCCGGAACGAACCAGACGGAACCGTTCGTAATCATTCGGAATCGTTCGGGACGGTTCGGAATCGTTCACGGCCGCCCCTCTACACTGGGATGTATGAGATTTCTGGCTGCGTTGTATCGCTTCGCCGTGGCTGCATGCTGCTTCGCCGGCACCTACGAGGTGTGGCATCTTCATCAGTATTCCTCGTTGGTGTATTTCACGTTCCAGACCACGCTGCTGCTCGGCGTGGTGATGCTGTGGACCGGCGCGGCCACGTTGCTCAAGGGCATCCAGCCGCCGGCATGGCTTAAGGGCTGTCTGACGCTGTACAGCGTGATCGCCGGATTGGTGGCGCTGTTCGTGCTGCCGGCGGCCGATCCTGCGATCACGCCGCGCGTATTCGGCCTGCTCACGGTCACATGGGCGCATCGCGTGGTCCCCGTGGCCGCGCTGGTCGATTGGCTGCTGTTTGATCCGCATCGTCGTTTCAAGTGGCCGTATGCGTTGGGATGGATGGCGTATCTGCCTGTGTATGTGGCGTTCGTGCTGGTTCGCGCGGCCATCTGGCCGCATTCCGGACCGTTGGCCGACGGCACGCCGTACCCGTATGATTTCCTCAATCTGCCGATGCTGGGTTGGAGTCGTCTGGGCCTCAATATATTGGAATACGGTGGCGTGTTTTTGGCATTGGGACTAATACTGATAGTCATTGACAGGGCGCTGCCGCAGAAGGTGCTGGTCGCTTCCTGATCCACGCATCCGACGACGTCAATACGGCGTGACGTCGATACGACCATATAACGAAGAGGTAGTCATGACGAACACTGATTATTCGGCCGCGATGATGACCGACATGTACGAGTACACGATGCTCGATGCCGCCATGCTCGACGGCACCGCGGACCGCCGTTGCGTGTTCGAGGTGTTCACCCGTCATCTGCCGACGGGCCGACGCTACGGCATCGCCGCCGGTCTGGGACGCATCGTGGACATGCTGAGGGATTTCCGTCCGAGCGAATCGGATCTGAAGTTCCTGCGCGATCGTCATGTGGTCAGCGAGAAGACCGCCAAGTGGCTGGAGAACTTCCGCTTCTCGGGCACGATCCGCGCCTACCGTGAGGGCGAGGCGTTCTTCGCGAATTCGCCGATCCTGCAGATCGAGGGCACGTTCGCCGAATGCACGCTGCTGGAGACGCTGGTGCTGTCGGTGCTCAATTACGATTCCGCGATCGCGTCGGCTGCGTCGCGCATGACGTCGGCGGCCGGCAATCGTCCGTGCATGGATATGGGCGGCCGTCGTACGAACGAGAGCGCGGCGGTGGCGGCCGCGCGTGCCGCGATCGTGGGCGGCTTCGCGGGAACCGCGAATCTGGCGGCGGCCAAGAAGTACGATCTGGTGTGCATCGGCACGGCCGCGCATGCGTTCACGCTGCTGCACGACGACGAACGCAGCGCCTTCGTCTCCCAGGTCAATGCGCTGGGACCGGGCACCACGCTGCTGACCGACACGTACAACATCGAACAGGCGATCACCACGGCCGTGGAGGTGGCCGGCCCAGAGCTGGGCGGAATCCGCATCGATTCGGGAGATCTGGCATCGCTGGCCCAGCAGGCGCGCAAGCAGTTGGATTCGCTGGGCGCCACGAATACGAAGATCACGGTGACGAACGACCTTGACGAGTATGCGCTGGCCGCGCTGGCCACCGCCCCGGTGGATTCGTACGGCGTGGGCACGATGCTGGTGACCGGTTCCGGCCACCCCACGTGCGCGATGGTGTACAAGCTGGTGGAGCGCGAGGGCGCCGACGGGCAGATGCACCCGGTGGCGAAGAAGTCGTTCGGCAAGAAGACCGACGGCTGGCGCAAGCGTGCGATGCGCTCGTACCGGTACGGTCTGGCGCAGGGCGAGCTCGTGGTGTGCGGCCCGGCGGATCGTCTGGCCGAGTGGCAGGCTCCCGACGAATACGGCGATACCCGCGATCTGCTGATCACGGCGGTGGACCACGGCGACATCGACGAATCCCTCGCCAGCAAGGAGGCGCTGCTCGCGGCCCGCGACTACCATCGCAAGGCGCTTGACGAACTGCCGGTCACCGCACTGTCGCTGATGAACGGCGAGCAGGCCATCCCCACCGAGATCATTACGATCTGATCGCGCTGATCATCGACCGTCATCAGACGGTCAGCAGCGCCGATATACGGTCGAATGCACGCCGAGGGGCCTTTCGCATCGTCGACATCCTTGTCATGACGATCCGAAAGGCCCCTCGGCGGAATGAATGCGCCGATCAGCGCATTTCGTCGTAGATGCGCTTGCAGTCCGGGCACACCGGGTAGTCGGAGGGGTTGTGCTTGGGCACCCACACCTTGCCGCACAGCGCCACCACGGGCCGGCCGGTCAGACGGGACTCGGCCATGCGCTCCTTTGATACGTAGTGCGCGAAACGGTCGGCGTCGCCGTCATCGGTACGCTGGCTCTCCGTCCTGGTCTCGGGGCGTTCCAGTACGGCGGTGCCGCTTCCCGTGTCGGGGGTGGACAGCGGGGAAACCGCATCGTCAAGCAGGACGGACTCGGTCATCGCATTCGGTTCGGTCATCGCATGCATCATTTCAGTCCCTTTCTCACATCGTCGTTGTCGCCATTCATCTTATTACGGCGTATGTTCCATGATCTCGTCGCGTTTCCACCGTGCGAGGTAGTCTGGAATTCATGACGATAGCTGTATGCCCCGGATCCTTTGATCCGGTCACTTCCGGCCACATCGATGTGATCGAGCGATGTGCGCTTCTGTTCGATCAGGTCCATGTCGTCGTGGCCGTGAACGCCGCGAAGAAGCCGATGTTCACCGAGGAGGAACGGGTGAACATGATCCGCGCCGCGCTGAGCGAGGACGGCTACCCCAACATTGTGGTGGACAGCACCGCCGGACTGATCACCGACTACTGCGCCCGGGTGGGGGCCAAGGTGATCGTGAAGGGGCTGCGTCAGAACGGCGACTATGAGGCCGAGTTGGGCATGGCGCTGGTGAACAAGCAGCTGGGCGGCGTGGAAACGATGTTCCTGCCGGCGAACCCGTTGAAGGAGCATATCTCCAGTTCCATCGTGAAGGACGTCGCCCGTCATGGCGGAGACGTGTCGGAGCTGGTGCCGCGTAGTGTGGCACCGCGACTGATCGAGGCGCTGGACAACGGAAAGAGATGACCATGAGCGACAATGATGATTTCGACGACACCGGCGAATCCGAAGTGGCCAATCGTGCGGGATCAGCCGGCAGGCATCCCACCAGTCAGCCCTCCATCTGGTCGCGGGCGTCCGTGGCCCATCGACCGGTGAGGCAGACCAAAGCCGCCACCCAGCCGGTCGAGCAGGATCCGGTTCAGGATCAGCCGGCCCAGCAGCCCCAGTCGACGCAACCGCAATCGCAGCCCGTCGTCAACACGGATGCCGATGCCACCGTGATCGACGACTCCACGCAGATGGCGGCGAGTCCACTGCCCAGCTATACGGAGAGCTATGCCAGCGCCGGGTACACGCCGTACGGTCAGGATTCGTATGGCCAGCAGTACGGTTCGTACGATCAGCAGACCTCGTATGTGCAGCCGTCGTATCAGCCGGATTCGTATCAACAGGATGCCTATCAGGACGATTCGTACCAGAGCGATCCCCAGCAGCCGTCCGGCGACTACGACGATTCCGTTCCGCTGCCCAAGGATTACCAGTCCATGCTGCCGGACGATGACGAGAACGAGGAATTCAACAGCACCAAGGACCAGTTCACCACGGTGTACGATCTGCTCGATCAGATCGAGTCGCTGGTGGAGGAGTCCAAGACCGGATTCTTCAGCTCCCAGGTGCGCGTGGACCGTGAGGAGCTCACCTCGCTGCTGCGCGAGCTCAAGGCCAAGCTGCCGGTGCAGCTGGAACGGGCGTCGGCCCTGATGCGCGAATCCGAACGTCGTCTGGAGAACGCCCAGTCCCAGGCCAGCGCCATCGTGGCGGCCGCGCAGAGCAGGTCGAGCGCGATCATCCGTGACGCCAACGAACGGGCGCAGTTCCTGACGAGTCAGGAGAACGTGACGGCGTTGGCCACCGAACGCGCCCGTACGATCCTCGACACCGCGCAGGCCAAGGCCGACAAGCTGGTGCACGGAGCCGACCACTACTCCACCGCCGTGCTCACCGAGCTGAGCGAGCAGCTGGCCAAGGCATCGCACGGCGTGCAGAGCGGACTCGACGTTCTGGCCGAACGTCAGCGCGAGGCGGCGCAGGATCTTGACCATCTCACCGATGACGACTATCCGCACGCCTGATCGCGCGGACGAACGAAACGAGGCAATTATGACGAATGACAAGCATCCCGAGACTTCCCCGTGGGCGATTCCGGTGGCGCAGATCGCCAGCCGCCCCGGTCAGAGCAAGGAGGTCGATCAGGACTTCCCCGCCCCCAGCGGCATCGGCGACGAGGTGATCAGCATCGCCGAAGGCGCTCCCGTGCATGTGGACGGCTCGATCGATTCGATCGTCGATGGACTGATTCTCAACGCATCCGTAACGGCTCCCGTCACCGGGGAATGCTCCCGCTGTCTCAAGCCGCTTGACGGCGATCGCACGCTGCACGTCACCGCGTTCTTCCCGTACGCGCCGGACCACGATTCCCGCCGCAACGACGAGGAAGTGGACATCATCGCCGGCGAGGAGGAGTCGGAGGACACCTACCCGCTGGCCGGCAACAACACGGTGATGGATCTGGAATCGCTGCTGCGTGACAATCTGGTGGAATCGCTGCCCGTGCAGCCGCTATGCCGTCCCGACTGCCTTGGCCTATGCTCGCAGTGCGGTGCCGATCTGAACGAGGACCCCGACCATCACCACGAGACGCATGACATCCGCTGGTCGGCCCTTGAGGATCTCAAGGCCCAGCTCGAACAGCGTGAGCACGAGTAGTCGCGAACGTTCGCGGACGCCCATATCCTGCCGCATTCCACTGGGACGCAACCATCGTCAAGATGACAAAATCCACGAAGTGCGCTAGAATACCGAAGGCTTAAGCTCAATAACTAGTTATACATCGAAATAGAGGATCCGAAATGGCACTGCCTAAGTACAAGACGTCGCGCGCCAACACGCATTCGCGCCGCGCCAACTGGAAGACTTCCGCCGCTCAGACCGTGGTCTGCCCGAACTGTGGCGAGCCCGCTCTGCCGCACATGGCCTGCCCGAACTGCGGCCAGTTCCGCGGCCGCGTCTACCGCGACGCCATCAAGCCCGCTTTCAGCAAGTGAGCTGAACCGGCTTCGTAGCGTTAGCGAATAAGCGACAAGGACCCTGCCATCGACGGGTGGCAGGGTCCTTTTGTATGCGCCTTGCATGCATTGCCATGATGTCATCGCATGACTCGCCCCATGACTAAGCTGGGATTCATTATGTCTGAGAATCGCAATCCCGAAAACGACGCCCCCGCTCTGCTGCTCAAGGCACTGGGCGCCACGATCAGCCCCGAACTGCTGATCCACGCACTCACCCACCGTTCCTTCGCCCACGAGCACGAAGGCATGCCCAACAACGAACGACTGGAGTTCCTGGGCGATGCCGTGCTGGAACTGGTCACCACCGAAACCCTGTTCGCCAAACACCCCGATTTCTCCGAAGGGCAGATGGCCAAGATGAGGGCCAAGGCCGTGTCCGAGGAATCGCTGTCCGCCATCGCGCGCACCAAGCTCAATCTGGGCCAGTACATTCTGCTCGGCCGCGGTGAAGCCGATTCCGGCGGCGCCGACAAGGATTCCATCCTGTGCGACACCGTCGAATCGCTGATCGGCGCAGTGTTCGTGGAACACGGCATCGAAGGCGCGCGGCCGGTGGTGCACGGTCTGATCGATGAGACACTGACCGAAGTGACGCAGGAGGGTCCCGCCCTCGATTGGAAGACGTCCCTCACCGTAAAGGCGCACAAGAAGGGGCTAAGCGAACCGCAATACCGCATGGAGGTGGGCGGCCCCGAATACCGTCCTGAATTCACCGCCCATGTGATCCTGTCCGACGGCAGCGAAATCGCCACCGCCACCGGATCGTCCAAGCGCAAGGCCCAGCTCGCCGCAGCGGAGATCGCCTGGCACGAGCTCGATCATCGTCGCTGAGGATTCGCCGACGATACGGCGATACTGACGATTGAGAATCGGGCGGCGGGTGCCTCATGCAATCGTCGCCCGTCATCTCACAGCTCTCACGGCGTCACGGTTTTCGGCCGGATTTCGGCGATGGCGCGATGGCGGTTTTGGCGATGGCACGGGACCGCACTAGACTGGCTTCAAACGCCATCCCGCGCCACAAACGCATATTGGCGATTCCCACCC
The DNA here is from genome assembly GCF_002259645.1 of Bifidobacterium tissieri. Classification (GTDB taxonomy): domain Bacteria; phylum Actinomycetota; class Actinomycetes; order Actinomycetales; family Bifidobacteriaceae; genus Galliscardovia; species Galliscardovia tissieri. Next base: position 121,271 of record NZ_MWWV01000001.1, read on the forward strand.
GTCCGCACTTCGGGCACCCTACCATACGGACCGGTACAGGACGTTTACTCTGTTTCAGTTACATGATCGAAGCATGCCGGTTGCGGGCATGCAAGGATTGAGAGGAAGACATGGCATTGCCCACACCTCTGCAGGCATTCAGCGCAGTACCCAAAGGCCCTGTCGAAAAGCTGACGGCGGATAAGCACATCGTCAACGGGGAGAAAATGACCGGCGCACAGGCCGTGATCCGCGCACTGGAGGATCTGGGCGTCGAGGATGTCTTCGGCCTGCCCGGCGGTGCCATTCTGCCCGTGTACGACGCGCTCAACGACGACACGAAGTTCCGTTTCGTGCTCATGCGTCACGAGCAGGCCGTGGGCCACGCCGCGGAAGGGTACGCGGTCGCCACCGGCAAGGTGGGCGTGTGCATCGTCACGTCCGGGCCGGGTGCCACCAACACCGTCACCGCCATCGCGGACGCGAACATGGATTCCGTGCCGCTGGTGGTCATCACCGGTCAGGTGGGCGTGGGCGCGATCGGCACCGACGCGTTCCAGGAGGCCGACATGGTCGGCATCACCTACCCGGTGGTCAAGCATTCGTATCTGGTCACCAACGCGGCCGACATTCCGCGCGTGCTGGCCGAGGCCTACTACGTGGCCAACTCCGGCCGTCCCGGTCCCGTGGTCGTGGATCTCACCAAGACCGCGCAGACCGAAACCCTGTACTACACGTGGCCGCAGCGCATGATCCTGCCCGGCTACAACCCCACCACCAAGGCGCACGGCCGCGTGCTGGCCAACGCCGCCAAGCTGTTCGGCCAGTCCTACCGCCCGGTGCTGTACGTGGGCGGCGGCGCGGTGCGCTCCAAGGCCACCGAGCAGGTGCGCAAGCTGGCCGAAATCACCGGCGCTCCGATCGTCACTACGCTTCCTGCGCGTGGCATCGTGCCCGAGTCCGATGACAATGTGCTCGGCATGCTTGGCATGCACGGTACCGTGGCCGCCACCGGCGCGGTGCAGCAGTGCGATCTGCTCGTCGCGATCGGTGCCCGCTTCGATGACCGTGTCACCGGTTCGCTGCCCGACTTCGCTCCGGCCGCCCGCGTGATCCACATCGACATCGATCCCGCGGAGATCGGCAAGAACCGCGCCGTCGACGTGCCGATCGTGGGCGACGTGGCCACCGTGATCACCGACCTCATTCCCGAGATCGTGCGCGATCAGGCCATCAACGGCAAGCCCGATCTGGAACCGTGGTGGTCCACCATCAACGAGCTGCGCGACAAGTACCCGATGTTCTACGACGAGCCGACCGACGGTTCGCTCGCTCCGCAGTGGGTGATCCAGCAGCTGAGCGACCAGGCCGATCCTGACACCATCTGGGTGTCCGACGTCGGCCAGCACCAGATGTGGGCCAGCCAATTCATCGACTTCAAGAACCCGAACTCCTGGATCTCGTCCGGCGGCCTCGGCACCATGGGCTTCGGTCTGCCCGCAGCCATGGGCGCGCGCGTGGCCTTTGACAAGCCCGTCTGGCTCATCGCCGGCGACGGCAGCTTCCAGATGACCAGCGAGGAGCTGGCCGCGGCGTTCCTCGACCACCTGCCGGTGAAGATCGCTATCCTCAACAATTCGGTGTACGGCATGGTCCGTCAGTGGCAGACGCTGTTCTACAAGCAGCATTATTCGGCCACGAATCTGCTCGACGGCGAGGCTCGTGAAGAGCAGATCGCCGAAGCCGACTTCGTCGATGTGCCCGATTTCGTCAGGCTCGCCGAGGCGTACGGCTGCGTGGGCATGCGCGCGTTCACCAAGGAGCAGGCGGTCGAGGCGATCACCAAGGCGAACGAGATCAACGATCGTCCGGTGCTCATCGACTTCCGCGTGTGGAAGGACGCCATGGTGTGGCCGATGGTCTCCGCCGGCGACTCCAACTCCAACGTGACGTACAAGCCCGGCATCCAGCCGCTCAAGGGCTCGCAGAACTAAGCAGGGAAAGGCAAGTAATCATCATGGCAAACTATCCCGCTTCGCAGTCCACGTCGCAGCGGCACACGCTGTCGGTGCTGGTGGAGAACCGTCCCGGCGTGCTCGCCCGCATCTCCGGCCTGTTCGCCCGTCGTGCGTTCAACATCAACTCGCTGTCCGTGTCCCCCACCGAGCGTCCGGACATCTCCCGCGTCACCGTGACGGCCGACGTGGAGGAGCTGCCGCTCGAGCAGATCATCAAGCAGCTCAACAAGCTGCTTCACGTGCTCAAGATCGTGGAATTGGATTCGGCGAACACGGTGAATCGTGAGATCGTGCTCGTCAAGGTGGCGGCCGATTCCAAGACGCGTTCCGACATTCTGGAGATCGTGCAGACGTTCCGCGTGCGTGTGGTCGATATGCACCCCGAGTCTCTGGTCATCGAGGCGACCGGTTCGAGCGAGAAGCTTGATTCGCTGCTCGCGTTGCTTGACGACTACGGCATCATCGAGCTCGTGCGTTCCGGTGCCGTGGCACTGACCCGTGGCCCCAAGGCCCTGAGCGAGAAGGTGGTCGGCTCCGAGATCAAGGGCCGCTGATCCTTGTGTGTGTTCGGTTCGACGGAATGCGGGCCGAACACACAATAGAAAACGAAAGGCCTCGGCTCCCAGTTCGGGAGTCGAGGCCTTTCTGCATTCAGATGCCAGCGGTTATGCGGTTATGCCGTTCCCTTATTCCCTGTTCCGCTTGCGCATCATCGAGAACACCGTGCCCGCAATCAGCAGCACGGCCGACAGACCGGCCAGACCGGCCACTGCAGTGCCCGTGGTCGCCAGCGCCGAGTTCTGCTCCTTCACCGGGGTCTTGCCCTGCGAGGATGCCAGCCACTGCTGGGCGGTGTTGCGGGTAGCGGAGCCGTTGCCCGCGTTGGAGGTGCCAGGCTGCACAGTTGCGGTACCGTTGTCGGAGCCGGTGCCGCCATTGTTACCGGTCCCGCCGGTCGTGGTGTCGATCTTCTCCCATCGTGCCGTGTAGGTGGCGTCCTCATGCACGGGCAGGAACCGGTTGAACCGCACACCGGCATCGGTGTACCAACCGTCAAGTCGGTAGCCGCTCGGAGCCTTTGGCGACGGGATGTCGCTGCTGAGCAGCCACAGGCCCTTGATCACCCGGCTGCTGCGCTGCTGATCGGCACCATTCGCATCCGTCCACTTGAACGTCACCGTGGCGAAGAGACCGGTGCTCGGGGTGTCGTTGGTCTGCTCAAGCGTGGCGGTCAGATGCATGCCGAGTCCGGTGGCGGTGCCCTGCGAGAACGTGGCGTCGTAGGCGTTGCCGTTCTCGTCGGTCCAACCGGTGATCTTGTAGCCGTACGGCACGATCGCCTCGATCGCCCCCTGCTTGGCGGCGTAGGCGTCCGCGAGCGCCGAACCCGTGTCCACACGCTCGAACACCGACAGCTTGCCGACCGTGAATACGAGCTGCGTGCGCGTGGCGTGCAGGTCGGAGACGGCGAACAGCGTGGTGTCGTGGCTGACGGTGCCGGCGTCGGACAGGTCGGCCTTATAGGTGTGCAGCAGCGCGTACCAGCCGGTGATGGTGAGGTTCTTGGGCATGCGCGACTGGATCTCATCCTTCTTGGCTGCGTAGGCGTCCTCGAAGCTTGAGCCGCGGTCCACCGTGGCGGTAACCACGGTGCCGAGGTCGCCGGGCAGCACGAATCGCACCTGCACCTGCTTGGCGGAGGTGTTGGGCTGGTTGGGCAGTTGCAACGCCAGAATGGCGGTGAACGTGACCGTCTTCTGGCCGGTGATCTGGGCGCCGGCCAGATCGGCCGAGTATGACACGCCGAGCGAGGATGTCCAGCCGACGATCACCTGTCCCGCGGGTACGCCAAGCTGGGAGTCGTCGGGCACGGTCACGTCGAGCGAGTTCGTGTATTTCTTGGTCACGGTGGTGGTGTGGTCGCCCACCTTGAACGTCACCGTGGTCTGGTATTCGTGGCCTACTCCGGCGGAGTCGGGGCCTGAGCCATTGGAGGTGCCGGCACCGTTGGCGGCGTTATCCGAATCGCCGTTGGAGTCGGTGACGCCGTTCTGATTCTGGTCGGGCGTGGTCTGGCTGTTGGAGCCGTTGCCGTTGGCCGTGGTGCCGGTCGTTGTGCCGGGATTAGTGTTGTCCGTGCCGTTTCCGGTTGCGTTGTTCGCATTGGTGGACGACGCGGAATCGACCCCCTGCGCCCTGTTCACGCTCTGGCTGGCCCCTGTCGTATTGCCATTGGCACTGTCATTCGCCGCGAATGCCGCGCCTGGTGCCATCATTGTCAGCCCCAGCGCAACGGCGACAGCCATGCCGGCCAGTCGTCCGCCCCAGTTTCTCCTCATATCCCATCGCCTCAATCAGGTCGTTCTTCTTCCTACTGTTCATCATTATTACTCGCATATCGGTACGCCTATGGGCCCGTTTACCATAGGATGACGAAGTTTCAACACATTGCGATGAAGTGACGATTCGCGGAACCATCGGCCGCGAATCACGGGGAACAGGATAGGGGGACGGGATGAGGATCACAGCCGACTCCGTGGATGACGGCGACAACGCCACTGACGAGACGAATACCGAGCATGATGAGGATTCCGAAGCGTCGGAGGAGGATGCCGAGGCCACCAGTTCCAAGGCGGTGTATCAGCTCAGCGTAGTGTCGATGCTACTGGGCATCGGAGCCGTGGTCATGTGCTTCATTCCCGGGGTGCCGTTGACTTATGCCCTGTTCGCCGCGATCGGAGGTGCCGCGCTGGGACTGATCGACTGTCTTTCGGCCACGGTGCTTCGCGAACCGAAGGTCCGTCTCATCGCCGCCGGCAGCACCCTGATCTGCGCGCTTGCCATCATTGTCGTTCTGGTGCTCTGACCGGCTCCGGGCCAAGGCTCTGCGTCACACTCCGGTATTGCGGATCGGCGGCCTATCCCCGTCTCGCTAGGCAGATTCACCCGATTGCCGAGGTCTAACCATGCACAAGGCCAAATCCGCCTAGCGAAGGGGAGATAGCACCGACGTTTGAGACCCAAGAGGTGTCACACCGTGCCCGTGCCGGCATTGATGCCGAATGTGGGGGCCGCCACCGGGGCGAGCAGCACGCGGCCGGAGCCTCGATATACGTTCACCAGCCCCTCGCCGTTGACCGCGGAGCCGATCAGGGACTTGCCGCTGCGCTCCACAGTGAACTGCAGGCTGCTGGTCCAGGCGATGGCGAAGTTGCCATCCACCTTCAGTTCATCGTTCTCCAGATCGATGGTCACCAATTCGCTGGCAGGCACCGGCGATTCCAGTGCCACGGCCCCCTGCCCGCTCAAGGCAAGGTTGAACAGTCCCTCTCCTCCGGCCACCATGGCGCTCGGACGTGACACCATCACGGCCTGCTGCTGGACCGTTGACTCGCACGCGTAGAACAGGCCATCGTTCACGGTCATGGAACCGCCCAAGTGCACGGGATTGATCAGCAGGATGTGACGATAGGTGGGCTCAAGCACCACCAGACCGGCTCCCACATATTCAGGCTTGATCGCCGACTCCTTGGTCACCGCGCCGCGCGCCATCTTGCCGATGAGATCGCCCACACCCTTCACGCCCGTGGTGGATTCGATATGCCCTGCGGTCCACTGCATGGCCCCGGCCTGCAGGATCACGCCCATGCGGCCATCCAATGTGCAGACCAGCTGGCGTCGACGCACATTCATTTCGGATGCGAAATACGCGGCGGTCGCACCGCCGTAGCTCACTGAGAGATCGCGCTTCCATTCGATCACCTGGAATGAGCCCTGCTGGGCCACAACCTGAACATCGTCGTTATCCAGGAAGTTATAGATTTTCATGTCGGTCCTCCTTCTCGACACCGCAATCCCGTCCCTTTGGGATTTCTTGGAACGTCTTAGCGATGGACGGCGTTGGCGGCATAACACACTGCAGTGTAATTTGCCGGCCTGAGATTGAATCCCGTAATTTTGGGGATCTTCTCTGGTGAATACATGCATAAACCACTTTCGTTGGGCGGATTTGGCCTTGTGCATTGGTCTAACCTCGGCAATCGGGCGAATCTGCCCAGCGAAGCGAAAATAGATCGCCCATCATCCAGAAAGTGGTCAAGCCGCATTCCCACCCTCCGGTTGGGGAAGCGGCGACATGTTCTCCAGATCTGCCAGCCCGCCAACCTGCACATACAGCAATGTCCTGTGGATTCGGCACGGACCCACAGGACATTGGAATGACAGGTGAGGGCTCCCCTACTTCAGGGACCAGGTGGAGCCGGCGGGGGAATCCTCGATCACCACGCCGGCCGCGGCGAGTGCGTCGCGGATGGCGTCGGCGCGGGCGTAGTCCTTGGCCTTGCGAGCCTCAGCGCGAGCCTGCAGCTGCTCGGAGATGAGGGTGTCGAGCACCTCATGCTCCTTGCCGTCACCGCCATCGCCACCGGAGGCCCATTCCGAGGCCAGCGGATCAAGTCCCAGCGTATCGAGCATGGCGCGCACGGACACCAGCACGCCGCGCACCTCGGCGCGGGCGACCTTGCTGTCGGCGGCGTCCTCCAGCTTGGACAGCAGTGTGTTGCCGGCGCGTACCGCGCTGAAGATGGCACCAACTCCACCGGCGACGTTGATGTCGTCGTTCATGGCGGTCACGAAGTCCGCGGGAAGGTCGCCCGCACCCACGGACTGGATCTCATCGCGGGAGGGCTGCTCCCCGATCGCCGCACCCGCGCGCTCAATGAAGTTGGAGACGCGGTCGTAGGCCGCCTGCGCCTCGTTCAGCGTCTGCTCTCCCCATTCAAGCATGGAACGGTACTGCACGGAGGCAAGCGCGTATCGCACCACCCAGGCGCTGTGCTCGGCGAGCACGCTGGGCACGGAAAGCCCGTTGCCGAGCGACTTGCTCATCTTCTCGCCCTTCTGGGTCACCCACGCGGAGTGCATCCAGTGGTGGGCGAATCCCCAGCCGGCGGCGCGGGACTGCGCGGTCTCGTTCTCATGGTGGGGGAAGCGCAGATCAAGACCGCCGCCGTGGATGTCGAAGTCGTCGCCGAGGTAACGGTGGCTCATGGCGGAGCATTCGATGTGCCATCCCGGACGCCCCACACCGAAGGGGGTCTTCCAGCGTGCGTCCTCGGGATCGGTGTCCTTGGGTGCCTTCCATAGTGCGAAATCGCGCGGATCGTGCTTGTCGGGAGAGGCGTCAGCTGCGTCGACGGGGTTGTACTTGTCCGGGCCGGTCTCGTCCACGCTGGGGCCCATACGGTCGGCCACGGCCGCGGCTTCGTCGGCGGCGGGCTTGGTGCCGGACTCCTGATGGGTGAGCTCGCCGTAGCGCGGCCAGCTCGCCACGTCGAAGTACACGTTGCCGGTGGGCTTGCCGTCGGCGTCGAGCACCACGTAGCCGTGTCCGTTGTCGATGATGCGCTGGATCAGGTCGACCATGTCCTGGATGTGTCCTGTGGCGCGCGGCTCGTAGGTGGGCGGCAGCACGCCGAGCGTCTCATACGCCTCGGTGAATTCGCGCTCGTAGATGTAGGCGCGCTCCCACCAGCGCTGGCCGGCGGCACGCGCCTTGTCGAGGATCTTGTCGTCGATGTCGGTCACGTTGCGCACGAAGGTGACCTTGTATCCGAGGCGCAGCAGCCAGCGGCGGACCACGTCGAACGCCACGGCGGCACGGATGTGGCCCACGTGCGGCGAGCTCTGCACGGTGGCACCGCACACGTAGATGCCGACTTCCCCGGGTCGGATGGATTCGAACGGTGCGATGTCGTGCGTGGCGGTGTCGTACAGGCGTAGGCCTTTTGCCACGGAATCGTTGAAATCAAGCGGTTTTGGAGTACTTGTCATATTCCCGAGGGTATTCGTTCTCACCGACATGCACAAGACGATTCCGTAAGTTACATGCGAAGTGTAAAAATAGTGAATATGTCGAAGCCGCAGGTATTGATTTTTCAGCACGTCGACTGGGAAAAGCCCGGTCGGATTCTTGACAATCTCGATGAACTGGAAGTTCCATCCCAGATATTGAACATCTCGAAAAAGAAGAAGCCCGATCTTCCTGATTTCAGCGAGGTGGCCGGTGTGGTGATCATGGGCGGACCGATGGGTGCCATGGATTATGACAAGTATCCGGGATTGAAGACCGAGGGCAAGATCGCCAAGGCCGCGATCGCCGTGGGCAAGCCTGTGCTGGGCGTGTGTCTGGGACATCAGATCATTGCCACCGCGCTGGGCGCCAAGCTCAAGCCCGGCAAGGAGCCGGAGATCGGGTTCGCGCCGATCACGCGCGTCGACCGTCACGACTACTTCTCGATGTGGTCGAAGGAGCTTACCGTACTGCATTGGCATAATGACGTGGTGTCGCTGCCGGAGGGCGCACAGTTGCTGGCCCGCTCGCCGCTGACCAAGAACCAGGCCTACCGCGTGGGCAGCGCGCTGGGCATGCAGTTCCATCTGGAGGTCGGTTCCGCACTGTTCGAGGAGTGGCTGAATACGCCGGAGATGACGAAGGACCTGAAGAAGTCCGACATCTCGAAGATGCGCGACGACTTCGCCGAATACAATCCCCGTCTGCATCCGATGGCCGAGTCGGTGTTCTCCGGGTTCGCCGCCCGTTGCGCCACCTACGCCAAAACGTTGGAACAATCGTTGGAACAGTAGGGTTCCGAGAACAGGCGACACCCCCCCACCACAGTCCCTATCACGGCAAGCCAATGCCCCTCTCCTTTAGGGGTGTCCATTGTTTGCACACATGGAATCACAGTTGCAATCGCCGTATTCGCAACGATTCACACCCTCATATCAGTCCTGCATATACCCACCTCTATTGTGGTGGTCACAACGGGGGTATATACTCACGTTCTGTACACAGATATTGACTTGCCGTCTTGGAACATGCGCTTGCGCATCACATCCAGCAAGGAAAGAAGTAGGGGTTTATCATGACTTCCATTAAGAATCGTGTGATGACCGCGCTCGCCGCCGTCGTGGCAATGTTTGCCGCGTTCGCTCTGGCACCGGCCGCATCCGCCGCGGATTACGGTACGGTCGCACCGTCCGTCTCCGGCAACACCGCAACCGTCACCGTCACCGTTACCGACGATCTGTACAACCAGGGCTACACCCAGGTGTACGTCACCGCCGACGACACGCTCGTCGAGAACATCGTTCAGGCCGCCAACAAGACCTGGGGTCCGTTCGCCCTGAGCACCACCTCCCCGCACACCGCCACGCTGAAGTACATCTTCAAGTCCGGCGTGTCCTCCGCAACGTTCAGCGCCTACGCTGAGAACCCCTCCACCGGCGCCACCCAGTCCATCGGCTCCGCCACGGTGAAGGCCCCCGCCACGGGCGAGGGTGCCTCCTCCACGGATTCCTCCGCCACCACCAGCTCCAGCTCCAACAAGCTGGCCAAGACCGGTGCCGTGATGCTGCCGTACATGGTCGCCGTGGCCGCGCTCGCCGTCGCCGGTGGTGCCGTGTTCGCCGTGCGTCGCTCCATGAACCGCTGAGTCTTCAGCGATCGTCTTCCTTAAAGGGACGTGGGCTTCGGCCCCGTCCCTTTTTGCATTTCACAATTGCATCGCCCGGCACATCACCCCACACTCGGCGAACAGCCCACACCTCGCGAAACACCCTTCCATAACCCCCACTCGCCTACCCCCGAAGTAGAATCCCCCTGATGACAGTGCGCTAGAAAAACCCAAGGGCATTCATGTTCATCGTCACGTTCTGCACCGGAAACGCCCCATTCCTTATCCCTCGCCGCACATCGCCGACCGGCTGGCATGCACGGCCGCCTCGCTGATATCGCAGTCCAGCAGATACACCGGAACGTTCCGGATCAACCGATCCATGAGGTCCAGAGTATGTATCGCCGCCGCTGAATCATTCGGCATATAGATCTGCGGCATGAGCCACGGCAGCGCCGTCTGCGGATCGATGCGCCGACAGATGTTGCGCGTTCCACGCGTCACGATGCATATGCCGCCCAACGGCGCATGCGCTTGCGCGGTCTGCCAGCCTTCCTTGCCCGCCCACGGCGTGGCATGAGCGATCACCGCAGCGTCCACATCAGCATCCGCGCCGGAATCCACGAATTCCAGAATCGGCTTGTCCCCGTTGATCACCTGCATCTTCGACCCCAGATATCGCCGCCATAGCCGGATGTGCGTGGATTTGCCCGTGCCGCTGGGCGCGGTGAATACATACGCCCGGCCTTTGTATGTGATCGTGGCACCGTGGAATACCGTCCGGTTCAACGCCGGCAATCGTTCCGCGATCGCGCGCAGTACGGCCAGCGTCTCCAGATAGTCGTCCGGCCAGATCCCGGCGTCGGCGCGCTCGCGTTCGCGTTCGCGTTCGATCATCTGCCGGGTGACTGAAATCGTGCAGTCCGGCATCGTTTGCGATGTCACCGCGCCATCTGCATACGCGCCATCTGCAGAGCCCGCAGAGTCGATTGCATAATCACGGCATAATTCGCGTATGGAGTCGTGGATGTGATTGATGCGGATCACGAGTCCCGCGATCCGCATCGTGAATGAGTTCACCATGACTGACCTGCCCTGCCGCAGTACCCCGGTAGCATCTCAGCAGTGCCTCAGTAGTAGCCGGTCCAACGGCTGCCGTCCGGGTCCACGACGAGCCCGCCCTCGGTCGGTGTGCCGCCGGTATGGTCGCCGCCGGACTCGCCGTCGCCGGACGATTCATCGCGCCCGCTTTCCGTTTCGTCTTCAACGCCGCCGGAGCCAACGACGTCTCCGGAACCGCTGTCCCCGTCGGTATCCGTATCGATGACACCACCCGACGTTCCGGTTCCGGGGAATCGTCCACTGCTGGTCACGCTGCCGTCGGCCAGCCGCTTACTCGCAGACTCGCCGGCGGCATCGGCAGCCGACGACGGGCCTTTCACATCCGCCGTATCCGCTGCACCCGCTGCTCCTGCCGCAGTCGTGCCCGCCGTCGTCTGATCGCCGCCGAACACCGATTCCTCGGTCACGTCATTGTCCGCGCTGCCGCTCTTGGTCTCCGGGATGATCGTCCGTGACGCCGCGGACGAATCACTCCCCGATGCGCCGACGGCACCGCTCATCGCATGCCATGCCACGTATCCCAACGCTGTCGCCAGAATCACCGTGGCGATTACGGCGACAATGCGCAGCAGCAGACTGCGATGTTCCAGAGCCATGGCTTTCAGCTGTTCAATATCATGCATATCGCGCCTCACCTCATTTCCCGCCGTCGTCGGACTTCCCAACGCCACCGGCACCGGCACCAGCCGATTCACCGTCCGTCGTCACGCCGATCTGTCCCAGAATGCCCTGCGCGTACTCGCGTTCCTCGTCGCCGGCACCCGAGCCGTCAGCCAGAATCGCCTGTGCGATGCCTTGGATCGAACGGGAGCGGACACCGTCGGTCACGGTGACCGGAGTGCCGTCAACCGTGGTGTAGTCGACCCACAGTCGTGAATACACCGTCCGTGCATAGTTTCTGCTGGCGAAGCCCCTGACCACAAGGTTGGAGATGAACGAGCCGTCGTTGTCGGCACCGTCGATCTTGTTCACGCCGATCGCCGATCCGGTGAGATTGGTTGCGGATGCACCGTATTTCCATCCCCATGCGGTCACCATGGCACCACTGGTCGGGGTGATGGCGTAGCCGAGTCGCATGCTGGTGCTCGCATAATCGACCTTGCCGGACGTGTCGGAGAAGTCGGCGCGCATGGACCCGCCCTTGAATCCGATCACATCGCTCACGGGCACGAACTTCGCGTAGGCACTGCCGCTGGTCACGCGGTCCGGCAACGGAATCGTGTGCTCTGCGTCGACATACCAGCCGGCGAACGTCATGCCATCGCCCGTCGAACCGGAACCGTCACCGTCACCATTGGCAGGAGCGGCGGGAGCCGTCCAGGTCGACGAATCCTTACCGGACCGGTACGCGTCCACGGCACACTGGCCGCCATCGGAGCACCCATCGGCACGCCACTGGGCGGTGAGCGTCACGCTCTTGCCCGCCGCGGCGAGATCCACCACGTTCTGACCGTCCTGATAGATGTTGCCGGCGCTGTCCTTCCAGCCGTCGAAGCGGTAGCCCGGTGCACGGTAGGCGGGCACGGGCAACGGACCGGTCACGCCACGGTGAAGCGTCAGATCGTTCATCGTTCCGCTGATCACGCCGTCACTAGCACCATCAATCGCGCCACTGTCAAACTTCACCGTGTACGAATCCAGCGTCGGCACGTTCAGCACCTCGATCCGCACGGTGTGGATCTTGTAGTTGACCACGTAGTAGCCGAACCAGTTCATCGTCGCGTCGAACACGAATTCCTTCGCCGTGCCGGCCTGATCCACGCCATACAGGTAGATCCGGTAGCCCTTGGGCAGGGAGAAGCTCTTGATGTTCTCGAAGAGCTCGCCGAGCTGATCCGCACCGGTGTATTCGCCGGGCAGCAGGGACAACGCCTTGCCCATGTTCCAGATATCGCTGCGCAGCGTGGCCTTCTGTGTGGCGGTCCAGCTGGATTCGGCCACCTCGCTGGGCTTCAGACCGGTGCCGAATGCGTAGGCGCGCGCCTTGACGATCGCTGGACTGCCGGCGAGCGCTACCACGGCCTCCTCCGTCTTCATGTCGAGTCGTGTGCCGTTGTCGACCGTGGGTTCGCTGCCGTCGGTCGTGTAATACACTTCGGTGTCGCCGGTCGCCCCGGCTGCGGCGCTGATGACGAACGCCATCGTGCCGTCGCGTTCCTCGGTTCGGATTCGCGGACGGTCGGTGGTGCCGATGGCGTCGGTCAGGTCGTTGCGGACCAGCGCCACCGATACGGTGCGGCCGTCCCATGCGTAGGCGTCGACGGTCACGGATTCGAGCGATACGGTGTAGTCGTTGCCGCCGGTGAACGTCACCGTGGCGGTCGGCACGTTTTCCAACGTCATTTCGCCGTCGTGAAGCGTGACGTCGTAGGGCGCGATGCCGCTGTCCTTGGGTGTCACCGTGGCCTTGATGCCGGAATCGACGGCACCGTCCACACCAACACCACCGCCGATCATGCGCACGTTGAGCTTCACGTCCACGCCGCTGTTGAGTCGTCCGGCGTTGCTGGCGTTGAGTCGTACGTCGTAGGCGGTCACCGTATAGTCGGGCACGCGGTCGGTGTCCTTCACGTCGACGGTGAATGTGCCGTCGACGGAGTATCCCACGGGCTTGCCATCGGCGTTGAGCACGTATGCGGTGGTATTGGTGGCGTCGGCTGTGCTCAGCGTTGCGGTGATGTCGAGTCCGCCGTTGGCGTTACGTACTGCGCTTACGGTCGGGGTGGGCAGTGCGTTGGTGTCGTAGGCCTTGGCGCCGTTGATCTCCTGCGCATCGCTGGCGATCGTGTAGTATTCGATCGGCCTCGGGAACGACGGGCATTTCGCCGCGTATTCCCGTGCCGCATCGCCGACGGTCAGCCCCATGCGCTCATACGCTTCGGCCATGTTGAATCCGGTGATTTCGCTGACGGCCGCCACCATACGGTCGCGCTTGTTATCACCGACGCCGTTGTATCGGGTCGGTTCGGATCGGATGAGACGGTACATGGTGCCGAGCGTGCCGTATGCGCGGATCTGTTCGACCATCTGCGGATCATGATCGTATCCGTCGTTGTAGTCGTAGTCGTCGAAGTACCGCAGCACCTGCCATCGCAGCATGACGGCCAGGAACACGTCGCCCCAGTTCGCCGTCGCGGTGTCGTCGGTCAGGCTTGCGTTGAGGTATGTGCGGTAGTTGCGGAGCGCCGCGCCGTGGATTCCGGAATGGTAGGTGGTGATCCGGTATTCCCGGTCTTCCGCCTTCATGTTGCGGATTTCCTGCCGGCGTCGTCCCCACATGGCGAACAGGTTGTTGGTTTCCTCGAAGACGACCATGGGACTGATGTCGAGCGTGTGCCCGTATTCGTGGTCCACGCCCCAGGAATGCGGGTTGGTGTCGTTGAGGATGCCGGGAACGTCGCCTTCGTGGATGTGCTGGATGTAGACCCATGCGAAGTAGTACGACGGATTGGTCAGGTTCTTGGACGCTTCGATGACGATGCGCATGTTGGTGGGATGCTGCACCGGGTCGGGGTCGTCCGCGTCGAATCCCTGCAGGTGGTCGAAGTACGCGAGGCGACTGTTCAGTCCTTCGTTGGCCTTGGTCACGTATGCGATGGCGCTGGCCTCGTCGGTCACGTTCTTCAGCGTGGTGTTGGCCGTGTATGAGGCGCGTACTCCGAACATGGTACGGCCGAATCGCATGCCGGTCATGTCGGCGTTGAGCGTGTTGTCATCGGCGAGGTTGCCGGTGAATCCGGTGACGGTATCCACGTTCTTCGCGTATTCACGTAGCTTCTGCACGTATGTCCAGAACGCTTCGGGATGATTCTCGTCGTGGATGTAGATAGGGTACTGTCCCACGTTGTCGCCGACGACGGGATGGTCGATGTCGGCTCCGGAGTCCTCCACGCGGATGGATGCCTTGCTGGTCGTGCTGTAGTTGCGGATGACCAGCGAGTATCCCACGGTGTGCCCGGTGGTGTCGACCGTGACTTCGTTCATGCCGTTGTTGAGTCCGCTTTGGTCGTGGGCCAGCACGAGATAGGGGTTGTTGGCGTCGAGTTGGCCGGTCTGCCGGTAGGCCCATCGCAGCGAGCCGGGATCATCGGCCTGCACGTAGATACGGAATGTGGCCTTGATGCCGGGCCGGATGAAGAATCCGGTGAAGTCGGTGTTGTCGTAGATGTAACCCTGCAGTGTGCGGTTCTGTTCGGTGGAGGGGTATCCGAGACGACTGACCTCGGTCACGGATGCCTCCACGGCCTCGCGATGCTTGTCCAGATACTGCCGTTTGACGTCAAGGGTGTCGAGTCTGGTGTTGTAGGTGGTTTTCTCGGCTTCGGTAATGGGCAGGTCGTCGAGGCTTTTGCGCGCCTGCTTGATTTTTGCGGCGCTGTTGAGTGCGTCGATGACCGTGGTTTCCAGTCCGTCGGTGTACGGGTTGTTGATCTGATCAAGCAGTTCGTATTCCCGTCCGACGACGATGGCCGTGGCGTTGACGCGCAGTCGTGCGGCGACGCCTTTGCCGTCCACGGCCCGGATGCGGGTGAGGTTGGCTTCTGCGGTCTTCTGGTCGGGGAAGGTCGCCACCACGCGGTCCACGGCAAGCGATGCGGCCGACAGGGTGAGCGGCGCGGTTTCGCTGTATGCAGTCAGCGTTGCGGTCACGGTGATCTTGGCGGTGCCGTTGAGGGTGATCTTCTCGTCGACTCGTGCTCCTCCGCCGATGCGCAGGTTTGCGGCGGCGGCCATGGTCACGGCGTTGACCGTGCCGTCGTTGATTTCGATCGTGGCGTTGGTGCCCACGGTCACGCCGCCCGTGCATCCGCTCATGACGCCGCCGTTGAACACGACGGTGCCGCCGCCGAGTTCGAGGACGCCCTTGTTGAGGTTGGTGGCGCGGAAGTTGACGAATCGGACGTTCTTGCCGAGTGTGATGCGTGCGGATCCCGCGGCGTAGATGCCGGAGAATCCGGACGCGAGGTTTTCGCCCTCGAGCGTGAAGGTGGCGTCGTCCGCCGCTTCAAGGTTGAGGGTGCCCGCGCCCATGGCGATCATGTGGATGCCCGCCGTGCGTGTGATCGTCGTGTTTGCGGTGGCGCGGATCGTGACGGTCTTGTTGGTTTCCAGCGTGAGACGTTCGGTGATCGCGAACGCGCCGGCCACTTCGATCACGCTGTTGTTCGGCGCTGCGGCGAGCGCGGCCTTGAGCGTGTCGTAGCTGGTGCCGTTGATGGTGATGCTGGCGGTTTCGGCCGCGTTGGCTACGGATTCGACAACGGGCGCGGCGCCGAGGCTGGCCCCGGCGTCGGCGTTCTTCTCCGCGTCTGTCGTACCGCTCGTGCCGGAATCGTTGAAATCGCCGGCATTGTTGCCTGATACGACGGAGGACTTGTCACCGTCCGTCGTGGCATCGGTCGGCGTATTGCCGTCCGTGGCGTTCCCCGTCTGCTGCTGGTTGGATGATGTGCCCGTTTCGTCGGCGAGCGCCGGAACGGGCACGATGAATGATGTTGCGCAGAGCACCGCGCTCAATGCGGATGCCACTGCTGTGGTGATGATGGCGTGACGTGCGTGGTGACGCATGCAGCTCCCTCTTCCTCGTTCAATTGTTCGTCGTCGCACGATGACTATGACCATGCGACGACTGACTGGAAATATGCGACGATTCACTGTCGCGTATGTGCAATGGCCGTACTGATATCAGGAATCATCAGCAATCGGCATTATCAGAAAAAACAGTGCCGTCAATCCGTCGGCACCGTCGAAAATCGGTATCGTCAACCGATACCGTCAATCATCAGTACTGATCAGTACTGATCAGTACTGTCCGAAAAGATCCTCGGCGCTCTGGTTTCCGACATTGTCGCCGGGGTTGGGCATGTAGTTCGGGTAGCTGTTGCTGGTACGCACCACGTCGGATGCACCGAATTCGATAACGGTCATGGCTGGGGCTTCGTAAACGTTGCTCACGGTCATAATCTTCCTTTACTTCCATGCCCCCACACACTACTTCGGGGGCATTAAGGCCGTAAGCCTAGCAAACCCCCATGGACCAGCTTCCAGAGTTTCCGTACAGGCCATACCGCCAGCCAGAATCGCCAGTACATCCGGTATCCGCGCGACTTCACGCTCACCCGCCGTGCGCCTCGATGGAACTCACAGAGCACGCCGAGAATCCGGTCGTCCGTCACCCGTTCGGTGGGTAGGCAGTTGTCGCCGCGAATCGCGTACCATCCGTCGTGCACGCCGACCACGCGGTGCAGTACGTATCGGTCGCCGTCGCGATACAACGGCACGTCGCCGGTTCGCAACCGTTCTCCGTTGCGCAATGGTCGGATCACGATCACGTCACGCCGGTCGCGCAGCATGGGCCACATGCTCACTCCGGCCGTGGTGTTGACGAATAGGCCTTCGCTCGTGAGCACGTTCTCGATGCGGTCGGTCATCCGCGGATCATTCGCTCAGGAATCCACGTCGACGCATGTCGTCGATGAATGCGTGCACGTCGGATTCAGCCACGTCGCGGTCCACACCGAATCGGCCGACGATGCGATCGACGATCGTCGTCTCATCGGATCCGTCGAGCAGTTCCTGCCAGACGATGCGTCCGGTTTCGTTCACCTTGATCATGCCGTTGAAGTTTTTCGACGCTTCGCCTGTGGCCACGATCACCGTCTGACCGGCCACGTCGCGCATGACGAAACCGTTGTTCACCCGCATGGCTGCTCGCTTTCGTTGCTGATGTTGTTATTGATGGTGTTGGTTGTTGAAGGGGCGTCACGCTGATGCAGGATCCGTCATCGTCGCCGCGGACGGCGTCGTCGCAGAGTCCGGCGTATTTCCTCCGACAGTGCCTGCCGATGCCGTAACGCTCCGCTCAATCGTATCAGCGGCAGTATGGTCAGGCGCGCCGGCAGACTCGACCATCGTGGATGGTACTGCTCCACCCACGCCTTGTCCGGGAACGCCCGACGCCACCAGTACCACAGTACGAACCGGCTGCCGCCGAACCGGCTGCCGGACGGCGGTTGTGTTGGCAGCGTAGCACCCGGCATTGCCGGTGTTCCCGACGACTTGTCACTGACGGTTTCCGTCAGACGGCGGTTGATCCGCTTTTCGATTCGCATGCTTTGCGTACCGTATACGCCGCTTGCCGCGATTTCGCGGAGCATGGCGGATTCCGGCGTTCCGATATTCCATGTGCCGGTCGTGGATCCCAATACCGCCAGAGTGAGGTTTCGCACGGTGTTTTCGAATTCGGATATCCCCAGAGTTTCGAGCATGGTGTGGATATATGAGGTGTTGAATTCACGTTCATATCGGCGGATCATTACTAGGGTATCGGCAAGGAATCGCAGCCCGAATCCGGCGGAATTATAGTGTTTCCACATGTGTACGACATGATAGAGATATTCCTCGTCCGGTGTCAGTCGATAGCCTCGCCCATGCCGGACCGGTTCCGAACGTGATGCCGTAGTCTTGGCTGCCGCAGTTGCGGATTGATCGCCGATTCCGTATGGCATGGCGAGCGCCCATGGATCGGCGTAATGGTCCACCACCGCACGGGAATACAATCCTTCCAGCTGTTCGCCTTCCGATGTGATTTTGCGATGGAATTCGAAATGCAAGCCGTTCCGCGCATTCGTGAAACTCAATTCACGATCCCAGTCGGCATCGCAGGTGTACCCGCGGTTCGTCATCACCCGGCGAATAACGGTCTCGGAGCGGCGAGCGTCATCCGTGTCGTCGCCATCTCCACTGTCGTTTCTCGCGAAACCAATCACCAGATCCTGGTCTCCCATGGAACGCAGTCCCGGTTGGGGATAATACGTGGCGATATCGATGCCTTTCAATGTGATCCATGACAATCCGGCAGCGGAGAATTCCTCGAGGAATGCGTTGCGTTCGGCGTCGAATGCGAGTTGACGGTACAGCGTCAGATCGGCGGCGTGACGCCATCGGTCCATGATTTCCTGTGGAATATCGGCGATCATGTCAGCGGTCATGACTGTCGACAACCCCGTCAGGCACAATGCCTCCACGCCGTGAAACGACATGATGGCATATATCTGCTGCCATGACGCATCCGCTGGTTTTCGTAATACCTTCGACGATGATCCGGTCTGGAAACCGTCATTATTCAAAGCCGCGGCCATCAGTCTGATGACATATCGCGCGGCATGCATGCCTCGATTCCTGGAGTGTTCGGTATCTGCAGATTGTGCGATATCGGTCAAGGGTTCCGCCATTCTTCTGGTGTCGCATATGGTCCGGTGATTCCGGCGTTTTCGACGCTCCGGTTTGTCGTACCTGGATTTGTCACAGTCCACGTCACGATTTGGTTTGCCATGCCAATTGTCAAGCACACTACCGTACTGCCAAGAGAACCGCCGACACCTGTGTCGGAAGTAAATTCCCGACGAATATGACGCCGGAAAACCCTGAATTGCATAATGTCCTGCGAATGGGAAATCCCTCCCATATACTTGACAATGAATACGTCATACCCATTGATCGATAAGGAGCCGAATATGGCATCACTGCTGCAGGGTTTTGAAGAGGTCCGTCTGGTCAAGCCGGTCGGCAAGATCGTGATGACGGTGACCGATAACGCCGTACGGTTCAACAAGGCCACGGCCGTGGTGCTTGGCTACCCGGCATTCGTGAAGGTGCTGATCAATGAACGCACCAAGCAGATCGCCATCACCCCGACCACCGCCAAGGCGGATAACGGCATCAAGTTCAGCAAGGGCGAAGGTAAGCAGACCGCGTCGATCACCGTGCGTGACGCCGCCGTGGTGGAGGCCATCAAGCAGTTCTTCGAGATCGCCGAGGTTCCGGAAGATCAGGTCGCCTACCAGTCCGTGCTGGGTGAGTCCCATCCGAACGACAAGGCCGTGATCTTCGACGCCACCAAGGCCGAAGCCGGCGTGATGAAGCGCCGCGGTCGCAAGAAGACCGTCGCCACCGCCTGATCACCTGCTCCCCCCTGTGTACACACGCCTTCCGGAGAACGCCGAACCCGCTCTCCGGAAGGTTTTTCATTACCTGCCGGAAGAGCGCCGGCAGGACGACCGAGGGACGATAGGCTGTTTATAATGTTTTATATTCTTTTATAAACTTTTATATTTGGGAGCAGCCATGCCGAAGTCTAGGATCACCAATCCGTTCAAACCGAGTGCCGGCCATCTCCCGCCGGTCCTGATCGGACGCGACATCATTCTTGACGACTTCCAGGAGGGACTCGACAACGGGTCCGGCGCCCCCGGCCGCCTTATGCGCATCACCGGAGCCAGAGGTACCGGGAAAACCGTCATGCTTACGGAATTCCGCCGCATGGCCGAACAGCAGGGCTGGCAGACCATCAGTGAAACTGCATCCAAAGGCATGGCCCAACGCTTACTGGAAAAGCTGCGACCCAAGAAGGGAAATCTCAGTTTCTCATTTGAACCGTCCATTAGCGTAATGAGCATGGGCGGCAGTTTGGGCGGTGTTCATTACGAGCAATCCCGTATGCCGTTAACGCTGCGAGAAGCCATGAGCGAGCGTCTGGATGTATTGGAGAAACGTGGCAACGGACTCTTGGTGACCATCGATGAAGCCCAGGCGGCGGACCGGGATGACATGGTCGCCATCGCCACGACCGTACAGCATTTGACCAGTGAAGACCGCAATATCGCTTTTGTGTTCGCCGGTCTTCCTTCGATGGCTTCAAAATGGTTGAACGACGATGTCATGACATTCCTGCGTCGGGCGCAACCGGAACGGCTGGGAGATGTCCCGCTGACGGATGTTTCCCAAGCCTTCACCGATACCTTCACCAGCACTGGAATGCTTCTCGAAGGCGAAGCTCTGAGCCACGCCACGCATGCGACCGCTGGATATCCGTTCATGATCCAATTGGTGGGATACCACATTTGGCGAGTTGCCAAACGCCGTCATCAACAGGAGGATTCCATCACGGTAACAATCGAGGATGCCGAGACCGGAGTCCGAGACGCTCTCAGCAGGTTAGGCGATACCGTGCATGGTCCGGAGTTGGATGGGCTCTCTCCCATTGACAAAACATACCTGCTGGCAATGGCCCAGGACGACGGACCGTCCTCGACTGCAGCGATCGCCAATCGTATGGGAAAAGACGCGCAATACGCCAACATGTATCGAATGCGACTTATCGAAGCACAGGTGATCGAAGAACGCGGATACGGAAAAGTTGATTTTGCCATACCGTATCTTCGAGAGTATTTGCGGGAGCACGCCGCGTATATTCGCATGGCCGGTGGCATCACGGATTAGGGTTCGCCCCCCCAAAAAAACCGCTTTCGTGGTGTTATACGTGCGTTGCTATACTCGCACGTAGCAAGGCGTCCGCCGGGATCAGGTGGGTATCGCAATATCACGTCACGAATTACAGGGGCTCCTCCCATGCCGTTTTCCATCATCATCCGGGACAGATCCGACTATCTGTTTTACCTCGCGCTGGCGATGCTTCCGGTGGATGGCACGGTGATCGGCGTGTACATGCCGTTCTGGACCCCGATCAGCCCGTGGCTGTTCCTGCTGTATGCAGCGGTGAATTGGCGGAGCGTGCTGCCCGATTCGTTGATGATCGACTCGTCCGGTGATGACTCTGATACGGCAGAATCCATCAAGGATACCGGTGCGAACGCCATCCCCGATATGATCCTCAACGCATGGTCCCGACTGCGGATGATGGTCGAACGCAACCCGTCTCCCACCGCAGCGGCGATCATCATCATTGGGTGCTCCTGCGTGGGCTGGATCACCACGGGGATCCACCCCACACAGGCCCTGAACTCGCTGCTTGCGATCGCCGCGGCGGTATCGTGTGCGCTGTCCTTGCGGATCGCGATTCAGCGAAAGCGTCTCCCCTGGCGGCCCATGATCAATATTCTTCTGGCCGTGTATTGGCTCGCATTCGCGGTTGGCGTGATACAGCGCGTGGCCGTGTCCTTGGATATCACCGTGATCCGCGATTATTTCAGCCATCTCATGAGCCGTGAATACATCACCGCCGATTCCAAGTGGGGTGGGAATCGTCCGCAGTTCCTGTTCGCCGAGCCGAGTTATATCGGCATGCATCTGTTCGGTGTGCTGTTGCCGTTGTATTGGCTGCTGCGTCGGCGGGCACCGGATCTGGCCTACAACCTTGCGGCGCTGATCATCACGTTTGCGGTGGGCGCGGTGGTCATGGGAGCGGGAACACGCATTGTGCTGGATTCCCTGGTCGCACTGATGTTGGTGATTGTGATGTCGACTGCCTGGAGGCAACGAGATGCGATGAAACGTGGCCTCCTGCGACTTTTCGGCACGGTCGCGCTGGGGATCCTAGCCGTGGCGCTGAACAGTCGTCTGTCGTCGATCGCCTCGAACGGGGCGGCCGGTGATGGGTCGTTCTTCGCTCGCATCTGGCAGTCTCTTGGCGTGCTGTGCAGCATGGCACAGCATCCGGCGAACCTGCTGTTCGGTTTCGGCGCCGGCAACCTGTCCGACGCCACGCACCTCGGTGCCGAGACCGCCGTTCACGCATTGCGATCCTGGGAGTTTGACCCCACGAAAGCCGATCAATGGTACGCCGGCATCAATCCCGATTCCATGTTCACCATGAGCGCCTACACGAGTTTCCTCGGCGAGTTCGGCGTCATCGGTTTTGCCGCTCTGGTGGCGCTGATCATCGAACGCATAACCCACGCCCACGCCTGGAACAAGACCACCGTCTGCTGGCTGCTGCTCGTCGCCTACCTCTACGTCCAGTTCGAGGGATATGCCTTCTACGCCCTCCCACTGCTTCTGTGGGGATGCGGCAAACAACCGCATCTCGATTAGGAGCTTCACACGGTATTCCAGCTCCGCAAAAAATTGCGAATATTTCGTTTATGTGCCATACTGGGCATATCTATTCATCCACTGCGGAATATTCAAGACGAAAGAAGGGCGGTATGGGGACACGTAGCATTTC
This sequence comes from Bifidobacterium tissieri, assembly GCF_002259645.1. Taxonomy (GTDB): domain Bacteria; phylum Actinomycetota; class Actinomycetes; order Actinomycetales; family Bifidobacteriaceae; genus Galliscardovia; species Galliscardovia tissieri. The sequence continues at coordinate 143,812 of NZ_MWWV01000001.1, forward strand.
CAAGGATTCCACGACATACTTGCCCAACACGGAAGACCGCAGACAACTCATCGACATCAAAGAAGCACTGTCCAGCTTGACGGAGGACTCACAGGGAACCATCGACCACAAGTTTGATGAGATGGCTTCACAGAAGGACTTTCCCGTGGCCTCGCTCAAGGTGCCCGGAGAGCCGGATCGCCCGCTCACCCCGGAGCTCGCAGACATTCTGATGAAAGTCGCCGACCAGCTGTCACGCGGCAGAGCCGTTTTTGTCGCCCCATATGACACCAGTCTCACCACGCAGGATGCGGCGGATTTTCTAGGGGTGTCACGCCCTACTTTGGTAAAACTGCTGGAACGGGGAGAGATTCCATTCGAGAAGGTGGGGCGCCATCGTCGTGTCACACTCGCCGATCTGCAGCAGTACGCAGAGGCACGACACCGCGAAAACGTGAACACGTTCGACGACCTCGCTGCGGACGAAAATCCGCAAGCTACACTCGATAATCCTCTAGCATCGTAACGGTTCGCCTATCGACATTAAGGAAGCAGCAGTCATGAGCTTTCCCGTATTTTTCGATACATGCACTATCTACGGCGAAATCGTCAACGATCTCATCCTCCGCCTTGCGGAAGAACGATTCTTTACTCCGTACTGGTCGGAAGGAGTACTTTCCGAGTTACACAAGAACTTGGTGCCGCGAGTCGGAAAGAGACGAGCCGATAGACGTATTTATGCCATGACTGCTGCTTTCCCCGATGCTACTATAACCGGCTACGAAAATCTTATACAGAAAATGACCTGCGACGAAAAAGATCGGCACGTCCTCGCCGCAGCCGATCACTCCCCCGCACAGACTTTGGTGACGTTCAATCTTAAAGATTTCCCGAAATCATCCACCGAACCGCTCGACATCGAGACCAAGCATCCAGATGATTTCCTACTCGATGTGTTCGATCTCGCCCCAGGTCGCGTTGCAGGGATTTGCCATGCCGCTCTTCTGAGCTACAAGGAATATCCTCAGACCCCGGAAGATTATGTATTTATGCTACAACAGTCCGGCCTACCGTACTTCTCCCGAATCCTCTACCCTGCTTTAGCCGCACTGAACGAACAGTGGTAAGTCTCCGCTTAGATCTCCTACCGACAGCGGTCATTCCATGAGCGCCTGCCTCTACGTCCAGTTCGAGGGATATGCCTTCTACGTCATCCCACTGCTCCTGTGTGGATGCGGCAAACAACCGCGTCTCGATTAGCCATCATGCGGCAGAACCGTATGTATCGCTCCACACGGCACAAATCTCGCTAAGTTCTGCACAATACAGCGATACATCATTCTCACCATCAAGCATGGTGCTATACAAAACCACGGACAATCGATCCGGAACCCAGAGAGCGTATTCTGCTCGGGCCTACTGAATGATGCATAAACCGAACAATACCCCCTGTTCACCCATGGAAGAACGGGTGTATTCCATTTAACCCCCTCTCACTTTAAGGAAGTTTTCCCTCTACCCACTTCAAACTGACAATAATCAGAAAATCAAGGCAACAAACAGCAGATTACACAAACCCCCGTCATACGGAATGAATGATTTCATATGGGGGCACCCTTCGATACGATAGGGGGCATGGCTGAAGAGCGTTTTATCCCGAAAAACATTATCGTGACCGGCGGCTGCGGTTTCATTGGCTCAAATTTTGTGCATTACGTATACAACAACCATCCCGACGTGCATATCACCGTACTGGACGCACTGACATACGCCGGCAATCTGGAGAACATCCGCACGATTCTGGGAGATCGCGTGGAGTTCGTGCATGGCAACATCTGTGATGCGGAGCTGCTGGACCGGCTGGTGCCGGGTCATGATGCGATCGTGCATTACGCCGCGGAATCGCACAACGACAATAGCATCGCGAACCCGGAACCGTTCCTCAAAACGAATGTCGAGGGCACGTTCCGTCTGCTGGAGGCGGCACGAAAGTACGATGTGCGCTATCACCATGTGAGCACGGATGAGGTGTATGGCGATCTGGCGCTGGACGATCCTGCCCGATTCACCGAAGAGACCCCCTATCACCCGTCCTCCCCGTACAGCTCCACGAAGGCAAGCTCGGATCTGCTGGTGCGCGCATGGCATCGCACGTTCGGTGTGCGGATGACGATCTCGAACTGCTCGAACAACTACGGCCCGTACCAGCATGTGGAGAAGTTCATCCCCCGTCAGATCACGAACATCCTCGAAGGCATCCGTCCGAAGCTGTATGGCGACGGCCTGAACGTGCGCGACTGGATCCACACCGAGGATCATTCCTCCGCCGTGTGGACGATCCTGACGAAGGGCCGTCTGGGCGAAACGTATCTGATCGGCGCGGATGGCGAGCGCAACAACATCACCGTGCTGCGCGACATCCTCGAGGTGATGGGCAAGCCGTCCGACGATTTCGATTGGGTGCGTGACCGCCCGGGCCATGACCGCCGGTATGCGATCGACTCGACCAAGCTGCGTACCGAGCTGGGTTGGATGCCCACACACACAGATTTCCAGAAGGGTCTGGAGAAGACGATCGCCTGGTACACGGACAACCGTGATTGGTGGGAGCCGGTCAAGGCGGCAACCGAGGCGAAGTACAAGCAGCAGGGGCAGTGAGATCGATCATGGGTTTTGCGTTTGAAAAGGAATTGAAGGTCACGGAAACGAATATTCCGGGACTGCTGGTGTTCGATCTGCCGGTACACGGCGATTCGCGCGGTTGGTTCAAGGAGAACTGGCAGCGTGCGAAGATGACCGCGCTGGGTCTGCCGGATTTCGGTCCGGTGCAGAACAACATCAGTTTCAATGCGACGAAGGGCGTGACTCGAGGCATCCATGCGGAGCCGTGGGACAAGTACATTTCGATCGCGTCGGGCGAGATCTTTGGCGCATGGGTGGATCTACGTCCGGGCGAGAGCTTCGGACAGGTGTTCACAACCCGTCTGGATCCGAGTCGTGCGATCTATGTGCCGCGCGGCGTGGGCAACAGCTTCCAGGCGCTCGAGGACGGCACGGTGTACACGTATCTGGTCAATGCGTATTGGAGTCTTGAGCAGAAGAAGACGTACACGTTCGTGAATCTCGCAGATCCCGAGCTGGGTATTCAGTGGCCGATCCCGTTGGAGGAGTCGGAGCGTTCCGAGGCCGATCTGCATCATCCGATGCTCAAGGACGCCAAGCCGATGGCTCCCCGTCGCACGCTGGTGACCGGCGCGAACGGACAGCTGGGTTGTGCGATTCGCGCGTACGTTGACGAGCATGATCTGCAGGGCTTCGAGTTCACGGACATCGATGAGTTTGATTTCTCCGATCCTGCCGCCTACGAGCGCTATGACTGGAGCCTGTACGGCACGATCATCAACGCGGGCGCGTATACGGCCGTGGATAAGGCGGAGACTCCGGAAGGCCGTGTAGCCGCGTGGAAGGCGAACGCTCAGGGCCCCGCCTTGCTGGCCAAGATCGCCACCGAACATCGTCTCACGCTGGTGCATATCAGTTCGGATTATGTGTTCGACGGCACGGTTGAGGAGCACACCGAATCTGAACCGTTTGCTCCGCTGGGAGTGTACGGACAGACCAAGGCTGCGGGAGACATCGCCGTGGCGAACACCCCCAAGCATTACATCCTGCGTTCAAGCTGGGTGATCGGGGCAGGTCATAACTTCGTCAAGACCATGATGATGCTGTCCAACCGCGTTGCCGATCCTGATGACAAACTTAAGCAAGTGACCGTGGTCAACGACCAGTATGGGCGTCTTACGTTTACCACGGATATGGCCGAGGCGATCTTCCATCTGCTCGATACACGTGCCCCGTATGGTACGTACAACCTCACCGGTTCCGGCAATGTCAAATCCTGGGCAGAGATCGCCACAACCGTGTTCGAGCAGACCAATGGCAACGGCGACAAGGTCAGTCCTATCAGCACCGATGAGTACTTCGCAAACGCGAAGGCCCCGGTTAGTCCTCGTCCTACGCACAGTGCCCTTGATCTCAGCAAGATCAGCGCCTCCAGCTTCACGCCCGCAGACTGGGAGCAGACACTCAAGGCATATGTGGTCAAAGAACTCGACTCGAGAGCCACCAAGTAACTCGAATCCGTACGAGACATGACTAGAAACGAAAGAAAAGGAAGAACCATGAGGGGTATTATCCTTGCCGGAGGCTCGGGTACGCGTCTGTACCCGTTGACGACGGTGACGTCGAAGCAGCTGCTGCCGGTGTACGACAAGCCGATGATCTATTATCCGCTGAGCGTGCTGATGATGGCGGGCATCCGTGACATTCTAGTGATTTCCACGCCGCACGATCTGCCGAATTTCGAGCGTCTGCTGGGTGATGGTTCGCGATATGGCGTACATCTTTCCTATAAGGTGCAGCCGTCGCCGGATGGCCTAGCACAGGCGTTCATCCTCGGCGAGGAGTTCATCGACGGCGAGCCGTGCGCACTGGTGCTGGGCGACAACATCTTCTACGGCAACGGTTTGGGCCGCACACTGCGTGCCGCAGTGCGCGACGCCGAATCAGGCAAGGGCTCTACGGTGTTCGGCTACTATGTGGACGATCCCGAACGGTATGGCGTGGTCGAGTTCGACGAAAACCGCAAGGCCGTGTCGATCGAGGAGAAGCCAGAGCATCCGGCGAGCAACTATGCAGTGACCGGCCTGTATTTCTACGACAATCGTGTGACTGAATTCGCCAAGCAGGTGAAACCGTCAGCGCGCGGCGAACTGGAGATCACGGACCTGAACAAGATGTATCTCGAAGACGGCACGTTGCGTGTACGTACGCTCGGCCGCGGCTATGCCTGGCTGGACACTGGAACCATGGATTCGCTGTACGAGGCTGGTGAATTTGTGCGCACGGTACAGCGCGCGCAGACCCTGCCGATCGCCGTGGTGGAGGAGATCGCCTTCCAGAACGGTTGGATCGATGCGGAAACGTTGATGGACTCCGCTGAAAAATATGGCAAGAGCCCCTATGGCCAGCATCTCAAGGATGTGGCCGAAGGTCGCATCGCCCTCAAACGCTACGACAGCGAAGGGTAGAGTACAGAGATCGACTGTTAGAGGAACCCCTCTCTCTAACGGTCGATCTCCCATATCGTTGTAAAGTACTCAAGGCTCAGGAAAGTTGACTATTATGAGCTGTTATAGCAACAGCAACGACTGCGAGGGCAATATGGTGCTTACCGATGTGGATATTCGTCAACTCTTGAAGGAGAACAAGAACTTTATTTCTCCGTTTAACGAGCATAAGCTCAGTGCAGCATCGTATGATGTTTCCATTGGTTCTGTAGTTTACGAAATCGCGGTTACTGCAAATGTCGTCACATTGAATGATCAACCATCCATTGATAATGGATATACCAAAGTGGACCTTTCCGAAGGACTCATATTAAAGCCAGGACAGTACGTACTATGTCCGCTTGCAGAACAAATATCGCTTCCAGATAACGTAATCGCACGGGTCATGCCTCGTACCAGATACACCCGAATGGGATTGCTACTTGCTCCGCAATACTGCAATCCCAGCTATTCCGGGACACTAAGCTTGGGTCTAAGAAATGCATCTCCCAATAACGTAATGCTGGTTCCAGGCCTTTCCATCGGGCAACTTATTTTTGAACGGCTAGAACATCAGCCAAGTGAAAACAAACTGTATCGTAATCAGCCTGGCTCGTTCTATCAGGATGAGATAGAGTTCGTAGGAGCCAAGTTTGGAAATGAGCTCTCCGATGAAGCCAATCAGGTATACGAAGCCATGTTGCGCAAACTCTCAGGAGAGAACTAATATATGAGCGTAAAACTTGACAGACTAATCGACGATTTCGCTAGAGCTCATTTTGCGGATAAAGGATTAAAAGAAAATGTTTATGCTGCTCAGAAAAAGCTTGAGGAAGACATCATTGAAGAGATCTGTGAAGAGAAAAGTCAGGAAATCGCAGCACGCGCCAACCAAATAGAACAGCAAGAACAGGTAAAGGCACAATTCAGAGAACTAAAAGCTGTATATATACAGTGCATATTCCTCGCATTGTTGATTGGTCTACTCGGAAGCCACCTGTACGACCTTATGAAGTATTGGCTTTATGACACAACTCCGGACGTTGATATCACCAGATTCGGCTTTGGACTCGTAATCACTTTGATCATTTGTATAATCGTATGCGTCTGGATGTTTGTCTCTCAAATTATTAAAGTGTATGAAATCTTTATCAGCAAGAAAGACTGAAATCACAATGAGCTCTCAAACAGTCGTAAGCGGCGCTACATACAAGCACTTCAAAGGACGCCTTTATCGAGTAATCACTCTTGCCGAGCATACGGAAACACACGAAATGTTCGTAATATATGAGGCTCTATACGGTGATCATAAGACATACGCAAGGCCATTATCCATGTTCACGAGCGATGTAGACCATGAAAAGTATCCCGATGTTAAGCAGAAAAAACGCTTTGAGCTAGTTGAGGATACATTACAACAGGTGGATGATTTTAGCGATGGCCGCAACGATCAATGCACTTGGCATGAAGACTGACTCAATTGGAGTAAAACTATCATCGATAAGCATTCAATGGCGGCGATCAACGCCACGAATAAGGTTCTGGTATCGCATTTTAATACTAAATATGATACCAAGTACAAGCATTGAAAAAAAAGAAACTGTCCTTTCTCGGTGTCAACTCGGCGTAGTATGCAACGAGATATTCCGCCTTCTCGCCGTTAAGACCGTAAAGAAGAATCTCAGACCCCGCCCAGAAAAATGAAATGATAAAACCTATGGCGATATTACAGGTTTCAGCCTGCATACGCACAACCAGCCCACTTGTCGTTTAGCTATTTCTCTTTATGCGCCTGAGGAGTACCTACCTAACCCCTCACCAGAAAATTGATTGCACGAGTTTTACTTCTTCTTGTAAAAGAGCAATCGAGACTAACACAATCATTGTAATAAGGGGATTTCGATGAGCGGATTCGCTACAAACGACGTGAGCCAATCGCTTCCGCAGGCGACAGCATGAGCAGCGTATCGTTAACGTACGTTAGCGATCAGCACATGACATCCGGACTTTCATTTACGATGTAAGAACTCTTTTCCAGTATTCAGCAAATAATAAAAATTGCTATTTTTACATATAATGGAAATAACAATATAAGAGACAGCACCAACACTTATCTGCAACAGTAATAGCAGAATATGGTTAATATGAACGAAATATCCGATAGAAAAAACGATCAAACCCATGATCAACGCTTGAAGAACATTGGAAACAAAATCCCAGTAGAGATTCTTTAACTTGTATCCGATAGTTTTCCGACATCCCAAGCTATACAAAATTACACCAAGAATACCAACAAGAACTTCAGAAAGGGCAATATAAATGGTACCAAATTGAACACTGATGACCAAAGCTGTAAGCCCAAAGACTCGAATCGGAATATCCATCTTAAGAACAAGATCACTCCTGCCTATAGCCTTAATCGCCTGCAACGAGGCAGTTTGAGCGGGACGAAACAGCAGGTTTACACAGATGATCTGCAGAAAAGGCACAATCGGAAGCCACTTATCGGTAAGAAGTACAGAAACAAAAGTGGTTCCACAAGCAGCAAAGCCCACCAGCAACGGGCTCATGATATATGAAGACATCTTGATTGCACGTCGCGTAATGGCACGGACACGCTCAATGCTGGCCTGCTCGTGGGACATGGCCGGAAAGAGCGCACTACTCATGGCAGCATCGACATTAACAACAATCAGATTTGGATAATAACTTCCACGATCATAATAGGCAAGATCATTCGCTGAGTACACCTTACCAATGACAAGACTGCGAAGATTGCCATAAATCGTCACCATAAGGCTTTGCAGCAGCAACTTCCACCCATACTGAAATAGCTCCTTCAAACGAGTGAAAGAAAAGCTCAAGGAAGGTCGCCATTGGATAATCGTACGAAGGGTGAAAGTATTGATAATAGTATTAGTAAGATATTGAGCAACAAGCGCCCAGACACCCATACCAAAGTAAGCCATACTAATACCAATGACCGCTGAAATCAAAGTTCCACTAATCGTGGCGTAGAAGAACTTCTTGAAAATCATTTTACGAGACACATATGCCTGCTGTACAGAGTTGATCGACGCGATCGGCAACTGTAAAGCCAAAACACGAAGAACAGGAACTAGTATAGGCATGTTGTAAAAAACAGCAATAACAGGCGCTATGCCAAAAAATATGACAAGGTAAAGGAAGACAGAAAAGCAAATACCGAAATAAAAAACAGAAGAAAAGTCTAAATCATCTGCATCTTTCTTCTGAATCAAAGCAACACCGAAGCCATCATTAACAAAAACGTTCGCAATAGTAATAAAAATCGTAACCAAAGTAACAGTACCATAATCAGATGGCAACAACAACCGCGCAAGTATGATGGTAACGACGACGGAAACAAGCTGAGAACTCATTCTTTCAGCAAATTTCCAAAATAAACCACTAATAACAGAAAGTTTCATCTGTTTTTTTGAATCATTCATTATGATATCTCAATATTCTAGACATGCATCAAGGCAATCACCGGTCTTAATTGAAATAGTTGCCACCAATGACTGCCTTGAATATGGGAAAAGATCTTTTAATTATCTAAATAACAATCACTACAAAGTACTTGTAATGAGCTTCAACGACTTCTCACGTTCAGTAGAAATGAATGCATTGATGCTCGAGTAATCCCAATCGTAATCGAGCATCTCTCGAGCGTCGCGCCCCTTTACGGACAACAGATCATAAAGACCAAGTTTCTTCAGGAAATTATCTGCTTTGGCCAAAATGAAGTCCGAAGCACAAAAAGCGAGCTTCTTGTTGAAGATAAGAGAGAAGGTCAAGCCATGGAAAGTACTTGTTGCAATCGCAGAAGAGTGGCGGAAGAGACCGATCCACTCGAAAGGAGTCAGATCAGACTGGTGAATGAGAACGTCGCACCACTCATACTGATCATTATTGCAATCGAGGCAGATCAGCTGAAGATGATGGTCCTTCGCATACGAGCACAGTTGATCAATAAACTCATTAGAGAAATCCTGACCATAAACAATGACATAATCCTCATAGTCAGGCACAACAACATTGGTATCCATGTTGAAATCCCAGAGCCAAGTCGGATCCAGAACTACAGATGGACGCTCTCCCGTAATTTCCTTGACAATATCCGCGGAATTCTCATCACGCACGGTAATGAAATCGAGATCCTTGACGCCATCAATCACATACTGAGGGTAATCATCCCCAGGTTTGATGGTGCCGAAACTTGCAGCATAAGAAATCTTCTTATTGGCATGAATACCTACGCCAAACAAACGAGGATCATTATCAAAGATCTCAAAGGAGTAGTCCCATATGATATCGCTACCGAGAATCAGCGTATCGAACTTCGTGCGATCCAATTCCGACGCTGTAAGCCGCTCAGTATGAGGAATTGAAAGATAGTACTTCGGGAAAGTCGCTTTCCTCTGATTGTAGTTCGATTTAGGATTGACAATATCCCACATATTTTTATAGAAGTTAGAACGAAGAAAATTCTTGCCCGTTTTTTTCGCATAGTAAGCATCGTAATGCTTCTGATCCAGATACGCAATCTGTCTCACATCGCGTTCTTTGCAATGCTGGGCCAAAGCACACTGTAAGGCATAGGCTTGGGCAAAAGTTCCATAATTAGGAACATCCCAAAAGGTCAGGATACCCATATCATATGCAGACATTATTCCACTCCTTTTTCTTCTCTACTCAATACTAGATACATCAATGGGAAAATAACGAACATCACTGGAAATATAAAAATCTCAGTTGTACACATAATTATATAAGCCGATATAGCATAAGAAGCAATCTGAGATTGTTTACTAGGCCAATTGTTTATCGACTTCTTCAAGATGAGTACTATTACCGTCAAAAAAAGTAAAAGAGCAATCAGACCTCCCTGAAATGCGATTTGCAATATCTGGTTATGACAATGCGTTGCACCAGTCCAAAGGCCATTCGATGAAAGACCTAAGTATTGGACCATTTCGTCATTTGTAAGTACACCATACCCAAATACTGGATTATGACTTATAGCGATAATTGCATTATCCCAAATTGCCAGCCGTCCAGAAAATGTTAGGTTCTTCCCAAGTTTTAAAACGATTGGAGCAAAAATATTTACAATTCGAAATATTACGATTAAAAGCCAAACAGACGAAGCTATAACAATACTGCGAATTGGAGTAAAGAAGTACCCGGCTTTAGGAACAACCATTAAAATCAAAAATAATGTTACACCGACTATACCGGTTGCCGAACCATGCATGAATTCAGTCAACAGAGTAACAATAGACAACACCATACCTCTTGATTCTTTTGTAAAATACGTATTATAGACCCATGCAATCACTAGAGCAGGAAAAAGCCACTGTACAAAATAATTATCAACACCAAGAAACCATTCCTGAGACACGCCATAGGCGGAAACAGATCTACTATATAATCCTTCAGGAGCTATCAGCAGCGTTAGAAAGTTACCATACACGCATATCTCACAATGCAGCATCAATACGCGTATTAAAGTTGTTAGGCTATCACGATACACATCGAACACCAGACACACAATGCTCAATCGTAATAGAGACATCAATGCGGTGCTGGTGTCTCCTCCACCTCTTGCCGTTGCAAGAAAGATCCAAGCCTGCATGCTAATCGCAATAAGGGTAAGAAGTGATGGGGCCTGCTTATTAAGCACAAAACGAACTGCAACAACCACGATAGATACATACGTTGCAAGTCGATAGAAATGGAATGACGTCGTAAAGTAGTCAACGGAGATAGGGAGGAAAACAGGAATCAATAAGAGAAACAAGATAATGCTTCTCTTTGAAAGATGCAATGTCACTGGTAAGAAGCTCCTGTCATGCAATGTCGAATCTCTTGACGATCTGCGCAGGCACTCCAGCTGCTACCGCATATGCCGGAACATCGTGAGTGACGACTGCATTGGCTCCAATAACCGCGCCATCACCAATGGTGACTCCCGGTAAAATACAAACATTACGACCGATCCAGACATTCTTACCGATAACGACAGGTCCTTTACTCTGGATATCACGTTCATTCGGAGGAATGTGGAGTTCAGCAGATGACATACCACCGTGTGAGTTGTCAGTAATAAAGGCATTCACGCCCATTAGCGTTCCATCGCCAATGGAAACTCTTGAAGCGCACGAAACAAAGCCGAAATCAGCAATCACCACACGGTCTCCGATAACAAGCTCTGGATCAGATACAGTGGACCCTTTCCATACCTGCAATGAAACAAATCGACCAGCGGAAAAACACTCTCCAATGGATATATATCTCGCACCTTTAATCTCAAACCCAGACCGAACATGGCTGCCTTTAGCGATGCTTCGTAAAGTACGAGACAACAAAAGCCACTTAAGCCTATTAGGCCCAGCAGTAAGTTTACACAATAAATCCATAATCATGAGGACTCCATCAAACACGATTCGAGAAAAGGTGCTTATAAACGGAGTCTGAGGGGACTTCAGACTCGTTAAAAAACCAACTCAGTTTTTGTGGATTTGTAGACAATCTTGATAAATAAGTACGATGGTATGGCTGCCTCATCAAGGCAATCATCTCAAATAAATATCCGCTGCTCTTATGTATTCGATTGAGAACATCGCCGTCCAGACCATGCTTCAAACAGATCATGAAAACGGCATCAATGAATAGATAAATCGGATATTCACCGTACTTCAGGAAGTACTCCTTAAATACAGCATCCATTGCGGTTACAAAAAGAGAATGTTTTCTAGCAGCAATAAAGAAACCGGTCCACGTAGATGAATAGCCATCATACTTCAAAAAGTCCGGAGTCGTATTACAATTCAAAGATTCGAAGGATTTATCAATCAATCCTGCTGTCAGATCATAAGGGCCCGCAAAATACAATGTAGCGTCAACCCAGGTTCCGCCATTATTTTTCAGCACATTAAAGCGTAAAATATCCGAAAAGGTTTGAACGGAAATATCTCCATCGGCAAACCCTTGGCGGATACGAACGTCTATATCCGTGAATTGCTCATAGTTGTTTTTACTTAACTCAATGATGCTGACATCCGGATGAGTCCGCTTCACGGAATCAAGGCATTCACGAACAATCGCAGGCGCAGAGTCAAAACCATCCCACCAAAAAACAAATACATTGTTTTCGACTGGACATGCTTCCAAATCAGTAACCTTCCCAATAAAGGGAGAAAGCATAGGCATGACACGCTTTTCTATTTCAGGGAGCCAATTCTCAATATCATCGAAGGCATTATTCCGTTTTTTCCTATACGAAATCATTCTTCTTGTGTAATGAATTCCGTAAGAACGCAAACTACCGATATCAGATTTTACGAAACCAAGGGAATCGCGCACCTTCTTCGCGCCGGACTTCCCCGAAACCATTAACCAATAATACAGTCCCGGAGAGAGTAATACTCGAGCATTCATAACAACGAGCTCACGCCGAGAACACCCCTTCCTCAACAAAGACTTCACCGCGCGCATATAGGACTGCTCCTTGCGCAACTTCCCATAAACACTAATAAATTGCCTACGATCTCGACTGGCCAGCAGGCGTGTCAACAGGGACTCAATCAGAAAATAGTACAAAATATCGGCCTGCAACGTATCCAACCCGGAGTCTACCAGTAAGCGAGCAAAGGCTTTTTGAGCCTTTGCTGCGTTCATCTGATGCTTTGCAGATGCGGAATTCTTCATCATCGACCCAGAACTGGCTACGTTATAATAATAAGAATTAACCAGTCTAAGGGTTCTCACACAGTTGCATTCCAATAGAATAAGATACGTGAATATCGTATCTTCACCAAGAGTTATACCCTTATACTGCTCGAACTTATTTGCGATATTCTTGACGCAAGATGTTCGATACATCTTATTCCATCGAGATACTGACAAATAGGAAGAAATGTTCGGTCCTTTATCCGGATTAAGAAGATGCTCTCGAAGGACGGAGATATCCGCTCCCTTATAGACCTTATCCTCCTTCAGAGGAAAAGCCTTGAGCATATGTCTATCGTCATGATAGAAACCAGCAGCGACGACGTCCGTGTTCGGATCGAGAGCTTGCACAAAGTTAGCAATATAATCGGTACCTACGTAATCATCAGGGTCTACGAATGCAATATACTCCCCCGAAGCATGTCGAATACCGGTAATGGTTGCGTCAATCAGACCGCCATTACTCTTGTCGATGACCACTACTCGGTCATCTTTTTCATCAAAATACTGTAATTTCGCTGAAGAGCCATCAGTCGAACCATCATTGACCAGAATGACTTCTATATTCCGGTACGTCTGATGAAGAATCGCTTTGACAGAAGAATCAAGATATGCTTCCTGATTGTAAACGGGTACAACGATGGAGACCAATGGCTGTTCGCGTAACATCTCTTTTGCTCCTTACTTCCCTTTTACCTCTGGGTATACGGGAAACTCGTCATTCTCGATCAAGGCCTGACGAATTGCTTTCAGATTGCCGTAACCGAAACGCTCGTCCGGTTCTAGATAACCACCCTCTGCCCATTCATTCCACGCGTACATGAACAACAAATCCTTGTGATAGACGTCCCTTGCACGTTTGATCTGTTGCGACAGATACTTTTCAAACTTTTGCGGAGTATCTCCCACGAAAGCCTGTCCTTTTTCCCCTTTTCGCGGTGTATTGTCCCAAGTAACGAATGCTGCCGGAACGTTTTTCTCCGTCTCAGGAGTTCGTTCTAGGACCTTCTTCCATACGACGTCATAATCGGTCTGTACGCCTTTGTTAAAGAAACCGGCACCATAACGCATGAGGTCAAAACCAAACTTGCGCTCTACAATACCGGCCACCTTACGACGGATTGCCTTAAGATACTTATGTTTATCCTTAGTCATATCATGCTGGGCATAGAGCGGCTGAAATTCAATATCATAATCAAATCGAGAATCATCCTTATCCTGCTGCAAATCAAAATCAATATTCTGATAAGCAAAAATCAGACCAGGAAGTCCGTTATCCTTGGCCAGCTGCTGCCAGCAATCGAGCATATCATTAAGACACTCAATGACCTCGGGACGATAGATCACAACCAAAGGCTTACCGTTTTCCGTAATATACCGAGAATCCTTAAAGAACGGAAGCAAATAATTGAAATGCTCTTCCCATTCCTTCTTTTCTCCATAATACTGAGGAATGAGAACCTTCGTCTCACCGACCCAGGCCCTAGTCCAAGGCTCGTTTGCCCAGCAGATGCAGAACGGAAGATCCACATCGGGATTCTTGAGCATATTCTCCATAGGCTTTTCCAGTAGCATCTTTCCGCCAAACCAGTAATGGTAATAGCAGAATCCATACACACCATACTCTTTTGCAAGCTTAGCTTGCCAAACCTGCACCTTTGGATCCAACAAGTTATAGTAGTTCTTGTCAAGAGGAACTTTCGGTTGCTCATGCCCGTCAAACAGAGGTTTTGCTTTCTTTACATTAACCCACTCAGTAAAACCTTTACCCCACCACTCATCATTCTCGGGTATTTCATGAAACTGCGGGAGATAAAAAGCTATGACCTTCATCATCTATCCTCTTTCGTCCAAATATTGCCAACAATATTTTACTTATCGTTTCCTAAAATAAGACTATAAATTCTAGAGACATATTCTTCAGATATTATCAAGAATCTGACGGTATATTTGTTCTAGCTTATTGACATACACTCTTGAAATACATCGACTGTTGATATAGGCGTCACAGAGATTCTGCATATGTTGATACTGTTTGTGGTCAACTGCCGAAGCATGTAACATCACGGTGCCGAGATTCAGGGCATCTCCCGATCTGAACTGGAATCCGGTTTCTCCCTCGACTACCAGCTCGGGAATACCACCAATGTTCGCACCAATGACCGGAGTCTGTGCAGCCAATGATTCAAGACCCGAGTACGGCATATTTTCACGCCATTCAGAGCACAGCACGGAAAAACGCGCATTCCCGACCTCGCGTTGCAGGTCCTCACCGTTCTTGTACCCAAGCAGCTTAATGCGAGACTCAGCCTCGATTCCGGCGGATCTGATCAACTCCTCGATGGTCTTATATTCAGGTCCATCTCCAACAATATGCAACGTCCAATCGGCAGGAAGCGAGGAAACGGGTTCAGACTCCCCGTCGACCCGCTGCTTAGATAACATAGCAATCTCAGAAGCTGACTTCTGATTGAAAAGACCAGCAGCCCACAAAAAGGCATTGACTAGTGTCAGAATGCCTTTTTCCTTGGAAAGACGGCCAAAGAACAGGAAATATGGCTCAGCCGAGTTAAACTTACCTGAATTCGTCACCTTACGAGCCATTGCCATTTGGCTCTCAGTCAAAAAGTTCTGCAAAGCTACGGTACGATTCGCATAGCCGCCCTCATCGAGCTTGCTCTTCATGAACTCGCTCGGTGCAATAATCCTGTCAATTTTATCGTAGCTGTGGTGGAACTTCAGAAACTCAGCTTCAAGGAACGCCAGACCACTCTTAGCCTTAGACCCTTTTACACACGTCTTCTTCACCGCGTGAGAAAAACGACGATCAAGACAGTCATCACATACCTTGCCCGAACCATCGACCATGGTATATGCCGGGCACAGCAGAATATAGTCATGCGCGGTATACACCACCGGCACATGATGCATCTTGAGATACGGCGCATCAAGAATCGATAAGGTCAGCTGACGATGCACATTGTTCATGTGAATCACATCAGGTTTGAATTCCTGCAGTAATGACTCAAACTTGCGCTTTGATTCAAAGGAATAGATCAGTGTGGCCGCTTCCTTTGCTTGCTGGAATGTGGATATCTTACCTACATAATCCTTTTCGGAGACGAAATACTTACTCCAGTAACTCGGCTCATTATTCGGATGCTTCATGGAAAAGAAAGCAACCTCGTGTCCAAGCGCACGTAGTCCCTCGGCGAGTGCAAAGAAATATGTTTCAGCGCCGCCTTTACGGTAAAAGTACTTATTAACCAAGAGGATACGCATCAGCAGGCCTCCTTAGAAGAGGAATACAGCGCCACCGTCTGGTCAACCACCGATTCCCAGCTGAATTTACTGGTGATGTAGTCAGCAGCCTGAGACTGAAACTGCTGAACCTCGGCAGAATCCTTAAGAAGTTCATCAAGCTTGTCCGTCAGATCACGAACATCACTCTTGCGGAATGACACACCATGATCAGCGATCACTTCCGTACACTCAGGAATGTCAGAGGTCAGGCAGCAGCATCCGAAGCTCATGGCTTCCAGGAGGCTCATCGGCATACCCTCGAGATCACTGGGCAGCACATAGACGTAGGCGTTGGAGAATAGTTCCGCCAACTCGTCACCCTCAGTAAAACCGGTCATGATAATGCGATCATCGCCGGCGACCAGCGACTTGATCTCCGCATGGTATTCTTTCGAATCCGAAGCGCCGCCGGCAATCACCAGCTTCTTGTCGGTATCCAGTCGCCTGAATGCCTCGATCAGATAGTGCAGTCCCTTTTCCGGCACGATGCGACCCAGAAACAGCACATATCCGTTCTGTTCCAAACCATATTTTTCAGCGATGATTCGGGGAGAAAGTCGATTCCCACGCTCGATGCCATTGGGGATGAACCGGGTTTCGCGGCCATACGTATCCCTGAAATACTGCTGCACGTTATGACTGAGTACGATCACTTCATCGGCGCATTTGGCCGCAGTGCGTTCGCCGAATTTCAGATATGCGGACGCAAATCGTCCCCACTTGGCGCGTTGCCAATCCAGACCATGGATCGTGGCAACGGTACGGACGCCAAGCCAATGCGGCAGACGCAGCATTACGCAGGGCCCTTCGGCATGGTAATGAATCACATCCGGTCTGGCGGCAATGGCTTTCAGTGTGGCGAAGAACGACGAGGTAAGTGCGGCAAGTCCTTTCATATTGAACGTACGGACAGGAATCACCTGCACGCCCTTATACATGTAGGGCTTATTGTCGTTCGATTCATTATCGAATTCGGCACCGGCAACGTTATGGCCCTTACGGTTGTACGCCACGACGCTGTTCCCTCGAGCAGCCATGCGAGTGGCGAGCTCGTCAACAACGATCTCGATACCGCCTTCGCGTGAGGGAATTCGCTTATGCCCAATGAATGCGATCTTCATAGACTAGCTCTTCTTCGTCTTCTTTGAAGACTGTTTGGTGTTGCGACGGGTACGGCGGGACTTGCCGTCCTCGCCATCGCCGTAGTAGTAGTAATAGTTGTCATCCGACTTCTCCTCTTCCGAGAAGTTCAGTACGGCACCGGCAACGGTCACATTCAGTGTTTCCAGTTCTTCTGCGGCTGTACGCACATCGTTCTTCTCGCCGTGCCCCAGACCAGACACGAACAGCATGGTCGCGCCTTCCTTCACGAATACGGCAGCATCATTGGCCACCTTGAGCGGGGCGGTGTCGATGATCACATAGTCATAGAGATCGGAAACCTGATCCAGCAGGGACTTCATAGCCTTGGAATTGAACAGGATGCCCGGATTCGGAGCACGCTTGCCGGCCGGCAGGATGTGGAAGTTCTCCTTCCAATACTGCTGAATGGCGTCAGTAGACTTCACCTGGTACGTAAGCAGCTGACTCAGACCGACGGTACCATTCATCGACAGTGCCTTGGCCACCGATGGATTGCGAAGATCGGCGTCGATGAGCAGCACCTTCTTGCCGGCCTCGGCATAGGCAGCGGCGAGATTCACCGACGTGGTGGTCTTGCCTTCCGATACGCCGGCGGACGTGATGACGATCAGATTGGAACGATCGCCCTTGTCCGGCATCACATAGGTCAGATTCATGCGCAGACGGCGAATATCCTCCGCCTCGCGCGATGCAGGACGAGAAATGACCACAGGTGCCTTGCCGGCGTATACGTCATTACGGCTCAACGTGCCAAGTACTGGCACATCGAGAATATCCTGCAGGTCCGAAGCCTGACGAATCTTATGATCCAGCAAATCCAAGGCAATAGCTACCAGCAAGCCCAAGACAAGACCGCCGGCAATGCCGATCGCAATGTTCATCTTGATATTGGGCGAGCTGTGCTTTACCGGGACCTGAGCACTCTGGACGATTGACAGATTAATAGGGGAGGTTTCCGTGGCTTCGGAACTATACAGCGTACTGGAAACCTGATCCTTCAGACTCTTTGCCACATTGTTCGCAAGTTCGGCAGCCACTTTCGGATCAGGATCAGTTGCGGTGATATCGACAAGGAATGTATCCGTGGGCTGCTGAGCAGTGATCTTCCCCGCCAGACTCTCAACAGTGGTGTTCAAGCCCATCTCATCAATGACCGGCTGCAGAATGGCTTCGGTCTTCACCAACTGCGGATACGACTGCAACTGGGTATTAATGTACGACGTCGCATAGGAACGAGTAGTCATATCGGATGTCTGGCTGCCGTCAGACGCCGTACCCTTATAGCTGGCGAATACCTCAGCTGTCGCCGAATACTGCGGTGTCTGCATAAATGTATAGCCGCAAACCGCCACGACGACGACCACAAACGTAGCGATCAACGCCGCAAGGTGCTTCCTTACCGCGCCAATGATGTCAATCGAAATCACATCTTTCTCTTCGCCGTCGTTCTTTTCCACGCGGATGCTCCGTCCTTCACTGACCTCGTTCTTCGTCTCGCCGAAAACGGCAATACGTTTCTGGCACAAGGACAAGTCGATTAAACTCAATCCGCCCTTTGCACCCGTTCTGCCATTCATGCAACCCCCTAAACTCTATACGGGGGTGCCTACCAGTCTACCCTCTTTACAAGGGGGTTTCACAATTTGAACTCATCAACGCAAACGCTCAAAGGTGTGTGGCCATGCCGACTACAGCCACTGTAACCGCTTATCCGAGGGGCAAACCCCCTTACCCCCAAAATCATGTATGACTCTGCCATAAGGGTGCCAAAGCCTTTATTTCACAAGGGCACCCCCGTACATGTCCAGCCTGAGTTCAGGGCATCATCGCCCTCACACGCACGGTGCAATACAGCCGTTGGCAACGCAGCGCCATTGCTGCCCGACAGTACGGAGAATGGCTACCAGTCAGTCCTTTTCAGGAGCGGGGTCTGCCGCAACGTCGGAGCGGCCGCACCGGCCTTCGCGGACGTTTGAACACGCGCGGTGAGCTCGATGCTCTCGCCCGGCTGAAGCGTAAACCCCTTTACCCCCGCAGTAAGATCGGAATACGTCGTGATGGTGTCGAATTCACCATCCCCAGCCGATGCCCCCGTGAACTTCCAATCCACAAGCCGTCCGTCGGCGGGCGCGAACAGGTACATCACCGTCACGATCTCGCCATGACGTTCGGTGCCGGTTTTCTGGTCCGAGTAGCCGCGGACAAGCACCGGCAGTGTGGCCGCCTCCTCGGCGGTCATGGTGTTCGTCACCTTCACATGCACGGTGTAGGTACGGGACCCGTCCGTATTCACGGAGGACTCCTTCACTGAGCTCTCACGCTTGAGATACCAGTCGGCCTTGCCCATCGTGCCGTCGTTGAAATACAGGCCGATCTGCGGCTTCGACGGATTGTCCTGCAAGTCGCCGGCCAGCGCGGTGCCGTCAATGTACTTCTGGTCGTTCTCGTGCGCGGACCACACCATGAAATGACCGTTGTTCACGGACTCGGTCACGGTTGTCAACAACGCCACGTCCTTGCCGTTCAGCGAGCCGATGATATGGTCGAACGCCTCGCCGGCCACCGCACTGAAGAACGCATCCTGCGTCTTTTGATCCGGTAGGTCCATGTACACCTGATGCAGCAGCAGCTCCGCGGCATTGTCGCCGGTCACGTCAACGCCGGCGGCCGAGTGGAATCCGCCCGCAACTTTGAGCAGATCCTGCAGGAAATACGGGTCCACGCTGATCACGCCGTCCACATCCTGGCCTTTCTGCTGCTTCCACATGGTGGCGGCAAGCTCGCCGGTACGCGGGAAATCAGGATCGGCGCTCACGTTCTGCGTATACGTCAGATAATCGTTGCCGAAGAACGACTTCTCCGAATCCGTCATCTGAATCGCATCCTGCGCAGACTGCGACAGACCGCCATATGGCTCGAAACTCTGCAACGCGATCTTGCCATGATCCACGGTGATCACACCCCATGACGCGGCGATGCCGCCCGTGGCGCGCAGCTCCGCATTGTTCTGCGCCAGCACGATGTAGGTGCGCACACCGGCCTCGTCCGATCCGTCGGCGGAACCAAGCCCCAGCATCGATGGCGCCGCATTGGCGATGCGCTGCGCCATGTCCACGGTCTGCGCCAGTGTGACCACCTTCGTCCGGGCCGAATCCAACGCATCCGTCAACTGGGGGATATGCGTGACGGGAATGTTGTTGAGATTGATCGCGGCATCGCCGATCGTCTTGTCCGCCGCCGTCAGATTCTCGGCGGCGGCACCCAGATCGCCCAGTGAAATCGTGCTGTCGTGCACGCTGATCGCATTCAGGGACAGACTGTCCGCGGAATCGGCGAGCTTCGGCACGGCGTTGTTCGACACGTCCTCCATAATCGCCACAGCGTCACGTGCGGCCTTGACATCGGATCCGTAATACGGGATCCACTCCGCCGGCGTCCATACCGCACTGGCAGTATGCCGATACGCGGCGTCAACATGCGCGGAGAAATCGGCAAGCCCCTGTTTCACCGCGGCGGTGTCGCCCGACAATAGGCTGTGCTGTGCCGTAGAGGCGGCGGATACCGCCTGATCGATCTCCGACTTGGCCCTGAACGCCGAATACGCGAGCGCGCCGACCCATGCGACGATCATCATCACCACGCTCAGCACGGCAATGAGAATCCTGCGATTACGGCGTCTGCGCTTGATACGACGAATATGCTCGGGGCTCATACGTCGCCGACGACGATGCGGGGACGGCTGGCCGGCGTCGTCATGATGCCCGTTCCGATGCCTTCCCGTTTCCGAACGGGCACCCGTCACATCCGATAGATCAGGTTGCACGATATGGGAGGGCGTGACGTCGATATCCCCGATCGCGCCGCCGTCAAAGCCGGCATTATCGCTGTTGTCGTTGCCATTGAGAGGGCGCTTGTCACTACTACTACTCATCTATACTGCCTCTCGCTAGGAGATCATCGTTGATCAGTCGGACGGTTCCACGGATTCAGCGCATCAGCGCATACTGACGCCAATGGCGAAGTATGTAATGGCCGTCAGTATGACCATCCGATCGCCACTGGCACGTTGTCCGCGATCGTTACGCTCAGTACGCTCCCTTATGCGTCAGCACCACCTGCACGGTCTTGAACAGAATCGTGATATCGCCAGTGATCGACCAGTCCTGCACGTACGACACGTCCAGCTGCTCCGACTCCTCGGCGGTCAGATCACTGCGTCCGGAGACCTGCCACGGACCGGTGATGCCGGGCTTGACGAACATGCGCGTGGCGTACAGACGGTTGTAGCGCGCGTACTCTTCAGGCAGCGGCGGGCGCGGTCCCACCAGGCTCATGTCGCCCTTGAGCACGTTGAAGAACTGCGGCAATTCGTCGATGCTCCACTTGCGAATCACATGACCGACCTTGGTGATGCGCGGATCCTTCTTCATCTTGAAGATGAACCGGTCGGACTGTCCGCTTTCCGCGGCCAGCTTCGCCTTGAGTTCGTCGGCGTTCGTGACCATGGAACGGAATTTGATCATACGGAACGGCTTGCCACGCAGACCGATGCGCTTCTGCGTGTAGAACACCGGACCATGGTCGTCGAGCTTGATCGCGATGGCCGTGATGATGGTGATCGGCGACGACAGGATGATGAGCAGCAGCGAGCAGACGATGTCGAACACGCGCTTGATCAGTCGGGTTGCGTATCCATACTGCGGCAGGTGCATGGTCAGCACCGGCATGCCCTGAATGTTGCGGAAGTACATGCGGTGCGCGCCCATGTCGGCGGCGCCGGCGGCGAGCGCGATCTCCACGCCGAGCGATTCCACGGCGAGGGAGAGCACGTTGAACTCCACGGAATCACGGCGGATCACGTCGCAGATGAGAATGGTCTGGATGCCCGACTTCACCGCGGTTTCGCCGATCGACGTACTGTACGGCAGCACGGTCAAGCTCTTGTCGATGTGCACGGTGTCCGGAATCGGCACGGAGACGATCTTATTGGTTTCGGGGTCCACGCCGATCGGGCAGACGCCCACGGTACGATAGTTGAGCTGCGAGCGCTTGTGCAGTCGGTGGAGCGTGCGTTCGATGCACTCGGGTGATCCGACGACGATGGTGGCGTACGAATACATGCCGGTCTTGCGTCGGCGTGTGATGACCACTCGTGCGATGATGCGTTCGATCACGGTGAATACCAAGGTGAGTACGGCGGCCTCGAACAGTACATGCCGCGGAAGGGGGTATTTGAACATGTAGTTGACGGCGCACTGGATGATCACCAGTTTGACCACGCCCTGAACGATCTTGTAGTTCACCTGGAATCCGTCGCCCATGACGTGACGATGGTAGATGCCGGAGCTGTGCAGGCAGCCCACGTATACGACGCCGAACACGACGAACAGGATTCCGGCGAACAGCTGCGTGTGGAAGTTGTCCCCGTACAGCAGATAGGCGAGCGGATCGATGTTGAACATGATCAGGTTCGCGATGACGAGCATGGTGCCGTCGAGAATCATGAGGACGAGATTGACGAAGAACCGCCAATACAGCACGTTCGACATCTGGCGAACACCGGCGTTCAGCGACTCCACATCGGACATGGAGGACATGTCGGCGTCGTCGGACGCGGACGCGTTCCTGGACGCACTCACCGTTTCCGCCTTATCGTTCTCGACGCTCGTACTGGGCTTCGCCGCATCGGATACGTTGGTGCCGTCAGCCGTGTCGCTCACGATTTTCTGCTCCACTCTTCACCCTCTCTTACACGCGCTCTCATTCCGGCGATCCCGTTTTCGACCGGCGCGGAAGCCGGATCACAACCCTCGAATCGTCGTCGGATGCGCCTAACAGCCCGGGTGCGTATCCGACCATCAAGGGGGTATCGCATGCCACGTGCCCTGACCGCGGATGGACAGCAGAACGAAACGCCCATCATATGGCCGACAGGACAGCACAGCCCCCTTATCCTATATCAACGGGTGGGATAACCAAACGGGGGTGTCCATGTTTGCCTACAACTGATCACGGAAATGTAACGAACGCGGAAAACGAACCGGAACCGTTGAAAACCGTGACGTTCCCGCGCATGCAGTCACGTGAATGCGGACGCGTTCGCGCAGTCGTCGGCCAGAGCCCTCATGCCCCGGCATCCCGCGGTCGGATTCCATCACTGACGTCGGGTAACGGTACATTGGTGAGTCATGCCGGTTTATGATTTGGGACTTGAACACGTATCGCTCGCCTTCGCCACCAAAACCATCTTCACCGATGTGACCCAAGGGGTTTTCGAGGGGGATCGCATCGGCATCGTCGGACGGAACGGCGACGGAAAATCCACACTGCTTCATCTGTTCAACGGCACGCAGGAACCGGATTCCGGTCGCGTGACCATTCGCGGCGGACTCACGTTCGGCATGCTTGACCAGCGTGATCCACTCGACGACAACGCCACCGTACGTCAGGCGGCGCTGGAGAACCGCGAGGATTACGAGTGGGCGGCCGATAACACGTCCCGAGAGATCGTGGAGGCGCTGCTCGGTGGCATCTCGTTGGACGCGAAGATCGGTTCGTTGTCCGGCGGCCAGCGTCGCCGCGCCGATCTCGCCCGTCTGCTGCTGCATGATTGGGACATTCTCGCGCTCGACGAGCCCACCAACCATCTGGACGTCGTGACGATCCACTGGCTTGCCGAGCATCTGAAGAACCGATGGGCCAAGGGCCAGGGCGCGCTGCTGCTCGTGACGCACGACCGCTGGTTCCTCGACGAAGTGTGCGAATCCATGTGGGAGGTGCACGATGGTGTGATCGAACCGTTCGAGGGCGGCTACTCCGCGTATATGCTGCAGCGCGTGGAACGCGATCGTCAGGCCGATGTGCGTGAGACCAAGCGTCGCAATCTCGCCCGCAAGGAGCTCGCCTGGCTGACGCGTGGCGCCCGTGCCCGTTCCACCAAGCAGAAGTTCCATGTAAAGGCCGCACGCGAGCTGATCGCCGACGTGCCGCCGGTGCGCAATACGCTTGAGCTCAAGCAGATGGCCACGTCGCGTCTGGGCAAGCAGGTGGTGGATCTGATCGACGTGACGCAGATCTACACCAAGCCGCAGGGGCTGGCATCCGATGATGTCGCCGTGGGCACCGATGCGAACGCCGGTACCGCCGCGGAGACGACATCGCGCGTGGATGTGGTGCCGTCGATGTACGCCGAACCGCAGGTGCACGGTTCGGTCGAGGTGGCCGTCACCGATCTCGACGATCCGCGACTGATCGATGCCGGTGTACCCGAGGCCATCGCCGCCGCTGCCGCGCACGCCGCCGAAGCCGGCGATCAGGCCGGTGAAGGCATTGGAACGTCTACGGTCGGCAACGGTAACGGCACTGGCAACGACGCCGATACCGCGACGGCCGATGTCACCTCCGCCGCGCACAGGATCACCGTATCCGGTCGTACGATCCTCAACGACGTGACCTGGCTGATCGGTCCCGGCGACCGTTTCGGCATCGTCGGCGCGAACGGCGCCGGCAAGTCCACGCTGCTGAAGATCCTCGACGGCACGATCACGCCCACCGTCGGTCATGTGAACATCGGCAAGACGGTGAAGTTCGCCGTGCTGTCGCAACGACTCGACGAGCTTGAGAAGCTTGGCAAGTACAAGATCAAGGAAGTGCTGTCACGCTACAAGCCGAGCTACATCGTGGACGGCAAGGAGGTCACGCCCGGCCAGCTCATGGAACGGCTCGGTTTCGAGTCGGCGCAGCTCATGACGCCGATCCGCGACCTGTCCGGTGGTCAGAAGCGCCGCATGCAGCTGCTGCTGATCCTGCTCGATGAGCCGAACGTACTGATCATGGACGAGCCGGGCAACGATCTCGACACCGACATGCTCGCCGTGATGGAGGATCTGCTCGACACCTGGCCGGGCACGCTGATCGTGGTCTCGCACGACCGGTATCTGCTGGAACGCGTGACCGATCAGCAGTTCGCGCTGATCGGCGGCAAGGTGCGGCATCTGCCCGGCGGCGTGCAGGATTATCTGGACATGGTGGAGCAGGCGCAGAAGAGCGGCTGGGATGCCGTGCTGGCGGCGCAGGATGCCGACGCCCGTGGACGCGGACGCGGCGGCAAGGGCAAGAGCGGTTCGGCCGACGGCGGTGCGAATGCTACCGACTCGAACGCCAACGCCGATGCGCAATCCGGCAACGACTCCCCCAAGCTCAGCGGCAAGGAGTTCCACGAGGCGTCCCGTCGCGTCAACGCGATCGAACGCAAGCTCGCCAAGCTCGAGGAGCAGAAAGCGAAGCTCGAGGAGCAGATGGCCGCGCACGATCCCACCGATTTCGAGGGATTGAACAAGCTCAACGAGCAGCTGCAGTCCATCGCCGACGAGAACGACGAACTCGAAATGGAGTGGATGGAGCTCAGCGAAAAGCTCGAGTAGCGATCGGGTAATACCTGCCTTCGCGGGAGAACCCACGAATTCCGGTTCTCCCGCGGAGTCGGTAGACTTGGGGACATTATGGCTGCTTTTACTTCTTTGACCGATAGGCTCTCGGGCGCGTTCAAGCATCTGCGTTCCAAGGGCAAACTGACCGACGCGGACATCGACGGTACGATCCGCGAAATCCGCCGGGCACTGCTCGACGCCGATGTGGCGCTCGACGTGGTGCGTTCCTTCACCTCCCATGTACGCGAGCGCGCGCTGGGTGAGGAGGTCTCCCAGGCGCTTAACCCCGCCCAGCAGGTGGTGAAGATCGTCAATGACGAGCTCACGAAGATTCTGGGCGCCGGCGTCGATCGTCCTCTGAACTTTGCCAAGAACCCGCCGACGATTATCATGCTCGCCGGTCTGCAGGGTGCCGGTAAGACCACGCTCGCCGGCAAGCTCGGCTACTGGCTCAAAGATGCCGGCCACACGCCGCTGCTGGTGGCGGCCGATCTTCAGCGTCCGAACGCGGTGACCCAGCTGCAGGTGGTGGGCGAGCGCGCCGGCGTTCCGGTGTATGCGCCGGAGAAGGGCGTGCAGTCCGACGGCGGCGACGATGTGACCGCTCCGGGCCAGACCACCGGCGATCCGGTGAAGGTGGCCCGCGATTCCATTGCGTTGGCCAAGACCAAGCTCTATGACACGGTGATCATCGATACCGCCGGTCGTCTGGGCGTGGACGAGGCGCTGATGAAGCAGGCCCGTGACATCCGCGATGCCGTGCAGCCGAACGAGATCCTGTTCGTGATCGATGCGATGATCGGCCAGGATGCGGTGCAGACCGCCAAGGCGTTCGACGAGGGCGTGGACTTCACGGGCGTGGTGCTGTCGAAGCTCGATGGCGATGCCCGTGGTGGTGCGGCGCTGTCCGTGGCGAGCGTGACCGGCAAGCCGATCCTGTTCGCGTCCAACGGTGAGGGTCTGAAGGACTTCGAGGTGTTCCACCCCGATCGCATGGCTTCACGAATCCTCGACATGGGCGATATCCTCACCCTGATCGAGCAGGCGCAGAAGCAGTTCGACGAGGAGGAGGCCCGCAAGGCCGCCGAGAAGATCTCCGACGGCAGCTTTGGTCTCGATGACTTCCTGGAGCAGTTGCAGCAGGTGCGTCAGCTCGGCCCGATGAAGAACCTGCTCGGCATGATTCCGGGCATGGCACAGCATCGCAAGGAGCTTGAGGCGTTCGACGAGAAGGAAGTGGACCGTACCGAGGCCATCATCCGCTCCATGACGCCGGAGGAGCGTCGCAATCCGAAGATCATCGACGGCTCCCGTCGTGCGCGTATCGCCTACGGTTCGGGTAACACGGTGTCCGCGGTGAACGCGCTGCTGCAGCGGTTCGAGCAGGCGTCCAAGATGATGAAGCGCATGAGCAACGGCTCCCGTGGCGTGCCCGGCATGGGCGGTTTCGGGGCCCCCGGCGGCAAGAGCGCTCGCAAGGGCAAGAAAGGCAAGAAGAAGGGCGGCAAGTCCGGCAACCCGATGAAGCGCGAGGCCGAGGAGAAGGCATTGCGCGACCGTCTGAGCGGCAATGGTTCCGGTTCGGGCAAGAGCGGCGGTTCCGCATTCCAGAAGAAGCCGCAGAACCCGGCGCTTCCGGCGGGGCTGCAGGACATGCTCGGCGGCAACGGCAACGGACAGCCTGAGCTTCCGCCGAACCTCGGCGGCGGCATCGGCGGTCTCTTCGGTCGCTGATCGTTCATCATTCGTATAATCCTCTTGGGGTGGCGTGCCGCATCGGCCGCTTTCCCAAGAGGATTTTTCAATTCCGCACCGTCATCATCATTCGTGATCGTTCGCCCCATTCGTTTGCCTTATCCATTCGCCCTATCCATTCGAACGATTCGTAAAGACACGGTCGGGAATCGCATCCCATGGCTTTCGTATGCGCAAATCCTCCAAAACCGCTTCGTATAATCGCAAGTCGTACAAGAACAGCCGACCGCGAAAGGCAGCAACGGCAACGACTACAGCAAGGAGACGCTTCGTGCTTTTTTGGATCGTCATCGCGATATTCGCAATATGGATGGCGTTGAAATATCTGCCCGCCGGCTGGGACCAGTACCGTCCGCTGCCCGAGGTGATCGCGCTGATCCCGTTGCTGGTCGTGCCGCTGGTGCTGCTGTTGCCGATCACCGGAGTCACCGGCAACTGGCCGCAGTTCTGGGTGACCGTGCTGCTGCTGATCGTGCAGGTCGCGTGGCAGATCGGCTATGTCATGCCGATTCCCGCATCCCTGTCTCCGATTCTCGGCGTCCCCGTGCAGAACGTGACCGCGAGCGCTGAGGTGAACGCGGACGCCGACGAGACCGCATCCGCGACCGCGACCGATCATCATACGGTCCGTGTGATGACGCTCAATACGCGCTACGGCCGCGCCGACACCGGCACGATCATGCATCTGGTCAAGCGGTACGACATCGACGTGCTCGCCGTGCAGGAAGTGAACACCGGGTTTATCAAACGTCTCGACATCTCCCATATCGAGGACGAACTGCCCTACCGCGTGCTCGGCGCGGTGCGTGACGACGACAATGCGGGATCGAATGCGCTGTTTCTGCGTCTCAAGCCGGCGATCTTCGGCGATTCGTCGGTGAAGATCCATGCGGCGGCCGCGCCTGTCGCCACAGTACGGATCGGCGATCAATGCGTGGAGTTCAGTTCCGTGCATCCCAAGTCCCCGCCGCGCAGTGGCCAAGATTGGAGCGACGGCGTGCGCGCTCTCGGACAGTTCGCCCTGCGCGCCGACAGCCGCAATGAGGAGGGGTTCAGCTGCTACGCCGATGATGACGAGTCGGGTAACGCCGTCAACGACGCGCAGGAAACCGCCAGTCTCGTTGATGGCATGACGCTCGACAGCGATCTGCTGGCCGGCATTCCCGCCGAGCTCGCCGATATCATCACCGGCGGCATGATGAACGATTCGTCGTCCGGTTCCGGCACATCTCCCGTTTCCAAGCCCGCGTCCGACGTGACGGAAACCGCGGTCATCGAACTGCCCGACTTCTCGACTCCGCATCATTCGGCCGTGGTGATGGGTGATACGAACTCGAGCATCTACCACCCCAGTTTCCGCGATGCCCTGCGTCAGGGCACCGGCCTTGCGGATTCGTCGTTCGAACTGCACGCGGGATTCAACACCACGTTCCCGGCGAGCTGGCCCACGTTCCCCTCGCTTATCGAGATCGATCATGTGCTGCATACGGAAGGCATCCGCGCGATCTCGGCGCACGCGCATACCGTGCCGAAGACCGATCACAAGGCCCTGATCGTGGAGCTCGAGGTCCGCTGAGGACAATCGGTGACGGCCGGTCATGCGTGAGAGTGCACGCCGCCGGCCGCACGTCTGGCGGCGACATCGCTCATATCACGTCGACATGGTCTTCGTCTTCGCGACACGCCGTAAGTTGTCGGGGAGATGTGGTTACAATATTCAGGTTATTCATAAGAGGTGGCGCCCTCTAACTCCGTCTCTTATGAGGAACACGTGGATCGCGGTTTCCGTGCCCCACACGAAATCGATGATGCACACCCCAAATACATAAGGAGAGCCATTTTGGCAACCAAGATTCGTCTGAAGCGCCTGGGCAAGAAGCACTACGCCTTCTACCGTATTGTGATCATGGATTCCCGCAAGGCCCGTGATGGCAAGACCATTGAGGAGATCGGTACCTACGATCCCAACAAGCAGCCCTCGCTCATCCAGATCAAGTCTGACCGCGCTCAGTACTGGCTCGGCGTTGGCGCCCAGCCCACTGAAGCCGTCTTCAAGCTGCTGAACATCACCGGTGACTGGCAGAAGTTCAAGGGTCTGCCGGGTGCTGAGGGCACGCTGAAGGTGGCCGAGGAAGGCCCGGATGCCGAAGCCCGCGTGGCCGCCGCCGCCGATGAGGCCCAGAAGCTGAAGGCCGCCAAGGCCGAAGCCGCTGCCAAGGCCAAGGCTGAGGCCGAAGCTGAAGCCGCCAAGGCCGCTGAAGAGGCCGAGGCTCCGGCTGAGGAAGCCGCCGAGGAGAAGGCTGAGTAATCATGCTTGCCGAAGCCGTCGAACACCTGATTAAGAACATCGTTGATTTCCCGGACGACGTTTCCGTGAAGTCTCACGAGAACAACCGTGGCGAACTGCTTCGCGTGCGGGTGAACCCGGAGGATATCGGACGCGTCATCGGACGTGGCGGTCGCACCGCTAACGCCATTCGCACCGTGGTGCAGGCGCTGTCCGATCATAAGGTTCGGGTCGACATCATGGATGTCCGCTGAGCGATGGCTGAACAGCATAACGACCCTCAGCAGCGTGAGCTGCTGAGGGTTTGCCGTATCGGGCGCGCTCAGGGACTGAAGGGCGAAGTCAACGTCCGCGTCTTCACCGACGAACCGGAGGAGCGTTTCGCTCCCGGTTCCGTGCTGCTGACCGCTGATGGCCGTGAGTTCACGGTCGCACGGTCGCGTAAATTCAAGGAACGCTGGATCGTGTTGTTCAAGGACGTCACCGACCGTAATGCGTCAGAGGCGTTGAACGGCACCGATCTGTATGTGGAACCCGTATATTCCGACGATGATGAGGACGGATTCTACATGGAGGATCTCATCGGCCTCGAGGCTCGCATCTACGAATCCGCCGATGACGAGACCGAGAGGAACGCCGCCGATGCCGATGACACTGCATACGTCGTGGCCGGCAAGGTGTCCGATGTGATCGACGGACCGGCACAGGATCTGTTGCAGATCACCGAACCCAGCGGTGCCGAGTCGTTGATCCCCTTCGTGGAGGAGATCGTGCCGGAAGTGGATCTGGAGGAGGGCTATCTCGTCCTCACTCCCCCAAACGGCCTGCTGCAGGATCGCTGATCAGCGCATACAGCATCGACGACGCCGGTCGTCGGTTTCGGTTCTTTCCCGGATCGAAACCGACGACCGGCGTCCTTGCGTTCTATACGTATTCCGGTATTCCGTATCGAACCGTAAGCCATTCCCCGTTCCGTCTCCCCAATAAAACGGAACGTACTTGCAGTGGCGTATTCCAGCACGGTCCGCATTCATTGCATAACTGAGCGCAACCGCAGTAGCATAACCGCGGTGATTAGCTTATCTGCGGGTCCGTCACAACATCGATATCAAGCCGCAGCGGAAACATCACTCCACTGCGGCTTCGCTACGACAACGATACGGACCCGCAGCGCAGGGTCCTGCTCACTGCGGGTTGATCCTAATCGATTGCCAAACCCGCAACACAGACCTGTCACCGCTGCGGGTCCGTCACAGCGACAGTGCAGACCCGCAGTGACGCCCTCCCTTCACTGCGGGTTGATCACAGCGACAGCGCAAACCCGCAGCGTAGCTGACTCAGGCACGTCAACCAGCAACCCCGGCAACGGATCACCGCCCGGTGTTGGCGTCCACGAATCGACGAATGCTACACGATGCGAATGCGTATGGACACGGATACGTTGAAAGGAATTCGACTGCAAACGGTAGGCTTGCCTATTATGCGTATCGACATCGTTTCAGTGTTTCCCGAGTACTTCGACGTGCTCAAACTCAGTCTGCTCGGCAAGGCCCAAGACAAGGGACTGCTCAGCGTCACCGCCCACAATCTGCGCGACTGGACGCACGACGTGCATCATTCCGTCGACGACACCCCGGTCGGCGGCGGTGCCGGCATGGTGATGAAACCCGAAATCTGGGCGCAGTGCCTCGACGACATCATGGGTCTTGCGCCCGTGTCGTTCGGCGACGACGACCAGCCCGTGCAGTCCCGCGATTTCCGTCTGATCGACGCTGGCGATTCGACAGATGCCGTGGATACCTCCCCCAAGCCGATCCTAATCTTCCCCAACCCGTCGGCACCACTGTTCACCCAGACCGACGCCACCGAACTGTCCCGCGCCGACCATCTGGTGTTCGGTTGCGGGCGCTACGAGGGCATCGACGCACGTGTACCGGAATACTATGCGCGACAGGGCGTGGAGGTACGCGAATACTCGATCGGCGACTACGTGCTCAACGGCGGCGAGGTGGCCGTATCCGCCATGATCGAGGCGATCGTGCGTCTGGTGCCCGGTTTCATGGGCAATCCGGAATCGATCGTCGAGGAATCGTACACAGGAGACCCGCTGCTCGAACATCGCCAGTTCACCAAGCCGGCCACATGGCGTGGCATCGCCGTGGATCCCGTACTCACCAGCGGCGATCACGGCAAGGTGGACCGGTTCCGCCGCGACGAGGCCATGGAACGCACCACGCGCATCCGCCCCGATCTGGTGGAGGAACTCGACTGCAAGGCGCTGAGCAAGGCCGACCGCAAGACGCTCATGGCCTTGGGCTGGGAGGTCTCCGGGCATCATCCGCGGCGTAAATAGCGCCGGCGGCGGCCCGGAGCGCGGCTCGGAACTCGGCCCAATGCGGCTCCGTCACTCCATCTCGTCGACGGATTCCTCGAGCACGCTTTCGAAGTAAAACACCGCGGTCTCGCCGTACGTGCGTTCCTGCGTGATCTCCCACCCCTCGGGGGCCGTGGGGGCGTCGGAGCGCACGGATCGTTCCAGCATGATCACGCCCTGCTCGTCCACCATGTCGTTCGTGGTCAGATCACGCAGCAGCGCATTGCAATCATCGGTGCCGAACGCATACGGCGGATCGATGAACACCAGATCGAACGGCTCATTATTGGCACCGGCAGCGGCGAACTTCTCCGCCTTCGCCTTGATCACGCGGGCGGACATGTCCGGCTCCCACGCACGCGACTGCCTGAGACGGCCGAACGACTTACCCAGCATCGCGGACGCCGGACCGGCCGATTCCACCGCGACCAGTGATTTCGCGCCACGGGACAGCGCCTCGATGCCGAGCGCGCCCGTACCGGCGAACAGATCGAGCACTCGCGCATCGTCGAGTGCGCCGATCGACATGAGATGCGAAAAAATCGCCTCCTTGGCGCGGTCGGTGGTAGGTCGGGTGCCAGTCTTCGGCGCGGTGATCTCAAAACCCTTGAATCGTCCAGCAATAATACGCATATATCTCATTGTATGCACGCCCACCGCCCCCACCCCCGGCCAATACGACCCCGGCACACCACCCCTCACACCCTCATCGCACTCCCTGTTACGTGGGCCGTGACACGGGCCGTGCACGGCCCACGTAACACCAAGCGCGGCCCACGTAACGGGGAGGGGAGCGCGGACGGGGAGGAAAGGGATGATGGGGGAGACAGGAACGCGGACGCGATGTGGGGGCATCGTTTCGCGTCCTTACGCGCTATGTGCTTGCGCTATGTGCTTGCGCTATGTGCTTGCGCTATGTGCTTGCGCTATGTGCTTGCGCTATGTGCTGGTGATGAACTGCTCGTTGCCGCGCGTGAAATCGAGCACGGCTCCGGCCAGTTCCGTGGCCCCGGCAAGCGTCGGATCGGATTCCAACAGTTCGCGCGTCTGTTCGCGGGCCGCACCGATCATATCCGCATCCTTGACCACGCGGAGCAGTTTCAGCGACGACCGGCCACCCGACTGTGCATCGCCCAGCACATCACCGGCACCGCGCAATTCCAGATCGGCCTGGGCGATTTCAGCGCCATCGGTGGATGTGCGGATCACCTCAAGCCGTTGCGCCGCGATCGAATCCGGCTCGGCGCGCGAGATCAGGAACGCCCAGCTATTCGTACCCCCTCGGCCCACACGACCACGCAACTGGTGCAACTGCGACAGGCCAAAACGGTCGGCATCGAAGATCACGATGCAACTGGCCTGCGGCACGTCAACACCGACCTCGATCACCGTGGTCGCCACCAGCACCGGAGTCTCACCCGACGCGAACCCCTCCATCACCTCGCGCTTGGACTCATCATCATGACGACCGGTGAGCGTGGCGATACGGATGCCGGCGAACTGCGGCAGCGCGACCAGACGACGGGAGATCTCCTCCACCGAATGCAGCGGCGGCTTCTCCACAGCCTCCTCATCATCCGCCAGTTCGTCGAACGGGTTCTCGATATACGTGGCGTATTCCTCACCGCGGGATTTACGGGAACCGCGAGCGCTGCGCGATGACGATGAACCCCGCGAGCCCGAACCCGAACCGCGCGAACCACCGTCGCCACCGGATCGTTTCGTCCCGGATTTCGCCGCAACGCCAGCAGCCCCGCCGGAAACGCCACCGATCTCACCGGAATCGGAACCGACATCATCAGCATCCGCATCCTCATCAATACGCGGACAGACGATGTACGCCCGCTCCCCCGCGTCCACACGCGCTCGGATATGCGCGAACATGCGGCCCATGGTGTGGCTGTCGGACTCGGGTACGACGATCGTGCGGATCGGCTTGCGCCCGCCGGGCAGTTCCGTCAGCCACGAGATGTCAAGATCGCCGAACCATGTCATGGCGGCGGTGCGCGGAATGGGCGTGGCCGTCATGACCAGCAGATGCGGCGCCTTCTCCGACTTGCGTCGCAATGTCTCACGCTGTTCCACGCCGAACCGGTGCTGTTCGTCGATCACGGCGAGCGCCAGATTCGGTGCCTGGAAGTTCTTGGAGAATGCGGCATGCGTCGCCACTACAATGCACGGGTCGCCGCTTGCGGCCTTCGCCAGCACGCGACGGCGTTGCGCCAGCTTCATGCCACCCGTAAGCAGCAGCACCGGAATGCCCTGCTTGCCGACCATGCGGCCGATGCTGTCGTAATGCTGTTCGGCCAACACCTGTGTGGGGGCGACCAACACCGCCTGGTGTCCGGCATCCACGGCCTGCAGCATCGCAGCCACGGCCACCACGGTCTTGCCGGAGCCGACCTCGCCCTGCAACAGTCGCTGCATCGGCGACGGTTTGGCCATGTCGGCGGCGATATCGTCGATCACCTGCTGCTGACCGTTGGTCAATGAGAACGGCAGCGAGGCGATGAACCGCTGTTTGAACGAATCGTCGGGATCGTGCGGCTCCTCGCACGCGTACGCCTCGATGCCGTCGCTCTGCCGCCGCGCCTTGAGCAGTGCGGTCTGCGAGACGAACGCCTCCTCGAATCGCAGTGTTCGAATGCCATCATGGAACTGTTTGACGGAATCGGGATTATGAATGGCGCAGAATGCCTCGGCCCGATGCATCAGTCGGTTGCGCTCGCGTACGTTTTCGGGGAGCACGTCGGGAATGGCGTGGGCCAGTGTGGCGGGCATGATCGGCGGCGCCGTGGTCTCATCGCCGCCGTTTGTCGTACCGTTTGTCGTACCGCCAGCGATCGTGTTCGTATTGTTGGCATTCATGTTGTTGGCATTCGTGCCGCCGTCGCCCACACCGCCGTCGCCCGCGCCGCCGGCAACGGTTCCGACGACCGTAGGGTCCTCGGCCAGCAACCTCATGAATCCAAGAATCGTCTCATGAATATGGTCGGACGATATGCGCGAACTCGCATGATACACCGGCTGTGGGCGGGATACCTTGGTCAGCGCGGCCTCCACGGAATCGATCTCCGCGGGCATGCCGTCGGGCGTCCGTACCACCACCACGTCCGGATGGGTGAACTGCAGATTGTTGTTGAATACGCTCGGATCGCCCGACACCACGATCACCGAGCCGGGGCTCAGACGTGAGGCCATCCAGTCGCCGTATCCACGATTATGCGAGAAGAACGTCAGGCGTACGGTTCCGGGCGCGCTGCCGTATTCGTAGGAGAAGTCGGCGTCGTCAAGTATCGATTCCACACGTCCGCCGGATCGTCCGTTCATCGGCACCACGCGAGTCTGTCGTACGGTGGCTACGAACGCGGCCTTCACGCCAACGGTAATGCGCCGGACCGGTGTCACCGGCACGGGATCGGACACGCGGAACGGATAGTAGGCGAGTGCGTCGCGCACGGTGATCACGCCCAGTGATTTCAACGCTCCGACACGCCGTCTGTTCGTCATCAACGACGATACTGCGGAGTCCAAAGCGATAGTCATACGCCCTATTTGTACCCATTCGTATCGACGACCGATCACAACCGCTGCAATACGGTGGTCCGATCGCGGCAATCCAGGGGTTATAGACCAAAAAGTGTGTCTATTTTGGCATGAAGGCCTATACCCATAACCATCCGGTGCTTGTTCGACATACGCGTGCGTCCGATGAGCACGGAACATCTTCCCCGATACTTGTTTGTCGCATGCGTGCGTCCAATGAGCATCGTGTCTCATCCTACGTACTCATTGGCCATACACATGCGTCGTATGAGCACGGGAGCTTCTCCCCCGGTGCTTGTTCGGCGTACGCGTGTGTCCGATAGGCACCACCCCGGTTACGCTAGCGATGATCGAGGATCATATACGCCAGCGCTTCACAATACGGCATGTGGCATGTATCACAACCAGACCACCAGACACACATTTTGGCCTATAAGCCTCACACAAACACAGCCAAACAAAAAAGGCTCCGGAATCGCTTCCGGAGCCTTACGCTACTATGCGTACCGCAAATCAGGCGGCGCGCTGGACCTTGCCGGCCTTCAGGCAGGAGGTGCACACGCGCAGGCGAACGTTCTCGCCTTCGACGGTGGTGCGAACCGACTGCAGGTTCGGCAGGAAGCGACGCTTGTTACGGATATGCGAGTGAGAAACGGTGTAACCGACCTGCGGGCCCTTGCCGCAGACTGCACAACGAGCTGCCATGTTTGACTCCTCTAACTTACTGCTTGTTCAAGTCTTTCCCGTGTCCCCGTCGGGAAGCAACCCGGCCTGAACACACAACTTCACGATCTTACAGCGAAATACGAGATATTGCAAGTATGACGGGTATCATACCGTGGATATTGTGTGCCGACCGAAGTGCTGTCCACAAACCGGACGCCCTAGGCGTCAACACGCCATCAGTCGCGCAACCGCACGACGACCGCTTTCCACCGCTCTAGCCAAGCCGCATCATCAGCGGCGCGACGATCGTCGCGAAAAGCGTCAGTGCGCCGAACACGATGATTCCCGGATTGCCAAGCGCCACACTCACCCGATTGCGTGGAGCCAGTTCCCGTGGCGACTGCTGGAAGTACGCGATCCTGCGACGGATGGCATTGGCGATGAACACCGTGCCCACGACGACCAGTATCAGGACGCACGCTATGTACACCAGATATCCCACCAACGCGGGCCCGCTCTGAGCGAAGGCGTGCGACATGCGCTGCACATCACCGGACGTCAGATCATCCATGGCCTTGTCGGTGACGTTGTCGGACAGCAAGGGCGCCACCACGCCACCGAAGAAGTTCACCGTGGCGTGCAATGCGATCGTGTACCGCAATCGTCCGGTACGTACATACACGTAGGCCCACAGCAGGCCCCAGCCGAACGTGTAGAAGAACTGGTACAGGTTGGAGTGCATCAGTCCGAACAGCAGCGCCGACGACAATACGGCGACCTTCTCCCCGTAGATGCGAATGCTGTCGATGATGCACCGGCGGAATACGAACTCCTCGGCAAGCGGCGCAAGCACCACGAACGTAAGGAACTGCGCCGCGATATCGGCGGGACCGGTGCTGGAGGTCACCGAGTCCAGAATATTGTTGAACTTGCCGCCCGACAGCAGATCCGCCGACCATGATCCGAACAGTCCGCCGACGAACATGATCGGATAACCCATGACCAGAACCATCAGCCAGTCCTTGACACCGAAACTCGCGCCGGGGTCGGGAGTGCGTGGCTGTGGCGGATATTTGGGAACGGTGAACGCAACGATCAGGCACAGTGGCAATGCGAACCCATACTGGACGACGTCCGACAACAGCAATGACAGCCATTCCATGCTGTCGATCGATCCCGCGGACGGATTGATCGCGTGCAATGCGGAATCCCCTACGGATTTCATCACCATGGCGAGGATTTCGTTGGCGAGCATCCAGACGAGTAGCGTCCATCCCACGCGGGAGAACGCCTTGCGGGCCGTACGCAGATTCACTTCCGGATAGTACACGAGTCCGTTGAGGATAGGTACGCCCGGCATGGGCGACCCGTTGGGTGTACCGAACCCGTTGGGTGTACCGAATCTGTTCGGCGGCCATGCCGCGGAGACCGGCATGGCTGACGGCGATTGATACGACGGCGCGGTCTGGGCCTGCTGTGGCACAGGCTGCTGCGGCACAGGTGCGGATTGCTGCGGTACAGGCTGTTGCGGCACAAACCGCTGCGGCGCGGATTGCTGCGACGGCTGAGTTTGCGGATAGCGTGGGTCGCTCATCGCCACCCCCTCCCTACGACTAAGAACCACCTTTCTCCCACCGTAGCACTTGCACGCCGCGTCGCCCATCAATTCATCGTGCGTTCATGTTCTTCGTGGTATTGGCCACCGAAACGGCCCTTACCATGAAGGTTGGTTATCGCACAGCCCGTGCGGCATGGCAGTTCCGCAGTCGCGACAGCGAAAGAGAGGATCACACCATGACCGGACCCACCGCCAACGCGAGTGCCTCTTCACCCATCTTCCCGGACAACGCCGATCATGCCACCGCAGTCAAGGGGCAGGACGCCCCTCAGGCGCTCGGCAACGGCGAATTCCCCGTACCGCCCAATGGCAAGCTCACCTCGCGTGAAAAGAAGTGGATCGTCTACGACGTCGGCAATTCCGCATTCGTGCTGCTGAGCACCGCCGTGATCCCGATCTACGCGAAGTCGCTGATGCCCGCCGACGGCAACATCGTGTCGGCATGGGGATACGCGCAGACGATCGCCTCGCTGGTGATCGCACTGCTCATGCCGCTGCTCGGTTCGATCGCCGACGTGCAGGGCATGAAGATCAAGTTCTTCCTTGGATTCTTCGGCACGGGCGTAGTGATGTGCTGCGCTATGGCGCTTCCGCTCACCTGGCTGCCGTTCCTCATTATCTACGTGCTCGCCACGATCGGTTTGAACGGTTCGCTCACGTTCTACGATTCCATGCTGATCGACACGACGAGCAACGACCGCATGGACAAGGTCTCATCCCACGGATACGGCTGGGGATATGTGGGGTCCACGGTCCCGTTCATCGTCTGCATTGCGCTGATCTTCGGCGGTCCGGCCCTGTTCGGCTGGTCGACGACGGCGTGCACGCGCGCATCATTCGTGATCACCGCCGTCTGGTGGGTGGCGTTCACGATCCCGCTGCTGACCAGCTACCGTCAGGAGCACTACCGTGCCACGCGCGAGCATACGCGTGAGGCCGTGCGCGGCACGTTCACCGAACTCGCCGGCACGCTGGGCAAGCTCGTGCAGAACAAGTCGCTGTGGATGTTCATGGTCGCGTTCTTCTTCTACATCGACGCCGTGAACACGGTGATCTCGATGAGCACGTCGTACGGCACCCAGCTCGGCATCGATTCGACGCAGCTGGTAATCGCACTGCTGGTCACGCAGTTCGTCGCGTTCCCGTGCGCGATCATCTACGGCCGTCTGGCGGGCCGTTTCGGCTGCAAGCCGATGATCATGGTCGCCGTCGTGGCCTACATGGGCATCGTGTTCTTCGCCACGTTCTTCCTGAAGGAAGCCCTCGAATTCTGGATCCTCGCGATCCTCGTCGGCATGTTCCAAGGCGGCATTCAGGCGCTGTCACGCTCGTACTACGGCAAGATCATTCCCAAGGAACATGCCAACGAATACTACGGACTGTACGATATCTTCGGCAAGACGGCGAGTATTCTCGGCACGTTCCTGGTGGCGACGACCACGACGCTGACCGGTAACGCGTCGCTCGGCGTGCTGTCCATCGCGATCCTGCTGGTCGTCGCGCTGGTATTCCTCACGTTGCAGAAGGACCCGACACGGCAGTAAACCCGTGGAACGATGAGCCGCAAATTCGTTGCTTAAAATCGGACTTATGCAGAACGACAGCAAACGGCCCGAAACCCAGCCCGGCTCAGGACGCAGGCCATGGTTCGACCGTCGCGATCCCGGAGACCGTCCGGATCGTTCGTGGATCGCATGGCATTGGAAGGGCGTTGTCGCCGCACTGTGCGCGATCGGACTGGCCGTGATGTCATATTTTTGGATCTGGCTGCCGAACCGGCCTGTTGACATCAGCCATACGCAGTATGTGATCAAGACCGGCGACAAGTTCACTCATCGTCAGATCGACGATGCGATCGGCGTGATGCTGGATCGCAAATGGACGAATTGGCACGGTTGCGTGATCTACAAGATCACCTATGACGAGGCATGGTCCGATCAGTATCTCGCGTCCGAACATCAGATGACCGTCGACCACCCCGGTTCCAGTTCCTCCATATCGATGGCGATCGATCAGTACGGCGCGGATCGTGTAGTCATATTCCAGACCGATTTTCAGTGCAGCGGCGCCGGCAACACCATGAGTATGGGTACGAGTCGGCAATCCGGATGGATGGACACCTACGTCTATGATCCTGACTCGTACGACGCCGAACGCGGCTGGATGTATATCGACAGCGGTTACTGACGCTGCCCTCGCCTCGTGTTCGACCACCGTTCAAGTAGCCAGTGGGAAGTGAACGCGGAAACGGCGACGGCCATCCCGACCGGCACGAAGAACGTAATCGGCGCTTCGGTGAGCTCCATGACCAGGCACATAGCCATCAGTGGTGCCTGCTGCGACGCCGACAGCAACGCAGCCGCGCCGATCAGCGCGCAGGCGGTCACCGAATCGATCGGACAGACCAGCAGCCATGGCAACGCCAGCATGGCGCCCATCGTGGTGCCTAAGGCGATTCCCGGCTGCAGCACACCACCGGATGCGCCGGAGCGGATCGTCAGCAACGTGACGATCGCCTTGGCCGCGAACGACACCGCCAACAGCCCAAGCATCGGCCAGAAATACTGCCGCAGGTCACCGCCGATGCTCATGTCGAATCCAAGCAGATTCCACGGGGACGCGCCGGCCGAGGACGTGGACAGCACGGCGCCGGAATCGTTGCCGATGAACGTGCTGAATCCCAACTGCGCGTCGGCTCTACCATTGCCCATCACCTGCGGCACCCACAATGCCACCGCACCGGTGATCACACCGGCCAACGGCATCTGCCACATCAGCGCCTTGCCGGTTGGCTTATGCGACTCGGCCCACTGCGACCCCTTACGGAACAGTGCACCCGCCACACCGCACACCGCGCCGCACAGCAGTGCGAACAGCATGAGCGTAGGCGTCTCTCCCGGCTGCATGGCGGTGATGTCATAGAACGTGTGATGTCCCTTGATCAGCGTGGCCACAAACGCCGCCACTGCCGACGACCCCAATCCGAACGCCACGTTCTCCACGGTGATGTCGGCCAGCAGAATCTCCACGGCGAAGAACATGCCGGCAAGCGGCGCATCGTAGACGCCTCCGAGACCCGCACCTGCGGCCACCGCGACCACCAGCCGTCGGTCAAGATCCTGCAGATGGAAGATATCGCAGAATCGTTGGGCGAGCATGGCGCCGAGTTCGCGCGGAGCCACCTCACGCCCGATCGACGCGCCCGATCCGACGATGAAGATCTGCAGCACCACATGCAGCAGCGTCTGCCACCACGGCATGCGTTCACCATCGACGGCCTTCTTGACCGACGGCACTGTAGTGGTTTTGGTGCGTAGCAGATACCAGATCACCGCGGCGATCGACAATCCGACCGTGACCGATACCGCGCGACGCCAGCCCGGCACAATGAACGGACCGGGCATGGACGAGCCTTCGATGTATCCGAGCATCACATGCTCCACACCGTACAGCAGCAACGTCAATAGTCCTGCGCCCACGCCGATTACCGCGCCGAGCACGATTACGGCCGCCGTCAGCCATCCGATTCGCTTCCAGTCAGTGACTGTGCCGGCAGTGGCCTTGCCGTTGGTTCCGTCGTTCGTGTGTACCGTCGCCGTATTGGTTGCCGTGGTTCCGGAGTCCGTGATTTCAGACGTCGTCTTCCGATTCGTATCCTGCCGCATACGGATATATCCTCACACCGATCATGCGTAAACTGCCGTTCCATACCATACTCAGCGTCCGGACCATGAGCGGCTCAGATCACTCGGAAAGAGTCCTGCGGTAGTCGCTTGTCCTTACTGCAACGGCAGGATCACCGTGGGCGAGCCGATCGGCAGATCCTCCACGACAGTCAGATGGCCGGTTTTGTCCGAATGAAACATCGTCAGATGATCCTGGGTCTCATTCGCAGCGATCAGGTATCGTCCGATTGCGCACAAATGGCGGGGACGCCCCTCGCCGCTGGATACGCTTTCCCGGCGGGTCAGCGTCCGCCCGTCCCATGCCAATGCGACGATGCGATCGGATCCACGCAATCCAACGTAGGCCATGCCCTCATATCCATTGGCACTCGGAATGAAGGCGAGCGATGCCGCCTGATCGGCCGGTTCCGCGTCAAGATCGATCGTCTGTAGAATACGTAGATCATTGGCATCCAGCACCGTGACCGTGCGTCCCCATTCGTTGACGACGGCCACACGCCATTCGTCGAAATGATTTGACTCGGATGCAACCGGCAGCAGATGCATATCCCGCGGTCCGGTGCCCGGTGCCAGACGCACCATGCCGGTACGCACCAGTTCGCCGTTCATCCAGCGATGAACATAGATGCGATCGGCGCCAAGATCCGTGGACAGCACGCGGCCGTCCGGCAACGGCAGGATCCAGTGGGCGTGTGGTCCTTCCTGCGCTGGCAATGGACCATGCCCTTCATCGGGATCGCCCGGCAACGTCTGTGATACATCGCCGAGACTGCCATCGGTATTGATGGGAAATACGCTGATCGATCCGCTCACATAGTTTGCGGTGATCGCATGGGCGTTCCCCTGATCGTCAGTGGCGACGGCCACATGTGTGGGTCCGTCTCCTGGTACCGCCACATGTGAGACCAGAGTCAGACGGCACGAATCATGGTCATCGTCAATACGTAGTGCCGCCAGTCCTCGGCTATTTTCCAATACCGCGTAGACCATGTCGACGGTGCCGCCCACACGATACCGTTCCAGCCATGATGGCGACGGAACATCGGATAGTAGACGCTGATGGTGCAGAGAGGCTACGCCATCGTCGGTGATGTGCGCTGTGCACAGCTCGATTCCCCTGCCATGCGATCCCTGCAAGGATCCGTACCCGCCGATCAACAGATCGATATCAGATGTCTGTAATGTTTGTGCCATAGTTGTCAGTGTATGACGTAATCATATGCAATCATGCGTTTTCGACCGTGGTACATTCGATCATTGTTGGGTGAGAATCAGGGAGAATAAGAGGAGGTCCGGCGGCTGTTGCCGTCGGACCTCCATGACGTAGTGTGTGCGGTGGTGTGCTACTCTCCCACACCCTGCCGGGTGCAGTACCATCGCCGTGCCAGGTCTTAGCTTCCGGGTTCGGAATGGATGCCGGGCGTCTCCCCTGGGCCATGACCACCGCAAGAATAATTCTGAACACGCCGCAACCGCGGCATGCTTGGTGGCGGTTCGGGAACCGGCTAGCGGACGCGATGTGATCCCGTCTGGTCGATCGCAGTGAACGAATGTGCTCCGTGTCGTCCGGGATGATCGACTGGATCCATCCCGAAGGATTAAGTGTCGTACTCGTCCGTTAGTACCGGTCAGCTCCACCCCTCGCAGGGCTTCCACATCCGGCCTATCAACCACGTGTTCTCCATGGGGACTATCCACGCCCCGAGGGGCGTGAGGGAATGCTTATCTTGGAGAAGGCTTCCCGCTTAGATGCTTTCAGCGGTTATCCCATCCGAACGTAGCCAACCAGCCGTACCCTTGGCAGGATAACTGGCATACCAGAGGTTCGTCCACCCAGGTCCTCTCGTACTATGGGCAGGACTCCTCAACATTCCAACGAGCGCAGAGGATAGAGACCAAACTGTCTCACGACGTTCTGAACCCAGCTCGCGTGCCGCTTTAATCGGCGAACAGC
>NZ_MWWV01000010.1 GCF_002259645.1 Bifidobacterium tissieri
CGGTATCCTTGCGTTCCGGTTCGTCCTTCGCCACCGCGGCCCCTTTCGTCTTGTCGAGCAATCGCCGCTTCCAGTTTCTCACTACCGACGAATCCACTCCCAATCCCTCCGCCGCCTCACGCGAGCTCGCTCCACCGGACGCGACCTTGAGCACGGCCTCGCGCTTGAGCTCCTCAGGTATGGGCCCGTGGCGAAGCCGGCGTTCGCCGGGCGCGAGCTCGTCAATCCACGAGGCCAGCAGCGTCTTGCTCGGATACCCCATTTGGCGGATCGTACGGCTCGCTCGCCGCCCGTGCGTCAGGTAATGGTCCACCGCGGCCCGCCTCTGCTCCAACGTGTAGCGCGAATACCGCTCGCCACGCGTCGAGGGTATTCCCGTCCTCTGTTCCTCGAGCCAGTCCCGATGCCACATACGCAACGCCTCACGACTGGGATACCCCAACTCCCGGATCGCGTCCGCCGCGCAGCACTCATACCTCACATACAACTCCACCGCACGCCGACGCTGCTCCCTCGTATACCTCGCCATGATGA
Source organism: Bifidobacterium tissieri (assembly GCF_002259645.1). Taxonomy (GTDB): domain Bacteria; phylum Actinomycetota; class Actinomycetes; order Actinomycetales; family Bifidobacteriaceae; genus Galliscardovia; species Galliscardovia tissieri. The sequence continues at coordinate 535 of NZ_MWWV01000010.1, forward strand.
CTCCTCCCGGATCACAGTCCAAGAAAACGTCACCACCTCGGTACGCCCAGATGCACGGCAAAGACACACCAACGAATCGCGCAACAGATGATCATGACACCAAGGCAAATCACGAACACCAGACCCGCATCCCCTGAGATCGAAGTGATGGCGGCACCAAGATGCGTCGCCTGAAGCGCCTTCACCGTGATCGGCATGGCGATCGACTTATGGAGCAGGAAGAACACCATGGTGTTCCGTCCCAACCAGCTCAAACCATCCGATAGCGGGCCTCGTAGTGTGGAAGACAGCAGGATGGCCGCAAGGGAACCGGTGCAGGCGGCGACGATCGTCAGAGGGAATATACCGTATTGGCCGGCAAACATCTCGTATGGTTCGCCGTTCATCGTGCGGTTGATCAGAGAGCAGACCACGCTGACCGCTACCAAAACGCATATATTGCGCCAACGATCACGCATCAGTAGGGCAATAACGTCATGACTCTTCAGCATGGCTCCGACTGCCAGATACAGCACCACGACGCACGCGGCATCGAGATTCCAGGGGAGCGGTACGTGCACGAGCTCGCTGTAGCCCACGCCGGCAAGACCGATCATCAGACTCGCCACGCATATTCCGATCATGTTCTTTACGAACCGGAAGAGCAGCCAGAATATCAGCTCGCCCAGCAATAATGCGGTCAGGAACCACAACGTGGTGAATCGTCGTTGCATGATGAATCCCAGCAGCATGTATGACGTCGACTCCGCCACAGGACGGTCGCCCAGAACGGACTGCGCCATAATCTCAAAGCCGGTGATCAGTATCGCGGCGAAGGCATAAGGGATCAGATAGACCCGGCACTTCTTCGTCAAAAATGCCTTAAAACCGGGGCGATAGGTGAAGAAATATCCCGAGATGATAAAGAACAGCGGCAGATGGAACGTGTACAACGCCAGAACGAATGGGGTCCGTCCTCCCCCATAGTCGATGACAACATGTCCAATAACGACGGACAGAATGCCGATGCCTTTGGCGACATCCATATACGTCAATCTTGCTCCCACGTATCACCTTCCCTCATGCACAACAACTTCACGTGATGGACGGCAAGTAGGCCGCAACCACTCCGTCCGGTTCTACCTGCGCTGATACAGCTGCAACGGACCGTCAGGAGTGTTCTCGAACGTTTGGATCAACTGGTATTTGGAGTCCAAGACGGGCTGGATGATCGGCTGCTTCATATCATTGGTCTTCGCCACCAGCACGTATTCCGCCTTGGCTGAGCCGTAGTCAGCCAGTATTCTCGACTGCAGATCCGAGCTGTACTTGCCTTGCCAATCCTGCAGATTGGCGTACGGAGAGAGCGGCTTGAGATCGTATCGTAGATACGCCTCGGCAGGCAGGTTGTAGAGGTACAGCGAACCGTTGGACTGTTCCACGGCCGCTTGGACCGCATCATTGTTGTAGGGGTTGCCGTGCGAGGCCCGCTCCTGATAGACCGTCACGCCGAGCAGCATGGCAATGATCACGATCAACGGCGTCAATTGGATCGCCCGGGAGCGGAACCAGCCTGCGGCCATGGCCAGAATCACGGGAATGAGCTGTGCCGCGACGACTGCATAATGAAGGAACATCTCCGTTCTGACGAACAGGACGGCCAACGCGATTCCGGAAATCAGCAGCATCATCCGCTCCGCATCCACCGATCGATTGCGAAGCATATGAATTACGGCGACCACGATTGCAGCCACAGGAACGGCAAGGATGCGCGCCACCACAGTAATGCCGGGCTTGACATCCGACGCGGTACCAACGGCATAGCTGAGATTGAACGTCAACGTACCATAGACGAACTCCCCGAAAGCACCGTGCAGTGCGAAATACACGGAGAACGGCACGACCAGCGTCAGGAATCCGCCAATGCACGCCACGGCGCATCCCAGCAGAGGCATCCACTGTCTCCTCATGCACAGCATGACCACCAGCACCAATACACATACGAATACCGGAAGGGCGTTGGTGGCGCGGGTCAGCAGGGATGCGGCACAGGCGAGCCCCTGCACGTAAGCGGTGATTATTGCGACGGAAGCGTTTTGATCTTCATGCATCCGACGCATGTCACGCAGTACCAGCCACAACGCTGCGGCGAGGAACGGCATGCACACCGTTTCCGTCACATTCATGTTCGGCACCAGCAGGTACGCGGTCCGCATCACCGTGATCCACATGATGAGTGTGCGTACGGCAACGGACAGCTGGTCTCCGATGGCGGCAAGGGTCTTCCACAGGAACAGCATCGTGATACCCATAAGCACCACGTCGATATAGAAGACCCCGTGGTCCGGACCACCCACGACCGCACCGATGAGATTGACGAAGAAAATGAGCGGGCCCTTGTGGTCCCAATAGTCCACATAGGGCACACCACCGTCGGCCCATACCCATCCGGCAAGCCGGAAGATGCTGGTATCCCACAGATTCAGATGATCCCCGTGCACCGGCGACGTACCGTCCACGTAGAGCATGACCGCAATGAGCGTCGCCAGATTAGCGAACGCAAAAATGACGTACTTCGTTGTCCACGTAATCCGTTTGGCATGGCGGCCAATCTTTGCGTTCATTGCAGCGGCTCCAGTCCGGTTGTGCTTCATGGATGTCTCTCTTACTACTTCTCCACGCAGAGCCATGAAATGAAGGCATCAAACGATCGACTTCGCGTAGCGAGAGATAATACTACTCGGAACAAACGATAAGCAATGGGCAAGATCGACGTAACTGCGAGTCGCGTTCGTAATACACGTCAATACGACTGTGGCCTCTGATCATCATCGATCAGAGGCCACAGTGCTTGCTGAATTCAGCTACCGGAATCAGTTTGTAAGTGAGCGAAACTGCCCTTTCCACTTTCGAATGTTATCGGTCGGCAGAATAATTCGAACAGGATCCGAATGATCGATCCAAGACTGCATCGAGCTCTGTAGATCCTCGCGTGGCATGACCGGCAGATTGGTGTCACGGGCGATGTCGGAAGCACGATTGTCGACGCTGACGATCATGGACCGAATGCCGTGATTCAGACAGTGGATACCCGCGTGAAGGCGGGTTCCAAAATAATCGATCGATTCGCTGTGCTGCTTGACGAACGAATCAAAGGCTTCGAAAGAATGATCGATGAGATGCAGACGCGAATCATCGATATCCAAGCTCTCCAGATACGGCCTATCGTCCACACTCTGGATCCAGAGATGCACACGATCATAGTTCCTCAGTAGGGTCTCGATCATGTACTTGTCTTGCCGAGGATCCTGAGCGTATTCGGTTATGGTGGTGAGAACCTCATCATGTCTGTCCCGGGAAATCGATTCGCAGAATTCCTCGGTCAGATTCCACATGGTTACGCATGCGGTATTCAACACGTTGTCCACGCCGATAGCGTGCAGGCGCTGTTTGGTGTGCTCATCCCTGACCGAATGCAGACAGTCGGGATCGAACAGGAACCGTAGGAACCGTGCCGTATACGGAGTGAAGTCCCGCATCTGCCCTTGCACCTCCCTCATACCCACGGCAAGCAGACAGACGGAATGAGCGTAGTTGCCCAAATGCGTTCGAGGCGTGGCCAACGCATGATCCTTCTCATAATCCCACGGCAACAGATTCGTGCCACAGGCGATCTTGCGAACATCTCGCCGAGCGTTCTCCACGCTCTCATCCCAACCGTGTGTGGGAATATGCAGGATCTGTTCCGAATCTGGCAGAATCTTCGACATCTGCAGATTCGCATAATGCATGATCACATAGTCGCCGCAATTCTCGCTGTACATGGAAGTGTCAAGGAAGGCGATCGGGTTGTTCGTCAGACGAACGGGCCGTACCAGATTCTCGGCCTCACCCGCGATAAGACGCATCCTACGGAATATCTTGATCGGTTCCACTCAATGTCCTTTTCGTTGCTTATCGATGACCGCGAACAGGGCAAGGTTATGCCCGTTCACACTGTTCCACAAAATGCGTATACATGGAGGCTACGGTGAAATCCCGTGACCTGTCCAATCCCGCCTGAGCCATGCGACGACACCGTTCAGGATCGTCACGCAAGGCGATTATGGCCTGTTCCAGACCGTCCTCCACATGATCATCCTTCGACATCGTCAGAGCGCACTCCGGTGAGGTGTATTCCTGAATACCCCCCGAACGGGTCACGATCAGTGGTAGTCCCATGGCCATGGCCTCCATACACACCGTTGGCGCTGCATCCTCCCATAGCGACGGCACGACCTGCATGTCAGCAAGCTTGGCATACCGCCATATCTGAGAATTCTGAACAAAACCGGTGAACTTCACCCGCTCGACAAGCGACTGAACCCGACGCTCGACCTCCTCCAAATAATCGGTACGATCCTTAGCCCCGAAATTCGGACTGCCGATGACCAACAGCTTCACGTGGGGATCATCAATCTGTTCCACGGCCTTGAGCAACTGCAACACACCTTTGGCCGGAATGATTCTTCCGCAATAGAGGACAATCACATCTTCCGGGGAGAAGCCCAAAGCCCGACGGGCCTTATCACGATCCTGCTGAGAAAGATCATGGGAGAATCTATCAATGTCAATGCCATTGTGCACGGTCACAACCGGCGTCTGCTGATTTCGACAATGTTCGCGCCATGCATTGGCGGCAAAATCACTGACCGCGAGCACCTTTGCGTATCCGGTGCTATTGAACTCCCACTCAGGTACATAATGCATGTGATACCACAGGTTATCGGGGAAACGACGCGCAAACTGTTCGGGGGCGCTCGCCGGCCCGCCTTCCAAGATCACCGCATCAAAGGATTGCTCACCGCGCAAGGCCTGAAGCACTTTGGCATAGTAGAGGTTGGGAAGAACACCATTCGGATATATACGACGGGCAACGGCATGCCTGACTTTGAACATCGACCGCTGGAACTCCGTATCCGCCGAGATCTCGATGAATCGCGTATGCCGAATGCCGGCAACCATTGTTCGCGCGGCATCATCCAAAGTCGTTACCACGTTGAGATCCAATAACTGCTGGCGCTCATTCTCTCTGATGAGCGATGTCATCAGCGTCTCGATTGCCCCCCCCGAGACGCCGGCACCGGTAACAGACCTGGCGCAATCAGACATATGCTTTTCACTATTTCCCCATCTATCAGTGATTTTTATTACAGAACAACCCTCTAATCAATAATAATAGAGGGGGTAAAGTTCGTAAAACCATTGACGAGGAAAACACCGGCATCACGACTTCCGGGAATGAGATTACTTCACACGGCCCTCCAGATGCAGCTTACGCAGAACAATTCCCAGCAATGCGGTACGTTCGCGCTTGCCGAGTAGCACAATAATGGTGATCACACTGGCGGCGATGGAATACACGACACAGGACGCGAAGAACATGATCCATGTGCTGGACGGAATGTGCAACAGGGATTTCAGGCCCTCACAAACGGCAAACGACAACAACGCCGAAACCACATACTGCGCATACACCGAATAGAACGTTCGCTTGGGTATGCCGAGAATGACGGCCGCATAGATCGGCACGAAGGTCACATTCGCCAGCACCTCAAGCAACGTGGGCACGATGGCCACGGCATAGATATCCAATGGCGTGACCTTGAGCAGTACCCAGGTCAGCGGCAACGACATCAGACTGAACATCAGCCACGCAAGTGAGTACAGCTTCAGCCTGTTGACGATCAAGGGGATGTTTTGCAATGTGGTGGCGGCGCCCGAGACCAAGAAGCCGCACATGGATATGAACATCAGCTGATACAGCATCTCCGAATCCTGACCAGGCTGCCACAGAGTGAAGAACTCACGACCGACCACGCAGCACACCACGGTGATGACCACCGTGAAGAATCCACACATTCTCATACCGGACTTCATGTCGCGGACAAGCATGTCGATCTTGCCCTGCGCAAAATACTTGGTCTGGTCCGGATAGAACAGTCCGGATATGGTTCCCATCAATCCGGAGATCATGCTCGGAATCGTCTGAGCGATCGACATCATACCCATCTTGTACGGGCTGACCATCAGATTCGCCACCAGAAGCTTCAGTCCGAAAGAGATGACCTGCTGCAATTTGATGACCACATTCCAGATTCCAGCGGAGAGCATTTCCCTCACCGTGGGCCAGGAGACCGCAGATCGTACGAAGTGCAATTCAGGCGTCAGCGTTCTGGTGTAGTGGATGTTCAGGGAGACAACCACCGCAGAACCGCACAACGCTGCCATACCGACATACATCACCAGCGGAGGAAGGAAGCTGAAGCACGTCACCATGATGATCACACGCAGAATGGAGAAGGCCATATTCGCCAGACTGGAGAGATACAACTTGTTCGTGATGAAGGTCGCCACGGTGAACACCGTGCATAGGCTGGTGACGATGAACTGCAGGAACAGGAACGCGAACAGCATCTTGACATCGGAGACAAGTTCCGGAGAGATGTTGATGAGATGATCGAGGTTGAACGTAACCGGTATGGCGATCGCCGCAACGACGATGGCGATCACGCAGTCGGCCATAAATGTCGACGAGAAATATCGGTCTGCCTTCTCCTTGTCGCCCTGATGATAGGCCACCGTGATGAACCGGCCGGCCACCGAATCCAAGGCAATTGTCAACAGCGACGCATAACTGATGACATTGTTCGCAAGACCCACATAGCCATAGGCTTCCGCTCCGAGTTTGCTCACCACGAATGGGGACAGGCCAAAACCGATGCCGATGTTGATGATGAATTGGGTAAGGCTGGCCGCCATGTTGACGACAAGCTGACGTTTGCTATCCACGGTTCGTAACTTCTTACTCTTGTCTGCTCTTGCTTTTCGTTATCGTGCTTACTACTGTTCGCAAGCATCGACGAACTGCCGATACATGGTTTCAGTGCTGAATGACCGGGCGCGGGACCTTCCGGCGGTGCTCATGGCCCTCCGTCGGCCAGAATCGTCCCGAAGCGCAACAATCGCATCCGCCAGCGAGTTCACCAATCCATCACCGCGTTCCACGGTGATGGAGCACTCAGGTGACGCGTATTCCTGGATTCCACCGGAATCCGTAACCACCAAGGGTAAGCCAGCGGCCATTCCCTCCACGACGACGAGGCCAGCTGCCTCCTCCCAGATGGATGGAACGACCTGGATGTCCGCGGATTTCGAGAAACGATAGAGATCATCGTTGTCCACGTATCCGGTGAACGCAACCCGATCGCCAAGCCGGTTCGCGGACGCAACGACCTGATCCACATAGGGTGTTCTCTCCGAAGGACCGAAATTTGAACTACCGATGATCATCAGCTTCACGTGAGCATCGTCAATTGCACCAATGGCGTCCAGCAGCTCCAGAATGCCCTTTTCCGGTATGATGCGGCCGCAGTACATCACCACGAAATCATCATCAGCGAACCCGAGCGATGAACGGATCGCAGTTCGTTCGGATTGACTGATCTCACGCATGAATCGGCTGATGTCGATACCGTTACGCACAGTGATTATACGTTGTCGACGCACACAATTCTCCGCCCATCGCCTTCCCGCGAAATCGCTGACCGCAATCACCCGCGATGCACTACTGGCAAATGGCTGATCCGCCGCCGGCGTGTAATGCAAGTGATACCACATCTTTCCAGGGAACAGGCGATCATATGCGGTAAGGCCTTCCGCCGGACCGCCTTCGAGCATCACCGCATCAAATGTCTCACCCCGAATGGCCCGCAAAGCCTGCAGATAAAACACGCTCGGCAGATGATTCATTGATGGCAACACCCGCCTGACAACGGCGTGCACGCCGCGGTACCACACTCTTTGCGACCGCGAAGGTGATGAGACCATCATGAAACGCGTATGACGTAGTCGCTCAGCCCGCCGTCTGGATTCGTCATCGTACGGAGCAACCACCGTCAGATCCAAAAGGCCGTGTTTCTCATTCTCTTCGATCAGGGATGTCATCAGCGTTTCGATCGCGCCACCTTGCGTGGCAGGAACCGGCAACAATCCGGGGGCGATAAGGCAGATTCGTTTCATTCCCGTACAAACTCCCACTGTCGACCCACCCCAATCGATGTGGGAAAACATCACCCTTACCATCAGCGCAGGCACTCCACGACTCGTGAATACATCGCCCGATTCTAGCAATACCCCCATATTTGAGGGTCAGACAAGTTCAGTACATACTGGTATCAGGCTGACTGCACGGTCTTTATATATGGATATATGGATGCTCACTCCGTCCGATCACTGATGATATAGCGAGGACGATGTTTCGTCTCCAGATAGATCTTGCCGATGTATTCGCCGATGACTCCGAGGCTCAACAACTGCACACCCGACACGAAACACAGAATGCAGGCGGTAGACGCCCACCCCGACACCGTATCGCCCATCGCCGCCTTTGTGATCACCCAGATCACACCGATAAAACTGATCAGCGAGACGATGGCCCCGAGCGCGGTGATGATGCGAATAGGCTTGATGCTGAGACTGGTGATGCCATTGAATGCGAGCGCCAGCATCTTTCGCAACGGATAGTGAGAATGACCTGCGATACGTTCATGGCGCTCATACTCCACGGTTGTGGAGGGGAATCCCACCAACGGGAACAGCCCGCGAAGGAACAGGTTCACCTCATGAAAATCGGCGAAAGCTTCAAGTACTCGCTTGGATGTGAGCCGGTAGTCGGCATGGTTGTACACGGTGTCCGCTCCGAGCGCCGCAAGCAGCTTGTAGAAGCTCTGGGCTGTAAAACGCTTGAAGAACGTGTCGGTCTCGCGGCTGGATCGAACACCGTAGACGACGTCATATCCCTCATGGTATTTGTCGACCATGGCATCCATGGCGTTGAAGTCATCCTGCCCGTCGCAGTCGATCGATATGACGATGTCCGCTTTGTCCTTGGCCTCCATCAGGCCGGCAAGCACCGCGTTCTGATGTCCTCGATTGCGGGACTGACGAATGCCCTGAAAATGGGGGTCCTGTCGATTGAGCGCCATGATGATATTCCATGTGGAATCGGATGATCCGTCATCCACGAACAGAATGCGTGAATCGGAGTTGATGGCACCGCGATCAATCATCTCATTGATCTTGTCAAGAAACCGTGGAGCTGTTTCCGGTAGCACCTGTTCCTCGTTGTAACAAGGCACCACTATGAACAACCGGGGTGTCCCCTCCATATCGCCGCACACCTTTCATGAACCGCTATCTTCTCAGAGAAACACGCCCCTGCTTCGTTCATCCTACCCCCTTACTGTAGTTGGAGACGAATACAATTACCCCCATACTCCTAACATATGAGAGGAATCAAACGAGGAGGGGTTCATGAATCCGCTGATCAGCATCGTCGTTCCCGTGTACAAGGTGGAGGAGGTTCTGGATCGCTGCGTTCAGAGCATTCTTGACCAGACATATAAGCGCTGGGAGGCCATTCTCGTCGACGATGCCTCGCCGGATGGCAGTCCTGAGCTCTGTGATCAATGGGCGCAGCGGGACTCTCGTATCCGGGTTGTCCATCAACGTCATGCCGGTGTATCGACGGCACGCAATCGTGGCATCACCGAAGCACGCGGCGACTTTCTGGTATTCGTCGACAGTGACGATTTCGTCGACGCCGACTACCTTGAATGCCTGATGCAGGCGCAGGAACGGACCAAGGCCGATCTGGTCATGTGCTCCGCAATCTGCGAAGATGACGACGGTCGCCCGAAGCGTACCGATGAGGAATGGACGTTCGACGATCAACCGGAGGACCGTCTGTTCACCGGCCGCGAGACGTTGCGGTTCCTGTACCGCACCATCGGCGCGGTGCTGTGGGGCAAGCTGTATGCGAAGCACATCTGGCCCACACTGCATTTCCCGGATGGCAAGATCCACGAGGACGAGTTCGTGCTGCACCGCGTGTATTTCACCTGCGAATCCGTTGCGGTGCTGCATAACAAGCCGTACCACTATATCGACGCCCGCCCCTCGATCATGCATGCGGAATATTCACTAAAGAGACTGGATCGTCTGGATGCCAAGATCGATCGTCTGGCGTTCTTCACCGAGCACGATGTGGACCGCGATCTGATCGAACGGGAATTCATCGATCTCAACAAACACATCATCTGGTCTCGCGCACTGCCATGGGATGCACCGGAGAACCAACCACGGTTCCGTAAACTCTTCTCGGACTATCGGCGCATTCCGTTCGCCATTCTCCGCAGACTGCCGTTGAAGAGCGGCATCAACTACATCGGCACCCGTCTGTGTCCCTTCACGTACTGGAAGATTCACGAGCGCGGCAAGTGAAACTTCCGCTGACGGACTTTGTCAGCGGAAGTTGCGAGTGTCACATCAGGGCCGACAGGATCAGCGTGAATACCAGATTCGGCTGAACCGGAACGGACATACGCAGAGCATCAGATAGATGAACACCGGCTTGGGCCCGCCCAAGTGCGATGCCACGGATGGTGAGAACGGGCGCAGACCTGCGAAGATCTCCCCAAGTCGTCTGTGAACGATCGGAACATTCCAGTCCAGACCCTTGACCGCATGCGGCAGATCCCAACGGATCAGATCGAACGTCAATGCGTACAGTTCCGTATATCCACGCTGACGGTAGAAGCGAAGCCGTTGAATCCACGCTTCGATACGGTCGAGATTGCGCACCGAATATGTGGTGTGCATGATGCTGCCGGCGTTCTGCACGTAGTGGTACAGCAGTTCCGGTACGAGCGCGACCGTGTCGCATTCGGCGAGAATCCGGTATGTGGTGTATTCGTCCTCATGCAGTTTGCCGGCAGGGAACCGAACCGTCTTCCACAGACGCGCGGCGTACAGTTTGTTCCACGCCGTCACGTAATCGGCGACGGTGTCGCCACCCAGACGGGCAAGACATGACCTACCGCTCAGCGTAGCAACTTGATCGACGATGGCGCGATTGTCCGCCGATGCGGTCGCCTGATCGTCCTCCTGATGAATCGAGCAGATGGCAACCTCGGCGTCATTAGCCTGCATCGCTTCGAACATCAGCCGAATATAATCCGGCTCCACATAGTCGTCACTATCCACGAACGCCACATAGTCGCCGCTTATGATCTCAAGCCCGGCGTTGCGAGCCGCCGACAGTCCCCCGTTACGCTGGTGGATCACCGTGATGCGGTCGTCACGATCGGCCCACTCATCACATTTCCGCGGGCACTGATCGGGTGACCCGTCATCGACGAGAATGATCTCCAGATTCCGGTAGCTCTGGTTGACAATGCTGGTCACACATCGATCCAGCTGCCGCTCCACCTTGTACACCGGTACGATCACGCTCACCACAGGAAGCGTATTACCCATGACGATTCACCCCTCTTATCCGGTTCCTTACCGTATTTGGCACAGATTGTCGCAGTCCTCGCCGTTTGTCACTACCGCAGTCGTCGTTTAAGATACATCGTCCACAGCATCCCGTTGTTCAGCAGAAACAACACCTTGAGCTCCCTAGACGAGGCGGCCTTCTTCGCTCCGCGCAGACAGAACCTCCGCGACGGCACATTGGACAGCTTCCGCAGGAACTCAAGCCTCTGGTCCAGTGTGATTCCCGGCTTGGCCGTGAACGCCGTATCCATGGCCCACAGCACGTCCTCGGCGCAACGTCGCTGCTGGAATGCCAGATTGTCGGCGGTCATCACCGACTGGTCGTAGAACGACAGCAGATGATCGTGCAGTACGGCGATGTCATGCGGCTTGTTCGGACGGAATCCACGAACCAGACCGGCATTCTGCTCCCGGTAGTCGTACAGCGGCACTGTACCCACCTGTATCAGACCACCTTGTTTCAGGCAGTCCAGTACGAAGATGGAGTCCTCGCCGTAGGAGTCGCCGGCAAGGAATCGTGCAGCGCCGACCCATGCGCGGCGGAACAGCTTGCCCCAGCAGGAGTAGAGGAAGCCGGCGGCGTCCAACGCGCATAATTCGTTCTGACATCGCGCTGATCGCACATCGTCGATCGTATGGATGGCGTCGGCTCCATCGGTACTGACCACTTCGATCAGTTCCGGATCGGATCCGTTGCGCTGTTCCAGCACACGACGGTATCCCATGATGTACAGGTCCAGATGGTTGCGCTCGCTCGCCTCCACTGTGGTGGCAATGGCCTCGGGCTCCAGCCAGTCATCACTGTCCACGAACGACACATACACGCCGTTCGCCGCTTCCAATCCCGTGTTGCGGGCGACGGCGACCCCCTGATTACGCTGATGAATCACGCGCACGGTTCCATGACCAGCGGCAAAACCGTCGCACAGCTTCGCACTGCCGTCACTGGATCCGTCATCGACCAGCACGATCTCGATATTTGTATACGTCTGGCCGAGCAGACTGTCCACACACTGCGTCAGATGGTCCTCGGCATTGTAGACGGGCACAACGATCGTCACCAGTGGCTGTTCCATCACGGTCTCCTCGTTCTTCGGCATTGCCGTCGCTGCGGGCGTTGTCGTCATCGCAGGGCGATCTTCCACAGCCACGGCGAATTCAACATGATCAGCAGTTTCTGGCTGATCGTCATCCATGAATGATTCAGTGACTCCATCATCACAGGACGCAACCGGGCGTCACTGGTCATCTCCATGACATACTGCACCTTGAGATCGGTTGAGATCCCATCGGCACGCTTGATCATCGGAATCACCCAACCGATATCGTTCGCCACGTTGAAGGACAGGTTCCTCCGTACATCGGGATCGTCAAGATGGTCCTGGAAGAAGTCAAGCTTGGCGTAGTTCGCCTTCACCACGTTCAACGACTTCTCACGCCGAAACACCGTGGCCATGCCGGAATCCATATGGCGGTAACCGTACAGTGGCGCCTTCAGCGCATACACATTCGGATGCCGTTCCAGCGCAGCGAGCACAAAGAGCAAATCCTCCTCATAGACCATATCGGTCTCGAAACGCAGCCCGTCGACCAGTTCACGGCTGAACAGCTTGCCCCACGGCGGATTCAGATAGTCATGACACAGCAACTCGGCAAGCTGCCGGTAATAGCGATCGGAACCGGCAACGACATTGATATCGATATCGATGACGCTGTCACGCAACGGCCTGTTGTCCTCATCGATATACCGCTTGCCGAAGATCACCATATCGCTGTGGTGCTGTCGAGCGGTGTCCAGACACACCTTCACGGACTGCGGAGCCAGCAGATCATCGCTGTCGACAAACATCACATAGTCGCCGTCGGCATGCTCCAGACCGGCGTTACGGGCTCCGGATGCCCCCGCGCCCTCGGTCAGATGCAGAGTTATGATGCGATCGTCCTTGGTGGACCACTCGTCACACAGTTGCGGGCAAGAGTCCGGCGAGGCGTCGTCGACCAGGATGATCTGCAGGTTCGTATGGCTTTGGGCGATAAGACTGCCAACGCAGTCGTTCAGGAAACGTTCCGCCTTGTACACCGGAACGATGATGCTCACCTTGGGCTGATCGGCCTGTTCAAACTGCGCCGACTGATCGGACTGCGCGCAGGACGGCATGGAGCCACTGTCGCTCATCTTGCATTCCTCTCTTTCGAGATTTCCGAAGTCTCTTCCCCGGTATGGCTGAGGTAGAAATCCTGAAGCCTGTGTGCCACGTCGGCGAGCTCGAAACCAGCGTCCCGCAATTCCTCCGAGTGATCCCGCCGAGGTCCTACCGCACGGATGCGATCGTCAAGCGCATGTGCCCAACGATCAGGATCCTGCTGCAGGGAGACGAACTCCAGCAGATCGGTTACCTTCACGTCCTTGGGCACCACATCCGCCGATGCCAGACACGGCAGTCCGGCGCACTGCGCTTCCAGATACACGATACCGAATCCCTCGAAGATGGATGGCAGCACAAAGGCGTCCATGGCCTGATACAGCTCATTGACGTCATTGCGCTCTCCACCAAGAAAGCGCACGCGATCGGCGATACCGTACTTCGCCACACGGGCTGCCACATCGTCCCGGAGCTCACCATCGCCGACGATCAGCAGCACCGACTTCGGATTCAGGGACAGATACCTCTGAAACACGTCGATGAGGAACACCGGGTTCTTCTGGGGACGGAGCCTACCGCAGAAGCCGATCGCCGTCGTGTCGTCGTCCAGACCCAGTTCCCTGCGCACGCGTTCGCGGGTCTGCTCGGCATAGGCGAACCGATCGGTTTCGATGCCGTTCCTGATCCACGTGTAGGGACGGCCCGGGAACATGTACTGAGCGGCTAGCGACGAGCAGGCGAAGTAATGCGTGGGATATCGTCCGATATCATGCCGGATCTGCGTGTCACGCATCTTGCGGATCAGCTGATGCAGCATGTTGCCGTGGTCGTCATTCTGTACTCCGGCGTTGTGCGAGTGCAGGATGCGCAGGGGAAGACCGACCTGCGCGGCCTGCTTCAACGGCTCCACGTAGGGGAAGTTCGTGTGGACATGGATGCCGCGGATCTCCGGATGCTCGCGCAGAAAATCCCTGACGCATGTGCCCGCCTTCGTGGGTGAGTCATGGCGTGAGTACATGATGCGGAACACGCGACCGCCCATACGTTCGATGTCGTCCTCGAATGCCATGCGCGGGGCGTCGTGCTCGGCCAGAAAATCGAACTGCACTTTGTTGCGGTCCATATGGGAGTAGAGTCCCATGACCAGCACCTCGACGCCGCCGCGTCCGGCGAGCAGTCCCCAGTGCGCGATCCGGACGGGACCGTTCTGCGATCCGCCGTTGCGATTATCCATCACTTCGTCCTTGCTTGATGTGCGCTTGTTGTGTCGTTGTGTTGTCCGTGATTGTCAGCGATGCAGTTTGGCGAGAATCTTCTTCTGCCAGAACTTCGCATCGCCTTCGAGAATGGACAGACGGTGCCTGATCTGTTCATCGGAACGCTTCCAACGAATCGATCGGAAGTTCTGGCGAGTGACCTCATCGACCTCCAGCGGTTCAAAGGAGCCGGGAAGGATCTTGAACTTCTCCATGTCGTCGGCACCCAGACGAACATCCATGTGTCGCCGCTGGAAGTGCATGTACATGAGCTCCCTGGTGGCGAACTCCCCCAGTCGCAGATAGCTACGCGACAGCACGCCGTGATCCCACGTGTACACGGCGCGCAGCGGCTGCTCGGTCAGGAACACGCCCAGATTAGAGTCGAAGTGAGTGAGCTGGAAGATCGAGGACTTCGCATATGTGTTTCCGGAAAGATCCTGCGTGAAGATCGGGAATCCGTGGCTGGTGAAGATGCGGTTGATGTTCGTCGGCAGGTAGCTCTCGTCGAAGGTGAACGCGCGCGAGGATTCCAACACGGTCCGGTACAGCGGCTTGCCGTCAAGATCAAGCATGAACCGCTTGTTGTTCTCCTCGGTGTTGCGCATCAGGGAGAGATGGCCGACGACGAAGATCTTGTCATAGTCGTTCAGCATCTCCTCCGTGATGAAGTGGCTGAGCCGGCCGAAGATCAGATCGCAGTCGCAGTATCCCCAGAAGCGGTAGTTCTTCAGATACTTATGGAATACGTAGCCGTACATGGGTCGCAAATCGCACAGCTTATACGGTGCCTTCAGGGAGACGGGGAAGTCGAATCGGCTCGCCACCAGATCCTGCATTTCGGCAAAGGTGCCGTAATGCACATGCACATTATCCGGATAGTCGAATTCCGTGTGATCGTCGGTGAACAGCAGCCAGTCGTATTCGGGATTGGCCCCGCAGGAGTTCAGAAAGACCTGAAAATAGTTTGGCAGTGTTCCGTAGTACGGAAGGATGAATGCGCAGAGTCGTTGCTGGTCCATAATGGTCCTCTTTTCCACGAATGGTTACATTGTCGTTTACGATTGCTCGTGCTTGCCGTGACGTCCGATATGCCGTTCCGCACGAATGGACGGAGATGCCCCATGCCCAAGAAGCTGCGGGCAGCATCGGTTGATCAGTTCCGCAGCCGGGGAGCAAATCACCAGATTGATCACCAAGGCGAGAAGCGCACAAATGATCTGTATACGGTCATCCGTCGATGTGACGTCGAGTCCTACCAGTCCCAGAAGCCATGGGATCAGACGCGGATAGATGGCGTCGTTGATGCAGTAGAACACCAACGTGTTCCGTCCCCAGTAGCGCAGCACCACATCGATTGCCCCGGACAGAGCGCCGCCGCGACGATACCGATCCTCCACCCAATGGCATATCGACAGCACCAGCCAGATGCCCGCCACTGCCGCCAACGCATAATACAGCAGGTTGCCGTACCGGTTCAGATATGGATTGATCACCCCGGTGCTGGCGCCATTGAGCCAGCCGAACAGTCCCAACACCACCAGACTGGGCAGTACCGCCACCGGATGCAGCAATCTGTTCTGCAATTCGGCATCCAGCCGACGGAACATCATACCCAGAATGAAGAAGGGGAACAGCGCGAGCGCGATATCACCGCTCCACGGCAGTGTCTTGTGGATCAGCACGCTGTATGCGTATCCGCCGATCAGTGTCACGACAGCGACCACGGCATAGACGGCCATGATGCGACCGATCCGTTGCGCCAACGCTTGCAATATATAGGCTCCGATTTCCATCAGGAACAGGCAGGAGAGGAACCACGGCAGTTCGCCGAAACCGTAGTGCGAGCGCAGATTCAGCGCAAAACCCCTCGCATACTTGGGGTAGCTGCTGAATTCGCCGGTTCCCAATCCCATCAGCTCGGTGATGATGAACGGTATGACGGTCAGCACCACGCCGGGAATGACCAGTGTCCGCACGCGACTCCATACGAACAGCGGGAACGACGGATGTCGGCGCGTGGAGAACACGTATCCAGACAGTGCGAAGAACAGCATCATGTCAAAGGAACCGATATACGACGATGCCACCACGGGCATGGCGCTATGCATCAGGAATACACCGATGATGGCGATTCCCTTGGCATAGTCGACCCATGCGATCCTCTTCGACGGCATGTCGTGTCCGTTATCCGCGCGCACTACTCAACCGCCAATACAGCTTCGGGAAGTGGGCGAACGCCCACAGCCTGATCTTACGTGAGAACGGAACCGTGGGATCCGTATACACCGTGCGCGCGCTGTTCCTCAGACCGTCCACGCATCGTTTCACCTGTGCGGGGTCGGGGTCCAGCCCCACGATCGAGTACAGAACGTCGTAGTAGCCCTGCATCACAAAATAGCCCAGCGCATGACGATCCAAGTAGCCCTGCTGATACAGATACTTGGTGCAGAGATCCGCGATGGTGATCTTGTCGAAGCTGTGTTTGTTGATCTTCGCGTGGCTGATCGAGTTCTCCCGCTGCCGGTATCGGTAGAAGGGGTTCGGGCGGAAGGCCAGTCTGCGCATCGCTGGGTAGATCCGCGACACCATGTAGTAATCCTCGGAATTCAGTCCGTCTGGGAAGCGTAGGCCCATGCCGTCCTTGCGGAAGAACCGGGCGTCATAGATACGGCACCAGATGCCGCCGGTCATGCCGTCACGATGGTAGAGGAAACCCTCAACGGCCTCCTGCATGGTGAAATCGCGAGAGGGCATTGCACTGGACGCATCGTATTCGGCGAGGGTGCCATCCTCGTTCATGGTACGGGTTCCGCACATCACCACATCGGCGTCGGCATCGTGCATGGTCTTGATCATGTGTTCATACATGTCCGGTTCGATCTCGTCGTCGCTGTCGACGAAACCGACCACATCGCCCTGAATCACATCCAGTCCGGCGTTACGTGCCGAAGAGAGACCGCCGTTCGGTTTGTGGATGACCCGGATACGAGGATCCTTCTTCTCCCACGCGTCACAGATTGCGGGGCATCCATCGGGCGACCCATCGTCGACGACGATGATCTCCAGATTCCGGTAGGTCTGCGCCACGATACTACGCAGGCAATCGTCCAGATAGCGCTCGACCTTGTATACCGGCACGACGACGCTGATCAGCGGCTTCGTCTGTGAATTCGACTGTGGATTCGTCTGTTCCTGCATAATCACCTCGTACTCATCCTTTTGCCGGCCGAATCGACTTGACCGTGGCCACGGCCCATCCATAAAGACGCAGCAGCCATGCGCTACGCCAACGGATCAACCGGCTGACGATCGCACGCCGCTTGTCCACGGGAACGATGTCGCTGACGCACTCGCGCATCACCGGATCGTTGGCGATCATCCGCACATATGCGCTACGTTGTCCGCCCCGGATCACCTGCTGAGGTCCATACAGTGCGTTGATCACACGATCCACTTCCAGAACGGTCTGATTGTCGCATTCATTGCGCACGGACTCATCCCACTGCTGGGCGACCGGCCGGAGCAGTTCGTAGGCACGTCGACGGCTGGCGAACCACTTCGGATTGAATGTCGACTGGGCGCTGCCGTCACGGACGATGTAGTGGTACAGCGGCACATCCACCAATGCGACGCGCTCGGCTGCGGCATACAGCGGCATGTTGAACACCAGATCCTCGCCATAGCGCACATCCTCAGGGAACACGGCACCGACCTTGCGGATCAGTTCCGACGAAAACAGTTTGTTCCACGGCGGACATACGTATTCGTTCCGGCTGAGTTCCGCATACTTTTTCCGAAACTCCTCATTCGAGGTCACGCCGAACGGTGCCATACGGTTGCGTCGCTCGGTTCTGAGCTCGCCATGTTCCGGCTGATCGACCGTATTGGAGAAAAACACGATCTGATAGTCGCCGGTACGCGCGCAGGAGACCACTGTGCTCACCGTATTGGCGTCCAACGTGTCATCCCCGTCCACGAACAGCACATACTCGCCGGTCGCCTTGCGGAGTCCCGCATTGCGCGCAGCGGATACCCCGGCGTTGTCCTGATGGATGACATCGACGCGGGAATCCTTAACTGCCCACTCATCGCAGATGGCGGCGGACCCATCCGTCGCACCGTCATCGACCAGGATGATCTGCAGAGCGTCATACGTCTGGGCGACGATGCTGCCCACGCATGGATTCAGATAGTCGCTCACGTTGTACACGGGAACGATGAGGGAAACCACGGGCTCACCGTTCGGCTCATTGTTCAACGGCATAATCGGATCACTCTCCTTCTCCAGTTCTCCGTCGTACTAGGACCAGTAACGGACTTGCACGCCTCGGATCACATGGACTGACGACTCAGCGAAGTCAGCAGCTGCTTCCACGCGTCCACGATGTTCGCAAGATTGAACTTGCCGGTGTACAGTACGGTGTTCTCGCTCATGTCGCGCCGCAGATCGGCATTATCAATCAGTTCGTTCACGCGGTCGGCGAGCGCGTCAATGTCTCCATCCGGCACCAGATAACCGTTCATGGAGTCGTTGACGATTTCAGCGGGACCGGTCAGGCAGTCGAAGCTCACGATGGGCAGATGGTAGGCCTTGGCCTCCAGCAACACCATGGGCAGGCCTTCAAACCGTGAACTCAGTACGAACATGGCAGCCTTGCGATAGTACTCGTCCATGTTCTGCACGCGTCCCTTGAGGATCAGTTGGTCTCCGATGCCGGCGGCCTTAATCTGTTCTTCAAGCTTGGCACGATCCTCGCCCTCGCCGAGGATAAGCCACGTCCAGTCGGGATGGTTGGGCAGCACGTCAGCGGCCGCATCCACCAGCAGGTCGAAGCCCTTCTGGTAGGTAAGTCGGCCGGAGCTGATGATGGTCGTGGATTCCTGATCGTAGACCGGATCGGGTTCGGGGGTCTGCATCGGGTTGGCGATGGCGATGACCGGGCAGTCCGGATCGACGTTCTCTTCGTAGAGGTGCTTGTCGGCTTCGGTGAGCGTGACGATGGCGTCGGCTTTGCGCGCGGCCCAGCGACGGGTGAGTTTGCGGTATGGCACGCCAGGATTCTGCAGGTAGTTGAAGTGCTCCCAGGAGATGACCTTGACTCCGGTGCGCTTTCTGAGAGGCAGCGAATACATGTCGAGTATGCCGTCGATATCGATAAGAACGCCGACGTGCTGTTCGGTGACGATGTTCCGTAGCCTCTTGCAGGTGTCGAAGTAGTGCTGGATGCCGTGCGTAACTGTGGGGTACACGGTATGGCGATCGATACGCTCATCGATGTCGAAGAACGGCTTGTCGGCCGCCTCGAACAGGCTGATGAAGGAGATCGAATAGCCAGGATCCTTCACCAGTTCGTTCGCGATCATCACTGACACGTTCTCGGTGCCGCCGGAGCGGGTGATGTCGCCGGAGAAGAATGCGATGCGCATCGGCTTGTTCTCGTCTGTAGTCGCCGTGGTCATGAGCTACTCCTTCAGCGTTCCTGCAAGCATGCGTTCCTCCTTGGTGATCGGAACGCGCTGCAGCGGATTGAGAATCAGCAGAAGCAACACCGGGAAGGTGGCCGACTCGTGGCGGGTCCACGATCCGAAGTCCGGCTCGAACAGCGCGGAGGCCAGAACGTAGCCGAGGAACACACAGATGGCGATGAACAGGGAGCTGTCCTCCACCTGATTGATCTTGCGCAATAGATTGACCATGTATGCGGTCACCATAAGCTGGAACGCGAAGAACGGCAGATATGACGCGCCACGGATCGCCAATTCGAACGGCAGCATCATACGGATCAGATTGACCACATAGTTCACCATGAAGATCGGCAAACCGCCGCCTGGGATCCAGTTGTGGATTGCCGTGTTCATGTTGCCGCCGTTATCTTCGCCGAAGGCAGCGCTGTATCCAGCACGGAGTCCGATGATCTGGTTGTATTCGTCCGGCATGATCGCCTTGGCCACGATCATCATCGCATAGATCATCCCGAACATCAGCACGATGATCCAACCCAGCGAGGCAAGACCAAGCTGTCTACGGGAACGGAAGAACAGCAGGATCGCGTATACACCCAGCACAAGGGCCGCGATCAGAATGTAATACTCGCGGTAGAACGTACTTTCGAAGTACAGTACCATCGCGCTGCCCACCACTTTGATCACCGAATTCTCGATCGGGAGGACGAGGATCACATACACGGCGAAGAAGAACGCAAACTGGATGATGTCCTTGCCGATATTGAACACGTAGATGTTGAGCAGACCCACGGTGGCGAGGATGAACAGCGTCTGCAACAGATCCGGGGAATTGGCGCGCAGAATCATGGCGAACACCAGCACGGAGAACATCATGCCCAGCATGATCGTCCATTGGGCCATGGTGGTGAAGTCCAACACGTTGAGTTTGATGAACATGTTGGTCGCCACGGCGTATGAGCCAGACCACCATGCATCGTCACCAGCCGTACCGTTCACCATGTTCAGAATACGGTTGTTGTCGAAGAAATACTTGTCCGGCAGGATGAACAGCACCATCAGCTTGGCGACGATCATGATGGGAAAGATCAGGGCCAGCAGCACGTTCTTGTTGTGATAGTTCGAAACGGCGATGCGGCCTTCAAGATCCTCACGTTCGGCGTCGCTGAGATGGCTCTGCGGCTGAGTGGCCTGCGCCTGGCGGGCATGTGCGTGTGCGCCTCTCGCCATCATCGGCCTCCTTGGGATTTCTTCGCCGCGCGGGCGCGTTCGATCGCCTCGCCCTTGGCAAGCGCGTTGAGGTAGAACTCCTGCAGCCACTGGGCGTTGGCGACGATGTCGTATCCGGCTTCGGTCACCTTGTCGGCACCCGTGGTGCGATCTGCGGCGGTTTCCATGACCTTGTCATGCTGGGCGAGCACGCTTCTGGCCCAGTCCTCGGGGCTGGCCTCGAGCGCCACGATCTGCACGTTGCCGGTCACGTCGCACTGGCTGGGCACCTTGTCGGAGATGGTGCACGGCAGGCCGGCGGACTGGGCTTCGATCATGGTCATCGGGAAGCCCTCGTACAGCGATGGCAGGATGAACGAATCCATGCCCTGCATCAGGCGGTTCACATCGGGGCGCACGCCGGTGAACACCACACTGTCGTCGAGGCCGAGCTCGTGGACTTTGGCCTTCACCTGGTTCTTCAGACTGTCGTCAAGTTCGCCGCCGCCGACAAGCCACAGCTGGCTGTTCGGACGCTGCTTGTGTACGGCGTTGAAGATGTCGATGAGCTGCATGTGGTTCTTCTGCGGGAAGAACCGGCCCACATGTCCGAGCACGAAGCAGTCCTCGGGCACATTGAACTCCGCACGCACTTCGGCGGCGGTCTGCGGATCGTATCGGTACTGGGCGGTGTCCACGGCGTTGCGCTGCTGGATCACGCGCTTGCGGTTCTTCACGCCGAACAGCCAGTCGCCGGCCTCCTGTCCGCATGCAAACATGTGCGTCACGTACGGGGGAAGACGGAAGCGGAAGTATTCACGCACGATCGACTTCAGATCGAAGCCGACCGGACGATTGTGCGCATGTGCGATGCGCACCGGAATGCCCATCTCCTTGGCGATGCGCAACGCGAAGTAGCTGCGTTCCTCAAGGTTCGAATGGATGATCCGGTACTCGGAATGCTTCTTCAGGAACGCGCGGAACTGACGCTTGTACTTGGCGAAATCCTGCGGGTACAACGGGCACATGCGGTACACTTTGCCGCCCAGTTTTGCGATCTCGTCCTCGTAGGCGGCGTGATAGTCGCGGTTGACGAGGAAGTCGTATTGCACCTTGCTGCGGTCCATGTGACGCAGGTAGTTCATGGTCATGGTCTCGGCACCGCCGCGATCCATCACGGTGTCGAGGACCAGCACCCTCACGGGCTTGGAATCGTTCTGATTGCTGTGCTCGCCGGTCATCGCCTGATCTCCTCCATGCTCAACTTCACATCCTGACGTACGATCACGTCGCTCGGCACGTCCTGTGCCACCACACATCCGGCGCCGATCACCACGTTGTCGCCGATGGTCACGCCCTTGAGAATCGTCACGTTCGAACCGATCCAGCAGTGCTTGCCGATCGTCACCGGAGCCTCCGTGTAGCCCTGATCCTTGATCGGCTGGGACGGATCGGCAAAACGGTGATTGTGATCGTAGATGCGCACGTTCTCGCCGAAGATCGTGCCATCGCCGATCGTGATGCCCTTGCGGGCGTGCAACGCGCAGAAGTCGTTAAAGAACACGTCATCGCCGAGCGTCACCCTGGCACCGTTCTCCACGGTCAGCTGGAACGCCCGACGCATGTGGAACCGCTTGCCGTAGTGGAATCCACCGCCGAACACCACACGGTAGAACCACTTCAGGATCAGTCCGGTGAACCGGTACCAGGCTTTGATCAGGATCACTTGCTGTTCCTCTCGCTCGTGTCTCTTCTTGGTTGTCGTTGTCTTGGTCTTGGTTGCTGAATACCACCGTCAGGCGTTGCCGTTGTACTCGTCGACGATCTGATCCAGCATCTGCTGTTCGGTGAACCGGTCGTAATACGTCTGTTTCACCTGATCGTGCAACGTTCCGGTTTCGGGATGCTGTTCCAACAGATGGTTCACCGCCGCCACGCCTTCGTCGATCTTGCCGACACCGAACAGTTCGCCGTTCCGACCGGGAAGTACGACTTCGTCGTTGCCCGTCGTGCGCGTGGCCGCGATCGGCACTCCCGCGCGCAGGGCCTCCACCAGCGAGTACGGCATGCCCTCGTACAGCGACGACAGCAGGTACACGTCGAACGCGGGCACCAGCAGTGCGGCGTCGCTGCGGTAGCCGAACAGATGGATGTTGCCACCCAGATTGTTCTTGGCGATGTACGCCTTCACGTTGGCTACGAATTCAGGCTCGCCTTCGCCCATGTACACGAAATGCACGTCGGGACGCTGGGCGATCACACGGTTCGCGATGGCCATGAACGTCATCGGATCCTTGCGATCGTTCAGCCATGCGCAACAGCCGACGATCGGCGACTCATCCGGCACCACGTCACGCAGTCCCAGCCGTTCGCGTGCTTCGAGGCGCGACGGCAGTTCGATATCCGGCAGACCGTTGTAGATCACACGGAACTTACCCTGCCGATCGATATGATGCTTCAACGCGTTACGATATTCGCCACGACTCACGTTGAACGTGCGCGTGGTGGCATGACGGCTGGTCCAGCGCTCCATCAGCACGAACGCATCCCGCTTCAGCGAGGAGAACTCCGGTGCATCGAACGCATAGGCATGAGGCGTGTAGAAGATCTTCGGCACACCTTCCTTATGTGCCGCAACACGGCCCACGAATCCGGCGATCGAACTGTGGCAGTGCACAATGTCGGGGCGGATATCGCGAATCACCCGTCGCAGTTCACGAATCGAGGCAATCAAGGGCTTCGGACTGACCGTGCGCTGCATACTCGGCATCAGAATCAAACGGACCTTCTTGGCCAACTCGTCCTTCTGCTGCTCGAATACGTGATCGTATCGCTCTCCATACACCAGCGTGATGTCATACTGTTCCGGATCGAGACCATTGAGCAGTTGGAGTACATGGGTACGCACTCCCCCGCCGACCGTCTCGACGATGAACATCAGCTTCTGCTTCATCATTCCACCCTGCACGGGGGAGGTATTCCGTCACCACCCTGAATATCTCCCCCAATACCTTAGTTGTTATATGAGTTTCAAAGACCTGGCGCCGTTACTTACCGCTGACGGCGGTTCGCGCCGAACGCGGTGCCTGGGCCTGGACCTGAGGCCGAGCCTGAGTCGCGGGAGCGGAAGCAGAAGCCTTCCTGGACGACCGCTTGGAGGACTTCTTGGCCTTCGTCTCCGATTCCTCGTAGTAGTAGTAATTGCCCTTGCGGCTACGCTCGTGGGCCACACGGTTGAAGGCCACGCCGGAGATCTTGACACGGGAGACCTTGAACTCGTGCGCAACATCGCGCAAAACCTTCTTGCGACCGACGGTCTGGGCGACCACAAGCAGCAGCGTCGCACCCTCGCGGGCAAACAGGGAAGCATCGTTCGACACCTGCATAGGCGCGGTATCGATGATCACATGATCGTAGTGCTTGGCCGCCTGATCGATCATGTTCTCCATGACCGCAGAGCTCAGCATCACCGCGGCGGTACCCTGATTGTCCTCGACGGGAAGCACCTGGAACTCAGGCTTCCAATACTGCTGTACGGCAGTCTGGGCGTCCACCTGATTGGTGAGCATCTGCATCAGACCAACGCCGTTGCTGATGCCGAGGGCCTTGGCGACGGAAGGATGGCGCACATCGGCGTCGATGAGCAACACGCTCTCGCCCTTTTCCACGAACGTGGCGGCGATGTTCACGGACACCGTGGTCTTTCCCTCGCCTAGCATGGCCGAGGTGACCACCAGCACGTTTCCACGATTACCTCTGTCGTTCTTCACAAACGACAGATTCGTGATCAGACGACGGAACTCTTCGGCGGCGTGACCACGCGGCTTGACGATCACGGCCGGAGTACGACCGGCCAGCGTCGGGCTCTTCGGAACCGCGGCCAGAATAGGGGCCGGCACGATGCTCTGGATCTCGGCCTTCGTATGGATGCTGTTATCGGACATCTCACGGATGACCGCGCCCGCGGCGGCAATGATCAGCGCAGCGAACGCACCCATCATCATGTTGCCCTTGACATTAGGCGAGGACGGCGAGGACGGTACATACGGCTTCTGGATGAAGGACAGCTGGATGCCGCTCGACCCATCGCTGGTGATCTGCTTGTTGAGCTGCTTGACGACCTCGTTGAGGATCGTCACCGTGTCGTTTGGATCGGAATAGGTCACCGTCATGCTGACGAAAGCAGAGCCGTCCGACGCGGATGCGGAAACATTGCCACGCAGGCCGGCAACGCTAGTGTGCAGTCCGAGGTTGTTGACCACAGGCTCGAGCACTGCGTCCGACTGCACCAGCTGCGCGTAGCTGGCAAGCGGAGAGCTGCCACCGTTCGAGGCTCCCGTGGTCATGGCACCATCGGAGTTCTTCGCCATGAGCTGCGCCGAAGTCGTATACATCGGCGGAGTCGTGTAGGTCTTACCGGCGACGACACCGATGACCAGCAGGAACAGGATGATTTCGAGGTGGTGACGTTTTCTTGGACTGTGATCCGGGAGGAGTCATCATGGCGAGGTATACGAGGGAGCAGCGTCGGCGTGCGGTGGAGTTGTATGTGAGGTATGAGTGCTGCGCGGCGGACGCGATCCGGGAGTTGGGGTATCCCAGTCGTGAGGCGTTGCGTATGTGGCATCGGGACTGGCTCGAGGAACAGAGGACGGGAATACCCTCGACGCGTGGCGAGCGGTATTCGCGCTACACGTTGGAGCAGAGGCGGGCCGCGGTGGACCATTACCTGACGNACGGGCGGCGAGCGAGCCGTACGATCCGCCAAATGGGGTATCCGAGCAAGACGCTGCTGGCCTCGTGGATTGACGAGCTCGCGCCCGGCGAACGCCGGCTTCGCCACGGGCCCATACCTGAGGAGCTCAAGCGCGAGGCCGTGCTCAAGGTCGCGTCCGGTGGAGCGAGCTCGCGTGAGGCGGCGGAGGGATTGGGAGTGGATTCGTCGGTAGTGAGAAACTGGAAGCGGCGATTGCTCGACAAGACGAAAGGGGCCGCGGTGGCGAAGGACGAACCGGAACGCAAGGATACCGCACCGCAGGCTGATGCGGATGCGCTGCGCGGCGAGATCGCCTCGCTGAACGCCGATCTTG
>NZ_MWWV01000011.1 GCF_002259645.1 Bifidobacterium tissieri
CATCGTCGTCTCCGCGAAGCGCGTCATGCGGCTGATGACCCGCCATGGCATGGTGCCGGTGTTCAAGAGCGCGAAGCGCTACAGCTCCTACAAGGGAGAGATCGGCGGCGCGCCGGCCAATCTCGTCAACCGCGACTTCCACGCCGCGAATCCGAATGAGCTGTGGGTCACCGACATCACCGAGTTCTCGATCCCCGCGGGCAAGGTGTACCTGTCGCCGGTGATCGACTGCTACGACGGCATGCCGGTCGCGTGGACGATCGGCACCAGCCCCAACGCCGCGCTGGCCAATGGGATGCTCGAGGACGCGTGCGCCACGCTCAAACCCGGTCAGACGCCCGTCATCCACTCCGACCGGGGATGCCACTACCGGTGGCCCGAATGGATTCGCATCTGCACGGATCATGGATTGACGAGGTCGATGAGCGCGAGGGGCTGCAGCCCGGACAACGCCGCCGCCGAGGGGTTCTTCGGCCGGCTCAAGCAGGAGTTCTTCCACAAGAGGAGCTTCCAGGGCGTCACGATCGACGAGTTCATTGCGATGCTGGACGAGTACATGGTCTGGTACCGGGACAAGCGCATCAAACTCGAATACGGGATGAGCATCATGGACAAGCGCATCCAGCTCGGGCTCGTCGCCTGAACACATGTGATATCGTTCTGAACGACCATTCAGACAACGAAGTCCAACAAAACGTCACCACCCCCTTCCTTTGCTGGACATCCTGTTTTATGATGAGGATGTTTCATCAATCAGAGCATCGCCGCCCGTCCATGACTGTCGCGTTTATCGATGACGGGGGAAATCGAGGGCGGCATGACTCCCAACATGCTAAGGAGCATGATGCTGAACAACGAGTATCTCAAGCGCGTCTACGCACAGGTGGAACAGCGCGACGGAGACCAGCCCGAATTCCTGCAGGCCGTGCGCGAGGTCTTCGAGACCCTCGAGCCGGTTGTCGAGAAGCACCCCGAGTACGAGAAGAACGGCGTTCTCGAGCGCATCGTCGAGCCCGAGCGTGTGGTCAAGTTCCGCGTGGCCTGGGTCGACGACGAGGGCAAGGTGCAGGTGAACCGTGGCTACCGTGTTCAGTTCAACTCCGCCATCGGACCGTACAAGGGCGGTCTGCGTTTCCACCCGACCGTGAACGAGGGCGTCATCAAGTTCCTCGGCTTTGAGCAGATCCTGAAGAACAGCCTGACCACGCTGCCGATGGGCGGCGGCAAGGGCGGCTCCGACTTCAACCCGAAGGGCAAGTCCGACGCCGAGGTCATGCGCTTCTGCCAGGCCTTCATGACCGAACTGTGCCGTCACATCGGCCAGTTCACCGACGTTCCCGCCGGCGACATCAACGTGGGCGGCCGTGAGATCGGCTACCTGTTCGGCCAGTACAAGCGCATCCGCGACGAATACTCCGGCGTGCTCACCGGCAAGGGCCTGGAGTTCGGCGGCTCGCTCGCCCGCACCGAGGCCACCGGCTACGGCGTGTGCTACTACACCGCCGAGGCGCTGCGCGTGCTGAAGAACGATTCCTTCGAAGGCAAGACCGTCGTGATCTCCGGTTCCGGCAACGTGGCCATCTACGCCGCGCAGAAGGCTGAGCAGCTGGGCGCCAAGGTCGTCACCGTGTCCGATTCCAACGGCTACGTCTACGATCCGAACGGCATCAACGTCGACGTGGTCAAGCAGATCAAGGAAGTCGAGCGCGGCCGCATCAAGGAGTACGCCGAGCGCGTGGACGGCGCCGAGTACCACGAGGGCTGCTCCGGCGTGTGGACCGTGCCGTGCGACATCGCCCTGCCGTGCGCCACCCAGAACGAGATCAACGAGGAGTCCGCCAAGGCTCTGGTCGCCAACGGTTGCAAGGTCGTCGTCGAGGGTGCGAACATGCCGAGCACCCCGGAGGCCATCGCCGTGTACCAGGAGAACGGCCTGCTGTACGGCCCGGCCAAGGCTGCGAACGCCGGTGGCGTGGCCGTCTCCGGTCTGGAGATGAGCCAGAACAGCTACCGCCTGAGCTGGTCCTTCGAAGAGGTGGACGCCAAGCTCAAGAACATCATGGAGACCATCGTGTCCGAGTCCCTGGCCGCTGCCAAGGAGTACGGTCACGAGGGCGATCTGATGCTCGGCGCCAACGCCGCCGGCTTCGTCAAGGTCGCCAACGCCATGGTCGCCCAGGGCGTGCTGTGATCTGACTTGATCTGCTCTGATCTGATTCGCTGATACGCGAGACGAACAGTGCCCTACCGTCTGTACTCGGTAGGGCACTGTTCGTTTCCGTACGCGTTTCGTATCAGTGCTCCAACACTCCAGCGCTCTCAACCACGATCCGTAGCGTTCCGCCACGTCCGCACCTGATCACTTGCTTACCGCCCGGACGTGATGAAATGTACGGATAAGAACACCCGCGATGAGGGCAAGTCCGGAGACGGCGAGAAGCACCGCCAGCAGAATGGCGTCGATGGAACCGGATTGCGCGGAGAACACCGGCTCAGGGAAGCGGTAGACGGCAAGGAAGCCGATGCTGGAGAGCATGAGCAGAATCAGGCCGAAGGTGACGGTCAGCGCGCTGACACCGGTTTTCCACGGGGAGGATTCTTCGGTTTTCTCGGATTCGTTGCGTTCCTTGTCTGGTTCGGTCGCGAGTGCAGTCGTGGCCTTGTTGTCGGTATCCCCAGAATTATGCGCAGGGGTGTGCACGGTATCGGATCGCGTCGCGGAATTATCCCCAGAGTTATCGTCGCCGTCCACAGTGAGCCGCACAGCCTTGCCTGGAATCGGAATCGTGGATTCGGCCGGTGCGTCGGCACGGAATTCCCCAGTATAGGGGACGTCGGACGCGGCCTGCACGGTTTCGGCGGTTCGTGTCGCGGTTGACTTTGCCGCCGATGCCGTGGACTGCGACGCTGCGTCCGACGATGTCACCGCCGGTATTGTCATCGTCGGCGCCACCTCGTGCGCAGCCGACGCGTGTGCATCAGACGACGTGACGGGCAGCGGCGTGGTGGGGGGAAGATCACTGGCAGTATCGACGGTATCGCCGGACCTGCCAGACGCGGTTTTCGGCAGTTCAACGGTGCTAACGGAATCCGCGGAGAACAGCGGTACTTTGGCCGCATTGGCGGCAAAGGGATTCGCGGACGAGACGGAATCGTCGGCGGACAATACAGGAACATTGTCGAGGGATGCGGAAGCGGGGTTGCCGGTGGGGTCGGTGTCGGACTTGCGGTTGGATGATGCAGAAGCCATGATGACAGTCCTTAGCTTTGGGTTCAGGTTCGAATTCGAATTCATGTGTGTTGTCTGAATTCGAACGATTGATGGTGTGCAATTGGGTATGTGATGATGTGCGTCATCGTGCGATCGGCTGTGTGATCGTGCGTTTGCAGTTGTCGTCCACGAACACGAAACGACTGCATGCAACACACGAATTCGCGAGCACGATCAGGACGGGAATCAGGGCAAATCAGGACTTGGGGGCGATCACCTCGACCGAGGCGAAATGAATGGATGCGTCGATTCTGAGCAGTTTGGTGTCGTCATAGGACCAGTAGGTGTTGTCCGACGACAGATCGTATGCGTCCCCATCGGAATACTCGCCGTTCGAATCGGCACTGTCAGCGCTATCGGCACTGCCCGCGCTATCGGCGCCGTCAACACTGTCAGACTGGAAACCCGCGGCATCGGCGGACACCTGGCCGCTGGCAAGATCGTCGTATGAGTGATCCGTGAATCGACTCAGCCACGGCGAACTCGAGGACAGACCCTGCAGGCCATCGATACCGGTCATGTACCCCATCGATTCGTTGCCCAGCAGGAAACTGCATCCCTTGGGCATGCGCACCACGAGTTTCGCATATTCCACGTGCAGGTGAATGGTACCGGTCGGGCATTCCTGCAATTGACTGAGATTGATCGTCGCGCGACTGGACAGATTGAAGGAGCGCTCGCCGCTTAACGTCAGACCGTCACGATACATCTGCATCTGATCGTCGCCGGACCCCAACTCAAGGTTCGAAGAGACTGTTTTCCGAACGGGATAGTGCGATTCGTCGGCGGAAAACGTGCCGGCATACATGATTCCGGACATCGACAGCACCGTCACGGCGACGAGAAACAGCGCGGCGATCGGCAACAGTCCGCCGGACTTGCGGCCGAGGAATCCGAGCACCACCAGCGTCGCACCCATTGCGAGCGCGGCGGCGCACACCCAGAGCAGCACATTGCGGATGGCATCCAGCTGACTCGTCTGCGCGACGACGTTCGTCAGCAGCACGCCGGCCAGCGAAATCAGCAGAAGGCCGCAGGTCACGCCGACCACGATGAATCCGGCGGGGCGTCGACGTGGACGCCGGACGGTCGGGCGCGGCATCGTAGACGACGCGGCCGCGGATGTCGTCGGAGATGAGCCAACCGACGGGTCAACGTTCATGACGGGAATCGGGATGGATGAGACCGCCGAGGCGGGCCGCCCGTCATCAACACCGTCATCAACACTGTTCTCAACGCTGTCATCACCGTTGCCAGCGCTACCGCCGCGTCCGCCTGAAACCGGACGAATCCGACTGGACGGCACCACCACATATTGCGCGTGCGATCCGCTCCAGTTCAGGAACATCAGCAGCACTGCCGTGGCGATGCAGAACATCCAGAATCCACTCATGCCGCGGACCGCCCCGCCCATCAGCGACGACGGCAGACTGCACGCCGTAATGAACGCGGTCCAGAACAGTGCGCTCGCGCCGACGAATGGCCACGACAGTTTGGCATGACCGAAGTCCTGCAGCAGAATGCGTCCGGTGCGTCCGTCGGGCAGAATCAACCATGCCAGCGCATACACCGCCGCGCCTACGCCGAAGAAACAGCAGGCCGCCACGAATACGGCGCGGATCAGCAGTTCGCTCACGCCGATGCGATAGGCGATGCCACTGCACACGCCGCCGATCCACCGGTACGGCGAGCGCTCCACCGCGCTGGCCCGCACCCAGCGGAAGAATCGGATCTGTTTGGGGGGATTATGCTGCGCAGACTGCGACGATGCGGCGGTCTGAGCGTCATCGTTGCGAGCGCCGGCATGGATACCGGATGTATCGGAGGCCGACGTCCCGGGACGCTTCCCGGTCGCGGATCCGGCCGTCTTTGAGTTCGTTGTCTTGTCGTTGTTCATACCTTTATGAGACCACGCTCTCGTATCACTCGTCTATGAGGGTTCGCCCTGATCTTTGCCTGACATTTGGCGATGATTGCCTGATCTTTGCCTGACATCGTTGGGGAATCGGCATGGCCTGACGTTGACTACGGTAGGACTGGAATCATGATGATCGTATGGAATTCCCCGATGCGTGTGATGCCGCGAGCCGATGCCCTCCGACTGGCCG
This sequence comes from Bifidobacterium tissieri, assembly GCF_002259645.1. GTDB lineage: Bacteria > Actinomycetota > Actinomycetes > Actinomycetales > Bifidobacteriaceae > Galliscardovia > Galliscardovia tissieri. Next base: position 5,380 of record NZ_MWWV01000011.1, read on the forward strand.
CCGAGCATGGGCGGGACGACGATGGGCTGGGCAACACCGTCAACGAAACGGCGACGCCCCTGGCACTCGCGTCCGCACCGCTGCTGCGTCCCGACCGCAGGCACGGCGGATTGCTGTGTGGCGTCTGTTCGGGACTGGCCGCTCACCTTGGTCTGCCCACGCCGCTGGTACGCGCGCTGATGGTATTGCTTGCGCCGGTATTCGGTTTCAGTCTGGTGCTGTATGTGTTCCTGTGGGAGTTCGTTCCGCGTGGCGATCCACGCGCATCCTCACACGAGCCGCCGGACTTTGCGCAACTGCCACTGGCCAGGGGCAACGCGCGGATCGTTGAGATGGACGAACCGTCGAATGCGAACGCAAGTGCAGGCGCAGGAGCAGGCGCAAGAGCCCGATCATTCGCCGACATTTTGCACGACGCGTCCACGATTTCAGTGGTCGTCGCCACCTACACGGCATTGATTCCCGTGTCGGCGATCGTGGGCATGCTGGTTCACGAATCGTCGCCCGTGCTGACGCTGCTGTTCGCGGCCACGGGCGTGCTCGCCGACTGGTCGCTTCGCCGGTATCCGCGGACTTCCGGCAGGATCAGTCTGGTCACCGGATGTTCGTTCCTGATGCTGGCGTTGCTGGCATTCGCCTCGTCGATCGGGTATGAGGATTCCCGTGGCATACCGTTGCGCATCATCGTCTGCGTGATCATGCTGATGACCGCCGGCGCGATGATGATCCGTCCTCGTATCGCCGAAATGACCCGTCGTCTTGCCGACGAACGCGCGGCGAAGGAGCGTGAGGAGGAGCGCGCCGACATGGCCGCGCATCTGCACGATGGTGTGTTGCAGACGCTGTCGCTGATTCAGGTGAACGCCGACGATCCGGCGATCGTGCGGCAGCTGGCCCATGCGCAGGAGCGCGAACTTCGTTCCTGGCTGTATCAGAAGCGCGCGGTGGCGGCCCAGTCGTTCGCCGCGGAGCTCAAGGACGTGGTGGCCGATATGGAGGCTCGCACCGGCACGACGATCGAAACCGTGACCGTGGGCGACGCGCATCCCGATGAGTCGCTCACCGCTCTGCTGGAGGCGACACGTGAGGCGTTGACGAACGCCAGCCGTCATGGCCGGCCGCCGATCAGCGTGTACTGTGAGGTGATGGACGACGGCGTTGATGTGTATGTGAAGGATCACGGTGATGGTTTTGATCCGTCGCTGGTTCCGGAAGGCCGGCTGGGGGTGCGCGAGTCGATTGTGGGCCGTGTGCGTCGGCGCGGCGGGCATGTGGATATCGATTCGTCGGCCCGGCTCGGCACCGAAGTGCATATGCATATGCCGATTGTCGGCGGACTGTCATGAAGGACGCACAGGATCGTACGGAACCGTGCGGAATCATGCGGAACCGTGCGGAATCATGAGCCGCGCGAAGAATGGGAGGAAGGGTGACGACGATGTCCGAGGCAATGATGGACAGTACTCAGCCCGATGAGCACATCACCGTGGCCATCGTGGATGATCATGAGGTGTTTCGCGCCGGCGTGATCACGATTCTCGGCGATCGGTTCGATGTGGTCGGTCAGGCGGCGGATGTGGAGGGGTCGGTGGCGATGATCACGCAGACCAAGCCGGATGTGGTGCTGCTTGACGTGCACGTGCCGGGAGGAGAGGGCGGCGGAGGCGCGGAGATCATTCTGAAGTCACGCAAGGCCTCGCCGAATTCCGCGTTTCTGGCGCTGTCGGTGTCGGATTCCGCCCAGGATGTGGGCTCGGTGATTCGAGCCGGGGCGCTGGGATATGTAACCAAGACGATCTCGCGTATGGATCTGATCTCCTCGATTCATCAGGTGGCGCAGGGGTACACGGTGTTCTCGCCAAAGCTGGCGGGATTCGTGCTGTCCATGTTCCAGGCCGGAGCGGCGAACACCGGCGATCCCGGATCGTCCAACGGCACGGCCAACGTAGGGTCCACACCCCGCGCTGAATACGATGACGAGCTGAACCAGCTCACTCCTCGCGAGCGCGAGGTGATGCGTCTGATCGCCCGCGGCTACACGTATCGGGAGGTGGCGGCCAAGCTGTTCATCTCCATCAAGACCGTGGAAACCCATGCCTCGCGCGTGCTACGCAAACTGCAGCTGTCGAATCGGGCCGAATTGATCCGTTGGGCGTCCGATCGCAACATCTAACGGAGAAAAAATCACACAACTGCAATGTACCCGAATTGGAGCATTGGAATTCCAACGGTCATTATGGCGTACATTGCAGTTGTGTGATTTTTTGAATATGTATGGAAGGCAAACAGCAGCTTTCGACTTCGCACACAGCCGTATATTCCTTCATCCCCCGTAATACAGTGGATAAATATGAATCTTCGATTTCGTAAAAACGGCACGTTCCGAGTGCTGCAGATGGCCGATATTCAGGACGGTCCTGACGTCAATGAGGACACTATCCGCCTGATTCGTGCGGCGATCGCGGAAGGAGATCCCGATCTTATCGTGCTCACCGGCGATCAGATCCGCGGATATGATCCCGCCTACATTGACACGTTCCTGCGTCGTCGTGACGATGAGCCCGGCGAGCATATCCGTTCGGTGACCAAACTTGAGGCCCGCGTACGCGGCATCACGCCGATGGACGAGTCCGGCCCCGATGTGGACGCCGACGCCGCCGATCACAAGGCGCTGCTGGCCGCCGCCATGGACGCCACCCGACAGAAGGTTCGTCGCACCTTCGCATCGTTCCTGTCGCCTGCGATCGAGGCGCATGTGCCATTCGCGGCCACGTATGGCAATCATGACTTCCAGTGCGGCATTCTCGTGGACGAGCAGGATGACATGTATCGCGAGTTCGACGGCTGCCTCAATCCGAAAACCGACGCGCACACCGACACGAACGCCAACACCAACCCGCTGACCTGCGAGCCCGGCACGTTCGCCCTGCCCATCGCGGCGTCGGATGGCAGCGATCGCATCGCCATGAGCGTGATGATGGTCAATTCCGGCGACTACGCCGGCAAGGCCGGGGACGAGGACGGCGAGCCCGCCTCCTACATGGAAGGCACTCCGCAGGCGCTGCACTCCTTCACTCACGAGCTCTACGCCCGGCATTCCAGGACCATCGATCTGGCCGACAGCGCCGGCTACGGCTCCCCCAGCCCCGAGGCCCTGCAGTGGCTCGGTGACGTGCAGCGTCATCTGGGCGAGGCCAACGGCGACAACGCGCCGGTACCGTCCATCGTGTTCCAGCATATTCCCCCGCAGGAGTTCTACCGCTGCCTGAGGCAGGTTCCCGCGTGGACGCCCAACGCCGTGGAGGGCACGCGCGCCTTCGCCCACCGTTGCTACGTGATCGACGAGTCCATTTGCCGTCCCGGCGCGATACTCGGCGAATCGATCGGATGCCCGGATGAGGATTGCGGCGAGGTGGACGCCATGCGCAACGCCGGCGGCTATTTCGCCCTGTTCACCGGCCACGATCACAAGAACGCGTTCATCGGCCATGTGGATGGCATGGATCTGGGCTACGCCCCCACCTGCGGATTCGAATCCTACGGCCCCAAATCGGCGTTGCGAGGCATCCGTCTGTTCGTGTTCCACGAGGACGATCCGGCCGCCTACGACTCCCGCATGCTCACGTTCGGCGAACTGATCGGCCGCCACAGCGGCAACGAACTGCGCGTGTTCATCGGCGATCATCTCATGACCGATGGCGCTTCGGTACGCAATCAGCTGCGCCGTCCGAAGGTGTTCGCGGCGGCCCTGCTCACGGCCGCAACCACCGCCCATGTGGTCTGGCACGATGTGATCCGCCGCCTGTGGCGCAGATAGTCAGGTATCAAGTAGTTGAAGGTTGAGGGTAGGGTTGAGGGTTGCACCCCCGCAACCCTTCTCATCTTGAGAACGCGCCGAACCCGGCAAGCTGGGCACGCGCGTCAAGCGCGTTGGTGAACACGAAGGAACGGAATCCTGCCTCCTGCGCCGCGTGCACATTCCATGTCTTGTCGTCGATGAACACGGACCGTCCGGGATCGATGTCGAATCGTTCCGCGGCCAGTTCATAGATCCGACGATCAGGCTTCTTCAGCCGTTCGGTGGACGAGACGACCACGTCACGCAGCAGATGCAACGACGGGTACTTCCCCATCGCGAAGTCCACGGCGTCCTGCGTGAAGTTCGTCAATCCCCACATCGGCACGCCACGACGGTCAAGATCGACAAGCAGCGTATCCATGCCCGTGATCATGCCGCGGAACGCCTGCTCACGATGCGCGTAATACACGTCGAACATGCGCTCACACGGATCGCCCTGATGATGCGTCCGGTAGTCGGCCGCCGCCTCGGCCGGGTCGAGACCGCCGTCGAGCAGACCGTCGTAATGCCACATGCCGTACGGCGCATCCTCATCGTAGAAATCCCGCCAGGCGTCGATGCCAAACTCGGCGGTCAGCAGATCATACGTGCCACCCCGGGGATCCCAGTTGAGCAGCACGTCGCAGAAGTCAAAGACGACGTTCAATCCGTCGCGATCATGATTGTTCCCACTCATATCACTCATATCGGCGACACTAGCACGCACCGTCATGCCACGCCGGGCCTAGACTGGCCTCATGAGACGAAGTCTGATCGATCTGTACACGTGGCGACCGCAGGTGGTGGCCGCGCTGTGTGATGCTTTTGGCGATTCGTTGCGATGTGTGGGGCTGCAGGGCAGTTATCTGCGCGGCGAGGCCAATCCGGACAGCGGCATCGATTTGCTCGTCATTCTCAACGACATGGATATCGACGACCTGTCGACGCTACGACGGGTGATCCGCGATCTGCCGTACGGCGAGCGCGTGGTGATGTTCGCGTCCGGCCGGCGGCAGCTGGCGCACTGGCCGATGTATGAGCTGTTTCAGTTCGCACAGGGCACGGAGACGTGGTACGGCAGTCTGGAGAACAATCTGCCGAGCATGGAGCCGCGTGACACCGTGCTGGGCGCGCAGGCCAGTCTGGCGAGTCTGTATCATCTGACGAACAATGCGTTTCTGCGTCATGGCGATGATCTGGAATCCTGCGTGGAGACGTTGCACGCTGCGTACAAGCATTTCTTCTTCTCCCTGCAGATCATCGAGTATCTGCGGACGGGGCGGTTCCTGCCGACGAAGAGCGATCTGCTGGAGGTGTGCGTACGCGACGGGCATGACGATGAGGCCCGGATGATGGAGTTGAGTATCGACGACAACTCGATTCGTATTGCGATCGCCGATCATGATCTCAATGCTCCGTATCGTTGGCTGCTCGACTGGGTGAGTCGTTCGATGCGACTGCTGGGCTGACCGACGTGCAGCGGCGCGTAGCACATATCAGCGCATATGCAAAGGGCTCCTCAGCAATCGCCAAGGAGCCCAATCGCGGACAGAACGAGATTCGAACTCGTGGTGGCTTGCGCCACAACGGTTTTCAAGACCGTCTCTTTAGACCGCTCAGACATCTGTCCACGGAATTTGCGAGCGGGAGTTCCCCGAACGCAAAAGCACGCGAACCATCATAATGCAAAGCGGCCGGTTCGCCAAACCGATCGGTGTTCGCTCACTTGTTCTGGGCGGCCTCGCGGCGTTTGAGGTCCACGTTCAGCCACACGGCGGTGAGGAACGCGCAGACGGCGAAGATGGCACCGAACGGGCCGAGCCAGCGCATGCCGATGTGGTCGGTCACCAGACCGCCGACGGCCGACCCCAAGGCGATGCCGATGTTGAACGACATCGAGTTGAATGAGGATGCGAGATTCAGCGATCCGGGATGGGTGGCCGCGGCCACGTCCATGTACAGCACCTGCGACGACGTGTTCTGCAGATACATGAGGAAACCGAGGGCCAGCAGCACCACGCACCCGATGATGGGGTTGAGCACGGCGAACGGCAGTGCGACCATGAACACCGCCTGGATCAGGTAGATCGGACGCCCCTTGACCAGCGGCACCACGCCACGGCCACGGTCACCGAGCTTGCCGCCATACAGGTTGCTTGCCAGACAGGCCAGACCGTATGCGGCGAGCGCGACCGAGATGTACTGCGAGGGAATGCCGATCTCCTGTTCGAGGATTGGCGTGAGATACGTGTAGAACACGTAGCTGGCAGCGGCCGCGAACACGACGGCGAGGATGCCGCCCCAGATGCGCTTCTCGGTGAAGATGAAGAACTGGGCGAGGAACCGCGACTTGGGGCCGTAGTGGTTCTTCGGCAATACGACGCACATGAGCACGATCAGTGCCACGGTGAGCACGTTGATGACGTGGAATGCCCATCGCCAGCCAAACGTGTTGGCGATGGATGTGCCGATCGGCACGCCGAACACGGACGCGATGGAGAATCCGGAGAACACCCAGGCCACGAATTTGGTGCGGTTCTTCGGTGTGGCCACGTCGTCGGCGAAGGTCATGGATACGGCCACGGTGGTGCCGGAGATCAGTGCGATCACGATTCGTGCGGTCACGAGCATGCCGTAGCCGACGGCGAACGCGCACATGATATTGCCGATGAGGAACACGATGGCGAGGAACAGCAGCGTGCGGAATCGTTCGAACCGGGAGCTGATCGATGCGCCGATCGGGGTAGCGGGCGCGTAGACGAAGGCGAACAGCGAGACGAGTCCGCCCACGGTGGTCAGGGATACGTTCAGACCTTCGGCGATGTCGGGCAGGATGCCAACGACGATGAATTCGCTCATGCCGAGCATGAAGCTCATGGCGATCAGGGAGATGACCGGCAGGGTGAAGAACCGATCATCGCGCAGAGCCGGAGCGCCGGCGGCCGATGCGGACTGAACAGCCGCACGGGAGGATTCGCTTTTGACGTTCTTCTGGCTGGCGAGTTTCGACTCCTGCGTCATATGGTGATCTCTTCCACATACGTCTCCGTCCATGCGATTGCGAACGGAGATCATCCTATAGGGACACGTAAAAAATAACGCTGTCTCCTGACAAGAAAAACGCCGGCCCCGTCGTAGCCAAGACAACGGAACCAGCGCTTGCGCAATAGTGCGATTCTCATCGGAAGCAGGCGAAACCAGGATCCGACTTCGCTATTCAGCTACTCCGCTACTCCATTACCGGATCAACGCCGCCTTATAGTCGGCGAGCACGGATTCCTTGAACCAACGCCCCTTGGGGCCGACGAAGGTGGTGATGCTGTTCAACGGCACCGTGAGGAAGAACATGGCGTTCACCTCGTCCTCGGGCCAGAACGTGGAACCGTCCTGTTCGAATTCCGTCGCACGAGCCTTGAAGATCGCGGAACCGAGCGGGTCGTCGAGCCATTCCTTGACCGTGGACATGTCGGTCAGGTGAAGGGCCTTGCCGTCGCCGTCGAGCGTGATGAAAACGGTATCGTTCACGTCACGGGACGAGGAGGCGAATTCGATCGTGTAGTCGCCGGCCTCCACGTGCCAGTCCTCGTAGCGCTCGGACCAGTAGGCGAACGCACGATCGTCAAGATCAAACTCCACGGTCTTGCTTTCACCAGGCTTGAGATCCACCTTGGCGAATGCCTTGAGCTCATGGCAGGGGCGTACCGCGGACGAATCGTGGTTCGGCGCCACGTACACCTGCACCACCTGCGAGCCTTCGCGATCGCCGATGTTGGTGACGACCGCGCTCACGGTCGCACTGGTCGGGCCGGTCACCGTGGCCTTGGCATCGCCGATCTCGAATGCGGTGTAGCTCAGTCCGTAACCGAACGGATAGGCGACTTCAAGATCGCGGCTGTCATAGTAGCGGTAGCCGACGAAGATGCCTTCGCCATAGTCCACATAGCCTTCACCGCCGGGGAAGTTCACCATCGACGGATTGTCTTCGATATCCAGAGGAATGGTTTCGGACAGACGTCCGGTGGCGTCCACGTCGCCGTACAGCACATCGGCGATGGCTTCGCCGCCGGCCTGGCCGAGCAGCCATGCTTCAAGCAGTCCCTTGGCGTCGGATTGCCAGTCACGCACGGAGACCACAGCACCATTGGACAGCACGACCACCACGTTGGGGTTGACCACGGAGACGGCGTGCAGCACTTCGATCTGCTTGGCCGGCAGGTCAATGTCCGTACGATCGTAGCCTTCGGATTCAGCGCTGTCGGGTAGCCCCAGGAACATGACCACCTTATCGGCGTTCTGCGCCACCGCGACCGCTTCGCCGGTCAGCGCACCATCCTGCTTGGCATCGTCGAGCGTGAAACCGGGAGCGAAGTCGGTCACCACGCCGCGTTCGGCGAGCGCGTCGAGGAAGGAGACCATGCGGGTGGGGTTGATGTGGGAGGATCCTCCGCCCTGATACCGCGGGGTGCGGGCGAATTCGCCGATGACGGCGATCTTCTCATCCTTGGCGAGCGGCAGGATGCCACAGTCGTTCTTGAGCAGCACGATGGATTCCCGCGCCGCACGGCGGGCGATCTCATGGTGGGCGGCCACGTCGAACGTGTAGTCGCGTTCCATGGCGGGACGGGTCTTCTCGAGCAGGTCGAGCATGCCCTGCGCCATGCGATCGAGCTGTCGTTCGTCAAGGCGTCCCTCACGTATGGCGATCACCACGTCATCATCGGTGTTGCTGGGAGGCATTTCGAGGTTGAGCCCAGCGGCGACGGATGCGGCACGGTCATGCACGGCACCCCAGTCGCTCATCACGATGCCATCATATCCCCATTCGTCGCGCAGCACCGTGGTGAGCAGCCACTGGTTTTCAGAGGAGAACACTCCGTTGATCTGGTTGTATGAGCACATCATGGTCCACGGCTTGGCATGCTTGACGATGTATTCGAATGCAGCCAGATAGATCTCGCGCAGCGCGCGCTCGGTGATACGCGCGGAGACGCGCATGCGGTCGGTTTCCTGATTGTTGGCGGCGAAGTGCTTGAGCGAGGTACCGACGCCCTGCGACTGCACGCCTTCGATGAGCGCGGCGGGCAGGCGGCCGGCGAGCACCGGGTCCTCGGACCAGTATTCGAAGCAACGACCTCCCAGCGGGTTGCGTTTGATGTTTACGCCGGGTCCGAGGATGACAGCCACCTTCTCCTGCACGCATTCCTCGCCCATGGCCACACCGACCTCGCGCGCGAGTTCGGGATTCCACGAGTTGGCGAGGCCAGCGGCTGGCGGGAAACAGGTGGAGGGTACGGCATCATAGAGTCCCGAGGCGCCGGTGGACTGCTTCATCTTGCGGAGGCCGTGGGGGCCGTCGGTGATCATGTATCCGGGAATGCCCTTGGATTCCACACCGGTGAGATGCCAGGCGTCCGCGCCTGAGGTGAGGGTCGCCTTTTCTTCGAGTGTGAGTTCGTTGATGTTGACCATAATGTGCTCCTTTGCGCTGTTTTGATGATGGTGTGTGCTGGGATTGATTGGGTTACTTGGCCTTGCGGATCAGGGCGATGAACACGCAGGAGATCACGAGCACGATCGCACCGATGAGGAAGGCGAGCTGGTAGCTGTCGAACGCCATGACGATGATTGATGTGGCGACCGGACCGGCCATCTGACCGACCGTGTTCGACAAGTTGAGGATGCCGAGATCCTTGCCGGCTTCGGCTTTGCTGGGTAGTACGTCGACGTTGAGTGCCTGATCACAGGCGTTGTATACGCCGTATCCGAAACCGTACAGGCCGGACCATGCATACATGGCCCATACGCTCGGCGCGAAGGCGGGGATGAGGAAGCCGATGGCGATGATCACGGCGGCTCCGATCACGAGGGCCTTGCGTCGCTGGATGAGGTCGGAGAGCGGACCGGTGACCGCTGATGCGATGAGCGAGGCGATCATGATGATCACGGCGGTGACAGACAGCACGGTGGCGGAACCAGTGGCGTCGAGTCCGATGTACTGCTGCAGGATGTATAGCTGGTAGTTGACGATCATGTACATGGAGGTGACCATGAACAGACGTCCAAACAGAGCCAGGTAGAAGTCGCGGCAGTTCTTGGTGGGCGGGGTGAATGCCTTGATGAGCGAGCCGAAGCCTTCGTTGGTGCGAGGTAGGTTCTGCGCGGAGGGCTCCTTGGGCCAGATGACCACGACGAGCAGGCCGGTGACGCCGAGCAGTACGCCCGACAGCAGGATACCGAAACCAAGGTTGTGGATGAGCTGGGCACCGACGATCTGTCCAACGGACTGGCCGACGGTCACGCCGAGGCCGTAGGCGGCGGACATGCTGGCTCGGTTGTTCTCCGGCACGCGGTCGGACAACACGGCGAGGAACGGGGCGAGCAGCATGTTGAGGAACAGCTGGGCTCCGCACCAGCACAGAATGATCAGCGCGGGACTGCCGACGACGGAGGTAAGCCAGAGGAACAGTCCGGCAAGAGCGGCACCGACGATCATGAACGGCGACCGACGACCGAAGCGGGAACGGGAGCGATCGGACAGGGTGCCCCACAGCAGATTGGCGGCAAGCGCCACGAAGGCGCCGATGGAGTTTAGCTGGGCCACGAGCGCGGTAGGGTTACCCACGCCGTCATCGAGGAACCGCTGCGGCAGCAGGATGCCGATGGCCGCGGCGAATGGCGCATACCACAGGATGCCACACAGCAGAAATCCGGTGAGGAATCGCGCGCGCTGCGCCATGGTGATGGGTTGGCTGGCAAGGGCTTCGATCGCATCGTGCGCGCTGATCGCCCCATCGGGCTGTTCGAGTCCTGCTTCTGTATGCTTTGCCTGCGAGTCTGTCATGCTCATCCACTCCTTTGATATGAGCCGCTTCGCCGGCGGCGAAGCGCATCCTTCCCATGCCCTGACGCGGTAGGTCTGCTTCGACCCCTCGCATCCCGCGACCAAATGATCAGATTGGTTGATCAATCAGTCGAATCGTCAATCGGGCTTGTACAACCAACACTCATTTTTACTTGAGTAAAATTTGACCGTACGTAAAAAATATACCAGATGGTAAAAAAGTGCAAGAACGTTAGAATATGAGGCGTGTCCAACCATATATACGCATTACATAGGCGGCAAGCAATCACGCATTAACATCACAAAACCACTGCGGTATCACACACTTCTCATATCGGACTTTACCGTTAGGTAAAAGTTATGTACGCTAATATACAACTGGCACCGTTGCCGGCCACATTCATCACGACACTATGGGAGAGCAGCCATCATGAGCAAGTTCGACAATCGTCTCGACACGATACTCGATGCAGCTACGGAACTGATGGCCAAATACGGGTTCTATGGAACTTCGCTCGACCGCATCAGTGACATGACCGGCATGAGCAAGCAGAATCTGCTCTACTACGTGAAGAACAAGAAGAACCTGCTCACACTGATCATCACCGAACGCTACGACGAGACTCCGGAATTCGTAAGCTTCATCAACCGCCACACCCGCGGTAACCCGGAATACGAAGGCCCCACGCCACTGCCCGCCTACTACCGCCTACTGGCACGTGTCAACGAGAAGCGTCCCGTATTCGTGCAGCTGTTCAGCATGCTCAATGCGGAGACACTGGAACCATCACACCCCGCACACGACTACTTCATCAAACGAGAAAATAAAACGCTGGCCTGGGCCGGCCGTGCCGACTGGCAGATTCCTCCCGGCGTGGACCTCCACACCACCATGCGCGTATGCGACGCCACCATGGACGGCATTCAGGTGCAATGGCTGCACGACACCAGTACGCCATTGACCGAGCTCTGGGCCGCATGCGAAGAACGGCTCTTCCCCTCCCCCATCTGGGATGGATATCGCTGACCTGAACAGGCACAACAAAAAATTCCCTCCCCGGGAAGGGGAGGGAATTCAAGACTCGGATCCGACGGATACTCCGGAATCGGAATCAGGCTTCCCAGGAGGTGGGCTCGATGACCTCGCGGCCGCCCATGTACGGACGCATGGCCTGCGGGATCACGATGGATCCGTCCTTCTGCTGGTGGTTCTCGAGGATCGCCACGATCCAGCGGGTGGTGGCCAGCGTGCCGTTCAGCGTGCTCACCGGACGGGTGGAGCCGTCCTCGGTGCGCTCGCGGATGTTGAGGCGGCGGGCCTGGTATTCGGTGCAGTTCGAGGTGGAGGTGAGCTCGCGGTAGCGGCCCTGCGTCGGCACCCAGGCCTCGCAGTCGAACTTGCGGGCCGCGGAGGAGCCGAGGTCGCCGGCCGCGGTGTCGATGATGCGGTACGGCAGCTCCATCTTGCCGAGCATCTGCTGCTCCATGCCGAGCAGCGCCTGATGCTGGGCGCGGGAGTCCTCCTGCTTGCAGTAGACGAACATCTCCACCTTGTTGAACTGGTGCACGCGGATGATGCCCATCGTGTCCTTGCCGGCGGCACCGGCCTCACGACGGTAGCAGGAGCTCCAGCCGCAGTAGCGCAGCGGGCCGTTCTCCAGATTCAGGATCTCGTTCTCGTGCATGCCGGCGAGCGCCACTTCGGAGGTGCCGACCAGGTAGTCATCATCGGGCTCGCGCAGGCGGTAGATCTCATCGGCGTGCGCATTGAGGAAGCCGGTGCCGGCCATGACCTCGGGACGCACCAGCGTGGGGGTGATGGTGGTGATGAAGCCGTTCTCCTCGGCCTGATCCACGGCCATGGTGAGCATGGCGATCTCCATGCGGGCCACGGCTCCGCGCAGGAAGTAGAAGCGGGATCCGGAGACCTTCACGCCGCGACGCATGTCGATGCCGGCCACGCCCACACCGAGATCGAGGTGGTTCTTCGGCTCGAAGCCCTCGGCCTCGAAGTCGCGCGGGGTGCCGATCTTCTTGACGACCACGTAGTCGTCCTCGCCGCCTTCGGGGGCTTCCGGCTCCACGATGTTGGACAGCTTCCACATGGCGGAGGTGTATTCCTCGGCGGCCTTGTCGGCCTCGGCCTTGTATTCGGAGACCTTGTTGGCCAGCTCCTTGGTCTCGGCGATGATCGCGGCCTTCTGGTCGGCCGGAGCGGAGGCGACCTTCTTGCCCATGGCCTTCTGCTCGGCGCGGGCGGCTTCGAATTCCTTCAGCGCCTCGCGACGGGCGGTGTCGGAACGCAGCACCTCGTCCACGAGTTCCACGGATTCGCCACGCTTGCGCTGCGATTCCTTGACAACGTCGGCGTGTTCACGGATGAATTGAATATCAAGCATACGGTTTACGTTAACGCCCACATGAGACACGGACAGCAACGCTCTTTCCGTTGATTTTTCGGCCCGTCCGCGGTATTTGCACAAGTATCGCCCGAGTTGGGACAACGTTTGGATGCAGCGGATTTTGTGGGAAAACGGAAGAAATCTGCGAGCCGTTGCGGATTTGCACGCCGATCGGATAACACAATGGGAATATGTTGTCATCGTTGTCCCCCCTGTGGATCGCGCTTATCGTGATCGTCGTGGTCGCCGTCATCGGCGTTGTCGTTTTCTTCGCCGTGCAGGCGTACCGCAAGCATCGGCTGGCGACGGCCATCGTGCAGAGGGACAAGGCACCGGTACATTACGCGTTCATTCTCAACCCGTCCAAGCCCGGTGCCGAAGAGGTCAAGCAGCAGATCCTCGAATTCTTTGAATCGCATCACCTTGCCGAACCGATGATCGTGGAGACACAGCTCGACAAGGACGGACGCGATTGCGCTCGCGAGGCCATGGCACGCGGCGCGGACGCCATCGTGGCGGTGGGCGGCGACGGTACGGTACGCACGTCCGCCAGCGCGGTGGCCGGCACGGATCGTCCGTTCGGCATCGTGCCGATCGGCACGGGCAATCTGTTCGCCCGCAATATGGGCATTCCACTCGGCGACGTCGAGGCCGCACTCACCGTGGCCACGTCGCACGGCTCCCGCAAGGTCGACATGGGCCGTATGGCGCTGCTGGATTCAGATGAGCCGGAACGCAAGCACGCGTTTCTGATCATCGCCGGCATCGGTTTCGACGCGGCGATGATCGACGACACCGATCCCGCGCTGAAGAAGAACATCAGCTGGCTCGCGTATTTCGTTGGCGGCGTGAAGAACCTGTTCACGCCGCACTATCACGGCGATGTGACGATCATCGGCACGGACGGCAAGGAACAGACGTCGAAGAACATCTCGTTCCGTACGTTCATGGCCGGCAACTGCGGCCAGATTCCCGGTTTTTCGTTGATGCCGGAAGCCTCGTACGACGACGGCATCCTTGACTTCGAACTGATCGACACGACCGGCGGTCTGATCGGCTGGGCGAACCTGTTCGGCGATGTGGTGCATCAGACGATCATGGGCAAGCCCGGGCAGAACCCGCTGTCGACGAACTCGTCCGTCGATCAGATCCAGGGAGTCCGCGCCCGTATTCGTCTGGAGAAGCCCGCTCTGGCCGAAGTGGACGGCGACATTCTGGGCAAGACGTCACTGATCGAATTCAGCGTGCAGCATCGCGCCCTGTGCGTGCGCGTACCCGAGGTGCCCGCGACCGTATCCGACGCCACGGGCGTGATCGCGCCGGTGAACGTGCCGGAAAGCAAGGACGGCAAGGCCGAGAATTCCGCGAATGCTGAAAATACTGACCCGTCGAAAACCGAACACAAGGACGGCAAGGACGACGCCGGTGACCATGCCGACAAACAGTCCGCACAACACCAGTCAGCAGACTGAACACAACCAAACCCGAATCACAAACTGAACCGAAACCGACCGGTTCGCCTTGACGTCAGGAGACGCTGGGAGCCCTTCTGACGTCAAGGTCTGACGTCAAGGTCGCTGGAGAGCAGCGCGGTCAGCGAGTCCAACGCACGCTGCGCCTCGGCGGAATCGTCGTTCACGCTCACGGTGACGGTGTCGGCACCGTCCACATTCAGCATCATGATCTCCAACGTGCTGGCGGCGTCGGCCTCCCCGGCCGGCGTGGCAATGCGCACCTCGAACCCGGAATCCTGCACGGCCTGGGCGAACAACGCGGCCGGGCGGGCATGCAGTCCGAGCGGAGTGCCGACCTTCACGGAACGGGAAAGCATAGCGGTCCTTTCTGTTGACCCATCCGGAACAGTTCCGGCAATATCCTGTCACATCCGGATGATCACAGTACAGTCAGGCGGTCGTCAATACGGATGGACGACCGCCAGTCAGCACAAGTAGCATTATCAGCGCCATCAAACGAACGTCGGGCCGCCCGGTCACGCGGCCTTGCCCGCCACACGCGCCACGTGCAACGCCAGATACGCCACCTCGTCCTCGGTGATGTCGGCATCGAGTCGCAGCTCCAGCACCGAGGCGATACGCGACGCGCACTGCATGGCCTCCGGATAGGAGTTCCGGATGGCGGACACGATCGGATCAGGTTCGGATTCCAGCTGCTTGTGCTGATGGATACGCACGAACAGATACCGCAGATGCGTGATGAACCGTCCCACGTTCACCGACGACTGGTCGAGTTTCACACCGTAGCTCTGCTCGATGATCGCCAGCATCTGCTGGATCACGCCCGTCATCGTATACGTGTATGTCAGATCGCCCGATGCGAAACCGGCGTTCACCAGATGCATGGTCAGCGCGGTTGACTCCTCGTCCGGCAGCACGCCGTCGAACCGCTTGTTCAACGCGGCGAGCAGCATCTGCGCCTGCACGTATTCACGCGGGTACAGGTTGCGCACCTCGCCCATCAGCGGGTAGGCGATATGCACGCCCTTGCGGATGCGCGCCACGGCGTTGTCCACGTGATCGGCGAGCGCCACGACGAGCGTGGTGCTGCCCAGCTCGGATTCGTCCAGTCCGGCCTCGCGCATCGATTCAAGTACGGCACGCAGTGTCTCCGGCGGGATGTCAGTGAGCATCTGCGCCAGATGGTCGGGATCACGCCCGTCCGATGGCACGAACTTGCGCACCACGCTCGCCGGGTCGATCCTTTTGCCCGGCTTGCCTTGGAAGCCGATGCCTCGACCGGTGATGATCACCTCGCCACCGTCATCGTCCTTGGCGAGCACGACGTTGTTGTTGAACACGCGAAGTATTTCCATACCGAATCCCTGTTCCCTTCATCCCATGTCGTTCAGTGCATGTCGTTGATCGTTCAGTATCGTCAGCGCTATCCGATGCCGTCAGCGTTCCACTCTGATCGCCGTATCGCCCGGTTGCAGCATGACGTCGAGTACCGGCGAGACCGTTGCCATCCGACTGCTGTTGGTCACGGTCATCACCGTCACCGCATTGCATCCGGAATCGACAATGCGGCCGAAATCAACCGTCGCCAACACATCACCGGCTCTCACTCGTGCTCCTTTGGACGCCATCATGGCAAAACCCGTGCCTTGCATCTTCACTGTACCAATACCGATATGCACCAGCACCTCGATGTCGTCGTCGGTTTTGATACCGAACGCATGCCCGGTTTTGGCCACGGTTTTGAGAATGCCCGACACGGGTGCGATCACGGGCGTTTCCACGCCGCTGACGGGATCGGATGACGGCAGCACGCCCACGCCTTCGCCGAGAGCGCGTGAAGCGAACACGGGGTCGTCCACGTCGTC
This sequence comes from Bifidobacterium tissieri, assembly GCF_002259645.1. GTDB lineage: Bacteria > Actinomycetota > Actinomycetes > Actinomycetales > Bifidobacteriaceae > Galliscardovia > Galliscardovia tissieri. The sequence continues at coordinate 21,801 of NZ_MWWV01000011.1, forward strand.
GAGCGCGACCGTGCGGCCTGGCACGGGGGATCCGATGAGGGTGACACCGTCCTCGATGGGCTCGACGGACTCGACGGATTTGATGGGCTCGCCAGGTTTGGCGGACGGTGTCTCGACGGTCTTCGCCGTTCCACTGCCATCGTTCCCCGCATCGTCATCGTTCTCTGTACCGTCATCGTTCGCAGACGTATCGTCATCGGCCGAATCCGCGTCCGCGCCGGCCGCGCGCATGCGTGCGCGCTCCTCCGGAGTGCGATAGTCGAGCGCCATGATCAGCAGCATCGGCACCGTGAATCCCACGCCGATCGACACCATATACACCCACATCGGGTCGAACACCGGTATCGTCAGCAGCGACGTGAACGCGAACGCGCTGGCGGTGACCACGTGCACCACCGTTCCCGACGGCGTGACCGAGGGGAACATGAGCCCCAGCACGCCAATCACCACGCCGCCCGCAGCACAACCGGCGAGCATTCGACGGTAGATCAGACGATGCCGAAGATGGATGCCATACAGGCTCGGCTCGGTCAGGCCGCCGAGCAGCCCGGCAGTGAGCGCGCCCAACGCCGTGGACCGCATGGCCTTGTCATGCTCGCGCAACGACACGATGAGCACGCCGGCCGTGGAACCGAAGCAGGCGAAGTTCCACACGGCCATCGGCCCCTGAATGAAGTCGTAGCCGAGCATCTGCACGTTCATCAGCATGAGCGCGTTGAGCGGCCAGTGCAGTCCCACCGGCACCAGGAACGGATAGATCAACGGCAGCAGCACGGCGAACGCGAACGGCGCATGCACGCTCAGCCATGCCAATGCCGCGCAGATGCCGTTGCTCAGCCACACACCGAACGGTCCGATCACGAATCCGGTGAGCGGCGTGATCACCGCCATGCTCAGAAACGGCAGGAACACCATGCGCATGTTGGCCGGCACCACGCGGCGCAGACCGTGGTAGAGTCCGGCGAGCGCCAGCACCATCAGCAACGGCACGAACACGTTGCCGCTGTAGTCGCTCACCAGCATCGGCACGCCGAACACTTGCACCACGCACGATCGCATTCCCATCGTCGCGTCGACCGAGCAGGACGCGGTCGGCAGATCCATGAGCCCCGTGTACTGCGGTGTCATGAACGCGGCCATGATCATCGCGCCCAGCCAGGGGTCGACCTTGAGCTTGCGCGACGCGTTATACGCGACGATGATCGGCAGGAAATAGAACACGCCCTTCCACATCACGGTGATAAACGTCCCGCCGGGCGAATCGTCGCCGCCGACGGTCATGCCGAACGCGGTGGCCAGATTGACGATGGCGATGATGATCGAGGCCCCAAGCAGCACGCCGATGATCGGACGGAACGAATCGGATAGGTATTCGAAGAACCATGTCAGCCATCGTGCGCCGCGTTCCCGCCATGCGGTGAATGTGGGGATGGGTGTGTCGGATACGGCCTCGTCGAGCGTTGCGTCGTCTGTGGTAGTTCCCGTGTCGGCGGTTTCGACGTCGTCGGCGTCGACATCGGTCATGCCGGGCAACGCCATCACGGCATGGTAGATGTCCTCCACATCACCGCCGATGACCACCTGATACCGGTCGCCCTGACGGGGGAATCCGGCCAGTACCGCGGGATTGGCGTCGATCGCCGCCTGATCGACTAGTGTCGCGTCGGCCAGTTCGAACCGCAGACGGGTGGCGCAATGCGTGAGTCCGCGAACGTTGCCCGCTCCCCCGATGGCCGCGATGATCGCCCGCGCCGTATCACGTTCGCTCGCCATGGTCCGATCTCCCTCGCTGCTCCCTTGTGTCCGCCATTGACCCACCACAAACTTATCCCGTTTTCTTCGCCGGCACGACAGTGATTGTTCATTTCGTGCACGCGTTTGCGCAGTTTCGTGTGGCAAGATGGTCTTATGGTTGCTAAAAATGCGGGACTTCCCGCCACCCCAGAAGATCTGATCAATGTCGATGAGGTCATCGGCAAGTACTATGACCTCGTCCCCGATCCCTCGGTTCCCGAGCAGCGCGTGTCGTTCGGCACGTCCGGCCACCGCGGATCGAGCCTGAAGACCTCGTTCAACGAGGCACACATCGTTGCCATTTCGCAGGCTATCGCCGAATTCCGTAAGAAGGACGGCGTCACCGGACCGCTGTACATCGGTCGTGACACGCACGCCCTGTCGGAGCCGGCATGGAAGACCGCCATCGAGGTGCTGGTCGCCAATGGCGTGCGCGTGCGCATCGATTCCCGCGACGACTTCACCCCCACCCCCGTGGTCTCCCAGGCCATCCTGACGCACAACCGCGCGGCCGACGGCACTCAGCGCTTCAGCGGCGATGATCTGGCCGACGGCATCGTGGTCACCCCGTCGCACAACCCGCCCACCGACGGTGGTTTCAAGTACGATCCGCCGACCGGCGGCCCGGCTCCGGCCGAGACCACCAACGCGATCGCCGCCCGTGCGAACGAGCTGCTCGGCGACTACAAGTCCGTCAAGCGCGTGCCGTTCGAGCAGGCCGTCAAGTCCGACCTGGTGGAGCGCTTCGACTTCCGCGACCACTACGTGTCCGATCTGGGCAACGTCATCGACTTCGACGTGATCCGCAACAGCGGCGTGCGTCTGGGCATCGACCCGCTGGGCGGCGCCTCGGTGAACTACTGGCCGCTCATGAACGAGAAGTTCAACCTGTCCATCGACGTGGTGCGTCCCGAGGTCGACCCGACCTGGCGCTTCATGACCATCGACCACGATGGCAAGATCCGCATGGACCCCTCCTCCACGTACGCGATGAAGGGTCTGGTCGACGAGCTCAACGCCGGCGCGTGGGACAAGTACGACCTGGTCGGCGGCACCGATCCTGATGCCGACCGTCACGGTATCGTCTGCCCGAACTGGGGCGTGATGAACCCGAACCACTACATCGCCGTGGTTGTGGAGTACCTGTTCGGCGGCAACCGTCCCGGCTGGCCGGCTGGCGCGGGCATCGGCAAGACGCTGGTGAGCTCCTCCCTGATCGACCGCGTGGCCGCCTCCATCGGCGCCAAGCTCGTCGAGGTTCCGGTGGGCTTCAAGTGGTTCGTCGACCCGCTGTTCAAGGGCGAGGTGGCCTTCGGTGGCGAGGAGAGCTCCGGCATGAGCTTCCTGCGTCGCGACGGCCGTGTGTGGACCACCGATAAGGATGGTCTGATCCCCGACCTGCTGGCCGCCGAGATCACCGCCAAGACCGGCAAGAACCCGGCCCAGCTGCACCAGGAGCAGGTGGAGCGTTTCGGCGAGAGCTGGTACAAGCGCATCGACACGCCCACCACGCTCGAGCAGAAGCAGAAGTTCGCCACCCTGTCCGGCAGCGACGTGACCGCCACGCAGCTGGCCGGCGAGGACATCACCGCCAAGCTGACCGAGGCCCCGGGCAACGGCGCCAAGATCGGCGGTCTGAAGGTGACGACCAAGGACAACTGGTTCGCCGCCCGTCCGTCCGGCACAGAGAACATCTACAAGGTGTACGCCGAGTCGTTCGTCTCTCCCGAGGCGCTGGACAAGGTGCTCGACGAGGCCGGTGCCGTGGTCGACAAGGCGCTCAGCGAGTGAAACCGATCGGATTGATCGACTGATCGGACGGTCCAAGTAATCCGGATAGTCCGATAATCACAAGGTCCCGGTATCGCATGATCTGCGGTATCGGGACCTTGGCGTATTCGACGTAATTCAGCGTATTCACACTCTATCTGCCGGCGAGGAGCCGATCGAGCGCTGCGGAGGGATCGAGTCCCAGCCGACGTCGGATGAACCATCCGCATCCCAATGGCAATGCGGTCGCTGCGGCGATACCTGCCGAACCGGCGGCGATGGTCCGCGCATTGTCCTCGATCAACGGGCCGGCGTCGGCCGCCGATGTGGCACCGTTGCCGTTCGCACCGGGAGACGCGGAACGACCTGTGCCGTCATCCGCAGTGTTGTCGCCCGTCGCACCCGTGTTCTGCTGCGCGGTGGTCTTCTTCGCCGACGAGCTCTTGGAGCCTGCGGAACCGTTCGTTCCGGACGAGGTCGAGGCCCTGTTCGCAGTCGTACCACCCGTGGATCCTGTCGATCCCGCGACGGCCGCACCGGCACCCGCGGCCGACGCCGCCACCGGCGAATCGGCAGGAACGTCGACCTTGTATGAGGCGTCGAACTGCACGGACATCGGCAGCGTGACCTTGGCGAAATCGCGAGCGCCGCCGGCCGTGTACCAGTAGGCGGACTGGCCGGTCTCCAGCTGGAAGTCGACGAACGACTGCGGGAACGAGCCCCAGTACGCCGCATTGGTGTCGTCCTTGGCCGCCTGACCGCCGTGGTCGCCGCTCGCCGTCACCGCGACGCCAAGATATTCCGGTGTGACGGTGAAACCGTGCGCCGGCTGCGCCTGCTGGAGGTTCACATTCCTGATGTCGGCCACGTGAATCGTCCGGGGAGACAGCGTGACCCACTTGCTTGAATCGGTCATGGACGATCCGTAGCCGGAGGCCGTGGCGGTAAGTGCGCCGTTGCCGTTGGCGTCAAGCGTGAGCTTGGGGTCGGTCACGCTCCAGTAGGTCATGCCGCCGTAATAGGCGACCGTCCACGAACCCTTCCATGAGATCTCGACGGAACCGTCCGCTGCCATGGTGCCGGAACCGTTGGCGATCACCACCTGCGATTCGGTGTTGACCGATCGGCCGTCCGCGCGCTTGCTCATGGTGACGTTGTCACCATCGCGGGTGAGACATTTGCTGTCCCATGATGCGCGCGCCCACTGTCCGGCCGAGTTCGGCTTTTCGATGCTGACGTTGCCGTCCACCGCCTTGTAGAAATCCTGCGTCCAGACCTTGGCTGAGCCGGTGTTCGCCGCCTTGCCCGCCGACAGGAAGTTGCAGTCCCCGTAATAGGACGCCGAGTTCGTCTCGTCGTTCATGCCCCAGCGGAGGGTGACGTTCGAGTAGGTGACGGTGGCGTCGGTGTTGTCGTTGGAGTCATCACCGGAGCCGTTGTTGTTATTGTTGTTCCCGTTGTTGTTGGAGTCACCGCCATTGTTGTTGGAGTCACCGTTGTCGGTATCGCCTCCGGAATTGTTGTCTCCGCTGCCGTTGTCGCCGCCGGAACCATTGTCGCCGGAACCACCGTTGTTGTTCCCGTTGCCGCCGGAATTATTGTCACCGCCATTGTTTCCATTGTCTCCGCTGCCGCCGTTGCCGCCATTATCACCGCCGCCGGGATTCGACGGTGTGCTCGGCGCGGCGTCTCCCCACGCAACGCTGATGGGCGAGGCGACCTTGCGCGGCTGGATGCTGTTGGCGTTGCCATCGGTGGTGTACCAGTACGACGTCTGCCCGGTACGCTCGTTGAACGCTACCCACGACTCGGGGAACGATCCCCACCAGTCCTTGTTCGCATCGGTCTGGGCGACCTGTCCGGAACCGGCCTTCACACCGAGATAATCGGGCTGGGCGTCAATGCGCTCATCGCCGAACACGATCTGCTCGGCGTCGCCGTTCTTCACTCCGGTGGCGAAATCGGCCAGATGGATGGTCGTGGCCTCCAGCGTCTCCCACTTGCTCGGATCGTTGCGATCGGCGCCGTATCCGGTGGCGGTTCCGGTGAGCGTGCCCTTGCCGTCCTTGATGTCGAGCACGGGATCGGCGATCGACCAATAGGTCATGCCGCCGTAATACACGATGGTGAACGACGCGTTCTTCCATTCGATGTGTGCGATGCCCTTGCTTGCGTTGACGGTGCCGGTGCCGCCGGTCAGTCGCACGACGTTCTCCGAGTACGTGGGTTCGGCGTCGGCCTTGCCCTGCGGGGTGAACGTGAGTCCGCCGGTCCGTCCGCTGATGCTGGTGCCGTTACGGTTCGTGCATCGATCGTCGAACCCCGATACCTGCTGCAGATCGCCGTTCGCATCGGGTTTGAGGATCTGCGCGTGCGCGTCCTCGTCGACCGTACGGTACAGCGGATTGCCGTCGGTGTCGACCGAATCGGCGGTCCAGATGCCGGCGCTGCCGGCGTTGCCCGACGTGCCCGCGGACAGCGCGTTGCATCCGCCGGCGTATGCGCCGCCGCCGCTTTCGGGGTTCACGCCCCAGTCCAGTACGACGTCACTCACCGTGGTATCGGTCGTGGTGCCATCCCCGTCGCTTGTTACGGCGAATGCGGGTGCCATGGCCGCCACCGATCCGGCGCAGACCGCCGTGACCGTGGACAGCGCGCAGATGGTCTTCAGTATGGTCTTTCCAAGACTCATCATGATTCCTTCCGCTCGGATCCGGCCGAATCGGTCTTGTCGTCGGCGCCGGAGTTATCGACGATGGGCAGCGTCTGCGTCTCCTGCACATCGGATCCCGTGGAACGCAATCCACGCAGTCCGCCGCCGGGAACGAATATGGATGGCGTACCGGCGGACTGTGCAACAGCTGAATTCGCAGTACTGTTCACCGGCGAATCGCCCTGAGACGGAACCGCGAAATCAGACGGATTCCCCTCGGCCATCGCCTGTGCCTTGTCGGCCTTCGCCTGCTCCTTCAACACCCGCTCATGCAGTCGACGACGGTGCTTGGCGGTCCTGATCTCCTCGCGCGCGCGGACGCTGGCGGCCTTGCGCTCGCGACGCGCGGCCTCCCTGTCCAACGCCGCCGGCGAAATGCCGAGCAGCAGCGACTTGGCCGCAAGATATCCGCCGACTCCCGCAGCCAGCACGATGATCGAAATCCCCAGAATGATCACCGCCGCCATGATCAGCCATCCGGCGATTCCCCAGGTCGGTACGTTGGTCATGCCATTCCTCTCCGTTGTCGCTCCCGCAGCCGTGGTCGCCGCATTATCGTTCGCCGCATTGTCGTCTGCCGCGGCGGCATCGTTGGTCGATGTATTGTCTGCCGTACCGTTCTTCGCATCGGCGTTCGCGTCACCGTTCGCCGTATCGGCGGACTGCGTCTGATCGGCGTTCTGATCGTTGGATTCCGTGGAGCCATCGGCGGACTGATCGTTCTGCGACTGCTGGTCGGACGCCGTCGCGAACGTCATCGGCGTGAACGTCTCGTTCGTCGAATTGGCCACGCCATGCGCGCCGATCGTGATGATGCCGCACTGCACGGCCGTGCAATCGACATCGACCGGATTGCCCGACCGGTCCACGCTGGTGAACTTCGCACCGGGCACGGTGATCTTGGCATGCCACGTGCCATCCGCAGCGAGCTGTCCGCCATTGGCGGCCGACGCGGTCGAATCGCCGGGGAACGCGACAAAGACGTCATAGCCGGTCGGATTGTTCTCGTCATCCGGCACGTACCGGTAGGTCTCCCCCGTCACCCCGCCCTTCGACGGCTTCCAGGAATCCCCGTTCGGATCGCTGACCCAGCCGAACAGCACGTAGATGCCGCCGAATCCGCCCTGCACCGACTGGAATCTGCTGCCGGACAGATCAACGGTCGTCGCCGAATCGGGATGCAAAGTGCCGCCCTCCACCGACGTCGACACCTTGGCGCCGGCCGCATGCGCGGGCAACGGCAACGCAACCGACGTGACGATCGCGATCACCACGGCAGTCACGGCCATCATAATCATCGCCGCACGTCGTACCGCGTCGGTCATGAACGTATCGGCCGCGATCGTGCCGGGCCTGTTCGTGCCGATCCGGAAACCCCGGCCCCTGCTCAACTCGTCGCTCACTGCACTCCCCCTGATTCCACGGTTCCACCGCCAGCATCAACGCCAGCATCAACGTCAACGCCAGCATCAACACCAATGCCATGCCTGCCATGAACATTGCGGTCCACGACCGGACGCCACGGCACGATGATCAGTCCGCCGTCGGGATGACGCAGCACATCGATCCGGCACTGATACACGTCACTCAGCAGCGTCGGCGTCAGCACCTCCTCCGGCGTGCCCAACGCTCGCAGACGCCCCCGCTCCAGCAACGCCACACGATCGGCCCACGCGGCCGCCGCATCCAACGCATGCACGATCACCACCACCGCACATCCCGCGGCCGCATACTCACGCCCGACGCGCATCAACATCTCCTGATGCTTCACATCCATGGCCGCGGTCGGCTCATCAAGCAGCAGAATCGGCGCGGTCTGCGCCAGCACACGGGAGAACGCGGCACGTCCCCGCTCACCGCCGGACAGCGACGTGTACACACGGTCGGCAAACGGATCGACCTCGGTCATGGCCATCGCATCGTCGACGATATCGTCGTCATGCATCTCCTGAGCGGTGCCCTCCCACGGGGATCGGCCCATACGCACGATGTCGCGCACATCAAACGGGAACGTCACGTCCACGGACTGCAGCAGCACCGCGCGACGCATGGCCAATTCCGTGGAATCCCAGGCGTCGATCGGCTTGCCGAACAGGGAGATGTCACCGTCATCGAGCGGAATGTCGCCGGTGATCGCGTTGAGCAGCGTCGATTTTCCGGCACCGTTCGGCCCCACCAACGCCAGCAGTTCGCCGGCACGAATGTCAAGATCGATGTTGGACAGCACCGGGCGCTCGCCGATGGTCACGCTCACGTTCGACAGGTCCAGTACGCATTCGCCCGGCTTGGGCATATCGGGCACCAGATGATCGGTGCGCCACGGCATTGTCAGAGTCATCATGCCCAACCTCCCGACTTGGAACGGCTGCGTCGCAGCAGCCAGAAGAAGAACGGGCCGCCGACCAGCGACGTGAGCATGCCGATCGGCAGATCGGCGAAGGCGATGGTCGTACGTGCGGCGAAATCGGCGATCGTCAACAGCAGTGCGCCGCCCAGCGCGGACGCCGGCAGCAGTGCGCGATGCCGCGGACCGATGATCATGCGCAGCAGATGCGGCACCACGAGTCCGACGAACGAGATGATACCGGAGAACGCCACCGCCGACGAGACCAGCAGGGCCACCGCGATCATGCAGACGAACCGCAGGCGTTCCACGTTCACGCCAAGATGACGGGCCGGCTTCTCGCCCAACGACAGCAGATCGAGACGACGGGCCATGCACTGCACGATGATCATGCCCACCACGCACAGCGGCGTCACCAGCGCGACCTGCTGCCAGCGGCTGCCGTTGAACGAACCCATCTGCCAGAACACGATCTGATCGCGGGCACTGGTGGGCGCGGCGAACGTGAAGAACGCTATGAGCGCCCCTGCGATGGCGTTCACCGCCACACCGGTGAGGATGAGCGTGACGACTTCGGTACGGCCGCCGCGACGGGCGAGCACGTAGACGAGCATCGTGGTGCCCAGACCGCAGACGAACGCCAGGAACGGTGTGGTGAACGAGCCGAGGAACGTCCAGCCCATGAGAATCGAACAGCTGGCACCCACCGCGGCACCCGACGATACGCCGACCGTGCCGGGTTCGGCGAGCGGATTGCCGAACACGCCCTGCATCACCGCACCGGCCACGCCGAGCGCGGCACCCACCACGATGGCCATGGCGATGCGCGGGAATCGTACGTTCCACAGCGCCTCGTTGCCGAACGAACGACTGGGGCCGTTGAGCCAGTGGATGCCGATCTTGTTGAGCACCGATCCGATCACCTGATCGAACGGGATGACGAGCTGGCCGAGCGACGCCGACACGATGGTCATGATCAGCAGCGCCACGGCCATGATCAGGAACGTGGCGGCGGTCCGGCCCATTCCGGTTCGGGAGGCGTTGGCGGCGAGGGCGAGATCGGCGGCGTTGGCGTGGATGCGGGCCTCGCGATCGCGCTGGGATTGCTGAGGTGCCTGGGATTGCTGGGCGACGATGCGGTCCGGACGATCATGCGGACTGGGACTGACGCCGCCCGCACGTGCCGTATCGTCTGCACTCGTTGTGCGTGTCATGTGTGCGTGCTCCTAATTCTGCTGACTCTGCTGACTCTGATTTGCACCCTGCAGCTGGTTCTCGATGACCTCGGGCTTCTGGTCCGGCTGATACGACAGTTCCGGCGCATACACGGCGGTGGCGAGCGCGGCCAGCACCTGCGCGGTCTGCGGTCCGAAACTCATGATCTCGTAGTCGCTCATGTCCACCACACGCCGATGCTGTCCGGCCGGTGTCTCCTTGATTCCGGGCAGCTCAAGCATGGAATCAAGGCCGCCTGCGGATTGCACGCCGAGCGTCATGGCGAGGATCACATCCGGTGCCGCCTTGATCAGCGCCTCGGCATTGGTGGGGGCCATGCCGTTGAATCCGACTTCCTTGGCCACGTCCACCGCGCCGATCGACTGGATGAGCGAATCGGCGCCGGAGCCTTCGCCGAACCAGTAGTAGATCGACGTGCCGCGGACGTAGAGGAACACGATGCGTGGCTTGTGGTCGGCGTCGGCCGGCACGAAACGTTTGCCGATCGTATCGATGGTCTGGCTGATTTCGCTGTTCGTGCGTTCGACGAGCTGCTTGCCGAGTTCGCTCACGCCGAGCGCGTCGGCCACGGCCTGGATTTGCGTGCCGACGCCGTTGATGCCCTGATCGCTGACGATGGGCACGAACACGACGGGCACGCCGGACTGGCGCAACTGTAACTGCACGTCGTACGGTCCGATGCTGGTGTCGGTGATGATGACGGTGGGCGACAGCGCCATGATCGCCTCGGCGTTAAGATCCATGCCGTTGGCGGTCACCTTGGGCAGCTTGTCCATGCCGGACGAGCCGGTGGCGGTGTCCCTGCCGACGAGGTTGCACCCGAATCCGAGCGCGTACACGGCGGCGGCGAGGCCCCCGTTCTGGTTGAGCGCCAGGATGCGGGTCGTGTCGGTAACGGTCTGTTCGGGACCGTCGGAGCTTTTCACGGTCACGGGCAGCTGCTGCTGTTCGAATGGCGCGTTGCTGATCGGGATGATCTGGTCGGATTTGGTGTAGGCGGTGGTCGGTCCTTCGATCGTGCGCGGATTCTGCAGTTTGGCCGCAGTGACGTCGGGCAGTTCCGGAGGGTTCGGTTCGGTGGAGGCGTCCGGCACGATGCATGATTCGAGGCTGGCCTCGCTGATGGTGCCGATGTTGGCGCATCCCGCCACGGACAGCAGGCATGCGACCACGAGCGCCGACGTCAGCAGCGTGCGTGCGCCGCGTCGGAAATCGCTGATCATATGTCCGATGTGCATGGGTGATCCTTGTGGGGGTGTGGGTGTTTGTGTGTATGTGGGTGTGGGTGTGGGTGTGGGTGTTTGTGTGTGTGGGTGTGGTTGGGCTTGTGGAGTTTTTTTGGGGGGGCGGAGGCGGCAATCGGCAAATATGATCCGGCTCTCCTCCACCCATCGAAGGGTGTCATGACCGATGTCATGACGGGAAGAGAACCGGATCGTTACGTGTGATGATCAGTCGGATGATTGGTGCGATCTCGACGATCTCACGAATCATCCGACGATCAATCGTCACCCAATCGTCACCGTGACTCAGTCGCGGTTCATGCGGCGACGGGCGGCGAACGCGATGCCGGCGCCGGCGGCCAGCACGAGGGCCACACCGAACACGCCGAGGACGGCGGAACCGGTCTTGCTCAGCGTGGCGGGCTTCTTGGTGGCGTTCGCGGCATTGGCGGAAGCGTTGCCATTGCTCGTCGTGGTGGACGAGGTGTTGCCGTTGCCGTTCGACGTGGTGCCGGAGGTGCCGTTGTTGTCGGCACCGCCGTTGTTGGTGTTGCCGTTGTTGTCGGTACCGTTGTCACCGGTGTTCGGCGCGGACACGTGCACCGGCAGCGAAGCGGACACGGCGACGTCGTCGATGGTGGCCTTGATGGTCACAGTCGCGGAGCCGGCCTTCAGCGCGTTCACGGTCGCCTTGGCACCGGTCTTGTCGGCGGTCACCTTGGCCACGGCGGCGTCGGAGGACTCCCAGGCGACGGTCACGTCGTCGGTGTTCTCGCCGGCGATCACGGCGTTCACGGTGGCCTTGCCGTCCACGTCGAGCTTGAGCTCGGTGATGGTCTTGCCGTCGGCGTTGGCGAAGGTCAGCTTCGGCGCGATCGGGGCGGGGGCCACGGCGGTGCCGCTCTGCGTGGCGTCACTGGTGCCCTTGGCGTTCTTGGCGGTCACGGATGCGGTGTACTCGGTGGCCGGGTCCAGCTTGGTGAAGGTGTGCTGGAACGTGTCGGCGTCCACGTCGGCGGTCAGGTCGGAGGCCTTGACCTTGGCCGCGGAGGCGTCCTTCGGCGTAAGGGTCACGGTGTAGCCGGTGATCGCGGAGCCACCGTTGTCCTCGGGCTTCTCCCAGCTGACGAGCAGCTCGTGGGCGGCACCCTGCTTGGCGGTCACGTTGCGCGGGGCGGACGGCTTGGTGGCCTCGGTCGGGGTCACGGCTGCGGACTTCTCGGACGCGGCCGAAGAGCCGGCCTCGTTCTTCGCCACGACGGTGGCGGTGTAGGAGACGCCCTTGGCGGTCAGGCCGTCGAAGGTGACGGTGGTGGCGTCGGCGGCAACGTCCTTGGTGATCGGAGCGCCGGTGGACGGGGTAAGGGTCACGGTGTAGCCGGTGATCGCGGAGCCACCGTCGGACGGAGCCTTCCAGTCGACCTTCACCGAGCCGGCGGCCGGCACGGAGACGGCGGGCTTGGCCGGGGCGGCCGGAGCCTGGGCCTGGGCCTTGAGCGAGATGGTCTTGGCGGTGTCGAGACGACGGTCGCTCAGCGACAGTCCGTGCGCGGCGGTGGTGCCCACCACGTAGGTCTTGCCGTACTGGAAGGTGTTGGCGGGAATCGTCACCTTGGTGGTGAACTCGCCATCCTTGATGTCGGCGGCCTTCACCCAAGCGGCCTTGAGGAAGTCCTGGGGGCTGGTCGGGTTCTTACCGGCGGTCCACACATCGGCGTCGGCGACCACGGCGTAGGCGCCGTAGTAGGCGGCACCACCGGTGAAGCCGGTGCCCTTGACGGTGAAATCGGTGTCCTTGGTCGGGTCGATGTCGGAGACCGGGGTCACGGTGATGGTCGGGGTGGAAGTCGGGTCGGCGTTCGGGGTCACGGCGTCGGAGGCCGGGGACGCGGCGCTGGAGCCCTTGTCGTTCTTGGCAACCACGCTGGCGGTGTACGACACGGCCGGGGCGGTGAGCTTGCCGAAGGTGGCGGAGGTGGCGTCGGCGGCAACGTCCTGGGTGATCGGGTCACCGGTGGACGGGGTGAGGGTCACGGTGTAGCCGGTGATCGCGGAGCCACCGTCGGACGGAGCCTTCCATTCCACCTTCACCTGGTACGGATCGGCCATGGAGCCGGCCACGGTGGCAGTTGGCTTGGCGGGGGCGGCCGGGGCGGTGGCCTCGGGCTCGGCGGCCTTGAGGGTCAGGGCCACGGCGTGGTCGAGGTTGCGGTTGGTCACGGACAGCATGTGTGCGGCGAACGTGCCGACCACGTATTCCTTGTTCGGGTCGAGCGTGTTGGCGGGGATGTCGAGCACCTGGGTCCAGTTGCCGTCCTTGTCCAGGTTGGAGTAGCCGTCCTTCGGATCGTTGGCGGGACGTACCCACTTCTGAACCAGGAAGGCACCCTGGTCGGTCGGGACCTTGCCCGGCTCCCACACGGACTTGTCGGCGATCACCACGTACGTGCCGTACGCGGCGCCGGAACCGGTGTATCCCTTACCGGTGACGGTGACCTGCTGGTCCTTGGTCGGGTCGATGGTGGTCGGATCCGCGGACAGCGTGCCGACGTTGCCCACCTTGGACGGATCCTCGGCGGCCTTGGCGGTGTAGGCCACGGTGATCGGCGTGGGGGCCTTGGCCGAGGCGTTCGCATCGGAGGTGCCGTTGTTGTACCAGTAGGAGGACTGGCCGGTCTTGTCCTGGAAGGTCACGAAGTCCTGCGGCCAGGATCCGCCGTCCGGGGCCTCGGTGGTCTTGATGGAGTTGTACTCGGGGGTGACGGTGAAGCCGGTGTCGGTCACCTTCACGTTCTTCAGCTCGGCGATGGTCTGGTTCTCGGCGACGGGCAGCTTGCTCCAGCTGCTGCTGCCGCCACGATCGGTGCCGTAGCCGGACAGATCGGCGGTCAGGGTGGCGGTGCCGTCGGCGTTCACCTTCAGCTCCGGATCGGCGGCGAACCAGTAGGTCATACCACCGTAGAACGCGACGGTGAAGGAGCCCTTCCACGTGATGTCAGCGGTGTTGGCCGTCGTGTCGATCGTGCCGGTGCCCTTGCTGAAGTTGACGGTGGCACCGGTGGAGGAGCCATTGCCGCCGGAGTACGGCGTGGCGGTGGCACCGCTGGCGGTGAGGCACTTGGTGTCCCACGTCGGGGTGACGGTCAGGTCGCCCTTGGCGTCGGGGTACTTGATGCTCACGTTGCCGTCGGCGGCCTGGAATCCGGGCTTCGGATTGTCTGCGGTCCAGGCGGTCATCGCCTTGCCCGTGTCTCCGGCCTCGCCTGCGGAGATGAAGTTGCAGCCGCCCACCCAAGAGCCGCCGGTGGCGATCTTGCTCAGGCTCCAGCTCAGCGTGGCGTCGCTGGTGGTCTTGGCGGTGGTGTCGGCGGCAGAGGCCACCGGCACGATCAGACCGGCACCCATCGTGGCCGCGGCGACCACGGAGGCGAGCGCAGCGGCCCGTTTCCTGTTGTTGAAGAACACTGGTGTTCCTTTCGTCTCATTCCCCAGCGCCCGCTGCGAACCCCGATCGGCGCATGACTGCGTTACGCGATCATCGTTCCATTTCGTACACGTCGTTCACGTTCATCAGGGCACGGAACGAATCCCATGAACCCCAACGAATCCCATTGGCGTGTGCGACTCAACGTCTATTCCGGAGCCTCCCTTATGGGTAATAGGTCCGGTTCGTGTCAGGCGGGCATCGGCGCCAGCGTTCCGACGAGACGATCCCGGCATGCATCAACCATCGACCCGTCGTCGGCCGTCACCGACTTTCGTTTATTCGTTTCGGCCACCGGCATGCCGTTCGGGCACAGCCGCTGGTCCAAGCGTCGGTTCAGTCGACGGCCTGCGCCGTCGGCTCGGTCGACCGCAATGATCATGACGATCCTGCGGGATAGTCCAACACTGTTCCACGTCCATCGCCTCGACTGCTCCAACTTGTGTATGACAGGCGTGGTCCGTGAAGAACACTCGCACGATACGACGAGGAAAAAATCATTCTCAAGTCTTGATTTATCCAGGAAAACTACGTAGTCGCGCGCGCGATATCAAGAATCATTCGCAAAATCAATACCTGTGATAAGAATCACACTTGTCCATTTCCCCATTTCCCCGGCATATCCCTTACCACGTATCCGGTCAGTAGCATGACACACTGCCCGCTAGAGGTCTGCAGTAGCCTACGTACAAACCTGCAGCAGAGCAGCCCTCTGTCAATCCAGCACAATCAGTAATCAACACAATCCGTAACAGCAACGCACTCATTGCGGGTTTGTCACAACTGAAAACCAACCCGCAGTGAAAGGTGACCTTCACTGCGGGTGCAATAGAATCGCACGATCAACCCGCAGCAAGGACCAGTCCCCCGTGCGGGTCCACCAACGCAACATAGAAAACCCGCAGTGTAGATCGCTCCTCACTGCGGATACATTGCAATACGGATATCAACCCGCAGCAAAGCCTCCTCCTCACGCAACGAATCCACCTGTAGCGTCTGGTTGAGCAGGTCTGCAGCCCCCACGCACAACGGATCCGCCACACCAAACCTACTCACCAACCCAACGACAGCCCCTTTCCACTGCCGATGCGGCAATAAGCGAATCCACTGCGCCTCAACGGAATCAACACGAATCCACATTCGACCACATTGGCCAATTCCCCTGGTCAAGCTGGTTCCCACGCAATAGCGTCGATCATATGAGAACGAACACAGCCATCGAGACCCTCCTCGACAATGCACAACAGACACGACGCTGCGCTGCCGGCGCCAACGAATCCCAACGGAAATCACTACGATTACGAGCGCATCAACAACTCCTCGTAACCCCGTATCGCAACATGTACGCACGTCCGGAATACTGGCAATCGCTAAGTCCTCCAGAACGACATCTGCATGTGGCACGAACACTCTCCGAAATCCACTCTGCATGGACTTTCGCCGGTCTGACCGCCATCTGTGCGTATGGAATCGAGCATTCGTATGCATTGCATCGAGAATTGACGGTTCATATCGCAAGTGCCACGAAGATCGTGAATCGCAAGAACGCTCCGATACGCCGAATACATGTCCACGACATTCGACGCTATCAAGCCAACGGCATACCCGTCACCGACATCCATCGCGCACTCATCGATTGCGCATCCATGTATTCGTTCACCGACACACTGCCGATGTTCGATTCCGCGGCGCATAAAGGAGTATCACTGAACGGTCTTCCGGAATCCTGCCGGACACTCAGCATCGACAGCGCCAACGTCGTCGCACTGTGCGCATACGCGGATCCGCTGAGCGAGAACGGCGGTGAATCATTCGCCCGCGCGACGATCATCGAACTGGGATTCATCGTGCCTCGACTGCAACGGCCGTTCATGAATCCATCGAATCCGAACGCGCCGTTACGCGCGGATTTCACGTGGGAGCTGCCTGGAGGCATACTCATCGTGGGTGAATTCGATGGCATGGAAAAGTACGTCATGAACGATACGACACGCAGCAGCGTTCAGGCCAGAGTGCATGCCGAACGAGAACGAGAGAACCAACTCAAGGCTCAGGGCGTGACCACGATCGTACGGTTTGAATTCGAGGATCTCACTCATCCCGAACGGCTGGAGCACAAGCTGCTGCAAGCAGGCGTGCCGAAGCGGCGGTGATATGACCGTAAGTGCGGATCGTACCGTACGTGGAATCATACGGATGAGCGTGATGTGTACCAGCAACAACCATCCTTCGATGCCGATTCGGCACAGGCTGGATGCAGACCCGCAGTGAAGCGGTCAGTCCGCTGCGGGTCTGCATCACATTATGCGCGAACCCGCAGTGAAGAGCATGCATAACTGCGGGAATAGCGGAGTAGTACTACCAACCCGCAGTCAGCGGTTCTCCTCCATGCGGGTTGCTGTCAAACCGCACACCAACCCGCAGCAAACAGCTCTCTTCTATGCGGGTTTTTACTGATCCACACACCAACCCGCAGCAAAGATCATGTTCCATCTGCGGATCCGAACAAGTCGTCAGCGTCCAGCTATCCATCAGTTACCGAGGCAAAGCAATACCGATCAGAATCCACGTACATCCACGCATATTTGACGTGCCTCGCCGCTCCTACAAGCCAGACCTAGATCAACAGGAGAATCATTCCGCAAGCGATACCACACCCTCATGTGATGAACAAATTGGACTGTAAGTGGACGACGGCGCGACGCGGATGTTCCCGAGAAGGGCAGACGGTAGGGTGGGGCGTATGACGATTACTGTTTCCACAGACGGCAGCGCGCTGGGCAATCCGAACGGTCCGATGGGATGGGCGTGGGCCGATCATGAGGCGCATGCCGGCGGACGTCCTGGTCACGAACACAGTGGCGACTGCGATGCCGGTGGCGCCACGAACGGCACGAATCAGATCGGCGAATTGTGCGCGGTGCTCGAGGTGCTGCGCGCGCATCCCGGCAGCGAGCCGCTGGTGATTGAAACGGACTCCCAGTATGCGATCAACTGCTCCACCAAGTGGGTGCACGGTTGGAAGCGCAACGGATGGCGGAATTCGCAGAAGAAGCCGGTGAAGAATGCGGCCGTGATCAAGGCGATCGACGTGGAGCTTGCAAAACGTCCCGGACCGGTGAAGTTCGTGTGGGTGAAGGGGCACGCGGGCAACGCCGGCAACGAGAAGGTGGACGAGCTGGCGCGCACGTACGCGGAGGACTGCCGGTCCGGCGCCCGCGATGGATACCTGCCCAAGGAGGGTTGGGAGTCGCTGCTGGCGTCGGAGTATGCCAAGGGTACGGATGTGCCCGCCGACGCGCAGATGCTCATGGATGGGAAGATCACGGCGGCTGAATATCATCTGGGGCATGGCGAGGATACGGGTGGCGTTGGCGCGGCCGGTGGATCGTCGGGGAGTGCGGCACGCGCCGACGCACGTGGTACGGGTGTGGCTGCCGATCGCAGCGAACGCACCGATCGCGGTGAACGATCGCACACGTCGCATACGTCGCGTGATCGTGGCACGAAGTCGTTGACGCAACGTCTCGCCGGAGAGGAGGGCGTCCCCGAACTGGCTGATTTTTCGGCTGCATCGACGGCTACGAACGCGTCGGCAGGCGGAACCGGTATCGGTTCGAGTAATCGCACTGTCGGCATTGACGTCGACAACGGTTCAGTCGACGATGGCGGTACGATCATCAGCGGTAATATCAACGGCGGCACGACTGGCGATCGTGCTGCCGGACACGCTTCAGCAGGAAGCACTCCGACCGAAATCGATACGGATCGGCGCAATGCGGCCACGGCAGAGGATGGCAGGAATGCCGCACATAGCCGTCAACTGGCGGAGCCTCAGGCATCCGGTCCTGCGACCGGAACCGTCAACGACATCGTGCAGAATACCCGTCAGACCGCCGCCCGACAGACGTCGCCTGCTGCTTCGCAATCGCCGCGACGGGCGACCGGGAGCGGATTGCACGCGTCAGGACGGATCCGGATCACGCCGCCGCCGTCAAGCAGTCCGTCGTTTGCCGGCGGCACGATCACGATCAACGGCACGATCTCGTTCACCGGAACCGTGGATGCCGACGGATACATGCAACTCGACGGCGATGTGACGATCATCCCGCATGGTTCGCGTGGGTGACGGCAGAACGAACCGTCGCCCGCGAGCCGAACCGCCACTGGAAGCAGTAAGCATAGGAACGTACGCGCCAACCGCACCGCCACCCACAAACCGCACCGCCACCTGCCAACCGCACCGTCACCCACGACAATGCGGCAATATGGCCCCCCGAAATTCCACGCGGCCGCCTAGACTGGGCAGGGAACTCATAGAACGTTCAAAACCGATCGCTCAGACGCACATATCGCGAAGGAGAAGACATGGATAAGGCACAGCAGGACGCACTGAAGAAGGCGGCGGGCATCGAAGCCGCCAAGCTCGTTGAGAACGGCATGATCGCGGGTCTGGGCACCGGCTCCACCGTGCGCTTCCTCGTTGACGAGCTTGGCCGCCGCGTGCAGGAGGAGGGCCTGCAGTTCACTGGTGTGACTACCTCCCGCCGTACCCAGGAGCAGGCCGAGGGCTATGGCATCAAGATCGTGGATGTGGATGATGTGGACCACATCGACGTGACGATCGACGGTGCCGACGAGGTGGACAAGAACTTCAACGGCATCAAGGGCGGCGGTGCCGCTCTGCTGTGGGAGAAGATCGTGGCCATCAACTCCAACAAGATCGTGTGGATCGTGGACGAGTCCAAGGTGGTCGACACCATCGGCAAGTTCCCGCTGCCCGTCGAGGTGATTCCGTTCGGTGCCGGCCACGTGGTCAAGAAGTTCGAGGCCAAGGGCTACAAGCCGGTGCTGCGTCTGGACGCCGACGGCAAAGAGGTGCGTACCGATGAGAACAACTTCATCGTCGACCTGCACCTCGAGCGCATCGATCATCCGCAGGATCTGGCCGAGGACCTGATCAACACCGTGGGCGTGGTGGAGCACGGCCTGTTCCTCAACATGGTCGACACCGTGATCGTCGGCGATCCGAACGGTCCGCGCGTGATGACCAACGGCAACAAGTGACCGGACTGCGAACGGATACGATCCGATCCATCTGGTTCATCCGAACCATCTGATTTCGCGGTTTATCCAGTAGTGCCGTCGACATCTTTGTCACAATATGACGATAGATGCCGACGGCACTTTTGTATATCGTTCTTTATGTCCATTTCCGCCATATACACGGGCAGTGAGTTATTCATAACGTCGTGTGCCCACGACCATCGGGACCGTTCGATGCTTATTCGCCTTACGTGTACGTCCGATAGGCATCGCAGTCCATCCCCGATGCTTGTTTGACGCACACATACGACCGATAAGCACCGACACTCTTCCTCGATGCTTGTCCGACACATGCATGTGTCCGATAGGCATCGCAACACATCCACCATGCCCATTCGCCGTACGCATGTGTCCGATACGCACCGTAACTCATCCCCGATGCTTGTCTTACGCATGCGCGCGTCATACAGGCAGCCCGTCGGCCGCGCAACCAACCAACCCCAATCCCAATCTTTCACATATAACGAAAGGTCCCGAACCACGTCGTGTGATCCGGGACCTTTCCATGCTGTTGAGCTGCTCGCAACGGAGCGCAACACTACTTGCGCTGGTGACGAGTCTTACGCAGCAGTTTGCGGTGCTTCTTCTTGCTCATCCGCTTGCGGCGCTTCTTGATGACGGAACCCATCTGAAGCCTCCATTCTATACATGTCGAAAAGATTGCAACTTGCCCAATAGTACTACGGCTTTCGGACGAACACCACGAAACTCCCACACTTCGTGGGTAAAACGCCGATGTATCACCGAAAACGGTCGACCGTCATACGCTTGACGACCCATCCGTCCGGCCCGCGCACCCGGCGTTACAGGCGTTACGGGCGTTACAGCGGGAACTGCTGGTAGAACGACAGCACCGCATCCTTCGGGCCGGTCACCTGGAACACCGCCGTATCGTTCTGCCACACGGCCACGGCCTGCTTCTTATCGGAGGCATCGGCCTTCACCAGATACGTACCGGTGTTCGCGCCCGACACCTTCACATTGCCCTGGGCCAGCGTGTCGCCGGTGAGTGCTCCAGCCACCGCATCGTACTGCGCCTTGGCGGCATTCGAGTCAGACCACTGTCCAACCAGCACGGTCAGATCCTGAGTCGTATCGCCGGTGGAATACGTGACCTTGTACTCCTCCACCGGATTCGCGGATGCCCAATCCTGCGCGGCTTCGGCACCGGTACGGGCGTAGTTGGTCACGGAGTCGGGTGCCGCCTTGAGCAGATCCGTCGCATCGGTCGGCAGAGCGCTTGCCTTGATCGTGGGCGTTGCCGGAGCGGACTGCGTCTGCGAGGTCTGACTGGATCCATTCTGGTTCTTCATCGCCCATCCCGGCCAGATGAATGCGCTGGCCAGTGCCAGCAGCACGACCACCGCCGCGATGACCACGACAACAAGACGACGACGAGAGGAAGTGGAATTGTTATTAGGATTAGGCATACGGCGATTCTCTCACGGCGTTAGGACGCTCATACCCTGCCCATTCACGGTGTTTTTCTCAGGTTTTCGCCATGCGGTAGTTCGTCGCCATCCGACATCTGCCACTTCACGCGTTTGACACCAACGTCGATCTCATGGCACCGTTGCCCAAGGATGTACAAGAATGTCCGGCTCGACCATCATCCATGGTTCGCGCGGAACTTGACCGGCATCGAACAAATGTCATCCAACGCCAATAGCGTGGAGATCATGGCGAAATCCTCAACTCAGTATCTATGCTCGGAATGCGGCTGGAGCGGCGGCAAGTGGTTCGGTCGATGCCCCGAATGCGGCCAGTGGGGCACGGTCGAGGAATTCCATGAGGCACGACCGAGTTCGCGTACGCGCGCGGCGAAGATCATGGTCACGGAGACCGGTGTCGTGACCGCAGGAGGCCGCACCGGCACAGGCCGCGGCACCAACGCCGGAAACGGCTCAGCGAATAGCTCTGTCCGTGCCGGCAGTACGCGTGCCGCCGGTACCAACCCTGTCTACGACGTCAGCGCGGGCGGCATCGGCGCGGTCCGCACATCGCGTACGGAGGCCGTGTATGTTCCGGATAGTCTGATCACGCCGATCACCGAGGTGGCCGATCATGACGTGGATCGCATCGGCACCGGATTCGAGGAGTTCGACCGCGTGCTCGGCGGCGGCATCGTGCCTGGATCGGTGGTGCTGGTGGCCGGTGAGCCCGGCATCGGCAAGTCCACGCTGCTGTTGGAGACCGCGGGACGCGTGGCCAAAAGCATTGGCGACACCGCTGTCAGCGACACCGCCAACACAAACACTGGCGACGCCGCTCCCACTGGCAACACCGCCAGCAACACCACTACCGTCACCGCCAGCAACACTCCCACCCCCACCGACCTCACCGGCAAGGTCCTCTACGTCTCCGGCGAGGAATCCACCGCCCAGGTACGCATGCGCGCCGGACGTATCGGCGCGGTGAACGAGAATCTGCTGCTGTCATCCACCACCGATCTGGCCACCGTGCTTGGTCTGCTCGAACAGGTGAATCCGCGTCTCGCCATCGTGGATTCCGCGCAGACCATCACCTCGCAGGACGTCGACGGCATCGCCGGCGGTTCCACGCAGGTGCGCGAAGTGGCGAGCGCGCTCATCGACGTGGCGAAGAGCCGCGGCATCCCCGTGCTCCTTGTGGGCCATGTGACCAAGGATGGCTCGATCGCGGGCCCGCGCACGCTGGAGCATCTGGTCGACGTGGTGTGCCAGTTCGAGGGCGACCCGCAGACCGCGTTGCGTATGCTGCGCGCGGTGAAGAATCGTTTCGGCCCCACCGACGAAGTCGGTTGCTTCGACATGAGCGGCGAGGGCATTGACGAGGTGACCAATCCCGGCGCGCTGTTCCTGTCCGACGCGGACGACACCGGCAGCACCGGCAGCGGCGGCTCGGCGAACACCGAGGGCACGTGCGTCACGTTCACAGTGGACGGCCACCGTAGTCTGCCGATCGAAGTGCAGGCGCTGGTCACGAATTCCGTGCTGCCCACGCCTCGCCGCGCCACGAACGGCATTGATTCGAACCGTCTCGCCATGCTCGTTGCCGTGCTGTACCGACATGGCAAGGTACCGCTGTTGACGAACGACCTCTATATTTCCACGATCGCCGGCGGTCTCGCCAAGGAGCCGTCATGCGATCTGGCCGTGGCGGCCGCGTTGGCGAGCGCCGCGTTCCATGCGCCGATCCCGCGCGACTGGGCCGCCATCGGCGAGATATCGCTGACCGGTCAGGTCCGCCCTGTTCCACGGTTGGAATATCGTCTGCGTGAGGCGGCCCGATTGGGTTTCACGCATGTGGTGGTGCCGAAACATCGTCGCGGTGCCAAGCCGATATCCGTGGACGGCATCACCGTGATCGAGGTCGACTCACTGCCGCGCGCGTTGCGTGCGCTGGGCGTGGAGCGTAAATAGTCGCAACGATCCTACTGCACAGCGATCCCCCTGCCCAGCGATCCCTCTGCCCAGCAAGCCCCCACTGCACTGCATCCGTCACTGCACAGTGATCGTCACCGGCGAGGACTTGATCTTCTCATGATCGCGCACGGACAGCGTCGCCACATACGTGCCGGGATCCACCTTGGCACGCGCGTTTTCCGCCTGACACTCACTGCCGGTGCTGGTCGTGTTCCACGCGATCGTCTGCGTGTCCTTGTCGGAACCGGTCATGAGCAGCTGCCGCGAATCCACCGGGCAGGAATCCGACCGCCAGACCGTGTTGTCACCGGACGTGATCGTCAGAATGCGTGACGCGTTTGACGCGTCGATCACACAGTCGCGTTTGCTGTCATGTTTGATCACGACCTTGAAGGTGACCTTGCCGCCCTGTGCGACGGTGGTCGTGTCGGCGGTCAGGTCCAGCGAGACGTCAGACGCCGTGCAGTTGGGGATGCCGGGATTCTTCGCCTTGGTCGAGCTTTCCGACGCGCTGGGCGTGGCGGATTTCGACGTCGCGGATTCGCTGGGCTTGGCCGACTGGCTTGCCGACGCACTGCTCTTGCCGTTCGAGGCACTTGCCGTGGCGCTCGCGCTTTGCGACGACGATGACGACGACAATGAACCGCTCACCGCCTGCACGCCCCGGACCACGCCATACACCAGACCGCACAGTGCGGCGATCACCGCCAGCAATACGATCACTGCGACGATGCGACGACGACGATAGATCCGCTGCTGTTTCTTGCTGATTTTGCGCACCGGTTTCCGGGCTGGTTTTCTGGTGAATTTCTTCGGGGAGCCATTTGACGTGTTCTTCCGCTGTGCCATAGCACCGAGTGTAATCGGCACCACGGTATTCCAACAGAACCGTATTCCACCAGAACGGTATTCCAATGGGACAATATCCCGGCGGTCGGTATCCAGCAGGACAACGTCAGACCCGGATGGCCGTAAGTCACCGCGGCAATGTCAATGCCCCATCGGGCAGGATCTCAATCAGTCCGTCCTCGTCCAACGATGCGATGCACGCGTCAAGTTGCACATGATCAGCCCATAGTTGTTCGACCTGCGTTCGTGTGATCACACTAGCGGATTGGGATGGATGGGTTCCCGATTGGATTTCGGACTGCGCTTTACCCGCCTCGCGCAATGCGGCCATCACCAGACCGCGCACCTGACGATCCGTTCCCTGGAACCGCTGCCGTGGCCTGGTCCGCTTCTCCCCCAGCCCCGGCAGCCCGGCCTTCAGAAACGCGCAATCGTCCGACACCGGGCACGATTCGCACAACGGCTTCTTGGCCGTGCACACCACCGCACCCAACTCCATCACCGACTGGTTCCACACCACCGACTGCGCAGCATCGGCCGGCAGTACGGTAGCGGCAAGATCACGCTCGGCACGGGTCGCCGCACCGCCGCACGACTCCTCACCGAGGAACACACGCGACAACACCCGACGAATATTCGTGTCGATCACCGGAACACGACGACCGAACGCAAAACTACTCACCGCGCTCGCCGTGTAGTCACCGACACCGGGCAGATCGAGCAGCCGCTCGTAGTCATCCGGCAGACGGTCCCCGTAGGTGTCCGCCACTACGCGCGCACACTCCTGCAGTCGCAGCGCTCGCCGCGGATAGCCGAGTCGCCCCCATGCGGTGATCACCTCGGCGGTGGGCGCCTTGGCCAGCGACGCCGCATCTGGCCATGCGGCCATCCATGCCGTCCAGTATGGCACCACGCGGCTCATCTGCGTCTGCTGGCTCATCACCTCCGATACGAGTACACCCCACGGGGTGGCGCGACCGAACCGCCATGGCAGATCGCGCGCGTTTGCCTCCCACCATGCGGCCAGTCTGCGGCGGATACGTTCCCGACTGGTCTGCGTAATGCCACCATTCTGCCTGACGCCTCCGGTCTGTCTGACATCTCCGGTCTGCTCGGTGTCTCCGATCTGCTCGGTGTCTCCGGCCCGCGCACCATCCCCGGTCCGCTTGCTATTCCCAGTGTGTGTAATGACTGAAGTCCGTGTAACGCCTGCCATGTCTGCCCCTTCCCTCAGTACCGTCGTTCGTGCCCGACCGCCAACCATATCGACTTGCACGATTTGCCATCAGCAACCATGCCAAACCCGCACTGATCATGCAACTTCATTGGTCAGACGAGTATGTGAGTATGTCGACGCCGACGAATCGCGTGACCAGACAACGGCATGACGCCGGCAACAAACAGCAGGGGAAGTCCACAGATCGGTTACGTAGGCCAACATACGGACTACATCCGTCGGCCACGACCGGTTTGACCCAGAGTCATGGTCGGTTTGACCCAGAAACCACGTCCGGTTTGACCCAGAAAGACAGAAACTGGGTATACCCGGTACACGAGCAAGCCGATATCGGCCTCTTCGTGTACCGGGTATACCCAGAACCGGTTGAAAAGGATCGGATATACCCAGAACCGTGACCGGATATACCCAGAACCGACCTAGGAACCGGCAGGAGACCGGAAGCAGGGTCACACGAACCGACGACCGGACAGCCGAACGCTAGAGAACGCTACGGAACTGTCGCTTGGCGTTCTTATTCTTGACGATTGTGAATATGGAACAGAATCCCGCGAACACGACTCCGGCAACCCCCGGAAATCCGCAGAATCCCGCCGAAACCGAATCCGTCTCCGCCAACGCTTCCAATCCTGAGGCCAAGGTCGAGAAGATGTTCGAGTACGGCTACCGCAAGTCGAACTACGGTCCCGACGAACTGGTGACCGACGCCCATGGCAACCCGATCAGCGTGGTGGATGCCATGCTCTCCCCGCACGCCGCGGCCCAGGCGGAAACCGTCACCCCGCACCTGTGCTACTACTCGCCGCGTATTCCGGGCAACACCGGTTCAGCCATCCGTCTGTGTGCGGTGACCGGAACGATCCTGCATCTGGTTGAGCCGCTGGGCTTCAACCTGCGCGACACCAAGCTGCGTCGCGCCGGCCTGGACTACCATGACATGGCCCATGTGGTGCTGCATCCGAACTTCGAGAATCTGGTGGAGTCGATGCCGAACTCCCGCATCATCGCGTTCACCGCGCATGCCACCAAGCTGTACACGGATATCGAGTACCGTCCGACCGACATTCTGCTGTTCGGCCCCGAACCGGGCAACATTCCCGATCCGATGGACATCATGGAGGGGCCGCATGTGGCCGAGCAGGTGCGTCTGCCCATGCGTCCGAGCCTGCGTAGCCTGAATCTGACGAACTGCGCGTCGATCGCCATCTATGAGGCATGGCGACAGCTGAATTTCGCCGGCGGTGAGTGAGTCCAATACCACCGACCCAATAACCCTCAAATACAGTTTCGCGCATTCTTCGACAACGAAGCCGAAGGATGCGCGAAACCTGTTCAATCATCCTTGGAATTGCACGGTTCTCCGAAAAACTCCCAGTTCACTCACCACAGTCGTTCACGAAGAGTGCGCTGCAATTCCCGATCTTCCCCCACGTGGAGGCCAAATCCTTTAGTTTGAGGTTCCTGTCTTTCCGGAATTGTTGCCGTTGTTCCCATTGCCGGAGTCGGTATTTCCCGTATTGCTGGATCCGTTGTTACCGTTGTTACCGGTGTTTTCATTGCCTCCGTTGCCGTTGTTGTTATTATTGCCGTTGTCCCCGGTGTTGTTACCACCAGTGCTGCCGGATTCCCCGGAAGTTGGCTCCTTGGATGTGGTAGGCGACGAAGTCGTCGGGCTCGGGCTGGTCGGCGAGGTGGAGCTCTTCGTGCTCGGCGAGGGGCTTGTGGTCCGTCGCGGCGTCGTGGTGCGGCGCCGGGTGGTTCCACTGTTGCTGTTCGAGTTGCTCGAGTCAGAGTCGTCGGACTCCGCCTGTCGTTGCGCCTCAAGCGCCGCCTGATACTCGTCCATCGACTTCTTGACGGCGTCGACCGCGCTCTGCAGATCGCTCTTCGCCTTGTTGAGATCGTCAACGGTGGCGTCGGTCTTCCCGAGCACGCCGTTCGCAGCATCGATCGCGGACTGCAGTGCGGTGCGCGTGGATTCATCGGACACTTCGCCTTCGCTGTCGGTCATGGTCTGCTGTGCGGTGCCGACGAGATCCTGCAGCTGCTGCTTGGCGGTGTCGATTTCCTTCTGCTGCTTGCTGTCGGTCACGGCCTTGGCCGCATCGGTCACCGCGGTCGCGGTCTTTTCGATCTTGTCCGCCAGCGTGCGGTTGTCCTTGGCAGCCGTGTTCAGCTGATCCGCCGAGGTCAAATATGTGCAGCTCTTCGCCTTCTCCATGCTGCCAGCCGTTTCGACCGCGGTCTTCAACGTGTTGACGGTGTTGGCATCGGCCACCTGGTCACCGGCGATGCCCTGCGCGTCCTTGGTGCTGCTCAACGCCTTACTGAGCTTTTCATTGGCGATGGTGACACGGTTGTTCGCCGCGATGCACTGGGTCATGGCATCAGAGTGGGCACTGTCTTTCTTCAACGAGTTCCAGTAGACAAACACGCCCACGATCAGACCGATCACGACCAGGATCGCCACGACGATCGCCACAATCACCCACGGGGATTTCTTCTTCTCCTCGGGCTTTTCCTCCTCCACCATGTCATCGGAGAATCCGGTGCCGGCGAGCGCGGCCAACGCGGGCTTGTCACTGTGTTCGAAGTCGTCGGGAGCCGAAGACGGTCCGGCGAACTGCGGCAGATCGCCGAACGGTTTGGTGGCGTCGTCGCTGGGAGCTTCACCGGTCACGGATGCCGGGAACTGGATGGGCTCAATGCCCCAAGACGTGTCGACGATATCACCACCGTGCCGCGCGGATGCGGCGGCGGCATCGTCCGGGTACAGCCATGCGGATGTGGACATGGTCGACATTTTGTCGGATGATTCGGCATTGGCGTTCGCCTCGGCGGCGGCATCGGCGAGCGCGGACGGAGAGAATACCATAGTCGGCGCTTCCGTGACGGTGCCGGGAACATCGACTGCCGACATATTCGAATCGGCGACCACCGTGGGTACGCCGGAAACCCCATCCGGTGCATCATCGTCGGCATGTGACGGATCGATCGACGGTGCGTTGACAGGGATGGAATTATCGAGATTGAGACCGTCAGAAATGGCATCATTCAGATCGAGCGACGACGTCGAAACAGGTGCAGTCGCTGGAGTTACCGGCATTGTTTCCGTTGCCGCGCCCGCGTTCGCGGATGTATCCGTCGGAAAGACGGTCGCATTGATATCCGGAATGGAAACATCCGGAATGACGATATCTGGAATGACATGGGCACCCTGACCGTAGTCATGCTCCTGCTCCTGACCAGAATCCGGACTCTGACCGGCAAAGTCCACATTGTCGTTCTTGCCGTCCACCGATTCAGCGGGAATATTCAGTGGAATATCCACAGGAGTGTTCACCGATGACACCGGAACGGGCCCGGATATCGAGTGGGAATCAGCAACGGCAGGCATGCCGGATCGTACGGACGATCCGGGAATATCGGCCATCATGGGCACATCGGCGCCCACGCCGGAAGCGGCGGCATTGGTCGGAGCCGGACCGACAACTGGTTTCTTGGCACCGTCACCGTTGATACCGTTGGCACCATTGGCGTCGTTGGGTGTGGAAGTGATGTTCTGATCGTCGGTCATTTCGTCAGGGTCGCCTTTCCGCGGTCGACGCCGGCATCAACAGGAGCGGCAATGGGAGGGAGCACAACGGTTTCCGCTGAGGAACCCACGGATTCAATAGCACTACGACCGGTACTGCTACCGGCGTCCGGGGATCCAGCCGTGGCGGTCGGGGCAATCACCGTGGTCGCGTTCACGGGTTCGACCTTGCCACCCTTGGTGCCACTACCGGCACCGCCGTCCACATAATGCTTGCGCATGCTGTCCAGAATGATCCACAGCGCCTTGTTGGTTTGTTCCGCGGCACGGCAGAACACATCGAAGCTCTTGCCCATCGGATCGTCCACGTCGCGCGGCGCGGGGATCATCGGTCGGATGAATGACGCGGCGTCGATCACGGACTGGAGACGCTCCTCAAGCGTCCGCCCCTTGACCAGCTGCTGCTGTGCGGAATACAGGCACATGTTGGCGAATTCGGTCACCAGGAACGTATAGTTCACCGTCATCGGTGCCATCGAGACGATGTCGCGCCGCTGTTCCTTTTCGAAACAGAGGATCAGGTCGGAGTCCTGCGCCATGTCGGCGGTGAGCGGCCGGGATCGGAACGCGCTGGAGTCGATGCCCACGCTGGTCATGAGCTTGGCGCTGGACTGGTGGATCGGATGGCTTTTCAGCCCCTTCACCCCGGCGCTGGACACCACGATCGACGAGCCGGCAAGATACCGCTTCATCATCAGTTCGCCCATGGGCGATCGGCAGACGTTGCCCGTGCAGACAAACATGATGCGCATGGATCGACCTCTACTTACCTTTTCCTTTGCCTGTTTACGTATGTTTCCTAATGGTTCCGTATTCCCATTTCCAGCATGGTCGCATAGATTACCGCCGAATGCAGGCCTGCATGGAGTTGGACGGGGCTCAGCCCAGCGAGGACTTATTGACGTTATCCACCGCACTCTGCAAAGCGCCAGCGGCGTTCTTGTACACGGTGGTGCTCATGATCTGGTTGGTGCTCACCAGCTGCTGTGCCTGATTGATCACGTCAGCCAGCTGAGTTCTCGCAGCCGGGTCGGCCTTGGACGCGGCCGCGGAACTGAAGAACAGCTGCACATCCTTCAGCTGGTTGGTAAGGTCCTGACGGGCCGCCTGGGCTTCCTTGGCATCCTTGGACTTCAGAACGGCATTGCTGGCATCCAGCACGTTTTCGTTCTTGGTGCCAAGATCACGGGTCTGCTTGGTGATGTTGTCGTCGACGGACTTGTTCTGGCCAATGCCCGCGCTCGGATTGCAGTCATTGGTGATCTGGGGCACGTTCTGCGTATCGGAGATGGCTTTCTGCAGATTGTCAAGGGTTGCGGGATCGGCCACCGCATCGGCAGTGACCTGGGTTGCCGGCTGCACGGATTCCACGGTCTTCTTGAGTCTGTCGGTGCTCTGCTGATAGATGGAGACGGACTGCTGGCAGGAGTCGAACGCAGCCTGGGTCGCATCCTTGTTCTGCAGGAACACAAACCCTCCGCATGCAGCGGCAGCCACGACGACCACCACCGAGGTGAGGATGATGGTCAGTCTGCGTGCGGGATCGGACGGTAGCACATTGCCGGAACGTGCGGCGAGCGCGCTGGGATCCAGCAACGGCATACGTCCGGTGGAGGTGGTGGGAGGGAAGGAGAACAGGGTGAATCCACCATTACCAGTGGAGTCATTTTTCGCACCAGCTGCGGCGCGTATGTTGTCAATCGGCCAATTGTATTCCTCTGCCATGCAAACCCTCTCCTGCAGTACCGCTACGAAACAATCCAATAGCTGTTTTACCAAACCCCCGCTACAGTTCGGGGGTGTTCACGGTCTTTCGTTACCTTACGCTTTTTCGCCCCGACCGATGCCGGCCTCGTGCAAAAACTTCACGTTTTTCACGAACACGCCCCTGTCCCGTCGTCCCTTGCCGGTTCGGATTCAGCCCCGTGAACCACAGGAACATCCACAATGCGTAGAATGCGTATCCCTCGAATTGGATGTACAGATAGATCAGCAGGAGGAACCAGCATATCGTCATTCGGTTCCACGCATGATTGCGATTGATATGCATGACGATCAGTACGATCGCGGCGATGAATAGCACCAGTCCGAATTCGGTGATGAAATCCACGTAGGCGTTCATGGTGAAGATGTAATGGTCTTCATGGAGGCTGCCAAGCAGTCGGATTTCATAGCTGTCCTGCGGATTGACGCCTAAAGCCATGATCACGCTGCTGGCAGCGTCGTATCCTCGTGCGATAGCATCCTTGAGGTTGCCCGCACCGAATCCGAACAGCATATGCAACGGGTCCGCGAGCCATGCCTCGATCGGTGCCAAGGAGCGGAACAGACGGGCGAACGCGGATGCGTCACCGGTCAGCACACCGTTCTGGAGTAATGACTGCACGCGCGCATTGCGGAGCAGTACCACGGCTCCTCCCACGCACACCGCCGCAAATCCCGCCGCCGCGATGGCTCGATTCCGCTTGTGCCGGAAATCCACAACTACGGCGATCCACAGCACGAAGGCCACCACCGTATCGATGAGAATCCTCACGCCAGCGCCCATGGCCGCAGCCCCGAACGCATACACCAGTATGAGCACGAGCACGTCCTTACGTTTGGTGAGCCAGCAGATCGGCATGAGCACGCCGAACAGGTGCATGCCGATGTATGAGGGTTCAGCAAACAGGAACTGGATGTGATGCGGCACATAGCTGCGTTCCATCTTGAACTGGAAGAATCGGATGATGGTCTGATCGCCTGTATGCATAATCACGAACTGCAGCACACCCACGCCGAATGACAGCCAATAGGCCACGGCGATCACCGTGACCGCCGCCGATATGCTCAGTCGTTTGATCCGAAACGCCACATCGAGCGATATCAGACAGCTGATACCAGTGGCCAGCGCCACAAGAGTACGTACCGCGGTGTTGGTATGAAAACCGATGGTCAGCCATCCGAAAACGGAAACGAGCACGCAAATCACAGGGAATACCAGCAGGGTGCCGTACCGGACGACCGTCTTCGGCAGGGACCAAACGTTGAGCAGCACATACGCACCGAATAGGATCGGCGCGATCGGTGTCCAGTACATCATGGAGAAGCCGTATATGGTGCCGTCCACCGGCAGCATGAGGAACGCCAGATACAGCACCACGTCGGTGGGATCGGCGAACAATCGCCTTGGACTTACCGGCTCCGAATGTTTTCCTGTCGGCAATGCGGCATCGTGCTCAACATGATTCATGATGATTACACCTCCATCATCGTCCCAACAATCGATTGTTGTATGCGGATCGAAACATTCCTAATGTCCTCCACCTATCAGTAGCGACACCGTAGGAGACCGACGAAGGAAGATCAGATAACCGATATGCTCCTGTCAATACGTGTCATCGCTGATAGTCGTATTCGATCTTCGGGTCTCCAACCGTGGGAGTCTGGTCAAACTGCAGCGGAGATGCTCCAGGAGCGGTGGACACATCATATTCCAATGTGGCAGTGGATCCCGGAGAAATGAGTGTGGCCAGATTCACGTAATAGGTGACTCCGTTGGATGTAATCCGGTCAAAACCTTCCTGAGCCTTGGGCACCTGTGTGGGTGAGTTGCTCGTCAGTTTGATATTGGCGACGGTTCCACCGGCCGGCTGGGCGATAGCCAGCGAATGTCCCACGACTCCAGGCTGTGAGAGTCCGGAAATGACCGTATTGACTACAGTTCGCTGATCATCGGGAAGTTTCGACTGGCCGATCAGATTATTCATCATGCCCACGGGGAATGTTCCGGTGATGTACTGGGGCAGGGTCTTTGCCTGATCGCTGGTCATGCTGTTAGTGATGGTGTACGACACATGATAGGAAGTGGAACCATCCTTGCCTACGGATGTGCGCTTGATCGTCGCCGAACGCTGTACGTACCAATCGGATTTTGTCCATCCCATTTCATTTGAATACACGCCAGTAGTCGGAGTTGATTTCTGCTGGGAAATTTCGCCAGTCATGCCGGCGGCGCGCAAAGCCGACTGATCCTGCTGGTCAAAAGACCAGAGATAGAGGTGACGTTCCTTGGCCATCTTCGGCAGGACCCCGACAAGCTTCATGGCCTTGTCCGCGTTGATTCCGGAAAGGGCTCCACCGATGATGCGCTGCGCGCTCTCCTCGAAGAAACGGTCTTCGTCTTGGGGACTGGGGATATCGATGTATACCTGATTCGACAGATACTGTGCGGTGTTATCCGCAGTGAGCGTTTGACCCGTACTCAATGTGACATTCCCGGTCACTCCAATCAGTGATTGGAGCGCTGCGATGTCGAAGGACAATACGCCATCAATGTCGTTGGAACCGAACGACTGTCCTGCCCATACCTCCTTGGCATATGCCGCGCCTTCAGGGAAGTTCGGAGTCGCAGACGCGATTCGGATATCACCACCATATGGTAGTCCAAGACGGCTGATGGCATACATCTTATTGATTTCATCAGTGGATTTGACCGGCTCGGTCATGGTGAATTTGGAATTGGAGTAGAAGTCGCCCAATGTGACCTTGCCATCAGAGACCGTTACTGTTCCCACGGAACCCACAATGCCTCCCGACGATCGCATTCCAGCATTGGACTGGGAGAGAATCAGATAGTGCCGGGTGCCGTCGTGGCCAAACAAGGCGCTCAGGCTGGTGATGGTGTCCGAATAGGAAGAAATCGTTCCAGCGAGGGAGTCAAGGATGCCGGTTCCGGTTTTCAACGCATCCCGCACCTGTCCAATATGCGGTTCGGGAGCCTTATGCAGTGCGGCCACTTGCTCCTGCAGCACGGTTTTCGCGCCACCGATTTTGGACGAGACGGCACTAAGAGACTTCACATTGAAGCTGCCGTCGCCGTTGGACAGGCCGGACTGCTGCATGGTGTTCGCCGCATCGATCAGGCTCGGCAATGCCTGCTGTGCAAGCGTGTCGAAGGCATCGGTGGCAGTACGGGCTGCCGTGAAGTCGTCACCGATGTAGGGAAACGCCGTGGCGATGCGCCAGACGACGCCATCGGCCTGCTCACGGGCCTTTCCCGTGTGCTCCTGTAATTGAGGAACGACCGATTTGATCTCGGAGAACTGTCCGCCGCCGTTCTGTGCACCGGAGACGTCCACGCTGAGGTTCGAGGACGAGGCGACCTTCACCGCCTGCTCGAGTTCGGACTTGAGTATCCGGGCGGAGTTGAACAACAACGCGGCATAGACAACGACCATCGCCAGCAGTACTCCGACGATGATACTGACGGTCCTACCGATATAACGCATGTCGCCTCCTGCGTGACGTCGTTTGGCTGTCTTTGTATGACGTCGTTTGTCTGGTCCCGTATGACGTCGCCGAGGCACCGCCGCATGACGCCGGCCGGCCGATCCCACGGAGTGACGCGATTTTCGAGACATGCAGACCCCTTACCCTGTTCTCCGATAAGAATACCCCCATGATGCATATGAATGATACGTATGGCACCTGCTTCGAATCATATTTCCCGATTTGCCTTGTGCATTGCAGCGAGCGGAAGACTCATCATATTCGCCGCAGCCTGCATACTGTCCACGACGGTACGCAGCAAAGCACTCAACTTGTTGAAGTGGCTACTCGACCATCAGCGTGTGGTATTCATCGCCATGCTCATCTGGCAAGGCATCGTCTTCATCACACTACTGGTCTCCTACACATCCTGGGACCCTGCACAGACCGCCGTGGAAGCCGTTTATGCGGCACATGATCCAGGCAAATTCAGCTGGTATCTATCCAGCTACCCCAACAATCGATTCCTCTCGCTGATCGAATATGTCCCCGCATGGCTTAACGTCCATGTATTTGACGACCATTTCAGCGATTTCGCCATGATGAACATCGTCGCGATCCCGATGCAGATCCTCAACATCATGGTCATCGATGCCTGCATCCTATGGGTGCGACACCTGCTCGCCAAATATTCGAGGACCGCAGCCGGCATCGGATTCCTACTTATGTCACTGCTCCTGGGCTGCTCGTGCTGGATCATGATCCCCTACACCGACACACTCAGCCTGCCATTCTCCATCCTCCTGATCAGCACGACGCTCGTTATTCTCGAACCACATCACACGGATCGTCACGCTTCCACAGCGCCAGCCATCACCCGAACTATCCTGCTACAGTTCCTCCTTCTCGGCTGTGCAGCGTCCCTTGCTTATGCAATGAAACCCTCCACGGTCATCCCGGCCATCGTCTTCGCCATCATCTGGTTCATACTCAACATGGGCAAACGGCTACTGACCGTGTTTCTGCCTACTATGCTCACTGCGTCTTTGGGATTCATACTCGTACTCGTTCCCGTAACCAGTGCCGAACACGCCGTATTCAACATCAATGACACACAGGCTGTCCCCATGACCCACTTCATGATGATGGGACTCAAAGGACACGGAGGATTCGACGCCCAGGATACCCACATAACGGGTTCGTTGCCTACGAAACAGGCCAAGGAGCAGGTCAACCTCCAACAGATACGCTCCCGCATCCACGACTACGGACCGGCCGGATACCTCACATTCCTCCTGAAAAAAAGCTGGTACACCACCGCCGAGGGAACCTTGGGATACGGGTGGCCAGCACAGTTTGTCGACTCCATACGCAATGAAGACAGGGGCGCGAATCTGCTCGCCGTGTCACACAACAATCCGATAGTGAGATCAGGATTCGGTCCGTTGCTGACATTCCAGGATTTCTTCCTTGACCATAATCCGACGAACAGGTTGTACAAGCTGATCATGCAGACGTTCTACATCCCCCTGATCGCGGGAATGCTGCTATTCACCATGTTGGTGTATCGAAGAAGGAAATTCACGAACACATCAGTATGGCTGGCTCTCTCCCTATTCGGAGGATTCCTGTTCCTCATGCTCTTCGAATCCGGCACGTCCCGCTATCTCATCCAGTTCCTGCCACTCATCGTGATGCTATCCGGCATGGGATGGGCCACATGGAAGGAATCAGGACTCACTCCGTTTCTCGTCCATCAGCCTGACACCACCGGCGGACAGTGAGCTGAAGGCCATCCACAGCAGAGGAAACGCCGCGCTTTCATGACGGGTCCATGAGCCGAAATCCGGCTCGAACAGGAACGACACCGTCATGAAAGCCAACACGATGCACAGCGCCAGCAACGATCCGGTATCGGCGCTGGCATCGAAATCAGACTCATGCCGTTGCGAAGCATATATCGCCCGTATCAGCATGACATCCACAAAAACCTGAAACAGGAAGAACAGCACATACGAAGCATTCATTGGCTGTTTGAACAGAAGCTCCACTGGAAACAGGGGGGTGGTGACGTTTTGTTGGACTTCGTTGTCTGAATGGTCGTTCAGAACGATATCACATGTGTTCAGGCGACGAGCCCGAGCTGGATGCGCTTGTCCATGATGCTCATCCCGTATTCGAGTTTGATGCGCTTGTCCCGGTACCAGACCATGTACTCGTCCAGCATCGCAATGAACTCGTCGATCGTGACGCCCTGGAAGCTCCTCTTGTGGAAGAACTCCTGCTTGAGCCGGCCGAAGAACCCCTCGGCGGCGGCGTTGTCCGGGCTGCAGCCCCTCGCGCTCATCGACCTCGTCAATCCATGATCCGTGCAGATGCGAATCCATTCGGGCCACCGGTAGTGGCATCCCCGGTCGGAGTGGATGACGGGCGTCTGACCGGGTTTGAGCGTGGCGCACGCGTCCTCGAGCATCCCATTGGCCAGCGCGGCGTTGGGGCTGGTGCCGATCGTCCACGCGACCGGCATGCNGTCGTAGCAGTCGATCACCGGCGACAGGTACACCTTGCCCGCGGGGATCGAGAACTCGGTGA
>NZ_MWWV01000012.1 GCF_002259645.1 Bifidobacterium tissieri
TTGTGATAGTCGGACGCGGAACGCGTCATGAAGGAGACCACGGTTACATGGCATTGACCAAGAAGCAGATCAAGCAGTTGCGCGCCCTGGGCCAGCAGCTCAATCCGGAACTCATCGTCGGCAAGAACGGCATCACCGACGCGTCCGTCGCCCAGGCTGACGAATGCCTCGAATCGCACGAACTGATCAAGTGCACGCTGCTGGAAGGCTGCGGATACACCGCCAAGGAGGCCGGCGAGCTGTTCGCCGAACGTCTGCACGCCGATCTGGTCCAGGTGATCGGCCACCGGTTCGTGCTGTACCGGCGCAGCCGCAAGGATGGCGTGAAGAACATCCGTCTCGTGCGGGAGTAATCAGGGGAGTGGCGCGCGAATGTGTCGTCGCGCCCGTATGAACGACCACGCGCATGAACAACCACATGGACATGAACGAGACCCCGGAGCTGTGTTTCAAACCCCGGGGTCTCATGGTTGATTATTGTTCATAATCACCTTTCCTTCAGTTATCGGACGACCGGTATCACGGTATCGTCCATCTGCAGTTATCCATATTCAGTTATTCGTCGGACGTCATTGCCCAACCGATGTTCCTGTCTGAGCCATTCGCGACCTCTATGTTCGTCATTGCCCATTCACCGATGTGGGTCTCTTCGTTGCGTGTTCCTCGTTCTCTGCATCCTGATGTTTTCTGCTCTGCGTCGTCCGTGTCGTTCGTCTGATATCCACCGGACGGATTCCCTGTTCTGTTATTCCTGTTGGTGTGGTGCCACTGCCTCTGTTTTGTTGTCCGCGTCGTCGCGGTTTTCTGAAGATCGGATGCGAACCATAAATCGAACACATCCTCATGTTTGATTTATGGGGTTCGATCATCTCCAACCTCCACTCATAGTATATCATGAATCGCCGGGAAAGCAATCACGGAGCGTTGTAATTTCAACGATGTTTGATTGAAGCACATGTGTTTGGAACTGTGTGCCGCCTGTTGGATGGTGTGGGAGTTGCGTGTGATATGAGGGGGTATTTCTCACATTTGCGAACATCGATCGAATGCGGTTGTGCCGTGGGAACGTGAAAGAACCGTGATGTTCGAAAGACCTCGGGGAAAGGTCCTCCTACACTTGTTCGAATGCACATCTCCAATAATGCCTATGTCATGATGAGGCGTATCGTCGCCTCCGTTCTGTCCGTCGTGTTCATGTTCGGACTCGCCGGGTGTTCCATATCCGAGGAGTCCGCGCAGCGGGGATTGGACGAGCTGACGCAGTCGCTCTCCTCCGGCAGTACGCCCACGCTGGCGGAGGGTGCGTCGGCTGATTCCCCGAACAGCATCGTCTGGTCGCAGCAGCAGTACCCTGATTATTATGTGGTCACTGGCAAGGCTGATTTCTCCAAGGCCGGCACCATGCCCGCAACCGGCGAGATCCGGTACACGGGTCTCGATTCATACGGTCGTGCCGGCATGGTCGTCGGCGTGATCGACAAGCAGCTTCGCGACAGCGGCTCGTCCCGTGACCGGAACATGCCTGATACGATCGCAGGCTACCCTCATCCGAATCCCAAGGTGTCGATCGATCTGGGTGGTGGCAAGGCGTACCGGGGTTATCTGTTCAACCGCAGCCACCTGCTGGCCAAGAGTCTCGGCGGTCAGGATTCCGTGGAGAACATGGTGACGGGAACCCGAACCCAGAACGTGGGCAAGAACCAGCCCGCCGGCGGCATGGCGTACACGGAGGATGAGGCACGCAACTGGCTGGACGACAATCCGAAGGGCACGGTGGAGTATATGGCCACGCCGAACTATGAGGGGTCGGAGCTGCTGCCGCGTACCGTGAGTGTGGATATTCGTACGTCCGACGGCTCGATCGATCAGCATGTGATCGTGTTCAACACAGCCAGCGGCTACGACATCGACTACCAGAACGGCGGCGTGAAGTAGCGGTTTTGCGGACCGTTCCATTCCCTCGAATGGCCAATGGCCGGCTCCCGGTAACGCGGGGAGCCGGCCATTGTCATATGTGTGGCCGTCCGGTGTGTGAGACGGAACGGATGATACCCCCGTATCGTCGTTGGGGGGGGGGGTAGTTTGAGGAGCATGCGTGCGATGTCGGACGTATGACCGGCTTGTGGTGCACGCTGATGAGTAGTGAAAGGAAGCGAACGCATGAACAAGGCGTTGAAGGTTTCAGTGGCGACGACCGTTGCCGTGGCATCGCTCGGTGCGCCGGCGATGGCGATGGCCGATGAAGTGCCGTCGGACGTGGCGGAGGAGCAGGCGGCTCGATCGACGACGAATGTCGCCGACGCCCAGGCCAAGGCTGATGCCGCACAAGCCACATTGGACAAGGCGCAGTCGAATCTTACCGATGCGCAGAATGCCAATAAGCAGGCGCAGGCCGACAAGAACAATGCCGATGAGAAGAACCAGCAGGCGCAGGCTGACAAGCAGCAGGCCGAACAAACCGCCGCCAACGCTCAGACTGCAGCCGATGCCGCGGCAAACGTCAAGCAGCAGGCCGTGGCGCAACAGCAGCAGGCCGAAGCGGACAAGACGACTGCCGAAGCGGACAAGAAGACCGCCCAGCAGGAACAGGAGGCCGCCCAGGCGAATAAGGAGCAGGCGCAGGCCGAGGCCGACAAGGCCGGACAGGCCGTGGACGCGGCTCAGGGCCGGGTGGACAAGGCCCAGTCCGCGGCTGATGCGGCCATTGCGGACAAGGAGAAGGCCGAAGCCGATCAGAAGCAGGCCGAGTCCGACAAGGCGACGGTCGACCAGACGGTGGCCGAGGCGGAACGGGATAAGGCACAGGCCGAAGCCGACAAGCAGCAGGCGCAGGCGGACGCCGATCAGGCCGCCAAGGACAAGCAGGACGCCGACCGGACCGCGGCCGACAAGCTCGCGGACCTGAAGGTCAAGCTCGACGCGGAGAACACCGCCAAGGCGGAGAAGGACGCCGCCGACAAAAAGGTTTCGGATCTGGAGAAGGAGGACGGCGGGCTCGCCGACCTCGCCGCCCAGCTGGATGCCGCCAGGCAGGCCGCCGACGAGGCTTCCAAGGCGCAGGCGGATGCGGACAAGGCGAAGGACGAGGCCGACAAGGCCAGGGACACGGCCTCGGCCGACGCGACGGCCAAGCGGCAGGCGGCCGACAAGGCGCAGCAGGCGGCGGACGCGAAGAAGGCGGTGGCCGACAGCGCCGACTACAAGCTGCAGCAGGGCGCGTCGCAGTACTATCTCGACCGTGGCGCGCAGCGCGCGTACCGTATCCTCACCGACGGGACCGAGACGATGTACCTCCAGTACATCCATAACGGCGACAAGGCGGATGCCACGTCGATCGACAACATGCTG
Organism: Bifidobacterium tissieri; assembly: GCF_002259645.1. Lineage (GTDB taxonomy): Bacteria > Actinomycetota > Actinomycetes > Actinomycetales > Bifidobacteriaceae > Galliscardovia > Galliscardovia tissieri. The sequence goes on from NZ_MWWV01000012.1 coordinate 3,349, forward strand.
CGCGCATTGCAGTACATCAAGGAGTGCAACGAGATCCGCAAGGGCGAGGGGCTGCCCGAGCTTCAGGTGTCCGACGAGATGATGGCCATCGCTCAGGCGGACACCGACTTCGCCAACGAGAACACGTACCATCCCCGCCAGTTCTACGTCTACAGCGAGAACCTTGCGTGGGGCTTCACCGAGGACAACAGCCCGTTCCGGGGATGGTACGACAAGGAGAAGGCGATCTACGAGCAGGCGGTCAGGGAGAACCCCGAGATCAAGAAGCTCAGCCCCCTCGCCCTGCAGACCCAGTACCCGACCCTGTACCGGCAGGTCGGACACTACCTCAACATCGTCGGCGGAACCACCGTCACCGGGTTCGGCGTCTCCCAGAACGGCAAGTACTACCCCAACACCGCAGGCCAGACCTTCAACCCCGGCGACTCCACCACCAACGGCAATCGCATCATGACGGTCGATGACTACATCGCCGATCTGACCGCGTGGAAGACCTCGCTGGAGAACGCCAGCGGCGACTACCAGGCAGCACAGTCCACGGCCGACAAGGCCGCCCAGCTGGCCGCACAGGCCGAGCAGGATGCGGCTGAGAAGACCGATGCGGCCGAGCGTGCACAGGCCGAGCTCACGGCAAAGACCGATGAGGCCAAGACCGCCAAGGAGGCGCTGGCCGCCGCGCAGAAGGCATACGACGAGGCCGTCAAGGCCAATCAGGACAAGGCCCACGCCCTCGAACAGGCCAAGAAGGAGCAGACGGCGAAGACCGAAGCCTACGAGCAGGCCAAGAAGAACACAGCGGATGCGAAGAACGCGGCTGACACCGCACAGCAGAAGGCCGCGGAAGCGCAAACCCGTCTTGACAAGGCGAACTCGGCCGTAGCGGACGCGCAGACACGCATCGACGCGGCACAGCAGAAGGCCGATGCGGCCAAGGAGGCAGCCGCCACCGCCGACCAGCGCATCAGCCAGGCCAAACAGGACCGCCAGAACGCGCAAGCTCGTCTCGACCAGGCCGAACAGGACAAGCAGACGGCACAGCAGGCCTTGGACCAGGCGAAGGCGGACAAGACCGGAGCCGACCAGAGGCTGGCTGAAGCGCAGGCCCGTCTTGACAAGGCGAACTCAGCCGTAGCCGCCGCACAGGCGCGCATCGACACCGCCGACCGGCAGATCGCGGACGCACAGTCCACGATCGACCAGGCCGACAAGACAATCGCTGCCGCAGCGGCCGCCCAGTCCGATTTGGAGAAGGCCACCGCCACAGCAGCGGCCACGCAGGCCGCAGCGGACAAGGCGAACGCCGAGGCCGAGCGTACCGCCGCGGCGCTTGAGCAGGCGCAGTCCGCGTATGATACGGCGAAGGCCGACAAGATCGTGGCGGACGGCGCGCTCGCTGATGCCAAGAAGGCTGCCGAGGAGGCGTCCAAGAACCAGGAATCAGCCCAGCAGCAGCTTCAGCAGCAGAACGGCTCCGCTGGCTCCTCGGTGGATGGTTCCGGTGTGACGAACACCGCCGCCGGACTGAGCGCGGGCACGGCGACGGTGGATGCTCCCACGGCTGTTGTCAACGAGTACGGTCCGCTGGCTGCAACGGGTGTCACCTCCGAGGTGATGCTTGGTCTTACCGCGATCATGACGCTCGTTGGTGCCGGTTGCGTGCTGACCCGCGTGCACCTTGACCGCGAGTGATGGATTCGAGAGGATAAGCATCGAATCGATGCTGGAGACGATGCACTCCAATTGGATGCATGACCTATTGGACGCATGATGATGGAGCCCGTACCTGCATGCAACGCGGGTACGGGCTCCATCATCATGCGATGAGCGACATATCGTGTCGGCTGTTGACCGTTCAGTCGATCAGCGTGTAGCCGTGGTTGGCGATCACGGACTTGAGCTTGTCGAGGTAGATCTCGGCGGCCTGGGAGAGTTTGGTGCGTTCGTTGGTGATCCAGCCGACCAGCATCTTCTCATCGGATTCAAGCGGCACGGTCACGATCTTCTCGGAGTTGAGATCCTCGTTGTCGATGCCGGAGCAGACCGTGTAGCCGTTGAGTCCCACGATGAAGTTGAGGATCGTGGCACGGTCGGTCACGTTGATCTGCTTGGGGGAGTATTCGGGCCAGACGGCCTCCTCGGCGAAGTAGAAGCTACCCTCCTCACCCTGCTCGTACTGGATCCACGGGTAGGGTTTGAGATCCTCCATGGTCAGGCTCTTGCGCGAGGCGAGTGGGTTGGAGCGGGAGAGGAACACGTGCAGACCGGCGCGGAAGATCGGATGGAATTCCAGATGCTTCTCGCGCAGCAGCTTGCCGATCACGTCCTTGTTGAAGTCGGACAGGTACAGGATGCCGACCTCGGACTGCATGTTGGCGACCTGATTGATGATGTCCTTGGTGCGGGTCTCGCGGATGGTGAACTCGTACTCGTCGGACTTGATGGAGTTGATGAGCTCCACGAACGCTTCGACGGCGAACATGTAATGCTGCGTGGAGACCTGGCACAGCTGCTTGCGTGGCTTGGCGTTCTTGTAGCGCTCCTCGAGCAGCGCGGTCTGGTCGAGGACCTGACGCGCGTAGGTGAGGAATTCGGCGCCGTCCACGGTCAGGGCGATGCCCTGCGACGAGCGGGTGAAGATCTCGATGCCCATCTCCTTCTCCAGTTCCTTGACGGCGGAGGAGAGTGCGGGCTGGGAGATGTAGAGTTCGTGGGACGCCTCGTTCATCGAACCGCATTCGACGATCTTGACGATGTACTTGAGCTGAAGCAGTGTCATAAGTTTTTATGATAGCCACTGGGGTTGTCATCAATTTAATTTATGCCGATTCGTGGGACGTGTCACTGGTTTTTCAAACCGTTGATCAGCGTCTGCATGGCGTCGTTCGGCGGCAGTTCGACGACCTGCTGGACCTGGTCGATCGTGCCGGGCACGTGGAATCGGCTGATGCCATCGGTGCCGGTATAGTTCGCGGACCGGAATCCGTGACGCTCCCATGCGAGCTTGCGCACATTGTCGGAGCGCATGAGATCGAGCAGTTTCCCGCCCTTGTCGTCGAGCGCGATGAACACGTGCGTGCTCCACACCGTGGGCGTGGGGTAGGCGATGACCAGATCGTTCTTCACCTGCGCGTACGTGTCCGGCTGGGTGGCGGCGAGATCCAGGATCTGGCTCTCATAGCCGACCATCATCGGTTTCGAACCGACACCGAGGGTGAGGAACTGGCTGAAACTGTCCTCGCTGCTGGTCTCCATCCACCCGGACTTGCGGAATATCGTCTGCAATGCGGGCAGATCGCGGTTGACGCTGTCGACCGTTGCCGGGGTCCCGCCGTTCATCACGGTCGCGAGCAGGGCCGCATACTCGTTGCCCGAATTGGACTTCACCGGGTCCGTGGATTCGATATGGAAGGCACCATAGCCGGTAGCCCATCCCACGTCGGCCCACGAACGATCCTGCTGCATGGCCTCCACCACTTTGGCCATGTCCAGCCGGTACACGCCCGAATCATCCTTCGACATGAGCCCGGTGGAGCACAGGCCGTCCGCCACCTGCCGGTACGTGTACACGACGATGGGACTGTTGAAGACGATGTCCTGCCGGCTCACATCCACGCCCTTGGCCTTGCCGTATTCGGCGGCAGCCCTGCTGGAGGGGAACAGGTAGTCCATGCCGGACCGGTCGGCGTCCATCATGTCCAGGCTGCCGGCCTTCCGGTAGGACACGTCCAAGCCAGCGTCCGTCGCCAACGTTCGAAACTGCGGATCGTCGAACAGGCCGGTCTTCTCACCACCCAGATATCCGGTCACGGTCACGGTCTGCACCGGCTTCGGCCGGGTGGCCTGCCATGCGATGCCGCCACACAGCACGATCACGGCGACGAGCAGTACACACAATCCCACGATTCGGGATTTCGACAGATGGGCCATCGGTCGTATCCTTTCCAGCCTGCACGGTCCCCGAAAGGAATGGATTCAGGGTACCGGCGTCCGATTCCACGATACCGTCAGGGGCATCCGACAACAGTCGACTACAACCCCTTGCGTTTGAGCTCGGCGACAAGCCCCACGTAGAACTCACGCACGTCGAAGCCGGGAATGTTCTCACGATTCAAGTCGATCATGTCGGCATGGGAGATGCCACGATCACCGGACGGCTCCAGCCACGTGAACCAGTCACCCCAAGGGAAGGGTGGGCGGGACACCAGACCATCATTCGGCCCGTCGAACCATTTGACCAGCGGATAGGTGAAATTCAGCGGGAACCGGCCCGTCGTGGCATGCAGCAGACGCGAGCCAACGCTCTGACAGACGATGCCGGGAAACTGGCCGAGACCGATGCTACGGTTGATGCGCTCGCATCCCGCTTGCGTCAGATCATGTACGGCAGCCATGAAGTCTGGATGCGTGTCGCCCAGCTTCGCTGCCGCGGCATTGTAGGATGCGGCCACCCGACGCTGCGCGGGCTCGGGAATGGACCCGAGCAGATAGTCGGCGAACCCGCAGCCGCGATGCGGCGTATTGATGGTGGTCAGCGAGGCGACATACCCGCCGATTCCCTCGCGGGCAATCGCCCAACGCATGTCGAGCCCGCCCTTGGAATGGGCGATCACGTTGACCTTGCCACATCCGGTCTCCTCGACGATCCGACGAATACGGTCGGCGAGCTCACGGGCACTGTCGGCGACCGACGCCGCCGACTGATGGTTGCCATAGTAGATGATCGCCCCATTGCGCTCCAGCTCCCCGGGGATACGCCCCCAATAATTGATCAGACGCGAGTCCCGGAAGAACACGCCATGCACCAGCAGGATCGGATACCGTGTGGCGCACACCCGCTGCGCTGCACGGGAACGGTCAAGTGCCTCCTTGGCGGTTTCAAACCGGACCTCATCACGTACCGTGCGAATGATCAGACGCAACGCGATGAGATTGGCGATCGGAATCCACCCGCAGACGATGCCAATGACCCGAATACGCATGCCAAGCTGCACGCTGGTCAGATACACGGTGATAATCCCAACCCAAAAGATCACCGATTCGACAAGCACGACGACGAGCGTGACAACGAGCCAGGGCAGCCAGTCACGCGGAATCATGACGAACGCGGCACCGGCGAGCGCCACCGTCGCGACCAACGTCGTCCACCAGAACACCTGCAGGGTCACCACACCGAAACCGCATGCGCGCAGTCGGCCGGACGGCATAGCCGTCGCACCATTCATCGCATCTCCTTCTGCACCCCAGTTATCCCCGAACACACGTTCCATCCTATCCGCCATCGCCTACGTTTGGCAGCACGATGAATGCGGCATTCGTCCTCGACCCCGACGGCAACAACATCGAAGCCGTCGTCGACTGGTCCGGCTGGTACACCCACACCACCAACTTAACCAACCATCACGCCAACACCACAGACACCACCAACCCCGCAGACTCCTCACCAGACCACACACCACCAGTACGATCCCAACCCATACCATTCGCACGCACCGCAACAACACCATACCCACGAGCCTGAGTCACCAGCCACACAGCACACTGCCATACCAATCGCCGAGCATCCCCATCAGACAACCCCGACGGCAACGACAACACCAACGACCCGGAACCGGACACCACTGATGAACCGGCCCCAGACGCGCTCGCCGAAGAAGACCCAGACACGGCCCCAGACGCGCTCGCCGACGCCGACGCGCCCGCAGCACCATCCGACACCGTGATCATCGGAAACCTAGTCCCAATCGCTGCAACCAACCCATCCCGATCAGAACCACCAGCCGGCTCCAACGCACACCCAGCCCCCGCAGCCACCTCACCAGTCAACGCCTGCGCCCAAGCCCGAGCCAAATCATCCCAATTCGCATACAAATCCGGATACCCCGACCGCTGCACCTCCTGCGCAGCATCCTCCGTCGGAATTGACTGCCAATCAGGCACCTTCACCAGCGCATCATAAAACGCGTTGATCGCATACGACTCATCCATCAACTGCTCAACCGAACCCCAACCCTGACTAGGACGCTGCTGAAAAAGCCCAACCGAATCCAGATCACCATAATCAATATTCGTCAACTTCGACTCCTGCATCGCCGTGGCAATCGCCACAGTAACCGCATGATCAGGCAAACCCCGCTCCATCGCAATACGAGCAATAAGCGCCGCATTCGACGCCTGCGTAGGACTCAACGGAATCGTGCCAGACCCAGCCGAACAATACGCGTCAGCCGCCGAACGCGGCGCAACAGTATCCGCACGACGCAGATTAATCAGCACAGCAACCATGGCAAGCGCCGTAACAGCAGCAACCACAGTGAACATCACCGCAACCACCGTACCAACACCACCACGTCGCCCCACACGCCCATATCGCAAATGCCGTCCCATCACACCTCCATCATCGTCGTGCCACACATCGTGGCATCCACAGATGACATTCCCCTAACGGGACAAGAACGGGAATGGAAAACGGAAGCGGTGGGGAACCCACAGCAGCAGATCACCCCACCGCATACGAAGACGCTACCTCAACCAACCAGGACGCCCATTACGCACCGCCCTGGTACCAGCAGTCGGACCGGTCGCCAACTCCAGACGCAGCGCCGACTCGGCAAGCCGATCCAGACCACGGCCCAACCACCAGGAGATGAGGATGATCACACCACCGAACATCGCCCGGCTCGTACCCGAAGCGGCCAGCGCACTGTCAGGCAGACGGTTGACGACACCGGTGAGCAGCGCTCGCATCATGGTGAGCCGGGTGATGTCGGGGCGGACCGTGGTGGTTTCGATGAGGTCGATGGCGTCACCAACCAGTTCGGACAGCTGCTCCTCCTGACCATCCTCAGAATACTCGACGTCCTCCACAGCGTGACGCAGGTCACGACCACGCCGGGAGCCGGCATCGGCGGGATGAATGCGTTCGACCTCATCGATGATGAGAGCGGCCACGAGACTGGGGCCGGCAGGGGAGGCCAGCGCATCAACGAGCAGCTGCATGGTACGGTCGATCGGGGCGGCGAGTACCGTATCGGTCCCACCGTCATCGACCGCGTTCTGCACGAGCCGCTGCCAGGCCCGCCACACGCCATAGCGCTCGTCAGCGGAGACGATGAGTTGCATCAGACGCAGGGAGGTGTGCACCTGATGCGGGGCGAGGCGCCTGGCCTGACGGTCAAGATGCAGACGCATCAGCAACGTCTGCCGGCTGGCGTCCCCGGTGAGAGGGAACGGAGTGAGAGGGATGATGGGGGAGTCAAGCAGTTTCACCGCTTCGACATCGTAGGGCTTGAGGCCGCGGATCCGCCCGCGACGGTCAGGAGCAGGGTACTCCCAGCGGGGACGGACGATACCATTGGGCTGAACGTAGGTCTTGAGATATGAGGTGCGCTCGTCGGTGACGATAAGCCCGTTGCCCATATCGGTCACATCAGCCGAACGCACCGATGCGCGCAACTGTTCAGAGAGGAGGGAGAGATTGATGCGATACCTGTTGTTGTCGTTGATCGACATGCTTTCCTTTCGTTCGTTATCAGACCACATCTCCATCGCCTAAGGCAACATGTATGCATGAAAATGCATACACGAATCCCTAGGTATCTGGTCAATGCGCTCAAAACGAGCGAAAGCATGAAAAATCACACCATGTCAAACAATACCACACTTTTCAAAAGAACAAAACGCTAAAAGTAAGCAAAAGAATCATCGACTTCAGCCGCGCTCGCCGTCGTCCGCCGATGACGCGGTGCGCTTGTCCGCCTGCTCGATGATCACACGCAGGTAGTCCTGTGCCGCCGTCTTGCGCCGGGGAACCAGACTATCTACGATCGCATCCTTCCTGCCACGATTTTTGACATACAGAAACCCGATGATGGAGAAGACCAGCGCGCCGATGAAGTTGACGATGAGATCCTCCATCGTGTCGATAAGACCAATGTCCAAGTAACCGCCAAGACCAAGATCATTGCCGTTGACGCTGACCTGCGTGATGTCGGGAATGGAGACGATCCGGTTGCCATGAGACGGATCCAGCATGACCGAACTGATGGAATGGACGACCGCGTCCTTCTGCATATCCAATCCGAACAGCATGTCCATGCTGAATTCGAAGAATTCCCAGACCACGCCGATCGTCATGGAGAAACAGAACGAGACGAGTGCCAGATAGGCGGGAGACAGTTTAAACTTCGTCGTATTGGAACGGTTGAGCAGGTCAACCAGTGAGAACCCGATCGCGGCGGCGAGGAACCCGTTCAGCGTATGCAGCACGGTATCCCAAAAGGGGAACAGCTCGTAGAAAGCGCTGATTTCGCCAAGGATCTCCGCAGAGAACACGAAGACCAGCATAATCACTTCAAGAACGGACGGAAGCTCAATGCGCAGCTGCAACTGAATGAATGCCGGAGCCAGAAGCAATAGCAACGTCAGTACGCATAGGAACACGTTCTCATAATCGCCGTTGAAAAACTGCAGAATCGCCATGGCGATGACGAGCGCACGAAGGGTCACATACACGGCGAACGACACCTTGTGCTCGCGAAGCTCCATGCGCATCGCCTGCCGTATGATCCTCCAACGGTGCCGTACCGAGGAGCTTGCGTTCCTGTTTTTACCCATCATCGAGCCCTTCCAATTCCTGCTTGTCGACACGTGTTAGTCTACCGAACACGCCTACAATCGGTAATCGGCAGACATGTGTGACAAAAAGGGGGATACGATGTCGCTGAGCATGGCGCAAAAGACCGCTACGATCAGGGAATTCAAGGAGAACATGCGTCGTCTGGGGTTGACGGTCGATCAGGTGGGGGATGCATTCGGTGTCAGCGGGCACACGATTCAGAAGATCATCGATCTTAAATCCGGACGTCTTGAGTATCCATGGATCATTCGCGGGTATCTGATCGAGCGTGCTCGTGAACAGGACGTGGAGCTTGTGCCGTTCACAGCGTTGCGTGGCGATCCGCACGATTACTGGTTCCTTGACGATGCGGTGCTCGATGCGAAAACGGTCCGATAAGGCTGGCTGATGATGGTCTCGTCCTCCGACGTTTGGAAATGTCTCGAAACGGCAGAGGATTTTGATATGACGAAACCGTCGCGGGGAAGAATGCCATAATCAAGGTATGACTCGTTTTCTTTCACGATGGATCGTGCTCACGATTGCGGCCGGTGTCATGGTCGCCGTCCTGCCCGGCATGGAGGCGGTGGGGGAGCCGCCGATTCTCGGAATAGCGGCATTCTCCCTGTTTCTCGCGCTGATCAATGCCTCGATCAAACCGGTGGTGCAGCTCATAGCGTTACCGCTGTCAATCATGAGTTTCGGACTATTCGCGTTGATTATCAACTGGCTGTTCATGGAGCTGGCGTCGTGGCTGGCGTTGTCATTGTTTGATGTGGGCGTGATCATCCATGGTTTCCTCTGGGCGGTGATCGGTTCGCTGATCATGGCGATTGTGTCAGGCATCGTCAATGCGGTGATTGGGGATTGATCCGGTAGTTTGCTGGGCTCGAGTACAGAGCAGGGGTCGCGCGTTTGGATGTAACGCGCGACCCCATATTTGTTTACGAGGAATGGAGAATAATCAGTATAATTATAGACAAGTTTGTATCACAGACTTCTTCTATAATAAAAACTACCGTATAAAACAACAACCAAACGACACCGCAACAAAACAAACCTGCACAGAAACAGGAGGGGCATGAACGAGATCATCCATTCCACGACCCGGCTGCGCATCATGGCCACCATGGTCGAGCTGGGGGTTGGGCGTCGTATTTCGTTCAAACGTCTAATCAGATTGCTGGACGTCACCAAAGGAAACCTGTCCGTGCAATTGAAGAAGCTGAACGAAGCAGGCTACATCACGATCATCAAGTCGTTTTCCCCAACGGGTGTTCCCTCGACGGAAGTCAAACTCACCAGGGAAGGCAAAGCCGCCTTCGATAGATATCTCACTGATCTGCGCAGAATTCTCAAACCGGATTTTGACTTGTCGGAAGAGATGACATCGGCACAGCAATAGTGACCAGAGAGCAGGGAGCACCTGTACAACGTTTGAGGTGATGTCCAGAGTACGGGGCTGTCATCGTCACAGTCATTGCGTAATGGACCGTATGCAACGACGTATGCTAGCTTGTAACGCAATCGGCGAATGGAAATGAAGAAAAGAGCGAGGAACGGTTTTGGGTGATGTGAGACAGGAGCTGGAGCGACTTCGGTCGGTGTACGAGACCGGCGTGCTACGCCTGCTCCTACGTCGCAATTCAATGCTGTATGTGGCGTTGCTGCGTTCCTCGTTTGATCCACTGACCGGGGAACTGCCTAGGGAGATCCTTGAAGACCGCATCGCTCAGGGATTGAGAGAACTGGTCGGTTCCGGTGAATATGCGCTTGGCGAAGACCAGACGTATGCATCTGCGGCACGTCAGGTCCTTGCCGAACTAACCCGTGAGGGCGATGACGATTACGCGTGGCTGGCCAACTCATTGGATACCGGTACGCATCGATTCCTCTATCGTCTCACGGCACGCGCGCATCGGGCGATCGACGCACTTTCCCGACTCGATGACGATACACGGACCCTGTCCGGAGCACAGGCGAACAGCATCATCATGGAGATCGAACACGCCCGTATGCAGTTGACCGAGGATCCGCGGGAACGCGTCACGTTGCTCAATCGAGAGATCAAGACTCGTAAACGTGAGATCAAACGAATCCTGCACGGTGATGATACCAGTCGTCTATCCGATCAGGCCGTTGAGGACATCATCGCCGTAATTCACAACACCCTGCGAGGAGTGCCTGTGGAATTGCACGAACTCGCATTATCCGAACGTGACAACGGCGATGCACTTCGTCGTCGTATGCAGTCTGGAGGCATGTCGGTGAATGCGATACTCACCGCATATCACAATGGGTATCGCAAATCGTTCCGCGAATCCGATAGTGGACGACGATTCGATGACGCGTTCCAGATCATCGTCACTGATGAAGGTCGTCAGCAGATCGACGATGCGATGCGTGCCATCGCCAAGAGCCCGTATCTGGAAGGGGAGACCAGTACGCTGCTCGGCCAGGTCAAGTCCGAACTTGCCCGCATCTATGACGGCATTGAGGATGTCCGTAGGCAAATGCGAGTTTCAGATGAAGCCGTCAGCCGTCTGGTGCGTCAGCAGACCGACACCCGCTATCGCACCATGCTCGACACGCTTAATCGGCTGTTCGTCAAACTCAACACCGAAGCACGCGAACACCCAGACGACGGTGCAACGCCATATGACACAAACACCGCGTCCGTACGTTTGGCAGGACTGCCCACACGTCCAGCCAAGCCAATGACCCGTTCCACAACGCCGGAATTGGCCACTCACACGCCCGTTGTCCCACTTGGCATCCCCGACATTCAGTCGATGATCGAAGTAGGCGGACCGAGGCTCAAACGCATGATCACAATGATCCTGGATCATCCGGTTATGCAGAATGATCTGGTGAATATGGCCGCCAGTTTCAACCAGCTGCCTGAAGCAGAGCGTCGAGAAAGCGAACTCATCGGCTTTCTCGGCAGTCTCCGTGCCTCGGGAGAAGGCTACGTGACCTGGCATTGCATGACATTGGGTGGCAAACCACGATCATGGCGAACCCGGCCCGTATTGGTAAGCGAAGCGACGTTGACAACCATCATGGAGGAAGAATGAGCGACATGACGAACGACACGCTCTTGGATGGCGATGGCACCGACATCAATCCAAACGCCCTGTTCGAAGGCGATCTGAGTACCATGCCGTCCGATGCACGCATGGCGGCGATCGCGCTCAAACGTGACCGGTATATCACCGGATCCCTGTACGACACGGTGATGGACAACCATGACGACGTCGTGCGTTCCCTCAACAATGACATGCTGGAACTGGTCGTCAACACCCATTACCGCATCATGTACGCCGCACCGGTCAGTGGTCCGGACATCGTCATCCGTTCGCTGAAAACCCGATCCAGTCTGACACGAGAAGAAGCGGCATTGCTGGCATTCCTGCGCATCCGAGTGCTGGAATACGAAAACGTGAACGCCGACGTCGATCAATGGATCGTCGGATATGAGGAAATCCGGGCAGCGCTGACCACAGGCGCGGGATACCTCGCCGCACGCAACGATGAGGAAGGCGTGCTCAGAAAACTCTCCGTGACCATATCCATGGCACTGACCCACGGATACCTATCCGAAGTGGAAGACGATGACGGCATGTACCGAATCACGCCGTTGGTTCCCGTCGTGCTGGACCGGCAGCTCGCCGAGGAATGGCTGAATGCCAATTCCGCGGAGGTTGACGATCCCACGACGGCAAACGGCAAGGATCTCACTGATGGGGTCGATACGACGATGTCTGGCGATCCTGACTATGCGTCAGATGACGGAACGAATGACCTGCCGGGCAGGGGGCGTGATGCCGGAACCAATGCGTCACGCGAGGGCATGACATTGTTCGAGGATGAGGAGGATGAGGGGAAGTGACCATGTCACACGATATGCAGATCATTGCCGACCGTTGGATGCTGAATAGCCGTTGCCTCATCAACTGGGGCTCGTATGACGGTTACCATGAATTCCGCCCCTCCACGGATGCCATGCTTCCGGTCACACTGCTCGCAGGGGCGAGCGAATCCGGAAAATCCACTCTGGTGGACGCGCAGATCTCCCTGCTGTATCCGACCGGCACACCCTTCAACAAGGCATCCAATACCGGTCGCTCCGAGCGTAGCGATTACACATATCTACGCGGCATGCTCGGCTACGACAACACCGGCAATGGTGATGTTCCGGCGTTCCTTCGAGGACGTCGTGACGACGGGACCCCGCAGCCGGTCTGGGGAGCAATCGTGGATACGTACGTCAATCACACCACCGGTCAGACGTTGTCGTGCGGCAAGTTCCTCTACCTGTCGGCGGGCGACGGGCAGGGAGATGTCCGTCGGCAATACGTCACCTGGGATCACACGATCGATCCACGACTCATGGACCGCTACCGCGACACCCCGTTTACCCCAACCCAGTTGAAGAACACGTATGTCGGATGCGACACATTTCCGAACGCCGACGCGTTCCACACATACATCTGGCGGGTCATGGGACTGAGCGCGGAAGCATGCCGGCTACTGCACAAATTGCAGTCGGCCGATGCGCCCTCGCGTCTCGACGATATTTTCAAGCAGGGTGTGCTTGGAGTGCCGGAGGCGATTGGACTCGCGCAGTCCGCCGTCTCCGATTATGAACGGTATGACACGAACTTCCGAAGCATGGCGGAGAAGACCCAGCGAATCGAACGACTCACTGCCATTCAGCATGCCTACGACGCCTATGCCACGGCATTGCAGAATGTGCACGACTTTGCTCCGGTGGACCCGGAATCCGAACAGGGCAATGGCCACGCCACGATCGTAAGCTGGGTGACAAACCGCATGACCGGCGAAGTACGCAAGCGGGTGCCAATCGATGTGCTTGCCCTGAAGCGCAAAGAGCAGGATCTCGAATCCCTGCAACGACAGGCGGACGCCATGCGGGATCGTGTTTCGCAAATCGAAACGCAACTGAACAATCACGATGAGGGAAGCCTCACACGCTTGGAAGCCCAGCTGAAGCAGGCGGAGATCACGCTGCAGGATGTCACCGAACAGCGTGATCGCTTGCAGACACGGTTTGCCACCGCTGGCATGACCATGCCCGATGACGCGCAATCGTGGGAATCATGCCGCGCCGATATCGCCACATTAAGTGTTGAGCTTAACCAGCGCAAGGATTCGCTGACGGAGCAGCGCAATACCGCGGTACGTATGATCGGTGAGGCAAAACGTACATTGGCTGCGTTGCGTCAGGACTACGACCGTCAACGCAGGCAGCGCACCCGTATCTCCCAACCGATGGATGAGGCACGGTCATTGCTCGCACAGGCGACCGGACTATCCACCGACGAGCTGCCGTATGTGGCCGAGCTCATGGATGTTCGGGAGGATGCCGAGGAATGGCGCAACGCCATGAACGTGGTCTACGGTCAGCTTGCCCAGACCATTCTCGTGGACAAGCGTCACGAGGCGGGCTTCGCCGCGAAGGTGAGCACAATCGATCCCAAGCGTATGATCCGTCGCACATGGACGTTTGTGGACACCACCAGGGATTACATCGCCGATGGCGAGAAGGCGTGGATGTCAGGCAAGCTCCGATATCGGGAGGATTCGCCGTTCGTCGATTGGCTCAAATCCCAGACGTCCTCCGAACGGCTGGATGCTCTATGCGTGGATGACATCGATGATGAGTCCGCCACACGGCAGGTGCAGCGGGATGGTCAGATCAAATCCGGAAGGCACGGCCACCACGGCAGCAAGGGATTGCACCCCGTCATTGGTTTCGTCACCGAGTCATATCTTGACGAACTGCGCAGCCAGTTCGTCAAAGCGGAAGCCCGTCTGTCCGATGCGGAGGACGACTATCGTGAGGCGGACGCCGGCATCGACCTGTTGCGAGCCAAAGAGGAGTTGGCGGATCAGCTGTCGTACACGACATGGGACAAAATCGATGTCGACGGAGCCGAACAACGGATCTCGGAACTGCGCACGACCATCGATTCGTTGCGCGACGATCCGGAGCTCGCCCATCTGCTTGATGCCCGACGAAACGTGCAACAGCAGCTTGACGCCATGCAGGAGCAGGCGATACGCGCAAAGATGGACCGAGATGAGATCCAGCAGGCCATTCAGACCGCTCGGCAATGGCTTGACGAACATCGAGGCGTCACGCTGACCTCCGACACGTCCGGGCATCTCGCCGACGCAGCGATCAAGGTTCTGACCGACGCATACGAGCACGTGTTCTCCAGCGTGCTCAACCCGGAGGATCGGGCCGGCCTGATCGTCACGGCAGCGAACAGGACCGCTGCGAACAAGGTCACGACCGATGAGGAATCGAAGCGGTCGAAACCGGGGGAGACGTTCGTGGAGCGGGCCGTGTCCAGCGTGGAGAAGGAGATTCGTCAGAAGATCGCAAGGTTGCGTGAGAACGTGGATGCCACGCGCAAAACCGTAGAGGATCGGATGACGACGTACCATTCCCTGTACGTGCCTGATGACAATACCATCACGACCACTGTGACCGACTACCGGTTCTATCAGGAGGAATTGAAGAGCCTGAATCTGCTGGCTGCGACGACCGCGACCAATGAGGAATACGTAAATTGCCTGGACAAGCTGCTGATGGACTTCACCCAGCTCAACCGGGCGATCGATGCGGATGCTCGAGACATCGATGACCAGCTGGACAAGATCAACGCCATGCTCAAAGGGCAGCAATTCGGTCCACGACACGGCAGTCTGTCCATCGGCGCGGATGTACGGCGTCCGGAAGCCACATTCACCGGACCGTTGAAGCGGACGATGACATTGCTCAGTGAATGGAAGGCCGGCAGCCGTGTGTCCCCGGAGGAGAATCGTCGGGTATTCGCCAAATGCGCCGGACTGGTGAATCGGCTCAGGACGGAGCTCGAACAGGTTCGTGACGCGAACGGCATCCGCAGCTATGGTGCCCGCAACCTTGACCCGCGATGCCGCTCCTCGTTCTACGCGATCGTGCATCATAAGGACGGGCCGGATGAGCGCATCACCTCCACCGGTGGCAAATCCGGTGGCGCATTGCAGGAGCTGACATCGTTCGTATATGGTGCGGCGCTGATCTATCTGCTGGGTGGCGACGTGACCGGACAGCCCACATACACCACGCTGTTCCTTGACGAGGCGCTGATCAAGGCCGATGGCCGCTATACCCAGCGTGCGCTGTCGGTGCTGCCCCGACTGGGATTCCAGGTGATCGTCTCGGCTCCGGAAAGCAAGACCGCCGAGATCCTGGAAGTCTCCTCGAAGGCGTACGTGGCGTACCGTGATCCCGACACCTCCCGCTCGTATTTGCAGGAGGTGCTTCCCGAGTAATCTGCGGGCCGGACTCTGCTTTGGCTACTCCTCCAGCGTGATGGGCTTGCTATGGTCCTGACGGTAGATGTCGGGCTCCACGTAGATCTCGAACGTATACCAGGGGAGCGCGTTGCGCACGGAGGTTTCAAGCTTGTCGACGGTCTGCACATCGAAATCGCGATCAAGTTTTGAAGTCTCGATCTTGACGCACAGCAGGATGTCGTTCTCCGACATGTGCACGGTCTGCATATTGAGCAGGCGTGTCACGCCCGGGGTTGCCTTGACCGCGGCGACGATCTTGGAGCGCGTATCCGGATCGACGGCTTCACCGATCAGCAGAGAACCGGATTTGAAGGCGAGCAATATCGATCCGCAGATCAATACCAGACCGACCATGAGACCACCGATGGCATCCCACAGCTCGTTGTCCAGAATGATCGCCAAGCCGATGCCGGTACCGGCGAAGGCGAGGCCGATCAGAGCAAGCGTATCCTCCATGATCACGGCTGCAAGCTCAGCGGACTTGGTGCGCCTCCAGAACCGGTAGAGGCCCATGTGCGGGGTATTGGTGTTGCGCATACGCTCGTTGGCTTCCTTGCTGCTCTGATGCAGACCGTAGCCTTCCAGGCATGCGCTGATGGCCACGACGGCAAGCGCCACAAGGAGCTCGCCCTGATTGGCATCGCGCAGAGCGGGGTTCTCAACGACGGCGATGATCTTTTTTACCGCCTCTGACGTGGAGAAGAATCCGCCGACGAAGAAGAGCAACGTGGCGACGACGAACGACGCGAGATACTTGGCCCGATAAAGCCCGAATGGATGATCGCCGTCGGTCTTGTGATGGGAGAATCGTCCTCCGATCATCAGGACGATTTCATTGGAGCAGTCGGCGATGGAGTGAACGGACTCGGAAAGCATGGCGGATGAACCGGTGAATGCGGCGGCGCACAGTTTGGCGATGGCGACGCCGATGTTGGCCGCAAGTGCGGCCTTGACCGCCGTTCCCGCATGTTTGCTGTTCTGAGCGACTGTTGGTTGTTTCGTAGTGCTGACGTTATTGGTTGCTACAGCCTGTTGAGCCGAATCCGCGGATTCGTCCATGGCGGTTCACCCCGTTCTTCCCTGATATGGATTGCGTAAAGACAGCATCAGTATAGGCCGTCTTGTGACGGGGGTGACACGGTGATCCATTCGAGTGTTATCAGCGCCTCACATAGGAAGCCCACCCGAATGGATCACCGAACTCTGTGAACGCTGTCGACGATTATTCCTCCGCGACCAGGTCGAGATAGTCGTCGTTCCACAGGTCCTCATCCCCATCGGGCATGAGCAGCACGCGTTCGGGATTCAGTGCCTTGACTGCACCCTCATCGTGGGTGACAAGGACGATGGCGCCCTCGTACTTGGCGATGGCCTTGAGGATCTCCTCTCGCGAGGCGGGGTCAAGGTTGTTGGTGGGCTCATCCAAAAGGAGCACATTGGCCCGTGACGTGACAAGAGTGGCGAGGGCAAGTCGGGTCTTCTCACCACCGGAAAGCACATGCGTGGGTTTGAGGGCGTCGTCTCCGGAGAAGAGGAAGGAACCGAGGATGCTACGTGCCTGAGTGTCGTTGAGCTCGGGGGCGACATGGGTGAGGTTTTCAAGTACGGTCACGTCGTTGTCAAGAGTGTCGTGCTCCTGAGCGAAGTAGCCGATCTTGGCGCCGTGTCCGAACACGACCTCTCCGGTGTCCGGCTGATCGATTCCGGCGAGAATGCGCAGGGTGGTGGTCTTGCCTGCACCGTTGTATCCGAGGATGACGACTCGGGATCCCTTGTCGATGGCGAGGTTGACACCGGCGAAGACGATGTTGGATCCGAACGCTTTGGAGATGTCCTTGGCCATGATCGGGGTGCGGCCGCAGGGGGCGGGTTCGGGGAACCGGATGTCGGCGACCTTCTCCTGCTTCTGCGCTTCGCTGGTTTCGGACAGCAGCCGTTCGGCGCGACGCATCATGTTCTGCGCGGCAGTGGCCTTGGTGGCCTTGGCATGCAGGCGAATGCCCTGCTTCATCAGGCGTTCGGCCTTCTTCTCGGCGACCTCGCGTTCACGGCGCCGACGTTCCTCATCGACGACACGCTGATGCAGGTAGGCCTTCCATCCGAGGGAGTACATGTCGATCTGGCCGAGTTGGGCATCGAGATGCCAGACCTTGTTGACAACCTCGTCAAGCAGCTCGGTGGAGTGGGAGATGACAAGGAATCCACCCTGGAACTTCTTGAGATAGTCGCGCAGCCATTCGATGGAGTCGGCGTCCAAATGGTTAGTGGGCTCGTCGAGGATCATGGTGTCGGCGTTGGAGAAGAGAATGCGGGCCAGTTCGATGCGGCGACGCTGGCCACCGGAAAGCGTGCCGAGTTCGCGCTTGAGAACCTCCTGATCAAGGCCAAGGCTTTCGGCCATGACGATGGCTTCGGACTGGACGGCGTATCCACCGGCGTTCTCAAAGTCCTGCTGGGCCTTGTCATAACGCCGCATGGCCTTTTCCATGATGTCCGGGTCGGGATTGGTCATTTCCTTTTCCGCTTTGCGAATGCGGGTAAGGATGGTGTTGATGTCTCGCGCGCTCATGATGCGGTCGAGCGCCGTCTGATCCTGATCGCCGGTGTGCGTGTCCTGCGGCAGGTAGCCAAGCTTGCCGCTGACACGCACCTTGCCGGCGGTGGGCAGCATGCTGCCGGTGATGACGCGGGTGAGCGTGGTCTTGCCGGCACCGTTACGGCCGACCAGACCGATGCGGTCGCCTTTCGCCACGTGGAAGTCCGTGGGATGGAGCAGTGTTCGCGCTCCGATGCGGATTTCCAGTCCCTGTGCGTCAATTGCCATGATTCACCTGCCGATTGTGTCAGTTCGTTGTGTTCTCGTAAAGTCCAACCGACCATGATACCGAACGGCATGCCGAAGCACATTCGAGCTGCTCCTACGCGGCTTCGCCTCCCTGACCGAGATCTGACCGACGATTACCGTTCCTCAGAGGACTGGTTGAGCCGAATCATATGTTCGATGAATTCACGAACCGCTCCTCGGCCTCCATCGCGCCGGCATACGTAGTCGACGACGTCGATGATGCCCTGTGCACTGTCGGCGGGGCATCCGGATAGCCCCACGAAACGGATAGCCTCAAGATCATTGAGATCATCACCGATGTAGGAGACTTCGGCTGAGGTCAGTCCTCGCTCGTCCATAAGGCGTCTCAACAGAGGCAGTTTGTCATGAATGCCCTGATGCAATTCGGTGACGCCCAGTTCGGCGGCTCGACGTTCAAGAATCCTCGATTCGCGCCCGGTGATGATCATCGGCGTGATTCCGGCCTCGGGCAGCAGATGCTTGATGCCATAGCCATCCTTGCAGTTGAACGTCTTCATCATTTCACCGTCCGGGCCGATGCAGATGCGTCCATCGGTGAGCGTGCCATCCACGTCCATCACCAGAAGTCGAATGGTCATGCCGTTTCCCTTTCCTTGCGAGCGTTGCCGGTGCCACCGCGCAATTCCGGCAGCATGATGATGAGCAGAATGATGGCAAGGATCGCGGTAAGCAGATCGGCGATGGCTTGGGCGGCGATAACTCCCTGGTATCCCGCCACTCGCGAGGCGACGGCCAGTACGATGACCAGGATCACACCCTGTCTGCTGATCGACAGGATGAATGCGCCCAATGCCTTGCCCGTCGATTGGAAGGTGCAGGTGGTGACCATGACGATGCCGACGCACAACAGACTGAGCAGCTGCACCCGCAGCATGCCGGCGCCAAGGTCGATGATATGGGGATCGTTGATGAAGAAGCCCATGAGCTGCCGGTCGAAGACGCTGAGCAGGATCGTCATGATGATGGCGAACGCGCTGAGGAAGAGGTATGAGAATCGCAGGATTCCCGACAGTCGTTTCATGTTGCGGGCACCGTAGTTGTAGCCGATGAGCGCCTGGGCGCCGAACGCGAATCCGACGAATACGGACACCGCGATCATGATCACCTTCAATGCGATGCCCATGGCGGCCACCGGATCGTTGCCGTATCGCAACAGGTACAGGTTCACCATGACGATGCCGAAGCTCTGCGTCAGATTGGTGATGGCGGCGGGGATGCCGATGACCAGAATGTCCTTGATTTCCAGGCTGGTGATGTCAAGCAGTCGACGGCGGACCGGAACCGGCCGTTCCACAAACGCCTTGCCGTAGTTCTTCGTCGACTGTTCGGCGTTTTTCGCATTCCTGCGGCGGATCATGAGTCGTGGATCGATGGACAGGTTGCCGCTTCGGAACAGTAGGAACCAGACGAAGTAGGCATCGGTGCACACGTTGGCCAGTACGGTGGCGAACGCCGAGCCGGCGGCACCCCATCCGAACACGTGGATGAACAGCGGGTTGAGGATGATGTTGACCACGGTGCCGGCGATCTGGCCGATCATGGAGGGTACGGCATGGCCTTCGGTTCGGAGTTGGTTGACCGGTGTCATGGAGACGATGATGAGCGGCGATCCGATGATGATCCACGTGTAGTATGCGGATGCGTGCTCCCAAGTGGCTTCGTTCGCGCCGAGCATGGAGAGGATCGGCGATCGGAACACGAGACCACAGATCAGGATGATAACGCCGATGAGAAGGGAGCCGTAGAAGCAGAACACACTGAGCCGCTTGCCGTCCGCGTACCGGTGCTGTCCGAACAGTCGGGAGATGACGGAGCTGCCGCCCAGTCCGAAGATGTCACCGATGGCGATCATGACCATGAATATGGGAGCGGACAGGGATACGCCTGCCACCATGTTCGCGTTGCCGGTATGGGCGATGAAGTACGTGTCGACCATGTTGTAGACAAGGGTGACGAGCATACTCATGACCACGGGCATGGCCAGGCTGAAATACGCTTTGGGGATAGGGGCCCTTTCAAATAGTTCGTTGTCCATGTTGGATTGTCTCCTGCGCTTCTTCTTCGACAGGGGGCCACACGTTCTGCCCACACATTCCGTCGCCTGCATCGCTGTGCTCTGTCGCTGCGCGGCTGCCTGTATCCTTCACTGGGTAGTTAAGCGCATATGGGTGGACAAGATCAGCCGACCGTGTTGTGGCGGACGAGGTAGGTCCTCCACTCATGGGTACAGTGGTGTTGTTCATTCATCGATGCGGACGGGGCCACCATATGAGAATCAGCGACGAGGATTTCGAAATCGCCATTGAAGAGGCGTTGCAGCTGATTCCGCAACGGTTTCATAGGGCGCTCACCAATATCGGCATCGCCATGGACGACGAGCCGAACGAACGTGAACTCGCCACCATGGATGGGGCTTGCGGGGAGCTGCTGGGCCTGTATGAGGGGATCCCGCTACCGGAGCGATCGAACGGCTACGGGGGAGTGATGCCGGATATCATCACGATCTTCAAGGGGCCTCACGAACGCATTTGCTCGACGCATGAGGAGCTGGTCATGCAGATTCGTAAGACCGTGATGCATGAGATCGGCCATTACTTCGGATTCGATGACGAATATCTGCATGCGCATGGATACTGATGGTTTCGGACGATATTGTCCGAAACCGGGGATAGACAGGCATACGTGACGGAAACACAGCAGATACGCGTGCATATCAGGATCTCCGGCATGGTGCAGGGAGTCGGGTTTCGCTATTTTACGGTCACCGAGGCCAATCGTCTTGGGTTGACGGGCTGGGTGCGCAACAGAATGGACGGATCAGTGGAAGCCGAAGCCCAGGGAGAGGACACCGATATCAGCCGACTCACCGCCCGTCTTCGTGTCGGTCCTCGATGGAGCACGGTCGAGCATGTCGTGATCGACCGGATTCCCCTTGTTCCCGGTGAACGGTCATTCACCGTCAGACGAGATCGGGAATAAGCGTTCGCCGGTCAGCAGCATCCGGTGGATTGATGGGTTTCATGGAAGTCATCACGCGCCCGCCAGAATTCACGTGCGCTCATCGGCTCATGATCGGGATGATTGCGACGGTGCCGCTCGACATACCGGTCATAGGCGTTCTCTCCGGTCAGATCGCGCCAGAATTCGTGGAACTCGTGCCACGCCGTTCGAATGCTTGCCATGGTCATCGACTGCCTTCTTCCGTATCCGTATCAGGGAGCACCCGGTCCATATCGGAGATATCGACGCGAGCGCATGACGTGGCCGCCGGCCGGAGGGGTCTCCGACTCGACGGCCACGATTGTGTTGTGTGTTGTGGATGGCGTCCGCAACTTGTCTGCCTGTTCAGCATGCGGATGCCATCATGCCGGTCATGCCGGCTGCTTGACCTTGCCTTCCAGCTCGTCGCGCTGTTCGCGGCTGAGGCCCGGGATGAGTTCGGGGTCGCCGACGATGGCGTATTCCTTGACGAGCTTGCGGTCCAGCTTGGACGGGATCATCGTCACCGGTGCGAAGAAGTTCGATTCGACGAACGGATCCTCGCTGGTGGTGGTGTCCTTGGTGCGGATGGTCTGGACGATGCGCACCACGCCACATACCATCACGAATGCCACGGTGATGAGGAACACCGCGGACAGCGTTCCCTGGATGAACGTGTTGCGGACGATGGCCTTTTCGATCTCGATCTGTGCCGGATCGGTGAGCGTGGCCAGCTTGGCGGTGGCGTCACGCCACTGCTGCCAGTAGCCGACGGCGGAATCCGTGGAGAAGATCTTCTGCCACGATGCCACGAAGGTCACAGCCGTGTCGAACACCAGCGGGATGACCGGGATCCACACGTACTTGACGTATCCCTTACGCACCACCATCACGGTCACCACCAGCAGGGCCACGGCGGCTATCAGCTGGTTGGCTATACCGAATAGCGGATAGAGCGTTTGTATGCCGCCTCGGGGGTCGGTTACGCCCATGAGGAGCAGCGAACCCCATGCCGCGACCACGACGGCCGTGCAGAACCATGCACCGACTCGCCATGACGGGTCCTTGAACTTGGGCCAGATGTTGCCCAGAGCGTCGGACAGCTGGAAGCGGGCGACTCGTGTCACCGCGTCGACGGCGGACAGGATGAACAGTGCTTCGAACATGATGGCGAAGTGGTACCAGAATCCCATCATTGTTCGTCCGCCGCCGATCTGGTGCAGGATGTGTGCCATACCCACGGCCAGTGTCGGTGCACCACCGGTACGGGAGACGACGGAGGGTTCGCCAACGTCCTTGGCGAGCTGACGGTAGGCTTCGGCGTCGGTGTAGACCTTGTCGTTGCCGTTTTCATCCCACGAATCCCATTCCGCGTGGATCTTGTTGCCGTGCACGTCGGTGACGCCGAGGTTCTGCACGGCCTGGGCCATGATGTCCTCCTTGTCCTGGGCGACCTGCACCACGGCGGGGCCGGCGAGCTTTTCGCTGGTGGCCTCGGAGGTGTTCATGCCGAAGTAGATGCCCTGGTTGAGGGAGATGGCGGCCACGATGGCCATGACGGCCACGAACGATTCCATGAGCATGCCGGCGTAGCCGATCATGCGCACCTGGCTTTCCTTCTGGATCATCTTCGGCGTGGTTCCCGAGGAGACCATGGCGTGCATGCCGGACAGGGCGCCGCAGGCGATGGTGATGAACAGGAACGGGAAGATGGCGCCAGCGAACACCGGGCCTTCGGTGTTGGTGGCGAACGCGGTGACGGCGGGCATCTCCACGATCGGGCGCACGATGACGATACCAAGCGCGAGGATGCAGATCGTACCGACCTTCATGAAGGTGGACAGGTAGTCACGAGGCGTGAGCAGCAGCCACACGGGCAGGATGGCGGCGAAGAAGCCGTAGATCACCATGCACCATACCAGTGCGGTGGGGGACAGGTGCAGGTACTGACCGAAGGAGGATTCGGACACCCAGCGGCCGGCGATGATCACGAAGATCAGGACGGCGAATCCGACGATGGACACCTCGGTGATCTTGCCGGGCTGCACGTAGCGCAGCCAGAGGCCCATGCAGATGGCGATCGGGATGGTGCAGCCGACGGAGAACACGCCCCACGGGGAAGCGGCCAGTGCGTTCACGCAGATCATGGCGAGCACGGCGAGCACGATCATCAGCATGACGAACACGATGATCGTGGCGACCGAACCGCCGATCCTGCCGATCTCATCCTTGGCCATCTGACCGAGGGAACGACCGCCTCGACGCATCGAGAAGAACAGCACGAGCATGTCCTGCACGGCACCGGCGAGACATACGCCGACGATGATCCAGATCGTGCCGGGCAGGTAGCCCATCTGCGCGGCCAGGATCGGGCCGACCAGAGGACCGGCGCCGGCGATGGCGGCGAAGTGGTGTCCGTAGAGCACCACGCGGTTGGTCGGATCGAAGTCCTTGCCGTTGTTGATGCGTTCGGACGGTGTGGCGTTACGGTCGTCCGGCCGCATGATCTTCTGCTGAATGTAGAGCGCGTAGAAGCGATAGGCGATTGCGTAGGTGCACACTGCCGCGATGACGAACCACAGCGTGTTCACCTCTTCGCCTCGGATCACGGCGATCATCAGCCACGCGAGTACGCCCAACGCGGTGATGGCCACCCAGATCGCGACCTTCTTAGGCGTCCACTTGTAATCCGGCTCAACCCCAACCGGAACGCCTTCTTTGTTTCTGATGATTCGGGACTCTTCCTCCTTGGTGTAGGAGGGGATCCCTTCCTTTGCAGCCACTTTGCTCATGGCCCCTTCTCCTTACAGAAACGCGACTTTGCGCTTCTGCTTCGAGAGACTACTTTGAAAGATAATCATTGTCAACATCGTTTCTCAAAAATTCATTCGGATGTTCCTTGGGGGTTCGAAGAACGAAATATGACCAGAATTCGATCACTTCGCCAATATCGAACAGTAGTTCGAAATATGAGGCGGATTGCGCTATTCTTGGGTCCGGAAAACATCCATGACACGGCGACATCCCATCGGGGGAAAAGGACGAGGCACAGGAATGGCGACACACGCGAACGGCGACACCAACGATTCCATCACATGGCTTCATGACAGCAAGACGTCCGGAACCCTCATCGCGGATCTGTCCTCCCTGCCCAACGACCGCAAGATCGTGGTGCAGGGCGCACGCGAGCACAATCTGAAGAACGTGGATCTGGTGTTTCCCCGCAACGAGATGGTGGTGTTCACCGGCCTGTCAGGATCCGGAAAATCCTCCATGGCATTCGACACGCTGTTCGCCGAAGGACAGCGCCGCTACGTCGAATCATTGTCCGCATACGCCCGACAGTTCCTCGGACAGATGGACAAGCCCGACGTGGATTTCATCGAAGGCCTGAGCCCCGCCGTGTCGATCGATCAGAAGACCACGAACCGCAATCCGCGCTCGACGGTCGGCACCATCACCGAGGTGTATGACTACCTGCGTCTGCTGTTCGCCCGCACCGGCATCCCACACTGTCCGGAATGCGGAGAACTGGTCACCGCGCAAACTCCCCAGCAGATCGTCGACACGCTGCTGTCCCGTCCCGAACGCACCCGCTTCCAGATTCTCGCCCCCGTCGTCAAGGGGCGCAAGGGCGAATTCGTGGAGATGATCGAACTGCTGCGCTCCGACGGTTATGCACGAGCCCTCATTGACGGCACGATGACGCAACTGTCCGACGACATCAAGCTCACCAAGCAGAAGAAGCACACCATCGAAGTGGTGGTCGACCGACTCGTGGTCAAAGACGGCATCCGCCAACGACTCACCGACTCCGTGGAGACCGCCCTGAAACTGGCGAACGGCGTCGTGATCGCCGATTTCGTGGACGTCGACGAAAACAGTCCGGAACGTCGACAGCCGTTCTCCGAAAAGCGCAGCTGTCCGAACGGACACCAGCTGGAACTCGACGAGATCGAACCCCGCACGTTCTCATTCAACGCCCCCTACGGAGCCTGCCCGGTATGCACCGGACTGGGATTCAAGCTCGAGATCGATCCGGAGCTGGTCATCTCCGACCCGGACAAGTCCCTGGCTGAAGGCGTGATCGAACCCTGGTCGAACAGCAAGACGACCTCGCAGTACTACGGACACGTGCTGGAAGGGCTCGCCGAGGACCTTGGATTCTCCATGGACACGCCATGGAAGGAACTACCGAAGGACATCCGCCATGCGATCATGTACGGGCATGACTTCAAGGTGAAGGTGTCGTATCGCAATCGATGGGGACGGCTGCGTGAATACTCCACCGGATTCGAAGGTGTGGTGCGCACGCTGATGCGCCGCCATGACGAGACCGACTCCGACGCGATGAAACAATACTACGAGTCGTACATGCGCGAAGTGCCCTGTCAGGAGTGCGGCGGCAAACGACTCAAACCCGAGGTGCTGGCCGTGACCGTGGCCGACAAGTCCATCTTCGACGTATGCGACATGCCCGTGCGCAAGGCCCTGTCCTGGGTGAACGGCCTGCATCTCACCGGATCGGCCGCCATGATCGCCGGCGAGGTGCTCAAGGAGATCCGTGCGCGGCTCGGATTCCTCAACGACGTCGGACTCGACTACCTGACCCTGTCCCGCGCGGCGGCGACCCTGTCCGGCGGCGAGGCGCAGCGCATCAGACTGGCCACGCAGATCGGGTCCGGACTGGTGGGCGTGATGTACGTGCTCGACGAACCGTCCATCGGACTGCACCAGCGTGACAACGAACGTCTGATCGAAACGCTGCACCATCTGCGGGACCTCGGCAACACGCTGATCGTGGTCGAACATGATCAGGAGACCATCGAAAAGGCCGACTGGCTCGTCGACATCGGCCCCGGCGCCGGCGAGCACGGCGGTGAAGTCGTCTACTCCGGGCCGGCCGATCATCTGGTCGACGCGCAACGATCCATCACCGGCGACTACATCGCCGGCCGACGTGCCATCGAAGTGCCGCAGCAGCGACGCAAGGTCCGCAAGACGCGCTGCCTCACCGTGGTGGGAGCCCGCGAGAACAATCTGAAGAACATCAGAGTCAACTTCCCGCTGGGTGTCTTCACCTGCGTGACAGGCGTGTCCGGATCCGGGAAATCCACGCTGGTCAATACGATCCTCTACCCGGTGCTCGCCGACCGTCTCAACAGTGCCCGCATCGTGCCGGGCAAGCATACGCGAGTGGAGGGCGTGGACCAGCTGCGCAAGGTCATCCACGTGGATCAGAACCCCATCGGACGCACGCCACGGTCCAATCCGGCCACCTACACCGGAGTATGGGACAAGATCCGTCAGCTGTTCGCCAAGACCCCCGAAGCCCAGGTGCGCGGATACGGCCCCGGGCGATTCTCCTTCAACGTGAAGGGCGGACGCTGTGAGGCTTGTCACGGCGACGGCACACTCAAGATCGAAATGAACTTCCTGCCCGACGTGTACGTGGACTGCGAGGTGTGTCACGGGCAGCGGTACAACCGCGAGACTCTGGAGGTGAAGTACAACGGCAAGAGCGTGGCGGACGTGCTGAACATGCCCATCGAGGAGGCTGCGGACTTCTTCAAGTCGTACCCATCCATCTCACGCTACCTCAACACGTTGGTGGACGTGGGACTCGGGTACATTCGTCTCGGTCAGCCGGCACCCACACTGTCCGGCGGCGAATCACAACGAGTCAAACTCGCCACCGAACTGCAGAAACGCTCCGACGGCAAGACCGTATACATCCTCGACGAGCCAACCACGGGACTGCACTTCGAGGATGTGCGCAAGCTGCTTGGCGTTCTGCAGAGCCTGGTGGATAAGGGCAACACGGTGATCGTCATCGAGCATAACCTTGACGTGGTCAAATCGGCCGACTGGATCATCGACCTCGGCCCGGAGGGTGGTGACGGCGGAGGCACCATCGTCGCTGAAGGCACACCCGAACAGGTGGCGCAATGCGCGCAGTCGTGGACAGGACGATTCCTCGGACCAATGCTGACGACGACCAGGTGACGTATGCCATCAGGAATGATCGAACGCCACGCACCCGGCGTGTGGCGCAGGACAGCCAAGCAACTGCAGCGGGAACATCGGGAACAGGAGGGCTCTCCCATGGCTTCGGTCAACGACCCCACCGGAGAATCGGTCAACGTGAACGGAGCTCCGCTGCTCGGGGACTCACGTGACCTGTTCCGGCCGAAAACCGGTGATATTCCCGCCCAGCCCGGCGTCTACAAATGGAGGGATGCCGAAGGGCGGGTGATCTACGTCGGCAAGGCGAAGAGCCTGCGCAACCGTCTGACGAACTACTTCCAGCCGCTGTACCAGCTGCATCCGAGAACCCAGACCATGGTGCTCACCGCCCGTAGTCTCGAATGGACGGTGGTGGCCACGGAACTCGAGGCGCTCACGCTCGAATACACATGGATCAAGGAGTTCGATCCGCGATTCAATGTGGTCTTCCGTGATGACAAGACCTACCCGTATCTGGCGTTGTCAGTCGGCGACGAATACCCCAGGGTATGGATCACCCGCAGCCGTAATCGCCGTGGCACACGCTATTTCGGCCCGTATGCGAAAGTGTGGGAGATCCGGCAATCACTCGACTTGCTGCTCAAGAGCTTTCCCGTACGCACCTGCACGGACAGCGCGTTCCGCAAGGCGCGGCTGACGAATCGCCCTTGCCTGCTCGCATCGATTGGCAAATGCTCGGCGCCCTGCGTATCACGCATCGACGCCGGTGAACATCGGCTTATGTGTGAGCGTCTTGTCGGCGTCATGACCGGACGACTTGGCCGATCGTACGTCGCCCAGCTTACCGAGGACATGAAAGCGGCAAGCGCCGAGCTCGAATTCGAACGGGCCGCCCGTCTTCGCGATCAGATCGCCGTACTCAACACCGTGCTGCAACGCAATGCGGTGGCGTTCGGCTCAGACGTGGACGCCGATGTGTTCGGTTATGACGCGGATGAGCTCGAGGCCAGCGTCCACGCGTTCTTCGTACGTTCCGGTGCCATTCGTGGCGAACGCAGCTGGAGCGTGGAACGGGTGGAGGATATCGGGGACGCCGATCTGATCGCCGATCTGATCACGCAGGTGTATTCGGAGATGGCCGGACAGTCCGCGGCTTCGCCGGAAATCACTTCGGCAGGCGCAGTCGCGGTGTCTCGCAGCCGTGATGCGATCGGCTCCACGCAAAGCGTGACCGCCGTGGATGCCTCGTCAAGAGCGCAGGCGACCCGTTCCCGTCATTCTCGTCAGGAGATGACGGGACGTGCCGATCTTCTGGCTCCCATTGCACCAGTGCCACGGGAGATCATCGTCCCGGTGGAGCCGTCACGACGTGACGAACTGGAACAGTGGCTCACCGGCATCCGCGGTTCGACGGTCACCATTCGCGTGGCGTCACGAGGCGAGAAGAAGGATCTGATGGATCGGGCCACGGCGAATGCGAAGCAGTCACTGCAACGCAGCAAGATGAGCCGGATCAAGGATGTGGGCACCCGCACGGAGGCCATGAACGACGTGGCCCGCGCCTTGGGGCTGAAGCAGGCGCCACTGCGTATCGAATGCTATGACATTTCGAACACGGTCGGAGGCATCTATCAGGTCGCCTCGATGGTGGTGTTCGAGGATGGCATGGCCAAGAAGTCCGAATACCGTCGATTCGCCATCCGAGGCAAGGACGGCAAGGGGGCGGTGGACGATACCACCGCATTGTACGAGACGCTGACACGCCGATTCCGGCACGGCAACATCGCCGGGGACTCCGGTGAAAGCATGGACAACGAACGCCGCGCCGCCAAGGCCATGGCGGATTCAGATTCCGCACCGGAATCCGTTGTTCAGCAGAACACCGACCATCGGCATTTCGCATACAAGCCGAACCTGATCGTCGTCGACGGCGGACAGCCACAGGTGGCGGCAGCGGCGCAGGCCATGGCCGACTGTGGAGTGGATGATGTGGCATTGTGCGGTCTGGCGAAGCGTCTGGAGGAGGTATGGGTTCCCGATGACGACTATCCGATCATCCTCAAGCGTCAGTCCGAGGGCATGTACCTGCTGCAGCGTGTACGCGACGAATCCCATAGGTTCGCCATCACCTACCATCGCGAGGCGCGAACCCGTGGCGGACTGCGTTCGGCTCTGGATTCCATTCCAGGCATCGGATTGACCCATCAGAAGAAGCTGCTGCAACGATTCGGTTCGGTCAAGATGATGCGCAGCGCAACCGTCGACGAGCTCATGCAGGTTCCCGGAATCGGGGAGAAAAAGGCCCGGGCCATTTATGACGCGTTGCATGACGACGGGGAAAAGAGCGATCCGCCGTCATCCTGAAGTCAGGATGTCATAGAGACGCTTTTAGAATCATCCATGAATAATCGGTTCCATGGGCTAGCATGAGACCAGAGAGCAAGGAGCATTCGATGACAGAAATCAGGCACCGCGCGGCCGTGTTGGGCAAGCCCATATCGCATTCCCTGTCACCGGTCATCCACAACACCGCCTACCGGGCGATGGGCCTGAACGACTGGTTCTACGACAGCCATGAGGTGGACGACCATACCTTGGGCGACTTCATCGGAGAGCTCGACCCTCGGTGGAGCGGACTGAGCCTGACCATGCCCCTAAAAAAGGCGATCATGCCGATGGGAGAACCAAGCAACCGCTGGGCCGAAAAGCTTGGCGTAGCGAATACCGCCGTCTTCCAGTGGCGGGGCAACTCGGGTACTCCCGATATCAAGCTGTACAACACCGACGTGGCCGGCATCAATCTAGCGATCACCAACGCCATGCGTCATGATGGCCGCCCGGTGCCTAATGACATCCGTGGCAATGGTCTGGTGATCGGCAGCGGCTCCACTGCGACATCGGCGATCGCCGCCTTCTCCACTTTGCAGATCCAGCACGTGACCATCGCCGCCCGGCATCCGGAAAAAGCACATGCCCTTGCGCCGTTGGCACAGACCTTCGGCATGAGCGTCGACGTGATCGCGCTCGGTCAGGTACCCGAGATCGTCAGTGGCGAACAGATCGTCGTCAGCACGTTGCCGTCGCATGCGGCTGACTCCACCGCCGCTGGCCTTTCCGCGCTACGCCCCGGCAGTGTGCAGGGCACGTTGCTCGATGTCGTCTATGACCCGCGTCCCACCGCGTTGATGACCATATGGAAGCGCCTCGGCGGCATCGCCGTTGGTGGCGAGGAAATGCTCCTGTATCAGGCCATCCCACAGATCTCCTACATGACGGGCACGGATTTCGATGCCCTGCCGCCCACCCTTGATTCGACCATCCGTCACGCTTTGGAGGAGGTGCTGTGATGACCGGTGCCGAAAAGACCGAGGAAGAACGTCCCCAGCCCGCCGACTCATTCGAGGTGCTGCTGATCACCGGCATGTCTGGTGCCGGTCGTTCCCGTGCCGCGGATAGCGTGGAAGACATGGGCTGGTATGTCGTTGACAACCTGCCTCCGAAACTGCTGGTCCCTCTGGTCGACATGATGACCTCGTCGGGATCGAAGGTGCACAAGCTTGCCGCAGTCATCGATGTGCGCTCCCGATCCTATTTCGATGATCTGGCACAGGTGCTCAGCCATCTGGATGACCTAGGCGTCAAATACCGCATCCTGTTCCTAGACGCGACCGATGACGTGCTCATCCAACGGTATGAGTCCGTTCGCCGTCCTCATCCTCTGCAGCATGGGCGTCGTCTGATCGACGGCATCGAGGAGGAACGCGTGCTGCTGGAGAATCTCAAGGAACGTGCCGACATCGTCATTGACACTTC
Source organism: Bifidobacterium tissieri (assembly GCF_002259645.1). Lineage (GTDB taxonomy): Bacteria > Actinomycetota > Actinomycetes > Actinomycetales > Bifidobacteriaceae > Galliscardovia > Galliscardovia tissieri. The sequence goes on from NZ_MWWV01000012.1 coordinate 34,962, forward strand.
GAAGCTGAGCATTCATCAGCTATCCACCAAGCTCTACGATGGCTTGCTAGGCAAAGGCCCCCAGACCGTCGCGGTCCATATCTTCAGTTTCGGATTCAAATACGGAATTCCACTGGATGCCGATTTCGTCGCCGACGTACGATTCCTGCCCAATCCGTTCTGGGTGCCTCAGCTCCGTGAGCTCACCGGAAACGACAAGGCCGTCAGCGACTATGTGCTGTCCAGCGATGGCGCCACGAAATTCCTCGACTCGTACACGGACGCCATCCTCACCGCCATAGCCGGATACTCTCGCGAGGACAAGCATTTCGTGACCATCGCCATCGGCTGCACCGGAGGACAGCATCGGTCCGTGGCCATGAGTCAGGCTCTGGCCAAGCGTCTGATCGCAAAGGGTCTCAATGTCACCGTGTCGGCACGTGAGCTGAAGCGTCATCACTGATCTCACTCCGATCCGGTTGTTCATGGTGGAGCAGGTTATCTCACATCCTGAAAACCTTTGGATAAGTATCGAAATGAATACGGTTTTTGTCCACCTGATTCTGTAACACAGAAGATCGGTGCGTACGACAGCCCGAACGGCGATACTCGATCGACACCACCATTGAAGCTGTACATTTTAAAGGAGGTTAGCTCTTGGCTCTGGTTGATGAAGTCAAAAGCGAACTGGCCGCAATCGATGACGAACTACCCGCTGCCAAGAAGGCTCAAGCGGCTGCGATGATCCGTTTCGGAGGCGGTTTGCACCTCATCCAACGTCATATTGTCGTTGAAAGTCAGTTCGATTCGCTGGATGCATCTCAGTGGCTTCAACGTACCATTCAAGAGGTCTACGGTCACGAAGCCGATCTGATCAAGGTTGCGCGCAAGACCCCTACAGGCACCGTTGAACGGTATTCGGTACGCGTGCTCAAGGCCGGTGGCGCTCTGGCGCTGCAATCCGGTCTGCTTGACCGTCGCAAGCGTCCCGTACGTGGACTGCCCGCCGAAATCGTCTCCGGCAACATCGCCCAGATCAAGGCCGCATGGCGCGGGGCATTCCTCGCCCATGGCGAACTGTCCGATCCGGGCAAGGCCAGTTATCTTGAGATCGTCTGCCCGGGTTCCGAGGCCGCCCTTGCTCTGGTAGGTGCGGCACGACGTCTTGGCATTACCGCCAAGGCCCGTCAGGTGCGGAGTTCCGAACGAGTCACACTGCGCGATCCCGATGTGATCGAACGCATGCTCACGCTTATGGGGGCCACCCGTACGGCACGCGAATGGAGCGGCAAGCGCAACGATGGCGAATATCGCGGCAAGGCGAACCGTCTGGCGAACTTCGACGACGCGAATATGCGCCGTAGTGCCAAAGCGGCCGTTGAAGCCAGCGAAAAGGTGCAGAAGGCATTCAAGATCCTGGGTGATGACGTGCCTGAGAACCTGCGAGCAGCAGGTCAGCTGCGGCTCGATCACCGCGACGCCAGTCTGGAAGAGCTCGGCCGTCTTGCGGATCCGCCCGTAACCAAGGACGCCATCGCAGGCCGCATCCGCCGTCTGCTGCAACTCGCCAACAAGGTGGAGAAGCAGCGTGCCGCCGCTGCCGCCGCCGAATAGGAGCAATGAGTCTTGCATAATCGCCAGCTGCGATTCCACATTGGGGGTACCCGTACTGTCGGGTACCCCCAATGTCGTTATGCGCAGTTGAGATCACAACTGCAACCGTAATTGTTCACTACACGCGACATCGCGGCCGTGGCTAATAGGTTTTTTCTCATTGGCACGGTAAGATTCCTAATGGCGCAGCACATGCGGATTCTGTTTTGTCCGCGCCGCAGCAGGAAAGGATATCAATGAAAACTCTCAAGGATCTAGGAAATCTTCAGGGCAAGCGTGTTCTGGTACGCGCTGATTTCAACGTTCCGCTTGACGGCACGACCATTACCGACGATGGTCGTATCAAGGCGGCCCTGCCGACCATCAAGAACCTGCGCGAGCAGGGTGCCAAGGTCATCCTGATGGCCCACCTTGGTCGTCCGAAGGGCAAGGTCGTTCCCGAGCTGAGCCTCGCCCCCGTCGCCGTGCGTCTCGGCGAGCTGCTGGGCATCACCGTGCCGCTGGCCAAGGACACCTACGGCGAGGACGCCCAGGCCAAGGTCGCCGCCATGAATGATGGCGACGTCGTGCTGCTGGAGAACGTCCGCTTCAACCCGGAGGAGACCAGCAAGGACCCGGCCGTGCGCGCCCCGTACGCCAAGAAGATCGCCGCTCTGGGCGATGTCTTCGTCTCCGACGGCTTCGGTGTGGTGCACCGCGCCCAAGGTTCCAACTACGATGTCGCCGCTGACCTGCCGGCCGCCGCTGGTCTGCTGGTCGAGAAGGAAGTCACCGCACTGTCCAAGGCCACCGAGAACCCGGAGCGTCCGCTGACCGCCGTCCTCGGTGGTGCCAAGGTCGCCGACAAGCTCGGCGTCATCTCCAACCTTCTGGGCAAGGTCGATCGCCTCATCATCGGCGGCGGCATGGCCTACACCTTCCTCAAGGCCCTCGGCTACGAGGTCGGTAACTCCCTGCTCGACGAGAGTAACATCGAGACCGTCAAGGGCTACATGGAGACCGCCAAGAAGAACGGCGTCGAGCTCCTGCTCCCCGTCGACGTGGTCGTCAACCCCGGCTTCCCGGCAGGCGATGACGCCGTCATCGACCCGAAGACCGTCGCCGCCGACGCCATTCCGTCCGATGAAGAAGCTCTGGACATCGGTCCGGAGACCCGCAAGCTGTTCCACGACAAGATCGTCGACTCCAAGACCGTCGTGTGGAACGGCCCGATGGGCGTGTTCGAAGTCCCGACCTTCGCTGAAGGCACCAAGGCTGTGGCCGAGGCTCTGGTCGACGCCACGCACGCCGGCGCATTCACCATCGTCGGCGGTGGCGATTCCGCAGCCGCCGTGCGCAACCTGGGCTTCCCGGAGGATGGCTTCTCGCACATCTCCACTGGTGGCGGCGCTTCCCTCGAGTTCCTTGAGGGCAAGGAGCTGCCGGGCCTGAGCGTCCTCGAGTAGTTCTCACCTTTCTTTGCAGACTCCCCGGAATCCACTTCGCATCATCAGATGCGCGTGGATTCCGGGGAGTCTGCATGTCAGTAGGACCATACGAACGATCCAAGTCGTACGATATAACCCGCGTCGATACACCCGTCGGCGCATGCAACGTAAAAAGGAGCATCCATGGAGCGCAAACCGGTGGTGGCCGGCAACTGGAAGATGAACTTCGACCATCTTGAAGCCACCTATTTCGTTCAGAAACTGGCATGGACGTTGCGTGATGCCAACTTCGACTTCAAACGTTGCGAAGTGACGCTCATGCCTCCGTTCACGTCGATCCGCAGCGTTCAGGTGCTCATTGACGCCGATCGTCTGAAACTCACCTATGGCGCTCAGGCCGTATCCGTGACCAATCAGGGCGCGTTCACCGGTGATGTCTCAGCCGATATGCTGGCTCGTCTCGGATGCAAATACGTACTGGTCGGGCATTCCGAACGTCGCAAGTATCATCCCGAGGATGATGCCAATATCGTCGATCAGGTCCGCGCCGTACTGACCGCGGGCATGCGACCCATATTGTGTGTGGGAGAGAGTTTCGAAGAACGCCGTCAGGGCATCGAACTGGAATTCGCTGTCGGACAGGTGCAGGATGTCATTCGGGATCTGTCCGATAAGGAAGCCGCTCATATGCTTATCGCTTACGAGCCGGTCTGGGCCATTGGTACGGGTATGGTGGCAACTCCCGAGTCTGCCCAGCAGGCCGCCTCGGCCATTCGTTCACACCTGAACGAGGTATATGGCGAGACAGTATCCGACAGGGTTCGCATCCTATACGGAGGGTCCGTAAACGCATCGAATGCGACCCAGCTCATGCAGGAGGGTCATGACATCGACGGATTCCTCGTGGGAGGCGCTTCACTCGACGCCGACGAATTCGCCACGATCGCGCGGCTGACGTCCAAGGCAGCGCAGAATCGTCGTTGACCCCTAGTTCCTTCATAGTTTTTTCCATTTCAACAACCGTTTATCCCGCATGTGGGGTATCCTTGCTTAGAGTCGTAATTCGGAGGTAACCGTGGCCATTGTCAAGATCGTTCTTGAAATCATCGTCGTGCTGGCCAGCATTCTGCTGACCCTGCTGATTCTTATGCACAAAGGCAAGGGTGGCGGCCTGTCCGACATGTTCGGCGGCGGCCTGACCGCCAATGCCGGCACTTCCGGTGTGGCGGAGAAGAACCTGAATCGCCTTACCGTCATCGTGGCACTTATTTGGGTGGCCATCATCATCGCCCTGGGACTCATGGCCAAGTACGGTCTCGCCTGATTCCCCTCATTTTCCTGCAAGGCCCGTGGCTCATGTTGCCACGGGCCTTATCATTTCATCATCGCTGAGATCCGCCATATAGGGCATTCCCCGTCCCGACCATTCACCGTGCATTGGCATGGAACGTCATTTGATTGTCCGCAAAGGAGAACCATCAACCATGACCGGTATCGAGCTTCCCCGTCTGATCGTCGCCGACCTTGATGGCACATTGCTTCATGACTCCGATACCTTCGAAGGACGGTTCATGACACAGCGAACCGTTGATACGATCAATCGCATGCACGATAGGGGAGTGCGGTTCGCGGTGGCAACAGCACGACCGGTCAGTACCGCACTTGCACTTGTCAATCGTCTTCCCGTCGACGCCTGCGCCTACCTCAACGGAGCACTTATCGACTTCAATCCAAGTCAATCCGATTACGATATGCTCACCGCAGGGAAAGTTCCTAGTGATGGACATGTGCTCAGACTCGGATTCTCTTCAACGCGCGCCTGCGAGGTGTGCCGTTTCCTGTTGGAGGAGTTTCCCGATATCCGGATCGGCATTGTGATGAACGATATCCGATACACCAACTTCGACGTACGAGAACTGTGGAAAACACAGACATTCCGGTACACGGACTTCACCGACGTCCCTGATGGAGTCGCCGACAAGATCATCATCTTGCCACAGCCTGAACAATGCGATCGCCTACGCACACTGATCCCACCGGATTTTGACGTAAGCATCAGTGAGGGCGTCATGTGGATGTTGATGAATCCGTTAGCCAACAAGAGTCACGCACTGGATCTGCTGTGTGCCAAATTGGAAATCCCCTTGAACGCTACAGCAACCTTCGGTGACGATCTTATCGACATCGCCATGCTGCAACGTGCAGGTAGGGGAGTGGCCGTAGCCAATGCTGTTCCTCGCGTATTGAACATCGCTGACGAGATCTGCCCATCAAACAACGAGGACGGTGTCGCGCAGTGGATCGAAGATAAATTGAACTAAACACCAGAGATTGCACATATACTGCATTGAACTTCTGAATCATTGGTGCAAGTCCCCTAGAGGAAATGCACCGTACAACTACCGATGCAAACGTTGAATACACGGCGTATACGGCATGTCGACATGTAGCAGACAGAAAGTTCAATTTACAAAGCTTTACATAGTCATTTTTCTATATCTTTAGAGCTAATTCTATCTAAACGAGCATAATGCAATCGTTTTCCTCTAGATTTACATCGTTTTCACACTATTTACAGATCATGTAAACAGTATATTGAACCTCTTCGTTTACCTACGAACGTTTGCATTTGTCCGTATATTGAACTACTGAATTTCTTCTTACCGCGGCGTGCTACTGTGTTGAACTATTAGATCACTGATACTTGAACCTTCAAGGAGCGGTATGAGTCGGGAAACGTTCGCCAAGCGGTTGAACTCCGCCATGTCACTACGACATATGAAACAGATCGACGTGGTCCGCGCCGCGCAGAGAAAAGGACTCAAGCTCGGCAAAAGCCATATCAGCCAGTACGTCAGCGGTAAGACGGTGCCGCGCATCGAGACCCTGAGATTTCTGGCCGCAACATTGAATGTCAGCGACCAATGGCTCCATGGTGACGATGTTCCCATGGAACGCGGATCAGACGCTGACTCCAAACACGATTCGTTCGCACCCACATCACCGGCGAATGAATTCGTCACCACGGAGCCATCCGCCGCAGAATCATTGTCATCTCCGGCTTTTGACGACCGACCGTGCACTGAAACTCATCCCACCACACCATCCATCACCATTTCGGAAGGACATCCCATGCGTCGTTTTACCAAATCCACCAAACTCGATAATGTGCTTTACGACGTGCGAGGTCCGGTGGTCGATGAGGCCGCTCGCATGGAGGCCACCGGCACGCATGTACTCAAGTTGAACATCGGCAATCCAGCCCCCTTCGGATTCCGAACCCCGGACGAAGTGATCTACGACATGGCCCATCAGCTGCCCGACTGCGAGGGATATTCCGCATCCAAAGGACTGTTCTCCGCGCGCAAGGCCATCATGCAATACTCGCAGCTGAAGAATCTGCCCAATGTCAGTATCGACGACATCTATACCGGCAATGGGGTCAGCGAGCTTATCAACCTCTCGATGTCCGCGTTGCTTGACAACGGCGACGAAGTGCTCATTCCTAGCCCTGACTATCCGCTGTGGACGGCCTGCGTCAACCTCGCCGGCGGTACCGCGGTCCACTACCTGTGTGATGAGCAATCTGAATGGTATCCGGACATCGACGACATGCGTGCCAAGATCACGGACAAGACCAAAGCCATTGTGGTCATTAATCCGAACAACCCCACAGGAGCCCTGTACCCCAAGGAGGTGCTTCAGCAGATCGTTGATCTGGCACGCGAACATCAGCTCATGATTTTCTCCGACGAGATCTATGACCGTCTGGTCATGGACGGCCTGCAGCATATCTCGATCGCTTCCATGGCACCTGATCTGTTCTGTGTGACATTCTCCGGACTGTCAAAGTCCCATATGATCGCCGGATACCGCGTGGGCTGGATGGTGCTCAGCGGCAACAAGAACATTGCGAAGGATTACATCGAGGGCATCAACATGCTCACGAATATGCGTATCTGCTCGAACGTGCCGGCACAGTCGATCGTACAGACCGCACTCGGTGGTCATCAGAGCGTCAACGACTACATCGTGCCCGGCGGCCGCATCTACGAACAGCGCGATTACATTTACAATGCGCTGAACGCGATTCCTGGCGTCACCGCGGTCAAGCCCAAGGCGGCGTTCTACATCTTCCCAAAGCTCGATGTGAAGAAATTCAATATCACGGACGATGAGCAGTTCGCGCTCGACCTGCTGCACGACGAGCGTATCCTCATTACCCGCGGCGGCGGTTTCAACTGGCACGAGCCCGATCACTTCCGTATCGTTTACCTGCCGCGTATCGAAGTCCTCAAGGATGCCACCACCAAGCTCACCGACTTCCTGAGCTACTATCGGCAGTGAGCGAACCGACCGAACTAAGACGGTTTTGGAGCGTTAATCGAATAGGAGAGGGAGTCGGAGGTGTTTCTTCGGCTCCCTCTGCTGTTGGTTGATCTCATACTGATTGCGGCTTGAGCCGAACGTGCAATGGCATGACTAATCGATGAGCATAATGACGCAACGCCACCACTGAAGGCACAAGAGCCGATGAGAATAAACAACGCTTATTCCATCCTTCAACGGCCCATCCGAAAACAGCACTAATGGATTTCAGGCATGCAAAAGGGCTCCGACCCATATGGATCGGAGCCCTTGGCCGTCCCCGCTATGCGATTCCTGTTATCCGGTTCGCGTAGCGTTTAGGATTTTCAGCCGTTGACGCGGTCGATACCGGCCTGCACGTCGGCGAGCACGGAATCCCAGGACTTGATGAAGGCGGCGACGCCATCGGCCTCGAGCTTGTCGGTGACAGCCTTGAAGTCGATGCCCAGATCGGCGAGCTTGGCCATGATGGCGTGGCTCTCCTCGTAGGTGCCCTTGATGGTCGGGGCGCCGTTACCGTGGTCGGCGAGGGCGTTCAGGGTCTTCTCCGGCATGGTGTTCACGATGTGCGGGGCGACGAGCTCGTCCACGTACACGCAGTCGGAGTAGGCCGGGTTCTTGGTGCCGGTGGAAGCGAACAGCGGACGCTGCTTCTTGGCACCCTTGGCTTCGAGAGCGGCCCAACGCGGATCCTCGGCGAACTTCTTCTCGAACAGCTCGTAGGCAAGACGAGCGTTGGCGATGGCGGCCTTGCCTTCGAGAGCCTTGGCCTCATCGGTGCCGATCTCCTCGAGCTTCTTGTCCACAGCGGTGTCCACACGGGAGACGAAGAAGGAGGCGACGGAGCCGATGTGCTCCAGCGGGTGGCCGTTGGCGTCAGCCTGGGCGATGCCCTCGATGAAGGCGTCGATGACCTGCTCGTAGCGCTCGAGCGAGAAGATCAGGGTGACGTTCACGGAGATGCCCTTGGCCAGGGTGGCGGTGATGGCCGGCAGGCCTTCCAGGGTGGCCGGGATCTTGATCATGGCGTTCGGACGGTTGACCTTCTCCCACAGCTCCACGGCCTGCTTCTCAGTAGCCTCGGTCTCGTGGGCAAGGCGGGGGTCCACCTCGATGGAGACGCGGCCGTCGACGAAGTCGGTCTTCTCGGCGATCTCGCGGAAGATGTCGGTGGCGTTGCGCACATCGGTGGTGGTGAGCTCGCGGATGGCGGTCTCGACATCAACCTTGCCGAGCTCCTTGAGCTGGGCGTCGTACGGGCCGACCTGGCTCAGGGCCTTCTGGAAGATGGAGGGGTTGGTGGTCACACCGACGACGTTCTTGTCGGCGATGAGCTCCTGCAGGTTGCCCGACTCGATGCGGGTGCGGGACAGGTCGTCCAGCCAGATGGAAACGCCGTTGTCGGACGTGCGCTGAGTTGCAGCAGTCATATGTTTTCTCCTTGTTTCTTTCATTCCGGCTCCCCGTGATCGGAAAAGAGGGGAGCCGAAAAAACTTGTACCGGGTTACCGGAGATCGATCAGGCGTTGGCCTCGGCGATGGAAGCCTTGGCGGCCTCGACCACGTGCTCGGCGGTGATGCCGAGGTCGATCATGTTCTGAGCGCCGTCACCCTGCAGGCCGAACTGCTCGATGGACACGGCCTTGCCGTAGGAACCGAGGTACTTGTACCACGGCATGGCAACGCCGGCCTCGACGGACACGCGGGCCTTCACGGCAGCCGGAAGCACGGCTTCCTTGTACTCGGCGTCCTGCTCCTCGAACCACTCGAGCGACGGAGCGGAGACCACGCGGGCCTTCACGCCTTCGCCGGCCAGGGTCTTGGCGGCTTCGACAGCCCACTGGACCTCGGAACCGGTGGCCATGAGGATGACGTCCGGAGTGCCCTCGGTATCGACGAGCACGTAGGCGCCCTTCTTCACGCCTTCCTTGGCCTTGGCAGCGGTCTCGGCGAGCACCGGGACACCCTGACGGGTCAGGACCATGGCTGTCGGCAGCGTGTTCTTCTTCTCGAAGAAGGCACGGTAGGCTTCGGCGGTCTCGTAGGCGTCGGCCGGACGAACGACCTCGAGCTGCGGGATAGCACGGAATGCGGCCAGATGCTCGATCGGCTGGTGGGTCGGGCCATCCTCGCCGACGGCGACGGAATCGTGGGTCCACACGTACAGGTTCGGGATCTCCATCAGAGCGGCAAGGCGCACGGCCGGACGCTCGTAATCGGAGAACATGAAGAACGTGCCGCCGAACGGACGGGTGTAGGAGCCCAGCAGGATGCCGTTGGTGATGGCACCCATGGAGAACTCGCGCACGCCGAAGTGCAGCTGACGGCCGTACGGGTTGCACACCGGCCACTGCTTGGTGGCGCACTCTTCAGGAGCGAAGGTGGCGGCACCCTTGAGGTCGGTCTTGTTGGAGCCACCGAGGTCGGCGGAGCCGCCCCAGAGTTCCGGCATGACGGCGGCCATGGCGTTCAGCACGGAGCCGGAGGCACCACGGGTGGCGACCTTCTTACCGACCTCGAAGGTGGCCTCGAGATCGTCGATGGCCTTGTCGAAGCCCTCGGGCAGCTCGCCGGCCTTGATGCGGTCGAACAGGGCGGCCTTGTCCGGGTTGGCCTTGCGCCACTCGTCGTACTTCTTGTCCCACTCGGCGTGGGCGGCCAGACCGCGCTCAGCAACCTTGCGGGCGTGAGCCAGGGCCTCTTCGTCCACCTGGAAGCTCTTCTCGGGATCGTAGCCGAGCAGTTCCTTGAGGCCGGCAACGGCCTCGGCACCCAGCTTGGAGCCGTGGGAGGACGGATCGTTGGTCTTGCCCGGGGTCGGCCATGCGATCAGGGTGTCGACCTTGATGATCTTCGGCTGGTTCGGAGCGGCGGCCTGAGCCTTGGCGATGACATCGGCAAGACCCTCGACGTCCTCCTTGTAGGAGCCATCGGGCTGAATGAAGCTGAACTCGTCGGTGTACCAGCCGTAGGCCTGGTAACGCTTGAGCACATCCTCGGCAAGCACTAGGTTGGTGTCGCCTTCGATCTGGATGCGGTTGGCATCGAAGATCACGGTGATGTCGCCGAGCTGCTGGTTGGCGGCCAGGGAGGCAGCCTCGCCGGAGATGCCCTCCTCGATGTCGCCTTCACCGCAGATGACCCAGATCTTGTGGTCGAACGGGGATTCGCCGGCGGGGGCTTCGGGGTCGAGCAGACCACGCTGGAAGCGCTGGCCGTAGGCGAAACCGATGGCGGAGGCCAGACCCTGACCCAGCGGGCCGGTGGTCATTTCGATGCCCGGAGTCAGGCCGTACTCGGGGTGGCCCGGGGTGCGGGTGTCGGCACCGCCACGGAAGTGCTTGAGATCATCCAGCGTCAGTCCGTAGCCGGAGAAGTAGAGCTGGACGTACTGGGTGAGCGAGGCGTGTCCACCGGAAAGGATGAAGCGATCGCGACCCTCCCACTTGGGATCGTTCGGATCATGCTTGATGAAGTGCTGGTAAAGGGTGTAGGCGATAGGTGCCAGCGAGACGGGGGAACCGGGGTGGCCGCTTCCGGCGTTCTCGACCGCATCAGCCGAAAGGACCTTGGCCATCTTGATGGCGCGCTCGTCCAGTTCGGTCTCCTTGAATTCGGTCATGGATCAACTTTCCTTCCAATCGGATGGAACCAGCGTGCCCGTTCTGGGCGCCGTGCATGCACGGACGAGTAGAACGTGCGCATTGGCTTCATTTGCCCTTTTATGCTAACCCAGTATGGAGACTTCCTCCAGCATTTCCCCACGTGAGTTGTGAACTAAATGTTCATGCATGTTCTTTTTTGTTTGATTAAGACCGTGCAAAAGTTCGCTTTTCGCCATCAGCTAGCAGTCGCCATCATCGAGTGCTAAAAAGGTACAGTACGGCGATTTTCAAAGGAGGTTCCATGGCCAACGAACGACGCATGTTGGTTCTCCGTGCCGTGATAGAGGACTATATTCGCACACAGGAACCGGTAGGTTCGGCGGCCTTGACACGCGGACACAAACTGGGTGTCAGCTCGGCCACCGTGCGCAATGATATGGCCGCGCTGGAGGACGAGGGATATCTGGTGCAGCCTCACACATCGGCAGGAAGGATCCCCACTGAAAAGGGATACCGGTACTTCGTCGACAAGCTCGCCACCGTCGTGCCGCTGTCCAAGGCACAGAAGCGCGGCATACGCACGTTCCTCTCCGGATCGGTGAATCTTGACGACACGCTCCGACGTTCGGCGCGCCTTCTCGCGCAGATCACCGGTCAGGTCGCCGTGGTCGCAAGCCCGTCACTGGCGCGATCGGCATTGCGCCACATCGAAATGGTTCCCGTATCCACGGTCACCGTGCTTGTCGTCGTCATCACCGATACCGGACGGGTAGAGCAGCGTACGATCGTCTCCGCCGGGCGGCCTTCGGACGACGTACTCAATCAGCTTGTCTCCCGTATCAACACCGTATGCCAGGGCGAATCCCTGCGACGCGCCGGTGACGACGTCCGGCTCTTCGCTCAGGACGATCCCGATCCATCCATACGCGCCTTTCTGGAAGCCACCGCACGAGTGCTCGATGAGCTTGCCACGCAGGAACAGGCCAGCAATCTGTATATGGCGGGTACCTCGCAACTTGCCCACCAATCAGCCTCCGACATGGCGTCATTGGCCTCCCTGTTCGACGCACTTGAGGAACAGGCCGTTCTGATGCGACTGATGACAGCACTGACCGAGGTCTCGCAACTCCACGGCGTAGGTATAGCCATCGGATCTGAGACCCACACGCCAGGACTTATGCACGCCTCGGTGATCACATCCGGATACGGGCAATCCACCGCCGGCACGACCGATGCCGAAGACGGTTCGACGAATGGCTCATCGGTCGAACCAGTGGCGTTCGTCGGTTCGATCGGCCCCACGCATATGGACTACGCGAGCACGATCCCCGCAGTCCGGGCTGTAGCAAAGTACCTGACCGAATTCATGAGGAACGAGGAGGGGAAGACCGACTCGGACGACGATACCGACTAATGCTCCGCCACACCTTGTGGCACAATATTCGACAGCGAAACCATAAACGACAATCACAACCGACGACAGGAAAGATCAGGAAGTGGCCGATTATTACGAAGTGCTGGGCGTGGATCGCAACGCCAGCGAGGATGAAATCAAGAAGGCCTATCGCAAGATGAGCCGCAAGTACCATCCCGACATCGCGGGCCCCGAATTCGAGGATAAGTTCAAAGAGGTCAACTCCGCATACGAGGTGCTCTCCGACCCGGACAAGCGCCGAATGTACGATCAGGGCGTCGATCCGAACAATCCGAACGCCGGCGGTTTCGGAGGAGCAGCCGGATTCGACATGGGCGACATCTTCGGTCAGTTCTTCGGGCAGAGCTTCGGTGGGGGTTCGCAGGGACCGGTTCCGCGAACGCAGCCCGGACGGGACTCCCTGGCCAACGTGACCATCGATCTGAAGACGGCCGTGTTCGGCGGCACTGCCCACGTGGATATCCGCACGATGTCGTTGTGCCCTGATTGTCAGGGAAGCGGCACTGTCAAGGGTGAGCAGCCGGTCACCTGTCCTGATTGCCAGGGTCGCGGTTTCGCGCAGAAGGTGGTGCGCACCATGCTGGGGCAGATGATGACATCGGCTCCTTGCGAGCGCTGTGAGGGCCATGGCACGATTATCCAGAATCCGTGTCCGTCGTGTATGGGACATGGTCGTATCCGTTCCAAGCGTAACGTTGGTGTGTCTGTTCCCGCCGGCATTTCCGATGACACTCGTCTCCGTCTGGCCTCGCAGGGCGAGGTGGGCGAGTGCGGAGGTGCTGCTGGCGATCTGTATATCGACGTGCGCATCGCCCCGGATAAGACGTTTGTGCGTGACGGCGATGATCTCCATTGCTGGATCGAAGTGCCGATGAGCTGGGCCGTGCTTGGCCACAGCCTTGAGATCGATACCTTCGACGGACCTCGGACCATTGAGATCCCGGCAGGCAGTCAGCAGGAGGATGTCGTCACGTTGGATGGACTGGGTGTGACTCGTCTGCGTTCCAAGGGCGAGCGCGGCGATATCATCGCTCACATCATGGTGCTGATTCCCACCAAGCTGAGCGATAAGGAGCGCAAGCTGATGGAGGAGTTCGCTGAGTCGCATGATGGTGACGCTCAGCATGTCACCCAGCAGTCGAAGCCTCGTCCGGCAGGTGGTTCTGGTAAGAAGGGCGGGTTCTTCTCCAAGCTCAGAGATGCGTTGAGCTGATATTGGTGTTTCTGTGACCGCGTGATTGGTTCCCATTGGATTGTGTGCCATTGGCGGGCTGATGTGCGCGGTAGTGAACGGGCCTCTTTCCGGGACATGTTCTGAGTCGCTGTCTGTGACTCATATGTCGTCATTGGATCGGGGCCCGTTGTTGTTTGTCGCTGTGTTTCCGTTCTGCTGCTCTGCGGATCGGTGGTTTAGCGAAGTAGTGAACGGCACATCGAACGGAATTCGCTGACGTATCCGCCGCCGAAGAACACGCAGTGGCCTGCAATGGGGTAGAGCTGCCAGAGTGTGGTGCGTTGTTCGTATCCGGCTTTGAGCGGGTGCACCGACTGGTAGCCGTCCATGATCTGGCCGAGGTATGACATGCCGAATAGGTGCAACATCGCCAGGTCTTCTTCGCGATGGCCTCCGTGTGCGGCCGGGTCGATCAGTACCGCTTCGGTATGGCCGTCGCTGTTTTTGGTCCACATGACGTTGCCGCTCCAGAGATCGCCGTGGATGCGTGCGGGTTTGTCCTTGGCTGCTCCGCCCAGCAGTTCTGGTAGTGCGTCCACCACTTCCTGGGCCATTTCATAGTCGTACTGGTCGAGTTCGCGGCGTTCAATGCCCATGCGAACCATCGGCAGCAGTCGTCCTTCGGCGAAGTAGGTGGCGGGGTCGTCCCATTCTCCGGTGTCCATGGGGACTGGGTCCTGTAGGGGGCCGAAGTAGCAGGTTCCCTTATATCCTTCGGGAGCTGAGCCGAAGTAGGGGGCGCCGGTATCGTGCATGCGGGCGAGCGCAGCACCGAATGCGTATGCCGCGTCGGCGGTGGGGGAGGCGGCGGCCACGCGTTCGATGTCGAGGTGGTCCTTGCCCCATTCGTATACGTCCACTACGCGGGGGCCGCCTTTGCTTTGCGCCTCTCCGAGCCATTGCAGGCCTCGTCCTTCGCATTCGAAGAATCCTTCCGGGGCCATGACGCGGCTCTTGCGGTACTTGGACATCACATTCCTCCTTGCTGAAAACACCGCCCATATTAGGGCCGCGATCGTGCGGCCGCCACCCCGGTCGCATACCCGTATAGGCACGCGACCGGCTCGTGTCCATTCCGTGAGCGGACACCCCTTTCTTCATCGTTTCTTAGAGGGGTGCGGCTATTGTGTTGCAACGTATCGTAGATAAACCAATCGAAAAGACGTAAGGGACAACGAGGGGTATATGAATTTCTTCCAAGCCATCGTCCTCGGTCTGGTGCAGGCGTTGACTGAGTATCTGCCTGTATCTTCCAGTGCACATATTCGTATCGTCGGTGATCTGATGATCGGTTCGGATCCGGGAGCCGCGTTCACTGCCATTATTCAGATCGGTACCGAGCTGGCCGTTCTGCTGTATTTCCGTCGTGACATCATTCGTATTCTTGGAGCCTGGTTCGGTTCTCTGTTCGGCAAGGAGGGCAAGGACTGGAAGAGTCGTCTTGGTGCCCATAACGAGGACACCAAGATGGGCTGGTACATCATCATCGGTACCATGCCGATTCTTATTGCCGGCTTGCTGCTCAAGGATGTGATCGAGACCACGTTCCGTAACCTGTGGATCACGGTGACGGTGCTTATTGTCTTCGGCGTGCTGTTGTGGGTGTTTGATGCGCGTTCCAAGCAGATCAAGACCATGGAGCGTATGACGGTCAAGGATGCCATCATCTTTGGTATCGGTCAGATGCTCGCCCTGATTCCTGGCGTCTCCCGTTCGGGTGGTACCATCACCTTCGGTCGCGCGTTGGGGTACACCCGTGAGGCTGCCGTACGCGTGGCGTTCCTGATGGCCATTCCCGCCGTGTTCGGTGCGGGTATTCTCGAGACTGTGTCCGCGGTGAAGGATGTAAGCGCCTGCTCCGCAGGCGGCCAGGCTGCCGCCAAAGCGTGTGCGGCCATCGGCGCGTTCCCGGGTTGGGGTCCGACCATTGCGGCCACGTTCGTGTCGTTCTTCGTCGGCTATATCGTGATCATCGGCTTCCTGAAGTTCGTGTCCACGTTCTCGTACAAGGCGTTCGCCATCTACCGTATCGGTCTTGCCGTCGTGGTGGCGATCCTGCTCATCACCGGCGTGCTGCCGGCGATTGATCCGTCCGTCGCCGCCGCGGCCTGACCGCGGTTCGTTACGGGTCAGCAGCGCCAGTAGCGATAACGCAAAGCAAATCGTATAAAGCAATATAGGGTGATCGGTTCGTCTGGAACCGATCACCCTATATTGCTTTTCGTTCTATTGCGCGGACAGACTTCGACTGTGCCACGTGTCGATCATTCCTCTGGTGCCGCAGGATGGTCAAACGAGCGAAGGAACTCCTCGGTCTCCTCAACGAGCTGCTTGGCGTGGGGAGTGGGAACATCCTGTTCGCCGCTCTCGTCCATCATGCGTTCGAGATGATGCACGTAGTCACTCAGGTCGTCGTTGCAGCGGATGAGCATATCGGCCTTTCGACGCCATTTTTCGGCACGGTCGGCAAGGTCGGTTTCGTCGAATCCCACGCCGATGATCGAGCCAAGTTCCTCCAGCAGACGCATGGTGCCTGCCGGGCAGTCGTCGCCGCCGAGATACTGGGGGATGGAAACCCATAGGGAACGGGCTTCGAAGCCGTCTTCGGCAGCCGCATAGTTCAGTACGGTGGGAATGCCCACGGGACCGCAGTAGGAGTCGTTCTCAGGGTCGTCATCGTCGCCGTCGGAATGGCTGACAGGCAGGGCTCGTGTATGCGCGCAGTCGGCGAACATGGCCCCGAGCGTGATGATGTCGGTCACTTCGCATTCATCGGCGAAGCGCAATGACCGCTGGCAGTAGTCTGACCAGTGGAAATTCGGTTCGGGACCCATCTCGACGTATACGGTGGTGTGTTCGTCGATGGTGACCTCATAGAACGTGGTTTCCGGCCAGACGATGCGTTTGCGTCCTTGCACATTGCACATCATCGGCCGGGAGGACTGGTAATCATAATAGGAATCGCAGCAGATGTGTCCGATCTCTCTGGATTCGTAGACGTCCAGCAAATGGCGCACCGTATCGGTGGCTGCCTGACAGGCATCGTTCCATCCTCCGAACGCGGCGATCATAAACCGTCGTTTGCTCATACTCTCACTCATATCTCCACCCTATCGCAGCCTTGTGTTTTCAACGGTTGAGTATGCCCAGCGAGAACGGGGGAGACACCCGAACTCACGACCTATACAGATTGGCGACACGCCGAGTTTGCATGATCTTCAGGTGATCGCTATATTAATTACTCGTGCTTACGGCACCGGCCAGTCAGGTCGGGGTTGAAAACACATGCGGACATAGCTTAGTTGGTAAAGCGCGACCTTGCCAAGGTCGAGACCGCGGGTTCGAGTCCCGTTGTCCGCTCGAGTCCCACAGTTGGACCGCATGTGGTGGGTTAGCCAAGCGGTTAGGCAGCGGCCTGCAAAGCCGTATAGACGAGTTCGACTCTCGTACCCACCTCTCATGAGGAAGATATACTCTTCCGAATGAACACAACCGGGCGGTTGGCGCAGAGGTAGCGCACTTCCCTGACACGGAAGGGGTCACAAGTTCGAATCTTGTATCGCCCACCAGATCGGCCTAGCCGATTTGACTAATTGAAGAGGTTCAGTTTGGGTGATTGGCGCAGCGGCTAGCGCACTTCCTTCACACGGAAGGGGTCGTAGGTTCGATTCCTACATCACCCACCGGTACTGGCAACAGTACTATGCGGACATAGCTTAGTTGGTAAAGCGCGACCTTGCCAAGGTCGAGACCGCGGGTTCGAGTCCCGTTGTCCGCTCTCGAATCGGTCGAGCGATCGGCTGGTTCTGACACAACCGGGCGGTTGGCGCAGAGGTAGCGCACTTCCCTGACACGGAAGGGGTCACAAGTTCGAATCTTGTATCGCCCACGAATGGCCATTCGGTCACTTTTGCGGACATAGCTTAGTTGGTAAAGCGCGACCTTGCCAAGGTCGAGACCGCGGGTTCGAGTCCCGTTGTCCGCTCCAGATCACCGCTCTCCGGAGCGGTTTTTTGTTATCTGATTGCTTCTGATCACATGCGTGTTGTATCTCCTGCATTCCATATGCGCCCTGTTTGCCAAGCAGTATGAAGACAGTATCGTCTGCGCCATTGAGGTGATGCCGTCCCTCAGGAATGAATTCGATGCGGCATACGATCCAGATACAAGCGAGGAAAAGATGCAGAATACCATTGACTCGCATATGAACGTGCTTCCAGCGGATAAGCAGGAAGCACTCGGCAATTGCATGATGTATCAGACCGCAACACTCAGATCATTCGGCAAGGAGGCCAAGCCGATGGATCAGCTTACGGAACAGGAGCGCAAGGGTCTGATCGCTCAGGGAAAACTGGTGGAGCAACGATGAGGCGGTGACCTTCGAATACGGGCAAACGACAATGAAAACAATAGGAAAGAGACAATCGTCCGTTGTTTTGGACGGCCGCACTGATCAACAGGTCAACACGTTGTCGGGTGGTCAGTAGCAACGTGTGCAAATCGCCCGCGCTCTCGCATGCCATCCACCCGTGGTGCTGGCTGACGAGTCGACGGGACAGTTGGATCATACGACCACCACGTTGGTGATGAACGCGATCGCCAAGACACGTGATTTCGGCACGACGATGGTGATCGTGACGCATGACGATTATGTCGCCTCATACTGCGAGCGCATCGTACGTCTGGAAGACGGTAGCGTGCATTCCGTCAAGGGCGATGACGGCACGTCGCATGGCTTCGGCGAGAGGATGCGCGATGCGTAGCGGGAGAGGCGGAGAGCGTCGGAGGCACGGTCGAAGTCAGGCGGGCAAAAGTATTACAGAACAACATGATGTTGAGTGGTCGTTCCGTGTAGTGTTGCGTCAGACGGGGCGTACGTTGGCATCGCAACGGCTGATGACTCTGCTGCTGGTGGTGACGATAGCCGTGGCCACGGGAGCGTGCACACTGCTGGACGCGACGTCCCGATCCGAGATCTTGTCCGAGTATGATGAGGCGGTGGTGGCCGGGCTGAATGTATATCATGCGCATGCTGCAGGGGACGATGGTACTGGCCGGATCAGCGCCGCGTTGTGCGCGTCGTTGAACACGAATCCATCGGTTCGCGCCTCAGCCGGGTTTTTCGGTTCCCATGCGGCGATGATCATCAAGGCTCCGGGACAGCGTTTCTCGTACGTTCCCGTGGTCGGCGACATCACCCGTATCCTGTCGGTGAACAATGCGTCCGATTACGATGATGGCTTCTTCATCGATCGACAAACCGCCACAGGGATCGGCATCACCGATGGGGACAACGTGCAGGTGAGGCTTGATGACGGTGCCGTGCAGACCGGCGTGGCTCACGTGGTGGATGCCGATCGCGGGTTCGCCGACACTCCACGATTGTGGGCGTATGCGGCACCGCAGGGCAATCTCACTGACTGCTATGTGGAGTTCGTTCCCGGGGCGATGTCCGATGACGAGCATGCGGTCGGCTGGCTGACATCGGCGTTGGATGGACAGGCTACGACCATATCGGTCACATCGATGGCGCAGGTCGATGGGGACCGGCTGCTGGATCGGTATATGGGACGTTCCACGCGGCTACTGTGGGTCGCGGGTGGCGTGGTGACGTTCCTGCTGCTGTTTCTGCCGATGGTGTTCCGCAGGCATGAGTTCGCGTTGTATCGCAGCGTGGGGGCCGGCAGGAATCCCACCGCACTGATTTTCGTGCTCTCGAGCATGGCGGTCGCGCTGCTGGGGTATGGCATCGGCCTGGCATGGGCGATATTGATGGTTCTCTGGACGCACCGCGGTTTGCCGTCACCGGGGGGAGACGATCATGTTCGCCGGCGCATCAACGATGACGTGTGTGACGTTGCTCACACTAGGGTGCGTGGTGTTGTCACGAGGCAATATGGCCGCATACATTCATAGGCAGCTTTGAATGGATTCCCAACGTCTGCGCGCGCTCACACGGCGCGTGGCGATTGTCGCCGACGACACATACAGTTGCATCGTCAAGTTCAGTCCAGGCCTGCACATTAGTAACGCGGACCCCCGATAGCAAAGGACATACCATGGCGCAAGCTACCATCTCCATCACGGTCGACGACGAGGCGAAGGAGGTGGAAGCAACCACCACCGGCGTCGAACTGTTCGCCGACGACAAGAACATCATCGCCGTGCGTCTGAACGGCGAACTGCGCGATCTGTACACGCCGCTGCATGACGGCGACAAGGTCGAACCCGTCGCTCTGGACAGCGAGGACGGTCTGGCGATCATGCGCCACTCCGCCACCCACGTGATGGCCCAGGCCGTGCAGCAGATCCGCCCAGAAGCCAAGCTCGGCATCGGCCCGGTGATCAAGAACGGCTTCTACTACGACTTCGATGTGGACGAACCGTTCACCCCGGCGGATCTCAAGGACATCGAAAAGCGCATGCAGCGCATCATCAAGTCCGGCCAGACCTTCCGCCGTCGCGCCGTCACCGAGGAGGAGGCCCTCGAAGAGGAGAAGGACCAGCCGTACAAGATCGAGCTGATCAAGGACAAGGAAGCGCATCTTGACCCGGAGGCCGCCACCGAGGTGAGCGAATCCGAGCTGAGCTTCTACGACAACGTGGATCATGACGGCAATGTGGTCTGGAAGGACCTGTGCCGTGGACCCCACCTGCCCAACACCCGTTTCATCAAGGCGTTCAAGCTGGAGCGTAGCGCGGCCGCCTACTGGCGTGGCAGCGAGAAGAACCCGATGCTGCAGCGCATCTACGGCGTGGCGTTCTTCACCAAGGAGGATCTGAAGGAATACCAGACCAAGCTGGAGGAGGCCGCCAAGCGCGATCACCGCAAGCTCGGTCAGGAAATGGATCTGTTCTCCTTCCCCGATGAGATCGGACCGGGTCTGGCCGTGTTCCATCCCAAGGGCGCCGCGATCATCAACGCCATGGAGGACTACTCGCGCGAGCAGCACCGTAAGCACCACTACAGCTTCGTGCAGACCCCGCACATCACCAAGGGCGGCCTGTACGAGACCTCCGGCCACCTGCAGTGGTACAAGGACGGCATGTACCCGCCGATGCGCCTCGACGAGGAGCGCGACGAGAACGGCAACATCACCAAGCAGGGCTTCGACTACTACCTCAAGCCGATGAACTGCCCGATGCACAACCTGATCTTCAAGTCCCGCCAGCGCAGCTACAAGGAGCTGCCGCTGCGCCTGTTCGAGTTCGGCACGGTCTACCGTTACGAGAAGTCCGGTGAGGTGCACGGCCTGACCCGAGTGCGCGGTCTGACGCAGGACGACTCCCACATCTACTGCACCCGCGAGCAGATGAAGGACGAGCTCAAGAGCCTGCTGAACTTCGTGCTCGGTCTGCTCAAGGACTTCGGTCTCAACGACTTCTATCTGGAGCTGTCCACCAAGGACGAGCACAAGTTCGTCGGCTCGGATGAGATCTGGGAGGAGGCCACCAGCACGCTGGCCGAGGTCGCCAAGGAGTCCGGTCTCGAACTCGTGGCCGATCCGGGCGGCGCCGCCTTCTACGGCCCGAAGATCTCCGTGCAGGCACGTGACGCCATCGGCCGCACCTGGCAGGTCTCCACGATCCAGCTGGACTTCAACCTGCCCGAGCGCTTCAAGCTCGAATACATCGCGAAGGACGGCACGCACCAGCGCCCGGTGATGATCCACCGCGCACTGTTCGGCTCCATCGAGCGCTTCTTCGCCATCCTGCTCGAGCACTATGCCGGCGCGTTCCCGGCATGGCTCGCCCCCGTGCAGGTGACCGGCATCCCGGTGGCCGACGAGTTCGCCCCGCATCTGGAGAAGTTCATCCACGAGCTGGAGGACAACATGGTGCGCTGCGAGATCGACTCCTCCGACGATCGTTTCGGCAAGAAGATCCGCAACGCGTCCAAGTCCAAGGTGCCGTTCACGCTCATCGTGGGCGAGGACGACATGAACAAGAACGCCGTGAGCTTCCGTTTCCGTGACGGCAGCCAGCTCAATGGCGTGCCGGTGGATCAGGCCAAGGAGTCGATCCTCAAGGTGATCGCCAAGCGCGTGCAGGTCAATTCCGCCGACGACTTCACCGCCGCTACTGAAGCCTGATTCCGTCAGGTTCCCGCCGGTCCGCTCCGGCGTCTGACAATACTGGTCCGCAGGATGGGTGCCCGTCCTGCGGACCGGTATTGTCGATATACCACCATAAAATCGCACTGTTTAACCATCCATAATCCTTAGGAGAGTCATGTCAGGACATTCCAAGTGGGCGACTACGAAGCACAAGAAGGCGGCAATCGACGCCAAGCGTGGCAAGCTCTTCGCCAAGCTCATCAAGAACATCGAGATCGCGGCCCGTCAGGGCGGCGGTGACCCGAACGGCAACCCGGCTCTGTACGATGCCATCGTCAAGGCCAAGAAGAACTCCATGCCTGCCGACAACATCAAGCGTGCCGTCAAGCGTGGCTCCGGTGAGGAAGCCGGCGGCGCCAACTACGAGGACATCGTCTACGAAGGCTACGCTCCCGGTGGCGTTGGCCTGATCATCGAATGCCTGACCGACAACCGCAACCGTGCGGCCGCCGACGTGCGTTCCACCCTGTCCAAGAACGGCGGCTCTCTGGCTGAGAATGGCTCCGTGAGCTTCAACTTCGAGCGCAAGGGCGTCATCGAGGTTCCCTCCGAGGGCGTGGACTTCGACAACCTGTTCGAGATCGCAGCCGAGGCCGGTGCCGAGGACGTGACCGATGATGGCGACGTATTCACCGTCACCACCGGCCCGAGCGATCTGATCACCGTCCGCAAGGCCCTGCAGGACGCCGGTATCGATTACGACTCCGCCGAACTCGCCATGGTCGCCCAGAACGAGATCGAACTCGATCTCGACGGTGCTCGCAAGGTCTCCAAGCTGATCGACGCTCTCGACGACCTCGACGACGTGCAGAACATCTACAGCACGTGGAAGGCCACCGACGAGATCATGGCCCAGCTGGACGAGGAGTAGTCCTCCGTTCCAGCGAACAGCCAAGGAGTTCATTGCATGATCATTCTTGGAGTCGACCCCGGACTCACCAGGTGCGGAGTCGGCGTTGTGGAAGCCGGCGCTTACCGCCGGCTTTCCTTTATTCACGTCGATGTCGTCCGCTCCGATCCGCACGAATCGCAGGACCTGCGCCTGCTCAAAATATACAAGGGTTTGTGCGCCAAGCTCGATGAGTTCATCCCCGATGCGGTGTCGATCGAGCGCGTGTTCGCCCAAGCCAATCGCAACACCGTGCTCGGCACCGCCCAGGCCGCCGGCGTGGCCATGCTCGCCGCAGCGCAACGCGGCATACCCGTGGCATTGCATACTCCGACCGAGGCGAAGCTGGCCATCACCGGAAACGGTCAGGCGCAGAAGATCCAAGTCGAGCGCATGGTCACGCGCATTCTCAATCTCAATACCATGCCAACTCCGGCCGATGCCGCAGATGCCCTCGCACTGGCCATATGCCACGCGTTGCGTCCATCGGGAGCCCTGCAGGGCGGCGAACGGGAACAGCATCTCACCCCGGCCCAACGGCAATGGGCCGAAGCGACACGCAAAGCGAATCGCGGCAAAATGCTGCATCGAGGCATGTAACTACCCGCACGCCGGTCACCCCGGCGTGCGGAAGTGGGCATATGACCGTCCGATCCGCTACAATACCGAACAGATGTTCGAAATAGTTCGTCGGGGAAATGAGGTAGTCGATGATCGCAAGCCTGAATGGCACGATTGCGGCGGTCACCAAAGACGCGGCAATCATCGAAGTGGGGGGAGTGGGCTATGAGGTCCGTATGCCGAGCAGTGATCTGGCCGCCATGCACATCGGGCAGAAGACGACTGTCTTCACCCGTCTTGCCGTCTCGCAGGACGCCATCGCACTATACGGCTTTCTGTCGAAAATGGCCAAGGATCTGTTCCTCAGTCTGCAGAAGGTCAGCGGCATAGGTCCTAAGGTCGCATTGTCCCTGGTATCCACGCTCGGGCCGACACAGCTGATGAGCGCCGTCGCCAACGGTGATGCCGCCGCCCTTTCCAAAGCCCCCGGCCTTGGAAAGAAGGGGGCGCAGAAGATCATTCTCGAGCTGAAAGGCTCGATCAATCTCAGTGAGCTCGAAGACGGGACTCAGGCTGTGGAGGAACCAAAGGATTCAGGTACCGAGCAGGTCGTGGAAGCCCTAGTCTCGCTGGGCTGGCAACAGCGCGACGCGGCGCAGGCCGTCCGTCAGGTGCTGCAAAGCGAGCATCACGAGGGGCCTGTCACGTCACAGGACGTACCGCAGCTGCTCAAGACCACATTGGCATCCATGGACAGGGGAAGGTGATCAAACGTCATGACGAACGACGACGATATGCAGGTCAACGCCGGCGCCCGGGAGGAATCCCTGCGCATGGTCTCGGCCACGCCGATGGGTGCCGATCAGGTCAGCGACGAGGAGCTTCGGCCTTCCGGACTCGACGAGTTCATCGGACAACCCCGACTCAAGGCGCAGATGAAACTGTTCCTCAACGCGGCCATGAAGCGAGGAGTGGCCCCGGACCATATTCTGCTTGCCGGCCCTCCCGGCCTAGGCAAGACCACGTTGGCCATGATCGTGGCCAACGAACTTGACTCGCCTATCCGCATCACCTCCGGACCGGCCATCCAGCACGCCGGCGATCTCGCATCCATCCTGTCCTCCCTGGAGGAGGGTGAAGTGTTGTTCATCGACGAGATCCATCGTCTGCCGCGGGCCGCCGAGGAGCTGCTGTACATCGCCATGGAGGATTTTCGCGTGGACGTCGTGGTGGGCAAGGGACCCGGCGCATCGTCCATTCCGCTGACCCTGCCGAGATTCACCGTGGTGGGAGCCACCACCCGCGAAGGCATGCTGCCGTCGCCATTGCGGGCCCGTTTCGGTTTCACCGCACATCTCGACTTCTATCCGCGTGATGAGATGCGTAAGCTGATCCTGCGCTCGGCGACCGTGCTGGGCGTCAGCATCGACGAGGACGCGGCCGAGCAGCTGGCCCGCCGATCCCGCGGAACGCCGCGAATCGCCAACCGTCTATTGCGACGCGTCAGGGACTGGGCCGTTGTCCACGATCTTGACCATGTGGATGCGTCAGCCGTTCGCGACGCCCTGGATCTGTATCAGATCGATGTGGAGGGCTTGGACCGTCTGGACATCGCCGTGCTCAAGGCCATCTGCGGCAGCTTCAACGGAGGACCCGTGGGACTGAACAATCTTGCGGCCATGGTGGGTGAGGAATCGGAAACCGTGGAAACCGTCTGCGAACCGTATCTCGTCCGAGAGGGCTTCCTGGTGCGTACCCCCAAGGGCCGCGTGGCCACTTCGCGGGCATGGGAGCATCTGGGAATCACCCCGCCGGATGATGTCAACGTGCTGTTTTAGCCTGAATGGGTTGGTTCCCGAGGGTTTTCAAGCGTTCGGGAGCATCACGACTAGCCTGCAAAGGAGATCAAAACATTATGGGTGGTAATTCAAACACCATGATGCTCATCGCCATCATCGTCGTCATCGCCGGCATGATGTGGTACCAGTCCCGCCAGTCCAAGAAGAAGCAGGGCGAAGTGCAGAACTTCCGCACGAACCTGAAGAAGGGCGATCCGGTTGCCACGTACTCCGGTCTGATCGGCGTTGTCGAGGAGGTCGATCTCGATGCCGACCAGATCGTCATCAACTCCGAGGGCACTCTGAGCCGCTGGCGTATTCAGGCGGTCACCGAGCCTCCGGTCGTGCCGAACTACGTATCCGACGAGGAGTACGAACGCGAGCAGAAGGAGAAGGCCGAAGAAGCCGATTCGGATGCCGCAAAGAACTCCGACGGGATCGCTGACGCCGACTATGTCAACCCCGCCGACGCTCAGGACAATGGCATTGAAACCGTGAAGTCCGAGGAATCCGACAAGGACGACACTGACAAGAAGGACGAGCCCGCCAAGTAAGACGGGTCCGCCAGCATAATGGCAAACCGTGGCCGGCTCCCTTTGGGGCCGGCCATATATTTCGTCAGAGGTGAAGACAATGACATCCGACATCACCGTCAACCAGCTGTCAGCCATGGGGGAGGAGAACGCGGAATATCTGCTCTCCCTTATCCGTACCATTCCCGGCTTCCCGAAGGAAGGTATCAACTTCAGGGATTTCATGCCTGTTCTTGCCGATGCCAAGGGACTGTCCATCCTCATCGACGCACTGGTCGAGTCGCTCCCGGTGGATCCCGATGAATTCGATGTCGTGGCCGGACTCGAATCCCGCGGCTTCCTGATCGGCGTTCCACTCGCTTTGCGTCTGGGCAAAGGATTCGTGGCTATCCGCAAAGCGGGCAAACTGCCGCCGCCCACCAAGCGCATGGAGTATTCTCTCGAATACGGTACGGCCGCGATCGAAATCGAGGACCAGGCCGTTCGCTCCGGTGAACGCGTACTGATCGTCGACGATCTCATCGCCACCGGCGGTACCGCGCAGGCGGCTGAGAAGCTGATTCAGGAGCATGGTGCCACCGTGGCCGGCTTCAGCTTCGTCATGGAGCTTACCGGCATTCCCACGCCCCCCTCCATCGGCCAGCACAAGAGATCATCGCTGCTGACCATGCCCGCCTGACAGGAACCGTTTTCCGGGAACACAGGGATTCCGGTTTCGGCAAGCCGGTTACTCTCATCAGAGACGAAAGGAAATACGAGGTCATCCCATGGACCTTTACGAATACCAAGCGCGAGAGCTGCTCGAAGAGGCTGACATTCCCACGCCCCGCGCGATCTTTGCGCAGAACTCCCACGACGTGGCCGAAGCGACGAAAACGATCGGCTTCCCCTGCGTGATCAAAGCCCAGGTGAAGATCGGCCATCGCGGTCAGGCCGGCGGAGTCAAGATCGCCCACAATCTCGAGGAAGCCATTCTGCTGTCGGAGCAGCTGTTCCCCATGACCATTCATGGGCATAAGGTCAACGGCGTTCTGGTCGCCGAAGCCAAGAACATCCTCCACGAATACTATGTCTCGATTTCCGTGGACCGCACCTCGCGCGACTACGATGTGCTCGCCACCGCGAACGGCGGCACTGAGGTCGAGGAGATCGCCAAGGCGCATCCCGAATCCGTCAAGCGCCTGCATATCGAGCCGCTGGAGGACTTCGATCTCGCTGCGGCAAAGCGCATGGCCGAACAGATCGGCTTCTACCATGCCGATGGAGATCAGGCCGCCGAGATCCTGCTGAACATGTGGAAGGCGTTCCGTGACACGGACGCCACGCTGGTGGAGATCAACCCGCTGGCGAAGATCGGCGATCCCGAAGACGAATCATCGAAGTCCCTGTGCGCTTTGGACGCCAAGATCTCCCTCGATGACAATGCGGCGTTCCGTCATGACGGATGGAAGCGCTTTGTGGATCCGAACGCCGGCGACCCTCTGGAGAATCAGGCGCGCGCGCTTGGACTGCACTACGTGCATCTCGACGGTCAGGTCGGCATCATTGGCAACGGTGCGGGACTTGTCATGAGCTCGCTCGACGCCGTGGCCGGAGCAGGCGAGAGCCAGGGCAGTGGGGTCAAGCCAGCCAACTTCCTCGACATCGGCGGCGGAGCCTCCGCGGCCGTCATGGCGGAAAGCCTTGAGATCGTTCTGGAGGATCCGAAGGTCCAATCCGTATTCATCAACGTGTACGGAGGCATCACCTCATGCGAGGAAGTGGCCAACGGCATTCTTGAAGCCATCTCCTCCCTCAACAGCATCCGACCGATCGTGGTGCGATTCGACGGCAACAAGGCCACGGAGGGCCTGCGGATCCTCGCCACGGCGAACAATCCGCATATTCTCGTGGCCAAGACCATGGAACAGGCCGCATCGAAGGCGGCCGAACTCGCAGCGAACAGCAAGGGAGATGCACGATGACACTGTTTATCGAAGATGGAGCCCCCGTCATCGTTCAGGGCATGACCGGACATCAGGGCATGACGCACACCGCCCGTATGCTGACCGCCGGAACCCGCATCGTCGGTGGTGTCAATCCGCGCAAGGCGGGAACCACGGTGCCGTTCACCGTGGACGGAGAACAGGTCGAGATCCCGGTGTTCGGCACATGCGCCGAAGCACGAGAGGCCACCGGTGCCAAGGCCAGTGTGGTGTTCGTTCCCCCGCGTTTCGCCAAGGGGGCGGTCGTCGAAGCCGTTGAGGCCGGCATCGAGCTGATCGTAGTCATCACCGAGGGCATTCCCGTCGCCGACACCGCTTATTTCGTGGCTCTTGCCCGAGAAAATGGCGTGCGCATCATCGGGCCCAACTGCCCTGGTCTGGCCACCTTCGGCACCGGCGATGATCCGCATGGCGTGAATCTCGGCATCATTCCGGATGGGATCGTGCCGCGCGGACCGCTCGGTCTGGTGTCCAAGTCAGGCACCCTGACCTATCAGCTCATGGGCGAACTCTCCGATGTCGGCTTCACCGCCGCTCTGGGAGCCGGTGGAGATCCGATCGTAGGCACCACCCTTCTGGAAGCCGTGCAGGAGTTCAATGCCGATCCCAACACCAAGGCCGTGGTGATGATCGGCGAGATCGGCGGCAGCGCCGAACAGGAAGTCGCCGAATGGGCCAAGGACCACATGACCAAACCGCTGGTGGCATACATCGCCGGTTTCACCGCACCGGAAGGCAAGCAGATGGGCCATGCCGGTGCCATCGTTTCCGGAGGCAAGGGCACTGCGAAGGAGAAGAAGGAAGCACTGGAAGCCGTAGGCATCCGCGTTGGCCGTACTCCTGGTCAGACCGCTGAAATCATGCACGAGATTCTGGCTGCCAACAATATCGCATGAGGCTGAATCCCAAGGATTTCGTCAGGGGACTGGGCGTATCCGCCCTCTCCCTTGCCCTATATGCCATAGCATTGGCCTGCTTCAACGCCCTGATGCTGCTGATCATCTCCATGGAGGAAGGCGGTCAGGGCGTTACCGACTACACCATGAATTTCACCGAATCGGTGATACTGCTGTCTCAGGGCGTCGGACTTGAATTCGAAACAATTCATCTCACGCTGATTCCATGGGGATTGACGATCCTGCTGATCGTCCTGATCCGTTCCGCGGCATCACGGCTGGGAAGCTCATGGCCGGGGCTGCTTACCGGTTTGGCGTTATGGGTGGCTATGCACGCATGGATGGCGGCGACCGTCCAGATGGTCCTCATCGATTCCATGCCCGTCATCCTGCTGAAGACCGGTGTCATATACGTCATCGGATATCTATGGGCGTTGATTCCCCGCACCAATCTGGTCAAGCGCATCAGGTTGGACAACATCTCGGTTCTCCCGTCTCCCGTACTCATGGCGCTACGTGAGGCGTTGCGTCTGACCGGCATTCTCCTCACCTGCTTCATACTGATGGCGGGCATTACCGTGATCACATGGGTCGTCCTCAACCATCAGGCCATGCACCGACTGTTCCATGACATGGGCATGGCGACGGGATCAGCGGTCATGACCACGATCGCAAGTCTGATCTGGTTGCCGACATTCATGGTCTGGGCACTGTCCTGGGTGTCCGGGGGAGGATTCTCCATCGGTTCCATCGCCACGTTCTCGTTATGGAACGGTCAGGCGCAGTCACTCCCGACGATACCGGTATTCGCACTGTTTCCGGAAGCGATCGCTCTTCCGTGGGCGAGAATCACACTCATGGCCATCCCGTTTGCATTGTCGTTGATTCTGGGCATCTGGCAGGTATTCTCCGTGAAACGATTCAACGTACTGGAACGAAATGGCGGTCAAGATCCCCGTGAGGCCAGTAACGGCGATTCCCGTAATGACGACTCGCACGGATTCGTTTCATGGCAGACTATGCGCCTGTTCGTTCCTCCGGCAATCGCGTTCTGTCTGGCATGCGTGCTGCTCAGTGTACTGCTTCCCGTTATCTTCACCATGGCAAACGGCTCTCTCGGATATGACCGTCTGGCCCATGTCGGTGTTGATATCGCCACATCAACGCAGGCGCTTGCCCGTCCAACCGCGTTGGGGTTCCTATCCGCGTGGGTGTTCGGTCTGATCATATCGGCGGCGCGATATGCCTTCACGAGACTGTCCACGACCGCTCGCAACCGACATGAGAACACCCCCGATGACAAGCGTTCTGCCAGAACCGTCAATTCCGGAGACTCCGAGTCCTTGTCAACGGCAATGGACCATGACAACGGCTCCGTACCGTCCGCTTCCACAGGCGATTATTCATCAGAACACATGAACAATCGCAACACGGCCA
This sequence comes from Bifidobacterium tissieri, assembly GCF_002259645.1. Taxonomy (GTDB): domain Bacteria; phylum Actinomycetota; class Actinomycetes; order Actinomycetales; family Bifidobacteriaceae; genus Galliscardovia; species Galliscardovia tissieri. Next base: position 64,880 of record NZ_MWWV01000012.1, read on the forward strand.
GCGGAAATCACGATGGCCGGACATCCCGCACCGTCTCCAGCGACGGCCATGCAACTGCTCAATCCTCCGCTACCTCTACAGTGGGGGTCAGGACTTTCCGCACCGTTTCCTCGGCGGAATCCGTCAATCCGACAATTAAGGAGGACAGGTAATGTCAAACAACGCGCGTCCCATCAAACGTGCATTGGTGTCCGTGTTCCATAAGGACGGCATCGAAGTGCTGGCCAAGGCCTTTGTGGCCGCCGGCACCGAGGTCGTATCCACGGGTTCCACCGCCAAGAAGCTTGCGGAGCTCGGAGTGAACGTCACGCCCGTCGAGAAGGTCACCGGATTCCCCGAAAGCCTCGATGGCCGTGTGAAGACGCTTGATCCTCACATTCATGCCGGCATTCTCGCCGACATGACCAACCCCGAGCATGTGAGCCAGCTCGCCGAGCTGGGCATCAAGCCGTTCGATCTTGTGGTCGTGAACCTGTATCCCTTCGCTGACACCGTTCGCTCGGGTGCCAATGAGGCGGACACCATCGAGAAGATCGATATCGGAGGCCCGTCGATGGTCCGTGGTGCGGCCAAGAACAGCACCACCGTGGCCATTGTCACGGATCCCAACGATTACGCACTCGTCGCGGAACGCGTGGAGAACGGAACCGGCTTCACTCTGGAGGAGCGTCGCTATCTGGCGGCCAAGGCCTTTGCTCATACTGCGGCCTATGACGCCACCATCATCGAATGGGCATCCAAGCAGTGGCCGAAGCCGGCTTCCTTCGTCAAGAGCGAGGATGACGTCGAACCGCAGATCGACGAGAAGCTGTTCCCCGCCACGTTCACCGAAACCTGGGATCGCACCCACGTGCTTCGTTACGGCGAGAACCCTCACCAGCAGGCCGCGCTGTACCTCGATCCGCTGAACCGCAACGGCTTTGCCCATGCCGAACAGCTGGGCGGCAAGCCGATGAGCTACAACAACTACGTGGATGCCGACGCCGCCTGGCGTGCCGTCTGGGATTTTGCCCCACAGATCGCCGTCGCCGTGGTGAAGCACAACAATCCCTGCGGTCTCGCTCTGGGCAAGACCGTGGCAGAGGCGCACAAGAAGGCCCATGCCTGCGATCCGATGAGCGCCTACGGTGGCGTGATCGCCGCCAATTCCACCGTGACCCTGGAGATGGCGGAAAGCGTCCGTCCGATCTTCACCGAGGTCATCGTCGCGCCCGATTACGAACCCGAAGCCCTCGAGCTGTTGCAGACCAAGAAGAAGAACCTGCGTATCCTCAAGGTTGCCGAGCCGCCGAAGGCCAAGCGTCAGATCCGTCAGATCGACGGCGGTCTGCTGGTGCAGTCCACGGATCTCATCAACGCCGTGGGCGACGATCCCGACGCCTGGAAGCTGGTTTCCGGCGAGCCTGCCGACGCTGAGACCCTCAAGGATCTGGTTTTCGCATGGCGTGCCATTCGTTGCGTCAAGTCCAATGCCATTCTGGTGGCTCACGATCAGGCCACCGTCGGTATCGGCATGGGCCAGGTCAACCGCGTCGATTCCTGCAATCTCGCCGTGGAACGCGCCAACACGCTGGCGGATGGCGCGAATCGTACCAACGGTTCGGTGGCGGCTTCCGATGCGTTCTTCCCGTTCGCAGACGGTGCCGAGATCCTCATCAAGGCCGGCGTCAAGGCAATCGTGCAGCCCGGTGGTTCCATCCGTGACGAAGAGGTGATCGAAGCCGCGAAGAAGGCTGGAGTCACCATGTATCTCACCGGTACCCGTCATTTCTTCCACTGATCGTGACGGACCATATCGGCGCATGACGACGACACCACGCAAAGATCCCGGACAGCGGTCCGAGTCACATCCGTATGTGTCTGAAGCCCATGAGGGAAAGCCACCCTTCGAATGGGGGGTGGCGGCCCTCGTCGTGGTCTCCGCAATACTGGCCGCTTTTGGCCATCTGTTGGGGGCCACACTGGTCATCTCCGTCACGTCAATCGTGTGTGCGGCCATACGGCTGACGCTACGGGAGCGAAGCCCCTGGAAGATTCGATCGGTCGGATTCGATGCTTTCTTCGGTTTTGCCCTGGGCATCGGATTGGTGATGGATTGGGCGGCCATCATGTTGTGGTGATGTCCAGCGACATCCATACGGGACGGACAACGGCTAAACAGGGAAGGCCCCTCTAATTACCGGCTCGCACCTCCGATTACTGCAATGATTCAGCTGCAATGATCGGAGGTGTGGGGGTAATTAGAGGGGCCTTTCTGCTGACTGACGGTTAGCAATCTAGGGACAAATCGCTAACTGGCGTGCTAACGGGGGTTCCGTTCGGTGCCGTCGGCACCGGAATCGCCTGCAACAGGTTCCGTCTCATGAGCGGCGGCATCCGTCACCGCTGGCACCGGCGCATTGCCACGGAGTTCATTCCCATCATTCTCGCCGTTCTCGGCAGGTTCTGCTTCGACGGTCTCGGTTTCGGCAGACTGGGACGCATCATCCAAGTCATCAGTCTCGGACTCTTCCGAAGCGCTTTCAGTGGTATCAGCGACGACTGCCGCCTTGGCCGCTGCATTCTTCGCAATCATATCGGTGAGCGTGGAGCTCAGCAGCATGACCAACGCGACAACGGCGCCAGCCAGCAGCGGGCAGATCCAGAACAGCCACAGCTGGCTCAGCGGCTCGACCGTCAGACCCTTGCCCTGCGCGAACAGTGCGATGCCGGTGGAACGAGCCGGATTGAGACCCGCCCCGGTGATGGGATAGGTGACGGCCGCAGCAACACCATAGGCAAGTCCCACGGCACGCGTGTGATTGGGAAGCGGCGAGCCATCCTGATTCAACGTCACGATGGCCGCGGCGACCACCAGCAGGCTCATGACCACTTCCACGGCAATGGCCATATTGGAATCGAAGCTCAGACCGGTCTGCTGCAACGTGCTGTTCGACAGATACGACAGGGATGTGGTGTCGAAGCCGTTGACCGCATAGGTGAGCCACGCCTTGGCGGCGACGCTCTCGCTGGTGGGCAGAATGGCGACGACGACGGCACCGGCTGCAATGCCGCCCAGGACCTGTGCCACGAGGTACAGCAGTGCGTCCAGCCAGGAGATTCGTGACGTCAGTGCTGCCGCCAACGTGATGGCAGGGTTGAAGTGCGCCCCGGAGAACCGTGAGAACACGGCCGTGGCCGCGGCATATGCCACGCCGACCACAGCTGCGATGAGAAGGATATTGATGCCATACAACACCGTGCCATATGTGCTTACGGCGTAAATGACAAAACAGATGAAGAAGCTGCCGGCGAATTCGGCGAGCGCTCGAATGATGAGGGATTCGGCCGGTGCAGAGGACTGGCCGTTATTGGGAATGGGCTGTTCGGTCGTTGCATCCTCGGCGTCCACCACCGCCGATTGTGTGTATGCCGACGTGGATGTCTGTGACATATGAATCCTTTGATAGTCTGACAAAACGTCTCATATGCTACCAGTGGTTCAGGCATACCGATAGAATGAGATCACTGTGATTTCCTGAGAATCATCTGTGAAAATAGCAGTGAGTAGAAGCAGATTTGCATATTATGAAAGGCCACGTTGGGAGAACGATGCCAGAACAGTATTCATCCTCCAAGAAATCATCCGAACGTTCCGATCGGGACGCTGAGAATATTCGCCTGCAGAAGGTCCTTGCCCAGGCGGGGTTTGGTTCTCGCCGCAAGTGCGAGGAGATCATTACCGAAGGCCGTGTGGAGGTCGACGGTGAGCTGGTGACCGAGTTGGGAACCCGTGTCAATCCGAAGCGCCAGAAGATCCTGGTTGACGGATCCCGTATTCACATTGATGATCATCATGTGACGCTTGCGCTGAACAAGCCCAAGCGTGTGCTGTCCACGATGAGCGATCCGAAGGGTCGTTGGACGCTGCGTGACATCATTGGGGACAAGTATGAGCGTGTGTTCCATATGGGCAGGCTCGATTACGATTCCGAAGGTCTGATCCTGATGACCAATGACGGCGAGCTGTCGCAGCACGTCATGCACCCCAAGTATGAGGTGGCGAAGACCTATATCGCCACCGTGGAGGGACGTCTTGGCGGTAACGTCTGCCGTCGTCTGGTCCGTACCGGCGTCAAGCTTGACGATGGTTGGGTCAAGCTTGACAAGTGCTCGATTCTGGATCAGAACCGTGAGTTCACTATGGTTCGTGTGGTGCTGCATTCGGGTCGCAACCGCATTGTCCGCCGTATTTTCGGCTCGATCGGATTCCCGGTCCGCCGGCTGATCCGCACGCAGATCGGTCCGATCAAGCTTGGCGAGCTCAAGCCCGGCTCGTATCGTGTGCTGTCACCCACCGAGGTGAAGTCTCTGGAGAAGGAGGTCGGCCTGTGATTCGCGTTGCGATCGACGGTCCCGCCGGTGTGGGCAAGTCATCCACGTCCAAGGCGCTGGCCAAGTATTTCGGGTTCGCGTATCTCGATACCGGAGCCATGTATCGTGCCGCGACATGGTGGTGTTTGCATCAGGGAGTGAATCTGGATGCCGAGCAGCCGGACGCGGATCTTATCACCGCTACGGTCGGTCGGTTCTTCACCGAAGACCATTTCGATATTTCCGTGGATCCCGACGATCCTGACGTACTGTCCGATGGGGAGAGCATCGCCGAGGAGATTCGTTCCACGGAAGTGTCCTCGCATGTTTCGGCGGTGTCTTCAATCCCCTCCGTCCGGCGTTTGCTGATCGCGGCCCAGCGCGCGTTCATCGCCGGTGAGGAGAATCCGGATTCGTTCTCGAATGGTGCTGGGATCGTGGCTGAGGGACGTGACATCACCACGGTGGTTGCTCCCGATGCTGAAGTTCGTGTGTTGCTGACGGCCCGCGAGGAGGTTCGTGCTCAGCGTCGTGCCGCACAGTCAGCCCAGTCGGAACGGTCCGAGAATGGTACCGTGGGTTCCGATGACGTGGCTGCCAGGGATCGCGCTGATTCCAAGGTCACCAACTTTCTGACCGCCGCCGATGGCGTGACTACAGTCGACAATTCCGATATGGATTTCGGCGAGACGCTGGACGTGCTCGTCAATCTGGTGGAAGAGGCCATGGAGGCACAGGCGTATGAGAGTTACGCCGCGAATCTTGCCGACTATGAGCTTGATGCCGAGGATGAGCGGCTGCTCAGCGGGGCCTTCCAGGAGGGGACCAGTGAACCCGGTCCCAAGGCCGTCGGCGTGCTCGCCGTGGTGGGACGTCCGAATGTGGGCAAGTCCACGCTGGTCAACCGTATTCTCGGTCGCCGTGCCGCCGTGGTGGAGGATACTCCGGGCGTGACGCGTGACCGTGTCAGCTATGACGCGGAATGGGCGGGCACGAATTTCAAACTGGTCGACACTGGTGGCTGGGAGGCAGACGTCGAGGGTATTGAATCCTCGATCGCTAATCAGGCGGAGATAGCCGTGCAAATGGCCGATGCCGTGGTGCTGGTGGTGGATGGTCTGGTCGGCATGACCGCCAGCGACGAGCGTATCGTACGGATGCTGCGCAAGTCCGGCAAGCCAGTGACGCTGGCCGTCAATAAGGTCGATACGCAGTCCGACGAATATCTCGCCGCTGATTTCTGGAAGCTGGGCATGGGGGAGCCGTATTCGGTTTCCGCCATGCACGGCAGGGGAGTTGGTGATCTGCTTGATGCCGCTTTGGACAAGCTGAAGAAGGCCGAGAAGACCTCCGGCATGCTTACTCCATCCCATCTGCGTCGCGTGGCGCTGGTGGGCCGACCGAACGTTGGCAAATCGTCGCTGCTGAACCGTCTGGCCGGTGAAGAACGCGCCGTGGTCAATGATCTTGCCGGCACCACCCGTGACCCGGTCGATGAGATCGTGTCCGTGGATGGCGAGGATTGGCTGTTCATCGATACGGCAGGCATCAAGCGTCGCCTGCACAAGCTGTCGGGTGCCGAATATTATTCGACGCTCCGCACGCAGGCTGCTTTGGAACGTTCCGAACTGGCTCTGGTGCTGTTCGATGTCTCTCAGCCAATCTCCGATCAGGATCTCAAGGTGATGAGTCAGGCCGTGGACGCCGGACGAGCCGTCGTGCTCGTGTTCAACAAGTGGGACGCACTCGATGATTTCGGACGCCAGCGCGTTGAACGTCTCTGGGCCACGGAATTTGATCGTGTCACCTGGGCACAGCGCGTCAACCTGTCCGCCAAGACCGGATGGCATACCAACCGTCTGGCCAGGGCGATGCGCACCGCTCTGGAATCCTGGGACAAGCGCATCCCCACCGGCAAGCTCAACTCGTTCCTCGGACAGCTGCAGGCCGCCCACCCGCACCCGTTGCGTGGTGGTAAGCAGCCTCGCATTCTCTTCGCCACCCAGGCGTCAAACCGTCCGCCTCGTTTCGTGATCTTCGCCACCGGGTTCCTAGAGCACGGCTACCGTCGTTACATCGAGCGTAGTCTGCGCGAGGAATTCGGATTCGAAGGATCGCCGATCCAGATCTCCGTAAAGATCAGGGAAAAGAAGCGCCGCAAGTAGTAACAGACAGCTAACGGACAGCAGCGGACGATCATCAGGCCGGACGCTGCACGCCATATGACATTACGGGGGGTATTTCATACGAGTACCCCCGTAATGTCATATGGGAGCATGCCTTGCGTGACGATGCGGTGATTATGCCCAGCGGCCATCGCTAACGATAGATACATGCATGGCAATTGACGTCCCCGAACCGCATTTCGATCTCGCATAAGAACCGCGACCACGAACGGAGGAATCGCAAAAACGTTGCGATTCCTTGCAACACTCCGAGAACACCACTCGATTTGGCACTATCGGAAATGCTGTGCTAGATTATCTACTCGTTGCCACGGCGACATCGGACCGTAGCGCAGTTTGGTAGCGCACTTGACTGGGGGTCAAGGGGTTACTCAGTCATACTGAGTGACACCTGACCGGATGTCAGCTGCCAGTAGGGCTAAGGGCCTACGCTGAAAAGCGGATAATTTAAGACAGACACGATTAGACACGATGACGGAATTACCTACGTTGTTTTTCCCGCTCAGACACGACGTGAATAATCAGTCAATCGGACCATAGCGCAGTTTGGTAGCGCACTTGACTGGGGGTCAAGGGGTCGCGGGTTCAAATCCCGCTGGTCCGACTAGAAAGCCCGGAATTTCAACGATTCCGGGCTTTTTCGTTATCGTCCGAACCCCCTCTTTTGGCCCTCCAGACACGATTCAGACACGATTTTCGGACACGACCAGACACGACGACCATGCGACACGCCTCAAATCAAGCCATTTTCAAGCGGTCGCCCGGCGACTTTCCCGGCTCTTCCAAGGCGACTTTTCACAACTTCTCCATACCGCGTCTGGCCTCTTCCCACTCGCGTCGCCGTACGGAGTAGATGTCCTGGTTGTAGTAGGCGGCCTTCTGCTCTACCCGTCTGCGGGCTTCCTCGTCCTTGCCCCACCATCGGACGAACTGACCCGGCCGCACACGGTTCTGCCCCTCGTCCTGCGCCATGCGACGCAGCGCCTTCGGGTCGAACACCTGCTTGGCGCGGAAGTTCGTCAGCCGGTCGCGAGCGATATACGCCGCGACGAGACGCCACTGCTTGCGGGCCTTGCCGATGACGTACAGCACGCCGCCGTCATCCTTCGTGCTGTTGTCCCACCACGACGACACGTACACCTTGGTGCCGGGGCTGAAGATCTTCGTGCCGTATTCGATGTGGTGGTCCTGCCCTACCTCGTGCTCGTCCACGACGTTGGCGATCAGGCACCATGTGAACAGCTTGCCACGCTGCCGCTGTTTCGCTTCCTCCATACCCAACATGGTACGGCCCCGCTCTCCCATCTTGGAGGGCGGGGCCGTCTTGCCGTTTTCAGTCGGCTCTTCGACGCAGCAATGGCGCGATGTCGCGCAGGGTAACATGGCCGTTCGTGTCGGGTGTGAGACGTTTCTGGTGAATCCATGTGCGGATGGTCGAGGCGGGCAGTCGTATGCCGGCCTTCGCGCATTGGTCGCTCATCTGTTTGGGCGTGCCCTTCCTGTCCGACTTGGCGAGACGGTCGAGCAGCCGGTCGGCAACGTAGGTGCGATTCACCTCGGCGCCGCAGGAGCGGCATGCGCCCATGTGGGCGCGTGGTTCGCCCCAGACGACGCCGTTCGTGCAGAACGGGCATGCACCGAACGCCACCCGTGTCTGTGGCGGATCCACGGCGCGGTTGACCTTGCCGGCCATGTCAACGACGTCACGCCACCATAAGCGGGCGTCCGGCGCGGCGAGCAGCGGCTTGTCGTCCTTGAGGATGCCGCGTGCGAGCTCCGGTATGCCGGCGGTGCGTCGGACGGCGGGCGGGCAGCCGCATTGCAGCGCCGCAAGCCGCACCAGCTGCTCCGCCCGGCAGTACAGTTCCCACGCCTGCTCGCGCAGCAGCAACGGCGCGTGCGCCGACCTGCCGCGTATGCCGGTGTGGTCGTTTTCGCCGGTGCCGGCCTGCCGGTTGGCGATCAGCAGCAGCGCGGGCGTGTCCACCATGATCGAGGCAAGCGCTTCACGGAACCGTCTGGCGCAGGGAGCGCACACGTTGAGCTCTCCCGCATGGTTGCCGTCCCTGTTCGCACAGTACCGGGTCATGGCCGTGCCGCCTTCACGCCGTGATGCTGGTGGAGCTGCTGCCGGTCGTCGGTGTTCCAGCCGCATGAGCACCACCAGCGGAATCCCATGCTGGAGTATTCGGTGATGATCTGGTGTTGTTCACGCATGGTCGGTCTCCGTCTTGTCGGCGTAGCGGACGTGTTCCTGCATGAGGCCCAGCGACGAGTAGTCGTGGCCGCATGAGCAGATGAACACTGTGCCCTGTTTGGCGGTGTCCACGAGGCGGTGTGCCGGAGACGGCCGTGCGGGCCGGGGCGACTGGTATACGGCTATGGGCATGGGCGTGGCTTTCTCTTCGAGATGGTGGATGAACTGTTGGGGGCTGCGGGTCTTGTATCCGCAGGTGCATTCGCGCGTGGTGCCGGCAGCGGTGCCGAACCCGCTGACGGCCGCCGGCTGGCGCAGGAACTGGATGGCGGCCGGGTACGCGCGGCGTAGCCGGTGGTGCGTGGTTTCGGGAATATGGACAGTACGAGGTCGGGGTCGGGTGTGGCGTTTGGGGTGGATGATGCTCATAGTGGTCGTCTCCAGAGTTCGGTGAACAGTCGGACGTCCTCGTCCGACAAATGGATGCCGGGATCCCAGCGCGGGACTGGTTTCCGTCTGACTGGTGTGAATGGTTTGAGGCTGATGGGCGTGCGGTGGCATTCGTGGACGGCGAGGTACTGGCCGTCCGGGCTGATGCCGCGCGCGCCGCACGGGTTCTGCAGGGTGAGCAGCCCGGCGGTGTATTGGTGGATGCGCGTGAACGGCCGTTCGAGGATGATCGCGGTCGTGAGGTCCTTCGCGTCGAGCACGCCGGGATCGTATGCTTCCCATACGGGCCCCTGCTCGTCCACGGCCACCCACTCCCGGCAGCCGGCGCATTTGCGAGCTTTCAGACGGCCGGTGCACAGGTGTTTGAGCCATGATGGCTTGCGTCTAGGCATGACGGCCTCCCAGTTGTCGGGTGACGCTGCGCCATATGGTCTCCAGCTCCGTGTCCTGCAATCCGCTGGCGTGGCCGCGCCGGTAGAGGTCGTCGCGGATCCGGGCGGCGTTGTCGGGATGGTTGGCGAGCCGACCGTACGCCCACCGGTGCAGCGTGTCGTTGCGGGATCCGGGCGCGACCGGGCTCATGTCGGGCTCGTTCCTGACGCTCTTGCCGGCCATGCGCGTGGACCGGTATCGGGTGCGCATCATCACCGGCCGCACCCCATCCGGCTTCATGGTGGTGGTTTCGCCTTCCACATAGCCGTGCGCCTTCAACCACGCGACCATCGTCGGCGGCATCACGGGCGGCTTCCCGTCAGGTAGGTCGAGCAGCCGGTACTTTCCGCCGTCGTCCAGCACCGAGCCGGCGCCGATGACGTACCCCTTGCTCTCGCAACGAATATCCACGGGAGCGCCGGTCAGATGTACGCCGTTCTTCAACCGGCCTTTGAGCTCGTCGGGTATCAGGTAGTAGGCGTGCACGCTGGTCAGGTTGTGGCGTTCGCCCGTGGGCGTGGACACCAAGTAGGTGCGCGGGAAGCCCTCGCTGCCGTATTCGCCGATCTCGCGGTTGAACACGTCCCATCCGGTCGGCGCATCCGCAAGCACATTGCCGGTCTTGTCCTTGGCCACGTCGAGGTCGATAATCGCCATACCTTGCGAGGGGATGACTGCATACGCATTGCCACCGCCGGGGACTTGCGTGGATCCGGCGGGCAGATCCTTCACCTTCTGCCAGTCGTAGGATTTCTTCCCCTCGGTGACTGCGGCGAAGTTGACGGGATAGCCGGCCTCGTCCGGCGTGACCGTGGCCGCGCCCTCGATTGGTTGCGGCGGTGCCGGCACTGAGTCTTCGATGGCTTGGTTGATGTCGTGTTCGCTCTTGGCCCGATAGACCGCGAACACCTTCTCGTCCGACACCACCAGCACTCGTGCTACCTTGCCGTCCACGCGCTTGCACGTGGATTCCAGGCCGAGCTTGGTCACGGAGTTGCGGTGCGTGGCCGACGACGCGTAATAGGGGTTGTCGCCGCTGACCGCGTACCCCTGCACGATGATCTGGTCCACAATCCACTGCTCGTGCTCGCTCAAATCGTCGCCGGAGCCGATCGCCACATCATCCCACGGCTTGTCTGACTGCTCCCACAACCTGCATGAAGCCATGAGGAACGGCACCGCCCCGTGCTCGGCGCGGAACGCCAGCAGGTCCTTGAACTCGTGTTCGGCTCGGTTGTCGCGCATGCGGACGAACACGCGGCGGCGTTTCAACGCCTCGGTGTTCGCCATGATCACGGGATTGTTCGACGCGATGATGAACGTGGCCTTGTTGCGGAAGCTGACCGTGTTCTCTTGGATACGACGGGCGGCCATCATGTCGCCGGTGCCGATCTTCTTCAAGAGCGTGGCCTGCTCCAAGGTGATGATGTCGGCGTCCTCGTCATACGCCCACAGGGCCCCGATGAGTTTGAGCATCTCCTGATCGGTCGCGAACCCGCCCGCGCCCTTCGCGCCGCCCAACAAGGTCTTCGCGTTCACCGCCGTGCTCAGTCCGGGGAACGACCGGTTCAACGCACCCAAGAGAATGCCCTTGCCGTTGCCGCCGCCACCATAGAGCACGTAGAACAAATGCTTGTACGCCTCCAGCAAGGGCGTGGCGAACATGCGGCCCAGATTCTGGGCGCTGTGCTCGTCGGCGGTCACGAACCTGAGGAACCGGCCCGCCTCGGCCACGAGGTCGTCGTCGTACTCCTCGGTCAGGCTGATCTCGAACGGATCCGCGAACACCGGGTCTCCGGGCGTCAGACGGCGCACGCGCCCGTCGAGACGGTAGAACGCCATGTTCGAGAACTTCACGCCGTGCCTGACGCGCCCCTTGAGTTTGGAGCATTCGACGCGCATCTGGGTGTTCCATGGCAGGTACACCTTGTTCGAGCCTTTGACGTGGTATTCGTCCTCGATCGAGCCGATCGCGTGCCACGAGTCCAGCAGGCGGTTGCGGCCGGTGTCGTCCACGTCGCGCACGTAGATGGTGCGCCCGTCCTCGCCGAGCAGCATGCTGCCGTTGCGGAAGTCCCACAGCGCCTTCGCGTACCCGTCGTCGAAGTATTCGCGGTTGTTGTTCATCTCGTTGCGCGGCACCGTGACGCTTCGGCCGAGACGGTCGAAGAACGTGTGCTTCCAGTCGTCCTCGGTCACGCGCATGCCCATGAGCACGCGTGCCACGTGGCTGGGCCCGTTCGGGATGACCGAACACTGGTGCCTGTAGGGAACGTTCACTGATCTGCCTCCCTTCGTTGGGCGGTAGTGGATTGTGTCTGCGAGTGCCCGCCGCGTCTGTCGCATGCGCGGTGGCCGCTTGGCTACGGCTCGGGCCGAGGGGGTTAGAACTCGGGTTCGAGGGCGGATTCGACCTGCGCGGGCGTCAGGCCGAGGAATCCGGCGATCTCCGAGGCGCTGCGTCCGGTGGCGGCGAGCTGGCGGATCTGCCGTTCGTCCACCTGCGGCGCGGCCGGCGGGAACGCTGGCTGCGCCGCCGTCTGCTGCGGGAACGGTGACTGCTGCTGCGGCGTGGCGGGTGCGGGCTCCTGCATGGCCTGGTCGAGCTGGGCGGCGTTGGGCTGGAGCTCGTAGCTGTAGAGCTTGGGCGGGTTCCAGCCGCGTTTCTTGGCTTCGCCGTTGCCGCTATAGGTGACGGTGAACCGGTCGCCGATGTGGGGCATGTCGCGTGCGACCCTGCGGCTGGCGTTGCGCAGGGCCCCGATGTTCTTGCCCTTGACGTACACGGCGCGCATGCCGTCGTCGCCGGGGATCATGGGGTCGCGCTGGTCGGTGGCGATGTGCACGACGATCTGCATCATGGGCTGCCCGTTGTCGAAGAACTTCGGGGCGCCGGTGTCGATGTCGTGCTGCTGCTGCGCCTCGATGTTCCTGACAATGCCCGAGGCCGTGGTGCCGATGGGATCGTCCTTGCCGATCGCGGAAGGCGTGCCGCCGGACATGACCTGCGCGAGCGACGGCAGCGGCTCCGCGGAGTTGGCGTAGCCGGGGGCGGCGGTGGGTTGTTGTGCTGCGAACATGGGGTTCTCCTAACTGTTGTGTTGTTCGGTGTTCTCTGACTGCGGGTATCGGGATTCAAGCAGCGGAGTGAGGCGCGTCCACCGTTCCGGCACCTCGGTCCGCGGCTTGGCGGTCTCCGGGATGACGGGATCGCGGTCGTTGGCCCATGTGCCGCAGTCGAAGCAGTGGCCGGTGGACTTGGGCAGCGTGCGGATCCACGCGTCGCGTACGTCCGCGCCGTCGGATTGCTCGATGAGGTCCATGAACGTGACCAGCAATTGCGCGCGGGTGAGCGCCCACATGCCGGGCTTGGGGTCGAAGCGCATCTGTACGGGCAGCGCGTCCTTGAGGGTCAGGCCGTTGCGGGGCAGGAAATAGATGCACATGTGCTCCACGCGTTCCTCCTCGCGTGTCAGGCCGATGCCGTAGAGGCTGGCCTGGCACAGGTAGGTCTGGGAGGGGCCGTGCGCCTTGACGGTCTTCATGGTGGTGGCGCCGACGATCTTCCAGTCCGCGGTGGCGGCGTTGTGCCGGTCGTACAGGTCGATGGATCCCTGCACGTCGTAGCCGCCCGCGAGTCCGTGGATGGATCCGACGGTGACGCGTTTCTCGATCTCGAAGCGGCGGTTCCTCATGTCGGGGTCGAAGCCCTGCTTGTTCAGGCCGGTGAACGTGCGCTCGAACCGCTCGTGCACACAGGTGCCGATGAACGGCAGCCATGCGGCGCCCTTGTCCTGTTTCCAGCCGGCGAGCTTCGCCGCGAGGCAGCGCAGGCAGTCGGTGCCGAGTTCGCTGGGGCCGATCTCGCGCTGGCGGGAGCGGGGCGCGCTGACGATGCTGGTCTCGATGATGCCGCGGATTTCCGGCCATAGCGTCGCGTCCTCGCGAAGCCCGTGGCATGTGCCGTCGTCGGTGGGCGTGGGCGGCTGGCCGTTGAGGACGGCGAGCACGTCGGCGGCGCTCATTTGACCACCACGCCGGGCTTGTCGCGCTTGAGCAGCGGGGCGACGGCGAGTTCGCCGAGCTCCTTGCGTGCCTTGGCGAGGTTGGGCCTGACGTCGTAGAACGAGGGGTGCTTGCTGGCCGGGTATTTGGCCTCGAACGCCTTCGCGTCGATGCGTTGGCTGCCTTCCCTGACCTGTACCTTGAGGTCGTCGGCCTCGTACGTGCCGGCGGGCCATGCGTCGATGATGCTGGTCTTGATGCGGTCGATTTCGGTCTTGCGCTGGTCGATTTCGTTCTGGAGGTCGATGATGCGGCGGGCCTGTTCGGCGAGGATCGCGTGCTTGTCGGTCATGGTCGTCTCCTTTGCTCGGTGATGATGGGGACCACTCCGGTGGAGTGGCTGCGGTGCCGGGTTCGGTGTTCGCGGCAGTCGTGGTAGGCGGTGTCCACGTCAGTGGGCTTGTTGAGCGGTCCGCAGGTGCGGCAGCGTGGCAGGTAGCGTTTCACTGGTTCTCCTCCGCTTGGTCGGGGCCAAGCGGGAGCCCGTCGTTGAGGATGAGGGCGAGGGTGCCGAGCGTCATCATCACGAGCTGGCGGCCTTGGCCTTCGCGGGTGGCGATGCCGATGCCGGGGCGTTTCTGGACGACCACGCCGATGAGGGCGTCGTCGTTGCCGCGTTCGGTCTCGGCCTCGGCAAGATGCTTGGACACGTTCATCCTCGTCGTGTTCTTGCATTCGACGACGACCCTGTGGCCTCGGTAGCGCACGCCGGACAGGTCGCCGCGATCCTTGACGCCGTTGGGGCGTCGTCGTTCGATGATGTCGGTGTCGAGCGCCCAGTTGAGGTATTCGGCGGTCTTGGTCTCCATGAGGGCGCCGGCCTGGCGGGCCGTCCGTCGGGTTCTCGTCGGCATCGGGTTCCTTTCCCTTGGGCTGCGGTCGGTTCTTGGGCTGGCGTTCCTGATACGCCTTCATCTGGGCGAGGCGTCTGGCGCGGTTGCGTTCGTAATGGTCGCGGGCGTACGAGCGTTCGCGTTCCCTTACCTCGGGGTCGAGCCGTCGGATGCGCTGCCGTTCACGGGCGCGCGTCCTGCGGTCCTCCGGGGTCGTGCCGGCCCGAGGGGTTGACGGTCGGCGTGCCTGCACCGGGGCCAGTCCGGCGCGGCATGCGGCGATGAACTCGTCGTCGCTGGTCTCGTCGTCGTAGACGAAGGTCTTCCGGGTCGTCATGGCTTGTTCCTTCGCGGGCCTCGCCGGCTGACTGGTAGATGTTCTCGCTGAGGCATCTGATGATCTCCTCCTTCGGGTAGTGGACGGTGCGGCCGATCTTGATGAACCTCGGGCCGACGCCCATCGACCGCCATCGGGCGAGGGTGCCGATCTTGATGCCGCTCAGCTCGGCGACTTCGCCGGGCGTGTTCATCGGCTTGAGGTTCGCGGCGAACTCCGCGAATGGTGGGCTGCCGGCCTCGGTGCCGGCGTCGGTGCTGTTGTCGCTCATGTGGGCTTCCTTGCCTCTCTCGTCGCTTTCCGGTCAGACGTCCGTCTCGGATTGCGGACACGACGCGCCGTTGCGTTTGCAATCCGCTCGTGTGGCGAGCGCGGTGGCGGCGGTGAGCACGAATAGGTTGCCGTACATGCCTAGGATCATGCCTGTGAGTCCGGTCTCGGATTCGCTGCTGTCGAGGTCGGCGGAGATCTGGACCTCTCGTTCGGTCACGGATACGGTGCCGAAGTCGCGCGGATCGTCGCCTTCCCGGTGTGCGGTGACATGCACGATGAAGGGGCGTTCGTCGTGCTCGATCTCGTTGTGGAGCTTGAGCATGCGCTGTATGAACTCGGTCTTCGACAGGATGTCGGGGTTAGCGAGCGTCGCGGGATTCATGGCGGGTTCCTTTCCTTGAGGGGTGTGGCGCGGCTGTACGGTTGGTTCCGGGACGGCCGTCGGCGGGCTGGTGGCCCGCACAGGATCGTCGGTTCACGGCGTCCATGGCGTCGGCGATGACGTCGAGTGGATCGCAGTCGATCTCGGAGGTGATCATAAAGAAGGTCGTGAGGCTGAGGTTGCCGGACTTGAGGCGGTTCTTCACGGTGTTGCGGTCCACGTTCATGGCGCGGCCCAGCGAGGACATCGTTGCGCCGTCACGCATCGCGACCCTGATATGGATGGACTTGGTGACTTCTGCTGCGAGCTCCGTTGCTTCTACGTTGTTCATGTGCTATGTATACCAACTTCCTAATAGCGAACGCAACAGGATTGTAGTCTTTCTGTGGCGGATGCTAAAAATATTTAGCATTTGCGGCGTTTCTTTGATACTTTGGTTGCATGGGAAATTCAAACTATGTAGAACAGTTCATCAAGGGGCTTCTCGGCCCCGACCACTTCGGCCCGGTGGACTCCACGCCGGCCGGCTTCGCATCCCACGCCGTCCTGCATTTCATGGTCAAGCATTCCCATCTCGGGTACACGGCCATCGAACGCTCCACCGGCGGCGAGGTCAAGTACAACCGCGTGCGTGACATCTGTATCGGTCAGAAGGCCCCGGCCAAGGTGTCCGAGGTCATCGCCATCGCACGGGCCTGCGCGCAGGAGCCGCTGGAGGTCTTCTACCGGATAACCGGACTGGAGAGCCATTCGACCGGACTGTGGGGGGCCGAGGAGCCAGGAGACGACGTGCTGGGCGAATGGGAGAACCACTTCGACCGGTACACCCTCTTCGACGAGGAGGAACGCCGCGCCTGCGGCTTCAGCCCCGTCCGCGACGACATCATCAGAGAGCTCTCGGGAGACGACGTGGTGGTCGGCTCGTTCGGCAAGGACGGCAAGACCTACGCGTTCACCGCGAGGATACGCATGGAAGGATAGAACAACATGGCAAGGGTATTCATCGACGACCGGTGGCTCAAGGCCGACGCCGACGGCACCCCTCCCAGCGCCAGCGCCACCAAGGCGCTCGCCAACGCCAAGGATCCCATGAAGGCGAAGGTGCCGCAGAAGTGGCGCACCAGCCTGTACGGGACAGGCAAGCGGTGGCGTTGCCGCTGGTACGTCATCGACGACGATGGCGTCAAACAGCAGAAGAGCAAGTCGTTCGACCTGCTCGGCGATGCCGAGGAGTTCAGCGCCGCCCTTGAGGACGACGTGAGGCGCGGCCGCTACATCGACCCGGACGGCGGCGACAAGCTGTTCGCCAAGGTCGCGGACTCATGGCTGGAGACCAAGATCGACGTCAAGGACAGCACGCTGCTGCGCTACAAGCGCGAGCTGCGCTGTTATATCCTCCCCAAGTGGGGCAGGAAGATGCTGCGCGAAATCACCCGCGGCGACCTGCAGCGATGGGTCAACTCGCTCACCGTCGGCAACTATCCCGCCCAGCTGCCCGGCAAGCGCCAGCCCCGTCCCTTGTCCCCGCGCTCCATCCGCAACATCGTCAAGGTCGTCACGGCCGGGATCCTTGACCACGCCGTAGAGAACAAATGGATCCTCGACAACCCGGCCCGCACGGTCAAACTCCCCAAGACCGTGGTCAAGGACGACGACATGGTGTTCCTCACCATCGACGAGGTGGAAGCGCTCGCCAAGGCCGCCGAGAACGCCGGCCGTGACGTAGACGGACTGCTCGTGCGCTTCCAAGCGTCCGTGGGTACGCGCATCAACGAGGCGCTGGCTTTGCAGGTGCAGGATCTCAACCTCAGGAAGGGCACCGCAAGGATCCGGCGCACATGGACGCGCAACCTCGAAGGCAAGCTGGAGCTCGGCACGCCCAAGAACGGCGAGGCCCGCACCGTCGCCATCCCGGACTTCCTCATCGAACCACTCGAACGGCAGATCCGAGGCTGCGCGAAGGACGACTTCGTGTTCCGCGCCCCACGCGGCGGGGCCATCGACGACGGCAACTGGCGGACGCGCGTATGGCGCAAGGCGCTCGAACACGTCGGCATGGACGACGAGGGCGTGACCATCCACTCGCTGCGCCACACGTACGCGAGCATCGCCATCGCCAACGGCGCCGACGTCAAGACCCTGCAGAAACAGCTCGGCCACGCCACCGCCACCATGACCCTCGACACGTACGCCGCCCTGTGGCCCGACCGGCTCGACAACGTGGCACACGCCGTCAGCCAAGCATGGCAACCACACATCAAAAACGACAAGAGCGACAAGCCGGAGAAGGAATCGCCGGTCAACCTCGAACAGGCCGCATAGCGCGACAACACCACCCGCCACCTACGCCGTTACACCCAAAACATTGGAACAACAACGTTTCCAAGACAGGTGTAACGGCGTAACGCGTATAACGTACACATCCCACCCCACTCCGCACCATCACCCATAGAAACACCCGTTACACCCGCTACGGAGTTACAGAGACGAAGAAAACCAAGACAAATCAAGGAACCGACGACGAAACGGATACCTCACGCTGACCGTTACAACCCGATACGACAAGAGTCGGAAATATCTAGTTCCACGTTAAGCCGGTTGTGAAAAACGCTAAACGCGGCAAAAATGATAGTGTTGCCAAATTCTCGAAGCACGAGAGGCAACCCCAGACTTACGGCCCCACAAAGGCCAACCACCCCCACGGCTTTCCTCCTTTCTCCGTGGGGGTTCATCTTGTACACCACCTCTATCGGGAGACCCCATGGCCAAGCCGAGCGGCAACCCACGGTACGCCAACGGCGCTCGCAGACGGGCCGTGCGCAGGCGAGTATTGGCCGCCTACGACACGTGCCATATCTGCGGCAAGCCCGTTGACAAGAGACTGCCCGCACGCGATCCGTGGAGTGCCGAAGTGGACGAGCTACTGCCGGTGTCGAAGGGCGGAAGTCCGTACGAGTTCACCAACTGCAAGCTGTCGCATCGCGCGTGCAACGAGCTGAGAAGCAACAAGAGCATCGAATGGGCACGACAAGCTGTCCGAGGAGAAGCCGACGTCAAAGCGACTTCGGTGCCGTTCCGCACCTCGACTTGGTGAGACACTGCTCGGCACCGTGGGGAGGGTATCCTACCGGCCGGCTCCGGGCGCACCCCTGTGTCATAGCGCCGCTCTCTCCCCGATATTTTTCCAAAACGGATTATGAGGTCAGTCGGCAGATTCCTCGCTGTCGGTGCCTTCGAGTGACGCAGCATCTTTCTGCTTCGGCAAAGACTGGTCGACGATTTCCTCGCTTGTCATGGAAACGGTTTCGCCATTCTCATCCTTGACGAAGACACGTTGATTGCGAAGTTGCCCGAGAGCACCGTCCAGCGCGGGTTTCCAGTGAGGGCGAGTAGCTTCGGCGACAACCGCACCTAGACCGAAAATGCCGATTACGAGTGGTATCGGCCCGCCGACTTTGCTGGCGATTGTTGTCATCCATTGATAATGGCTAAAGGGTGCCGCCATTTCATCTCCTTTTGTGGGCGATTTCTATGCCTCCTAGTCTGGAAGGGAAAGAGGACATTTGCCAGTAACGGGGAAAGAAGACAACGAGTACCTGACCTTGTTGCGTCGTACGTTGAAGCGGCTTGAGCAGGCGGTGTTTGATTTGGATACGCCGCCGCGTGACTTGGCGGCGCTTTCCAGGCGTTTGCTTGAGGTGAGTCGGGAGATCGAGCGGCTGGAGGGCAAGGACGGGGTTTCTGGTCCGTCGGTGGCGGTGGAGGTTGAGGATGACGGGTTCGACGAGGAGGCTGTCTGACGTAGCCCGGCACGTGGTGCTGCCGCGTGGCATCGTTTCGACGGGCTGGCCGCGGGTGAAGGCGCAGGCCCGGTTGTGCGGCATCGAGTATGACGACTGGCAGGACGGTCTTGGCCGGTGCATGCTGGGCAAGAAGGCGGATGGCCTGTATGCGGCGGGCATCGGCGGCGTGGTCATCAGCATTTGCCGTCAGGTGGGTAAGACGTTCACGATCGGCACGATGATCGTGATGCTGTGCATCCTCAGCGAGTATCCGCTCAAGGTCCTGTGGACGTCGCATCGCAGCCGTACGTCGGATGAGACGTTCAAGTTCATGTGCTCGCTGGTGAGGAAGCCGGAGATAGCCCGGTATGTGGATGGCGAGCCGAGGCGGGCGAACGGGCAGCAGGAGATCGCGTTCATGAATGGCAGTCGTATCCTGTTCGGTGCGCGTGAGAACGGGTTCGGGCGTGGTTTCGACAACGTGGACGTCGAGGTGTTCGACGAGGCGCAGATCTTGGGCGAGCGGGCGTTGGACGACATGATCCCCGCCACGAACGCGGCCCGGAACCCCTTGATCATCTACATGGGTACGCCGCCCAAACCAAGCGACCCGAGCGAGGTGTTCTCGGGGCGTCGGCGCGACGCGTTGCATGGCGACAGTGACGACACGTTGTATGTGGAGTTCAGCGCCGACCGTGACGCGGATCCCGAAGACCGCGGCCAATGGAGGAAGGCCAACCCCTCCTACCCGGCGCGCACGTCGGAGTCGGCGATCCTGCGCATGAGGAAGAACCTCGGCGAGGACAGTTTCCGACGCGAGGGCTTGGGCGTGTGGGACGAGACCACCACGGTGAGCGTCATCGACCCCGGACTGTGGAAGAACGGCGAAGTGAGCGAGCGAATGGATGGCGGTGTGGTGTCGTTCGGTTTGGACATGCCGCCCGACCGCAGCGCATTGGCCGTCGGCGCGTGCATGAAGTATGCGGACGGTTCGGCCCATGTGGAGCTGGCGGAGTATCGGGACACGCATCGCGATGGCGTGGCGTGGGCGGCGGACTGGATCAAGGCCCGGTGGGCGCGTACGGCGTGTGTGGCGATCGACGCGCAGTCGCCGGCCATGGTGCTGCTGCCCGAGTTGAAGACGCGGCGTGTGCCGGTGAAGGTCGTGACCGCCAACGAGATGGGACAGGCATGCGGACGCATGCTCGACCTGATCCAGGCCGGTATGCTGCGTCATCTGCCCGACGCGGACCAGCCCCAGCTGGCGAAGGCGGTGGCGAACGTGACCACGCGGCCGATCGGCAGGAGCGGCGCGTTCGGGTGGAACAAGACGGGCAATGACATCGACATCAGTCCCTTGGTGGCCGTGACCGTCGCCGCGCAGGGCGCGTGGACGACACGACGCCGGCCGGGACGCAGACAGAAGGTAATGAGATAGCGAGGTGGCTTATGGCGGATGAGGGTATCTTCTCCAGTGCGTTGAAGCGCCCGCTCGACATCACCTCGTTCGGCGCCACCCGCATCGCCGGCGTCGCCGACGACGACATGCCTCTTATCAGGACGTTGATGAAGGTGTGGCGGCAGCGGTATCCGAGGAACCTGATCCGTACCGGCTATTACGGGGCGAAGGAGGGGTTCAAGGACTTCGGCATCAGTATTCCGGATCGCATCAAGGCGAACGTGAGCGCGTGCATCGGCTGGCCCGCCAAGGCGGTCCGCTCGTTGGCCGACCTGACCGTGTTCGACGGATGGACGTATCCGAACGGCGAGGACGCGTATGGGCTTGACGAGCTGACCGACATGAACGCCCTCCAGCTGGCGATACCGCAGACCGTGGTGTCCGCGTACACGCATGGGTGCGCGTTCCTCACCCTCACCGGCGACCCCGACACGGGCGACCTGCTGGTGACGCCGCGTTCGGCGGAATGGTCCGCCGCCCTTTGGGACGGCCGTCGCAACCGACTGGCGGCCGCGTTGACGATCAACGACGCGACCTCGAAGGGTCGTGTCACCGCGTTCAACGTGTTCCTTCCCGGCGTGGTCTATCAGGTCAGCAGAGACGGTTGTGGCGGTTGGACGGCGGAACGGTATGAGACCTTCTGGCCGGAGCCGACGGTGGTGCCGCTGGTCAGCGACCCGCAGTTGTCGAAGCCGCTGGGGGCTTCGCGGATCACGCGGCCGGTGATGGCGTTGACCGATATGGGCTTTAGGACGCTGGTGCGTATGGAGGCCAGCGCGGAGTTCTACGCGGTGCCGAAGCTGTGGTTTCTGGGCATGGACGAGGACGCGTTTAGCGCCGACACGTGGAGCAGCCTTGTGAGCTCGATCAATGCGATCAGCAAGGACGAGGACGGCGACAGCCCTTCGTTGCAGCAGATCAGTCAGGCGTCGATGCAGCCCCACTCGGACATGTTGAAGACGATCGCGTTGGTGGTCGCGTCGGACACGGATCTTCCCGTGGATTCGCTCGGCATTACCTTGGATAATCCCAGTTCGGCGGAGGCGATGGCCGCGGCCGAACGCAAGCTCACCCGCCGCGCCGACCGGCAGAACCGCCTCTTCGGCATGCAGTTGACCAGGCTGGCCCGCATGGCCGTATGCCTGCGCGACGGGCTGACGGAGCCGCCGGACGAGTTGAAGCGGGTGCGGCCGGTGTGGGCGCCGACGCGGGAGATCAGCGACGGGGCGCGGGCGGACGCGTACGTGAAGATCAGCCAGGTCAACCAATCCTATGCGACCAGCGAGGTCGGGCTGCGCCGTCTCGGCTTGGACGGCGACGAGATCCGCTCATTGCGTTCGCAGCAGTCGCGCGACCGTGGACGGGACGCGCTGGACATGATCCTAAGGAGCGCCAATGCCGGTGACGACCAAGGATCTCAACCAATTGAGGACGAGCCAGCAGGAGGCGGTCAGGCTCGCGAGGCTTGATCTCGGCGAACTGTGGTGGGAGATCGCGGGGCTGCCGGCGGCGAAGCAGCGTGACGTACTGCTTGACTTGGTGCCGGCGATCATCGGCAAGTATTCGGACATGTCCAGCACCGCCGCGGCCGACTGGTACGAGCACGTGTACGCGAAGCATTTCGATGACGCGTTCACCGCCGAGGTCGAGAACCCGAACAGGGACGAGGCCGTAAGGAAGCTCATCCGCTGGAAGGCCGGCGTCCTATGGGACGGTCCGGACAAGAAGGCGAATCCGGACGAGCTGCTGCGCTACCTGAACAACCTCATGGACCGGGAGATACGCAACCCCGGACGCCAGACCATCAGAAGCAACGCGCGCCGCGACCCACACAGGCCCCGATATGCGCGCGTGCCGAACGGCCGGCAGCCGTGCGCGTTCTGCATCATGCTCGCGTCGCGCGGCTACATCTACGCCAGCGAGGACACGGCCGACTTCGGCACGAGCTTCCACGGCGGCAACTGCCGGTGCGAGATCGTCCCCGAATGGGGCAAGGGATCGAACCGCATCGAAGGCTACGATCCGGACGAATACCTCAGGATCTACGAGACCGCGCGGCGCGCATTGGAGACGGGCGTCATGCCCGCCGACCTGAAGGCCGGGCTCGCGAACATCGCACCCTACCGGGAGCCGAAACGCGGGCAAAGCGTGTACGGGCCGTACGACCCGAACAACGTGAACTCGCTCGCATACCTCATGCGCCACATGAACCCCGACAAAGTGGGCCAAGGCCACAAACTCCACGATCCCGGCAGACACAAGGGCGGGCCGGGCGAGAAGATCAGAGCGTTCAAGACCATGAAGCCACGCACGTCCCTCAAGGAGATCACGCACGACGAGGTGAACCCCCTATGGGACATGTGGATCCGGCAGAGGGTGGACAACGGGTTCATGCCGGACTTCTCGAAGAACCCATGGGGCATCAACTGCCAGCGCGTCGTCCAAGCGGCGGAACTACGCTTCAGGGGCTACGACGTGCAGGCCGTCGGCAACCACAAGAAATCCTCGGACGGCCACTACTGGAACATCGCCGACATGTGGGTGGACGAGAACGGCAACCACCGCAAATTCACCCAGAAGGAAACGAACAACGCGACGATCCGGGCCATGCGCGAATACCCGTCAGGTAGCCGCTTCTTCGTCGCCGGCCCATGGAAGAACGGCAACGCCCACATCTGGAACGCCGAAGTCATCCAGATGCCCAGCGGCTGGAAATCCGTGCGCATGTACGACTATCAGCCCGGCGACTACACGAAATACGGATACGAGAACGGACGGAGCCCGGACTACTATCCCGACAACATCAAGGAAGGCCAGCTCAGGTTCCTGCGCGTGGACGACATGGAACCCACCGACAGCCTTCTCGAAGGCGGCCGGCCGAGCTTCACCGACGCGCCCGCCTACGCCAAACCATGGGTCGGCGATCACGACACCGTGCGAAGCTGGAGCGAGTGGAAACTCCAACGAGCCCACCGCGACGAATCCTCGTGGCGGCGCCATCAGGACGAGTACGACAAATGGGCCGAATCCACGCCACCAAGTCAGGGAGGACAAACATGAGCGATAAGGTCATCAGTTACCATCAGGCGCGAATGATCTTCAAGGAGACGACGGGCATCGAAGCCGCCATGGAAGGCGGAGAGGACGACGAATACTTCTTCGTGCCGCCCATCGACCGCATGCTCCAGCCCATCGACGACTGCGCGTGGTACGTGAACAAGAAGACCGGCAAGCTCGAACGTCTCTACGCCTCGCCGCTCATGCCTGAAGGCTTCGGCAAGAACATGTACTACCGCGACTTCAAAGACGTACGAGACACGGAAGAATAACCGGCTCATCCGATTTATCCCAGCCATCACGGATCCGTCCGTGGTGGCTTTTCTTATGCCCGGATTCGGGCGGAAGGAGGCCGTATGGCCGAAGAAGACAACGCCCCGAACACCGGAGAACAGAATGGTTCGCCGCCGGATGACATCGACTGGAAGGCGCGCTACGAGGCCGAAGTCGAGCGGGCGAAGAGCTGGCGTGGCAAGGCCGAGGCGAACAAGAGCGCCGCCGACGAGCTGGCCGCGTTGAAGGAATCCCAGTTATCGGAGACGCAGAAACTGGAGGCCCGCGCCGAACGGGCCGAGAGGGAACTCAACGAGCTGAAGACCGCACAGCAGCGTCTCGCATGGCGCGACGAGGCCGCCAGGAAGACCGGCGTGCCGGTGGATCTGCTGCGCGGGAACACGGCCGAGGAGATCAACGCGCACGCGCAGGCCATCAAGTCGTATCTGGCCGCGCAGGCGAAGCCGTCGGCGGCGAGGGTCGCGGATCCGGCCGGCACGCCGCAGGCCCAGCCGAATCCGAACGCGGGACTGCTCAGACAGCTGTTCGGCACCAAGTAAACGTTCAACCCTTTTAGAGGAAGGTTTTTATGGTTTTGCAGACCAATCAGGTGACGCTGCCCACGTCCGTGAGCCTCGCGGTGGTGGGCAAGGCGCACGACACCAGCACGATCGCCACCCTGAGCCCGGCGGACAGGCTCGGGTTCATGGACGACAAGTACAACGTGTTCACCGGCAAGGCGCGCGCCGAGGTCGTGGCCGAGGGCGCGAAGAAAAGCGGCTACGAGCAGCCGATCACCCCGAAGGAAGGCAAGCGGTTCACGGTGCAGTGCACCACGCGCGTCTCCAAGCAATTGCAGTGGGCGGACGAGGACAACCAGCTGCAGATCCTCGACGCGATCCAAGCCGATCAGGCCGCGGCGCTGGGCGAGGCGCTGGACTACGTGATCTACCACGCGGTCAACCCCGCGTCCGGCGACAAGCTCACGGGCTACGAGGCGTTGTCCACTCTGGGCGTGCAGGTGACCGCCACCGACGACCAGCTCGCCAACCTCGATGCCCTGACTGACAGGCTGCTGCGCGCGAACATCACCGGCGTCGCACTATCCCGCACGCTGGCGAACGAGCTTCGCAAGTTGCGCGTGTCCAACACGGGCGGACGACTGTTCCCGGAGATCCCATTGAGCCTGAACACGGGCACCTTGGACGGGATCAAGGCCAGCACGAGCGTGACCGTCGAGGGCGAGTACGCCACGGACGCGACGAACGTGCTCGCGTTCATGGGTGACTTCAGCACGATCAAATGGCGTCTGGTGCGTCCGATCACGGCCGAGGTCATCCCGTACGGCGACCCGGACAACACCGGCGTGGACTTGGCCGGCAGCAACCAGATCGCCTACAGAAGCGAGGCCGTGTTCTCCTACGCGATCATCGACCCGACCTCCATCGCCGTGCTCAAGACCGCCGGCGCCAAGACCACGCGGGCGGTGAAGCGATGAGCGTCACCCCGGTCAAGACCCTCGTAGTCCACACCGGCGAGGGCGTCGTGCCCGTGCTGGCCGAGCCCGTGCGCTTGGTGAACCCGGACGGCACGCCCTTCACCGGAGCGGGCGCTGCGGTGACCGTGGAGACGCTGGGCGGGGCATCCGTTATCGGCAAGGCGGTGATGAAGGCATCGACCGGCGCCGCGGCGCGTACCGCGATCGGGGCGGGCACGTCCAGCTTCAGCGGGGCGTACGGCGACCTGACCGGCAAGCCGTCCATCCCCACGATGCCGACGGCTTCCACGTTGTCCGGGGCGACCACGGTCGGCAAGGCAGTGATGGGCGCGGCGGACACTGCTGCGGCGCGCAAGGCCATCGGCGCGGGCACGTCCAGCTTCTCCGGCAGCTACACGGACCTGACGAACAAGCCGACCATCCCGGCAGCCGCCACGTGGGCGAACATCTCCGGCAAGCCCGCGCCGGCCGCCGCCATCACGGACCTCGCGGCCGGTGCCGACGCGGCGGCGATCACGGCGGCGGTGAACAAGGCGTTCGCCGCATTGCGCGCGTTCGGCGTCATCGCCAAGTAGGGCGGCGCATGGCCGACGAGTTCACACCGTTCGCCACCTACAGGGACGTGGAGCGACGCTGGCACGCATTGACCGAGGCGGAGCGCGAGACCGCGACCGCGCTGCTGGAGGACGCCACGCAGATCATCATGGACACATGCCCCAAGTGGTCGCAGGCGCCCGAACGCACGCTCGCGTCGATCACGTGCGCGATGGTCATCCGCAAAATGACTGTCAGCGAGGAACGGCTGGGCGTGACGAACGCGCAGCAGACCGCCGGCAGCTTCAGCGAATCCTTCACCTACTCGAATCCCATGGGCGACCTCTACCTGACAAGAGCGGAGAAGGCCCGATTGGGCCGTGGCAGGGCGCGCGCGTTCCACCTCGACATGAGCGGAGGCGGCCCGTGAGAGGCGAGACCATCACCGTCATCCGCCGCGTCCAGTCCGGCGTGGACGAGGGCAACAACCCCGTCTATGAGGAACAGCGCGAAACGGTGCCCAATGTGCTCGTGGACTCGCCCGACAGTGCGGACGCCAACGACTCGAACCGTCCGGACGGGATGCGCGTGGATGCAGTGTTCCGTTTCCCGCGCGACTACACGGGCGGTCCGCTCGACGGCTGCAAGCTCATCCTGCGCGGCGACGAGGCGCACCCGTACCACGTGGTCGGCCATCCGCTGCCGCTCGACGGCGGCATGCGGCCGACCAAGTGGAACATGAGCGTCGAAGCCACCTACACGGAAGGCTGAACCATGGCCAAGGTCAAGGTCCGGCTGCATAGCGGCGGCGTATTGGACGTGCTCAACAGCGACGGCGTGCGGGGCGACATCGAGCGTCGCACCGAGGCCATAGCTGCCGCGGCGAACCGTATGCACAACGCGAAGGGGTATGTGGGCGACGTCATCAGGACGGATAGGCCCCACGGGGCGGTGAGAGCGACGACACGGCATGCGAGACGGTCGAACGCGAAGCACAACACCCTGCTGAAATCGTTGGACGCCGGAAGGGACTAGCCACCATGAGCATCGAAACCACGCTCGTCCAGTTCCTCAACCGGCAGCCCGAGCTTGCGGGCATCCCGGTCTCGACGGACGTGCCGGCGCATCGTCCTTCCCGGTTCGTGACGGTGGAGCGGACGGGCGGCGCGGAGACCCCGTTCACCGACCGTCCCATGCTCGCCGTCCAATGCTGGGACACCAGCCGCGTCCAAGCGGCGTTCCTCGCCCAACGGGTGAAACCCGTGCTGGAGCGCGCCGTGCGGATTCCGGCGGTGGCGAAAGTCGCCATCGAGTCCACGGCCAACTTCCCGCTGGACGGGGATACGCCCCGCTATCAGATCACCGCCGAACTGACGGTGCACAAACACATGTAAGGAGATTCCACTTATGGGCAAGCCCAATGCTCAGATGGTGTCGGTCGGCAAGCCCCACGGCGACGGCGGACGCTACGCGGGCGGCGCATGGTACGGCAAGGTAGGCGAGGCCACCCCGCCCACCGACGCCACCACCACGCTGTCCGACAAGTTCCACGACCTCGGCTACCTGAGCGAGGACGGCGTGACGAACACCATCGACCGCGACAGCGAGGACATCAACGCGTTCGGCGGCGACCGCGTACTGAGCGTGACGACGAGCCGGGCGGAGAGCTTCCAGTTCGGCATGCTGGAGACCACCCCCGAGACCTTGGCCGTCACCTACGGGCCCGGCAACGTCGAAGTCAATACCGTGGACGGCAAGGACCAGATCACGGTCAAACACAACAGCGCGGAGCCGCCCGAGCTGGTGTACGTGTTCGAGTTCGCGATGACCGGCAACAGGGTCAAGCGCATCGTCGTGCCGGTCGGCAAGACGGGCGACGTGGACGACGTGACCTACGCGGACGGCGAGGCCATCACCTACACGCCCACCATCAACGCGTTCCCCGACGCCAACGGCAACACCGCCTACGAGTACATCGCCTACGTCACCGGCACCGATACGCCGGAGACCACCGGCGACGAACCGACCGCGCTGACCGACGAGGAGACGCCCACCTTGGCGAAGGCCGCCGTCAAGGCCGCCACACGCCGCAAGACCACCACGGCGAAGGCGACGACGGCGAAGACCGCCTGACCCGTCCGCTCATTCAGTTCCCAGTCCGGTGGCGGTGCCGATGCCGTGTCCGCCGCCACCGGATCCACTCCACTCCAAGCAGTGACACGGCATGACCAGGAAGGACACGGCAACCATGGCGATCATCATCAACGACTACCAGCCTCAGGGCGACGAGACGGTGGAGGTGCAGTTCCCCGGCTCGAAGACCCGCTACAAGGTCAAGAGCCCCGACGCGCTGACCATCGGCGACCTCAGGGCGATCACGAGCGGCGACATCGACTGCTTCTACACGCTCTTCCCCGAGGAGGCGCACCCGCTGCTCGACCAGCTGCATCCCGAGCAGCTCAACGGGTTCATCACCGCGTGGACGGGCAGCCCAAAAGACTAGCCGCCGTCCAATGGCTCATCGACCATCATCGGGACGCGCTCGAATACGAGCTCATCCGATTGGGCCTGCGCCTCAGATGGCTCGGAGGCCCGCTGCTGTCATGGCGTGACGTGTGGCTCATCGCCGCCAACGCCCCGGCCGGCAGCCGGCTCGCCAGCCTGCTGGACCAGCGCAACGCGTGGACGCCCGCCGACTGGTGGCTACGCAGCATCGAATACTCACTGCGCTGGCTCGTGTGGGCCAAGACCAAGGACGGGCAACGCAACCGCGGCAAGCCGAAACCCACGCCCGCACCCGGCGACACCACGCCGAAACGACGCGACCCGGAACTGACCGGCATGGGCAAACAGGAGCTGCGCGCCTACCTGAGGCGGCCGCGCGTGGCCTTCACATAACCGAACAGAGCACGCCTTTCAACGAAGAGAGGGGACGATCGTATGGCCACGTTGGCGACCGCATGGGTGAACATCGTCCCCACGTTGAAGGGCGCGCAGAACAGGATCGCCGCCGAACTCGGCGGCATCGACCTCAAGCCCGCCGGGCAGAAGCTCGGCGGCAACCTCTCGACCAGCCTCGTCAAGGCATCCGGCAAGGGCTTCGCCACCATCGGCAAACTCGGCCTCGGCACCCTATCCACGATCGGCGGCGGCATCACCGCCCTCGCCGCCAAGGGCGGGTTCGCCCGCGCCCTGAACATCGAGAACGCCCAAGCCAAATTGAAGGGCCTCGGCCACAGCGCCGAAACCATCACCGAGATCATGGCCAACGCCAACGCGGCCGTCAAGGGCACCGCGTACGGGCTCGACGAGGCCGCCACCGTCGCCGCCAGCGCCGTCGCCAGCGGCATCAAACCGGGCGAACAGCTCACCAAGGTGCTGAAGACCGTGGGCGACACCGCGCAGATCGCCGGCATGGGCTTCAGCGACGCGGGCGCGATCTTCACAAGCGTGATGGCGCGCGGCAAGCTCCAGGGCGACGACATGCTCCAGCTCACCTCGCGTGGCGTGCCCGTCCTACAGGCATTGAGCGACCAGTTGGGCGTCTCCACGCAGGACGTGTCCGACATGGTATCGGAAGGCAAGATCGACTTCCAGACGTTCGCCACCGCCATGGACACCTACTTGGGCGGAGCCGCCTTGGCCGCCGGCGAGACCTTCAGCGGCGCATTGGCCAACGTCAAGGCCGCATTGAGCCGCTTGGCCAGAAGGCCGCGACCCCCGCGCTGAACGCCCTGCGGGACGTGTTCAACGTGCTCACACCGGCCATCGACAAGGTGAACACCGCCATCCAGCCGCTCGCCGACCAGTTGGGCTCCAAGCTCGCCGGCGCGGTGCAGCGCATCACCCCATGGATCCAGAAACTCGCCGACGGGTTGGCGGACGGCAGCATCACCGTCAAGGACCTCGCCGAACAGGCCGGGCTCTTGGTGGGCGCGTTCGCCGGGTTCACCGTGATCGGCCAGTACACGCCGCAGATCCTCGACGCGTTCACCCTCGCCGGCGACGGCGCGGGCATGCTCGTCTCCACCGTCAAGGGCGACTTCGGCAAGCTCAAGGGCATCGCCGCCGGCGCGGGCGAGATCTTCACCGACCTCGGCACCCGGTGGGGCAACGCCTTGGGGCTCGTGGACGCGAACTTCGGCGGCATCTTCGGCCTCATGTCCAACCGCGTCAGAAGCGGACTGGGCGACGTGGGCTCGACCCTCGCCGGCATGTTCGACAGCAAGGTCTACGTGCCCCTGCAACAGGGCGTCACCGGCATCGGCTCGAAACTCGCCGCACCGTTCCAGACGCTGGCGGGACGCGTGGGAGGGTTCCTCTCACCGGTCACCAGCGCCTTCGGCACCGCGTTCCAAGGGTTCGGCTCGACGCTGGCCGGGCCGATACAGGCGGGGCTGCACGGGATCGGGAGCATGTTCCTGAACTTCTTCAACCCGGCCAACTTCCTCAAGTACTTCGGCATCGCGGCCATCATCGGCGCGCTGGTCGTCGCACTGGGCGCGTTGAACACCAGTCTCGGCGGACAGTTGCAGACCCACGTCACCGAGTTCCTGACCGTCACGCTGCCCGGATACATCACCGAGTTCCAGAACTGGGTGGCCACCCAGCTGCCCGTGCTCATGCAATCCGGGCTCACACTGCTGACCTCGGTGTTGCAGGGCATCACACAGAACCTGCCGCAGGTCCTCACCGCCGCCGTGGACATCCTCACGTCGCTGGTGGATGGCATCGCCAACGCGCTGCCGACCCTGCTGCCGGTCGCGATGCAGATGATCGTCACCTTGGTGCAGGGCATCATCGACAACCTGCCCAGGATCATCGAGTCCGGGTTGAACCTGCTGGCGAAGTTCGTCGAAGGCATCCTCAACGCCCTGCCCCAACTCATCGCCGCACTGCCCAAGATCATCACCAGCTTCGTGGACGGGATCCTCGGCATGCTGCCACGGATCCTGACCACGGGCGTGGACCTGCTGCTGAAGTTCATCACCGGCATCATCGACGCGATACCCCAACTCGTGGCCGCGCTGCCGCAGATCATCAGCGGGTTCATCAACGGCATCGGCCGGCACCTGCCGCAGATCATCGAGACCGGCCTCGTCCTGCTCGGCAAGCTCGTCGTCGGCATCATCCAGGCCATACCACAACTCATCGGCGCGATCCCGCAGATCATCAGGGCGATCTGGGACGGGCTGACCAACGTGGACTGGGGCGGGCTCGGCCGCAACGTCATCGAAGGCATCAAGAACGGCCTGATGAACGCGGGCGGCGCGATCAAGGACGCCATCGTCGGCCTCGCCAAATCGGCATGGAACGCGGTCAAGAGCTTCTTCGGCATCGCATCCCCGTCCAAGCTCATGCGCGACACCGTGGGCGTCATGGTCGGCCGGGGACTGGCCAACGGCATCATCGACACCACCAAGACCGTCAGCAAGGCCGCCACCAACCTCGCCGGACAAGCCTACAGTGCGTTCGACCATGCGGCCGGGGACAACCCGTTCCGGCTGGAGGCGGACGCGGACGTGACCCGCACCACCCGCATCCACACCATCACCGACGACACCAGCCGCCACGACACCAACACGAACGCCGGCAACGCGCGCCCGTTGACGCGGGACGACATCATCACCGCCGTCACGGAGGCATTGCAGGCCATGCCGGCCATGCGCTTGCTGCTTGACAGCGGGGTGATGGCCGGCGAGCTCGCGCCCGCCATCGACAAGGCGCTCGGCAACCGAAGGGCAAGGGGCTACTAGTGAACACCAACCGGATCCGCGGCCTCACCCTCGACAAGAGCCGGCTGACCATCGACGGCAAACACCTCAGCGATCATGCCGTGTTCGCCATCGCAGACGGCATCAGCATCGGGGAATCCTCGCCTGTGACGGCCTTCCAATCGGCGCCCGGCCGTTCCGGCGGCTGGGACGCGACCCTGACCGACCCGCACGGGTACCCGGCCATGGAACGCCGCGAGATCACCATCCAGATCGCCGCGGCCGGCGACTCCTTGGAGATCGAGGAGGCCAAGACCCTGATCGGCGGGCGCAACGGCCGGCACGTTCGCATCGGCGGGCTGACCGGCCTCGGCGAATACCGGGGACGCCTCGCGGTCGGCGCATGGACCGACCGGCACGACGCGAGCGGCATCCTGAAGTGGAGCGTGTGCACGCTGACCTTGGACGCGGAACCCTACGCGTACGGGCCCGAACAGCGCATCGACATGCAACTGGACGGCAAACCGACGCATGCGCGGATCCTCGGCAACCGGCCCACGCCACCCGTGTTCCACCAGCTGATCGACGAAAAGGTGGACGACGTGACACCCGTCGCCACCACCCACACCTTCACCGCCAACAGTCAGACGGTGCACGTGGCGAACACGCTCACCGGCGCGGGACTCTGGGACGAGGCGCACCCGCTCGTCATCGACTGCGAGCAACGCCACGTCACATGGCGGGGCGAGGCGCGGGCCATCGCGATCGACGACGACTATCCCACCGTCCCGCCCGGCCACGCCACGTTCACCGGCACCGTAGGCCCGAAAACGAACGTGAAAAAGTACACGCAGTACGTCACCTACACGCCGCGATGGCTCATCTAACGAACGGAGACAATCCATGCGCTTCGCATGCTTCGACCGGTGGGACCAGCCGAAACCCGACCTGACCGGCATCACGTCCGCCACATGGACCAGCGGCGTGGACGGCACCCGCACCTTGGAGGTCACCGCCACCGGCGAAAGCGACATCGGCAAGGGCGACCGGCTCGTGTTCACCGACCCACGCGGCCGACTCCAGGAAGCCATCGTCGTCTCGCCCGAGCACCGGCGCGAGGAGACGCGGATCATCACCAGCCTCGTATGCAAGGGCAGCGTCCAGGAACTCGACGACACGTTCATCGAAGACAAACGCAACCGTGGAGCCACGGCCGCGCAATGCCTCGCCAAGGCATTGGAAGGCACACGGTGGACGGTCGGCACCGTGGAAGGAACCACCACCGCCGACCTGAGCTTCTACCACGTGAGCGTGCTCGAAGCCGTGGAATCCATCGCGGAAGCCTTCGGCTTGGAGATCACCGCCAGCTACCTCATGGACGCCGCCCACACCCGCGTCACCGACCGGGCATTGAGCCTCGTCAAAACCCAAGGCGACCAGACCAGCACGACACCACGCCGGTTCGAGTACGGACACGACCTCAAGGGCATCACGCGAACCGTGGACGCCACCGGGGTCAAGACCCGCCTCTACGGGTACGGCAAGGGACTGCCCACCACCGACGAGGACGGCAACCAGACCGGCGGCTACGGGCGACGCATCGACTTCTCCGACATCAACAACGGCAAGCCCTACGTCGAGGATCCGGCCGCCACCGCATTGTGGGGACTGCCCGGCCCAAGCGTGAGCACCATGGGCAAGAACCTCGTCACGGGCGGCGGATTCGAGAGGAAATACGGCGACGGATGGCTGTTCAATCCGACCAGCGCGTTCCTCGACGCGCTCGTCAAACAGGACGGCGACGTGACCCCATACGAGGGCAAGGTCATGCTCAGAATGGGCACCGACACCGACACGTGCGCCACGGCCGCGATCTGCGACCACACCGACGTCAAAGGCGACCAGGAATACCAGCTCACCCTCTGGACGCACGGGCCCGCCGGATCCACGCTCACGCTCAAGGTGTCGCAGAACGTGAACATATATCCGACCTCCACCATCACCCTCGCCCCGCTGACCAACACCGGCCAATGGACGAAGACCACGCGCCGGTTCACCACACACCGCATATGCAGCGCCATCCGCGTCTGGATCGAGAACCCCACCGCCATTATCTACGTGGACGACGTGGCCATCAGCGAGATCACCACCACGGGCATCCACCCGGCCGAAGGCATCTACGAGAACGGCGACTGCGAGGACAAGCAGCAGCTCCTCGACGAAACCCGCGCGGAACTGAAACGGCGCAGCACGCCCACGGTCAGCTACGAGGCCGACGTGCTCACCTTCACCCACGCCGGCATGAACACCACCGGCGTCGCCCTCGGCGACCGCGTGCTGCTCGTGGACACCACCTTCACCCCGGACCTACGCCTGTCCGGCCGCGTGCTCCAACTGGAGGAGGACCTGCTCGACCCCGCGCTCACGGTCATCACAATCGGCAACATCATCGAACGGTTCACCGCATCCAACCGCAACGCCGAACAACGTCTCGACCGGGTGGTGGCGAACGCGGGCGCATGGAACACCAGCAGCCAGCAGATCACCCAGAACGCCTCCAAATGGGATCAGGTCGCCCAGACCGTCGTAGACAACGGCAACCGCTGGAACACCACGGCAGACACGCTCGACGCGAAGGCCGCCACGTGGGATGGCACCGGTGCGACACTCACCGCCAAGCAATCCTCGTGGGACGCGGCCGCGGCGATACTGACCACCCGGCAACCCCAATGGGATGCGACCACGGAAACCGTCACCGCTGGCCAAGCCGACTGGGACAAGGCCGCGACCATCGCGGACGCGCACGCGCAGGCCATACGCCAATCCACGTCCGGCGTCACGTTCCACCACGGGGACACCGCCATCACCCTCGGCGACGCCATCATCCTCACGGACGCGTCGGGCACGTGGACGTTCACCGAAGGCACGTTCGTCAAACAGGAACCCAGCGAGTAAGGAACCATGCATGGCCTACGAGATAGAGCAGTACCGGACGATCGAGACGACCCTCGACCTCGCCAACGACTACACGCCACCCATCCGCCTCAACGCCGGCGACCGGGACGGGCGGATCCTCAAATTCAACATCACCAACGGCGGCGACGACGTGGACGACCTCAACGGCCTGTCAGCAAGACTCACATGGAACCGAGACCCCACGGATCCATCCAGCGGCGGCGGATACGCGGACATGAGCAAGAAGAACAACACCGACAACGCCACCGGCGTCCATCAGGTCAGCTTCACCACACCCGTGCCCACGGCGCTGCTGCAGCAGGCGTCCGACCGCATGGTCGTGGGCATCGAGATCGAGGACGCCGACTGGCACGTGATCGCCAGCCGCAACATCCCCGTCATCATCGAACCCTCCCGCATCAACCCCAAAGCCCCCGAGATCGCCGACCCGCTCAAGGATCTCCACGAGACGATCGGCAAGGCGCAGGAACTGATCGACACCGCCAGCATCGACATCGGCACCGTCACCACGCTCACCCCAACAAAAAAGGCCACCGGCGCGTTGACCGGCACCGGACTGAAACGCAAACTCAACCTCGGCATCCCACGCGGCAGCAAGATCAGCAGCGTCACCGCCACCGCCTTGGACACCGCCACACCCACCGTCACGACCGGCACGGACACGAACGGCGACATCACCATCGTCCTCGGACTGCCACGCGGCAAACAAGGCGAGAAAGGCGACAAAGGCGACCCCGGAGAGCCGGGCGGAGCGGGCAACGTGCCGATCGCCACCAGCACCACCGCCGGCATCGTCAAAATCCCCACGAGCACGACCACACAGCCGCTATCCGTGGCATCGGACGGCACGGTGACGGTCAGAACCGCAAGTAGCACCCAAGCCGGCATCATTACCGCCGCCCAGGTCACGCGCCTCACCGCTCTGGACAAAGAACAGAGCATCGAGCGGACCAATGGCAAAACCGTACAATTCGCGATAATGTCTGCTCACCTGTATGCGGACGAGGAAACGTTCTTCGGCGTACGGGACAATCTCTTGCAATACCCCTTCAACTGCGTGCTCTATCACAAGGGATTGGGCGGCAACTTCACCGAGTTCTCGTTCTATCTGCGGCGTGCGGCCAGCACGACCGGCATCCTGCCGTACAAGCACCTGTACGTGGTGGACATCACCGACAAGACGCTCCATAACCTAGCCTGCACTATGGAAATCAGCACCGTGAATCCCAAAGCCTTGTTCATCACCCTTGACACGGGCATCGCCGTCAAGGACGGCAACCTTTATGGACTCCGCTTTATGAAGTAGGCCGACATGACTCCCTCCACTACGCAACCGCTGATACTCGTCGCCTGCGCCGTCATCGGCAGCGGTGCCGTCACCTCGTTGGTCTCGTGGCTGCTGCGGCGCATCGACCAGCGCAGGAACCTCGAACAGGCCATCGCCGAATCCGCGACCATCCGCCGCCTCGAACTGGAGATCTACAGGCAGAGCCTGTTCCTTCCCACCACGAGCCGCATGCAGCACGAGCACCAATTGGACGCCGGCAAGGCGTACACGGAGCGCGGCGGCAACGGGCCCGGCCACGTGCGCGTCCAGCAGCTGGAGGACGACTACCGGCACCGGCTCGACACCGACGACTGGAACTACCCGTCGCATCGTCGCCCTCATAACTGAAGAACAACAGAACAGACCGAACAGTCACAACCGGAAAGCCCCATGCGACGCCAGATCGCAGTGGGGCTTTCCTCGTAAGAGAGGGACAAAGGCATGTCCAGGATCACACACCGACTATTCGCCATCACGGCGCTATTGCTCGCCATGCTCACGGTCACGCCCAGCGCGATGGCCGACATGCGTGGCATCGACGTGTCCGGCTGGCAGTCTCCGACCGTCACGTGCACCGCCGACTATGATTTCGCCGTCGTCAAGGCCACTCAGGGCACCGGCTTCACCAACGGCTACATGACATCTCAGGCGCAGTGCGTGAGGCAGCGGGGCAAGAGTCTCGGCTTCTACCACTACGCCGGAGGCGGCAACGCCACGGCAGAAGCCGACCATTTCGTGAACACCATCCGCCCGTACTTGGGATCCGCGGTGCTTGTGCTCGACTGGGAAAGCTACCAGAACAGCGCATGGGGCGACTCCAACTGGATCCGCGTGTTCGTCAACAGGGTGCACGCGCGCACCGGGGTATGGCCGCTCGTCTACACGAGCGCCGCCTACCTGTGGCAGATTCCCAGCGATGTGCGCGCCCATTGCGGTCTGTGGGTCGCCCAGTACGCCAACAACAACGCCACCGGCTACCAGACGCGTCCATGGAACTACGGGCGCTATGGCGAGGCTATGCGACAGTACACGTCCAACGGGCGCATCAACGGATACGCCGGGCCATTGGACCTGAACTACTTCCGCGGTGACGCCGCGCAGTGGAACAAGTACGCCAACCCCAGCGGCCACACGGTCGCGCCCGCACCGACACCTACGCCGAAGCCGAATCCCGCGCCGCAGCCGTCCCGGCCGAACGCCGGCAACGGGGTCAGCGTGGTCGTGCGTCCCGGCGATACGATCAGCGGCATCGCCGCACGCACCGGACTCTGGCCCGTGACCGCATGGCGAGTACCCAGCGGGAACATCAACCGCATATGGCCCGGCCAGACCGTCACCTACCAGGGCAAAGGCACACCGTCCGCGAACACCGGCACCGGCGCGCGGATCCATGTCGTCAAGCGAGGCGAGACGCTGAGCGGCATCTTCGGCGCATCCGGCTGGCAGCGCGTCGCCCAACTCAACAACCTGAAGAATCCGAACCTCATCCATCCCGGACAACAGCTGCGCTACTGAAGCCGCCGTCCAATTTGCGGCCTTCGGCACCACGCCGGAGGCCGCCGCTTCCATATCCGAACAACCCAAGGAGAACACGCATGGATATTTCCGCAGCGACCACCCTCGCGGCCGGCATCGTCGCCCTCGTTGCACCCGCACTCGTGCAGGCGTTCAAGAAGTACATCCCCGCCGACTACGTGGGCCTGACCAGTCTCGGCGTCAGCGTCCTGCTCGGCGTCATCGCCATCGCCGCCACCAACGGCTTCCACGGCTACGGCTGGGGCATCGTCCTCACTGGCGTCATCGGCGTCGCCCAAGCCGTCTACACGCTCGTGAATCAGGCGTTCAGCGGCAAGCTGAGCAAAGACGCCATACCGATTAGGTGAGCGAATTAGGTGGATTGCTGGTTTGTCCCCAGCAATCCACCTAATCACCAAGCCCGAGATCTGCCAGCGTTGGTATCTCGCTTACTCTCTTGATGAAATCAGAGAACAGAATGGTATTGCCTTGCACCTCTGCGGGGTGAGTGTCGCGGATCTTCTTGGGCATGACAAGCCGTAGCTTCTTGTCCACCATCTGCCTGTTTTGCTCGACGGATATGCCAGACGGCGTAATGGTCAGGAGATGCTTCTCATTGATTCTGTCGGCCTCGTCTAATACCTGCCGCCACCTGTCCTTGGTGCTTGTCTTGGCGGCAAGCATCCTGAGAAACCGTGCCGGGTAATGTTTGCTCGCATACTCCTCTACGCCGGGGAACAGGAAATCTGGCTTCTTTTTCTTCTCGGTCACCGCCTGCGGCGCGTACCGAATCCCGCGGGCCTCCAGAATCCGCTGAACATGCTGCTCAAGACTCGTACCGGCGCGGCTCATGCGTCGGTTACGAACGTGCTTGTAGAACGTCGTGAATTGGGGAACGTTGATCTTTCCATCAACGGAAACGAACGGAGTTTCTTCATATTCATGCTGGACGACGGCTTCCTCTAGCACTCGGAACAGATGGTACTCACGTTCGTAATACGCCAGTACCACGTCGTCCGGGTCATCCACCTCAGGATCGATGTCGGTCAGGGAGTCTTCCGCGTATTGGGCGAACTCACGTCCCGTCGGGAAACTGTAGTTCCATCGGTTAAGCATATCTTCAAGAAGGAGCTCGTCCTTCTGCTGTGGCTCGAATCCGAGCAGCGACAATAGTTGCACTGCGAATACATCCACAGATGCCTGCGTCCGGTCATATACGTTGAATCTGCCGTCAAGGTCTTTGATGCCGAAAAGCCAGCGCATCTGTGCGTCCACGCTGCTCGAAGCAGCCGTGATTGCAAGTAGCAGACGTCCATCTTTCATGTATCCGCAATACAAGGTGTCGCCGGCTGATGCCAGTTTCATCGGCGTGCATGCCTGATAGTACAGGCGCCATTCCGCGCTTCGTGTCGGGTTGCTGCGTCTGGTGTCGTACCAACTTGTAACGATGTCCTCGGCAACGGGGTCATCGTCATCAGATAGATATATGGCGACGGTGGGGATTCCGCTGCCTTCCGTTGCCTTCCGATCGATGTCTCCCAGAACTGGCAGCATGGCCTTGGTGACGCCA
This sequence comes from Bifidobacterium tissieri, assembly GCF_002259645.1. Classification (GTDB taxonomy): domain Bacteria; phylum Actinomycetota; class Actinomycetes; order Actinomycetales; family Bifidobacteriaceae; genus Galliscardovia; species Galliscardovia tissieri. Next base: position 104,093 of record NZ_MWWV01000012.1, read on the forward strand.
CCTATCTCGTGCTGGTTGCTTCGTTTCGGATCAACGTCGACGGGTTGGAGTTCCTTGGAGGCGATCTTCTCGATGTAGTCTCCGAGCATTCCGTAGCTTGACATATGGTTCATTGTATTCGACAGGCCGTCTTCATGTCCCATATTGGTAGTAAAGTAGTATAGTATTACTATTTGAAGGAGTTTGGCATGGAAGCACATCAGGGCACACGCGAAGACGGCAAAGACGACCCGTGGGAGACCACTTCGCTGAAGATGCGTCGCAGCACCCGCAAAGCCGTGAAAATCTACGCCGCCGAGCATGACATGACGATGCAGAGCGTTCTCGAAGAGGCGCTTCTTCGTCTCCTTGCCGAGAAATAGGGGATGGGGGCGGTAAGATGACCCATCGTGCAAATCCAAGCAAAGGAGACATCAAGGTGACACAAGGCAGCGGCCCTACCTTCATCGAGCTGTTCGCCGGTTGTGGCGGGCTCAGTCTGGGCCTTCGTGCGGCCGGTTTCCGTGAGGTCATGGCGAATGAGCTTTCCTCCATGCCCGCCGAGACCTTTGCCTTGAATCTGATGAACGTCGATATGCGTTCCCCTGAGTTCCAGCAGACCGATCCCAAGGATCGCAAGGTGCTGTGGATTGACTCGGCATCCGATGTCGTGTCCGAACGCTTGGTGGACAACCCGTTCGAGCGCCCCGAGACGGACATGCCCGAGCTGGCGGGCATCGACGATTTCGAGGGGCGCCTGATTGTCGGCGACATCCGTCGTCTCAACGCGTTCATCGAGCATCGCGGAAGCGCGCTGGTGCACGGAGAAGTGGATCTGGTCTCGGGCGGTCCGCCGTGCCAGAGCTTCTCCCTTGCCGGTCGTCGCGAGTTCGGCAACCAGCGCAACCAGCTGCCGTGGGAGTTCGCGAAGTTCGTGGACTCGCAGCGTCCCCGCATGGTGCTGCTGGAGAACGTCGAGGGCATCCTGCGGCCGTTCAAGCTGGATGATTCCACGTATTACGCGTGGTTCGAGGTGTGCAAGGCGTTCGCCAACATCGGGTATGCGACATGTCCGGTGCTGCTGAACGCGCGACTGGCCGGAGTGGCCCAGAATCGTCCCCGATTCATCATGCTGGCAATCCGGGAGGATCTGACCGGCGACCTTGATGACGGCCTTGCGCCGTGGTTCGAGCAGGGCGTTCGACTTATCGAGGCGGTCAAGTCCGAGGATCCCGCATACGACAAGGCCAAGTGGCATTACTGGGATCTCACTGATGAATCCACCGCCGAGAGGGCGGCCGATTCCGTGTTCGCCCCGCTGGTTGCGTTCCGTGACGCCACCAAGCAGCATACGGTGTACGACGCCATCCGTGACCTTCAGGACGAGGATGCCCCCTCGCGAAGCGAGTACGTCAAGGAGATCAACTCCGTGCTGGGCGTTCATCTGGAAGGCGGCAGCAAGGAGATGCAGAATCTCCGCCATCCCAATAGCACGCCCAAGGTGAAGGCCCGTTTCCGCGTCTATCAGGTTATCGCCAACTCGCCCAAGCAGGTGGGCGACGAAATCAAGAAGATCATGCGCGGTCAGAAGACCGACATCTCTGACGAGACGTACAGAACGTTGGCTGGTTGGGATCTGCTGGAATACGGGAACGGGCTGCCGGCCGATGCCGGACAGATGGTCGCCTATCTGGCCGGCATGGCGACACGGAAGTTCTCCCAACGGGCACTGGTCAGTACGCTGCCGGCACCAGCCGCTCTGTCGATTCCCGACGACGTGGCCCACTATTGCGAGCCTCGAACGCTGTCGGTGAGGGAGATGGCGCGCATCCAGTCGTTCCCGGACTCGTTCGAGTTCCGCGGCATCGCCACGACCGGCGGCGAACGCAGACGGTATCAGGTTCCCCAATACACGCAGATCGGCAACGCCGTGCCGCCGCTGCTCGGACGCGCATTGGGGAAGGTGGTGTCCTCGATACTGTCCTTGCTCTAGAACACGAACTCCTCAGGATCCGAGAAGAGCAACGGGAAGTCCTTCTTATCCATCTTGAACAGGACGCCGTGATCTCGCCACTTGCCGTCAGCGTCGAAGTGAGCGGCGAGATCCAGCGTCACCTTGTCGGTCTCGATCAGAGGGCCCAGCAGGGACGCGTTGGGATTCTTGGTGTGCATCACACGCACGTATCGGAAGTACTCAACGCCGTCAACCATCTCCGAGGTCGCCCCCACCCAGAAGGTTTCGGGGTGCTTGGTGCGCAGTCGCTCCTTCAACAGTTTCATCGTCCACGAGGCGACGTAACTGCGCTTGTCGCCATCCTGATACTCCATATCAAGACGGTCGGCGTTCTCGTTGACGTCCAGCACCAGCCCGTACGCGTTGGGGCGGGAGACCCTGAAGGTCTCGTAAAGCTGGAGACGCGCCTCGGAAGATCCGCGCGGCACCTGCATCTTGCCGTACTTCTCGACGATCTCCCTGTAGGACAGTCCCGCATCCGGCACCTGCGAGAACAAGGTGGAACGGGTCGGGGTGCGTATCTTGCCGTTACGGCTCAGGCGCGTGGCCTTTAGCTCGATGCCCATGTAATCCGGGTTCTTGGAGTTGTTGCGCTGGATACCGAGCGCGTGTTCCAGCGTGTCGCCCACGCCGGGGTCTCCGGGGGTGATGGAGCGTTGCGGGCCTGCCTCGTTGATCTTGCGGATAAGGGAGAGGAGCTGCTGTTCGATGACGCTGCTCTTATCGCCGGTCTGCAGGATGCTGTACGCGTAGTCCCGCTTCAGCAGGGATTCGGCGACGTCAAGATCGGAGAGGTTGAAGACGTAGATCGCCTCGTCGATGACGGTCAGGGCGAGGAGGTTGCAGGGGCGGCAGTGCTTCTTTAGATCGTAGAACCAGATTCGCGGATCCCCGTGTTTCGTGGTGGGGCGGTACAGGGAAGCCTGCGTTTCAACGAGTCCGTCGGCTTTAACCAGAAACGCGGGGACGACGTGCTTGTTCTCGGTGCCCTGCGGCTGAAGCTGGTAATCGTGTACGTGGGCGTCGTACAGGAGTTCTCTCACCGGCGCGATGGCGTCCATGATCGACTTCTTGTAACCGGTCGGGGTCGGCACCAGAAACGCCACGGGGGTGTTGAGTCTGGCGAACACCGGCGCAAACCGCTCGATGGGTGTGTCTGACATACTGAGCATACGGAACCTCGCTTGCCTCGTTGACGCGCTATGGCTCAATCATACGAGCTTCAATCGGTGAGCGCCCGGAATGACGCAGCCTTGACATTGGTCCCAGAGGAGCAACTTGTCAGTATTCGCTTGACATCCACAACCGTCGAACGCATGTTCTAAAAACGCCCCTCCTGTCCGAGGAGTGGAAAAAAGGAGACAGGATGCCGTCAGACTTTTAAAATACGCAATCATGACTGACCTGACTGCTGCGCAAGAATCTTATGTAGATCTTGACATACATCGCGGCATGCCGTCCAGGGAGTCGGATTTGAAAGAACAGTTACAAATCGGGCTGGTCAAAACGATAGTGGCGGCGGCCGGTTGTAATATGTCAAAACCCGAAGTTGACAACGGCGTAGACCTGCTGTTAACGCATGAATGTCCTGAAAAGCAAGAAATATGCGGTCCTTTGCGTATACAGCTAAAAGCTACTTCAAGGAAAAATCGATGGAACTCTGATAGGACAAGAATCTCTGCCAAACTTAGCCACGACAGATATGATCAATTCAGAATAGATAATCCGGCTTACCCTATGATTATCGTGATCATGGACGTTGACCCTGATATGCAAAATTGGTATCAAGCAGATGATGAATATTCAAAGATACGATATAGATGTTATTGGGTCTCGATTCAGGGACGTGCTCCAGTTGCCGGTAAGAATGACGTTATAGTTTCTGCGCCAAGATCGCAAGTATTCGACGACGTCGCGTTATGTACTATTTTTGGAAAGATAAGGGCGGGTGAAAAGCTATGACGATCTCACACGCTGATCTCCTATATGCACTGTTCGACGAGCTGCATTGGGTAAAAGGGATACTCGAATCTAATCAAGCTGAATTTTGGTTTCCATCTAGAGATAAAGAAGCTGAAGGTATTTCTTCTGCCCTTGTTGTGCCCAAAAACAGGAACGCTACCGATTACGATGCCGAGATAGACGGCGTGCTTAATCGTCTCTCAAATATGTACGGCGCGAAGTACGATCAAGCAAGCGCGTTTGTAAAGGAAGTAATTTTCAAGGCGTATGATCCGATTGTTCTACGTGAAGACACTGGCGCAAAAAGCGGCTTGATTAGCTGGTCCGCTGGCAGTCATTTGATCACCAGCGCCGAGGGACTCCTTGGCTCCGCGGCTAAAGCGGCTGTATCTACTCAAAAGAGATTTGGGTCAGCGAATCACAAAATTAAGGACTCCGTTCTTCGGGATTCATTTATGGGACAGACTCAGATTGGCAGTTATATAGTTACAGCTTATGTGCCCTCAAATCATGCTTTTGAAGTGTCTGATTCACAAAAAACGGCAGACAAGCAAAAAGTTATTATTGGTCGCGCTGTTACCGATACTCTCACGCGAGCATTAAAAGCGGTTGATGGCAGTGTTTCCGAAGTTATTAAGAATAATGATGCCGATAGCTCTTATAATGTTTTTGATGAGGCGGTTCAAGAGGGAGTATCCTATGAACTTCTTGATGCAATATCCCAGATGTCTGATACCAATGAATCTTCTGTGACTGTATCTTTTGCTTCCTCTGACAATTCGGTACCACATAAAGTTTATGAATTTGTCGTATCTCCCCAAATGCAGCCAATTGTCACTAAAGCCAAAGAGTTCTTTGAAAGGACAGAATCGCCTGTTTCAATGCGAGTCGTGGGTGAAATCGTTCGCTTGGACAATTCTTTAGATAAAGGACAACATGAAATTCGTCTTAGGACATTCGGTAAAGATGTTCCTAACACGGTTACTGTTTTCCTGAGTGCTGAACAATATGAAAAAGCTATTGAAGCTCATAAGACGCAACATGTATTTTCTGTCACTGGCGCGTTGCAAAGAATGCAACGAGGTGCCGAGATCGTTGATCCCCAAGAGGTCAATATTGAGCCCACCGCGCTCTCTCAGCCCGATGGGAATGACATTAAACTAAGCAGTAAGGATAGACGGAAAATTGCAGATGGACAAGGCTCTATTTTCTAAACTATAGGTTTGTTGAGGTATTACCTGTAGCGAAGTTTGTCTCTCACGAGGAGAACAAGCCTTAGCAAATCATCAGATAGTAAACGGAAGTGAAGAGAGCAGATTGAGATACTTGCGGGTTGGTGACGTGGAGCCGTTCCGTGATGAGCTACTGCATCAGGATAAGCCGCAATCCTTGAAGGTGCTTGAAGAGTCATCGAAGTGGTAGAGGCATTCAAGGACTGGGACAGCATGGGCAGACCACCGAGCAGCGCCATGACCTGATTGACGAGTGTGCCGACGTGATTCAGGCAACGGTCAATCTCATGGCAGCTATGGAATTTACCGATGATGAGATTCGGCAAGCCATCGAAGACTGCCGTGCTCGAAACGATGCTCGCGGCCGTATGACACCACACTCTGACGTCTGAAGCATCTGGCCCGCTGTTCCTCAGTCATCTTGTCGCTTCAGCCGCGGAATGATGCTCGTCATCGTGTCTGTGACTCAGACACGATTCAGACACGATGACCCCCGAAAGTGGCGAAATCAGCGGCAATCAACGAATCTTGCCAAGAGCCCGGAAACCGCGTCACATCAACGAAAACGAGACTAACGAAGCTCACAATAATTAACGAAACAACCCCAAAACCGAACAAGGGGTCGCGGGTTCAAATCCCGCCGGTCCGACCAGAAAGCCCGGAATCTCAATGATTCCGGGCTTTTTTGTTATCGCATGAGCCCCTCTTGCCCTCCAGACACGTCTTTCGGACACGACCAGACACGACAACTACGTGACACACCTCAAATCAAGCCATTTTCAGGCAGTCGTCCGTGACTTATCACAACTTTCCCATACTGCAGCTCCGCTCTCTCATGGTGGAGAGCGAGGCCGTCTTGCCGTTTTTAACCGGTTCTTCGGCACATCAATGGCACGATGTCGCACAGGGTGACGTGACCATTCACATCGGGTCGAGGCGTTTCTGGTGGATCCACGTACGGATGGTCGCAGCGAGCAGTCATATGCCGACCTTCGCGCACTGGTCGCTCAGCTGCTTGGGAGTGCCCTTCTTCTCCGACTTGGCAAGACGATCGAGCAGCCGGTCGGCAACGTAGGTGCGGTTCACCTCGGCACTGCAGGAACGGAGGATGAGACAGTCAAGCCGGACGATCAGCCAAAGAAGACAGAGGATGAGGCCAAAAAGACCGGCAGGAAGAAGACTGGTAAGCCGTCCGTGTAATTGGAACAAGTCTCATAGGACGAAAGCCAGCAGCCGAATTCGTCGTTACGCCCAAACTGTTGGAACATCGACGTTCCGAATTATCATGTATTCATACAACTACTATGGCAGTAGGGGGGCGGATATGGATACGCAGACAGTTCCGATTGGCGGCTTTAATGTCGCTATCCCGCAAGGGTTCAGCAGATTGAATCGCATGCCGGACGATCCGCCAGAGATGACGGCGTACGCCACCCAAATGGAGCAATCGGCATATGTGTTGTTCCTGCAGCCGATACCAGCCGATCACGCTATGCCGTTCGGCGATGTACAGGCTGTGGAAGATGGGATCCACCAAGCGCTGGGTGACGATCAAGGGCTGATCGAGGTCGTCAGTGGTACCACCGACGCCAAGCGGAACGTCATTTGGAGCATCGTCAAGACAGTCTCACAATCCGAGGGAGTGCAATACGGCCTAACCCTGCACCCTGACTGTCCTGGTTTCGTATTGCACGTTCAGGGGTTCGCGAATGAAGCGGGCACGACCGGGATTCGTGAAGCGCAGGTCTACGAATTCGCACGACGGCATGGATGGATTGATAACCAAGGGCAAGGATGGTCTTGCGACCCCTACGACGCCAATTACCGGCACGGCATCCTTATGAATCTTTCCGAAGACAGCCGATTCGACGATTTCTTCCCGAATCATCCACTGTCAGTCGTCAGGAAATTCATATTGATGCTCATCAGATATAACTGATGCTACGAGTCACCACCATGGCAGAGAGTTCCACAAAACTGCTGGGCTCTCTCACTTCCCCAATAAGAAGAGACCGAAGCCAAACGTCCAAGGCGGAGTCAACCCGCGGATACCAACGACGCTCGTAGACGGGTATTGGTTGCCTACGACACGTGCCATATCTGCGGTAAGCCCGTTGACAAGACACGGCCCGGCACCGTGGGGAGATGTCCCACCGGCCGACGCCGGTTGCACCCCTGTGTCATAGCGCCGCGCTCTCCCCGTTGTTCAAATGGAGCCTAACGATCGCGTATCCCTGCAATGGTTTTTCACAGCCCATCTCTTAGGTGGTCGAGTAGGAAGGCTTTTTGCACAGGATCATCAGCATTGGCATCCGCCTTGATTCGAGGGAGCTGGATGTCCAGTTTCTGACACTCTTCTCTTAGCGCACTCACGACGCATGTCTCTAGCTCGCCTTCTTTGCTGGAAAGCAACTCTGGATAGTATTTCAGTAGAAGACGCACCATCAACTCACACTGGGATCTCCAGTCATCGCCGCTTATCTTTTTCAGACGCTTCAGGCAACGGTATGATTCGCTTGTTTCGACTTGGCTTTCCACGACGAGATAGTAGACGACGTCCTGATCGTCAAACTGCTCATAGCAGGCTTCCAGCAAAGTGAGCCATCCATGCGGAAGGTAGGGGTCGCCGTTTCTCGTTCATGTTTTCGATGGGAAGCATGAGCCCAATTCAACCCTCACGAACTTGCCGTTTTCGTCGTATATTGTTTTGTTGCCACGATGGTCCATCTCGTCTTCGCGCTTGAGTTGTTCCTCCAGAGCGTGCTTGTGCAGGAAGATAAGCTTTTCTAGATCCGGCATGCCGGTCAGCCGTTCCAGCAGCGCACGAACCATTTGCCACTCATCTATGGAAAGCTCAGCCTTCGCCGCATACGGCGAATCCAGACCAAATCGTTCAATAGGTACATTCGAACGCATTCCGGAGCATCGCCATTCATCAGAGAACCTACCTTCCATTTTCCAGAAGGCAGTTATGGACAACGATACCGCAACGACCTGTAACGAATACCTGATATTGTCCCTGATCTGAAACGAAATCGCGAGGAGAAGATGGACATGGCCTTGACGTGGTTGATGCTGTTCAGAGCTATTTTCAGTGAGGTGGTGGCCACGTTGTCGTTGCGCGCATCGGAGGGGTTCAGCAAACTTGCCTGGGTGGTTCCAGTGGTGCTTGGGTACGGCTTCTGCTTCTTCCTGCTCGCGAAGGTACTGGACCGTGGCATGCCGACCGCATTGGCGTATGGCGTATGGTCGTGCGTCGGCATCATCTCCACCGCGATCATCGCGCATTTCGCCTTCCGCGACCCGTTGAACTGGCGCATGTGGCTGGGCATGGCGATCATGATCGTCGGCATCATCGTGCTGCAGTGGGGCAGTCACACGGCCGTTGAATAGACCGCGAATGACCTTTCAATGTTCGATGTCACGATGATTGCAAGAGGCCCGGATTCCTGAGACGGCCAGGCGAGTAGCCTGTAGGGGGTGAAGGATTGAATCCGGGGTTGATCAGAAAGAGTGATTCGCGATGATCGTTGACCAGCGTATAGATGACGGCACGCCGTTCGACTGGGGGAGGACGTCGGCCGATTACGCGAAATACCGTGATATCTACCCGCCGGAGTTCTATCAGATGATCCTCCATCGTGGCCTGTGCCGGGACGGTCAGCATGTGCTCGATCTGGGCACCGGCACCGGCGTGCTGCCGCGCAATATGATTCGGTACGGCGCCACATGGGTCGGCACCGACATCTCCGTCGAACAGATCGGGCAGGCCCGACGCCTGTCAGCCGGCATGAGCGGCATCGAATACCGGGTATCGTCTGCGGAAGACGTCAATTTCCCGGATGCCTCGTTCGATGTGGTCACCGCATGCCAGTGCTTCTGGTATTTCAACCATGAAATCGTGTGCCACAAACTGCATCGCCTGCTCAAGCCGGGCGGTCGGTTCCTTGTTATGGTCATGGAGTGGTTACCGTTCGAGGACATGATCGCGGGAGAGAGCGAACGGCTCGCGCTCAAGTACAGTCCGCATTGGAGTGGAGCGGGAGAGCAGATGCACCCGATCGCGATTCCAGACTGCTATCGTTCCGGTTTCGAACTCGTCCATCACGAGGAGCGTAAGCTGAAAGTGCCATTCACCCGGGAAAGCTGGAACGGGCGGATGAAAGCCTGCCGCGGCATCGGGGCATCGCTTGCCCCGGAACGGATCATCGTATGGGAGCGCGAGCACATGGCCATGCTTGAACGCATCGCCCCGGAACGGTTCGACGTGCTGCACTACGTAGCCATGGCCGAACTGAAGCGAATCTGAGACACTCTAGCCGCTATCTCGTCCGTTGTACATGAATGTGTACAACGAACCCCCCATTATTGGATACGCCGAGCCGGATACGGTTTCATGATGGTACGGAGGAAATCCCTCCGCATGCGATGAAGAAGCCGACCAACAGGTCGTGCCAGTAAGGAGCGACAATGAATGTGAACATACAGACGCCAACGAACAAGACGAACACGAGCGGAACTGGCACCATCGCCTATGCGAGCGCTGGCGGCCGCACGGCGCCACCGCTGAGAAAACCCTGATATGGTATCGGGGTCAAGGACGCTTCCCGTCGTTTCTGGAACAAGGCTCTCGTGATGCGGGGACGGGCATCGCGCGGCGAATACTGGTGGGCGATGCTGCTGTGTCTTCTCATTGAAGCCGTCGTCATGCTGGTGACGCAAGCCGGGGATGCGATCATCTGGCATGATGCCAGCGGAGATGGCCCTCTATCCACATGGGTGGTTTTCATCGTGGAATTGGTGCTTCTGGTACCGACTGTGACGATCGGCGTACGCCGCCTGCACGATGAGAACCTCAACGGATGGTGGATATTGCTGCCGTTGGCATTCCTTCTGGCGTTCATGGTGATCGGCGCCGTCTCGATCTCTGATCCCAACCGGATCATGGTGGCCGGGCTGCTCGTCTCGCTCCTGATGGGAGCAGCGTACCTGACCAGCCAGATCGTACTGTTCGTACTGCCTGCCAATCCCAGGGGATCCCGGTTCGACGACTCTCGAAACAGGCAGTGAAATGACCCGGATGACTGACCCTCAGCCACCCCGTACTATGGGTTCTGCATCTTTGAGCGACCACCCGGCCACATGGTGGCATGAACTGACTTTTCTCGTCAAAGTACGGCTATTCGCCGCGGTGATATGGCTGGCCTCACTACTGGCATTCTACCCCGAATCAGTCCTCGATGCCATCACTGCACTGATACTGCTAGCTGTCATTACACTCCTGCCACGGTACCCACACATCACCATCGCGGGAATCCTGTGCGCAACCCCAACGGCAGTTGAACGGCAAGCGTCTTTTTTGACAACCGATGCCCCCGTATTTGCTTTTGTCCTATAAAATGGAATTCCGTGTCCAAACGAAAGGGGAACCGTGTCCAACGATTCATTTAGCCTGTCCGCCGCCAAGATGCGCGAACATGGCATGAGCGAAATCGCCATTTCGCAATTCGAGCGACTCTACCGCACATGGCAGGCCGATCAGTCCGAGTGGATCCGCGAAGAGGATGTTGAGCCTCTGACCGATATTCCGGCCGTACGCGACATTCACGACACCATCGACCATGACAAGGCGCTTGAAGCATTCCGCAAGACCGCATTCCTCAAGCTCAATGGCGGCTTAGGAACCTCAATGGGGCTCGCCGGTCCGAAGTCCCTGCTGCCGGTGCGCCGTCACAAGGCCAAGCGCATGCGCTTCCTCGACATCATTCTGGGGCAGGTCATCACAGCCCGCACCCGAGAGAATGTGCAGTTGCCGCTGACGCTGATGAACTCGTTCCGTACTTCCAAGGAATCCATGGCCGTACTGCACCACAACCGCCGCTTCCACCAGGATGACATCCCCATGGAGATCATCCAGCACGTTGAGCCGAAGCTCGATGCGGCCACCGGCGCCCCCGTTGAGCATCCGGAGAATCCGGAACTCGAATGGTGCCCGCCGGGACATGGTGACGTCTTTGCCACGCTGTGGGAGTCCGGTCTGCTTGACTCACTGCTGGAGCACGGCATCGAATACCTGTTCATCTCCAATTCCGACAATCTGGGTGCCCGCCCGTCCACCACGCTGGCCGGTGCATTCGCCCAGTCCGGCGCGCCCTTCATGGTGGAGGTCGCTCACAAGACCCCTGCCGATTGCAAGGGCGGTCATATCGTGCGCGACAAGAAGACCGGGCGTCTTTCGCTGCGTGAGATGAGTCAGGTGCATCCGGACGACAAGGCCGATGCGACCAACATCGCCAAGCATCCGTATTTCAACACCAACAACATCTGGGTTCGTGTGCGCGATCTGCGTGACAAGCTCGCATCCACCAACGGTGTGTTGGAGCTTCCGGTCATTCGTAACCGTAAGACCGTCGACCCCACCGATTCCTCCACCACCAAGGTCATTCAGCTTGAAACCGCCATGGGTGCAGCCATCTCCCTGTTCGATGGTGCCACCTGCATCGAAGTGGACCGTCCTCGATTCCTTCCGGTGAAGACCACCAACGACCTGTTCATCATGCGTTCCGATCGTTTCCATCTGACGGATTCCTACGAGATGGAGGATGGCAATTACATCTTCCCCGAGGTGGATCTCGATCCTCGCTACTACAAGAACATTGCCGACTTCGATGAGCGTTTCCCGTACGGCGTGCCTTCGCTTGCCGCCGCCAAGTCCTTCACCGTCAAGGGCGACTGGACGTTCGGTCAGAATGTGAAATGCTTCTCGGCGGCATTGCTGGAGGACAAGGGAGAACCGGCATACGTGCCAAACGGTGAATTTGTCGGACCTCTGGGCGTCGAACCGGATGATTGGTTGTAAATGACAGTGGGCGAGAAATCGCCCACCAGGATAATTTTTCATAAAACCGTGGTTTTATGAAGAAATACCCGTAGAATGTCTAAAGGCGCTTCTGCGCCTACATACAACTATCAACGTTAACGAGACGTGAGGACAGATGGCTGAGGGAACTTCAAACGGAAGGCGCCGTTTCTCCGATAAATGGGGCAAGCATGAGCTGGATGTGCTGGCCGTACTTTCATCGGCTTTCCCCCAATGGCTGACTTCCCGCCAAATCGCCCAGCGAGTCAAGGCCTATGCCGATTCGTATGGTGAGTTGGCTGATCAGGCGGCCAAAGCGGCGTTTGCCAAGCAGTTCCAGAGGGATCGGGCCAAACTGGCGGCCATGGGTATCGCCATTGAGTCTCGACAGCCGGAATACTCCTCAAAGTCAGAAGGACAGGATTTCGCATCATATCGATTGCAGCTCGGCGACGAACCAAGGATCCGCATGCGTTTTGCGCAGGAGGATCTTCCGGTTCTCGCCGCGGCGAACTATCTTGCGCAGTCGATCTCGCTGTCCTCGGCATCCCAGCGCATGGAATCGCAGGAGAACACCAAGGCTTCGCGTACCGCTCCTCGCGTACCGCAAATGCCGGTTCCAGGTCTTGGTCTGGACTCCATCGCACCAGGCCTTGGCACCCAGACCATTCCTGACGCACTGGTGAAGGTCATCGACTCCCGACGTTTCGCCGCTACTGTGGACGTCGATGGCGAGCACATCAACGTGGCCTATACTGATTCCGATGATCTTGCCATGTTCGTGCTTGAGCATCCCGGCTCCTCGATCATCAGCCCTCAGGAGGCTGTTGACGCGTTCAATCGTCGTCTGCACGCCGCCACTCAGTTGGGTTCCGCCGACCATCCGGAAGAGGCGATCAAGGCTCGACGCGATCTGTCGATGTCCTCGGATCACAATGCCGACATCGAGGACTCCAAAGGCAAGACAAAAGGGCGGAAAGCGCTCAGCGCATCGTTCCAGACAGGTTCCGAAGTGGATCGTCGTCTGCGGCTTATGCTGTTCCTTTCCGCACACATCGGCGAGGAATTCCCGATGACCGATCTGGCCGAACGTTTCATCGGCCACGCCAAGACTGAGGACGAGCTCAAGAAGTCGGTCGCCGTGATCCGCAAGGACATCGGCACGCTCACCACGGTTTCCGATGACGGCGAAATGGCGGGCAGCCAGTTCTTCGACATCGACTGGTCACTGCTCGAAGCGGAAGGCATTATCAGCGCCACCAATTCCCTAGGCTTGGAGCGTCTTGCCGGCATTTCGCCTCAGTACCTCAGTCTGCTGACCGCGTCGGTAAGCTACCTTGCGCATTCGCCGCTGCTGCCAGTACAGTCCCGCCGTCAGGCTGGTTCACTGTATGCACGCCTGCGTGAACATACCGAACCGGGGGAGACCCCGTGGCTGTCGCTGACCGGCTATGAGATGGAGCCGCAATGCTTCCAGGCCGTGGATAGTGCCATTCATTCCAAGGCCCTGCTCAACATCGAATACACCGATGGTGCCGGACGTATCCGTGAGAAGCTGGTAGCCCCGGCAAAGATCTTCGTGGATGAAGGCGTGTATTACACCGCCGTGTGGAAAGGCGCCACCGAGTCATCGTTCAGCATTCCATCTCCCGACAGCAACGATCAGCGTCATCGAGATTGGCAGGTATTACGGTTGGCTCGCATCAGCCGCGCCGAGGTCGTCAATCCGGATCAGCCGATCGAAGTACCTGACGTTCCGATCTCGGAGCTTCGACAGTGGAGCTTCGACAACGGAACGGCGGCGTCCTTCGTCACCGACAAGCCGGGATTGCCGTTCATCGAATCGTTGCAGGACGCCCGAGTGGAACGTTGCGGCAACGGTGAGAAGGTGTATCTGACGGTTTCGTCCGATTCCTGGTTCGTGGCCTTCTGCATCGCTCATGCCCGTCATATCGTGGCGGTTTCGCCGGGTACGTTGCGATCCATGATCACGGCCCGCGCCACAAGGGAGCTGTCCTTGGGCGACAATACGCCCACACAGCCGTCGCGAGCCCAGTAACGTCATACATGCCGCCCATCAGGAGGATCTACTAGTCTGAATGGTGGGCTGATATGAATCGTAAGGAGACGCACGCATGCCGGGATGGGTCTGGGTAGTGTTAGTGATCTTTTTTCTTGTGATGCTGGCGAGCGGCATCATATATGCAATCAGGCACGCGATATCGGCTCTGCGTGTCGTCGCGGGAACGGGTGATGACATCACCAACGCACTGGCTCGTCTGGAACAGGATCCAGAGACCCGCGAGAAGCAGGTGCCCTCTTTTGTTCTGCCGATTGACGTATCCGCGGAACGGTACGCCGATGCCCATTCCGCCGTGATCAGGCATCAGGAGGAGATCAGGAACAGGCATGCAGCCATTTGGAAACGCTGGAAGACGTTCAATGACCTTGGCCGCTGATCACGACAATCATCACGACAGGGGAGCCTCCGCTGTTCCCCATCGCCGCGGCATAGTCGCGGTTCTGACCAATCCTGCGGCTGACAATGGGCATGGATCCCACGCATCCCGCAAAGCCGTCGCCGCATTGCGCGAAGCCTGCGGACGGCATGGCTTCGCCGTCGTGGATGTCACCGGACATAGCCGTGACGAGTCTTTGGAAAACGCATGCCGAGCGATCACCCATGCCAAGGCGCTGGTCGTCGTCGGCGGGGATGGCATGGTATCGATCGGCGTCAACGCAGTGGCTGATTGCGACGTGCCACTTGGCATCATCGCCTGCGGATCCGGCAATGACTTCGCCAGAGGCGTTGAATTGCCGATCGGTCGTATCGCAACCAGCGCCGAAGGCATCGCTGCGGCATTGTCATATGATTCAACGATCGTATTGGATCTTGGCCATGTCCGTTCCCCGGAGGACGGAGGACACCGTATCGACACCTTCTTCGCCGGCATGCTGAACTGTTCGATCGATGCGGCCATCAATGACCGTGCCAATCAATCACGATTGCCGTTCGGCACGCTTCGTTATCTGGAGGCGGGCATCCGTGAAGCGGCGCATGTGGGAAACTACGGGTTCCATGTTGCGGTCACCAACGACGATTATTCCGTGGATGATTATGATCTGCTCACGCCGCTTCTCGCCATAGCCAATGCCGTTTATATCGGTAGCGGCATCCAGGCGTCGCCGGACTCCGATCTGGACGATGGACTATTGGAAATGCTTTGGGCCAAGTGGTTGCCTACGGCACCGGCGGCATTGCGGATACTGGCCAAGGCATATCGTGGCGAGCACCTTGACGAGCCGGTAATCGGCTACCGCAGGATTCGTTCGATCACGATCAACGCCACTGGGGAGGGGAAGGAGCCCCCTGTCCTGATGTCCGATGGGGAGTGCATCGGCACGCTTCCGGTCACCGTTGACGTGCACAGCAAGGCCTTGCGCCTGCTGGTACCTCCGGCGGCACGCGAACATTGGAACATTGTGGAAGACAACCGTCATACGGGGGAGGACCACTGATGGCACGACGTCATCGTCACAGGCACGACAGGACCACCGAGAATACCGAACAGGACAGTATGTTGCGGTCAGAGGACTCGAGCCCGGCGGCCCGATATCAGGCGTTCCGCGAGCGCCAAAAGCATGCCGCGAGCGCGGCGCATCGTTTTGCGCAGACGCTGGATTTTTCCCTTGATGATTTTCAGCTGGATGCGATCAATGCCTTGGAGTCCGGAGACAATGTGATTGTCGCTGCGCCGACTGGTGCCGGTAAGACCATCGTTGCTGATTTTGCCGTGTTCCTGGCTCAGGAGCAGAACGTCAAGGCGTTCTATACCACGCCGATCAAGGCGTTGAGCAACCAGAAATACCATGATCTGGTCGAATTGTACGGTCAGGACAGGGTCGGTCTGCTCACCGGTGACACTTCGATCAATTCCGAGGCGGATATTGTGGTGATGACCACTGAGGTGCTGCGCAACATGCTGTATGAGCAGTCCACGACGCTTACCGCCCTCCGCTATGTGGTGCTTGATGAGGTGCATTATCTTGCCGACCGGTTCCGTGGCCCGGTGTGGGAGGAGGTCATTATTCATCTGCCCCGTCAGGTGCGTGTGGTGGGTCTTTCCGCCACGGTTTCCAATGTGGAGGATTTTTCCGCATGGATCGAGTCGACAAGAGGCGATACCGCCCTGGTGGTGTCCGAGCGTCGACCCGTGCCGCTGGAGCAGCATGTGATGGTGCAGCGTGATGAACGGCACGAGCCTGAGATCTATGATCTGTATCGTTCCGCTACCAGTGCGCAGCTCAATCCCGATCTGGTGTCGCGTATGTCGGAGTTGGATCGTATGGCGGAGCGACGTTCCGGCACGCATGGCTCTCATGGGCGAGGCCGAGGCCGTATGGATCGCCGCGAGTCCCGTGCGCAACGATATACGCCAAAGCGTTGGGCTGTGGTTGATGAGTTGCATTATCTTGATTTGCTGCCGGGCATCTACTTCATTTTTTCCCGCAATGGGTGTGATATGGCGGTGCAGCAGTGCATCAATGCCGGTTTGGAGCTCACCACGCCGGAGGAGGCGCGTCGGATCAGGCAGATCGTGGATGAGATGGTGGATGGGCAGCTGACTCGTGATGAGTTGCGAACCCTGCATTTTGCGAATTTCCGTTTCGCGTTGGAGGAGGGTTTCGCTCCGCATCATGCGGGAATGATCGCACTGTTCCGCCAGATTGTCGAGCGCCTGTTCGAGTTGAGTTTGGTGAAGGTGGTATTCGCCACGGAGACGCTGGCGCTGGGTATCAATATGCCTGCCCGATGCGTGGTGGTAGAGAAGCTGGACAAGTTCAATGGAACCGGGCATGTGCCATTGACGCCGGGGGAGTTCACCCAGCTGACCGGTCGTGCCGGACGGCGCGGCATTGATTCCATCGGTCATGCCGTGGTGGTTGATCATCGCGATTTTCAGGCGGCCACGGCGGCGGCACTGTCGTCGAAGCGCGTGTATCCGTTGCATTCCAGTTTCCGACCTACGTTCAACATGGCGGTCAATCTGTTGGATTCCAGTGATTATCGCACCGCGCGCGCCACGTTGGATCACTCCTTTGCCCAGTGGGAGGCGAATGAGTCGGCGGAGACGTTGGAGTCGCAGATCACCACGCTGACCGCAGCATTGGATGGATATGAACGGGCATTCGTCTGTGACAGGGGAGACTTCCGCGATTTTCTTCAGGTGAGGATGCAGCTCACTGATCTAGAACGCGGGGAACGTAAGGCGCTCAAGCATCGTAATTTCCATTCCGAACAGGAGCGGTCACAGGCGTTCCGTGACCTTGACCGGCGTATCGCGGAGCTTCGCGAGCGGGATCGGATGCATCCGTGCCGATCCTGTCCCGATCTGGCGCAGCATATGCGCTGGGGGCACCGGTGGATGCGCGAAAGTCGTGAATTGGAACGCGTACGGCATCGGTATGATTCGCGAACCGGTTCGGTTGCCCGACGGTTTGATGCGATCTGCACGATTCTGGAGGATCTGGGATATCTCGAGGGCGTTCCCACGCCATTGTCGGATGCACGTTCGTTGCCTGGACGTCCCGCCGACTATGTACTGACGGAGCGGGGACAATTGCTGCGCCGGCTGTACAGTGAACTCGATCTGGTGTTGGCGCAATGTCTGATATCCGGTCTGTTTGTTGATCTCAAGCCCGCCGAGGTCGCCGCACTGTGCAGTGCGTTCGTCTATGAGTCTCGCCGAGGCGGGTCGGGGGAGCCTCGTCGGTATCCCGGCAGGCTGGAACAGGTTGCGGCGCAGACGAAGCGGATATGGTCGCGCATCAATGCGATCTGCGAGGATGCCGGTCTCGACGCTCCACGCCAGTTGGATTTCGGCATGGTCGACATCACCTACGAATGGGCCAAGGGAAGCGATCTGTCCGTCGTATTGCAGAACAACGATATGACCGGTGGTGATTTCGTCCGTACGTGCAAGCGGCTGGCCGATATTCTGGGTCAGGTGGCACAGACCGGCCCATATCTTGACGGCGACGGAGAGTATGTGGCTGCGACGGCCAGGCAGGCCGCGGATCTTGTCAATCGCGGTATCGTCGCGTATTCGGGAGTCGACTGACGGCCGAGACAGGGGAGAACCGGGAATAATATCAAGGTCTGCCCTGTTTTGTAGCGTGGAAACGGTTGTATAGGTACAGGAGGAATAGCATGGCTGAACGTTCGCTTCGCGGTATGAGCATTGGTGCGAAGTCACTGGAATCGGACGACAACGTCGATTTCGCCGCCCGTAATGATGTGGCATACGTATGCCCGAAGGGCCACAGAACGATCCTGCCGCTGGCTGAGGGAGCTGAAGTGCCCGCGGAATGGGAATGCCGTTGCGGTCTCACAGCGCACCGCGAAGGTGCTGAGGATGCCGAGGCGAATGAGATCGCCAAGCCGACCCGTACTCATTGGGACATGCTACTGGAACGGCGCAATGAGGAGGAACTCAAGGAGCTGCTCGACAAGCGTCTGAAGATGCACCGCGAGGGGTGGATCCCGGACTACGAGTAGGCGGTCTGATGCCCGGCCATGATTGATATCGTGGTCGGGCATCATCATGACGGTCGTGTCTTCGACGACGCATATCAATTCGATCGATCAGTGAACATATCGATCAGCGAACATAATAGGAGAGGAAACCCATGACCACGCATCCGAAGCATGTCGTCCTGCTTGATCTGGACGGCACCCTGACCAAGTCCGATCCCGGCATCATCGCATCCGTGACCAAGGCGTTCGAGGAACTGGGCAGGCCCGTTCCCGATGACGCCGAATTGCATCGATTCATCGGTCCTTCGATCATGGAATCGTTCCAGCGCAACGGCATCCCGACAGGTGACGAACTTGATCGTGCCATCAGCATCTATCGTCATTACTATTCGGATGCGGCCGTGTTCGACGATCCCAACGAACCCAGCAACAAGGTACCGGGGCGCCTGTTCAACACGGTGTACCCAGGAATCCCGGAACAGCTTTCCAAGCTGCGTGAAGCCGGATACTATCTTGCCATTGCGACCTGCAAGCCTGAGCCGCAGGCCATTCCGGTATGCGAGCATTTCCATCTGACCGGCATGGTGGACGGCGTATACGGAGCCAGCATGGACACGTCGCGACTGGATAAGGATCAGGTGATCCGATACTGCTTCGATCACATCGGATACGATGAAGCCGCCGGCGACAAGGCGGTCATGGTGGGTGACCGCTGGACCGATATGGATGGCGCGACGGCAACGGGCATCGGGTCGATCGGATGTCGCTGGGGTTATGCCGAGCCGAACGAGCTTGAGGAGCATAAGGCTACGCTGATCATCGACACCGTCGACCAACTGTATGACGCGGTTCAGGAATATTTCGCACGCTGACATGACACGTACGGTTATGTAGTGCACATCGCGAACGGGCTGTGACGGGCTGTGACTTATGGCAGGTATGTACCGTAGGCACAGCCCGTTTCCTGTATCATCCTCAACCGCCCATATATATATCCGATAATGTACGTTATGTCAGATTATATTCCCGACCGCTCCGCTACCAACCAATTCACCATCCTGTTCACGCCTCCTCGCGTTCTTCCCCTCTATGCTTCCGCTGACGCACGACTTCGCCCTGCTGACCATATTGTCTGCGCAGCCGTACTTCCGTGAACTCATCCAGCGTCAAATCCGAAGTGCGTACGTCCTTGTCCTCGACGTCCACAAATTCCTCATTTTTCAGCGCGTTGTTCACATACCGATACACAGCACCGACCGATACGCCAACCACCATGCGACCGTCACGGATCAAACGAATCACCTGGGCATCAGTCACACATTCATAGACGGTATCGCCATCGCACAGTATGGTGACGTCCTCAAGTTCCTCGGTCGTATGTCGTACAAGACAATGCATGGTTGTGATCACGGCCTGCAGATTCACACCGGCATTCAACATATTCTGAAACACCGTCAAACGGACCACGTCGTCGAACGTGTACAGCCTACGTACCGTGGTGCCATGCACGAGCAATATGGAAGGCTCGACTATCCGCTTACGGGCCAGATAATCAAGCTGCCGATGAGTGATCCCGGCTACTCTGGACGCCACCGTCCCCTGATATCCCCTTAGACGGCAGGCGCTCTCCCCCATATCAAACAACTGTCCCTGAACGGCGTGAGGCAACGACTTCGTTCGTCCTCGTGCCGGGACGTGCAAACTGAGACGAACCGTGGAGTCTTCGATCATTGAAGTCCCTCCCACGCAATGCTGAACTGGACTGCATTATCCAGTGTAGGGCATTGCCCGGGAGGGACACGGAATTTAAAAAACGACGTGTCGAACGCGCCGCTCAGGCGGTCACAACGGCCGACTTGGTGAAGAAGACCAGTCGGAACTTGCCGATCATGATCTCGTCGCCATTGTGCAGCACGGCTTCATCCACACGCTGACGGTTCACATAGGTTCCATTCAATGAGCCGGCATCCTGAACGGTGAAATGGCCGTTGACTCGGTGGAAGACGGCGTGTGCTCTGGAGACCGTGGAATCATCGAGTAGAATGTCGGAACGAGGATCGCGTCCAACGTTGACGGTGTCCTCATCGAGCAGATAGCGAGATCCCGATACCGCGCCACGTGTGGAGATCAGCAAGGCCGAATCATCACCCAGTCTCGCGATCGTATCGAGATCCTGCTGGGTCAGAGGCCTGTCCCCTGTGCTGGTAATCGGAATATGAATGGCCGGGATACCAATGATGGTAGTCTCTCCGGCGGTAGGAATCGGATCAGTCATGGTTCTATTCTACAGTCTTGGCGTACTTATAGTCGGTTGATTGTCTCACCGAGTCGATCTGCACATTGTCGGATTGCTTGACGGACACGCCGGCGTCGTATTTCACACGAAGCTGCGAGCCCACTCCACCGGCGATCTGCACGGCGTTCTGCAACGAGGACGGATCGCCGATGGCCTTGATCACATACGGCGGTTCCACATTCTGCCCGCTGCAGTTCAATCCGTTTTCGGTGTCGAGCAGCGACGTGGATGTCACGACTCGCACATCGTCGAACTCTATGACCTCGGCTCCGGCGTTGCGGAGTTCCTCGATCAGGGTGAACATGGTGGATGCGGGAATGTGCTTGTCCTTCTGTCCTATGGTGATGATCACGCCTTTCCCCTGCGCCGGCAGTCTGCCGGACAGGATGCCACTGCTCTCCTCGTTTTCCTTGGCGACGCGTTCGACTTCCTTCTGCTTGTCGGCTGCGGACTGGATGGACTTGAGCTGTTCGGACAGCTGGGACTTCTGGCTTTCCAGATTGTCGATCTGCTTGCTGGTCTCGTCGAGCAGTCGGACCAGCTCGTCCTCGCTCAGCGTGGAGTATGACGACTGCGAGTTCTGCAGCTGGGTGACGTATCCGAATCCGAGCAATGCGCACAGCAAAGCCATGAGGACGGACGTGAGGATCTTGGCCCGATTCGATCCCCGCCTCGCCCGCGGCGGTCTCTTCTTGACCTGCGGGAACGTACCTGTGGACAGGTCGTCATTGATCTCATCGGCCATCTCCTGATGCCGGAATCGTTTGAACGCCGGCTTCTGTGAGGTCTTCTCCCCCTCGCTGTGTTGGATCCTTGCCATCGATCATCAGCCTCTGAAGATGAAACGACGAATGGCCGACACGTTGGAGAAGATGCGAATGCCCAGCACCACGATCACTGCCGTGGTCAGCTGGGATCCCACTCCGAGTTGGTCGCCAAGAAACACCAGCAGTGCCGCGGTGATGACATTGGACAGAAACGAGATGACGAAGACACGGTCCGAAAAGCTGCGCTCAAAGTATGCTCGTGCGGATCCGAGCAATGCGTCGATCGCCGCCACCACCATGATCGGCAGATACGGCTGCAGGGCGATAGGCACGTCCGGTTTGATGAATATGCCCACGACGATTCCAACGATGAGTCCGATGATTGCCGGCATCATTCCACCCCTTTCGCATATTTGAGGTCGGGTGCGCCCGACGCCTTCAATGCAAGCTTAGACGACTTCGCTACATCAGGATATATGCCGACTTCGCTCAGCGACTGATATAGGTCGGTATTGTGTTGTTTGTCGACCGAGTTCTCCAGCGCGGACTGATCGCCGATCGCCTGTATCCGATACGGGCTTTGCACGGATGTGACCCCGACAAGAATGGTCTGTCCGGCCACGCGCACCGACGACTGGACGCCAATGCGGACATCATTGACCGATATGGCTTCGGCTCCGGACGCCCAGAGCCGTGAAATGAACAGTTGGAGATCCGAGTCGGACACCACGCGGATGATATGACCGTTCTTGTCACGGGGAAGGTCGCCCTTCTGGTCCTCCGCCGCAATGGGGTCGGTCAGCGTGACTACGACCCCGCTGCCTTCGACCGCGATGGTGCCGTTGGCAATGGCGTCCTTGGTGGTCTGGGAATTCTCCTCCCCCTGCTTCAGCGACTGGGTGAGGGCGTCAATCTGCGAGCGCTGGGTGGCGACGTCGGATTCGAGTTTGTGTTGTTCGTCGTTTCGTGCGGCGACTTGGCTGGCGAGTTCCTGGCGTACTTTTTGTCGGGTGTTCATGTGGAGTTCCTGTACGATGACGCAGCCGGATATGCCGACGATGACGCAGAAGATGAAGGTGAGGATCTTGGTGATCCAGATCATGGCCGTTGATTGTTCTTGTACGACCAGTGTGGAGTCTTCGAATAGTGGGTCGATGGGGCGGTTGGTGAGGTCGTCGATGAGGTGGAGTGATTCGTCGACGACTCGGCGGCGGCGTGATCTTCCGGCGACGTGGGTGCCGTCGTTGATGGCGTGTCGGTTGATGAGTCCGAATACGGACCGGGAATGGGCTGATCGGCGGTGTATGGGCGCATTCCCGGAGTCTGTTGGATAGGATATCGGGGTGCGGTCATCGGACATGTGCGCGCCGCCTTTCAGCGGTGTGGCTGTTGTCGTGTTGGAGCAGGATGGTTCCTTGGGTGATGTAGATGACTCCGGCGGTCCAGTAGAGTGCGGCTCCCCAGATGGCGCCTGCTACGCCGATGAAGTGGAGCACCATGAAGAATGGTGTTGTGGCGAGGTCGGCGACGATGAGTACGGGTACTGACATGAGGAGTAGTGCTGTTCCGGCTTTGCCGACGAAGTGTACTGGTAGTGGCCCGTAGTCGTTGTTGGAGAGGATGAGTACTTCGATCAGCATGATCAGGTCTCGTGATCCGACGGCGATCAGGAGCCACCAGGGGAGAATGTTTGCCCAGCCGAGGGCGAGCATGGAGCAGATGATGAGGAGTCGGTCGGCGATGGGGTCGAGTATCTGTCCGATGCGGCTGACTTGGTTGAATCGCCTGGCGATGTATCCGTCGATGCCGTCTGATGCGGATGAGATGGCGAGGATGATCAGTGACCAGACGAGGTAGCGTTTGGAGATCAGTACCGCGATGACTGGTATGGAGAGAATACGGAGGAAGCTGATGGCGTTCGGCACGGTCCAGATGATGTTCTGCGGCTCGGGGCTGAACGCTTCTTCCTCCGTATTGTTGTGTGTTGGCTGTCGGCTCATGAATGCAAGTGTATTCACATTCGGGATGCCTGCAGCGCGGTGACGATGATCGCTCTGGCTCCTACTTCGTAGAGGTCGTCCATCAGCTTGTTTACCTGCGCGCGGGGGACCATGACGCGGACTGCGGCCCATTGTGAATCGTGCAGCGGAGAGACTGTCGGGGATTCGAAGCCGGGGGTGATGGCTACGGCTGCGGAAACCTTTTCGACGGGGATGTCGTAATCCATGAGCACGTAGTTGTGTGCGGTGAGCACGCCCTTGAGACGGCGGGACAGGATCTTGAGTTCCTCGTTGCCTTCGGCGAGGCGGGGGGAACGGATGAGGATGGCCTCGGAGTGGAGGATCGGGTCGGCGAAGGTGCGCAGTCCGGCGTTGCGTAGCGTGGTTCCGGTGGAGACCACGTCGGCGATGAGGTCTGCTACGCCCAGGTGCACCGAGGATTCCACGGCGCCGTCGAGGTGGATGATTTCGGCGTGGATGCCGCGGTTTTCCAGGTAGTCGTGGACCAGTTTGTCGTAGGAGCTGGCGACGCGCTTGCCGTCGATGTCGGCGAGGGTGGCGATGTCGGATTCGTTCGGTGCGGCGAAGCGGAAGGTGGATGCGCCGTAGCCCAGGCCCATGGTTTCCACGGCTTCGGTTCCGGAGTTCAGCAGCAGGTCGCGGCCGGTGATGCCGACGTCAACGGTGCCGCGTCCCACGTATACGGCGATGTCCAGGGGACGCAGGTAGAACAGTTCGATGCCGTTGTCCGGGTCCTCCACGACAAGCTGACGGGAATTCGAACGCAGTCGGTATCCGGCTTCCTGGAGCATATTCCAGGACGGTTCGGATAGCATTCCCTTGTTAGGAACGGCGATTCTCAACATTGGAATCGATCTCCTTTTATTTCGATGCGGTTGGTGATGTCTCGTTCGGCGACATCACAGGTGCTTGTATACGTCCTCAAGGCTGATGCCACGATCGATCATCATCACCTGAATGTGGTACAGCAGTTGGCTGAGCTCCTCGGCGGTGCGATCGGCACCTTCGTATTCGGCGGCGATCCAGCTTTCGCCGGCTTCCTCCACCAGCTTCTTGCCGATGAAATGCGTGCCCTTGGCCAGTTCTTCGACCGTCAGTGATCCTTCGGTCTTGGCTGCCGCCTTGGCGCTGAGTTCCTCGAACAAGGAATCGAAGGTCTTCATAACTTGGGTTTCTCCTTTATCGGTTTCGGCCGGTGGCATAGGTGTCCACCGGCCGTGTGGACGACCGCCCGGATGGGCGACGTTCAGTCTCGGTATGCAGCCTGGGCGTTGGAGCGGATCAGGTCGATCTCGGCTGCGATGTCATCGGCACCGTATACTGCCGAGCCGGCCACGAGGACGTCGGCACCGGCTTCGGCCACGATGTGGGCGGTGTCGCGGCTGACGCCACCGTCCACCTGAATGTGGGTGTCGAGGCCACGGCGGGTGATCTCATCGCGCAGACGACGGGTCTTGGCCATCTGGTTGGCGAGGAACTTCTGCCCGCCGAAACCGGGTTCGACGGTCATGATCAGAATCATGTCGAACTCGTCGAGGATGTCGAACAGCGGCTCGACCGGTTCGGCGGGACGGACGGCGAAGCAGGCCTTGCATCCCATGTCGCGCAGCTGACGGGCCAGACGGACGGGAGCGTGGGTGGCACCCATGTGGAAGGTCACCGACTGGGCTCCGCACTTGGCGAATTCAGGGGCCCAACGATCCGGGTCCTCGATCATCAGATGCACGTCGACAGGCAGCGGGCTGACTTCGCAGATGCGCTTGACGATGGGCTCGCCCAGCGTCAGATTGGGGACGAAATGATGGTCCATCACATCGACATGGACCAGATCGGCATTGGCAATCGCATGAAGATCGCGTTCGAGATTGCAAAAATCCGCGGATAGGATGCTTGGTGCAATTTGAATCGTCATATGACCCATTCTAGGGATGCAGAACGACGATTGGGCGCTCATTTCCCCGCTTCTTCTCGGTATTTGGCATCATCGACCGTTTCCCGATGCCTTTTCAGCGGACTGTTCGACCGCCATGCGCTCGCGTTCCTCCGCGGTGACCTCGACCAGATGACGGGACAACACCGCCGTGCCGCTCCCCTTTCGCCACAGCAGCACGAACAGCACGCCGCCGAGGATGAACACCAGGATCGCGGTCCACACGTTGATACGCAGCCCCAGAATGATGGTCGAATAGTTGATGCGCAGCATTTCGATCCACGTACGGCCAAGGCCATACCACATCAGATACATCGCAAACTGCTGGCCTGCTTTGAGCGTACCGGTCAGACGGCGACCGATCATCACGATCAACGCGGCACCGACCAGGTTCCAGATCATCTCATACAGGAACGTGGGATGGAACAGCGTGCCCACCGGGCAGGGCTGTCCATCGTAGCAGACCTGCGTCTTGCCGATGGCGTCGGCATCATTGAGGGCCAGTCCCCACGGCAGGGTGGTCGGCTTGCCGTACAGCTCCTGATTGAACCAGTTGCCAAGACGCCCCACGGCCTGCGCGACCATGAGTCCCGGT
Source organism: Bifidobacterium tissieri (assembly GCF_002259645.1). Lineage (GTDB taxonomy): Bacteria > Actinomycetota > Actinomycetes > Actinomycetales > Bifidobacteriaceae > Galliscardovia > Galliscardovia tissieri. Next base: position 130,286 of record NZ_MWWV01000012.1, read on the forward strand.
GCGAGCGCGTCGGCGAGTAGCGCGAATGGATACTTCTTGTGTCGGCACCACAGGAATGCTCCCAGCGCGCCGAACAGGATACCGCCGAAGATGGCCATGCCGCCCTCCCACACCTTGACGATGTTGATCAGGTTGCCGGTCGGGGGGAAATAGGCGCTGGGCGTGGTGATGCAGTGATACAGGCGAGCGCCGATGAGGCCGCTTGGTACGGCGACGAGTGTGGTGTCGAGTACTTGGTCGAAGGTGCCTCCGTATCGTTTCCATCGGGTTGTCAGGATCCAGACGGCGAGGCAGATGCCGATCAGGATGCAGATCGCGTACATGTGGATGGTGAGTGGTCCGATGTGGAATTCGGAGAATGTTGGTGATGGGATGGACGCCAGATTCATCGTGCCTCTGCTTGTTGATCGGTGATATGCGTGCGGCGACCGTAGGATTGCCACGGTCGCCGCAGTGTTGTCATGGGGTGGGTTGCGTGTCCGCTAGCGAGCGCGGCGGATGCCTTCGGCGAGTTCGTCGGTTTTGGCGGCGAGGTTGCGGAGGCCTTCGTTGGTGTCGCGTGCGGTTGTGTTGTCGTCGTTGAGTAGGGTGTGGACGAGGGCGGATCCGACGATGACGCCGTCGGCGTAGGCTCCGACTGTTGCTGCTTGGTCGGCGGTGGAGACGCCGATGCCGACGCATACGTGTGATGCTCCGGCTTGGCGTGTGCGTTCGACGAGGTGTTCGGGTGAGGAGCTGATGGTGGCTCGTTCTCCGGTGACTCCCATGCGGGAGGCTGCGTAGACGAATCCTCGTGCGTTGCGGGCTACGATGGCGAGTCGTTCGTCGGAGGAGTCCGGGGAGACGAGGAAGATGCGGTCGAGTCCGTGTCGGTCGGAGGCTTCGATCCATTCGCCTGCTTCGTCGGGGATGAGGTCGGGGGTGATGAGGCCTGCTCCGCCGGCGTTTTCGAAGTCGGTGGCGAATCGTTCGACGCCGTAATGGTAGATGAGGTTCCAGTAGCTCATGATGAGGGGGACGCCGCCGGCGTTGGCTACGGTTTCGACTGCCTTGAATACGTTGGTGATGCTTTCGCCGTTGTTCAGGGCGATTTGGCTGGCTGCCTGGATGACGGGGCCGTCCATGACTGGGTCGGAGTATGGGAGTCCGATTTCGACGGCGTCGACGCCGTGTTCGACCATGGTGCGGAGTGCGTCGAGGGAGGTGTCGGGGTTGGGGAATCCGTAGGGCAGGTAGCCGATGAAGGCGGGCCTGTTGTCGGCTCGCAGTGTGGTGAACATTGTTTCCGTTGGGCTGGGCTTGTGGCTGATGCCCAGGGGCTGTCCTGATGGTGTGGTTGTTGCGTTGGTCATGTTCGCGTTCCTTGTTCTGGCCGTTCTGGCCGTGTCTGTCTTCAGGCGATGGTGTTGCCGTGTGCTCCGGTGACGTCGAGGGCGGCGGCCTGGTCGTCGGTCAGGTATCCGAACCATTTGCCGGCGGTGGCCATGTCCTTGTCGCCTCGGCCGGAGATGTTGACGATCATCACGGCTTTGTCGTATCCCTTGTTCTTGAGGTCGGCGGCGGCCTTGTAGGCGCCGGCGACGGCGTGGGAGGATTCGATGGCGGGAATGATGCCTTCGGTCTGGCTCAGGTCGCGGAATGCGTTCATGGCTTCCTCGTCGGTGGCCCAGCTGTAGTTGACACGGCCGATGTCCTTGAGCCATGCGTGTTCGGGGCCGACGGAGGCGTAGTCGAGGCCTGCGGAGATGGAGTAGGTGTCGAGGGTTTGGCCTTCGTCGGTTTCGAGCAGGTAGCTTTTTGCGCCTTGGAACATGCCGAGCTGGCCGGTGCCGGGGGCGAAGCGGATGGCGTGTTTGCCGGATTCGGGTCCGTTGCCGCCGGCTTCGTACCCGTACAGGTTGACGCGGTCGTCGTCGAGGAATGCGTTCATGATGCCGATGGCGTTGGAACCTCCGCCCACGCATGCGCAGATCGCGTCCGGGTGGTCGATGCCGTACCAGTCCTGGAGTTGTTCCTTGGCTTCTTCTCCGATGATCTTCTGGAAGTCTCGGACCATGGCGGGGAATGGGTGGGGGCCTGCTACGGTGCCGAGGAGGTAGTGGGTGTCCTTGACGTTGGTGACCCAGTCTCGCAGGGCTTCGTTGATGGCGTCCTTGAGGATCTTGTCGCCGAGGGTGACTTCGACGACTTCGGCGCCGAGCATGCGCATGCGGGCCACGTTGAGCGCCTGACGGCGGGCGTCGACCTGTCCCATGTAGATGCGGCATTTGAGGCCAAGCATTGCGCATACGGTGGCGGTGGCCACGCCGTGCTGTCCGGCACCGGTTTCGGCGATCACGCGGGTCTTGCCCATGCGCTTGACCAGCAGGGCCTGTCCCAGGGCGTTGTTGATCTTGTGCGCACCGGTGTGGTTCAGGTCCTCACGCTTAAGGAAGATGCGGGCGTCGAGTCCGGTCTTCTCCCGCACGAGGGCCGCGAATCGCGGTGCTTCGGTCAGTGGGCTTGGACGGCCGACGTAACGCTGTTGCAGCGTCATGAACTCCTTGTGGAATTCCGGATCAGCCTTCGCCTCTTCGTACACATGTTCGAGTTCATCCAGTGCGGTGATCAGGGCCTCGGGCACGTACCTGCCGCCGAACTGGCCCCAGTACGGTCCCTGATGTTCGCTCAATGGCGTGGTCTCGGATGCTTTCACTCTTGCTCCTGCCTTCACTAGTCGTTCCACTGCAAGCTGATGATCGTCGGCGGTGGCCACCCCCTCGCCCACCAGTACCGCGTCGGCACCGGCACGACCATAGTCCTCCACTTCCACGGCACCGAACACGCCGGACTCCGCGACACGAATCACGTCATCGGGCAGATCGGCCGCCAGCTCACTGTACTTGTGCACATCCACGCGGAGGTTCTTGAGGTTGCGCGCATTGATGCCGATCACCTTGGCACCGGCGGCGACGGCACGGGAGATCTCCTCACGCGTATGGGTCTCCACCAGCACGGTCATGTTCAGGTCATGGGCGAGCGCGATGAGATGACGCAGCGTGTCATCGGCGAGCGCGGCGACGATGAGCAGCACCATGTCGGCGCCGTGGGCGCGTGCCTCGTAGATCTGGTAGTCGGTGACGATGAAGTCCTTGCGCAGTACGGGAATGTGTACTGCGGCGCGGACCTTGTCGAGGTCGTCCAGGGATCCGAGGAAGCGGCGTCCCTCGGTCAGTACGGAGATCGCGCTGGCTCCTCCGCGTTCGTATTCGCGGGCCAGGGCCGCGGGGTCAGGGATGTCGCTCAGGTGTCCTTTGGACGGCGAGGCTCGCTTGATCTCCGCGATCACGGGGATGCCGTCGGCGCGCTTGAGCCATCGGACCGCGTCGATCGGGGCGGGGGCCGTCATGGCGGCCTGCCGCACTTCCTTCAGCGATACGGTGCGCTCGCGGGACTGCTGGTCCTCCAGTGCGCCCGCTACCAATTCGTCCAATACCGACATGGTTCTCCTTTAGCGAGCTTTCGTGTTGACACCCTTCTTATAGCACAGTTTGCGGGGGTGTTCGCACGATTGTCTTATTTGCTCGTATTGCTCTTATTTGACGGTTTTCAGTTGTGCGGCGATCTGTACGGCTTCGACGGAGGCTTCGGCCTTGTTGCGGGTCTCCTGCCATTCGTTGGCGGGGACGGAGTCGAGCACGATGCCGGCACCGGCCTGCACGCTGGCCTCGTGGTCGCGGAGGAAGGCGGTGCGAATGGCGATGGCCATGTCCATGTTGCCGGAGAAGTCGAAGTATCCGACGGTGCCGCCGTAGATGCCGCGGTCCGCGGGTTCGATCTCGTCGATGATCTCCACGGCGCGGGGCTTGGGGGCTCCGGACAGGGTGCCTGCGGGGAATGCGGAGGTGAACACGTCGAATGCGGTCATGTCCTGATGCACCTTGCCGGTGACCGTGGAGCAGATGTGCATGATGTGGCTGAACCGTTTGATGTCCATGAGGGAGACGACCTCAACGCTGCTGGGGTCGCAGACGCGGGAGAGGTCGTTGCGGGCCAGGTCGACCAGCATGATGTGTTCGCTGCGCTCCTTGGGGTCCTCCAGTAGTTCGCGGGCGAGTCGTGCGTCCTCCTCCGGCGTGGCGCCGCGGGGGCGGGAGCCGGCGATCGGGAAGGTCATCGCATGACCGTCCTCGACTTTGATCAGGGTTTCCGGACTGGAGCCGATGACGTTGAAGTCCCTGCCCTGCGCGTCGGTCAGGGAGAAGAAGTACATGTACGGGCTGGGGTTGAGGGTGCGGAGCACACGGTAGACGTCGAAGGGGTCGGCCGGGGAGTCGATGTCCAGTCGCTGGGAGATGACCACCTGGAACACGTCGCCGTCCACGATGTGGCGTTTGGCCGTTTCGACGGCATGCTCGTAGTCCTCCTTGGCGGTGCGGAACCGCAGCTCCGGCTGGGGGACGCTGGGGTCGAGGACGTTGCCCTTGGACTCGTTGGTGACGGGAGTGGCAGCATCCCGCTGCATGCGGTCCAGACGACGTACGGCATCATCGTAGGCTTCACCTTCGCGCGTGGGCTGGTCGTCGAAGTTCACCGCGTTGGCGACCAGCCATACGGAGCCGTTCACATGATCCACCACGGCCATGTCCGTGGCGAGGGCGAGGACGGTTTCGGGCTGGCCGGTCTCGTCGGGCGCCTCGGCTCGCAGCGTCGGCTCCCAGTGTCGGATGGCATCCCAGCCGACACTGCCCACAAGACCACTGGTCAGACTGGGCAGTCCATCAACCCTTGGGGAGGTGAGCAGGCGGAGCGCGGCATGGGCCACGTCAAGCACGTCGCCCTCCGTGGGCACGCCGGTCGGAACGGTGCCCAGCCAGTCGGCCCGCCCCTCGTTTGAACGCAGCTGCGCGATGGAGTTGACACCGATGAAGGAGTACCGGCTCCAGGAGCCGCCATATTCCGCGGACTCAAGAATGAAGGTTCCGCTCCTGCCTCGGGCGAGACGCTCATAGAAGCCGACCGGGGTCAGCGAGTCGGCAAGCAGACGACGCACCACGGGGATCACACGATATCCCTCGGACGCGAGCGCATGGAACGTGTCACGGTCGGGCCATGTCTGCCCCCAAAGCAGGTTCCTTACGCTGGTTGTGTTCTCGCTCATGCCCGGACCTCCTCGTTGTCGTCCTCCTGATTGCGTTCGCCGATGACCACGGGCAGTGGGCCGCCCTCGTCGAAGCAGGATCGTTTGCCGGTGTGGCAAGCTGCGCCCACCTGATCGACCTCCACCAGCAGGGCGTCGCCATCGCAGTCCAGACGGACGCTCTTCACATACTGCCGGTGGCCGGAGGTGTCACCCTTGCGCCAGTATTCCTGTCGGGACCGGGACCAGAACGTGACCCGGCCGGTGGTGAGGGTGCGACGGAGGGCCTCATCGTTCATGTAGCCGACCATCAGCACCTCCCTGGTGTCGTACTGCTGGATCACCGCGGCCACCAGCCCTTTGGCGTCTCGTTTCAGCCGCGCCGCGATCCTCGGGTCGAGGCCTGTGGTGTTGTCGTACTCATCCTGCTGCTGTTGCATGCTGCTTCCCTTTGTCATTTCGCTCGGTCCATGGATCGTCCAGCGTATCCTCGTGACCGATATGGTCACGTGTCGTCGACGTCAGCGAACCGCGTACCCGTGCGCCGCCAGTTCGGCCTTGACCTCGCCGATGGTGATCTGTCCGAAGTGGAAGACCGACGCGGCGAGTACGGCATCGGCACCGGCCTTGATCGCCGGTGGGAAATCCTCGGCCTTGCCGGCACCGCCGCTGGCGATGATCGGAATCGACACCTCGTTGCGCACCTTCTCGATCATCTCAAGATCAAATCCGTTCTGCGTGCCGTCGGCGTCCATGGAATTCAGCAGGATCTCCCCCGCACCGAGCTGTTCGGCCCGTTTGACCCACCACAGAGCGTCGATGCCCGTGGATTTCCGACCGCCCATCGTGGTCACCTCGAACCCCGACTTCGTGTGGCGTTCGCCGCGTTCCCGTCGGGCGTCCACGGACAGGACCAGCACCTGACGGCCGAACCGGCTGGAGACGTCGCTGATCATCTGGGGATTGTTGATGGCTGCGGTATTGACGCCGACCTTGTCCGCGCCGCATCGCAACAGCATATCGACGTCGTCGACCGTGCGGACGCCACCTCCCACGGTCAGGGGGATGAACAGTTCCTCGGCGGTGCGTCGCACCACATCGTACATGGTCTGACGGTGCGAGCTCGACGCCGTCACGTCAAGGAACGTGAGCTCGTCGGCACCCTGCCGGTAATACTCCGCGGCAAGCTCCACCGGGTCTCCGGCGTCCCGCAGGTTTTCGAAGTGGACGCCCTTGACCACACGCCCAGCATCTACGTCAAGGCATGGAATGACTCTCACCGCCAGCGACATGTTTACCCCTTTGCGCTCGTATCGTGTGCACTGGGAAACAGGTTAACGTCACTATCAGACGGTTCAGTGGTTTCATCGGGGACATGCCCACATGGTGAAACCACCGGTATGTGTCTGGTCGGCCCGGCTCAGGATCGGGCGTGCCGCTCCATGGTCTTGGCGGCAAGCTGTCCGCAAGCGCCATCGATATCGGAGCCGCGCGTATCACGCAGTGTGGCGGTGATACCGGCCTTGTGAAGAATGTCGAGGAACGTACGCTCGTCCTCCGGGTCCGAGGCCGTCCACTTGGACCCCTCGATCGGGTTCAGCGGAATCGGATTGACATGCGCCCAGTCGTCACCGTAGGAGTTCAGACGATTCGCGAGCTGACGCGCATGGACGGCCTGATCATTGATGCCCCGCATCAGTGCGTATTCAATGCTCACCCTGCGCTTGGTGGCCAGATAGTAGTCATGGGCGGCATCAAGCACCTGCGTGGTGTTGAACCGGCGGTTCATCGGCACCAGCTCGTCACGCAGCCGATCGGTGGGCGCGTGCAGGGACACCGCCAGACGGACCGGGATGCCTTCGGCGGCGAGCTTTCTGATACCGGGAACCACGCCCACCGTGGAGACCGTGATGTTACGCGCCGAAATGCCGAACCCCTCCGGCGCTGGAGCGCTGATCTGACGAACCGCGGACAATACGGAACGATAGTTGCCCATGGGCTCCCCCATACCCATGAAGACGATATTGCTCAGACGTCCCGGACCGCCGGCGATATCGCCGTCCCGCATCTGGACGGCGGCGACGCGCACCTGCTCCAGGATCTCGCCGGTGGACATGTTGCGGGTGAGTCCCAGTTTGCCGGTGGCGCAGAACGGGCAACCCATGCCGCACCCCACTTGGCTGGAGATGCACAGCGTGGCGCGATTGGGGTAGCGCATGAGCACCGATTCGATGCGAGAGCCATCGAACAGGCTCCACAGGGTCTTGACGGTCAGGCCCTGATCGGCCTTCTGCTGCAGCATCGGCGTGATCAGTGTGGGGAAGAATGCCTTGGCCGCCGCCGCTCTGGCATTGGCCGGGAAATCGGTGAACTCCTCGGCATTGACATCGAAATGGGAGAAATAGTGGTTGGCAAGCTGCTTGACCCGGAATTTCGGCAGTCCAAGTTCGCCGGCCACGACGATGCGCTCCTCGGGCGTCATGTCGACGAAATGCACCGGAGGCTTGCCTCGCCGCGCATGATCCTTGGATAGGATGTCCCTGAACGCCCCGTCTGCGCCTCCTGCGGTGATGCCGGTCTCAATCTCCTCGTTCATGCTCTCCCCCACGTGCCTCGATATGTTGGACGTAATGCGGTTTCCAGATCGGCTATCCTATCACAGGTCACAGGCCGGTCGCGGCCAGCGTGATGCAGATGAACGGGGCGGCCATGAGAATGGAATCGACGCGGTCGAGCACGCCGCCATGGCCCTTGAGCAGATGCCCCATGTCCTTGATGCCCAGATCACGCTTGAGCATGGACGCGCATAGATCACCGAACGTACCCACCATGCCGACCAGTACGCCGAGCAGGAGGGGCACCCACCATCGGCTCGACCAGATCGCATGATCGTACGTGGCCAGGAAGATCACTAGCGAACCAAGGAAGCAGAACAGGATGGATCCCAGCAGACCCTCCACCGACTTCTTCGGGGAGATGCGCGGGGACAGCTTGTGCTTGCCCATCCAGGCGCCGAACACGAGTCCTCCGATGTCGCCCAGCGACGGGACGAACACCAGGAAGAACGCATGCGCCACCGGATGTTCCCCCGTCAGCGGCAGTATGATGAAGCACGCCAGAAACGGCACGTACATCATGGTGAACAACGATACGCTGACGTTCGTCAGACGGGATACCCGATGGGATGCGGGGTCGACGTTGAATGACGAGAACTCACGCATCCGCGCATCCGAGCTCGACAGTTTCGACGCCACCGCCATGGACACGCGCTGCCCCACCATGCTCAATCGTGTCGAGGCGGTCAGCGCCACAACGACCAGAGCGACCGAAACCGTTGCCGACATCGCGGCGATATGATTCGGGAATGCGTACGTGGAGACCAAGGTCACGGCGGATGCCAGCCACAGCGTCAACACCGGAATGCGGATGCCCACCGTCGCGAAGTCGACGCGAAGCTCCCACAGGGCCAGAATCATAAAGACGACGACGAGGCCGACGAAGACATCGACGTTGATCAACAGGCTGGCCAGTATCAGTACGACAAGCAACGCACCCGTACCTATGGCCTGCGGCATGTTCCTGCCGGTTCGCTTGTTGATGGAGTCGATGGCCTCCTCGGCCTCCTCCTTACGTTTGGATGTGCTCATTGCAGCGATGGTGTAGTCCGATCAGACCTCAAGGATTTCCTTCTCCTTGGCGGCGAACAGCGCATCGATCTCGTCCGTGACCTTCTTGGTCGCCTTGTCGAGATCCTTCTGCAGACGGTTGCCCTCGTCCTCGCCCATGTCGCCATCCTTGACAGCGGCCTCGATGGACTCCTTGGCCTTGCGGCGGATGTTGCGAATGGCGACCTTGCCGTCCTCGGCCTTGCCCTTGGCGAGCTTGACGTACTCCTTGCGACGGTCCTCGGTCAGTTCGGGAAGGGTGACTCGGATCACGTTGCCGTCACGGTTCGGGTTCACACCAAGATCGGAGTCGCGCAACGCCTTCTCGACGGCGGACGCCTGCGACACGTCGAACGGGGTGATGGCGAGGGTGCGGGGCTCGGGAACGCCGATGGTCGCCATCTGCTTGAGCGGAGTCGGAGCGCCGTAATAGTCCACCACGATGCCATTGAGCAGCGCCGGGTTGGCACGGCCGGTGCGGATGCCCGCGAAGTTCTCCTTGGTGGACTCGACCGTCCTGCCCATCTGCGTGGTCGCCTGATCGACGATGGTTGCCATATTGTCTCCTTAATGACGGTACGCCAGCGGCGTACAATTGAAATCTTCTCTGGGTGCCGGACTACTTCGTCTCGGAATCGTCCGTGCCCACCAGGGTTCCCAGCGGCTGACCGCTGAGCGCCGCAGTGACGTTGCCGACGCCCTCAAGCCCGAACACGCGGATCTTCATCGCATTGTCCCTCGCCATGGACAGTGCCGACGCGTCCATCACGGCGAGATTGTCCACAAGCGCGCGATTGTAGCTGAGGCTGGTGAACATCTTGGCCTCGGGATCCTTGTGGGGATCCGCGGTGTACACGCCATCCACGCCGTTCTTGCCCATCAGCACCTCATCGCAATGGATCTCCAACGCACGCTGAATGGACACGGTGTCGGTGGAGAAATACGGCATGCCGGCACCGGCACCGAAGATCACCACACGACCCTTTTCAAGATGGCGAATGGCCTTCAGAGGAATATAGGGCTCGGCGACCTGAGTCATGTGAATCGCGGACTGAACTCGAGTGGCCTGACCTTCCTGCTCGAGGAAATCCTGCAGTGCGAGACAGTTCATCACCGTGCCGAGCATGCCCATGTAATCACCGCGAGAACGGTCGATGCCGGCCTGCTGCAGCTGGGCGCCACGGAAGAAGTTACCACCGCCCACGACAATCGCGACCTGGACATTCCGGCGGACGGCCTCCGCGATCTCGGAGGCGATGCGACGGACCACCTGAGGATCGATACCGACGCGACCTCCGCCGAACGCCTCTCCGGAAAGTTTGAGCAGGACCCTACGTCCGTTCTGGTCGCCGCTATGCGCACCATGGGAACAGTTGTCAGACATACCACACCTTTCGTCTGTGCAAAAACCGTATTTAATCGTAACCGCGAACGCTGACATCACCGGGATCGACACTGAAAAAGGCGATCCCGCATACACGGGATCGCCTTTGCTGCTACCGGCGGTGCCGATCACGACACGATGCCGAGAACGGGAGGATCAGGCCTCCTCGCCCTTGCCGACCTCGACGCGGGCGAAGGCCAGAGCCTTGCCGCCAACCTGCTTGAACAGGTCGCCGACGGTCTTGGAAGGATCCTTGACGAACTGCTGCTCCAGCAGCACGTTCTCCTTGAAGAAGGCGTTGAGACGGCCCTCGACGATCTTGGGGACGATCTTCTCGGGCTTGCCCTCGGCCAGGGACTTCTCGGTGGCGACGCGGCGCTCGGACTCGACGATGTCGGCCGGAACGTCCTCACGGGTCAGCCACTGGGCGCCCATGGCGGAGATCTGCAGAGCGGCCTCGTGAGCCACGGAGGCACCGGCCTCGTCGGTGGCGATCATGGCCACGATGCTCGGCGGCATCTCGGCGGACTTCTTGTGGGCGTAGATCTCCACGTGCGGGCCTTCGAGCTTGGCGAACTGACCGAGCTTGACGTGCTCGCCGAACAGGGCGGCGGCCTCCTCGATGGCTTCCTTGACGGTGCCATCCTCGGCGGGAGCGGCCAGAACGGCCTCGACGTTGTCGGCGTTAGCCTTCACGACGTCGGCAAGAATGCCATCGGCGAACTCCACGAACTTCGGGGTCTTGGCCACGAAATCGGTCTCGGAGTTGAGCTCGACGGCGTAACCGACCTGACCGTTGGCGGAGTCGACCACGGTGGAGGCGATGGTGCCTTCCTGAGCCTTGCGGCCTTCACGCTTGCCGGCGGCCTGAATGCCCTTGGCGCGGATGATTTCCTTGGCGCGAGCGACGTCGCCTTCGGCCTCGGTAAGGGCCTTCTTGACGTCCATCATGCCGGCACCGGTGTCTTCACGAACCTGCTTGATGAGAGCGGCGGTGATCTTTGCCATAGCTTGTTGTCTCCTCAGTACATAGGCGGCCGTGTTGTCACGACCGTTACCATCATAGACATCAGCCGTCCCCTTTTCGGCGGACGGCTGAACGTCAGGTCACTCGGCCTTGGATTCCTCGGCGGCTTCGGCGGCGGGCGCCTCGGCGGCACCGTCCTTCTTTAGCAGCTCGGTCTCCCACTCGGCCATCGGCTGGGCGTCGGCCTTGCCGTCAGCCTTGGCTGCGGCCTTGCCGGAACGCTCCAGCAGACCATCGGCCACGGCGTCGGCCATCAGGGAGGTGAGCAGCTCGACGGCGCGGATGGCGTCATCGTTCGCCGGGATCGGGTAGTCCACCAGATCGGGGTCGGTGTTGGTGTCGACCAGAGCGACCACGGGGATGTGCAGCTTGTGCGCTTCCTCGACGGCCAGGGACTCCTTGTTGATGTCGACCACGAACAGGGCCGAAGGAGTGCGGTTCATGTTGCGGATACCGCCAAGCTGCTTGACCAGCTTGTCCTTTTCACGCTCGAGGAGCAGCAGCTCCTTCTTGGTCAGACCGGAGGAGTGGACATCGGAGAAGTCCATTTCCTCGAGCTCCTTCATGCGGGCGACGCGGGTGCTCACGGTCTGGAAGTTGGTGAGCATACCACCGAGCCAACGCTCGGAGACGTACGGCATGTTGACGCGGGTGGCCTGGGCGCTGATCGCCTCGGCGGCCTGCTTCTTGGTGCCGACGAACAGAACGGTGCCGTTGTGGGCGACGGTCTGCTTGATGAAGTCGTAGGCCTTGTCGATCAGGTCGAGGGACTTGAACAGATCGATGATGTGGATGCCGTTGCGCTCCATCAGGATGTACTGCTTCATCTTGGGGTTCCAACGGCGGGTCTGGTGTCCGAAGTGAACGCCAGCCTTGAGCATCTGGCTCATGGTGATCTGTGCCATGATATACCTTTCTTGTCGGTTCTTTCCTGGCCATGCGCGCCTGCGTGCAACTTCCTCGAGGAAGCCGACCGACACAGGCCGTCGCCGGCATGGCGCGTATTCACGTGCCGGTTAGGGAATAATGATTGGGTGATCCATGTCTGCGACTACATGGACACGCCGAATTGGCACGCAAGGCAAGACTTTATCATGAGACACGCCGCGTGTCATCTGGAGCGCATGAGGCGCAACGCCTCGCGCCGCTCCTCCTTCTCCAGACGGTCAAGGTACACATGCCCGTCAAGGTGATCGCACTCATGCTGCAGCATGCGCCCCATGAGCCCCTTGCCTTCCAGCACCACCCTCTTGCCTTCCAGATCGATGCCGGTCACACGGGCATAGTCGGCGCGACGGGTCTTGTACCACAGGCCGGGAACCGATAGGCAACCCTCGTCGCCATACTGTTCGCCGCTGGTCTCCTCCAGTACCGGATTGAGCACGTACCCGATCGTTCCTTCGATGTTGTACGAGAACGCGCGCAGTCCCACACCGATCTGGTTGGCGGACAGCCCCGCACGCCCGGGATCGTTCACGGTCTCCAGCAGATCCGTCACGAGTCGTTCAATCGCCGGAGTGATCGTCGTGATCTCGTCGCACGGAGTGCGGAGAATCGGATCGGGGACCACTCTGATCTGCCTGATAGCCACTGGTCATTGCTCCTTATCGTTGGTCTTCTCGGCATTGTCGCCATCTAGAGTACCGGACTCCCCCGCCCTCGGGTCCTTCTCCTGATCCTCGTCGAGAGTCTTGAGCCGTCGTGACACGGCATTTAGGGAATCACCCACGCTCTTCGCCTGATCAATCATCGGCTCCAGGCGTTCTCCCGCCTCCTTGATGCGGGGAATGGCGGTCTCCTGAACCTTTTCAAGGAACTGGGCCGACGCCGTGGGCTGAGCGGTCTTCGCCCCCGCCTTGGGCGCATACAGCACCTTGTCGATGACATCGGCGTACCGCTTCAGCACCGCGGGGCGAACAACCTTCATGCTGGGGGTGAGGGTGCCCTCCTCCTGATTGAAATCATGGTCGAGGATCGCGAACTTGCGGACGGACTCCGCGCGGGACACGGTGGCGTTCGCCTGGTCCACATACTGCTGGATAAAGGCCCTCACCGCGTCGCTGTCGGCGATCTGCTCCGGCGTCATGGTCTCGTCAAGGCCCTGTGCCGCCATCCAGGATGCCAGCATATCCGGGTCCAGTGCGATCAACGCGGAGATGAACGGTCGGCCATCTCCGATCACGACGGCATGCGAGACGATCGGACACGTGGCGATAGTGTCCTCCAATGGCGCCGGGGAGACGTTTTTGCCGCCGGCGGTGATGATGATGTCCTTCTTGCGTCCGGTGATGAAGGTGAATCCCCGATCATCGATGCGCGCAAGATCCCCCGTGTGCAGCCAGCCGTCGGGTTCCAGCACCTCGGCAGTGAGCTCGGGCTGCTTGTAGTATCCCAGAAACACGCTGGCGCCGCGGATCATCAGCTCGTCATCATCCGCCAGCTTCACCTCCATGCATCCGGGAAGACCGACTGAACCGATCTCATTCGCGTCCTGGAAGTTCACCATGCACGGAGCCGCCGTTTCGGTCATGCCGTAGCCCTGAATGAAGGTGATGCCATCGAATCCGTTGAAGAAGTGGGCCAGATCCGTATTCAGCGGCGCTCCACCGCAGGCCAGATACTTGAGGTTCGGCCCGAGTGCGGAACGGATCGAAGAGCCCACGGTCTTCATATAGAAAGCGTGCAGGATCCGGTCGATGATCGAATGACGTCCGTTCTCCTGCTCCTGCTTCGACCACTGGACGAAGTGGCTGACGGCCTTGGCGAAGATTCGACCGCTCATCCCGGTGCCGGCCTTCTGCGAAGCGGCGTTGTACACCTTCTCGAAGACTCGCGGTACACCAAGAAGATACGTGGGCTTGAAGCCTCGCAGATCCGCCAGCAGGTGCTTGGCTCCCGGAATGTAGCCGACCACACCGTGCGATCCGATCGCCACATACTGGATGTATCGTGCGAAACAGTGCGCAAGAGGGAGGAACAGCAGCAGCCTGCTGGGCTGGTAGAGCATGTCGTTCAGCACCTCATATCCGTTGAGCACGGTATGGGTGAAGTTGCGGTGTGACAGCATGGCGCCCTTCGGCTTGCCCGTCGAACCCGACGTGTAGACGATCGTGGCGAGATCGTCGGCCTTCACGTGGGAGATCGCATCATCCAGTTCGTCATCGGTCACCGACCTGCCGAAGTCGGAGATCGCGGCGATGCCATCGGCCTTGAAGTTGAACACGTACTCCAGCGAATTGTGATCCTTGCGAATCAGCTCAAGCGTCTGCGCGTGATCGTGATCGCCGGCGAACGCAAGACGGGGCTCGACGTCCTCGATGATGTTCTCGGCCTGTTTGGCGGAGTCGGTCTCATAGATCGGCACGCTCACCACGCCGATGGACGCACACGCGAAATCAACAACACCCCACTGGTAGCACGTAGGGGAATAGATCACGATGCGGTCCCCCGGACGGACGCCAAGGCCCATAAGCCCCTTCGCCACCCCGCGGACCGAGTCCAGCATCTCCCCCGCCTTGACGTCACGCCACTGTCGTGACTCATCCTGCCACTGGGCGATGAGATCGTCGGGATCACGTTCGACCCTGTTGGCGAGCAGCGAATAGATCGTATCCTTTTCCGTGGTGGGACGAATGACATCCACCGAATATTCACGCAGCATAGGCACCATCATAGCTTTACCGCCGTCAGCTTCGGAACATGCCACAACAGGGGGACCGGCGGAAATCCGGAATCGGTCAGCCGAAATCCAACGTCGTGCACACCCAACGTCCGCCTTTGCGGCGCAACACCAGACTCACCTGATAGTCGTCATATCCGACCGACAACCCCACACATGCGTCGAAGCAGTCACGATTGACCACCGTCCCGAACAAATAGGCGGGAACCGACGGCATGTGCCGATGCAGCGGCCCCTCATTGGAATCGGACTGCATCAGCTGGGACAGATACAGAATGCGGTCAAGACTGTTGTTCGACACGAACCGTTCCAGCATGCGCCCAGGAAGACGCCCACGGATGACATCAGCCCCCAGGCAGGCCAACCGGCATGCCTTGACGGCAAGATCCATACTCTCCTGAACACTGATGTCCCTAGGCACGAGACGACTGACACGCATGCGCACACCGCCTTCTGCGTTCTCGCCATAGAAGTTCGGTACGACAAACGATATTGCCATGCCTTCCTCATTGAAGTTCGGCATGCGATTCGACGCTGAATCCGGATTCTTATCCTTCATCTCTCTTCTTTCCTGGGACGACCCTGCTACGAGCGAACTACCCGCAACGTCTCCCGTCATGCATAGGATGCCCCCTTCCCCACCTTCTGGTCAACTCACACTTCATAAAATGTGGACAAATCCTGAGATATTACTGGATTCTGTCTGCAAGATCACATTTCCAGCAATTATTCGACGGCGATCAGCACCGGCGCCAATCACAGAACAACATGATGTTCAGCAATGATCAGAGTCCGGCATCCGCCGCACTGATATACCCCGGATCGATCAGTGCGCTCTTGAGATTGCCCGCCGAAACATTCTGCAATGACAGATGAATGGTGGAGACATCAACACCGTTCATCTCGGTAT
Organism: Bifidobacterium tissieri; assembly: GCF_002259645.1. Taxonomy (GTDB): domain Bacteria; phylum Actinomycetota; class Actinomycetes; order Actinomycetales; family Bifidobacteriaceae; genus Galliscardovia; species Galliscardovia tissieri. The sequence continues at coordinate 146,070 of NZ_MWWV01000012.1, forward strand.
TGCCGGACAAGGGCAGATCCTTGACATCACCGAGCTTCTCGCCGGTATTCAACGCGGCGCTCGCCATGGCTATGGCCTTGGCGTAATCATCGCGACGCTCCAGACCGGTACTCCACTGCTGGCCATTGACCACCGAGGACAGGTTCGAAAGGTACGTGCCATACCCGGTCACGATCGGCCAGGCCGGATCGTCGACCGGCTGCCGCTGCCCATCGGACGAGGTCCCGGAACCGTCCCCGGAGCCACCATCGACGCTCTGCTGCGATCCCGACATCTTCTGCGGCTCGGGAACCTTGTTCTTTTTGAGATCCTTGTTCCCAGCAATGTTATCGACGATCCCGCCGATGGTGATCTTCGGATTGATGTCGGCCGAAGTACCCTCATAGCCAAGATCCGAAAGCGCGGACAATACCCCCGACGCGACAAGATCGTTCATGGCGAGAACGCCATCAATGGGCACATGCGCATTTTCGGAGTCCGATTTCAGACGCTCGGTCAGCACCGACCTGGCGGAGTCCTTATCGGTGCCGGAGAAGGTCACCCGGCTCCAACTGTTTTCATCGCTTTCCGTGGTGAGGAATCCGGATGGGCTGATCGCGGCACCGGACTTGAAGTAGGGACCAAGTACCTCCCATATGCCGGCGAAGGCCTCCTGATCGGCCGTGTCGTCGCCGTTGGAGGGAAGCAGGATCTCGATGCTCCTCGGATTGTCGGCAGTCGCCTTGGACAGTTCAAGCTTGTCGGAGAGCAGTGTGGCCTGGGTATGAGCGATCTCCCGAATGCTCGACATGCTGACGTAGGCGTCGGGAGCATATCCTTCGATGGTGTTGGCCACCATGATCACGTGGATTCCCGCATCTTTCGCCTTGGTGAGGGCGGCGGACAGATTCGCCGCCCGTCCAGCCTGATCGATGTCGTCGGGGTTGCCGGAGGAGGCGTCCGCCTCCGTAGGCAGCGACTGTGAGACGTAATCCCCATACTGCCGTGTGATGTCATCAGGCTGCGCGACCGGCGCGATGATGATCGTGGACGGACGGGCATCATCACCGTGTCGATCGATGTAGTCATTGATGGACTTGGTCTGGTCATCAATGTTCTTGGACTTGACGGACGTGACATCCTTGTCGGCGAAACCATCGTCGGTCAATGCATTTTCCAGAGCGGAATTCAGCTTGGTCCACTTGTTCAGCGGAGTGCTCTGCGAAAGGGTGATCCCGTCATCGGGCAGGAAAACCGCGACCTGCCCCGTGTCAACGGTCGAGGAGGACGACGACTGCGTGGGGGATGGTGCCGGACTGGGAGCCTGCTGCTGCCCACAGGCCGAAAGCGACCATATCATCATCGTTCCGGTCAGCAGCGCAATAATCTTCGCGCCCCAATCGTTCCTTCCGCGCACAACATCACTTCCTTCGGTAAGGCTCGGGAGCATCCCGTGTCCGTCAAAGCCGACTATGGGCATTCTAGGGCATTTTACCGACGCGGAAAAAACGAGTGCCGGCCGATGACAGCATCGGTCGGCACTTGTTATGAGGACCACCATCGAAGTGCTCATGGCGGCAGTCACGAGCACTTCGTCCACGATCAGGCGAGCGCCTTGGCGAGTTCCTCGTCGAGAGCGTCCATGAATCCTTCGGTATCCAGCCAGGGCTGATCCGGTCCGATGAGCAGTGCCAGATCCTTGGTCATGCGGCCGGATTCGACGGTGGAGACGATGACGTGTTCCAGTGTCTCCGCGAAATGCGCGACTTCCGGCGTACCGTCGAGCTTGGCGCGGTGCTTGAGACCACCGGTCCACGCGTAGATGGATGCGATCGGGTTGGTCGAGGTTTTCTCCCCCTTCTGCCAACGGCGATAGTGGCGGGTCACCGTGCCATGAGCGGCCTCTGCCTCGACGGTCTCGCCGTCGGGGGTCATCAGCACGGACGTCATCAGTCCGAGTGAGCCAAAGCCCTGGGCGACGGTGTCGGACTGCACGTCGCCGTCATAGTTCTTGCAGGCCCATACATAGCCGCCGTGCCATTTCAGCGAGCTGGCCACCATGTCGTCGATCAGACGGTGCTCGTAGGTCAGTCCCTCCTGCTCGTAGCGTGCCTTGTATTCCGTTTCGAAGATCTCTGCGAACAGGTCCTTGAAACGACCGTCGTAGGCCTTCAGAATCGTGTTCTTCGTGCTCAGGTATACCGGGTAGTGGCGTAGCAGGCCATAGTTGAAGCAGGCGCGGGCGAATCCCCTGATGGATTCGTCGAGGTTGTACTGCACCTGTGCCACACCGGATCCGGGGTAGTCGAACACAACGTGTTCGATTGGTTCGCTGCCGTCTGCGGGGGTGAAGGTAATGGTCAGTCGGCCTTCGCCGGGAACGCGGAAATCAGTGGCCTTGTACTGGTCGCCGAATGCGTGACGGGCCACGACGATCGGCTTGGTCCAGCCCGGAACCAAACGGGGGATGTTGGAGATGACGATCGGCTCGCGGAAGATGGTGCCACCGAGAATGTTACGGATCGTGCCGTTGGGCGACTTCCACATCTTCTTGAGGCCGAATTCCTTGACGCGGGCCTCATCCGGGGTGATGGTGGCGCACTTGACTCCCACGTGCTCACGTTGAATGGCCTTGGCGGCATCGATGGTCACCTGATCATCGGTGGCATCACGGTTCTCGATGCCAAGATCGTAGTAATCGAGATCAACGTCGAGATAAGGAAGGATCAGACGGTTCTTGATGTCCTTCCAGATGACTCGGGTCATCTCGTCGCCGTCGAGTTCGACGACCTTGCCTTTGACTTTGATTTTCGCCATGAACGTTGCTCCTTTTGCTAAGGCACGATCATTGATTTGCTCACAATGACAGTGTCTTTCATACATGATTCATGTTTCGTCCGTCAGAAACGTCCATAAAACACGGAATATGCATGTTCCCGTCGCTACGCCGCATTAGCCTAGGTTGCATGACCCAAGAGACTGAAATCGGCCTGGGCAAGTCCGGCCGCATGTGCTATTCGCTGGATGATGTCGCCATTGTCCCCTCCCGTCGAACCCGCGACCCCGAGGACGTGTCCACCTCCTGGCAGGTTGACGCCTATGAGTTCGACATCCCAGTCATCGGAGCTCCAATGGATTCCGTGATGAGCCCCAGGACCGTCATCGAGCTTGGACGGCTTGGCGGATTGGGTGTGCTTGATCTCGAGGGATTGTGGACCCGCTACGATGATCCGGAACCGCTGCTCAAGGAGATTGCTGAGGCTCCTGCCGAGGAGAGCACCGCCCGCATGCAGCAGCTGTACACTGCGCCGATCAGAGCGGATCTCATCACGCAGCGTCTGCATGAGATCCGTGAGGCCGGTGTCACCGTCGCGGGCGCGTTGACACCGCAACGCACTCAGGAATTCTATTCCACAGTGATCGAAGCTGGCGTCGATCTGTTTGTGATTCGCGGCACCTCGGTGTCTGCCGAACATGTCTCTCGCACGCATGAGCCGCTGAATCTGAAGAAGTTCATTTATGAGCTTGATGTGCCGGTGATCGTCGGTGGTGCCGCTACCTATCAGGCCGCTCTGCACCTCATGAGGACGGGAGCGGCCGGCGTGCTCGTGGGCATCGGCGGAGGTGCCGTTTCCACCATGCGTACCACGATTGGCATGCATGCCCCGATGGCCACCGCGATTGCCGATGTCGCTGCGGCGCGCCGTGACTACATGGATGAGTCCGGTGGCCGTTACGTGCACGTCATCGCCGACGGCGGTACCGGCACTTCCGGCAATTTCGTCAAGTCCTTCGCGCTGGGTGCCGATGCGGTCATGCTGGGCGTGCCGCTAGCACGTGCCATCGAAGCTCCCGGTCATGGAGAGCACTGGGGGGCCGAGGCCCGGCATGCCGAACTGCCTCGTGGCCGTCGTTATCATGTGGGCACGGTCGGCGACATGGATCAGATTCTGTTCGGACCGAGTAACCGTACCGACGGCTCGATGAACTACATCGGTGCGCTTCGTCGAGCTATGGCGTATACCGGCTACATCGATGTGAAGGAATTCCAGCGCTGTGGCGTGGTGGTCACTCCCTACGAGCAGATCTGAAACAGCTGATTCCGTATAATCACCAACTGCATATATGACGTGGTTGCATGCTCTGGGGCATGCGACCACGTTTGTGTTTGTGCAGCATCAGTTCATTGAATGGCTGAGGCGTCATCGACCGGTTTCAGTGCGATTCGTTGCTGCCTGACCGCATGCTCCGGATTCCGATATCGTTGTTTTCCCTCCCGCAATCCCCAATGAAGGCATTGACCATCGCAATGATCGGAATGGCCGTCGACTTTGCCGAACTGCTCTCCCCTGCGTAGTGCCGTGCCAACGGGCAATGTTGTCGTCGCAGGCTCGTACGTGGTTGAGAGACCGTTCCCATGATCGATAGTCAGCACATTCTTTCCCCCCACCTGTCCGGCAAAGACAAGGGTTCCGTCTGAAGGGGCTACCACAACGACGCCATACGATACCTGAAGGTCCACGCCACGATGGCCGGGCAGCCATGGCTGCGCTGGATTATCAAAGTCTCGCACGATCATGGGAGATGATTTTGACTCGATCGGCCAGACAAATCCCAAGCCGCAACCTGACATGACTTGCGTGGCTTGCACCTCGGTATACGGAAACGCGATAAACCCCATGGACACCATGAGAACCAACAGTAGCCCCGTGGTCAGGTTTCTTCGTCGTCGCTGGCGCTCGCGATGCGCTCCCCAGATCAGCCGGCGCAACATCCTACGACGCTCATCATCCCTGTTCATTGTGGTCCTCCTTGAAATGGACGTGTCATTCAAGGCAACCGAATCGGTGATGAAAAGTACAGATCATTCGGACAATGTGGTCGAATGTCCCCTCCTCCGATTTATAGACATGCGTACACCCAATGCTGAAACCATGAATAGAGAACGGATCTTCATATCTGAATGTTGAGCTGCTAGCCGCGCCAATGCACCGAAGAAAATGCAAAACGAAAACATACAAGAGGACTCAGCTTACTCAACTGCTACGGACCAGTCTGAGGTATGGCAAGACGGATGCCAATATCACTAGTAAAACGGGAAAAACGCAAATGGAAAGTCCGAGCACAGCAGGTCCCATTATGGGTTATAGGGTTGTTGGCCAGAATTTGGGGGTGTTGTGGGTATGCGAAGGGGCCCCTGACGGTCATGCCGTCAGAGGCCCCTTCCAAGAAGTGTGTGCGGTGGTGTGCTACTCTCCCACACCCTGCCGGGTGCAGTACCATCGCCGTGCCAGGTCTTAGCTTCCGGGTTCGGAATGGATGCCGGGCGTCTCCCCTGGGCCATGACCACCGCAAGAACTATAAGAACCAGGACCATCCACCCCCAAGGGGGGAGACGATCCCGTGGTGGCGGTTCGGGAACCGGCTAGCGGACGCGATGTGATCTCGTCTGGTCGATCGCAGTTGGATCATCAGGTGCTCCGTGTCGTCCGGGATGATCACGTGGGATCAATCCGAGGATTGGAGTGTCGTACTCGTCCGTTAGTACCGGTCAGCTCCACCCCTCACAGGGCTTCCACATCCGGCCTATCAACCACGTGTTCTCCATGGGGACTATCCACGCCCCGAGGGGCGTGAGGGAATGCTTATCTTGGAGAAGGCTTCCCGCTTAGATGCTTTCAGCGGTTATCCCATCCGAACGTAGCCAACCAGCCGTACCCTTGGCAGGATAACTGGCATACCAGAGGTTCGTCCACCCAGGTCCTCTCGTACTATGGGCAGGACTCCTCAACATTCCAACGAGCGCAGAGGATAGAGACCAAACTGTCTCACGA
>NZ_MWWV01000013.1 GCF_002259645.1 Bifidobacterium tissieri
GACCGTGTGGCCCGACACCCGCATCCAACGCTGCCTGTTCCACGTGCAGGCCAACATATTCGGGCTCACCGGCATGAGGCCCCGGCTGGAGGCGGGCAGACGGCTCAGACGCATCGCCCTCGCCCTGCCGCGCGTCAGGGACGGCGCGGCCGCGGCCGATTGGCTGGCCTCCTATAACCAGTGGGAGCAGGACTTCGCGGGCTTCCTCGACGAGAAAAGCGAATACGCCGACGGCAGCGTGAACGACATGCACCAAAGACTCGTCAGGGCCAGGCGCATGATCCGCGGACGCATCCGCGAGGGGCGCCTGTTCACGTTCCTCGACGAGGACCTGACGGAGAACGGAACGATACCATCCACGAACAACCTCATCGAATCATGGAACGGACGGATCCGGGACATGCTGCGCCATCACCGCGGACTGCGCCTGATCCGGCAACTGAAGGCGATCTGCTGGTGGTGCCACCAGCACACCGAACACCCCGAGACGGACGCATGGCTGGCAGCGAACGCGGTCACGGACGAACGGCTGGAGAGCCTCTACCGGAAGGCATGGGAGAACAGCCCGCAGGGCCGATACGAGACGTTCGGCATCCCCATGCGCCACGGCACCGGCATCGACTGGAACGACTTCCACACCCGGGTCGACTGGCCATCCAACGACTAGACCACCAGACACACATTTTGGCCTATAAGCCCCCGACCGGGTGTACCGGGCGGGGATCTGAGTGGTGGCTCCGAGCGGCATCGATCCGCTGACCTAACGATTTTCAGTCGTTCGCTCTACCAACTGAGCTACAGAGCCATGAATAGTGAAAAACCCGGCCGAAACCGGGCTTCTCCATTCGCGACTCCGACCGGACTTGAACCGGCGACCTCCGCCGTGACAGGGCGGCGCTCTAACCAACTGAGCTACGGAGCCACAAGTAGTGAACTACTCATGAAATCCAACCTTGCGGTTGATTTCGTACCCCCGGAGAGAGTCGAACTCTCGTTGTCAGATTGAAAGTCTGATGTCCTAACCGTTAGACGACGGGGGCGGACAACTCGATTGATATTACGGGAGTCGTCCCATATGTGCAACTCTCGGCGTGTCGCGATCAGATGATGTGTTCAAAACGCTGTATTTGCAATGATTTGAGCACATCACCGGGGTCTCGTGACAATCCACGGCCGTCACTATCCGGCGACGGCCGCGAATAACCGTTGACAACGGCTGACGACCTACCGGGCGCGATACGTGAAGTCGTGGATCACGCGTCCGGCGTCGATGCCCTTCTTTTCGAAGTTGGTGAGTACGCGGCCGTCGAACCGTTCCGATTCGGTGAAGTCGGCGTGGGGCAGGGATGCGGCGGTGTCGGCGGTTCCCTTGCTGACGTGTTCGGTGGGCAGGCTGACGATACGTGTTCCGATGTTGTCGAAGTCGTCGCGGCCGTCCATCACCTCATGCACATGCAGGGCATAATCCTCGATGTCGGTGGCGATACGCCACAGTCCATCGGTCTTCAACGCGCGATGCACCTCGGCCGCGAGCGGGGCCTGTACGATACGGCGCTTGTGATGTCTGGTCTTGGGCCAGGGGTCGGGGAAGAACGTCCAGACCTCGTTAAGCAGTCCGGTTTCGCAGACCGCCATCAGATCGGGGGCGTTGACCTCGGCAACGCGCAGATTGGCCAGTTCGTATTTTCCTGCCTTGAGCAGTGCATGCGCCACACCGGGGCGGTATACCTCCAGCGCCAGAAAGTTCACGTCAGGGTTGTTCTGCGCGGCGGCGACGATGTTCTCGCCCTGCCCGGTTCCGATCTCCACGATCATCGGATGGCTGTTGCCCCACGTGCGCTTCACGAATGCGTGATCGAAATTGAAGTCGGGGGAGACCGACAGCTCTCGTCCTCCCACCTGCGGCAGATCGAGCAGGTAGGTGTCGGCATAGTTATCCCATGCCTTCTGCAGGCGCTTGTCGAGTCGTGAGGAGCGCCGTACGAACGACATGAGTTCGCGGTGTTCGTACGGGCGGTCGGCGGTGGGTGCGGTGCCGGATGCGCTCGGTGCCGGCATGCTGGGGGAATCGTTCATTGAAAAACTCCGATTGCTGGTCGTGAATGCGATATATGACATCCACCCTAGCGAATCGTGGCGAATGCGACGGACCCCGATAATGGGAAAGGGGCCGACGGCCGCCATGATTGGACGGCTGCCGGCCCCTTTCCGGAGTTGGCTGGACGTGATTACCGAGCCACTCGATCAGTCGGCCTGCTTCCAGTTCTCGACGTCGATGTGATGCTCGGGGTTGGCCTGCCAGGCCTCCCATGCGGAGCGGACGATGTCCTCCACGTTGTACTTGGCGTGCCAGCCCATCTCCTCGTTGATGCGCTTGGGGGAGCCGATCAGGTGCGGCGGATCGCCGGCACGGCGGCCCATCACGGTCTCCTTGAACGGCAGACCGGTGACCTTCTTGAGTTCGTCGACGATCTGGCGCACGGACGTGCCCTCACCGGTGCCCACGTTGAAGGCGTCGTACTTGCGCTCGTCGCGATCGAGGTAGTTCAGGGCGGCGATGTGCGCGTCGGCCAGATCGCTCACGTGGATGTAGTCGCGCACGCAGGTGCCGTCCGGGGTGGGGTAGTCGTCGCCGAAGATCGCCGGAGCCTTGCCCTTCTTCAGGCGGTCGAGCAGCATCGGGATCAGGTTCAGAATGGCCGGATCCTCAAGCTCCACCGGGCCGCAGCCGGCCACGTTGAAGTAGCGCAGTGCGCAGAAGCGGATGCCGAACGGCTCTTCGCAGGCGCGGGCCATCCACTCGCCGAACAGCTTGGTCTGGCCGTACGGGTTGATCGGCAGCATCGGTACCACGTCCTCGGGCACCACGTCCACCGGCGGAACGCCGTAGGTGGCGGCGGAGGAGGAGAAGACGAGCTTCTTGGCCTTCTTGGACTTGGTCATGCCGGTGAGCACGTTGAGCATGCCGTTGATGTTCTGCTGGTAGTACCACAGCGGCTTCTCGACGGACTCACCCACCTGCTTGCGGGCGGCGAAGTGGATCACGGCGTCGACGTCCTCGGCGTCGAGGATCTCGGCCAGGCGCTCGCCGGCGCCGGGGGCGGCGATATCCATGCCGTACAGGCGGGATCCCTCGATGCGGGTGGGCTTGCCGTAGCTCAGATCGTCAACGACGACGACCTTGTCGCCGGCCTGATGAAGGGCGTGGACCACGTGTGCGCCGATGTAGCCGCAGCCTCCTGTGACCAGAACTGTCATGGTGTACCTTCCTGACATTGCGGGCGGGGTGATCGTGTGAATGACGGACGATTGTCGTTGGTCACGACACGAAATGTTCACTTTTGCTCGCTTTTGTTATCTTTTTTAACATCTTCAGTATAGCCCACCGGTGGGCAATTATGCGCGCAAAACCAAACACAATCATAGAATCGTGTGTAAACAAGTACATTTCCTTGATATTTCAACGATTATGTGGCTTGGGGGCATAGTGCGACACGCCGAACGGCATGCTCGATTTGCGTCATTCCCACTTTCATGTAATATTTCTACTCGTTGCTTCAAGCGAAGTCAATGTGGCTCCGTAGCTCAGTTGGTTAGAGCGCCGCCCTGTCACGGCGGAGGTCGCCGGTTCAAGTCCGGTCGGAGTCGCTTGGATAAGAACCCGGTCCATGCCGGGTTTTTTGTTCAATGGCTCTGTAGCTCAGTTGGTAGAGCGAACGACTGAAAATCGTTAGGTCAGCGGATCGATGCCGCTCGGAGCCACCACTTGAATCCCCGTCCGGTACATCCGGTCGGGGATTTTTTGTATCCGTCGTATCCGTTGTATCCACGGTTGTCGTATCTGCGGTTTCCATGACGAACGTATATACGATTACAGGCTGAAAAAGACGTTTCCTGCGATTCGTAGTGGTTTACGGACGTTCCAGGGTGTCATAGCGTCCGTAAGCCACTACGAATTGCCGATATCGTCTTTTTCGGCCCGTATGTTGTCGCTGTGTGGCGGAGGGGAAATTCTTCAAGGTAGCAAACCCTGCATGACGTCCCATATATAGGGACGATATAAGACATTTTGGGAGAATCGTCGCTGGAACGATCAAATCGGCGGTACGATGAGTACCGAAGCGAGCCTGCCATCGTGGGAAGGTCTCGCAACAACCGATACGGACCTTAGTCAAAGGAGAGCATATGGTCTACAGGATGATTTTCAATCAGACGGCGTATTTCGGTCGTGGCGCGATCAAGGAGATCCCGGAGGTCGCGAGGAAGCACGGTTTTAAGAAGGCGTTCATCGTGACCGATCCGGTGCTGCTGGAGACGGGTACCGCGAAGAAGGTCACGGACGTGCTGGACGCGGCGGGCCTGGAGTACGAGATGTTCGACAACGTCAAACCGAACCCGCCGGTGGAGTGCATCCAGGACGGCGTGCTGCGGTTCAAGGCGTCGGGTGCGGACTTCCTGATCGGTCTGGGCGGCGGGTCCCCGCAGGATACGTGCAAGGGCATCGGCATCATCAGCGCGAACCCGGAGTTCGGCGACGTGCTGTCCCTGGAGGGCGTGGCGGACACGAAGAACCCGAGCGTGCCGATCTTCGGCGTGCCCACCACCGCGGGCACCGCGTCGGAGACGACGATCAACTACGTGATCACGGACACGAAGAACAAGCGCAAGTTCGTGGCTGTGGACCCGCACGACATCCCGATCGTGGCGTTCGTGGACCCGGACCTGACCGATTCTATGCCGCGCGGCCTGAAGGTCGCCACGGGTCTGGACGCGCTGACGCACGCGATCGAGGGCTTCATCACGCCGGGCGCGTGGAGCCTGTCGGACTGCCTAAGCATGCAGACGATCCGCATGATCGCGAAGAACCTCGCCAGGAGCGCGGATGGCGACGTGCCGGCCGGCGAGCAGATGGCGTACGCGTCGTACATCACGGGCATGGCGTACTCGAACGTGGGCCTGGGCCTGGTGCACGGCATGGCGCACCCGCTGGGCGGTCGTCTGGGCGTGGCGCACGGCGTGGCCAACGGCATCCTGCTGGCCCCGGTCATGGAGTACAACAAGGACTACACGGGCGAGAAGTTCCGCGACATCGCGGACGCATTCGGCGTGGCCGACGCGTACACGGCCGACCTCGAGACCGTGCGCGAGGCCGCGGTCCAGGCCGTGCACCAGCTGACGGTGGACCTGAAGAACCCGACCACGATCAGCGAGGTCGGCGCCACCGAGGCCGACCTCGAGCCCCTGGCCCACGACGCGTTCAACGACGTGTGCACCCCGGGCAACCCGCGCAAGGCCACCGAGGAGGACATCCTCGCCATCTACAAGAGCCTCATGTAACCAGCCCGTATTCCGCTCAGGATCCCCCTCGGAGGAACTCCTGAGCGGAATGAAATGAACGATCAACAACAACCAACAACAGGAAGGGGAGCCCGTACGGGCTCCCCTTCGTCATGTAGTCTTTCTCGAGACACGGATTCCGGTACACACACCGGAATCAGCACGGTTCACTCGCCTTGCTGATTCTGACCGGCTTGCCCTTCGGCGTGCTCCTCATCCCACTCCTCATCGGTGGAGGTCTCGTCATAGAGCGCTTTGCCCTCGTTTTCCGCGAGCTCCATCTGCTCGTTGATCCACGCGGCCTCGGCCGGATTGATATCGGCGGAATCCAGCACCTTCTGCCACACCGGGTAGAACAGATGCATCACCGGATACATGGCGGTGAACAGGATCTCCGGCTTATGCTTGCGCCAATGCTGGGGGTGCGCGTCGAACGTGTTCTTGAACCGTCGCATGTAATTGCGGAACGACGACAGCGACGTATCCATGCGACGCGCGCTCATACCGGCGATCATGCGTGGTGAATACACGGTCTTGAGCCCCTTGCCGATCAGGTGCAGCGAGATGTCGATATCCTCATGCATTACGTCGGACTTGTCACGGCACACCTCGCCGGAGATCTGTCGCCAAGCGGATGCACGCAATGCCATATTCGATCCGAACAGCAGCGGTCGGCCATCGTCGGCGCGGAAGATGCGCTTGCGAATCGAGTTGTCGCCCTTCAGCCCGAAATGACGTGACGGCATATCGTAGTACATCACCGGTCCGGTGGCGCCCATGGCCTCGGGATCCTCGGTGAAGATGCCGGTCACGACCTCCACCCAGTCTGGTTTGATCATGCAGTCGGCGTCGAACCGACCCAGAATATCGCCCGTGGCGTGATCAAGACCGAAGTTTCTGGTGGGGATCAGTCCCTGTTCCTTATCCTGATCGAGCAGGATGACGTTATCGTCGGGATGGTTCTTGATGAAGTCCCGTACCACCTGCGCGGTGTTGTCGGTGGATCGGTTGTTCACCACGATGACCTCGTGGGGTCGGACGGTCTGCCGGGTAGCATTGAGCAGACAGTCGGCGATTCTTTCTTCCTCATTCCATGCCGGAATCACAATCGAGACGGTAAGCACGTTTCCCACAATACGCGAGAGCGGGGATTGCATGACGTTTGTCAAGCAAACATTTCGTAAACGAAACCGTATCGTTGACATGCCTCGCCGCAATAATCGCCGATTACATGTCACCGTCGGTGGGAATAATGTCGCGTATGAATGATCGTCAGGAAGAACGCTTCGACGTCGGATCGGTGTTTCCGGGTAAAGGGGATCCCAGAAGGCCTCCGGAATGGTTTGGACGAGGTCTGCTGTACGCGGCGATCGCCGTATTCGCCGCGGTATTCGTATGGAACACATGGGGCAAGATCAGCTCGATCATCCTGTACGTGGTGATTTCCATGTTCATCGCGTTGGCCGTGGAGCCCGTGGTGCGCTGGCTGGTCAGCCACGGCTGGAAGCGCGGCGCAGCATCCGGCGTGACGCTGGTGTCCCTGCTGGTGATCATCTGCGGACTGCTTACGCTGTTCGGCAACATGTTCGTGCAGCAGCTGGTCGGCATGGTCAAGAGCCTGCCCGGACTGTACAACCAGATCGTCGACGTGATCGAATCGCAGACGAGCTGGAAGGTCCCCAGCATGGAGGATCTGGGCATGGAGGTGTTCAAGAGCCTGCAGACCAGCACGGTCACCAACTTCGCCAATCAGGCGCTGACCACCACGTTCTCATTGCTCAACGTGCTGCTCGGCATCATGACCGTGGCATTGGTCACCTACTATATTTCCGCGGCCTTCCCCGCCATGCGTCGCAGTCTGTGCCAGTGGATCGCGCCCAAGAGCCAGGAACGGTTCCTAGTGGTGTGGACGGTGGTGCAGGATCAGATCTCCAACTTCCTGTACAGCCGCATCATCCTGGCGGCCATCTCCAGCGTGTGCATGTCGATCTTCATGATGATGCTCGATATTCCGTACTGGCTGCCGTTGTCGATCTTCTGCGGACTGGTATCGCAGTTCATCCCGACGGTGGGCACGTACATCGGCGGTGCGCTGCCGGTGGTCTCCGCGTGGGGCACCAACGGCATCAAGTACGCGATGTTCGTACTGATCTACATCATCGTGTACCAGCAGATCGAGAACCTGATCCTGTCTCCGGCGATCTCGCAGCGCACGATGGACCTCAACCCGGCCATCGCATTCCTCGCCGTGCTGGCGCTCGGTTCGGTGTTCGGCGCGCTCGGCGCGTTCCTCGCCCTACCGCTCACCGCAAGCTTCCAGACCGTGTTCAAGGCATACACCAAGCGGTACGAGCTCATCGACTCGCCGTTGCTGAGTGATCCCAAGCCGGTGAAGAAATCGAAGATGGTCGAAGGCGTGGAGGCGTTCGCCACCCATGTGGTCAAGCCCGTGACCGATCACATGCCGCGTGCCGCCCAGGGCTCGACCGCCCGCGTTCGCGTGAACGCGTCCGCGATGAGTGACGAACTCGAGTACGTGCACAGCCGACTGGCCGGATACTCGACGGCCGCCGAACTCGACGACTCGCAGACGGTGGCGATTCCGAAGAACACCGTGAAACCCGATGCCGTCAAGCCTGATCTCAATCCGTCCGATGCTACGAGTGCTACGGTAGACGATGCCGTCAACGATCACGACGGCGATGACCAGAACGAATCCGTTCGTTCGGATGCGAACGATACCGATACCGGCCGTAGTGCCAGGGAGGAGTGGCGCTAAATGGCCCTGCTGTCCGCCATCGACGTACTGCTGTTCGTACTCGGAGCCGCCGGCATGATCTACCAGGCGGTGTGTCTGCTCACCGGATTTTTTGCCAAGACCACCACATTCCCCCAGGCGCCACAGGACAAGCGGTACGCCGTGCTGATCTCGGCGCGCAACGAGGAGACCGTGGTCGGCAATCTCATCGACTGCATCCAGAACCAGACGTATCCCAGCGAACTCATCGACATCTGGATGGTGGCCGACAACTGCACCGACGGCACGGCGGCACTCGCACGATCCAAGGGATGCCATGTCGTGGAACGATTCGACCAGACGCAGATCGGCAAGGGATTCGCCCTGACGTTCCTGCTCAACACCATGATCGACTCGGGGGCCACAAAACAGTACGACGCCTATTTCGTATTCGATGCGGACAATCTGCTCGACAAGGACTACTTCACGCAGATGAACAACGCCTTCCAGTCGGGCTTCCGCATCCTCACCAGCTACCGTAATTCCGTCAACTTCGACGACAACTGGGTCTCCTCCGGATCGGCGCTATGGTTCGTCAGGGAATCGCGCTTCCTCAACAACTCCCGCATGGTGTTCGGATCCAGCTGCCACGTCGGCGGCACCGGATTCATGTTCTCCCGTGAGGTGATGGAACGCAACGAGGGATGGAAGTTCCACCTGCTCACCGAGGATCTGGAATTCACACTCGACTCGATCCTTCACGGCGACCGCATCGGCTATTGCGGCACCGCGGTGCTGTACGATGAGCAGCCCGTCACCTTCAAGCAGAGCTGGCGTCAGCGCCTGCGGTGGAGTCGCGGATTCCTGCAGGTATTCCGCTACTACGGTCCGGCCATGATCCAAAGGGCCATCAAGGAGCGCGACTTCTCCTGCATCGACCTGACGCTGCTGATCTGCCCGTTCACCGCACTGTCGGTGATCCGCACCGCGCTCGCCGGCCTGTTCGTCGCCCTGGGATTCGTCTCGCTGTCAAGCCAACTCGCCTCGCTGAACTTCTGGATCGTGGGCGGTGTGGCATCCGTGATCGGCATGATGGCGCTGGCGGCCATCACCTGCATCGCCGAACGGGATAAGATCGACGCAACGAACAAGGAGCTCGTCGCCTACTGCCTGAGCTTCCCCATCTACCTGATCAGCTATATTCCGATCTCGTTCCAGGCCATGTTCTCCAAGCCCGGTTGGAAACCCATCGAGCATCGTGGCCGCTGATCCGCCGGATGGAACCATCGTAGACTTCATTACGAAAGCATACGAAAAGAGGAATCGTGACCGTATCCACTGCCGATAACGTTCCCACCAATCCGGGGGACAGGCGGTCCATGCGTATCCATCGTCAGACGATGGGCCGACGCAAGATCACAGTGATCGTCTCCGCGGCGGTCACCGTGCTGCTCGCCGTGGGCTACATCGTGGCCGACGCGGCCGACATGGCACCCGGTCTGCTCACCTCGACATCCGCGCAGCCGATCACCTTCCCCGCCGCGGCGAAAACCCGGACGGTGAAGACCCTGACCGGACAGCTCCAGAACGGTCCGACGATCGACGCGGCCCAGGCGCAGAAGCTTGTCGACGAGTTCGCATCGGCGGAAGGCGTAGGGAACGACTTCTCCCTGATCATCGCCGACGCACAAGGCAATGCCGTGGTGAAACGCAATGAAACCGTCGCTCGCGAACCCGCATCCACGCTCAAGACCCTGACCGCGTTCGCTGCCGCATCCACGCTCGACATGTCGTCCACGCTCGACACCGACGTGTATCTCACCGGCAGTGGCGACTCCGCAACGCTCACGCTTAAAGGCAACGGCGACATGCTGCTCGGATCAGGCGAATCCGACCCCAACCACATCAACGGCAGGGCAGGCATCGCCACACTGGTCGCACGCACCGCGGCCGTGCTCCGCGAGAAGAACATCACCACGGTCGCCCTCGCCTACGACGACTCCCTGTTCGGCAGCAAACGCCTGCCCGACACCATCGGCGCCAACAACGTCGACCTCATGAACGCCGCTCCCATGGCATCCATGGCCATCGATGGCGCACGCAACTGGAATGGCACCACCAAGCCAGCCGATCCCGACGTCGATTCGAAATTCCCACCCCGATCCTCCACCCCCGCCGCAGACACCGCTACCGAATTCGCCCGGCAACTCGGCGAACAGGGCATCACCGTCACCTCGACCGCCGAAGGCAAGGCCCCTGAAAGCAAACCCATCGCGTCCGTCAGCTCGGCGAAACTCAGCGAGATCATGAGTTTCATGCTCAAGAACTCCAACAATACGGAAGCCGAACTGTTCGGCAGGCTCACCGCCATCAAAACCGGCCAGGACAACTCTCCCGAAGGCGCCACCAAAGCCGTGAAAAGCATCCTCGAAGCGCACGGCATCACCACCACCGGTCTCACCATGGCCGACTGCTCCGGTCTGTCCACCGGCACGCAGCTCACCGTGGAAACCCTGATGCAGACCCAATCCAAGTACGCGCAGACCGGCACCGCCGTCGCGTCCGCCAGTGAAGCGCTCGCCGTCAGCGGTCTGTCCGGTACCGCGTTGCATCACACGTTCCCCTCGTCCACCAACGGTCTGATCCGTCTCAAGACCGGTACGCTCGACACGGTCACGTCCATGACCGGCAATGTCTCGCGGACCAAGGGAGGCGTACTGACATTCGCGATCATCATCAACAACCCCGCCAACATGTGGTCCGCCATTCAGGCGCTTGACCATCTGGTTGGCCAACTGCCGGAGCTGTGACCCATGACCTATACGCCGGAACTTCGCAAGGCCATTGGCGATGTGCGTCGATGCTTGGAAATGCTGGGAATCCAAGGATCAGGAGAGCGTGGACATGGGGTGCACCGGCCTGATCACACCGCCCCGCTGGTGCTCGTCGCCTGCTCGGGCGGCAGGGATTCGTTGGCGTTGTCGTCCGTTGCCGCCATCGTGTGCGGCACACTCGGCGTGCGTTGCGGCGCGGTGATCGTGGACCATGGGCTGGTGTTCGGCTCGGCCGATGTGGCGCGGGAGACCGCGGACAAGTGCCGCGGATTCGGCATGGCCCCGGTGATCGTACGCCGTGTGGTCGTGGAGGCCGCCGGAGTCGGCGTGGAGGCGGCAGCCAGAAACGCCCGTTACGAGGCTCTTACGGCCGTGGCTTCGGAACTCGGTGCCGTGGCGGTGCTGCTCGCCCATACGCGCGATGATCAGGCGGAGACCGTGCTCCTTGGCCTGACCCGCACCTTTGGTCTGGATTCGTTGGCCGGTATGCCGGACGTGATCGAGCGGGATGGCGTGACCTTTGCCCGGCCGTTCCTCGACCTCACTCGGGCGCAGACCACTGCCGTGTGCGTCAGTCGCGATATCGAATGGTGGGACGACCCGACCAATGGCGGCACCGCCGATGAGGGAGGACTGTCAACCGACCTACCGTTGCGCAGTCGCATCCGTATCGCGTTGCTGCCGTATCTGACGAACTTCATCAAAACCGACATGGTGTCGCATCTGGCTCGCAGTGCGCGGATCGCGCAGCGGGATAAGAACTATCTCGATATGCAGGCCGCCCGCGTCTACGACCATGCGGTGGACTTCGCCCATGGCGATGCCGTGGCGGGAATCGACACGCGAACGCTGGCCGAAGAGCATGAGGCGATCCGTACGAGGGTGATCGCGCGATTGCTCACCGAGGCTGGCGCCCCCACATCTTCCCGGCATGTGGAGGCCATCGATCGGCTGATCGTCGACTGGCATGGTCAAGGTGCCGTGCGTCTTTCCAGCGGTTACTCAGCAAGCCGTCAGAATCACGTCATTCTCCTGTGCCATGATGGAATGCATGAAAATCGCTGACATCCCAGACGACATCATTGAGGAACTCGTCACCAAGGAGCAGATCGACGCCAAAATTCAGGAGGCGGCCGCTCAGGTAAGTCGTGACTACGCCGGCAAGGATCTGTTGCTGGTGGCAGTATTGAAGGGGGCGATCAATACGCTGGCATCGTTCTCCCAGGCCCTGTCGATTCAGGTGTCCATGGATTTCATGAGCCTGTCATCGTATGGATCGGGTACTGAAAGCTCCGGCAAGATCACGGTCCGTCAGGATCTGTCCACCGATGTGCGTGGACGTCATGTGCTGATCGTGGAGGACATCATCGATTCCGGCATCACGCTTGACTGGCTGATCAAGGAGCTCAAGCGTCGTGGCGCCGCCTCCGTGGAGGTGTTCGCCCTGCTCGAAAAGCCGGCACGTCACAAGGTGCATATCGACGTAAAATACCGCGGGTACGAGATTCCCGACAAATTCGTGGTGGGATTCGGCTTGGATTATGACGAAAAGTATCGCAATCTTGATTCGATCGCGGTGCTCAATCCCAAGGTATATCAAGAAAACCAGGAGTAGTACATGAGCTTTCCGGGCCCGAACAGGGGCGATAACGGCAACCCGTTCACCAATCCCGATGGGGGTCGGGGCGGTAAGTCCAACAAGAACAAGAACAAAAACGGCAACGGGACGCAGCGTCCGTTCTGGCAGTCGCCGTGGATCTGGGTCACGCTGCTGGTGCTGCTCGCCATCAGTGGTTTCCAGATGTTCTCCATGGGAGGCACCCAGACCATCAACACCCAGGACGGTCTGCAGCTGCTTGAGGACGGTGCCGTGCAGTACGCGGAGATCACCGAGAACAAGCAGACTGTGAAGCTGGAACTGAAGGATGACTTCAGCAAGAAGGATCCCGACACCGGCAAGATCCGCAACTATGGCAAGAACGTGCAGTTCTACTACGTGTTCGCGCAGGGCGGCCAGGTCTCGCAGGCGGTGGAGAAGGCCAACCCGTCCAAGGGCTGGACCTCCACTGTGCCGCAGACCAGCATGCTGACGTATCTGCTGAGCTCCCTGCTGCCGTTCCTCATCATCTTCGGCCTGTTCTGGTGGCTGATGAGTCGTATGCAGGGCGGGGCCGGCGGCGGCATGTTCGGCATGGGCAGCAAGAAGACGGGCAAGCTGCTGGAGGGAGACACTCCGAAGACCAAGTTCGCCGACGTCGCCGGTGAGGATGCTGCACTGCAGGAGGTCGAGGAGATCAAGGACTTCCTCAAGGACCCGTCCAAGTACAAGGCCTTGGGCGCCCGCATCCCGCGCGGTGTGCTGCTGTATGGTCCTCCTGGAACCGGTAAGACGCTGCTGGCCCGAGCCATCGCAGGCGAGGCCGGCGTGCCGTTCTACTCGATGGCCGGTTCCGACTTCGTCGAGATGTTCGTGGGTCTGGGTGCGTCCCGTGTCCGTGACCTGTTCGACGAGGCCAAGAAGAACGCTCCCGCCATCATCTTCATCGATGAGATCGATGCCGTCGGCCGCAAGCGTGGCTCCGGCATGGGCGGCGGTCACGACGAGCGCGAGCAGACCCTGAACCAGCTGCTTGTGGAGATGGACGGCTTCGACAACGATACGAATCTGATCATCATCGCCGCCACCAACCGTCCCGATGTGCTTGACCCGGCACTGCTGCGCCCGGGCCGATTCGACCGTCAGGTGGCCGTCGAGGCTCCGGATCTGGAGGGACGCGAGGCCATTCTCAAGGTGCATGCCAAGGGCAAGCCGTTCGTTCCGGACGTCGATCTGCACATGATCGCCGTGCGTACCCCCGGTTTCACCGGTGCCGATCTGGCCAACGTGCTCAACGAGGCCGCGTTGCTGTGCGCCCGTGCCGGTGCCCAGCTGATCGACAACCGTGCCATTGACGAGGCCATCGATCGTGTGCTGTCCGGCCCGCGTCGCCGTTCCAAGGGCATGGCTCTCGAAGAGTTGCGCAATACCGCATATCACGAGGGTGGTCATGCGCTGGTCGCCGCCGCGCTCAACAACACCGACCCGGTGACCAAGGTCACGATCCTGCCGCGTGGCCGTGCGCTCGGCTACACCGCCGTGATGCCCACGCAGGACCGCTATTCCCAGTCCCGCAACGAGCTGCTTGATCAGATGGCCTACGCCATGGGCGGCCGCACCGCCGAGGAGATCGTCTTCCACGATCCGACCACCGGCGCTTCGAATGATATTGAGAAGGCCACGAACATCGCCCGCAAGATGGTGGTGGAGTTCGGCTTCTCCTCCAAGCTCGGAGCGATCAAGTGGGCGTCGGACGACGATCAGACCACGGTGATGGACGGCCTGAGCCCGCGCAAGTATTCTGATCAGACCGCCGAGACCATCGACGATGAGGTGCTTCGTCTCGTGGAGACCGCGCACACCGAGGCATGGACGATCATCAACGAGAACCGCGAGGTGCTCGACGAGCTCGTCCGTCAGCTGCTCGTCAAGGAGACCCTGAACGAGAAGGAGCTGGCCGTCATCTTCTCCAAGGTGAAGAAGGCGCCGCAGCGTGAGGTGTGGCTGTCGAACGACCGTCGCCCCGATTCCGATCTGCCTCCCGTGCCGATCCCCGAATCGCTGCGTCGCAATGCCGGTCTTGACAGCGCCCCCACCCCTGCCGACCCCGCCGCTTCTGCCGCTTCCGCCAATGGCGATGCCACTCAGGGAGCCGCCTGATGAGTGAAGTCGCGCAGAAGGCACAGGCACAAGAGGAACAGACACAGGGTGCATTCGACGAGGAGGGCGTGCGTCAGGCCGTACGCCTCTACCTCAAGTCCATCGGTGAGGACCCCGACCGCGAAGGACTGCTCGACACCCCCGACCGTATAGCCAGGGCGTCTCGCGAACTCTTCGCCGGTCTGCATCAGGATCCGAAGGACGTGCTCTCCGCACGGTTTAAGGTAGATACCGAGGAGATGGTGCTGGTTCGCGACATCGAGCTCTACTCGGTGTGCGAGCATCATCTGCTGCCGTTCCATGGCGTGGCCCATGTGGGCTACATCCCCTCCAAGGAGGGCGTGACCGGTTTGAGCAAGCTCGCCCGTCTGGTGGAGGTCTACGCTCGTCGACCGCAGGTGCAGGAACGACTCACCCAGCAGATCGCGGATGCGCTTATGGACTATGTGGATGCCCGCGGCGCAATCGTGGTCACCGAGTGCGAGCATCTGTGCATGTCGATGCGCGGCGTGAAGAAGTCGCAGGCCCGTACCACCACATCGGCGGTGCGCGGAATCATGCGACAGCCCGCCACGCGCGCCGAAGCCATGAGCCTGATACTGTCACAGCATTGATCCGCCCCATTGATATGACGGCGGAAATCTGGGAAATCTGACTGAGGGTGGTCGCGGAACGGCGGCCACCCTCAGTCGTGTATACAAGGGGGTCATCATATGACCGATATCACTGCACTACGCAACCCCGATCGCACACTGGTCATGGGGGTGCTCAACATCACCGAGGACTCGTTCTCCGACGGCGGCCTCTGGCTCGATCCCGTCAAGGCGAGGGAGCACGGTGAGGCGATGATGAAGGATGGGGCCGATCTGATCGACATCGGTGCCGAGTCCACGCGTCCCGGTGCCAAGCGTGTCAGCGAACAGGATGAGCTGGCACGCGTCACCGGCGCGGTCAAGGCGTTGCTGAACGACGACCACGATGCCGTGCTGTCAATCGACACCACCCGTTCGTCCGTGGCGCTTGCCGCTCTCAACAAGGGGGCACAAATCATCAATGACGTCTCCGGCGGCCGGCTTGATCCCGACCTGCCGCATGTGGTCGCCGATCACGACTGCCTGTACATCGTGCAGCACTGGCGTGGCTGGCTCGCCGGCGGTAAGGGCGGAGTTCCCGACGCCGACACGTCCGTCTATGAGCACGGCGTGCTGCGCGACGTCAAGGACGAGCTCATGGCACAGGTCGATGCGGTGCTCGCCGCCGGCGTGGATCCCGAACGGGTGATCATCGATCCCGGTCTGGGATTCTCCAAGCCCGGCATCGAACATAATCTGCCGTTGCTCGCCGGGCTTGAGACGTTCGAGGAGACCGGCTATCCGGTGCTGATCGGACAGTCCCGCAAACGGTTCGTCACCGCCATGCTGCAGGAGGCCGGATTCGCCGACCCCACGATGGAGGATCGTGACTCCATGACCGCCGCGCTATCCGCACTCTGCGCCGAACATGGTGCATGGGCCGTGCGCGTGCACGATGTTCCCCGTTCCGTCGCCGCCGTGCACGCCGGCACGCTGTGGCGCAACTTCCGTCAGCGGTAAGCAGTCAAGTCATCCATCATCATTTCATCATTCGTTCTGAAAGGCACCGATCCCATGGATTCCATCCGTCTCACCGGCATCCGCGCCGAAGCAGCACACGGCGTATTCGATTTCGAGCATGCCGAACCGCAGCCGTTCATCGTCGACGCCACGATGTTCCTCGATCTTTCGGAGGCCGGACGTACCGATGACCTTACGGAAACGGTCGACTACGGCCAGATCGCTCAGCGCATCGTCAACGTCATCGAAGGCGAACATGTCGATCTGATCGAACGTCTGGCGGCGAAGATCGCTGACTCGATCCTGCTGTCGCATCGCATCCGTCGCGTCATTGTCACCGTGCACAAGCCGAACGCGCCCATCACCGTGCCGTTCGACGACGTGAGCGTGACGATCGAGCGCGCACGTGACGGATACGATGACGAGAACCCGACTGCGGCCTCGATCGCGTCATCCGCGGCTGGATCGGCGTCGGTCGATACCGGCGATATGACCGGCACCCGAGCCGACCGGTCCTCGGATTCAGAGGTTTCCACGCCAAAAGTACATTCCGCGGTGATCGCCATGGGTGGCAATCTCGGCGATGTGGAACAGACGCTGAGAGCCGCCGTGGTGGCGATCGACGGCGTTCCCGGCAATCAGCTCACGGGTATCTCCCCGTTGTACCGAACGGCCGCATGGGGCATGGAACCGGGAACGCCCGATTTTCTCAACGCCGTGATCCAGTTGAGCACCACGTTGGATCGGGAGACCCTGCTCGCCGCCCTGCAGACCATCGAATCCGCGCACGGACGGTCTCACGATGTGCATTGGGGATCACGTCCGCTCGATCTCGATATTGTGGACTATGACGGTGAGATCAGCGCCGACCCGCATCTCACGCTGCCGCACCCCCGTGCATGGCAGCGGGCGTTCGTGCTCGCTCCATGGGCTGATCTCGATCCTGATGCTCGCCTCGCGGGACCGCATGGCGGCCGCGTGACTGAACTACTCGCAAACACGCCGGACCATGACGAAGTGCACAAGGTCTCGGATGGCTGGATCCTTGGCGGATCCGTTGCGGAAGCATAGCGCAGCGGACACCGGCACGGACGAACTGACGGGAGACAACATATGAAGGCACGTCGTACGCCATGGTGGTATTACGTCATCGCGGTGATTCTCGGCGGATTCGCCGGCGTGATGCTGGTCAAGCTCACCGAACATAGCGAATACACGTTCACGGGCGCTCCTTGGATCGTTCCCGTGCTGCTGGCGCTGATGGGCATACTGGTGCTGGTGATGGCATGGCAGGTGCGCCGGTACATCAAGGGCGATCTCAGGGAAATGAGCATGTCCCGGGCCGTGAACACGCTCGTGCTGGCCAAATCCCTGGGCGTGGCCGGTGCCGCCCTCGTCGGATGGTACGGCGGCCAGCTGGTCATGTGCCTGCCACATCTCGATGCCGAATACTATGCCAATGCGGCCATCGAATGCGGAGTGAGCGCCATGGTCTGTCTTGCCGATATGATCATCGGCATCGTGGGGGAGTACTGGTGCCAGCTGCCACCGCGCGAGGGGCCGGAGCATCCCAAGGTCAAGGAGGCCGAGCGGTTGCGCGGCGCGGCTCCGGTCACCCCGGCCGCCACTTCCACGAACGCCACCGCTGTCTCTTCGGGTACCCGGATCAAACGTGATCGTCGTCGAAACGGCGGCGACGATCGTCAGTAAGCCGGCCGGCAGGGAAAGGCCTGGAGCGTACCCGCGACTCGCATGTACACGTGTATGACACAATGGAAAGCATGACACGTTATGAATTGCGCATAATCACGGGTACGCGTGACATCGCCCTGTGGGTCGCCGGCGATGGTGGGGAACTGCGCCCGGTGCATGTATATGGCGAGCACGAACAGTATCCATTGACGACCGATCGATACTATACGAATCTGCCGAATCTGTTCCTCGACGTCCTCGATCTGCTCGACGGCAACGACGCCACCGTCGTGGACGACGAACGGATCGAGACCGCGGCGTCCGACGGCAAGACGGTGAGCCTGAAGAACCTCGCCCAGCGAGCGGCCCATGCCGCGGCCGACGGTTCCGGCAACGCACGGCGGTTCAAGGACGCCCGATCGCTCTGGGCGTTGATGAGCAATCATGTGGCGGTTCACGTCAGAAGACCCGACGACGAGCCGATCGTGGACGTACGCCGTACCAAGAACTGGAAGAAGAACCAGCCCATGCGCGGAGTGCCCGTGGACCCGGACGCATGGTTCGTTTCCAGCGTGTACTCGCGCTCCAACCAGCGGAAGAATCCAGTGGCCGTATACCGTGGCATCGACGCGGTGTTCAATGCTCTGATGGGGGAACTTGACGAGACCGCGGTACCCACCCTGTCCCGTGCCCGCGATGCGATCTCCGTGAACCTTGACTATCCGACGTACGCCGACGTCGCCGGTGCCCTTGACGATTCAAACATGCTGGTGTTCCACAACGATCGGACCCTGGCCGATTGGATTCGTGAACGGTCGAAGGAGCAGGAGGTGATCTTCCCTGATACCCCGGCTCAGGTGTATACGATTCCCGACCCGACGGTGGATGAGGATGATCCCGCCTATCTGCCGGCTGA
The DNA here is from genome assembly GCF_002259645.1 of Bifidobacterium tissieri. Lineage (GTDB taxonomy): Bacteria > Actinomycetota > Actinomycetes > Actinomycetales > Bifidobacteriaceae > Galliscardovia > Galliscardovia tissieri. Next base: position 18,866 of record NZ_MWWV01000013.1, read on the forward strand.
ATCCGTGATGACGATGAGCCATCTGGCGAACGTGCTTGCACCTCGTGAACAGTCGTGACGCAGACGACGCGTGAAACAGCCACGTGAAACAACGAGGGCCTCGTGCCGATCAGACATCTCGAACGGATGTGATCGGAACGAGGCCCTCACGGTTATCTGGGCATGATCGCCGATCCGATGACCGTGTTGCCGGTTGTCGTCGTTACTTCGTCGCCGTTGCGGTCTTCGCTGTCGCCGACTCCGGAACGCGAACCATGGCCTCCTGACTCATGGCCGCCACCAGTCTGCCATCCTGCGAGTACACCTTCGCATAGCTCAGGCCTCGGCCATGCGCCGCGGTCGGCGTATCCTGCACATACAGATGCCACTGGTTCACATCCACGTCACGATACCACCACATCGAATGATCGATCGTCGCATATGAAATGCCGGGCGTCATGAAACTCAATCCCGCACGACGCACGATCGGTTCCATCATGATCTGATCGCAGCCGCAGGCGAGAATGGCACGATGGCACAGCTGCGGGACATCGGCGTTTCCGTCCACCTTCATCCACACCATCTGTCGTCCGCTGTCATGGGTCTTCGCCGTGTTGTCGCTGCCAAGCATCACCGTGGAATTCACGTGACGAATATCGAACGCGGACTTGGTCGCATAATAGTTGGCGAACTCCGACTGGCTGGCATACGGCTCCATGAGCTCCTTGGCCGAACTCAACGTCTCCGGATCAGGCACGTTCTCGGGCATCGGGTCGGCGAACTCCACGCCGTCCTGCCCATGCTTCTGGAAGCTGGCGATGGCGGTGAGGATCGGGCCCTCGGCCTGCGTGGCGTTCACGCGGCGAGCGGAGAACGAGCGGCCGTCGCGAAGATTCTCCACATCGAACAGCACGTCCTGATGGATGTCGCCGGCCGCGATGAAATACGCGTGAATCGAATGCGGCAGACGATCCTCATCAACCGTTCGGGCGGCGGCAACCACGGACTGCGCCACGACCTGCCCTCCGTAGACGCGGCCGGTGGGGAAGTACAGGCTTTCGCCGTTGATATACGTGTGGTTGCGGTATGAGGAGGGCTCTCCCAGATGAAGCACCTTGATCAGATGTTCCAGTGGCGTTTGTTCCTTGACCGGCATAGCTTTCCTCACTTCACGTATAGGCTGATTCAATATGTCTGCACAGCAGTCTATGCGGCGTGAGTAAAGAAACTTTGGTGTGTCATGTAACGACTTCGTGAGATAGGTGAACGTGAGATGACGGTGTGTCCGTTGGGTTTCATGGGGATCGGACAAACCGGGACGGCTGATTCGGACTTCGTTATCCGTATGATCGCACGGACGACCGCACGGACGACCGCACAGACGACGAAGGGGCGTCCCCCGGATCTCTCCAAGGGAACGCCCCTTCGTATGCACATGTTGTGCGTATCAGCGTGGCATCACACGCGGGTGAGCTTGCGGTGCAGACGATGCGGACGTGCCGCGTCCTCGCCGAGACGGGCCACGCGGTTCTCCTGATAGGCCTGGAAGTTGCCCTCGAACCAGTACCACTTGGCCGGGTTCTCGTCGTCGCCCTCCCACGCGAGGATGTGCGTGGCGACGCGGTCGAGGAACCAACGATCGTGGGAGATCACCACGGCGCAGCCCGGGAAGCCGAGCAGCGCGTTTTCGAGCGACTCGAGCGTCTCGACATCAAGATCGTTGGTGGGCTCGTCGAGCAGCAGCAGGTTGCCGCCCTGCTTCAGGGTGAGCGCCAGGTTCAGACGGTTGCGCTCACCACCGGAGAGCACGCCCGTGAGCTTCTGCTGATCGGAGCCCTTGAAGCCGAAGCTGGCCACGTAGGCGCGGGTCGGCACTTCCACGCCGGCCACCTCGATGAAGTCGAGACCGTCGGACACGGCTTCCCACAGGTTCTTCTTCGGGTCCAGACCGGCACGGTTCTGATCCACGTAGCTGATCTTCACGGTATCGCCGATCTTCAGCTCGCCGCTGGTCAGCGGCTCAAGGCCGACGATCGTCTTGAACAGCGTGGACTTACCCACACCGTTCGGGCCGATCACGCCGACGATGCCGTTACGCGGTAGGGTGAAGCTCAGATCGTCGATGAGCACGCGGTCGCCGAACGCCTTGTGGATGTGGTTGGCCTCGAGCACCAGCGAACCCAGACGCGGGCCGGCCGGGATCTGGATCTCGGAGAAGTCGAGCTTCTTGTTGTTGCGTGCCTCCTGCTCCATCTGGTCGTACCGCTCCAGACGGGCCTTGTTCTTGGCCTGACGGGCCTTCGGCGAGGAACGGACCCATTCGAGCTCGTTCTTGAGTCGCTTGGCCAGCTTGGCGTCCTTGGCACCCTGGACCTCCATACGCTTGGCCTTGGTCTCCAGATATGTGGAGTAGTTGCCCTTGTACGGGTAGAGCTGACCGCGGTCCACCTCGCAGATCCACTCGGCCACGTTGTCCATGAAGTAACGATCGTGGGTGACGGCGATCACGGCACCCTTGTACTGGTGCAGGAACTGCTCCAGCCACAGGATCGACTCGGCGTCCAGATGGTTGGTGGGCTCGTCGAGCAGCAGCAGATCGGGAGCTTCAAGCAGCAGCTTGCACAGTGCCACACGACGGCGCTCGCCACCGGAGCACACGGACACCGGGGTGTCGGGGTCGGGGCACTGCAGGGCGTCCATGGCCTGCTCGAGCTGCGAGTCGAGATCCCAGCCATCGGCCGCATCGATCTCGGTCTGCAGCTTGCCCATCTCCTCCATCAGCGCGTCGAAGTCAGCGTCCGGATTCGCCATCTCCTCGCCGATCTCGTTGAATCGGGCGACCTTGGCGGCGATCTCGCCAAACGCCATCTTGATGTTCTCGCCCACGGTCTTGTCGTCGTCCAGCGGAGGCTCCTGCTGCAGAATGCCCACCGTGTAGCCCGGGGTCAGGGTCGCCTCGCCGTTCGACACGGTATCGATTCCGGCCATGATCTTGAGCAGCGTGGACTTACCCATGCCGTTGGGGCCCACCACGCCGATCTTCGCGCCAGGCAGGAAGCTCAGCGTCACGTTGTCGAGAATCACACGGTCGCCGTATGCCTTGCGAGCGTTGATCATTTGGAAGATGAACTCTGCCACTTGCAGTTACTCCTTAATAAAGATTGCAATTTCGCCGTTCCGTCGGTTTGCGCATGCCGGTCGCCCGGTGCGGCGTCTGTCCGCATAGCGATCGCTTTCATGCCAAACCACCGCCCACCATGGTAACGGAAAGGCTGGAATGGTAACACTCGCAGCTGGGAACTCACAGCGCGGAACGTTTGGTTCGTTTTTGGGCTCGAAAATGGGCTGAAACGGACCAAACGTTCCGCGCTGTCATTGGGTGGCCGGATTGGGCGACTGCGGTCGTGCAATCAGCGGGCGGTGTGCGCGGTGTGCGACGTCTCCCCGGAGTACTGCCACTTGACGCACCAGTCGCGCATGGCGTGGAAGACGGTTTCGAAGTCGCGTCCCTTGTCCGTCAGCGCGTATTCCACGGTGACCGGCGTGGTGTCCGAGACGGTACGGGAGATTACGCCCTCGGCTTCAAGACGTTTCAGCGTGTCGGACAGGGACTTCGTGTTGATCTTCAGTTCCTTGTTCAGATCGTTGAACCGTTTGGGGCCCTCGTGAAGCTCACCCATGATGAGAAAAGGCCATTTTCCGCCGAAAACGCCCATCACATTGCGCAGTGATTCGACGCATACCGCGTCCTCGGTTATCTTCATCGCATCCTCCAGCTTTACTTTCTGCAAGTTACTATACTATCTTTCTCTACTTTAATTTATCCAGTTACTTGATAAAGTAAAGCTATCAACTGGAATTCATCAATACCTCATCATCCGGGAGTGAACATGAAGACGATCCTCATCACAGGCGGCACGGACGGCATGGGCAGGGGTCTGGCCATGCATTGCCTCAGGCGCGGCGACTCCGTGGTCGTCGTGGGGCATTCGCAGGGCAAGGGCGATCGGTTCCTTGCCGAGGCCGCCGCAATGGGCGCCAAGAAGCGAGCCACCTACATCCGCGCCGACCTGAGCCTCGTGAGCGAGAACCGCCGCGTCATCAAGGAGGTCAGAGCCAAGCACGATTCATTGGACTCCATCGTCCTCGCGGCTGCATCGCTCAGGCAGGCGAAGGAAACCAAGGTCACGGGCGAGGGATTCGAGTTCCTGTTCGCCCTCATGTACGTGAGCCGCTACATCCTGAGCTACGGTCTGACCGACCTGCTGGAGAAGTCGCCGTCGCCGGTCATCCTCAACATCGCCGCGCCCGGCATGAAGGGCGACGTCGACTGGAACGCGGTGGAGCATCAGAGCAACGGCGGCAGCGGCAAGGCGCAGTTCCAGAGCAGCCGGCTCAACGATCTGCTGGGCGTGGCGTTCGCGGAGCGGCAGAAGCAGTCCGGCGCAGGCGGCGAGTCCATGGCCCAGACGCCGGCCAAACCCACCGCGCCGAACTTCTCCCAGCTCACTCCCGGCGCCGACGGCAAGGGCATCAGCAAGGCCACGCTCGACAGCTACGACATGCTCTCCGGATCGTGGCCGAAGAGCGCCGATGACGTGGTGCTCGTGCTTGACCGGAACAACTCGCTGTCTGCCGGAACGATGTATCAGCTCGGCCTGATCACCGCCGACCAGTACAAGGACGCCGCCAAGGCGATCGAGGACGGCGGGGACGCGCCGGCCATGGATTGGGACTACGGCGATCTCGTCGGACGTGAGTTCACGCTGACGACCGCCTCCGACCGGTACAAGGACGACGGCGATGGCACCTTCACCTACCTTGCGGATGGCGACGCCAATTGGGATGCGCTGCTCACCAACGGCAGGACGCTGAAGATCAGCGGCGTGATCCGCCCCATGGAGGATGCGAAGGGCGCGAACATCGTCACGGCCGTCGCCTACACGCCCGAACTCACCGACTGGATGATCGACCGCGCCGACGACAGCGCGATCGTCAAGGCGCAGGAGTCCAAGCCGGACACGGACGTGCTCACCGGCCAGGTGTTCGCGGACGGCAGGACCGCCGACGACAACCTCGCCGCGTTCGGTAAGGTCAACACCGACGCCCCGTCATCGATCAGCATCTACACCGACAGCTTCGACGACAAGGAGGCGGTCTCCGACGCCATCAAGGCATACAACGATGGCAAGGACGAGGACCACCGCATTACCTACACCGACTACGTGGCCCTGATGACCAGCTCGATTACCACGATCGTCAACGTGATCTCGTATGTGCTCATCGCGTTCGTCGCGGTCTCGCTGGTGGTCTCGTGCATCATGATCGGCATCATCACGCGCATCTCCGTGCTCGAACGCACCAAGGAGATCGGCATCCTGCGCGCGCTCGGCGCATCCAAGCGCAACGTCTCGCAGGTGTTCAACGCGGAGACGATCATCGTCGGCCTCGCCTCCGGCCTGCTGGGCGTGGGCGTGACCGCGCTGCTGACCATCCCGGCCAACATGGTGGTCTCGAACCTGCTCGGAGCCGGCACGCTCTCCGTGGGACTGCCGATCCCGTACGCGATCGTCCTCGTGGCCATCAGCGTGCTCATCACCCTGATCGGCGGCTTCCTGCCCGCCCGCAAGGCCGCCAAGCAGGATCCTGTCATCGCGCTGAGGACCGAATAGACGCAAAGGACATCCCGTCGATGGCCGGCAGCCGTCGGCCATCGACGATAACGCAACACGGAACATAAGGACACACAACGAAGGGAACAACCATGAAAGCCGCACAGGTCAACAGGTATCTCAAGGATGCCGGCAAGGCCATCGACAACATTTCGGTCAACGAGATCGGCACGCCGTCGGTCGGAGAGCACGATGTGCGCATCCGGGTGAAGGCCGCCGGCGTCAACCCGCTGGACATCCTCACCATCATCGGCAGCATCAAGATGGTCCAGGATTACGCCATGCCGCTCACTTTGGGCAACGAATGCGCGGGCATGGTGGAACGGATCGGCTCGGCGGTTCGGGATTTCCATCCCGGTGACCGGGTGATGGCGCGACTGCCGTTCGACCGCATTGGCTCGTTCGCCGAATTCGCCGTCGCACCGGCCGACGCGGTGGCGCCGTTGCCGTACGGCTTCGATTTCGCCGAGGCGGCCGCCATTCCGCTCTCCGGACTGACCGCATGGCAGGCGCTTGACGAGCTCGGCGCCAAGTCAGGCCAGAGCGTGCTCATTCCCGGCGGGTCGGGCGGACTCGGACGCATGCTGGTCCCACTCGCCAAGGCGCGGAATCTGACGGTCATCGTCACCGGCAATGCGCGGTCCCGCGAGGAGATCCTCGCCCTCGGCGCCGACCGGTACCTCGACTACCGCAGGGAGCATTACTGGGAGGCCGGTCTCGAGGTCGATCACGTGATCGACGCGATCGGTCCGGCCGAGTTCGACCACGAACTGTCCGTCATGAGGCCCGGCGGAGTGCTGGTGAGCCTGCGCGGCATGCCGAACAAGGCATTCACCGAGCGGGCCGGCATAACGGGCGCCAAGCGGCTGATGTTCTCCCTGTTCAGCGCGTCGTACGATCGCAAGGCGCGTGCGAAGGACGTGACCTACCGATTCATGATGGTCCAGGCCAACGGCGAACAGCTGCGTAAGGTCGCGGACATCATCCGGCAGGGCGGCGCGCCGACCATCGACCCGAACGAGTTCCGTTTGGACGACGTGCGCGATGCCCTGCGGCTGGTGAACGACGGACATCCCGCCGGCAAGGTCGTCATCCGGATATGATGTTTCTTGACGTCGGAAGACGCTGTTGATTCGCCGCGCGCCGTGTTTCGGCGGCGCGCGGCGAATCGGCGAAACGGAGGAACCGTGAATCATGCGACGGGAGGTTCCCCTCGCAGCAGCAGATTGCGGATGGGGCATACGTTGATGCCGTGATCGATGTATGGGCTGTCGATTCGCATGGCAACCGTGCGGTTCGTTTCCGGAACGTTCAGCAATGTGCCAACCGATCGTAGATGCCTTGCGAACCTGTCATGGTACATGCGCCCGGATTTGATCTCGATGAGTTCCGGCTTGGTTTGGGAATGCGTGCAGTCGATGAGATCTACCTCGATTTTGCTGTCGTCGCGGTAGAAGTACAATTCGGGGGTTTTCAACGCGTTGTAGTATCTCTTGACGGTTTCTGATATTACGAGGTTCTCGATAATTTCCCCAAAGAGCGGATGTTCCTGAAGGTCCTGTACGGTTTCGATGCGCAGCAGGTAACAGAGCAGGCCGGTGTCGTGGAAGTACAGCTTCGGTGTTTTGGTCAGCCGTTTGTTCAGATTGCCGAAATATGGCGGCAGGCTGAACGTGATGTAGCTTGATTCGAGGATCGACATCCATGATTTGACAGTGCGGTAGGTGGCGCCGAGCTCATTGGCGAGGGAGGTGGCTTTGATCAGTCCTCCGACGTGCTGGGCGCAGAGGCGGAGAAACGTGCGGAACGTGGTGAGATTGCGTACGTCGAGATAGTCGGTGACGTCGCGTTCGATATAGCTGTTGAGATAGCTTTCGAAGAAGATGCTGCGCGGTATGTGTGCGGCATGCAGATGAGGGTAGCCGCCGTCGAGGATGAACTCCTCGATTGTGAGCTCGGGGTGTGCTGTGAGCGCTTCCGCATACGAAAGCGGCAGCAGTTTCAACACGCCGACCCTGCCGGCCAGCGATTGCTTGATTTGCTTGAGCAGAAGGAAGTTTTGCGAGCCTGACAGGATGAATTGGCCGGGTTGTTTCGTCTCGTCGGAAACCACCTGTAGCACGGAGAACAGGTCCGGTGCGTATTGCGCCTCGTCGATGATCAGATGTGTGGAACGATTCCTGACGAAGCTGATCGGGTCGACGTTTGCTTGGTTGCGCAGTTCGAGATCTTCCAGATTGAGATATGTATAATCCGCGAAAGCGTTTTTGACGAGCGTTGACTTCCCGCTTTGACGTGGGCCGGTTACGGAGACGATCGGAAACCAAGTGGCGGAGCGCTGCGCCTGCTCGGTGAGCAGTCTTGGAATCATGGGTGGCTCCTTGCCTACAATCTGCGACCAGAACTTTGCTTTACTTTTTACCATAACATTGCTCTATATAATACCATAACATTGCTGTAGTCGATGCCAAAAGTCTGCTTAAGTGTTTGCTGCGTCTCTGCAGGACGTCCGATGGGACGGCTTATGGCGCGGTTTGACGAAGTGCGCGCTCGCGCCGTATCGCAGCGGGCATCGGACAGATTGGCGGCGCCAGGCGAATCGTGGATAAGATGTCATGCGGCTCATGCGGTGATGCCGCCACGGTCAGTCGTGTAGGTTGTGCTTGCGCGAGATCGCCGCTACGGCGGTGGTTGTGATCGCGATGACGAGCGCGGCGATGAGGAAGCTGGCGAGCATCGAGGATTCGTAGGCCTTGGCGGCCACGGTTCTCAGCGTCTCTGCGGCCTGCTCCGTGAGCCGCTGCGCCTGTTGGAAATCGAGATTGACCGACCCGGCCGAGGTGAGGTGGCCCGGGTTCATGCCGGCCGCGGCTGCGCTCGCGTCGGACTGGAATCGCGTGGCGTACATGCCTCCCGAGATACTGCCGAAGATTCCCGCGCCGATGATCGAGCCGAACTGGCGGAACACGGTGAGCAGGCTGGATCCGGAGCCGCTGTGCTCGGCGGGCATGGTGGACATCGCCCAGGTGAGTATGGCCGGCTGGCCTGCGCTAAGGCCTAGTCCTGCCACTGCCTGACCGGTGATCAGGAGGATCCAGCCCACGACGGTGTCACCTAGGAAGGCTCCGCCACCCATCGCGGCCATGCCGGCCGCCAGCATGATCAGGGATAGGAGTGATGCTCCGCGGTATCCGATCCAGGATGTGGCTTGGCCGTTGCACAGGGAGCCGACGATGGAGGCCACCACCAGCGGCATGGGTAGCAGGCCTCCGACGAACGCGCCGTGGCTCGTCACCGTCTCCAGATAGGCGGACATGATGAAGATGATGCCGTACATGGAGAAGTTCAGCATGAGCAGCGCGGGCACATTGGCCGCGAACGATGGGTTGCGCATCAAGGACAGCTTCATCAGTGGATTGCTGGCGTGGTGGTCCCAGGCCACGAATCCCACGATCAGGGCGGCTCCGGCGAGCATTGGAATCCATGCGGACGGCGCGGCAATCGGATGCGGTGATGATTCTGGCCAAATTCAGCATCGGTGCAAGCTGGCTTGATGCCGACAGTCATGAACTGTATAGGCGTACGGTATTGAGTGAACGTCCGAGCATCGCCATGGCCGTGGACAACGCCCGCGAACGGGGGTATCCTGCGAACTGCCGGACAGTCTGATGCACATGCCAGGAGATCTGGGACGTTCCGCCATCATCCGCAACATGCAACCGCTCGCGGATGACGACATCGTCGCCGTCGTGGATGAACTGTTTCTGCCGCTGGTCCATTATTACGAGCAGCGGTTTCGCTCTACGGGGCGCGAAACCGGAGACATCCGTGAATCAGCGCGGATTCGGTAGCTGCGCTCTGTATGAGGAACGTCATAAAGAGCATCGGGAAGTGTATGGGAATCGTGCGGAGATTCCCGAGAAGGGGAGGACAGGAAACAGGTTTCCGTTTTTGCATTGTGGCGTTTCGCTGAAATCGACGGTCAGCATCGAGAACAACGTGGAATCGACACCGACCTCGAATTGAACCGTTACCGGTCCTATCTCATCTCCTTCTCAACGCCGTCCAACGCGTACCCACGCGACGTACGTCAAGATTCGGGCCGAACAATGCGCCAAGTCGTTCCGATGTCAATCCGTCCTCAAGTGCACCGGTGAAGATCACCGAGCCGGGCAACGGATTGCCCTCCAACGTGGAATAGATCTGCGGATGGCGCTCGCAATAGCCGTCGTAACGCGCGCGATCGATTCGGCCCATCAGGGCGATGTGATCGAATCCGTCTGGAATCTCTTCCAGCTGATGCGTCACGATCACGATCGTGCGATCGTCGTCCGCAGTGCCTACTTTTCCGAGTTCGCGCATGATAAGTTCTCGACCACCCAGATCGAGTCCGGTCGTCGGCTCGTCGAGAATCAGCAGATCGGCGTCGGCGAGCAACGCCCGGCAGATCAGTACGCGCGTTCGCTCGCCTTCGGACAGGCGTGTCATCTGCTTGCCGGCCAGATAGTCGATGCCGAACCGTTCCATGATGTCCATGGCACGATCGATCTCGTCCTGGGTATGATCTCGCCACGTGTTGCCGAACTGTCCGCGCATGATGTCCATCACCACGTTGAGTGGATCCTCGATCGGGCTGATCTCCCTGCCGAACGATGCCGAGGCGAGTGCGATGCGACGACGATGCCGCTGTATATCGGAACCGCCCACGGTCCGCGAACCCAGTACCGTCATGTGCCCGACGTTGGGAAACATGCGCATGGCCATCATGGATACGAGTGTGGATTTGCCGATGCCGTTCGGTCCGAACAGCACCCAGCGCTGCCCGCGGGGAATGTCAAGGTTCACGTCGGCGAGAATGAGCCTCTGCTGCCGGTAGAAACCCAGTGATTCCGCGTGGACTGTATATTCCTGTTCCGTGCGGGCGTCGGAGCTCATCGTTGTTCCTTTCCTTGTCCGTTGATGACAACGCAAACGACGATGGCGTTGACTGCGGTTGCGCCGGTGTTTGCGGTTCGTCGTCGTTGATCGTTCCCTCATCGCATCGGAATTATTGCCGTGGATGCACTGTTTCCGATGGACCGTGTGGCATCAAAGCGGCGACAGGAACAGCATAGGCCAAGATCGGCCGAGTGCGTTGATGGGATTTGCACCGATGAGACGGCCTTGCCCTTGTGGCTGCGGTGATGGATGATGGTGATGGGTGATAGTCGTCGAAGAACGGCCACGCGGCGACTTTGAGAGAAACGGATGAAAAGTCTGTCGTCGCGTGACCGAGTGATATCGGTGACGGGAACCAACCGTCGCCATCATCATACATCAAATATGTACGATCGTACACATTGTGTTGCGTCAATGGCGCGGTGAGCGAAAGCCACGATGCGCTGGTGTCGGTCTGCTTGCCTGAACTGTCGGTGAATGCGCTATGTCAAAGAGCGGAAAGGTTGGTGTACGGGGGATAGGCAGGGCATTTTTCGTAATATTCCTCGATAAACTTGTTGTAGACGTGTTTTGTAAGCGGTTTTCGACACGCCGAGCGAAGCTTGTGTTTTCAACGGTTTCGTTCCGCTTCATCATGCCCGATTTGCGATGGCTCGGACATTCCTGTACATTAACTTTCTGTTGCCCAGCACGACAACATCTGGTACGCCGGATGCTCTGTTGGTGTGGTGGTGGTTTGAGAACTCAAGAGCGTGTTTTGTACTACTAAGTTTTGATTGCCAGTCCGGCTGCTGCTTCCGCCTGTGTGGTGGGAGTGCCTGAAAGGGTTTGATTGTGGCCGGGTTTTTGGAAGGATTGTGCGAGCATGTGGCTGGTTGGCTGTCGCGGGGTTTCCTGTGGTGGTTGCTGGTTGTGTGTTTTGTCTGTCTTTTTCTTTTCTTTTTTTCGAGTCATTGTTTTGGCTCTTCATGAAGGTTTTTTTGTGGAGGGTTTGATTCTGGCTCAGGACGAACGCTGGCGGCGTGCTTAACACATGCAAGTCGAACGGGATCCATCAAGCTTGCTTGGTGGTGAGAGTGGCGAACGGGTGAGTAATGCGTGACCAACCTGCCCTGTACTCTGGAATAGCTCCTGGAAACGGGTGGTAATGCCGGATGCTCCACATGGGTGCATGCCTGTGTGGGAAAGGGTTTACCGGTATGGGATGGGGTCGCGTCCTATCAGCTTGACGGCGGGGTAATGGCCCACCGTGGCTTTGACGGGTAGCCGGCCTGAGAGGGCGACCGGCCACATTGGGACTGAGATACGGCCCAGACTCCTACGGGAGGCAGCAGTGGGGAATATTGCACAATGGGGGGAACCCTGATGCAGCG
>NZ_MWWV01000014.1 GCF_002259645.1 Bifidobacterium tissieri
CAAAGTATATTCAGACGACCACAATATGCGATCACTTCTGACCAATTATCTAAGTGAAACTTTTTCTTTATATTCCTCCTATGCGAAAAAATTGTATCCTCGCTGATATTCAAGTGTTCTGCAATTTCCTTTGTAGAGGATTTGGCTTTGTATAGTTTCAATATCTCTAACTCTCTGGCAGAAAGTCCTGAAAGAACATCAGCCATATTCGAATGCTCCAAGGCGACATATTCCTTTACTGCATAAAAGTCAGAACTCTCCGGATACTTATCTCCAGCGGCTAGGCGCAACAGCAGTGGTTCAAGGTTCGACGACAACTCTCTTTTATCAACCAGAGCCTGAGCGCCGGCCTGGCGCAAAGCCTCTGCATAGACGGCTGAGTCATATGAAGTCATACCCGCAATCGCAGTTAAGTTCCCGGACTGTCGAATGCTGAAAGCCACCTGCACACCACTGATTCCATTAAGGGCCATATCGATCAGCATGACGTCCGTTACGGGCAAAACAGAACACCGGGCTATTGCCTTGGCGGGATTATCGGTATACCAGATATCCAGATTCTCTCCCGTTTTTCGTTGATAATTCAACAACATTGCGCGAATGCCGTTAATGGCGAAAATGTCGTTGTCTAATATCCCAATACGCATTTACCCTCGCTTGTTAGTTCTCACAACAATCACTCAGGATTCCTGAGAGCAATACCACTGGAGCCATTCTGGACATTGCGGTTGATTGCGAATAGTAGCGGAGATAACGGAAGTTTCATCCGCACAATCACTCACAGTATATACTGGTGAAAAATTGCATATTAATACAGCAACAATTGATACTACTATTCTCATAGTGCTGTCGAGATACTCCACATACACAAATGGCTGTCGCGCAGATATCGAATACATCTGCGCGACAACCATCAATAATGATTAGCTCTTACTGATTTTCCTAAAATAAACCAATTGAGCAATTGCAAGAACAGTCAGTAGAACTTGTCCGATACTGCGAATTACAAATTCGACAGTTCCCGAAATCGGTAGATCCACGATACGTGAGGCAACGCACGCCCAACCGATCACCGCAAGAATATCGCCGAATATACGCAGCACCTGGTTCTGATACAGATCATTGTGAAGAATGATGAAGAACACGGCTCCGAATACGCAGAGCCCAATCTGCACTGCGATTCCGATGGCACTTCCCTGAATGGCATCCGGGAGGGATCCCACGAATGACACCACCGCCAGCAGCACCATCACGCCAATGATCATCACCGGCAATCGCCGGTCCTGCTTGCCACCCATAACGACCACCTTCACTTCCTTGTTGGGTCGGGTTTCTTTTCAAGCGTATCGCGTATCGGTGGGGGGGGTCCAGCTGGTTTGCAGGAAACCTGCAAACGCGACACGCCGAACTACGAACTACGGTCCGGTATGTCGGGCGTAGGAGATTATCTGTCCGTCCGGCTGACATGACGAGCAGCGTGCACGATATGCACTGTACCGGCACGCCAACCGTGGATTTACCCGTGCCTGATATTGAAGCTGCATCACCCGCTGCGGGTCCGATCATAATCACAAACCGACCCGCAGCCAATGTGTCCCCTCACTACGGGTTTGGCACAACATCGCATAACACCCGCAGCAAACGCCCCCCCCTGCGGGTCTGATCATGATTGCGAACCGACCCGCAGCCAACGCAACACCTCACTGCGGGTCCGACACTTGGCTTTAACCAACCCGCAGCAGGCACCCCTCCTCACTGCGGGTTCCGAACGAACGGAACACACAACCGCAGCCAACACCCCGCCATTATCGGAACCGGCACGCGTACGAACCAAACGCCTACATCACACAGACATCATGAAAGCCGCCGAATGCCTATCCGGGTCATGCATTCGTCGAATAGAGCATTCAAGAACCGTTCCATGCCTATACAACGCAGTGTGCGTCAAATGAGCACCGCAAGAACTGTCCGATGCTTATTTGGCGTACGCATAAGCCAAACAAGCATCCCAGGAATCGTCCGGTTCCCATTCGACACATGCGTACGTCAAAGGAACACCCAGGAAAGCGCCCGGTGCTTGTCTGGCACACGCATATGCCAGACAAGCACCTAGAGAACTGCTCGGTGCTCATCCGACGCACGCACACGTCAGATAAACACCTAGAAAGCTGGATCGATGCTTATCCGACACGCACATGCGTCTCATAGGCATCCGAGCCACGCGCATTGCCGCTCACCCTGCCAACGAATCGCAGCATACGGCGACACCTCCAACCCAGCGCCATCGGTGACGGCACCAATCTGGCGACGCCACCTAATGACAGCACCTATCAGCAGCACCAACCTAACGACGACACCAACCCACCCCTCCTCAGCAACCACAATCGCCGACCACAATCGAAGGCTCCCCGATTCCGCTAACGGTGATACGTGGAATCGATACGAGCACGGTAGGGTGGAAGGCATGAGTGACATTCGTGACGCAATCATTATCGGCTCTGGCCCTGCAGGGTACACGGCCGCCATCTATCTCGCTCGCGCCGGCTACCAGCCGCTGGTGATCGCCGGCGTGCTGACCCCCGGCGGACAGCTCGTCAACACCACCGAGGTGGAGAACTTCCCCGGCTTCCCCGAAGGTGTGCTCGGCCCGGATCTTATGGACCGCATGCGCGAACAGGCGGAGAAGTTCGGCACCATGATCGAATACGACGACGTGACGTCGGTGGACTTCTCCGACACGACGCCCGGTGCCATCAAGACCCTGCACACCGACGGCGGCAATGAATATCAGACCCGTACAGTGATCGTCGCCACCGGATCGGAGCCGCGCAAGCTCGGCGTCCCCGGCGAGAAGGAGTTCTCCGGTCGCGGCGTCTCGTACTGCGCCACATGCGACGGATTCTTCTTCCGCGACAAGCCGATCGTGGTGGTCGGCGGCGGCGATTCGGCCATGGAGGAGGCGGATTTCCTGTCCCGTTTCGGTTCGTCGGTCACGATCGTGCATCGTCGTGATGAATTCCGTGCGTCGCGCATCATGATCGAGCGCGTGCAGCAGAATTCGAAGATCGAGTTGGCGATGAATTCCGTGGTCGACGAGATCCATGGTGATGACGCGAACGGTGCGACCGAGGTCGTGCTGCGTGACGTGGTGTCTGGCGAAAAGCGCACGATTCCAGCGAACGGCGTGTTCGTGGCGATCGGTCATACGCCGCAGACCGCGTTCCTGAACGGCGCGCTCGACCTGGCGGCGGACGGCACGGTGATCGTCGACGGCGGTTCCACGCGCACGTCGGTGCCCGGCGTGTTCGCGGCCGGAGACAACGCGGATTCCGTGTATCGTCAGGCGATTTCCGCGGCCGGCATGGGCTGCCGTGCGGCACTGGACGCGCAGGCGTATCTGGTGGAGGCCGAGTAGTCAGTCGGATACCAGACTCGGTTGCTTGATACTGACGCTGATTCGTCGTGATGAGACGATCAGCGTCAGTTCGCATATGGCAACTACGGCGACACTGGTCCGAACGACAGCGTCATACCGAGCGCGGATCATCAGACGATAAGAACAGGAGTGATCCGTGCCATCGCGATCGAACGTCATGAAACAGGCGAACGCCGACATACCCACATGAACATCGTCGGTGCAGCATGAAACATACCGACGTCGTTTGATTCACATGAAACATTCGCGAATGCGTTGTTTCTCATGGCGTATCGGAGCACAACAGCACACCACACACCACCAAGCCACATCAACGCACACACCACAGTCCGCACCACAGCACACAGCACCACGCGTCCCACAAATAGGGAAGAAATCCCACATGCACTATCGTGGATACGAGCACCGACTATACGGATCATGTTCGGCAGTCTTCCATCCTATGACCACACATGACCGGCAATGCGGCGCGGATCATGATCAACGTGATACACGTGACACAGGAGGGGACCGGACACATGCTGTCTTTTGAAAACGACTACAGCGAGGGCGCGCATCCGGCGATTCTGCAGCGGCTCATCGACACGAATATGGAGCAGATCACCGGCTACGGCATGGATCAGTACTGCGAATCCGCCAAGGAGCGCATCCGCGAGGCGTGCGGTTGCCCGGATGCGTCGGTCTGGTTCCTTGTGGGCGGCACGCAGACCAACATGACCGTGATCGACACGATCACCCCGCCCTATTCCGGCGTGGTGGCCGCCGAATCCGGTCATGTGAACGTGCATGAGGCGGGCGCGATCGAAGCCACCGGCCATAAAGTGCTCACGCTCCCCCAGCACAACGGCAAGATCGACGCCGCCGAACTGCGCAATTTCTGCGCCACGTTCTACGCCGACGACAACTACGAGCACATGGTGTTCCCCGGCAGCGTCTATGTTTCACAGTGCACCGAGTACGGCACGCTGTATACCAAGACAGAGCTGGAGGCCATCGCGGACGTATGCCATGAGTACGGCATTCCGCTGTTCGTCGACGGCGCACGACTCGGGTACGCGCTCACCGCGAACGGCAATGACGTAACGCTTCGGGATCTGGCGCGTATCGCCGACGTGTTCTACATCGGCGGCACCAAGGTGGGTGCGCTGATGGGTGAGGCCGTGGTGTTCCCGCGCGGCAATGCGCCCGCACACTTCCTGACGCTGGTCAAGCAGCATGGTGCCTTGCTGGCCAAGGGCTGGCTGCTCGGTGTGCAGTTCGATACGCTGTTTTCTCCGATCGCTCCGGCGAGCGCCGCATCCGATACCGCCAACAGCAGCGACAACAGCAACAGCAACGCCACCGATCCAGAAAACACGATCCTCTACACGCACATCGCCCGAAACGCGAACGTGGCCGCCGAGCGGATTCGCGCGGCACTCCGGGAGAAGGGCTACCGGTTCGCGTTCGAGGCACCGACGAATCAGATCTTCGTCGTTCTGGATCAGCCGACCATCGACCGACTGAGCGAACACGTCCGGCTTGGATTCATGGAAAAGTACGATGACACGCATTCGGTGATGCGCATCTGCACCAGCTGGGCCACCACCCCCGAACACGTGGATCAGCTGATCGCCCTGTTGTAGACAAGATCACCCCATATACACCACCAACAATGGCTCCCTGTGTGGAACAGGGAGCCATTATGTTTCATGTGAAACGCTGTGTGAAACAATGAATCAGCGAATCAGCGGAACGGCGAATCAGATTCCTGATCAGCCTGATCAGCCTGATCAGACCCAGCCGTCGTTGTTGCCGGTGCCGGCGTTATCGCGACGAGCGATGGACAGCAGCTGCACGATGCGATCGAAATCCTCCTCCGACGCGAACGTGATCTCGATGCGGCCCTTCTTCTTGGTGCCGCGAATCGCCACCTTGGTGTCGAACTGGTTCTCCAGCGAGTGCACCATGTCGGAATCGGACCATACGTTCTTGCGCGGCTTGCGCTTCTTCCGGCCCGGATCCTTGGCGGCCTCGGTCGCCACGATCTCCTCCACGGACCGCACGGACAGCCCTTCGGCGATGATGCGATCGGCGAGCGCCTCCATCTGCTCGGCCGTGGGCAGGCTCAGCAGTGCACGCGCATGGCCGGCCGACAGCACACCGGCCGACAGTTTCTTCTGCACGGATGCTGGGAGCTGTAGCAGTCGCAGCGTGTTGGCGATCTGCGGACGGGACTTCGACACGGACTTCGACAGCTGCTCCTGGGTGAGACCGAATTCGTCCAGCATCTGCTGGTATGCGGCGGCCTCCTCCAGCGGGTTGAGCGCCACGCGGTGCAGGTTCTCCAGCAGCGCATCGCGGAGCATGTCGTCGTCGGACGTGGTCTTGACGATCGCGGGAATCTCAGTGAGTCCGGCGAGCTTGCTGGCGCGCATACGACGTTCGCCCATGATGAGCTCGTAGGCGGCGGGCTTCTTCACGGTGATGGACTTCGCCGCGCGCCTGCGTACGACGATGGGCTGCAGTACGCCGACCTCCTTGATCGAGCGCGACAGTTCCATCAGTTCGTCCTCGTCGAAGATCAGCCGTGGCTGATGTTCGTTGGGCATGATGTCCTTGATCTGCAGCTCGGCGAGGTAGCCGCCTTCCACCGGCTTGATGTCATCGTCGCCGTTGGCGGATTCTGCCGGTGCGGATACGGACAGCGTGACCGCGGATGCGGGGACTTCGACGGCGGGCTCGTCGGCCGGCGTTTCCGCAGGCTGGGAGGCAACGGGCGCAGACTGTGCGTCAGCGGGCGACGTCGATTCCGTCTGAACCGGTACCGACTGGGTGGCAGACGTAGCCGGCGCGTCACCGAAGAACATGTCGCTGGGGTGATCGCTGTGGGTCAGCGATCCCACCAGGGACGGCATGCTCGGACGACGATTCTTGCCGGAACGCTTCGTCGAACGTGCGGGTGCGGACGCTTCGTCGGACGAGGACGAAGACGAGGACGCGGCGGAATTCACCTCAGCACGCTTCCGAGCCGCGGTCGACTTTGCCGACTTCACTGGAACGGCACCGGGCGTAGTCGGTTCGGACTGCGCCTTAGCCGGTTCGGCAGCGACCGGAACCGGGGCGGGGTCCACCGGAGCCGGCGCGGGCTTCGGGATTCCCTGCAGTTGGGATTCGTCGGGGATGGTCGGGAACAGCGCTCCCAGTCCCTTGCCCAAGCGACGTGAACGCGTTGCCATATCAGTCACCATTCCTTCGTGCTGCGATAGTCTTCAGAACTCTTTCGGAACGCTTGGCGATCTCCAGTGCCGCCTCGCGGTACGCCACCGCACCCGCACCGCTCGCGTCGTATGTGATTACCGACTTGCTGAAGCTTGGCGCCTCCGCGATCTTCACCGCTCGCGGAATCGTGGCGTCAAGCACGATGTCGGGGTAGTGCTCCTTCACTTCATCGTACACATCCTGGCTCAGGATCGTACGGCGGTCGAACATGGTGATGAGCATGGTGGAGATGATCAGATTCCTGTTGACCGTGCTCTGGACCAGTCCGATGGTCTTGAGCAGCTGGCCCAGACCCTCCAGCGCGTAGTATTCGGCCTGAATCGGAATCAGCACCTCGTGGGCCGCGCACAGTGCATTCAGCACGAGCAGACCCAGGCTTGGCGCACAGTCGATGAAGACGTAGTCATAGTGGTCGTCGGTGTTCTTCAGATATTCGACGATGGTGTCGCGCAGCAGGAACGTGCGGTTCTCCAGATTCGCGATCTCCAGCTCGGCACCGGAAAGATCAATCGTGGACGGCACGATCTCCAGTGTCGGGAAGTCCTCGCACGACAGTTTCACGTCGGCGATGGTCAGACGGCCTTCGAGCACGTCGTACACCGACGGGCTACCGGAGGAATGCTCGGCGCCAAATGCGGTGGACGCGTTGCCCTGCGGGTCCATATCGATGACCAGCACACGGGATCCGGTGTCGGCGAGCGCCGCGGCGAGATTCACCACGGTCGTGGTCTTGCCCACGCCGCCTTTCTGATTGGCGACTGCAATCACGCGGGTTTCGGACGGCTGAGGATAATGCGCTTCGTTGAGCTGTTGGCGCCTGCGGGCGAGATCCGCCAGCTGGGATCCCATCGAAGAGGAGGATCCGTCGCTGAAGATGCGGTTCAGCACATCGTTCGTTGATTCGATATGCTGCTCCTGACCATCGGCCTGAGCTGTTTCACGTGAAACATTCGCCATGGTTTACCTTTCTTGTTTCAAATATCTTCGATTGTATCCGAACCGGATTCCCATTGTGGTCATCACACACCGACAACGCAAGTCAAACCAACCGTTGTGGGCGAATGTGGATAGCTGTGGACAGAAATGTGGAAAACCTGCCGAAAACGTCGTTTTCGAACCATTCAGCAATCGTTTGCGAAAACCCTCTAACCGTTGTAATTTCAACGATTTGACAGTGACTAAAAAGTTATCCACATTTTTATTTAAGTTATCCACAACTTGTCCACTGCAGAGTGTGTATAACACGCTGTCGATCGGCAACCGGATCCGTGTCCACCTGATGACCAATAACGACGTCGACTGTCACTGGCATGTTTCCCGTCGACATATGGATTGATTGTACGTGCGCACACGCTGTTTCACGAGTACGCCACCGAGTACGCCCTGCCCATCGACCAGCATCCCACCGTCTCGATGTCGGCACCGTCAATGCCTAACCAGTGCCATCACAGTCTGACATACAACTGCATAACACAAAACCGCGCCCTGATCACCGCTGAATCACTTCAATCCGATGATCAGGAGCGCGGTTCACAACGACAACGCCTATCGACTCCGGCCTATTTCCTATCCACGAGCACCACGTGCGTGGATTCCAGACCAGGACCCACCGGAGCATCCACCACACGCGGATCACGGCCCTTGGCACGTAGAATCATCTTCATACCCTTGTCGATCTCATCCTGCGCGGTACGTCCCTTCAGCGCCACCAGACGGCCACCGGTCCGCAGCAACGGCATGGTGAAACCGGCAAGCTTGCGCATGGGCGCCACCGCACGACAGGTGACCACGTCAAATCCCTCCCCCGGCTTCTTCGCGTCCTCGGCACGGGCGTGCACAATACGAACGTTCTTCAGATCAAGATCGTGCACGACCTCGCTCAGCCAATCCACACGACGCTCCATCGGCTCGATCAGCGACACCGTCACCTTCGGCAGGCACACCGCCACGATGATGCCGGGGAATCCGCCGCCGCTGCCCACGTCGGCGAGCTGACCGGTGGCGTTCAGACGACCATTGCCGTCCGCATCGTCGGGCACGCCCAGCGCGTCAAGCACAAACGGCACCACGGCCGCAGAGTTGAGAATGTGACGTTCCCAGAGAATTTCCACGTCACGGGGGCCGATCAAGCCGCGCGGTTCGCCCTCGCGTTCCAGTTTCCCGTGAAACACTCGGAGCGGAGCCGCGGCGGCACCCAACACCTCGTCAATGATCGGCGAACCTTCAAGCTGATCCGTCATCGTCTCTTCATCCTTTTCGACGGCAATCGGCCGACGCCAGCCCATACCGCATCGCACCTCAAGGCACGACTCGGCCGGCGTCGTATTCCATCTCGTTCGTCTTGTTTATCTCGTTCGTTGTATTACCGGTACCAACTAAATTACCGGTACCCACTACCGAATTCCGGCTACTCCTCGACCTCGTCCACGCCGTCATCAGCCACATCGGCGTCCGCGTCCGCGGCGTTCTCGCTGGCCTTGCGGTACACCGTCACATAGCGGTGCGGCTCCTCACCGTGGGAGCGGGACTTCAGACCCTCCTCACGCACAGTGTCGTGGATGATCTTGCGCTCGAACGAGTTCATCGGATCCAGCGACACCGGTTCGCCGGTCTCACGCACCTCGTCGATCGCGTCCAGCGCCATGTCCTTCAGACGCTGACGCTTACGCTTGAGATAGCCGTCCACATCGATGATCAGATGCGAGCGCTCGCCGGTCTTCTGCTGTACCGCCAGGCGGGTCAGCTGCTGCAAAGCATCGACCACCTCACCCTTGTTGCCGATCAGGTGCTTGATGTCCGTGTCATCATCCGCCACGATCTGCACCACCGGACGGTTGTTCCGCACACCCATCTCGATATCGCCCTCGTAGTCGACGATGTCCAACAGACCCTCAAGGTAATCGGCGGCGATATCAGCCTCCTCATTGAGCTGATCGATCGTCTTCTCATCCGTCTGAGACATTGCAACTCCTTAAAAGACACAGTTGAGTGCAAGTCTAATCGCACTCGCTTCACGACACCATTCCTCACCTTACACGTCAAAAGCTACGTAGTCGGTGAGCGTCGCAACATGATGACAAAAACGCGGATCATGCATTCCTACACGATCCGCGTTCGTTAACAATCCGTGTCCGAAACGTCAGCCGATGAACGAATCAGCGATCCCGCTACGGACAACCAGGGCCTATCCACCAAGATGCAG
This sequence comes from Bifidobacterium tissieri, assembly GCF_002259645.1. Classification (GTDB taxonomy): domain Bacteria; phylum Actinomycetota; class Actinomycetes; order Actinomycetales; family Bifidobacteriaceae; genus Galliscardovia; species Galliscardovia tissieri. The sequence goes on from NZ_MWWV01000014.1 coordinate 9,900, forward strand.
GCCGGGCAGGCTCAGACGCAGACTACTTCTTGCGCTTGTTCTTCTTACGGCTGGGCTGCTGACGCTGGTGGCCCTTCTCGGCGCGTTCGGCCTCGGCGGCCTTGGCCTTGGCGAGCTCCTCCTCCTCGATCGTCGGCAGGCCCTGACGTTCGCGGCGACGCACCTCGCGGGCGTGCACGCGCTTGGCACGGGTCTCGGCGGCCGGGGAGCCCGGCGTGGGCATGTGCTCCACCTGAATGATGGTCTGGGCCAGCGTCCACACGTTGTTGGTCAGCCAGTACACGAGCACGGCGAACGGGAAAGCGATACCGGAGAAGATGTACATGACCGGGAAGATGAATGCCATCGAGCGCTGCATGTTGTACTGCTGGCCGCTCATGGACTCACGCGGCAGGTTGCGGCGCAGGTTGTAGTACTGCGACAGGAACATGGTGCCGCACATCAGGGCGATGAACACGCCGATCGTGATGCGACCGGAACCGCTGGTCGTGCTGAACATATCGGCCAGGCTCACGTTGAACACGTGCGTGGCCTCGATGTCCTTCGCCACGTCCACGGTGAACGCACCGTACGGGTCCTTCACGCCGCGGGCGATGTAGCTCACGGAGGAGAGCACGTAGAACATGGTCATGAACACCGGGGACTGGATCAGCGCCGGCACGCATGATCCCATCGGGTTGGCGCCGGTGTCCTGATAGAGCTTCATCGTCTCGCGGTTCATGGCCTCGCGGCTGGCGGGATCGGTCTTGCCCTTGTACTTGTCCTGGATATGCTTCAGCTTGGGCTGCAGGGCCTGCATCTTGCGCATCGAGTTCATCTGCTTGACGAACAGCGGCAGGATGCACAGACGCACGAACACCACCAGCAGCACGATCGACAGCACCCATGCGATGCCGGGGCCGTCCTGGAAGCCGATGAACGTCAGCGCCTCATGGAAGATGTTCAGCAGATGCGTCATCAACCATTCGATGGGATACAGGATCTTGTAGAAGAACGCGAAAAAGCTGGCGTTATCCAGATAGAACACGTTCTGATTCAGCGGTGTCACGGGATTGCCTCCTCGGGTTTCGACACGATGGGATCAATGGATCGTTGGGCTTGTTGATTCGAAGTCGTTGGTGCGGTGTCCGTTTCGTAGCCCAGCGGCGTGAGCCGGGGCTCTTCGTGGGCCTTGGACCATCGGAATCGATAGAAGATCGAGAAGCGTTGGGGAACGTCGTCGATGCCGCCGCGACTCCACGGCCGGCATCGCATCAGTCGTAGTATGGCCAGCACACTGCCACGGATTGCGCCGAACCGTTGTATTGCGGTGAGTGCGTAGTGCGAACACGATGGATAGTATTTGCAGCACGGTCCGAACATCGGCGATATTCTTCGCTGATACCAGCGGATCGCCGAGGCCATGCCCCGCACCACCGGATTCATGATCATTCCCGTACCGACGAGGATTGCGGGACCGGTTGTTTTCCGTTCTCGCCCGGTTTTCCCGGCGTTTGTCCCTCGATTTCGTTTGCCGTCGTACTCTGGTTCTCGGCGAGCGCTGGGACACATGAAAGACCAGTCTGTATCACAGACTGCCCCTGCTGCCCATTCCCTACCCGAGCCGCTCCTCCCTCAAACGGCCGATCGCACTTCTGCGATCGCGAACGAACACGCTCAAACAGTTTGGACGCCTGCTCGTCAAGCGAAGCGAACTCCGCATGCGCGGCGCTGGGTTTGGCACGGATTACCACATCGCACTGCTGCGGCAGCAGGTCCTCGTACCGTGCCGCCAGCACGCGCAGGCGACGCTTTACCCGGTTACGGGTGACCGCCTTGCCCACCGCCTTGGATACGGCAAGCCCCAGCCTGCGCCCCGACAGGGACGGACCGTTATGAGCGTCTTCACTGCTGCCGTCAACGTGAGGTGCGCAAACAAGAAAATGGACCACAAGATCCTTACTGGATACTTTGGTCCTTTTCTTCAACACCCCAACGAAGTCGCGGTGGCTTTTCAGCCGTTCCACTTGGGTTCCGACGTGCCTTTGCGTCAATCAGTACGCGAATCAGGCGGACAGAACCTTGCGGCCCTTGGCGCGGCGACGGTTGATCAGAGCGCGGCCGGAACGAGTGCGCATGCGGGCACGGAAGCCGTGCTTCATGTGACGACGACGGTTGTTGGGCTGGAAAGTCCTCTTCATAGTTATGCTCCCGGTTTTGGCCATGCGAAGGCATGGCTATCTCATTGAGTCAATCTTCTCCAAGATACAAGGACCAGTGGTCCGAGTCAAACCGGAAGAAGGGCTAGCGGCAACCGGACTCGCCGACTTACACGGTATCTTCACATAGCTTCTGAGATGACCACCATATCGGTCCGAATATCGTTGTTCACCATGACGATACGCAACGTTCTCATAGGAACAAACCGGACTGCACCGCAAAACGGAAAAACGGCGTAAATCGGTGTGTGGCGGGCGATTCACGACAGCAGCACGACCACACGGATAGTTCAAGGAAGACGAGGAGGATGGCAATCGGCAAGTGGTCTTCGATTCCGAAGCCGGCAGGCCGAATCCAGTTCCAGCATCCCGCCCACTACGTATTTTTCATGATCTGAAGTTATGCACATTTATCCACAATTATCCCCACAAGGGGCTGTGGATAACTCAAACCGTCAATAGAAATCGTTGGAATCATGCGGTTTTCATACCCGAAGTTATCCACATTTTGGCCTCAAGTTATCCACAGAACCTGTGGATATCCTCGAAGAGCCTATGGATTTCAACACGCAAGCTTGTGGATAACTTCGTCGGAAGGGCGTATAAAAGTATATCTGCAGAGATGTGTGTGGATAACTATGCGCACACACAACAGACGAAGACCATGAAGGAGGGGCCATGAGCTCGGACACCGCGACGCCGGCCGAGGATGCGCAACGCATCTGGGCGACTGCCTGCAGCAGCCTGCGTCATGACGATACTCTCACTCCTCGCGACATGAGCTGCGTCGAAGATATCACGCCCGTCAGCGTCTTCGACTCCATGATCGTGCTCAATGCGTCCAACGAGATCACCCGACTGACCATTGAGAACAAGGAGGCGGTGCTGCGCGCGCTGCAGGCGGCAAACGGCGGAGAACCGCTGGTCCCGCTGATCAAGATTGTTCCACCGGCATCAGCCTCCAGGGGAGGCAAGTCCTCAGCGAAGCAATATAAGGACAAGAAGGCCGCCACCACCGATGACGCGCCGACCGCACCGGCGACGCGTGGCAACGTCGGGAGGAACGCGGCCGGTGTGGCCGGATCGGCGGCATCCGCATCGAAGGCGAACGCGTCGGTAACCGATCGCGATGTGCGCAAGGGACTGCGTGATCTGCCGTCGCCAGATCTTCCGGCATCCGCTCAACCAGCCAAACAGCGTGCACAATTCGCTCCGATGCCAGGTTCCGGCAAGTTCGTGCAGGAGAAGCTCGACGATTTCGCCGACGTGCCGACCAGGGATCAGATCGAGCGAACGATTGCAGTTCCGGGTGTTCCCGCCGGCGGAGCCAAGGTCGCTCGCGATGAGGAGACGCATCTCAACCGCAACGCCACATTCGAAACGTTCGTGCCTGGCGACTCCAATCGATTCGCTCGTGCCGTTTCCCTGGCCGTGGCCGAGGCGCCTGGTCTGTCGTTCAACCCGCTGTGTATCTATGGCGGTTCCGGATTGGGCAAGACCCACCTGCTCAACGCGATCGGCAACTACGCGCTGAGTGAGAATCCCCGGCTCAAGGTGCGGTACGTCAACTCTGAGGAGTTCACCAACGAGTTCATTGAATCCCTGCAGGGCGAAGCCCAGACGAATGGTCTGATCGCCGAGTTCAACCGTCGTTACCGCGAGGTGGATGTGCTGCTGATCGACGATATTCAGTTCCTTGGCGGCAAGGAGGCGACGCTCGAGCAGTTCTTCCACACGTTCAACGCGCTGCACGACGCCAACAAGCAGATCGTGATCGCATCCGATGTGGCGCCGAAGAACCTGAAGGGGTTCGAGCAGCGTCTGATCTCACGGTTCGATTCCGGCCTGTCGGTGGACGTGAAGCCTCCGGATCGCGAGACCCGTATTGCAATCCTTCGCATGAAGGCGCAGATCTCCAATCTGGAGATCCCGAACGACGTGCTGGATCTGATCGCGGAACAGGTGACTGACAACATCCGTGAGCTTGAGGGCGCACTGACCCGAGTCACCGCCATGGCGAGCCTCAATAACCAGCCAATCACCAGGATGCTGGCCGAGCAGACACTGCAGGATTTCTTCACCACCGAGGTGGAGATCAAGCCGACCGACATCATCACGCAGGTGGCCCAGTACTTCCAGCTCACCTTCGATGATCTGGTGGGACCGTGGCGTGCCAAGAACGTGGCGCTGGCCCGGCAGATCGCCATGTACATGACACGTGAGATGACCAGTCTGTCTCTGGTGGACATCGGCGAGATCTTTGGCGGTCGTGATCATTCCACGGTGATGCACGCATGCAAGAAGATCCAATCTGGCATGGCGCAGAAGCGGGAGGTCTACAACTACGTCAACGAGCTGACCGGACGTATCAAACGGCATAGCAACCCCGGAATGGGATGATTGCGAAACGTTTGGAACAGCGTGTCTGCGGCAGCCATACGAGTTATCCACAGGCCGGGCCGGTTTCGCGGTCCAACACGCCGGTGGATTCCCGTTTTTTCGGAAAGTTATCCACATAGTTATCCACTTCATCGGCGAAAGTCCGTGGATAACACCCAATTTTCCTGTGGATAACCGGCGAAAAAACCGTTGATAACCAGCCCCAAAATGTTGAAAAATCAAGGGTTTCCGTGCAACTGTGGATAACCAGGTAAGTTATCCACATGCCATCCAGAAGTTATCCACATTCCAAAGAGCGCGATAATGCAAGCACTCGTAAGGGTAGTTCAAGTTATCCACAGTATCCACAGGGCTTATTATTACGATTACTTGTTTATCTTCTTAGGATGATCATGATCGTCATAAGCAAACCTTGCCTCTGGGGATAATCTCTGACCCACACAGGTAGAATTACGTTCAGCAACATTTATCGTTCACAACACACGAGGGATAAGAATTCTTATGAAGGCAGAAGTCAACTCCGCATCTCTCGCCGATGCAGTCGCATGGACATCACGAGTGATTCCGGCACGTCCTGCAACGCCCATCCTGTCCGGCGTCAAACTGGAAGCCATCGACGGCACACTGCAACTTTCGGCATTTGACTATGAGGTCTCCGCACGTCATCACATTGAAGCTGGCATCGATGAAGCAGGAACAGCAGTGGTGCTGGGCAAGATGCTTGCGGACATTGCCAAGAGCCTGCCGGCTGAGAAGGCGTATCTCAGCACTGAGGGATCCAAGCTGACCGTAACCTCTGGCAAGTCGTCGTTCTCACTACAGCTTATGCCGGAGTCCGAGTATCCGGATCTGCCGGTCGTACCGACCACACTGGGCCAGATCGATGCCGATACGTTCGGTCATGCGGTCACTCAGGCTTCGGTGGCAGTGGCCCGCGAAGAGAACCGCCCGGTGCTGACCGGTGTGAAGATGCAGTTCAACGGTGACCGCGTGGTGATGACCGCCACCGATCGTTTCCGCCTTTCCCGCGCCAGCTTCACTTGGACTCCTCAGGATCCCGACCTTGACACGGTGGCTCTGGTCCGCGGTTCGCTGCTACGCGATGTAGCTCGATCCCTTGACACCAGCCAGAATGTGGTGCTCGATTTCGACCAGGAGAAGCAGTCGCTGATGGGCTTCGAGAACGCCGGTCGCGTGTCCACCGCCCAGCTGATCGATGGTGAATTCCCTGCCGTCGACCGTCTGTTCGCCGACGAGTATCCGATTCATGCGGTCCTTAATCGCAATGATCTGATCGATGCGATTCGTCGTATGTCCATTGTGACTGAGCGCAATGCCCCGATTCGTATGGTGTTCGCCGGCGACGAGGTGGTGCTGTCCGCAGGTGCCGCCGACGAGTCCCAGGCGACCGAGTCGCTGGCCGTCGACATGGATGGCGATGAGATCACCGTGGCGTTCAACCCGAGCTATCTGATCGACGGACTGTCCGCGATCTCCGAGCCGTATGTGCGTATGAAGATGACCACCGCCGTGAAGGCCGTGGAGTTCAACGGACAGCAGGAGGCCGATGGCGACGAATCGCTCGACTACCGTTACCTGCTCGTGCCGATGCGTTTCACCGACTGATCGTCATCGACCCGCCGGGTGTGATTGAGTGTGACATGTAACATTCGATCACACCCGATCAAACCAACCAAATATGCAAAAAGGTAACATTTCCCATGTTCGTTTCTCGTTTGGTGTTGGATGACTACCGTTCCTGGCATCAGCTCATGCTCGACTTCGCGCCCGGGCTGAACGTGCTGTTCGGTGCCAATGGCCTGGGCAAGACGAACATCGTGGAGGCTATCGAGGTTCTGTCCACCGGAGGCAGTCACCGAGCTTCGAGCTCGATACCTCTGGTCAAGGCCGGTGAGAAGACCGCCGTGATCCGTGCGAACGTGGACGATGACGGGACGATCACCACGTACGAGGTGTCGATTCCGGCCCGCGGCGCAAACCGTGCGCGGATCAACTCCGGCAAATCGCTGTACATGCGCGACGTGGTGGGCAAGGTTCCGTCGGTCACCTTCTCACCCGAGGATCAGCGCCTGATCTCCGCGGATCCCGCCACGCGGCGTGCCTTCCTCAATCAGGCGGCCAGCCAGCTGCGCTTCGACTACTACGAGACGCTGCAACGGTTCAATCAGACCGCCAAACAGCGGTCCACCCTATTGCGTCAGCTCAGTCAGCAGCAGATGGCGGGGCGGCCCGTGGATGCGGCGTTGAGCGGGCTGGAGATCTGGACTGGACAGTTCATCGAATCGGGCATGGCACTCACCCGACTGCGTCGGCAGGTGGTGGAGCGGCTGAGCGAGCCGTTCTCGCGTATCTATCGGCAACTGGCAGGCGACCGCAATCAGGTACGCATGATCTATGCGCCCTCGTTCGAGGAGGTGCTCAGCGTGCCGCAGGCACTGATGCAGGAAACGTCGTCGCCGGAGTCGGAGGCAGCCGCAACTCCTGATCTTGACATGCAGGTGCACGCAGCGATCAGCCGGCACTTCCAGCGCATCTACCCCGGCGAAGTGGCACAGGGACGGAATCTGATCGGACCGCATCGTGACGATCTGATCGTGGAACTCAACGGTATGCCGGCACGCGAATATGCGTCAAACGGCGAAATGTGGACGCTCGCCCTCGCTCTGCGCATGGCCGTATTCGAAACGCTGTCCGCCGAACGAGGGACGACGCCCATCCTGATTCTTGACGATGTATTCGCGCAGCTCGACGAATCCCGACGTCGTCAGATCGTTGATTTTGCTGGGAAGCAGAGTCAGGTGCTCATTACCATGGCCGCGCGTGGCGATCTGCCGGAGGGCTTGGAAAACGGGGACGCCGGACCGGTCGCCATGATCGACGTGGGCGAGGTGGTCGACCGTATGGAGGCCTTGTTCGCCGTGCCTGATGTCAGCCAGTTCATGACGGACAAGGACGATGAGCAGTGAGTGTGGCGAGCACCGCGCCAATCGCGGAGATCCTCAAACTCGATCCGCGGCGTCTGGAATCCGAGATCTTTGAACGCTATACGCAGCGTGCCGCGGGCATTGCCAAGCGCAAGGAACGCGCCTACGAAGCGTGGATGAATTTCGGTAAGCCCGGCCGCGACCCGAACACACTTGGATCGGTGCTGGCCGGCATTGCCGTGCGTGACCATTGGCGTCCGCATCTCATGATCGCGCAGCTCGGCCGGCACTGGGACCAGGTGGTGGGTGCCGGCATCGCACGGCATACGAGCGTCGCCTCGTACGAACGTGGCGTGCTCACCATTCGTGCGGAGTCCCCGGTATGGGCCACGCAGCTCACGTACATGATTCCGCAGCTTAAGGAGAAGATCGCGTCGCGGTTGGAGGGTATGCCGATCGACCGTATCGTCGTCACCGGCCCCCGTGCCGACACCGTTCGTCATGGCTCCAACGACCGTCTCACCGGTCAATGGCGTCCCCGCGGGCGATCCTGATAGGGGTAATGGTTCGAGAGCGCTCCCCGTCCCACCGACGTTGCCGGTGCAGTCGACTTATCGAATCACCTGCTCCATACCGTCGGCGAACCCATTGAGACGCAGCCTGCGTAGATGTTCCAGTTCCTCACTCATAGTCCGCGGCGGATTGTCTTTGCTGGCAACGACAGCATGCATCGCGTTCATGATGCTCTCCTGGTCACGTTCCAGCATCGCGCTTAGGAACTCATCGGGATGAACGGCCTTCACCGCGTATCGTGCAAGGTCTGCGTCCGGGAAGTCCTTGAGATTATAGGTGACAATGTAATCGGCGTCGGCCACCAGAGCGGCGGCGAGCACATGCCGGTCATCCGGATCCGGCAGTTCAATTGCTGATTCAAGGCGGCTCCAGCCATAGACGCAATGGGTGGGATTCATTGGCGTAATGAACGACAGCAGACGATCCACCTGTTCCGGCGTGCGTCCGCGGCGTTCGATCAGCGCACGGCGTGCCTCCTCCAGTATGCGCTCGGACCATACGGCATCGATTACCTGCCGCTCATCCAGCGTGAGCATGATGTCCAGCAGCCAGACCGCCGGGAAGATGTTGGCATCAAGCAATACGACGAGTTTCGTCACGATACGATCTCCGATGCGTCAGTCGAAATTGGCAACGTAGGCCGCATCATCTTCGTCATACAGACCCATCTCCATAGCCGCGCGGCGCATCGATGACAAGGACTGCTCCATACGCTCGCGCTCACGCCGCTGATAGTCCATCACGTCGGTCACATCCACCATGCGACGACCGGTGGCACCGTTGCGGGTGAACGGGAGTCGGCCGGAATCGAGGATGCGTGCCACTGTACGGGCCGAGCAATTCAGCAGTTTCGCAGCCTCGCCAGTCGTGATCATACGACGCTGACCCATGACGCCAAGAGCAGCGTTCAGCGCGGCCTCGTATGCTTCGGCGTTCAACTCCACAACGTCACCATCGGCGTTGACAAGAGCTCTGTCTCCACGCGGAATCGTCGTTCCCTTAGACTGGGGCATCTCAAGTACGGCAGTCATGGTTTCTCCTTACGTTGACACTATCCTATCAATTCCTGACAAAACTGACAATAGTTCGTAATGGTCGTAAGAGTTGACCAACAGACTCATCCAGGTGGTCAGGTTTGCGATGTCGGTTACGGGAAGTGTGTGATGGCGCTGGAGTTGGCTATGACCGACGTGGGCGAGGCGGCCGACCGTATGGAGGCCATGTTCGCCATGCCTGATGTCAGCCAGTTCATGACGGACAAGGACGCTGGAAGCTCTTCCGGGTGCCGTGCCGATCACGGAAGTTTTCAAGGCTATACGCGGTGTGCCGCAGGCATTGCCGTGCGTGACCATTGTCGTCCACATCTCATGATTCCGCAGCTCAGGGAGAAGATCGCGTCACGGTTGGAGGGCATGCCGATCGACCGTATTGTCGTTACCGGCCCCCGTGCCGACACCGTTCGTCATGGCTCCAACGACCGTCTCACCGGCCAATGGCGTCCCCGCGGTCGATCCTGAAGAATGTGTTGACATTGCATCGAAGACAAGTCGAATCCGGAGCTCAAATTCTTTCACCTGATTTAGATAGAGGTAGAATACTAGTGTCTCCGGTCGGATGCATTATATGGAGAAGAATATGGTCGCAAACTACTGTGCGAGAAAGTGCAAATCATATATTGCCATTCTTCTCAGCATTCTCGTATTCTTCTCCCCATCCTCCCTGGCATTTGCGGAAACGTCCAGCAAATCACCCATCCCCGCGAATGCTCAGGTATTGGAAAATCCGAATTGCATTATTTCTTATCCGGACCAATTGGAATTATCTCCAGATGAGAAAACCATCTACGTGTTCACCGGTATTGGCGGGGCAGGCGATACCATATGCGTTATTGACACGCAGGCCATGCAGATCCGAGGTATTGTAACCCTCCCCGGCCCTAATGCAGGAGATTATTGGAGTCATCCTGTCTTTTCCCCTGACGGGACAACCCTATATAGCCTCTATAAGGCCGATGATCGGAATGAGGCCATAGCGGCAATCGACACGACAACGCTCGCCATTTCTCGCACATATCCGCTATCTGGGGGTGGGCACTTTAAACTTTCACAAGACGGCAAAACTCTAGTCGTGCTCGAGGGGTGGCCGGAGGACTTCACTATTCCAGAGCTACGTACTATAACAACAGACGATGGCACAAGTACGCAACCCATACTCTTGCGAGGCCACAACCCGGTCATACAATCCCTCTCGCCCAGCGGAAGGAATTTATATATTCAAGAAGTCGACAAACAGGGCACTGCATGGTTGAAATCCATAGATACCTCCACCGGAGCATTCAATGACGTTGCTGAATTACATGATCGAAGCTATTTTATTTCCGCTGAAACCTCCGATCATAGCACCCTCTTTGTTCCAGAAAAAGATAATATTGTTGCAATACATACCGACAGCAAAAAAGTGACTCCGCTGATACAGGAACAACATTCCGTAACGCATCTGTCGGCTTCGAAAGACGGCAATCACCTCCTCATCAATGAATCGATTCGTGACGGTAGTGGAAACGTCATCAAGTCAAATACAAGAATCATCAATACCGTCACTGCAGCAACATTAGCCAATACAGATGAGTACCTAACTGCGTTAAGCAAGAAAGGAGATTTTGCATATGGGGTTTCCCTACCGGATGATGAGCAAGCTTACACAATAAAAACCATGATTTTATCCACGAATTCACAACCGACAGTACAGTCGGTGACTGTTCCTCATCATCCTCAATATCCACAGCAATATCAATTAGGATCATATGAGATTTCCTCTGACGGAAAAACTATTTATCAGGTATTCGTCAGCGATCATGCAGTAACCCATGCCGGTTATGCAGATGCGAATGAGCCAGGATATCTGATGGCCGTTCGCATGCCGGCGTCGGCAACGACACCGCCTGAAGTTGTCGTTGCCGACCATTCCGAAGATCGACGAGCGGCCGTCTTTGCCATTGTGACGACTATCGCGATCGTCATCTTCGGCTGTGCGAGCATAACTGTGTACCGTCATTTACGTAGAACCAATATCAGACGGTAATGCTTATGTACATCTTTTTTATATTACGAAATGCTTCTGATGTGGGGGGGGTATTGTAGTAACTATCGACGTTGATAGTATTCGATAGTGATGGCATGCCGGTTCACGAAAGGTGGACGCGATGATCAATGATAAACGCGGGATTCGCATCCTTATATATGTGATGATGATGCTTATGGCAGTCATCCTCGGCATCGCGCCCGCCCTTCCGGTAAACGCTTCGACCCCCCCCAGACTCAAGTCGCAACTCAGAAAACGCTATCCATTCATGATCCATCCTGCCTGAGCTCGGATTCCATCAATCTCACGCTCAGCCCAGATGGAAAAACCGCATATGTGTTCACGCGAGGAAGTACCATTTGCGCGATTAATACCGAGGACATGTCCATTCGTCATATTATTCACACACCTGCAGATAATAATTCCTATATACGCATTCAGCCGCCCGTTTTCACCTCGGACGGGAACACCATGTTCACTTTATGCTCGGATGATGCAGCGCTCCGTATTGTCGCGATCGACACCAGAACATTTGAAGTGCAAGATCTGTCCTCCGTTTTGGGAAGCGGCACGGGGATGTTCGACCTGTCTTCGGATGGCTCACGGCTGTTTACTATCGGTACGGACGGTGCAGGTCAATGGCAAATGCAGGAATATGACATAGCGAAGAGAACCGTCATTGCCAAACATCGTCTTGAATATCCTCACAGCATAGGGGGCGTGAAAGGATACGCAGTATCCCCTGATTCCAGTCACTACTTTGCCTCATTGGATACTGATCCCGGAGAGATCAACCAGGGCAAACTGATATCGATAAACACTGCAGATGGCTCAATTAGCGATCTGTCATTTGACGTAGCCTCATCAAGACCTGAGATTACAAAGGATCGGAAAACAATATATGTGTTGTCCAGAGATAAAAAATCCATCATTGCGGTCAATGCGATAGAGAACAGGGCATCTCAGATTTATACAGCACCAAATGGTGAAAAAATCGATGGACTGGAACTATCCGGTCAGGATAATGCATTGATGTTCACCGAGAACAACAGCATCTCTCGAGTGCTCGACACCAAAACCGACGATGCGACCTACTCTACACGTTATCAGCATGGAGATTTCATATCTCCCGATGGAGCCACGATCTATGTCACCGACACCTTCTTGGACCAGAAGACACATGCAGTAAAACTACTTGTTCAATCGGTCAGTATCGATGCAACAGCAGACCAGCAGAAATCATCATCCGTCGAAGTTTTCAGTTTTCCCGCTGACAACTCACCGCAGAAAGAATTCCAAGCGATGTTTTCTTCAAATGGAAGTCTCTATCTGCTGTTCACCGGAGCCGGAGGCGATGGCACTCAACTCAATGACTATACCGATCCGATGAAAGCTGGAATCCTGTTGAAGGTGCATTCGAGCACGTTTTTGGAATCGGCGAAGAGTCCCCGGATTTCAGCGTCTCCGCAGTCGGAGAACGGTTCAGTGAGGACACAAGGCAGAGCTGCTGCTGTAGCTGTTGCCGTCGGCTGCTGTGTTGCCATCATTGGTTGTATCTGCATTGCTGCAGAACGCTATGTGCGAAAGTCGAAGTCGGTGAGATAGGCGTCTGCCCTTCGAAGTCGAAGATGCGATGTGACTGCGCTTAACCGGGCGGCGAGTTCCCCCGTGAGTCCGGATGCTGAGGTGGGAAGTGAAGAGTGGGCGGATATTGGGGTATATACGGGCGAGGGTCCGGAGATGGTAGTACCCTAATCTCAGTATGTAAAACGCGCGTATGGCCCCATATTTCGAGATTTTGGGCATGGTGCCCTTAGGGGAAGCCTCAAAACCTGTGGAAAACGTGAGAATGGGCCCTTGTGCGTCAGGGCTAGTTGGAAAGGACAGTTGGTGGCAGACCAGACCCAGGATTCGCCCGAAGAAACCAACGACGGCGTCCAGTCGGACGCTGCGCAGAACATTGACAATCCCGCCGGCGACGCTGCGGACGAGATCAGCGAAGCCGACATCAAGAACGGACAGCTCGACGATTCGCTTGCACCCCAGCACTACGACGCCAGCGACCTCAAGGTGCTCGAAGGCCTTGAAGCAGTACGCATCCGTCCCGGTATGTACATCGGCTCCACCGGACCGCGAGGACTGCATCATCTTGTGTACGAGATCGTCGACAACTCAGTCGACGAGGCGCTCGCCGGCTACGCCACGCATATCGAAGTGAGCATCCTGCCGGACAACGGCATCCGCGTGGTTGACAACGGCCGAGGCATCCCGGTCGACATCGTTCCCGGCGAAGGCATCTCCGGCGTCGAAACGGTGATGACCAAGCTGCACGCCGGCGGCAAGTTCGGCGGCGGCGGATACGCGGTCTCCGGCGGTCTGCACGGCGTGGGCATCTCCGTCGTCAACGCACTGTCCACCCGCGTGGACGTGGAAGTGCGCCGACAGGGCTTCCACTGGGCTCAGACGTACATCGACCAGAAGCCGCAGGGACGACTCAAGCAGGGCTCTCCCATGGGCCCCGACGAGCACACCGGCACGTCCGTGACGTTCTGGGCGGATCCGGCGATCTTCGAAACGACCGAATACGACTTCGAGACGCTGCGTTCCCGCTTCCAGCAGATGGCCTTCCTCAACAAGGGTCTGAAGATCTCGCTCACCGATCTGCGCACCGTGGACCAGGCCGGTGACGAAGTGACCGGCGAGGACTCCGACACCCCGGCCGAGGAACGTCACCAGAGCGTGACCTACCAGTATGTCAACGGCATCAAGGACTACGTGGAGTACATGGTCAAGTCGAAGAAGGCCACGCCTGTGGTCGACGACGTGATCGACTTCGCCGCGGAGGACCTGAAGCTCGGCATCTCCGCCGAAATCGCCATGCAGTGGACGAGCGCCTACTCCGAATCCGTGCACACCTTCGCGAACACCATCTCCACCACCGAAGGCGGCACCCACGAGGAAGGCTTCCGCGCCGCGCTCACCACGCTGGTGAATCGCTACGCCCGCGAGAAGAACATCCTCAAGGACAAGGACGAGAACCTGTCCGGCGACGACGTGCGTGAAGGACTGACCGCCGTGGTGTCCGTGAAGCTCACCACCCCGCAGTTCGAAGGCCAGACCAAGACCAAGCTCGGCAACTCCGAGGCCAAGGCGTTCGTGCAGCGTGTGATGACCGACAAGCTCGGCGACTGGTTCGATGCCAATCCCGCCGGCGCCAAGATGATCATCCAGAAGGGCATCGAGGCATCCCGCGCCCGCATCGCCGCCAAGAAGGCCCGCGAATCCACGCGACGCAAGTCCATCTTCGAGACCGCCGGTATGCCGGACAAGCTCAAGGACTGCCAGTCGAACAACCCGGAGGAATGCGAGCTGTTCATCGTCGAGGGTGATTCCGCAGGCGGTTCCGCCATCCAGGGACGCAACCCGGAGACGCAGGCCATCCTGCCGCTGCGAGGCAAGATCCTCAACACCGAGCGTGCGTCGATCGACCGCATCATGAAGTCCGACACCATCGAATCGCTGATCACCGCGGTGGGCGGCGGCTACGGCGAGGACTTCGACCTGAGCAAGGTGCGCTATCACAAGGTCATCATCATGGCCGATGCCGATGTCGACGGCGCGCACATCGCCACGCTGAACCTGACGCTGTTCTTCCGCTACATGCGCCCGATGATCACCGCTGGATACGTGTACGTGGCCATGCCGCCGCTCTACCGACTCAAGTGGACGCGCGGCGATCACGACTACGTGTACACCGACGCCGAGCGTGACGCCAAGCTCGCCGCAGGCAAGGCCGCGGGACGTCAGCTGCCCAAGGGCGAAGGCATCCAGCGTTACAAGGGTCTGGGCGAGATGACGTATCAGGAGCTGTGGGAGACGACCATGGACCCCGAGCACCGCATCCTCAAGCAGATCCACATCGAAGACGCGGCCGCCGCCGACGAGACATTCTCCATGCTCATGGGCGACGACGTGGAACCGCGCCGCCTGTTCATCCAGCGCAATGCAAAGGACGTTCGTTTCATCGACGCGTGAGCGGAGATGAACAGACAGCGCTGCATCGACGCGTGAGCGGAGATGAATAGACAGCACTGCATCGACGCCTGACGGGCGTCGATAAAGCGAACGTAGACGCCGGGAAAAGCTGAATGTCCAGTGGACATTCAGCCCGGCGTCCCTCGCGCTTCCTACGAAGCGCGAGGCAAGACCAAGCTCCTGAATGACCGTGGGACCCAAGGCGTGAGTACGCCCCCACCCCAGTCACCACATCCCCCATCACAGGGAGCCAATAACAAAGGAACCATCATTGGCAGACGAAACCAATAGCAACGGCAACGAGCCTGAGCAGAACGACGAGCGCGCGGAGCACTCGCTCGAACCCACCAGCCCGCAGGCCGGCGAGAAGCTGGAACTCGACGAAAACCGCATCCAGCACACCGACATCCAGCAGGAGATGCGTCAGTCGTACCTCGACTACGCCATCTCCGTGATCGTGGAACGTGCACTGCCGGACGTGCGCGACGGTATGAAGCCCGTGCATCGTCGTATCGTGTACGCGATGTACGACGGCGGCTACCGTCCCGATCGCGGCTACTCCAAGTGCGCGCGACCCGTCGCCGACGTCATGGGTAACTACCACCCGCACGGCGACGTCGCTATCTACGATTCACTTGTGCGCATGGCACAGCCGTGGTCCATGCGATACACGCTCGTCGATGGACAGGGAAACTTCGGTTCGGCCGGTGACGATCCGCCCGCTGCAATGCGTTACACGGAGTGCCGCATGATGCCGCTCGCCATGGAGATGGTGCGCGACATCGACAAGGACACCGTGGACTTCGTTCCCAACTACGACGGTCGTACGCAGGAGCCGACCGTGCTGCCCGCACGATTCCCGAACCTGCTCGCCAACGGATCGTCCGGCATCGCCGTCGGTATGGCCACCAATATCCCGCCGCACAACATGCGCGAACTGGGCGAGGCCGTGCACTGGACGCTCGACCATCCCGAAGCCACCCGCGAGGAGCTGCTCAACGCGCTCATCGGCATCATCAAAGGACCGGACTTCCCCACCGGCGCCACGATCCTCGGCCATAAGGGCATCGAGCAGGCGTACCGCACCGGCCGTGGTCTGATCACCATGCGTGCCGTGGTGAACACCGAGGAGATCAAGGGCCGCATGTGCCTGGTGGTCACCGAGCTGCCGTATCAGGTGAACCCGGATCGTCTGGCCGCGTCCATCCGCGAAGGTGTGCGCGATGGCAAGATCCAGGGCATCGCCGACATGCGCGACGAGACGTCCGGCCGTACCGGTCAGCGACTCGTGCTCGTGCTCAAGCGCGACGCCGTGCCGAAGGTCGTGCTCAACAACCTGTACAAGCACTCGCAGCTGCAGCAGACGTTCGGCGCGAACATGCTCGCGCTGGTCGACGGCGTGCCGCGTACGCTCTCGCTTGACGCGTTCATCCGCCACTGGGTGAGTCACCAGCTCGAAGTGATCGAACGCCGTACCCGCTATCTCAAGCGTGAGGCCGAGGAGCGCGATCACATCCTGCAGGGTCTGCTCAAGGCGCTCGACGCGATCGAGGAGGTCATCCGACTCATCCGTTCCAGCCAGGGCCGTGAGGATGCCCGTCCGAAGCTGATGGAGTTCCTCGACATCGATCAGGTGCAGGCCGACGCGATCCTGTCCATGCAGCTGATCCGACTGGCCAACATGGAGGCGCAGAAGATCATCGACGAGCATGAGGAACTCATGCGCAAGATCGCCGATTACAACGACATTCTCGCCAAGCCGGAACGTCAGCGTCAGATCGTGGGCGACGAGCTCGACGAGATCGTCGACAAGTACGGTGACGAACGTCGTACCAAGATCCTCCCGTTCAGCGGCGAGGTGAACATGGAGGACCTGATCGCCGAGGAGAACGTGGTCGTCACGGTCACGCACTCCGGCTACATCAAGCGCACCAAGGCCGACGAATACCGCGCCCAGCATCGCGGCGGCAAGGGCATCAAGGGTGCCAAGCTGCGCGAGAACGACGTGGTGGACCACTTCTTCCTCACCAGCACACACAACTGGCTGCTGTTCTTCACGAACGCCGGCCGCGTGTACCGCATCAAGGGCTATGAGGTGCCGGAGGGCTCGCGCGACTCCAAGGGATCGCATGTGGCCAACCTGCTGCAGCTCGCACCCGACGAGAAGATCCAGCAGGTGCTGTCCATCCCGAACTACGAAGTGGCCGACTACCTGGTGCTCGCCACGCGCAGCGGCAAGGTGAAGAAGACCCGTCTGGCGGACTACGATTCGCCGCGTCAGGGCGGTCTGATCGCCATCCGTCTGATGGAAAGCGAGAACGAGGACGGCACGATCGAAACCGACGAACTCGTGGGCGCCAACCTGTGCAATGCGACCGACGACATCATCCTCGTCTCCCGCAAGGGCATGAGCCTCAAGTTCAAGGCCGACGACGAGCAGCTGCGACCCATGGGTCGTCAGACCGCCGGCGTGCAGGGCATGAAGTTCCGTGACGGCGACAGTCTGCTCGCCATGGACGTGGTGTCCGGCGACACCGACAAGGACCTGCTCGTGGTGACCGACGAGGGTTTCGCCAAGCGCACCGCGATCAGTGAATACCGTCTGCAGGGTCGTAACGGCTTCGGCGTGAAGGCCATGCAGCTGGCCGAGGGCCGCGGTTCGCTCGTGGGCGCGGTTGTGGTCGCCGAGGACGATCAGATCATGGCCATCATGAAGTCCGGCAAGGTGATCCGTTCCGATGTGGCCGAGGTGAAGCGCACTGGCCGCAATACGCAGGGCGTGACCCTCGCCAAGCCCGACAAGGGCGACGAGATCATCTCCATCGCGCGCAACGAGGAGAAGGACGAGGACGAGACGGAGGGCACCGAGACTGCGGTGCCGCAGTCTCAGCCCGAGTCTCAGCCTGAGCAGTCTCAGCCCGAGGACTGATCGACGAATTCCGTGGGCTTCCTCCGCATGATGGTCATCTGCAGGAGGAAGCCCACGATTTCGTTGCGACAACCCTCACCGTGATAAAACCGCAATAAAACATGAGCGTCCCGGATTCCACGTCCCAAAAGGCTGGTAACCTCGGGGCAGCAGACAGCATCGATACAGCATCGATCAAGCGTTGTGACGGTGCGATTCCTGAATTGTTGAAGGAGATTCAATGAGCGACGAACAGTCAGTGCCGCAGGAGAACGCGGCCGAGGCTCAGCCGGTGCAGCCGGGGCATCGTACGTCCCGTTCCGCGGCATCCTCCCCCAAGCCGCTGATCAGCGAGGAGCAGGCAGCCGAGCATGAGGGCGTCGTCGAACCCGCTCCCGCGGCATTCAAGCCTGCGAGCCGTCCGGCCAAGTCCGAGCGCAAGTCCAGCGTTCCCCGCGCCCGTCGCATGAAGCTGTCCCTCACCAAGGTCGATCCGTGGTCGGTCACCAAGGTGTCGTTCCTGCTGTCCATTGCCGGCGCCCTGATCCAGGTGATCGCCGTCGCGCTGATCTGGCTGTTGCTCAACTCCATCGGTCTGTTCGACAACATCACGCAGATCGTTTCCACCACCGGTCTTGACAGCGGTGGTCTCGACATCGCCAGCTTCTTTGGCATCGGCAAGGTGCTGAGTGCCGTGACGATCTTCTCGATCTTCGAAATCGTATTGGTCACCGTACTCGCCACCATCGGTGCGTTCCTGTACAACGTGGTGAGTTCGCTCGTCGGCGGCGTGCATCTCACACTTGGCGACGACTGATCGACGACGGTACGTCACGACTGACGACAACGACAAGAGGGGCTCTTCCAATAGGAAGAGCCCCTCTTCATATCCGTAGATCCATATCATTCGCGAGTGGTTCGTGCGCACGTCATTAGTGTGATCACACTAACCACGCACACACGAACCACTCACGTTAGTGTGATCACACTAACGTGAGAGATCACACGTGATAGATCAGTAGATCAGTAGTGGTCGACCATGCGCCAGCCCTTGGTGATGACCTCGGCGTATTCCTCGTCGGGATCAAGTCGACGCAGTTCCTCACTCAGGCATTCGACCATCGAACGACGCGGCAGGGAGATGCGCTGTTCGGCCTGTCCCGGCTGGCTGATGATCGCCGTGGTCTTCTCGCCGCGCTCAAGGCTGGTGATGCCATCCTCACGATGGAAGTACACACCCATCAGCGTGTCCTCCTCCGTGCGCTCGATGCGGGTCGGCGCCTGCAGCGCCACGGCCAGCCAGGACGCCAGAAGGTCCACACACAGGCGATTACCGCCGCGGACCACCACGGACTCGACGGGCAGATACGGCGGCTGATCAAGCATGGAGGCCAGAACGCCGCGCCACACGGTCAGGCTGGTCCACGACATATCGGTATCGCGCGGCGACCAGTTGGCACGCAGCGCGGTGAACAGCGCCTCCGGATTCGGCGACTCCATCGCGTCGGTGACACGGCTCGTGGCCATGCGGCCGATAGGATCCTCGGCCAGATTCTCCGGTGCCTTGGACGGCCACCATGCCACGATCGGCGAATCGGGGACCAGCAGCGGAATTACCAGGGTGTCAAGATGACGGGTCAGGCCGTTCGTCGGACGCAGCACGATCACCTCGCCGGCGCCGGCGTCGGCACCGAAGCGCACCTGCGCGTCAAGACGGGACTCGGTGATCTCCGGATGCGCGACCAGTGCGATCACGCGGCACGGATGCTCACGGCTGGCGGTGTTGGCGGTCTCCACGACCTCTTCCAGATGCTCCTCGTCGGTGGAGATCAGCAGGGTGAGCACACGGCTCTGCGCGGACTCGCCGCGTTCCTTGTGCAGCTGATCGATACGACGCGAGATCTCGGCCGTGGTGCTGTTCGGCAGTTCAACGATCATTGTTCGCTCCTCGTTTCGTTCTCATGCGCCTGTTTGGTCGTTTTCGCGGTTCCGCTGATCACGGCAGTCGCCAGGCGCGACCGTCGGCGGCGAGCATCTCGTCGGCCTCCGCGGGGCCCCACGTGCCGGCGCGGTACTGCTGCGGCTGACCGAGCGTGGCCCAGTACTCTTCGATCGGGTCGAGGATCTGCCAGCTGAGATCCACTTCCTTGGTGGTCGGGAACAGCGGCGGATCGCCAAGCAGCACGTCCAGGATCAGACGTTCGTAGGCCTCCGGCGACGACTCGGTGAAGGAGCTGCCGTAGCTGAAGTCCATGTTCACGTCGCGCACTTCCATGGCGGTGCCCGGCACCTTGGCACCGAAGCGGAGCGTCACGCCCTCGTCGGGCTGCACACGGATCACCACCGCGTTCGAGCCGAGTTCACGGGTGGCGGTGGTTTCGAACGGCAGGTGCGGCGCGCGTTTGAACATCACGGCGATCTCGGACACGCGCTTGCCCAGACGCTTGCCGGTACGAAGGTAGAACGGCACGCCGGCCCAACGGCGGGTGTCGACGTCCAGACGAACGGCCGCATACGTTTCGGTGGTGGACTTAGGGTCCACGCCGCGCTCCTCGAGATAGCCGACGACCTTTTCGGAGCCCTGCCAGCCGCCTGAGTACTGGCCTCGCGCGGTGTGATGGCTCAGGTCCTTCGGCAGGCGCACGGCGGAAAGCACCTTGGTCTTCTCGGCGGCCAGGTCGGCGGCGGAGAACGAGACCGGCTCCTCCATGGCGGTGAGCGCGAACAGCTGCAGCAGGTGGTTCTGGATCACGTCACGCGCAATGCCGATGCCGTCGAAGTAGCCGGCACGCGAACCGATGCCGAAGTCCTCGGCCATGGTGATCTGCACGTGGTCGACGTAGTTTGCGTTCCACACCGGCTCGAACATCATGTTCGCGAAGCGCAGGGCGAGCAGGTTCTGCACGGTCTCCTTGCCGAGATAGTGATCGATGCGGAACACGGAATTCGGATCGAACACTTCGGACACCACGCGGTCGAGCTCCTGCGCGCTGGCCAGATCATGACCGAACGGCTTCTCGATGACCACGCGACGCCATGCGCCCTCGGGCGACTTGGCCAGACCGGATGCGGCGAGCTGGCGGGAGACCACCGGGAACGCGCTCGGTGGCACGGACATGTAGAAGGCGTGATTGCCGCGGGTGCCGCGGTCGCGGTCCAGGTCGGACACGGTGTTGGACAGGCGGGTGAACGCCTCGGAATCGTCGAACGCGCCGGAGACGAAACGCAGACCGGATGCCAGCTGCGCGAAGGTCGCCTCGTTGAACGGCGTACGGCAACGGGCGCGTACGCACTCCTCCACATACTTGGCGAAATGCTCGTCGGTCCAGTCACGGCGACCGAAGCCGATCAGTGCGAATCCTGCGGGCAGCAGACCGCGGTTGGTCAGATCGTAGACCGCGGGCAGCAGTTTCTTCTTGGCGAGATCGCCGGTCACACCGAAGATGACCAACGAGCACGGGCCTGCGATGCGTGGCAGTCGCAGGTCATGCGGGTTGCGCAATGGGTTGGTGAAGTCTGGCATGACTCTCCTCCTTGAAAGCGAATGGTCGTGGCATGGATGCGCTGACGTGGTTTCCGTTTGTACCAGAATCCACGCCGATCGTGCGGTCCGTTGCCGTTGTTTGGGGCAAGACACGACTATTCGCTGGCCGGTTGGTTCGATGTTCAGTTGTTTGTACGTGTTTGGTTGTGCTGGCGCACATGCTCATGGAATGCGGGCGGGCGACTCATCGCATGCATAACGGTGGTGCATGGCTATACCTGTGCCTTGCAGCATTCCCCCGATGCGCCGATGATTCGGCATCCCTAATTGCATAAAGATACTACGAATCTAAGCCCAAGGTGCTATGAAGTCCATAGCCGGCACATCCGTATTGCCGTAGGCGTATGGAGTGGGTCGGCTGGATGTCAGAACGGTCATATGGATACTTATCGAACGGTAGATAGTGGCCGATGCAAAGACGGAAAGGCCGAAAAGGCCACGGGTCGTGCGGTAATCTGGTGCGCATGGTTGAGGCGAGGAAAAAGAAGATCCGCAAGGCGCCCGAGGAGCGCAAGGCGGAGATCGAGCAGGCGGCGCTCAAGCTCATCAGCGAACGGGGATATAACGGCATTTCGCTGAAGGACATCGCTGACGAGGTGGGGATCAGCCAGCCGGGGCTGCTGCATTACATCGGTAACAAGGAGGGGCTGCTGTCCCTGCTGATCACCGACGTGTACGACACGTCTGGCACTCCGGATGAGTTTCTGAAATCCGGTTTGCCGGGCAGTGACCCCGAAGCTCCGCATTTCCCTGCCTATCTGCGATATCTGGTTCGGCACAACGCGGCGCGACGGACCATGGTGCAGCTGTTCATGGTGCTGGGGTCTGAGGCGCTCAATGAGCAGCATCTATTGCATGACTACTACATGAACCATGAGGCAGGCGTGTGGAAGACGTATTCCGCGTATCCGTGGAAGCTCCCTCCGGAGGTGGGAGGATGGGAGAACATGCGGCAGACCGTGCGTATGGTGCTGGAGGCAATGGATGGCGTCCAGTTGCGCTGGTTGCGTGAGCCGCCGATCGACTATTACGACGAGTGGCTGGCGTTCGAGCGCATACTGTTCCCGTCCCCGGTGTGGGATGCGTATCGGTGATGCGCCGATTGGCGGCGGTTTGACGAACGTTTCTTGACGAACGTCTGAAGTGGCGACAGTGACGATGGCCCGGATCGTTGATGATCCGGGCCATCGTCGTATTGTGTGTCATACGATTCCATCTGGTGAGTTTTTATTGAATATCTAATAGATATTGATATGGCGATGTTGGTTGTTTGAGTGTGGTGATCAAAAACGCTCATAATGCAACGATTTATGTACGTTTGTACATATTATCTTTAATTTGTTTTCTGAATTGACGAACATTGTCGGCGTGTCGTACTGTATAGTTATCTAACGGATGGTCGATAACGAATGTTGTGCATCGACCATCACTTGGGCGAACAGCCGGACGGACGGTGAAGTTCGGAACGAATCGCTCCGCCACATGCGCGTCACCTACGCGCTGAGCATGTCGAAGAAGACTGAACAAAGGTAGTCAAGGAAGGTTCATGACAATGGCCGCTACTGCAACACTGTCCAAAGAGGAACGGCTCGCCGCGCATAACGCCGCGATCGCCGCCGCTGGCAAGGATCCCTCGCTCTCCCCCGAAACCGGCAAACCGGTCGCCAAATCCACGCTGTTCCGCTTCGGTGCGGGCTTCCTGATCTTCGGCATCCTGTGGATGAGCGGTCTCAGCATTGTTTCCGCCGTGCTGCTGCCCGAGCATTACAAGGCCATCGAAGGCGCCAACCCCGAAGCGCTCGTCGGCATCGTCAACTCGTTCACCGCCGTCGCATCGCTGGTCTCCAACCTGATGTTCGGCAACTTCTCCGATCGCTCCCGTTCCCGCTTCGGCCGCCGCACCCCGTGGATCGTGTTCGGTGCCCTGCTCGGCGGTGTGACGCTGTTCCTCACCGGCACCACGCATAACGCCGTGCTACTCACCATCTTCTACTGCGCCTGCATGGTTGGCCTCAACTGCATGATCGCCCCGCTGGTCGCCATCCTCTCCGATCGCGTGCCCTCCGGCGTACGTGGCACCATGAGCGCGTTCTACGGTGCCGGTGCCACCATCGGCGCACCCATCGGCACCATGATCGGCGCTCTGTTCATCACCAACCTGATCCCCGGCTTCGCTGTCGCCGGCGTGCTCATGTTCCTCGGCGGCGTGGTCGCTGTGGTCATCATGCCGCGCGAACAGTCCGCCGACTACCTGCCCAAGGAGGAGGGATCCCTCAAGGACGTGCTCATGAGCTTCCGTCCGCCGAAGTTCTCCACGGCCCACGACTTCTACAAGGCGTTCGCCGGCCGCTTCTGCATGCTCGTCAGCTACCAGATGATCAGCGTGTACCAGCTGTACATCATCCAGAACTACATCGGTCAGAGCGTGGAGCAGTCCGCCGTCACCATCTCCGTCGTCTCCTCGATCATCATGGTCGTCTCGCTCGTCGGTTCGTTCATCTCCGGCCCGGTGTCCGATCTCATCGGCCGTCGCAAGGTGCCAGTCATCGTCGCGTCCGTGTTGTTCGCCATCGGCATCGCCATGCCGTGGATCTTCCCCTCCTCGATGGGCATGTACCTGTTCGCCGGCATCGCGGGCCTCGGTTACGCCGTCTACTCCGCGGTCGACCAGGCGCTGCTCGTCGACGTGCTGCCGAACAAGGAGGAGGCCGGCAAGGATCTCGGCATCCTCAATCTGGCCACCACGCTCGGCCAGATGTGCGGACCGATCATCATGAGCGCCATCGTGGTCAACCTCGGCTACACGTTCGCGTTCCCCGTGTCGATCGCGCTGGCCATCATCGGCTGCTTCTTCATCCAGATCATCAAGGGCGTCAAGTAACACCGACTCCCCTCCGGCGGGACGGGCCATCATGGTCCGCCCCGCTTCACTGTATCCAGCCAACATTCACAATCCATACTCAAAGGAGAGCCGCCATGAGCACAACAGCAGTCGATCGGATCCTGTTCGGTGCCGCATACTACGACGAATACATGCCCGACCTTGAGCAGTCCGACGGACTCGACGCCGATGCCCGTGCCGACCGCGACATGGCCATGATGAAGGCCGCCGGCATCAATGTGATCCGTATCGCGGAATCCACGTGGAGCACCTGCGAACCGCAGCCCGGCGAATTCGACTTCAGCCACGTGGACCGTGCGCTCGACGCCGCCCACCGCGCGGGAATCGACGTGATCGTGGGCACACCCACCTACGCTGTACCGGCGTGGCTCGTGCATATGCATCCCGACGTGCTTGCCGTGACCCCCAACGGTCCAGGCTCATACGGTGCGCGGCAGATCATGGACATCGTCAACCCCGCCTATCGCTTCTACGGCGAACGGGTGATCCGCCGGCTCATCGCGCATGTGGCCGCTCATCCGGCCGTGATCGGCTATCAGGTGGACAACGAAACCAAGTACTACGACTCCGTCTCGCACGATATGCAGACGCTGTTCATCAAATATCTGCGTAAGAAGTTCCATGACGATCTCGACGAACTCAACCGTCGGCTCGGTCTGGACTACTGGTCGAACCGCGTGGATTCATGGGAGGACTTCCCCGACGTGACCGGGTCGATCAACCAGTCGCTGCGCGGTGAATTCGACCGGTTCCGCCGCGATCAGGTGGCGCGGTTCCTCGCGTGGCAGGCGGACATCGTACGCGAATACGCGCGCGACGACCAGTTCATTACGCAGAACTTCGACTACGAATGGCGTGGTTACTCGTACGGCGTGCAGCCCGCCGTCGATCACTTCAAAGCCGCGCGCGGTGTGGACATCACCGGTGTGGACATCTATCACCCCGCCGCGGACGAACTCACCGGCAAGGAGATCGCGTTCGGCGGCGACATGGCTCGCTCCACCAAGGATGGCGCGAACTATCTCGTGATCGAGACCGAGGCTCAAGGACAGCATGGATGGCTGCCGTTCCCCGGTCAACTGCGTCTGCAGGCGTACTCGCATCTGGCGAGCGGTGCTGATTCGGTGATGTACTGGCATTGGCATTCCATCCATCATTCGTATGAGACGTATTGGAAGGGGCTGATCTCGCACGATCTGGAACCGAATCCCACGTACGAGGAGGCTGGGGTGTTTGGTCGTGAGATCGCCGCGGACGGTGTGGGCGATCGGCTGATCCACCTGAAGAAGCGCAATCGCGTGGCGATCATGGTGTCGAACGAGTCGCTGTCCGCGCTGGAATGGTTCCGAATCGAGACCGGATTCCCGGACGGTGTGGGCATCAACTACAACGATGTGGTGCGTCGTATCTACGATGCGCTGTTCGAGCTCAACGTGGAATGCGATTTCGTGCCGGTTGACGCTGGCGTGGAGCGTCTGGGGCGGTACGCGATGGTGATCGCGCCGGCGTTGTACTGCGCTCCGCAGGAGACGATCGACGACCTGCGTGCGTACGTGCGCGACGGTGGCCATGCGGTGGCCACCATGCGTTCGTTCGTCACCGACGACGAGGTGACCGTGTGGCATGATCGCGCACCTCACGACCTCACCGACGTGTTCGGCATGAGCTACAACCAGTTCACGCGGCCCAAGGGACGAGTGGGTGTGGCGTTCGCGGATGGCATGCTCGGCGAGGATGTGGCTGCGGGCGGTGCGGCTGTAGGCGATGCGGTGCGTGCCGAGGCGCTGATCGAATTGCTCAAGGTGACGCCCAAAGCTGGGACCGAGGTGCTCGCGCGATACGATCATTACGCGTGGAAGGACTATGCGGCCGTCACCCGTCACGCGTTCGGCGACCAAGGCGGCTGGGGCGAATGGATCGGCACCATGCTCGACGCGAGCACCATGCGTGCCGTGCTGCGCGAGGCCGTTGTGGCGTCAGGAATCGCGTCGGATGCCGGCGTCGCCGCGGCGATGTCGCTCGCCGGAACGGTGACCGTTCGTCGTGGCGAGAACGCGGCCGGCGAATCCGTGACGTATCTGCTCAACTACTCCCCCGAGCCGGTGCGGGTTCCCAGCCCGGTCGCAGGCACGGTGCTTGTGGGTGGCGGTCGTGTTGCCACGGATGGCAGTGCGGTCGATGATCCCTCCGCCGGACCCGCGGTCGGAACCGCGTTGCAGGCCGGTGAAGAGATCGTCGTCGGACCGTGGAATCTTGTGGTGATCGCCGGCTGATTGCCGTATGTCGTCGATGTTGTCGACGTGTCGGCAACGATCCCTCATTTATTAATTTTTTGATTTGACAAATACAAACGAGCGATGCATAATACTGTTATCTAACAACAAGTAGATAACGTTGATGGCGGCTGAAACGATGACATCACCGCGGCCGTCCCCGTCGATGACGACACCCCGCCTACGTAGTCCTGAACCTCGCAAGACTCATACGAATGGAGCAATGATGACCCTGACCACAACCGATTCCACGCAATCCCCCGCCTCCGTCCTTCCCTACATCAAGGGCGTCAACCTCGGCAACTGGCTGGTGCTGGAAAAGTGGATGAACCCCGCCCTGTTCGACGGCACCACAGCCGACGACGAGTACTATCTGCCCACCCAGCTCTCTTCCGACGTATACGAGGCGCGCATCCGCACACATCGATCCGAATACATCACCGAACGCGATTTCGCCACCATCCGGTCGTGGGGCCTCAACTCCGTGCGCATCCCCGTACCGTACTTCATCTTCGGCGATCGTCCGCCGTTCATCGGCTGCATCGACGAACTCGACAAGGCGTTCAACTGGGCCGACAAATACGGACTGACCATCCTCATCGACCTGCACACCGCGCCGATGAGTCAGAACGGATTCGACAACGGCGGCATCAGCGGCGTGTGCAAGTGGGCGCAGCTGCCCGACGAAGTGGAATTCGTACTCACCGTGCTCGAACGACTCGCCCAGCGCTACGGTACGCGCGAATCGTTGATGGGCATCGAGATCATCAACGAGCCGAACACCACCACCTCATGGTCGATGATGGATGTGACCGAACGATATCCCGCCGTGGACGCCGAACTGGCCACCGGCACCGGTCCCATCGCTTTCGATTGGCTCAAGGACTTCTACGTGACCGCCTACCATCGTCTGCGCGCCCACCTTCCCGAAGACAAGGCCGTGGTCTTCCACGACGGATTCGACATCTGGCAGTGGAAGGACTTCATGCGTGACGGCAACGAATTCAAGAACGTGATCCTCGACACCCATCAGTACCTGATGACCGCCGAAATGATGGGATGCCCACAAACCGCGGAAGGCTACGACGACTTCGTACGCAACACCTACGCGCCGATGATCGAAGAAATGAGCGCATACTTCCCCGTGATCGTCGGCGAATGGTGCCTGTTCAATTCGGTCGGCTGCGGCGTGGACACGCACGGCGGACAGTCGGTACTCAACGGCGAGGAAGGCGCGGCCGTGGAAAGCCTCACCCCGCAGGAGAAGCGCGACCTGTATCAGGGCGTAGCCGCATCCCAACTGGAGGCGTGGAGCAAGGGCTCCGGCTACTACTACTGGAACTACAAACTGCTCACCGACACCGTGAACACCCCCGGATGGATCGGCTGGGACGCCTGGGATCTGGGTCGCTGCGTGGCGCAGGACTGGTTCCCCGTCGACCATCGCTGAACGTCGCGCCGCACTGTCGAAACTGTCGAACCATCGAACAGACGATCAACCACCGCACTATCGAATATCATCCAATCTAAGGAGCGCTAGGCAACGATGCTGCACAATCCCATCCTCCCCGGATTCAATCCGGACCCCGCCATCTGCCGCAAGGGCGATGACTACTACATCGCCGTATCCACCTTCGAATGGATGCCCGGCATCCCCATCTACCATTCGCGCGACATGAAGCACTGGGAACTGCTCACCCACGTGCTCACCGACGACACCAACCCGAACCTCACCAAACTGCCCAGCGCCAAGGGCATCTGGGCCCCCTGCCTCACCTACGACGAGCAGGCAGGCCTGTTCACCGTGGTCTACGGCGTGATGAACTCGATGAACGCACGCTACTTCGACGTGGAAAACTATCTCATCACCGCGCCCTCGATCGAAGGGCCGTGGAGCGAACCGGTGTACCTTACGTCGTCCGGCTTCGACGCGTCCATCCTGCACGATGACGACGGACGCAAATACATCGTCTCGCTGGAATGGGAGACCCGCGAGGGCTACGAAAAACCGGGCGTGATCTGCCTGGTCGAATACGATCCCGAAGCCCAGCATGTGATCGGCTATCCGAAACGTATCTGGCGTGGAGCCACCGACCGTGGATGCATCGAAGCGCCGCATCTGACCAAGCGCAACGGATGGTACTACCTCATGTGCGCGGAAGGCGGCACCGGATACAATCACGCGGTGACCATGGGACGCTCCCGCAACGTGTGGGGGCCGTACGAGCCCGATCCCAACGGTCCGCTCGTCACTTCGCAGCCGGTCGAATCCAACGAACGCGCCGACGACGATCATCTCAAGCCCCGCTATTTCAACCCTGATTCGGTGCTGCAGAAGTCCGGTCACGGATCCTACGTGGATCTGCCGAACGGCGAAACGTATCTGGTTCACCTGACGAGTCGTCCGTTCGTGCCGGAGCTGCGGTGCACGCTCGGCCGTGAAACCGCCATCCAGAAGATGACGTGGACCGACGACGGATGGCTGCGCATGGCCGACGGCTCGAATCTGGCCAAACTCGACGTGGAAGAGCCGAATCTGCCCGACGTGCCGATGCGCGAAACCCCGGCGTTTGATGATTTTGATGATGTGGAACTCGGCAATTGGTACTACGCGCCACGCATCATGCCCGGATCGTTCGCCACAGTGGGAGAGCGCCCCGGATGGGTACGGCTGCGCGGTCAGGAGTCGCTCGCCTCGCTCAATCGGGTGAGCCTGCTCGCACGCAAGCTCACCAGCGTGCACGCCACCGTCACCACGAAGATGGACTTCGCGCCGGAGGTGTATCAGCATCACGCCGGACTCGTGCTCTACTACGACAACATGAACAACATCTTCCTGAGCAAGTACTGGTCCGAAACGCTCGGCGGTCCCGCGATCTCCCTGACCCGGCTCGAAAACGGTGAGAAGACCGAAATGGTGGATACCCGAACCGCCGTGGACGATCGGCCGCTCTACCTGCGGGTGACTGTGGACGGGCGACGGACGTGGTTCGCGTGGAGTTACGACGGTGACGACTGGCAGCGCATCGGACCGGACTTCGACACCACCACGTTCTCCGACGAATACTGCAAGTACGGCGAATTCACGGGAACCATGGTCGGACTCGCCTGCACCGACGCCGCATTGCACGAGCGCACCGCCGACTTCGATTTCTTCGACTATCAGGCGGACGAAAGCCAGCCCGTGGCGTGAGCGATAGGTCGACCGCGCACTCAACGTTTGGAAGACCGAAGAGTGCGCGGAACGCCAACACTATCCCGAAATCTCGGAAACGGTATGATGCCAAGGGTATGCGCGAGTAATCGCGCATCGATGGCGACATACTTCGTTGCGCACTCCACGAATCGATGTTCCAAGAGAGCGCGATCATACGGGATTCGGAGACGACAATGACCTACATGCAGGCGCTGATCGGGTTCGCTCTGGTGGCGGGATCCATGGCCTTGGTGCCGGGGCTCGACATGATGATGGTGCTGCACGAAACGATCAACACCACGCGCGCCCGTGGCATCGCCGCGGTGTGGGGCATCTCCTGCGGCGTGCTGGTATGGGCCGTCGCCGCTGCGGTCGGCCTGGCCGCGCTCATCAACGCGTTCCCCATGGCGTATGACGCGATCCGTGTGCTCGGCGGCCTGTACCTGTTCTATCTGGCGTTCAGCATGGCCCGGAAGAAGACCGATGACGGCAAGAGCGGCGGCCGGGATCGTGACGGCGGTGTCACTCAGACGGTTGACGGATCGGCTGGCAATGCCTCCGGCGTCAGCGGAGCGCCGAAGACATTGCGCACCTCGAATTTCCGGGAATGCGCGCAGTCGTTCTGGCGAGGATTCCTCACCGACTTCTTCAACCCCAAGATCGGTGTGTTCTACATCGCCATCATTCCGCAGTTCCTGGTGCCCGGCGTGGGCAATCTCGAGATGGGCATCTCGCTCGGGATGGTGCATTTCGTGGAAAGCGTGATCGTGCTCACCACCGTGGCGTATGCGGCATCGTTCTTCGCCAGCCGACTGCGCAATGAGCGTTCACAGCGCATACTCGGACTGGTGTCCGGCGCGATCATGGCCGTACTCGGCGGTGTGACGATCGCCGATGTGGTGAAAAGCCGGCTGTAGGCCCGATCGGTGGCGATCAGCCGGCCTTCCGGACGACTCACTTGCCGCCGAACGCGCCCTTGAACGGATCGTCGGTGTCGAACACCGGCTTCTCGGTCAGTGGGTACAGCTCATCAAGCGTGTACGTCTTGTATTCGGTGGGGCTGATGGCCAGAATGATCTGGAAATCGCGCTCGCAGAACTCGCACAGGAACTCGCGGCACATGCCGCACGGCGAACAGAACGCGGTGATCGGGCCCTTGGCGCTGCCGACGACCACAATGCGCGTGAACTCGTGATGGCCCTCCGACACGGCCTTGGCGCATGCCGTACGTTCCGCGCAGATGGTGGGCGCGAAGCCCATGTTCTCGATGTTGCAGCCCGTGTACACCGTACCGTCGGCGGCCTCGAGCGCCGCGCCGACCTGGAAGTGCGAGTACGGGGAATACGACAGTTCGCGGGCCTCGATGGCCTTGATGATCAGATCCTCGGTGGAAATCGTGCTCATGCTGTGCTCCTTTGCGTTGCCTGATTGCATGCCTCGGTTGTCATGTCTCAGTGCGATTGATTCCTCTCCCTGCCCATTGTATGAGTCTGTATGCGGCGACGATTGCCGTGAAACGCTATGCAGGGAGAAAGTGAACGGTCGTGCAGCGGAGATTGCCGTTCATGATGAACGGACGTTGGACGTCGGGCGGCGGAAATCGCGATATCAGCGATATCAGCGATACCCTTCCCACAGCGGCAGCGGGAACAGGACGTCTTCGCAACGCGACCACATGGCGGCGAAATCCTGACCGGGGGTGCGCAGCCAGCGCAACTGCACGCCATCCATCATGCTGAACCCGGCGAGTAGTACATCGGCCGCATCCACGCCATCCGGCACGGCCCAGTCGATCCTCATCGCCTGTTCCACGCCGTTGCGCTCGCGGGCGGCGAAGTAGTCGTGGGCTGGATGGTTCGGGTCAAGTGCCTCGGCGCTCAGCGTGGAGAACATATGCACCAGCTTCGGGCGCTTGATGTTGATGGCCACGTTCTCGCGGAACATGGCGGCGATCGACGGCTTTTCGGCGTGCTCGAGCGAGGCGAGCAGTTCGTTGGTCTCCTTGTCGTACATCTCGGTGAGCACGAGTTCGAGCAGGCCTTCCTTGCTGCCCACATAATGCAGTACGCCAGCCTTGGTGAGTCCGACTTCGGTGGCGATCTTCTGGATGGAGGTGCCGTAGTAGCCGAGTGTGCCGAAGTATTCGATGGTGGCGGCGAGGATCTTCTCCCGGCGGTCCGGTTCTCGGTTGGTGGTACGGGTGCGCGTGCTGCCGGTGGTCTCCATCGCGGTCGCTGCAGTCATGGGTGTGTTGTCCTTTCCTCGGCCGCGTCCCCGTTCCTCTCGATCCTCTCTCATGATCGTTTGGCATTCGTCTGACCGTTGCGGTGTCCTGCCGGGGCCGGCTCTTTGCGTCACTGCCTATCCATCATAATCCGTACCGTTCGGTTGGTAGGCCGGTGGGATGAAATATGCGGATGGTATTCGCGTTGACGTGATCTGCGCATCGACGGCTGGCGTGTCAGTTAGCGTGTCGTAACTTATGACGTGATATATTGATTTTACCAACCGGTTGGTTTGCGATTTCGTTGTCGAGATCGGAATCAACAGGGTCCACGTTTACGGCAACCGCAACCAAACCCAACGCTGACGGCGGCATTGAGGCCGACGTCGTATCAGGAAACGAGGCACGATGAGCGAAAACACCTACCCCAACGTCAACGATCTGACCCTCGAGGAGAAGGCGAGCCTGACTTCGGGCGGCGACGCATGGCATCTGCAGGGTGTGGAGCATAAGGGCATCCCGGGATACATGATCACCGATGGCCCTCACGGACTGCGCAAGGCCAACGCCGTCAGCACCGGTGAAACTGATCTCAACGATTCTGTGCCCGCCACCTGCTTCCCGCCGGCGGCTGGTCTGTCGAGTGCATGGAATCCGGATCTGGCGTTCCGGGTGGGCGAGGCCATGGGCGAGGAATGCATTCAGGAGAAGGTGGCCGTCATTCTCGGTCCCGGCGTGAACATCAAGCGCAATCCGCTGGGCGGTCGTTGCTTCGAGTACTGGTCCGAGGATCCGTTCCTGGCTGGTCATGAGGCCGCGGGTCTGGTCAAGGGCGTGCAGTCCAAGGGCGTGGGCACCTCGCTCAAGCACTTCGCCGTGAACAATCAGGAAACCGACCGTTTGCGCGTGGACGCCCGCGTCTCCCAGCGTGCGCTGCGTGAGATCTACTTCCCGGCTTTCGAGCACATCGTCAAGGACGCCCAGCCGTGGACCATCATGTGCTCCTACAACAAGATCAACGGCGTGCACTCCTCCCAGAACCGCTGGCTGCTCACCGACGTGCTGCGCGACGAGTGGGGATTCAAGGGCATTGTGATGTCCGACTGGGGTGCCGCGCATGATCGTGTGGCCTCCCTGAACGCCGGTCTGAATCTGGAGATGCCGCCGAGCTACACCGACGATCAGATCGTGTACGCCGCACGCGACGGCCGTATCCAGCCCGAACAGCTCGACCGTATGGCTCAGGGCATGATCGATCTGGTGAACAAGTCCCGTGCCGCCATGAGTATCGACGGCTACCGCTTCGATGTGGATGCCCATGATGACGTCGCCCATCAGGCCGCCGTGGAATCCATCGTGCTGCTGAAGAACGATGACGCCGTGCTGCCTGTGGCCGCGGACGCCAAGGTCGCCGTGATCGGTGAGTTCGCGCGCTCCCTGCGCTATCAGGGCGGCGGCTCCTCGCACATCACGCCCACCAAGATGACCGGCTTCCTTGACACGCTCAAGGATCGCGGCATTGACGCGGCCTTCGCACCGGGCTTCACCTTCGCCGACGAGCCGCAGGACCCGGCGCTGACCGCCGAGGCCGTGGATGCCGCCAAGGGCGCCGACGTGGTGCTGCTGTTCCTCGGTCTGCCCGAGGCCGCCGAATCCGAGGGCTTCGACCGCGAGACGCTCGACATTCCCGCCAAGCAGATCGATCTGCTCAAGGAGGTCGCCGTCGCCAACGCGAACGTCGTCGTGGTGCTGTCCAACGGTTCCGTCGTCTCCGTGGCACCGTGGCGCGATCATGCCAAGGGCATCCTCGAGACCTGGCTGCTCGGCCAGTGCGGCGGCCCGGCCATGGCC
Source organism: Bifidobacterium tissieri (assembly GCF_002259645.1). GTDB lineage: Bacteria > Actinomycetota > Actinomycetes > Actinomycetales > Bifidobacteriaceae > Galliscardovia > Galliscardovia tissieri. The sequence continues at coordinate 44,030 of NZ_MWWV01000014.1, forward strand.
GATGTGATCTTCGGCGTGCAGAGCCCGTCCGGCAAACTGTCCCAGACCATTCCGATGGACATTCTCGACGATCCGTCCATGCTCAACTGGCCGGGTGAGGAAGGCCACGTCGACTATGGTGAAGGCGTGTTCGTCGGCTACCGCTACTACGACACCTATGGCAAGGAAGTGGCCTACCCGTTCGGCTACGGTCTGAGCTACGCGAGCTTCGAGATCGCCGACGTGACCGTGACCAAGACCGGCGCGAACACCGCGTCCGCCACCGCCACCGTGACCAACACGTCCGACGTGGACGGTGCCGAAGTCGTGCAGGTGTACGTGGCTCCGGGCAAGGCCGATGTCGCCCGTCCGAAGCACGAGCTCAAGGGCTTCGTCAAGGTGTTCCTCAAGGCCGGCGAATCGAAGACCGTGACCGTGGATCTCGACGATCGTGCATTCGCCTACTGGTCCGAGAAATTCAACGATTGGCATGTGGAGTTCGGCGAGTACACGGTCGAGGTGGGCGTGAGCTCCCGCGACATCGTGGCCACCGGCGTGGTCGACCTCGACGGCGATGGCAAGACGCTGCCGCTTGACGAGTGGTCCACCTTCGGCGAGTGGAAGACCGATCCGATCGGTGGGCCGATCGTGGCCGAAATGTACGTCAAGGGCGAGTCCGGCGAGCTGCCCGCGCTGCCGAAGAACGACATGATGGACATGTTCCTCAACTCCATGCCGATCAACAGTCTGACCACGCTGCTCGGTGAGACTGGCAAGGAGTCCACGGCGTTCCTGCTGGACGAGTACGCCAAGGCGACCGCCTGATCGGTCGGCGTCTGATTCCTGGCTGATCGTCGGCGTTGAGTCGTTGGCGTCCGAGTACCGACGGTCGTCAACGTCGACATCTGATTCTTGATTGCTCATCGGTTATGTTCCGCGGCGCTTCTTCTTCCCGGAGGAGCGCCGCTTCTTTTTGGTTGATTATGGCGTGATTATGGTGTGTCATGCGTGGCGCTGATATATACTTTTACTTACCGAATGGTTGTTAGATAACTTGAGCAGTGCAGTCGTACACAATACAGTCGATCGTTCGGAAGATTTTTCACACTTCGACGAGGAAGGACACGCATGACCGCCAACGAAACCACTCACACCGATACGCCGAACATCGTACCGGAAGACACCTCCGCCATGCCGTTCCGCGATCCGTCGTTGAGCGTGGACGAACGCATCGCCGACCTGCTGGGCCGCATGACGCTCAGGGAAAAGATCGGCCAGATGATGCAGCTCGACGCGCGTGGCGATCTTGACGATGAGATCCTGCGAGTGAACGTCGGCTCGATCCTGCACACCAGCCCTGAGAACCTGTATCGTGCGGCCGATCTCGTCAAGCAGACGCGACTGCAGATCCCGCTGATCATCGGCGAGGATCTGATTCACGGCTACTCGTTCTATCCCGGAGCCACCATCTTTCCCGAACAGCTCGGCATGGCCGTCTCGTGGAATCCGGAACTCGTGGAGAAGGCCGCGCGTGTGACCGCGGAGGAAGGTGCGTCTACCGGCGTGCACTGGACCTTCTCACCCGTGCTGTGCATCGCGCGCGACACCCGCTGGGGGCGTGTGGGCGAGACGTTCGGCGAGGACCCGCATCTGATCGGCGAAATGGCCTCGGCCATGGTCCGCGGCTATCAGAAGGGTCCGGCCACGTCCGGCAGCCTCGATAAGGACGCCATCCTGGCCACCGCCAAGCACTTCGCCGGCTATTCCGAAACGCAGGGCGGTCGTGACGCATCCGAGGCGGATCTTTCGCACCGCAAGCTCGCCTCCTGGTTCCTGCCGCCGTTCGAGCGTGTGGCGAAGGAGGGCTGCGGCACGTTCATGCTCGGCTACGAGTCGATCGAGGGCACGCCCGTCACGTTCAACAAGTGGCTGCTGTCCGACGTGCTGCGCGGCGAGTGGGGCTACAAGGGCACGCTGATCACCGACTGGGACAACGTGGGTCGTTCCGTGTGGGAGCAGAAGGTACAGCCCGACTTCGCGCACGCCTCCGCGGCCGCCGTGAAGGCCGGCAACGATCTGGTCATGACCACGCCGCAGTTCTACGAGGGGGCCTACGAGGCAATCCAGAACGGCATGCTCACTGAAGCCGAACTCGATTCCGCAGTGGCGCGCATCCTGGCGCTCAAGTTCCGTCTGGGACTGTTCGAGGACCCGCGTCTGCCGGACGCCGAGCGTATCAAGGCCGTCATCGGTTCGGATGCGCACGGCGAAGCCAATCTGGAACTGGCCCGTCAGTCGGTGGCGTTGCTGCGCAACGATGGCGCACTGCCGTTCGATGTGACCGCCGACGGAACCGGAAAGACCATCGCGGTGGTCGGCCCGCTCGCCGACGACGCGCAGAATCAGCTCGGCGACTGGGCCGGCAGCTCCGGTCAGGTGACCTGGATGCCCGACGGACATCCACGCGAGACCATCACCACCGTCAAGGACGCCTTCGAATCGCTGGTGCCGGACGACTGGACCGTCACGTATTCGCGTGGCGCGAACGTGGTCGACCTCGTCACCGATCCGGCTGGCGAGCTCTACCCCGACGGACAGCCCCGCCCGAAGATCGGCGTTTCCGCGGCCGTCGATCAGCAGCTGCTCGACGAAGCCGTGGCCAGCGCGCGCAAGGCCGATCTGATCGTGGCCGTGGTCGGCGACGTGGTGCAGCTGATCGGCGAGACATGCTCCACCGCCACGCTTGATCTGCTCGGCGGACAGAATGCGCTGCTCGATGCGCTCGCCGATGTTTCACGTGAAACAGGTAAGCCGCTGGTCGTGGTGCTCATGAGTTCCAAGCCGCAGATTCTGCCGGCCAGCATCGTGGGTGAAAACGGCGTCTTCGCCAAGCGAGTGAACGATCCGGAGGCCGGTGCCGGCTCGATCCTGTGGGCACCGAGTCCGGGCATGAAGGGTGGCCAGGCGATCGCCGAGATCATCCTCGGCGTCACCGATCCGAGCGGACGACTGCCGATCACATTCCCGCGTCATGCCGGACAGCTGCCCGTGTACTACAACCAGATCCGCGGCCAGCACGGCGATCGCTACGCCGATCTGACGCAGGACCCGGCCTTCGCGTTCGGCGAAGGTCTGAGCTACACCACGTTCACCTACGGCGACGTCACGATCGAGAACGGTGATACCCCGTTCGGCTCGGACGATGTGATTCACGCCCATGTCGACGTGACGAATACCGGCGATCGTGCCGGCGTGGAGGTCGTGCAGGCCTACGTGAGTGACGTGGTCACATCCGTCAGCTGGACCGATCGTGAGCTCAAGGCGTTCCGCCGCGTGGAGCTCGAGCCGGGCGAAACCAAGACCGTGGAATTCGACATCCCCGTCACCGACTGCTCGATCGTTGGCTCCGACGCTCGACGCTTCGTCGAACCCGGCGAATTCGAACTGCTGATCGGCCACTCCAGCCGTCGTGACGACCTCAACAGCGCCACCTTCGAAGTCCGCTGACGCTGGTTGTCGTCGCTGGTCGGCGTTAGCGTCTCGTCATCTGCCAGCATTCGGCGCTTCACGGCGAGATGGCGATGACAGTATCAATGCGTTCTTGTGCCGTTCCCGAGATCGGTGCAAGAGCGCATTGTTTCACGTGAAACATAAAACAAGTTCTTTGACAAAATCGTTGTTGATTCGATATCGACCGAGAATCACAGCCTTGTTTCACATAGTCGTGTCTGGTTGAGTTCGTCTACGATTATCAGGTGTTCCTCTATATGACGTATGACGGCAGCGCTGTCGTCAGTCGTGCCGCCGTTGATCGCGTCGGCACGGTGATCGTAGATGGTAGATACCGGCCCCACACAAGAAAGGAATCATGACTATGACATCAGCGTCGATGATTGCGTCGGCCACTTTGACAGCCACCACCGCGCTCCCCTATCACATGGCGCCCGTGATAGCCACTACGGGCGGCAAGGTGCAGGGCTATTGGCAGACCGGTTCGTCCGCGGCCTACCTCGGCATTCCATTCGCGGCGGCACCCGTCGGACCCCGACGATTCGCGGCACCGACAGCACCTGAACCGTGGGATGGCGTCCGCCCGGCCATGGCGTACGGTCCCACTCCGCAGCGACGACCGTTCGGCAGTCCCATCGTCACGATTCCCGAACCATCGATTCCCGGCGAATCCACGCTCAACGTCAACGTGTTCACACCCGCGCCGAACGACCGCGACGCCCACCTGCCCGTCTATGTGTGGATCCACGGTGGCGGCTACTTCGCCGGATCCCCCGCATCCCCGTGGTATAACGGTCGCGCGTTCAACGCCAGCGGTGTGGTGACCGTGACCATCTCGTACCGACTCGGATTCGACGGCTTCGGCTGGATGGACGGGGCGCCGCTCAACCGTGGTCTACTCGACCAGATCGCCGCACTTGAATGGGTGCAGGACAACATCGTCGCGTTTGGCGGCGACCCCGACCGCGTGACGATCGGCGGTCAGTCAGCCGGCGGCGGCAGCGTGCTCGCCCTGCTCGCCTCGCCGCGCGCGCATGGACTGTTCCGCGGTGCGATCAGTGAATCCGGTGCGTTCGGCACGCCCACCGCCGAGCAGGCGGTGGCCGGCGGGCGGGCGCTCGCCGAGCGGATCGGCGTGGAACCTACGCGCGAGGCGTGGCTCACGGTCGGGGCCGAGACGATTCTCGACAACGAGCGCGAAGTGAACCACGCCGAAGGTGTTCCCGGGAATGTCGTCGATGCTGATTCACTGATCGACGCCCTGCGCGGCGGATCGATCTGTGACAACGGCATGATCTTCGTGCCGGTGGCGGACGGCGACGTGCTGCCGGAAACGCAGTGGGATGCATTCCGCCACGGCGCGGGCTCGGACGTGGCGCTGTTCATGGGATCCAACCGCAACGAATTCTCCTTCCCCATGCCGGGCGGGCCGTCGTTGGATGACGCCTGCGCTTCATTGGCCAAGGACGGGATTTCCGAGGAGTCGGTCCGACGGTTCACCAATGGCGTGCTGCGCATCGGCGAGGATCGCGTCGCCGGACAGTTCGTCACCGCGTGGACGTTCCGCGTGGGATTGGCGTATCTTGCCGCCTTGCGTGCGCGGTCGGGTGCGGGTTCGCGGACGTGGGCATACGACTTCGCGCAGATGTCGTCGGTCTCGAACGTCAGCGCGCATTGCGAGGAGATTCCGTATGCGTTCAATCTGCTCGATGCGGAGAACGTGACCAACGTACTGGGCGCGGGCGCCTCGCAGTCGCTGGCCGACGCCATGCATGACACCTGGGTCCGTTTTATCACCGACGGTTCATTGACCTCGCCGAGCGCGGACGATAACGATGCATACGGTGCGTTGCGCTTTCAGGGCGGCGGTGCTTCGTATGATGCGGATGCGTACCGCTTTGAACACGAGATGCTGTCCGTCGCGGGCGTGCTGTGACCGCTGTGGCCTGTGATCTGTGGCTGCTCTACCTTAGTGTGATCACACTAAGTGGTAACTATTGTTGCGTGAAAAGGCCCGACCGCTTGTGGCGGTCGGGCCTTGGGGAAGGGGGAAACAAGGAAAGTCTGGGGCGGTCGCCGTGCCGGGCGTTGCGGGACGTGTATCTTGTGGTGCCCGGTTCGGCGACCGCGGGTGGCCTACTTGGCCTTCTTGATGAAGAGGATGATCACGGCACCGGCCATGACGGCCGCGATGGCGCCCGGGAAGGCGAGGGCGTAGGAGCCGGTGGCGATTACGATGGACGAGGTGGCGATCGGGGCGATCACCTGGCCGATGGTGTTGGCGAGGTTGAGGATGCCCAGATCCTTGCCGGCGTCGTCCGGATTCGGCAGCACGTCCACGTTCAGCGCCTGATCGACGGCCATGTAGATGCCGTAGCCGACGGCCATGATGGCGGCGAAGATCAGCATGCTGGTACGCGTCGGGGCGAGCCACGGCACGACCAGACCGATGGCCATGATCGCGGAGGCGACGAACACGGGCAGCTTGCGCTTGCCGAGCTTGTCGGAGATCGGGCCGCCGGCTAGGGCGAAGATCAGGGATACGACCATGACGATGGACGCCATGGTGGACACGGTGGCCGCCGCATCCGTAGTGCTCAGGCCGATGTACTTCTGGCAGACGTAGAGCTGATACCCCATGATCATGTTGTATCCGAAGATCATGAGCAGACGGCCGACGAGGGCAAGGTAGAAGTCGCGGGCACCTTCGATCGGCGGACGGAACTGCATGACGATCTGCTTGACGCTGAACGATTCGCCTTCCTTGGCGACGGCGGGCTGTTCCTTCGGCAGAATGATGATGGTGACCACGCCGGTCAGCACCCAGATCGCCACGCCGATGAGGAATCCTGGACGCGGGTTGGTCACGAATGCGGCGCCGATGATCGCGCCGAGAGACTGGCCGACGATCTGGCCCACGCCGTAGAAGGCGGAAAGCGTACCGCGGATTTTCTGCGGAATGCGGTCGGAGAGGATGGCGACGCACGGGGCGATCATCATGTTCAGGCCGACCTGCAGCACGGACCACCATGTGACGATGCCGGTGAGCGTGACGGCGGTGGACGTCATGTAGTAGGCGATGCCGGCGATGATGCCGCCGGGGATGATCCACGGGGTGCGCTTGCCGAGTTTGCCGTGGGTGGCGTCGGACAGCGCGCCGAAGACCACGTTGGAGATCAGTGCGAAGATGATGCCGATGGAGTTCATCGAGGCGAGGATGGCCTCGGGGGTCATGCCGATGTTGAGATCGTTGAAACGGTTCGGCAGCAGCACCGACGAACCTGCCGAACCGGCCATCATCCACATGATGTTGAAGATGATGAAGCCCGCGGCGAAGCGGATCATCTGGGATTTCGGCATCGGTTTGCCGGTGTCGGGCGCGATGTCGTCGGCGATGGCGACGGTCTTCTCTTCCATGACAACACCTTCCTTGGCGTATATCGGCGTCTGGTACGCCGGTGCGGATATAGAGATGGTTCCCTATGGTCTATTGGCTGGTTTATTCCGATATCAACTTCATTGTTCCGGTGGGCATTTGGTGGTTATCACCAGATAACTTATAAGTTAGTGTGAAGTAACTTAGGTGTCAATTTCGTTGAAAAATGAGGCGTGTTGAAAAAATTGTGAGCGTTGACATGACGGCAGACGCCACGCGAACGCAATTCCTTAGTGTGATCACACTAACGTGGGTGGGTATGAAAGGAATGGCTTGATTTGGCGGTTTTGGGCTCATGGGCTTTCCTTAGTGTGATCACACTAGCGGAATGGTGGTTGAGGGTAACGAGGTGGTGACGTTTTCTTGGACTGTGATCCGGGAGGAGTCATCATGGCGAGGTATACGAGGGAGCAGCGTCGGCGTGCGGTGGAGTTGTATGTGAGGTATGAGTGCTGCGCGGCGGACGCGATCCGGGAGTTGGGGTATCCCAGTCGTGAGGCGTTGCGTATGTGGCATCGGGACTGGCTCGAGGAACAGAGGACGGGAATACCCTCGACGCGTGGCGAGCGGTATTCGCGCTACACGTTGGAGCAGAGGCGGGCCGCGGTGGACCATTACCTGACGCACGGGCGGCGAGCGAGCCGTACGATCCGCCAAATGGGGTATCCGAGCAAGACGCTGCTGGCCTCGGGGATTGACGAGCTCGCGCCCGGCGAACGCCGGCTTCGCCACGGGCCCATACCTGAGGAGCTCAAGCGCGAGGCCGTGCTCAAGGTCGCGTCCGGTGGAGCGAGCTCGCGTGAGGCGGCGGAGGGATTGGGAGTGGATTCGTCGGTAGTGAGAAACTGGAAGCGGCGATTGCTCGACAAGACGAAAGGGGCCGCGGTGGCGAAGGACGAACCGGAACGCAAGGATACCGCACCGCAGGCTGATGCGGATGCGCTGCGCGGCGAGATCGCCTCGCTGA
>NZ_MWWV01000015.1 GCF_002259645.1 Bifidobacterium tissieri
TCCTCGGATACGGCGTCGCATGCGTACATCTACCGTCATATGCCGGACGTGTATGGCGTGGTGCACACGCATTCGACGTATGCGACGGCGTGGGCGGCGACGGGTCAGAACATCCCGTGCGGGCTGACGATGATGGGTGACGAGTTCGGTGGCCCGGTGCCGGTGGGCCCGTTCCGTCTGATCGGTTCGGAGGCGATCGGCGAGGGCGTGGTCGAGACGCTGAGGAAGTATCCGAAGTCTCCGGCGGTGCTGATGCAGAACCATGGCCCGTTCACGATCGGCAGGGACGCGGAGGGCGCGGTGAAGGCCGCGGCGATGACCGAGGAGGTCGCGCATACGATGTGGGCGGCCCGTCAGCTGGGCGAGATCATCGAGATCGATCAGGCGGACATCGACAAGCTCAACGACCGCTACCAGAACGTGTACGGCCAGCACTGACGTGCCGGGGCGCCTCCCGCGTTGCGCGGGGCTCGGCGTACCGTTGTACGCCTTCGTCCCGCGCGCCTTGGAGTCGCACGCATCACGCCGGTGCCGCGGCCCGCGTCGCCGGTGCGCGCCCCGTTAGTGTGAGGCCTTTCGTTGGTGTGAGCTCACACTAGCGTCGTAGGCCTCCGAATCGTTGGAATTTCAACACCCCCGTCTTTTGGTGTGATCACACTAAGGGATGGGGGTGTCTGCTATTCGGGCAGATTTTGGAATATGGGATTGCGCGTGGTCCTGAGGGTGTCGCGCACCCCGTTGGTGTGAGTCCCGTCGCTGGTGTGAGCTCACACTAGCGTCGTAGGCCTGCAAAACGTTGAAATTCCAACGTCCCCGTCTTTTGGTGTGATCACACTAAGGGACGGGGCGTTCTCTATTCGGGCAGGTTTTGGGATGTGGGATTAAGTGCAGGATCGAACGCGGGAATAGACACGGGATTCAACGTTGGCTTGTGGGCTGGAGCGGTCGGCACAGGCTTCCGTTGCTGGTGTGAGCCCCGTTGGCGTGAGTCCCGTGTTGGTGCGAGGTCTTTCATTAGTGTGAGCTCACACTAGCGTCGTAGGCCTGCAAAACGTTGAAATTCCAACGTCCCCGTCTTTTGGTGTGATCACACTAAGGGACGGGGCGCTCTCTATTCGGGCAGGTTTTGGAATATGAGATTGCGCGCGCGGTTAAGTATGGGAGTAGGTGTGGAGTGAACAGGACGGGGGTGTGGTGGCCGACTTGATTTCTTAATTCTTCTGATGTTGTGATGAGCGAGAGACACTGCGGGTTTGCGTTGTATCCGACAACCTTTCGTGCGTCCTCATCCCGTGCGCCTTGGAGCCGCACGCATTATTGCAGCAGTGTTGCGCAACAGGGGCAAGGGCGGTGTTCTTTGGTGGACGTGCGGTGTGTTTCCTTCGGTTTGCTTCAGAACCGGATGCGTTCGTCAGTACTATGGCAAGGTGGAATAGGGCGAGATAAGACTCCGATCATTGGAGGTTCTCTGATGGCTGCGGTCATTGCACGAGAACCTTTTATTATTTCCGGGGAGCATTTGGCGCGGGACAATGATGATCGGCATCGTACCGCTCCGCGGTGAGAGTGGGGCGTATCGGTGTGAGTAGATCTCCTGTTGATGGCGTGGTTGGTGCGTTGGGAATGATCGTATGCTGCGAATCTGTGGTCGTGTGGCAGAGAATTGCGGATTAAGCTGATATGCCATTCTCTGCCATCGGTTTTGGCAGAGAATAACGAATTACGACGTTTGAGCATTCCCTGCCACAAGAATTATGGTCCAGAATCGCAAAGTGCAGCGTTGGAGACCAATGAAGTTTCAATATTTGACATCTTCAAGTCGATTATGGACAGCATGAACCTTATTGAGTGTCGACTGCGTGGCAGAGAGTGCGGGATTTCGGGTAATCGTCATTCCCTGCCATGATCATGTGGCAGAGAACGGCGATCGGCGGTGATATGCCATTCTCTGCCACGATTTGTGGCAGCGAGCGACGGATTCGTGGTATATGTTCATTCTCTGCCATGAGCCGTGGCAGAGAATGCAGAATCGTGCCTTATATATATTGTCTGCCACGACGGGGTGGATCCATGTCCCTTTCTTCTTGGGAGTGTCTCGGTGGGTGTGCAACTGGTCTTGGCTGACAGCTACGAGGTCGGCAGAAAGAGGCCCCGCTGATCGAAGCAGTGACGACATATGAGAAGACAGTCTCCCGCTTCGGTGTATATACGACGCACGCATGCACCGAACAAGCACCGGACGCACGCCCCGATGCCCATATGGCGCATATGTGCGTCCGACAAGCATCCAAGCGACTGCCCGGTGCTCAAACGACGCACGAATACGTCACTTAAGCACCGGAGACACGCCACGGCGCCTGTATGGCACACGCATGCGTCGAACAAGCACTGGAGACACGCTTCAGTGCGCATTTGACGCACGCGTGAGGCAAACCCGCAGCGAGCCGCACGCCTCGGTGCGTATCCGACGCATGTTTGTGACGAACCCGCACCAGGGGACACGCTTCAGTGCGTATCCGGCATCCATATACGACAAACCCGCATCGAAGGGCGTACTTCGCTGCGGGTTCGTCACAAACGTGAGGCAAACCCGCAGTTGGAAACCCGATCCAGTGCGTATCTGTCGCACGCATGCGACCAGGACCAGTTGCACACTTACCGAGACACACCCTTCTTCCCCGGAATCCTTCCGGCGTCTCGTAGTATGCCCGGATGATCTCGATGTCGATCATCGAAGGTGGGGGGTGTTCGTGAGGCGATATCGGCGACGATGGAATGCCGGTCGGTGCCGTAGCACTGGCGACAGAGTGGTAGTGGTGACGGAGAGTGGTGGCAAGTGGCAGAGCGGTAGCGAATGGTGTTTGTGATGGTGAAGTCGTGGTGCTGAAGGGGTTCTTGGTGTTGGTGGTTGTGTGGATAGGTAGTGGCGGTGGGCACCGATAACAGGGGGAGTTGGCGGCGACAAGAGGCTGGCGGAAACGGGAGGCGAGCGGCAAGAAGGGATGCGGTTTCGAAAAGAACTGCGAGCTCAACACCGCGATCAATATCCAAGTCGCCGGGAGTGCCTCGAAGATCCTGAACGCGCATGGAGGGGCTGTAAGACGAAGCAGTCACGGTCGTACAACTCTGGACCCAGTGACGTGCGAACCAAGCAGTCACCACGGTGGTGAGGCTTGGAGCGGACGGACGCAACCGTCCTGCAAGCTAGAACAAATTAGTCTTAACGGCTGGAGGCAATGGTCTGCTGATGGCGGTGGAACGTTGGCGGCGGGTGGCAGTGGGGAACCAGCTGCGAAGGGACGTTGGTGGTAGCGATTTTTGCCGGACGTGGTGTCGTCCGCGACGCTGGTGTGGTGTTGGCGACGGTGTTGGCAGTGGCGCTGGCCGCGACGCCAGTCGCGGCGTCGCAACGGCGGTGGGCGACACGCCGTAAGTTATAGCGAGTTATTAGTCAATTGTATTTGTAATCAGTTTCACAACGTGCTCATTATCAAGCATGAGATCACAAGAACGAACATTAATGTTCTATTTATGGTAGTGAAACAATAAGAAATGTTTGATTCGAGTCGATTTATGTGAACGCTCTCATATTTTTGGAAAAAGTTGGAAAACGCATGATAAATGGCGGATGTGAACGATGCGCATGTGGCTTGACATGCCATTTTGTGAGCGGTAACATTTCAACCAGCTACCGAAAGGGAACGAACTTGGGCGAACATGTTTGTTCTTGATCGATTGGCTGATGGAGCATTCCGGGTCGTTGGAGTCCCGCTTGATGCGTCCGTCACAAGGGTGAAACAAAAATCAAGGAAGAACAATGTCTCAGACTTCTCAGGGCGCTGTTAAGCAGGGCTCGATGAAATATGTGGTCATTCTGGCGGTCAGCGCCGGTCTGGCCGGTCTGCTGTACGGCTACGATACCGTGAGCATCTCGGGTGCCATCGTGTACCTGTCCTCGTTGTGGAAGCTTTCCGCCGCCATGGAAGGCCTCATCATTTCCTCCATTATGATTGGTGGCGTCATCGGCGTCGGCGTCTCCGGCTTCATCTCCGATCGCATCGGTCGTCGTCCGGTGCTGCTGATCGGTGCCGCGGCCTTCTTCGTGGCAGCCCTGTGGTCCGCCATGGTGAACGACCCGACCTCCATGATCATCGCTCGTATCCTTGGTGGTCTTGGTATCGGCCTCGCCTCCTCGCTGGCCATTACGTACATCACCGAGTGCGCTCCTGCCAAGTACCGTGGCACGCTGTCCTCGATGTACCAGCTGCTCACCATTCTTGGTATCTTCCTGACCAACCTCATCAACTTCTGGATCGCCGGCTTCGGTGGCATCCACTCCGACTTCGCCGACAAGGCCTGGCGTTGGATGCTGGGTATCGGTGCTCTTCCGGCACTGATCCTCTTCATCGCCCTGGCTCTGTCTCCTGAGTCCCCACGCTTCCTGCTCCAGTCCGGCAACAAGGAGAAGGGCTTCGCGGTCCTCGAGCGCATCGGTGGTACCGAGTCCGCCAAGAAGGAAGCCGCTGAGATCGAAGCCTCCATCGCCGAGAACGCCAAGGGCTCCCTGTCCGATCTGTTCCGCGCCCCGCTGGCTCACGCCATGCTCGTCGGTATCTTCCTGGCCATCTTCAACCAGGCCGTTGGTCAGAACGCCATCTCCTACTACGCTCCGACCATCTTCAAGCCGATCTTCCAGGGCGACACCGCCGCCTTCCTGTGCTCCACGCTGATCGGTCTCGTCGAGCTCCTGTTCACCTTCGTGGGCATGTACTTCATCGATAAGCTCGGTCGTAAGCCGCTGATGCTTGCCGGTTCCCTCGGCATGTGCATCTTCTACTTCCTCATGGGTCTGTCCATGCTGCTCAACTGGTCCGGTGTGCTCACGCTGATCTTCGCCTGCCTGGTCATCGCGTCCTTCGCCTTCTCGATGGGCCCGGTCACCTGGGTCATGATCTCCGAGCTGTTCCCGACCTACCTGCGTGGTCGTGCCGCTGGTCTGTGCACCGTGTTCCTGTGGGGCGCCAACTTCCTGGTCGCCCAGTTCACCCCGGTCATGTTCAGCGCTTGGGGTGGTGGCACCTTCATCTTCTGGGCCGCCATGGATCTCGTCGCCTTCCTCGGCGTGAAGTTCCTGGTTCCCGAGACCAAGGGCAAGACCCTTGAGGAGATCCAGTCCTTCTGGACCAAGTGATCCCCTCGGGTACATTCCTCAATCCTTGGTGTGATCACACTAGTGGAATCGTCCTGGTGTGATCACACCACCACACTCGCACACGCATCCAACACGTATCGCACACGCATCGCGCTTGCGAAACGAAAAACGAATAGATATAGCAACTTTGACGAGCGACGCGGTTGCCTGTCGAGGCCGCTACTGCTACACTGTGTAGTGGCTGATATGTGAACGCTCACATACCGGTGTTCACACATCGAAAACTTAATTCCGCATCATCCAAAACCAAACACCAAAATAGGCACAAAGGAGTCAATTATGGTTATGGAGAACCCCTTCGAGGGCAAGGAAATCTGGTTCGGCGTCGGTTCGCAGGACCTCTACGGTGAGGAAGCCCTTCGCCAGGTGGCCATCCACTCCGGCGAAATGGTCGACTACCTGAACAAGACCGGCAAGATCCCGGCCAAGATCGTCCTCAAGCCCACCCTGAAGTCTTCCGACGGTGTCAAGGAGTTCATGGTTGAGGCCTCCGCCAACCCGAACGTCATCGGTGTCATCACCTGGTGCCACACCTTCTCTCCGGCCAAGATGTGGATCCGTGGTCTTGAAGTGCTGACCAAGCCGCTGCTGCAGCTGGCCACCCAGCACCACAAGGAGATCCCGTGGGAGACCATCGACATGGACTTCATGAACCTGAACCAGGCCGCCCACGGCGACCGTGAGTTCGGTTACATCGTCTCCCGCCTCGGCATTCCGCGCAAGATCGTCGTCGGCCACTACACCGATCCCGAGGTCGCCGAGAAGGTCGGCACCTGGGCTCGCGCCTGCGCCGGCTGGGACGCCTCCAACAACATGAAGGTCATGCGCTGGGGCGACAACATGCGTAACGTGGCCGTCACCGAGGGTGACAAGACCGAAGCCGAGCGCGTGTTCGGTGCCTCCATCAACACCTGGGCCGTCAACGAGCTCGTCGCCGCCTACGACGCCGTCAAGGACGATCAGGTCAAGGACATCATCGAGGACTACAAGGCCAAGTACGACGTGGATCCGGCCCTGCTGGACGCCAAGTACGACTCCCTGTTCATCGCGGCCAAGGAAGAGGCCGCCATGGTCAACATGATGCGTGAGAACGGCTGCACCGCCGGCGTGGACAACTTCGAGGACCTCGGTGCCCTCCCGCAGCTGCCCGGCGTTGGCCCGCAGCGCTTCCCGTCCGAGTACGGCTGGGGCTTCTCCGCTGAAGGCGACTGGAAGACCTCCGTCCTTGTGCGCATCGGTGCCGTCATGGGCTACGGCCTCGAGGGTGGTGCCTCCCTCATGGAGGACTACTCCTACAACTTCACCGAGGGCGACGAGCTCGACATGGGCTCCCACATGCTCGAGGTCTCCCCGGCCATCGGCACCATCGCCAAGCCGAAGCTGGAGATCCACCCGCTGGGCATCGGCGGCAAGGCCGACCCGGTGCGTCTGGTCTTCTCCGGCAAGCCGAAGAAGGACGCCGTCGTGGTCTCCATGGCCGACGAGCGCGAGCGCTTCCGTCTGCTCATGGACGTCGTGGACGTCGTTGAGCCGCAGGGCTCCCTCCAGAAGCTGCCGTGTGCCCGCGCCGTCTGGAAGCCGCAGCCGTCCCTGAAGACCGCTGTTCAGTGCTGGATCACCGCCGGCGGTTCTCACCACACCTGCATGACCACTTCCGTTGGTCGTGAGGCTTGGGAGGACTTCGCCCGCATCGCCGGTGTCGAGCTCGCCGTGATCGACGAGAACACCACCACCCGCCAGTTCGAGAAGGAACTGGAGCTGTCGGAGATGTACCACCGTCTGAACAACCGCCACTGAGCAATAGGAGTAATAGTGAGGTGACGGACACCGTGATGGACGTCACCTCACTATTGATGTCGTGAATGGCTGGATCCTGTGACCGCGACGAAGATCGGTCGTTGCCGTCGCAGGCGGTAGCCGGAATTCTTTTTCTCCTTCCTTCCCTAGAGGGCCGTTTCCATATTGGAAGCGGCCCTCTTTTCGTTGTTCGGTATCAGACGCTTGCACAATCTGTGGTTATATGACGGATGGGGGTTCGTGAGCGGTGAAGCTCCGATACTCCTGATTGCATACTCCTGATTGCATACACCTGATTGGCGTGGCGAATTATCTCCAGAACGATTTTGGAGTTCATCGAATTTTTTCTGGACAACCGGATTGCGCACGGCCATGCGGGCGTCCGTCGCCCGCAGTACCCATATGACCACGCCTCAACATGTGAACAGTGCATGAATTCCCAGCCCCCGTATGCGGTACGTAGTCGATTGATTTGCGCCACATAAGGGGGCATCTGATGACACGAGTGAATACATCCGTTACGTAGCGAGGCTCATAAGGGTGCATGTCGTGTGATGTGGATGGGGAAAGTGGGGGATGACAGCGATATGCCAGAAGCATATTCTTGCGTTCAGGATTGAGAGGCATATGTGCTGGTGGGCATCGAACGGGTGCATGGAACATGTGCGAGTTCGATGACTGAGGAGAGTCTTACAAGGAATGAAACGGTTTTACAGAATTCCCAATCTGATGAAAGTCAGCGATCTACGGGACGTCATCAACTATGCTAAGCGCCGGTACGCCAGCAAGATCGCCTACCGTCAGATCGAAACGCCGATCTACGAAAGCGCCATCACCTTCCGAGGCTTCGCCGACAACATCAGCGCATTGGGAACCGCGCTCATGCGTCTGCCCAAACCGTTCTCCTCCACGGCTCGCCCGGAGGGCGGAGCGACGCCGGCCGTGTCCGGATCCGGCGATGAGCAGTCGTCTTCGGCCACGACATCGTTGACCACGTTGTCCGGATCGCATATCGCCCTCATCGGCGGCACATCCATCGAATGGCTCACCGCGTTCTTCGCCACCATGAACGGCGTGGGATGCGCCGTGCCGATCGACAGGCTGCTCGACCCCGATACCATGGTCGCCCAGTTGGTCTTGGCCGACGTGGACGCCATTTTCTGTGAGGGATCGTTCCTCGACAAGCTCCAGCCGCTACTTCCGCGTCTGCCCAAGGTGCGCGCGGTCATTGTGATGCGTGGCACCGGCTCGGCGGTCGACCTGCTCAAGAAGCTGTCGGTCGAGGACCAGGATCGCGACTACTACGCCTACACCAGACTGGTGGCCCATGGTCGGGCTCTGGTGCGCGCCCACGAAACGGTGTTCACCGAGGCGCCCATCGACGCCGATACCATGAGCCTGCTGGTCTTCACGTCCGGCACCACGGGCGCCAACAAGGGTGTGATGCTCTGCCACCGCAACATCGTCACCGTAATGAAGGGCGCACGCCAGCTCACCACCTTCCGCAGGACCAACCTGTCGGTGCTGCCGATCAACCACACCTACGAACTGGTATGTAACATCATCTGCTCGATCTGGGAGGGCACGACCGTCGCCATCAACGACGATCTGCGCCATGTGGCCCGCAATCTGGAGCATTTCGGACCGGAGATGTCGAGCATGGTTCCCATGATGCTCGACCTGCTCGTACGCAAGATCACCATCGAATCGAAACGCAACGGCCTGTGGGAGCATCTCCAGTACGGCATGAAGGTCAGCGCCGCATTGCGGCTATTCGGCATCGACCGTCGTCGTCGATTCTTCAAGCCGGTGCTGCAGGCCCTGGGAGGGAACCTCTCCATGGTCGTCTCCGGCGGAGCGCCGTTGGCGCATGAGACGGAATCCTTCCTCGACGCCATCGGCATCGATGTGAAGAACGGCTATGGCATCACCGAATGCGCGCCGTTGGTGGCATCCTGCGGTGACCATTACCGCCGGGCCGGATCGGTCGGCCATGTGCTGCCCAACATCGACGTGCGCATCGCCAATCCCGACGAGCACGGCAATGGCGAGATCCAGGTGAAGGGCGACAACGTGATGCTCGGCTACTACAAGATGCCCGAGGACACGGCCACCGTGTTCACCGACGACGGCTGGCTGCGCACCGGCGATCTCGGCCATGTGGACAAGGACGGATACCTGTTCCTCACCGGACGACTCAAGAACCTCATCATTCTCGCCAACGGCAAGAACGTGAGCCCCGAGGACATCGAGGAACACATCATGCACGGCATCGATTACGTGCGCGAATGCGTGGTGTATTCGGACGACGCGGGCACCGGCATCTACGCCGTGTGCTTCCTCGACGACGATCAGTGCGAACAGCTCGGATTGCATGATCAGCAGGCTCGGCACGATCGTCTGATGGAGGACATCCGCATCGTCAACCGGTCCGTGCCGTCGTACAAGCGGATCGCCGACGTAAGCATATCCGACCACGAGTTCGAGAAGACCACCACGCAGAAGATCCGACGATTCAAAGTGATCGAACGCATGCGCAGACGAGGACGGAACGACAGCTGACGGTCTGACGGTCGCAACTGGAACCAGAACACAACAGAAGGAAGCAGAAGGAAGGATTCAGACGATGTTTGAGAAAGTACGCACGATGTTGCTCGAGTACGTGGATGTCGATCCCAGGACGATCACCCCGGAGACCGAGTTCCTCAAGGACCTCAAGGTCACGTCATACGACATTCTGACGATGGTCGGCGAACTGGAGGACGAGTTCGGCATTCACATCAGCGACGACGAGCTCAAGGACATGCTCACCGTCGGTGATCTGGCGAAGTACCTGTCGGAAAACGTGTGAGACGTCACGGGAATCGGAAAACGACATCATGAATACACCGATTGAGGATGTGAATGATCTGGGCGTGTTCGACCAGAACGATGCGGCACCGTCGTCCGCTTCATCGACACCGTCCGTATCGCCGTTGACCATGCCGACCGTACCGGATGTGCCGACCGTACCGGCCATGCACGCCGTACCGGGCGTGCCGGCCCATGTGCCTTCCGGCAGAACGGTTTCCGGCAGTGCGGTGGATGGACGTCATCGTCGTACCGCGTCGTCGGCCGTGCACGACGTGCCGAACGACGTGCCGAACGACGTGCCGACCGTGACTCCGGCCGTTTTCGAGTGGCCCACCGACCCGGACGCCACGGCGGACCAGAAGCCAATCTCCGTTCCCGTGACCTCCGACCCGCTTGCGGCATCGAAGGCTGTCACGGAACCGATCGAACGCCCGCAGACGCCCGACGGCGCGGCGAGCGCCCCGGCGGAGGAATCGTCCGATGCCATATCCGATGCCACGTCGGATGATCACGCATTCATTGAGTTCGATCATGTGTCGAAGACCTACACGATGGGCGAAACGCACATCCAGGCGCTCGACGACGTCAACTTCCGCATCGACAACGGCGAATTCGTGATCGTGGTGGGCGCGTCCGGTGCCGGTAAGAGCACGATCCTCAACATCCTTGGCGGCATGGATACGCTCACGTCCGGCAAGGTGTTCGTGGACGGCAACGAAGTGAGCACGTACAACGACAAGCAGCTTGTGCTCTATCGTCGCTACGACGTCGGATTCGTGTTCCAGTTCTATAACCTCGTGCAGAATCTGACCGCACGGGAGAACGTGGAGCTCGCCACCCAGGTGAGCCGTGACCCGCTCGATGTGGACGAGGTGATCGACGCCGTCGGCCTCGACGATCGCAAGGACAACTTCCCCTCGCAACTTTCCGGTGGTGAGCAGCAGCGTGTGGCCATCGCGCGAGCGCTGGCCAAGAACCCCAAGCTGCTGCTGTGCGACGAGCCCACGGGCGCCCTTGACTACAACACCGGCAAGCAGATTCTGAAACTGCTGCAGGACTATGCGCGTCGCAGCAAGATGACCGTGATCATCATCACGCACAACTATGCGCTCACCAGCATCGGCGACAAGGTGGTGCATGTGAAGAACGGACATATCGAGGCGATCGAACTCAACGCTCATCCGATGAACATCGCGGACGTGGAGTGGTAGGACCGGTATGACCAAGGCACTACTGCTCGATTTCTGGCGGGAGATCCGCCATTCGGCGAACAGGTTCTTCTCGATCCTGCTGATCGTCGCCATCGGCGTGGGATTCTTCGCCGGTCTGAAGTCCGCCGCCCCCGACATGAAGCATACGATGGACGGCTACTTCGACCAGTCCAACATCGAGGACATTAGCGTGATGTCCACGCTCGGCCTGACCGACAAGGATCTGAACGCCATCCGCAGAACCGAAGGCGTCCAGGCCGTCCAGCCTGGGCATTTCACCGACGCCATCGCCAAGGAGAACGGCAGCCAGCTGGTGTTCCGCATCCACGGACTGCCCACCGGAACCAACACGCTCAACAAGGTGACCCTGGTCAGCGGACGTATGCCCTCGCAGCCCAATGAGATCGTGATCGAGGACAGCGCCAACTACGGCAGGAGCCTCAAGGTGGGCGACAAGATCACCTTCGTCTCCGGCACGTCCAAGAAGATCACCGACGGCACTCTGTCGACCGACACATTCACCGTCGTCGGCCGTGCCATCACCCCGTACTATCTGACGGTCGAAAAGGGCACGTCGCAGATCGGCGGCAAGTCGATCAACCTGTTCGCCTATGTTCCTGACTCCACGTTCACCGTGAAGGACGACAACGGCGACCCGATCTACACGCAGGCGTCCGTGACCGTCAAGGGAGCCAAGGAGCTTAACGCCTTCGACGCCAAGTACGACAAGCTCGTCGGCAAGACCGAGGACGCGCTCAACAACATCGGTTCCGACCGTGCGCGCGAGCGCGGCAACGAGGTTCGTGACGCCGCTCAGCAGAAGCTTCAGCAGTCGCAGGCCGAATACGACAAGAAGAAGGCCGAGTACGACCAGCAGATCGCCGACGCGCAGGACAAGCTCGACGATGCGAACGCCCAGCTGGCGAGCGGCGATGCCAAGCTCGACGGTTCCAAGGAGAACTACGAGCTCAAGAAGCAGAACGCGCAACTGCAGATCCAGAACGGACAGCAGCAGCTCGACTCCGCCAAGCAGCAGATCGAGTCCGGTCAGGCTCAGGTGGATGCCGGCCAACAGGCCTACGACAGTCTGAAGCAGCAGTATGACAGTCTGAACCAGCAGATGGGTCAGGCCACGGCCATGACCCAGTGGATGCAGCAGCAGATGGATTCGATGAGCGGCAACCTCAAGAACCTCAACGATCAGATGTCGAAGCTGCCGCCGGATCAGCAGCAGCAGATGAAGCCGATCATCGACTCGTACCAGAAGATGTACGATCAGCTGTCGCAGCAGAAGACCGCGCTCGACCAGACCACGCAGGGTGTGCAGCAGCTGCAGGGTTCGGTGCAGGGTGCGTTTGACTCGGCCGCCGCCCAGTTGCAGGACGGCAAGGATCAGCTCGCGCAGGCGCAGAAGGAGTATGAGCAGGGCGAGGCCCAGCTCGAGGCGGCCAAGAAGCAGCTCGCCCAGGCCGACGCCAACGCGAGCAAACAGTTCGCCGACGCCAAGGCCAAGCTCGATCAGGGCAAGTCCGAGTACCAGAAGAGCAAGGCCGACTTCGAAACGCAGAAGGATGACGGTGCGCAGCAGCTTGACGACGCCAAGGAGAAGCTGATCGCCGCGAAGTACCGGATCGACAGCCTGAACAACCCCACATGGTATGTGCTCGACCGCAACGCGAACGCCGGTTTCGTCAGCTATAAGAACACCGTGGACCGTGTGGATGCGATTTCGCAGATCATCCCCGTGTTCTTCATCCTCGTGGCCGTGCTGGTGTGCATGACCACGATGGCCCGCATGGTCAGCGAGCAGCGTGGCGTGATCGGTACCTACAAGGCGCTCGGCTACCAAAACAATGCGATCGCCATGAAGTACGTGCTGTACGTGGTGGCGGCGAGCGCCGTCGGCGGTGTGATCGGCGCGATCGTGGGCGTGTGGACGTTCCCGGAGTCGGTGTACAAGGCGTGGGCGGCGATGTACCGCCAGCCCGCGCTGGTGCATGGATTCCATCCGTTCATCGTGCTGATCAGCCTGCTGATCACGGTGGGTGCGATGGCGCTGGTGTCGTATCTCACCTGCCGCAACGAGCTCAACAGCCAGGCGGCTGCGCTGATGCGTCCGAAGGCGCCGAAGATCGGCAAACGCATCCTGTTGGAACGCATTCCGGCGTTGTGGAAGCTGCTCAACTTCTCGCAGAAGGTGACGGTGCGCAACCTGTTCCGGTACAAGCGTCGTCTCATCATGACGATCGTCGGCATCATGGGCTGCACCGGTCTGTTGGTGGCAGGTCTGGGCATGAACGACACGATCGGTTCCGTGGTGGCCAAGCAGTACGGTCAGGTGTTCGCCTACGACATGTCGGTGTCGCTCGACCAGACCGCGACGGACGCGCAGGTGGCCGACGTCTACGGTGCGCTTGACGGCAATCCGTCGGTCAAGTCGTATACGCGGGCCGGCGTAGGCAGCGTGAGCATCAGTAACGGCGGCGACGACGAGACGCTGGCGATCTACGCGGTCAACAAGCCCGACTCGTTCACCGACTATATCCGTCTGGACGATCCGACGACAGGCAAGCCGATCCATCTGACCGACGACGGTATCGTGCTCACCCAGAAGCTCGCCAAGAACCTTGGCGTCAGTGCCGGCGACACCGTTGCAGTACGCGATTCGGGCGGCATGACCAAGCGGATCCCCGTCACCGGCGTCACCGAGAACTATGTATTCCACTACGCGTACATGACGCAGAAATCGTATGCCAAGTACTTCCTCGAGGAACTGCCGCCGAACACGCTGCTGGTCAAGTTCAGCGACAAGGTGACGGCCCGGCAGGAGGACAACCTGGTCAAGGCGTTGCAGAACAGCGACGGCGTGGCGTCGGTGACGTCGTACACGAAGGTGGCGGAGGAGTTCACCGATCAGATCAAGGCGATGAGCAGCATCGTGCTGCTGATCATCGTGTGCGCGGCCCTGCTGGCGTTCGTCGTGCTGTACAACCTGACGAACATCAACGTGTCGGAACGCATTCGCGAGATCGCCACGATCAAGGTGCTTGGATTCAAACGCGGCGAGGTGGCCATGTACATCTACCGCGAGAATCTGCTGCTCACCATCATGGGCGCGGTGCTGGGCTTGCTCATCGGCAGTGGTCTGCACCGGCTGATCATGCAATCCATCGAACAGAAGGATGTGACCTTCGGCTACATGATTTCCCCGTGGAGCTACGTGTGGTCGTTCCTGCTCACCCTGCTGTTCTCCATCATCGTGATGGTGGTCATGTATCCCAAGCTGGTGCGTATTCCGATGGTCGAATCACTCAAGAGCGTGGAGTAGAAGAGAGGAGTCCCGATGACGGAGAACAATCACGACAACAGCGTAGATAGTCCGAATGGTGTGAATGACACCGACGGCGTGAACGATCCGGACGGCATGGGAAGCCGCGTGATCGATTCGGTGCGGTACTATCCGCTCACGCAGTCGCAGAACCTGATGTTCTACAACCTCAAGTTCAGCTTCCGAAAGCAGATCGTCAACGTCTGCAGCCTGGTGGACCTGTACGACAAGATCGACGAACATCGTCTGGTGCAGGCCGTGTACTTGGCGATGATGCGCATCCCGTCGAACGCGGTGCGCATCCACCTTGTCGACAAGCGTCCGATGCAGTACTTCGCCACCGACGTGCCGCACGACATCGAACTGGTGGACATGCGCGGGCGCTCGCAGCGCGACGTGGAGCGCTACTGTGACGAGATCGGTGCCACGCCGTTCCCGAACGGCGGCAATGACACACAGCTGTATCGCGTGCGGATCATCCGTCGCGACAACGACCGGGTCAGCCTGTACTACTGCGTGAGCCACGTGGTGTTTGACGCCTACTCGCTCATGGGCTGCCTGACATACACGTTCGCCATTTACCAGGCGCTGTGCAACGGCACCGCGTTGCCGGACGAACCGTATTCGCCGCTGCCCGCCTACAAGGCCGACTTCGCGCAGCAGAAGGGCGAGCGCTACAAGCGTCAGGTGGAGTGGTGGAGGAAGCATTTCTCCGTCGAACCGCAGTTCACCTCGGTCAATGGCCTGAAGGGCAAGGAGTTCATCAGGGGCGAGCGCTACGGCGTGACGCTGCGGTTGTGGCAGACCAAGGGTGGCATGGTGGATTATCGCATCGACCGTTCGCTCGTGTCAGCCATGCGCGACTATTGCGAGCGCGAGCATCTGCCCATGCAGATCCCGTATTTCATTGCGTTGCGTACGTTCCTGAGCCGTATGTCCGGCACCGACGACGTGATGTTCATGAACGCGGTGGCCCGTCGCGCCACGCTCGCGCAGAAGCGTGCCGGCGGCACCATGGTGAACGCGGTGGCGCTGCGTACGGTGATTCCCGGTTCCACGTCGTTCGCCGACGCCTGCGAGATCCTGATGCACGAGCAGATGGACGCCTACCGTCGTGCGAACGTGGCCACCGCCGACATTCTCGACGTGCTGCGGGCGAACTTCGGGCTCAAGGCGTGCCGGGGCTATACGAGCGTCAGCACCACGTTCCAGCCGTATTTCGACGGCAGCCTGCCGGTGCGGTTCCGGTTCCGCCGCCGTCCGAACGGCGCGAACGCGATGCCGTTGTACGTGAGCATCATGCCGCTCGACGCCAGCGGCGACCTGTGGGTGAACTACGAGTACATCGTGGGCTATGTGGATCCGGAGTCGATCCGTCGTTTCCACCGGTTCATGCTTGCGTTCCTCGACGAGGTGGCGAAAAACCCGGATCGGACGATTGACCAGATCGCCACGGTCGCGCACGGTCGCGCGTCGGCCATGCGTCTGCAGACGCCTGACGATCTGCCGTATGAGATCGCCATGCAGGGTGCCGGAAGCGACGCCGCCGTGGATGCGGCTGGCACGGACGGCGTTGGCGCGGTGGATGCGACAAAGGGCGGTACCGCATGAGCATTGCGTTGGAGACCGTGGGTCTACGACAGGGGATCGACAGCATCGCCTACGGGAGGATGCTGTCCGATCATGCCCATGCGCTGGCCCTGCGTCTCGTGCGCGCGATGAGCGGCGACGATCATGCGGTGATCCGCAAGGATGCGCATGGCCGGCCGTATGTGGTTTCCGGTACGGGCGCGATTTCCGGCGCGGAGTCGGAATCGCGGACATGGGCGGTCAGCATATCGCATGCCGACGGTCTGATCGCATGCGCCGTGCATCGGGGAGGACGTGTGGGCATCGACGTGGAGTCGGTGCGCCGCCCCACCGCAGGTGTGCTGCGCCATTGTTTTTCTCCCCGCCAGCGTGGGGAGCTGCGTGATCCGATTTCGTCGGATCATTCCGTCGTCATGGACGACGTCGAAGCGGACCCCGACATGCTCGCCGAACGGACGATCATGCTGTGGACGCTCAAGGAGGCTTACGGCAAATACACAGGGCTCGGGCTCGCGGACTGTGCCGCGATACGCGCATGCGACCCGCTGTTCTGCAGACGCCGTGGGCTGGCGGTCGAACAGTCACGACATGTGGTGAACGGCCGTCGGTATTGGTGTTCAGTTGTGTTTCCCAACACTAAGGAGAATGGAAATGAGCAAGTGGAGTAGGGCTCTCATTGGTGCCGTCGCCGGTCTGGCGATGCTGGTGCCGGTGAACGGAGCCGCATTCGCCGCCGACGGTGATGCCGCGGCGGAGCAGACCCAGAATCAGACGACGGAACAGTCGGGCGAGCAGTCGAACCAGTACTTCGACCTGTCCCAGCTGTTCGATTTTTCATCTGCCAACCAGAACGGTGACGCGGCCGTCACGTCCATCCCCGCCACCAGCGAGGAGCGCGCCCGTCTGCAGGCCGAGGTGGACAAGGACAAGGCGATCGACCTGTCCAAGTACCAGGACAATCTGCACAAGACGATCTTCCAGCAGCGTCTCGCCCACGCCGAGGAGGTGCTTGCCGATGCCAACTCCGGCACCGCTCGCGTGAACGTGGCCTACGATCTGCTGTACAAGGCCGCCGACCGTCTCGACCCGGTGAACGGCGAGCCCGGCACCAAGCCCGATAAGCCGGGGAACCCGGACAAGCCCGGCGACAACAACGCCAAGTCCCACACCTACACGTTCGTGGTCTACGATCCGGCCACCGGCAAGAAGGTGCACGAGGAGTCCAAGGACTTCAAGGACGGCAAGAAGGTTTACGTGCCGTTCAACACCAAGCTGTCGGCTCCCGCCGGCTATGAGATCGTCGGCTGGGCCGACGAGTGCGGTCGCAGCTACGACGCCGACCTGACCGGCGTGTACTCCACGGCCGACACCACGCTCGTGGCGCTGCTGTCCCCCATTGACCACGGCAATGGCAATGGCAATGGCAACGGCAACAACAACGGCAACGGCAACGGCAACGGCAACAACAACGGCAACGGAAGCCTGAACAATAACGGGAACAATAACGGCAATGGCAACACCATCATTGTGAACCGCGACAACCACGGCAACGTGGTCATCCCGACCTGGTGGACCAAGAACCCGCCCACCACCAACAACGGCACCCCGTCCAAGCTCGACAAGACCAGCACGCCGACCACCACCGGCAAGAAGGCGACCACCCCGTCGTCCTCCACGCCGAACGCATCCGATGGCAGCCAGCTGGCCTCCACCGGTGCCGCCATCGGCACCATCGTCGCCGTCATGGTCGTGCTCGCCGTCGTGGCCGCCATGATGTTCGCGCTGCGTCGCCGCAAGCTCTCCGACTCCCTGCGCGCCGGAGACGAGCACTGATCCATCCCGAGGAAACCGAATCGAGGAAAGCGATGAAGAAACCAATCGAAGGCCGCTTCGACGGCAAGGTGATGATCCTCACCGGTGCCGCTCTGGGCATCGGTGAAGCCACCGCCCTGCGCGCAGCACAGGAGGGTGCCAAGCTCGTTCTGGTCGACAAGCTCGAAAAGGAGGGCGAGGACATCCTCCGCCGGGTCAGGGAACTCGGGGCAGAAGCTGTGTTCCTGCACGGCGACGTCTCCGAGGAAAGCACCTGCCGTGACATGGTGGAGCTGGCCGTCAGCACATTCGGCCGGCTCGACATCGCCATCAACAATGCCGGCATCATGGGCCAGCCCGGCCGCATCGTCGACGTCACCAAGGAGCAGTTGGACCATACCATGGCCAACAACTTCTACTCGGTGTTCTTCAGCTGCAAGTACGAGATCATCGAATTCCTCAAGGAGAACCACGGCGGCGTGATCCTCAACGTCTCGTCGATCGCCGGCCTGACCGGTCTGCCCGGCAACCTGCCGTACAGCGCATCCAAGCATGCGGTGAACGGCCTGACCAAGAACGTGGCCATCGACTACGCCAGCAAGGGCATCCGCGTCAACTCGATCAACCCGGCGGGTACGACCACGCCGCTGACCAAGGCCGCCTACGAGTACGTCAAGCGCCACCGCGAGCAGGCGATCGCCGCCGGCATGGACCCCAAGGAGGCCAACTCTATGGCGGGCCTGAAGCGGCGCTCGCTGATCGACCGCGAGGCCGAACCGGACGAGCAGGCATCCGTGATGCTGTTCCTCGTCTCCGACGACGCCTCGTTCCTCACCGCGGAGACAATCGCCTCCGACGGCGGATGGACGTCGTTCTAACCAAGACCTGCCGGGACCGGTGACACATGTCTTCGGACCCGGCGTGCAAAAACCGGAAGACCACGATCGCGTATCGCTCCGAATCGGGGATGATACGCGGCCGTGGTCTTCTCCGTTCTTTTCCGCGGTGCCGTCCGTTACTTCTTGCCTGCGTAGACCTCGTCGTCGATCACATCGGCGAACACGGTGTTCACCTTCGGACGCACCACCTTGAGCGACGGGGTTAGGCATCCATTGTCCTGCGTGAACCGTTCGGGCAGCACCACGAACTTACGCACCGATTCGGCACGCGACACCTGCGAGTTCGCCTTGTCCACGAACAGCTGGATCTCGTCGCGTACCGTCTTGTTCGCGGCGGCCTCCTCCAGCGGCATATCGGCCTGCAAACCGTGTGCGGGCAGCCATACGGCAAGTCCCTCCGGGTCAAGCGTGATCAGTGCGGCGATGAACGGGCGGCCGTCGCCGATCACCACGGCGTGCTCCACGATCGGGCAGTCGTTGATCGTCTCCTCCATCGGAATGGGGGAGACGTTCTTGCCGCCGGCGGTGATGATGATGTCCTTCGCACGGCCGGTGATGGTCAGCGTGCCGTCGTCGTCCAGCGAACCTAGATCGCCGGTGCGCAGCCAGCCGTCCTCGGTGAACGCCTCGGCCGTCTTCTCCGGCAGATTGTGGTAGCCGCGGAACACGTTCGCACCCTTGACCTGCACCTCGCCGTCGTCGCTGATGCGCACCGACGAGCCGGGCGCGCAGCGTCCCACCGTGCCGATGCGGTTGTCGTCCACACGGGTGACGGTGAACGGCGCCGCGGTCTCCGTCATGCCGTAGCCCTGGATCATCGGCAGGCCGATGCCGGCGAAGAAGTGCGCCAGATCCGGGTTCAGCGGCGCGCCGCCGCAGGCCACGTACTTGATGTTCGGTCCGAGCGCGCTGCGTACCGTGCGGTACACGGTCGACTCATACATCGCGTGCTCGGAGATCTGCCGCAACGTGTGGTGACGGCCCTCCTGCGCGGTGCGCGACCAGTCGCGGGCGGCCTCGGCGGCCTTGGCGAACATCCGGCCCCTCATACCCATGCCGGCCTTGCGGGAGGCCGCGTTGTACACCTTTTCGAACACGCGCGGCACACCCAGCAGATACGTGGGCTTGAAGCTACGCAGGTCGGGCAGCAGCGAGCGCGTATCCGGCAGATAGCCGACCACGCCGTCGTCGGAACCGATCGAGCAGTACTGGATGTAGCGGGCGAAGCAGTGGGCGAGGGGCAGGAACAGCAGGAGTCGCGGATGCCCGTCGCAGATCATCTCCTTCATGCACACATAGCCGGCGCGCACGATGCTCAGGAAGTTGCGGTGCGTCAGTTCGGCACC
The DNA here is from genome assembly GCF_002259645.1 of Bifidobacterium tissieri. Taxonomy (GTDB): domain Bacteria; phylum Actinomycetota; class Actinomycetes; order Actinomycetales; family Bifidobacteriaceae; genus Galliscardovia; species Galliscardovia tissieri. Next base: position 20,049 of record NZ_MWWV01000015.1, read on the forward strand.
CTTCGGCGCTCCCGTGGAACCGGACGTGTACACGATCGTGGCGAGATCGTCGGCTCCAACCGAGGCGATGCGCTCGTCGAGCTCGTCGTCGCCCACGGTGACGCCCAGTCCTTCGAGCGCGCCCATCGCGTTCGCGTCGAGCATGAGGATGCGGTCCAGCTTTGGACAGTCGTTCACCACCGACTGCAGGCGGTCGAACCGCTCCTGATCGTCGGCGATGGCGATCCGCACGTCGGAGTCGTTGAGAATGCGCTTGGCCTGCGCGGCGGAGTCGGTGTCGTAGATCGGCACGTTCACCGCGCCGATGGCGGCCAGCGCGAAGTCGAGCACGCCCCACTCGTAGCGGGTGCTGGAGAACAGGGTCACCGCGTCGCCCTTGCGGATGCCGAACGCCATGAATCCCTTGGCGCACGCGCGAACCAGGCGGTGGAATTCGCCGGTGGTGACGTCGGACCAGGCGCCGGGGCCGGTCTTGCGGCTGGCGATCACCGTGTCCTCGCCAGTACGGTCGATGCGTTCGGTGAGCAGCGAGTAGAGGGTTTCGTCGTCGCGAACCTCGATGGTTCCGGGTTCCGTGTATTCCTTCATCATGCCTCGAATTCATGTCGTCGATCAGACGATCGGCGTACGGGTATGCCTATGTCCTCTTTTATGTTACGGTGCCGTAGTCGGGTGCGCATTGTCGGGGGATATGAACTTGCCGCCGCGACGTTGTGGAATGGTACAAACGGCCGTGGGCCGCGTCCGTACAATGAAAACGGTATGCACGGGAACGGTAGGCATGATCACGACAGACATGGTCACGGTGCGTATGATCGCGACACGGAAGGGGATGCGATGGCGGATCTGTCACGGAAGGCGCTGGTGATCGGTGTCTCATCCAGGGCGTTGTTCGACCTTGAGGAGGCCAACGACGTCTATCGCAACGACGGCGTGGCACAGTACGAGGATTATCAGAAAAGCCGTGTCGACGAGACGCTCGCCCCGGGCACTGCGTTCCCGTTCGTCTCGCGTCTGCTCCGGTTCAACCGGCTGTTCGACGATCCCGACGAGGGCGTTGAGGTGGTGGTGCTGTCACGCAACAGTCCGCGTACCGGACTGCGCATTATGAATAGCATCCGCGCCCATGATCTCGACATCACGAGGGCGGTGTTCCGCAGCGGGATGTCCACGTTTCCGCTGATGCGCGAGTTCAATATGTCGCTGTTTCTGTCCGCGAACGCCGACGAGGTCAAAAGCGCCGTGGACAAGGGGCTGCCCGCCGGTCTGGTATTGCCGTTCCGTCGTCGATCGCACCAGCTTGATGATGACAATGAGCTGCGGGTGGCGTTCGACTTCGACGGTGTGCTGGCCGGCGACTCGTCCGAGCGGGTGTTCCAGCAGGCCCGTCGGAACGATCCCGAACACGCGACGGAAGTGTACGGCGACCATGAGCTGATGAACGCGGACCGGCCGTTGGAGAACGGGCCGCTCGAACGACTGCTCAAGGGACTGAACGCGTTGCAGCGGGCGGCACGTGAAAGCACGTTGCCGGACAAGCCGTCGCTGCGCGTGTATCTGATGACCGCCCGCAGTGCGCCGGCCCACGAGCGTGCCATCCGTACGCTGGAGGAGAAGGGGCTGACCGTGGACGAGGCGTTCTTCCTCGGCGGGCTCAGCAAGACGCCGTTCCTCAACGAGGTGCAGCCCCACATCTTCTTCGATGACGACATGATGAATCTGGAGAACCCCGATCTCAACATCCCCGCCGTGCACATCCCATTTGGCATCCGCAACGACGGCGAGTGAGCGCCTTCCCCGCGCCTATCCGCGATCGCGGTTTCGCCGATACGTGCGGCAGGCATCCACGAACGCCGTCGCCAGACGATGGCTTGGTTCGTCGTCCGGCGTCTGCTCGGGATGCCACTGCACGGCCATGAAGAACTCACGATCCGGCCGATACGCGGACTCGATAACACCGTCGGGCGCGCTCGCCTGCACGACCACGCCCTCGCCCGGTTCATGCACGGCCTGATGATGCACGCTGTTGACCATGATGCCGTCGCATCCGAGAATGCCGTGCAGGGGAGTGTCCGGCAGCACGGTCACCGTATGGCTCGGCTGATCGAATGGCTGCTTCTGCCAGTGATCCAGAGCACCCGGAATATCGTCGGCGATCTGCTGGTAGAGGTTGCCGCCCGCCAGCACGCACATCATCTGCAGGCCGCGGCACACGCCAAGATAGGGCATATGCCGTTCGTAGGCGGCCCTCAGCAACGTCGCCTCCGCATGATCGCGCAACGGAACCGGTTCGTCCATCCCCGGCAGATGACGGCCGCCATACAGATCCGGATTGATGTCGTTGCCGCCGGGAATCAGCAGGCCGTCAGCGCGGTCGAGCATGTCGGCAAGATAGCGATCGTCATCGGACGGGTCCACGGTCAGCACGTTGGCCCCGGCGAACTCCACCAGCCGCAGATATCCGGGATCAATGTCGAACGCTCCCGGAACCGTCTCCGAATACTGCATCATCAACGCCACGATGGGCTTCATCGACGTCGCCTTTCCTTGGACCGCGCATGGCGGGGATACACTGAATGTCAATTGCGATTATATGAGTGATGCGATTATATGAGTGCATGAGTGGAGGTTCCATCAATGGCTGACAATTCCACTGCGGAATGCGGCAATCCCACTGTCGGGCATAACGATCACCATGATGACGTGGCGACGTTCCCCGGAGCCGACGCGCTGCTGCATGAACTCGCACGATCCGAATTCCCGGTTTCCGACGATGTGATCGAACGCCTGCGCGGCATCTACGATCATCTTGCCGATGTCTCGCCCGATGATCCCGAATTCGAACGGTATCTGCGCGAGGACGTGATCGAACATGGGACGTTCACGCGTGCCGAGGCCATTGATATCAGTGATTCCGTACTGGACGTCAGTGCCCGGCACAAGAACGATCCCGCGCTGCTGGTCCCGTTCTTCATCGCATTCGAGTGGTTCCACCGGTGTGAGTTCGACTCCGATCAGCGGTTGCTCTACTGGCGGCGGTTCGTGCCGTTGCTGCGTCCGTGTCTTGGCGGGTTCTCGCTCTACCAGTACGCGCTGTCCATGTTCTGCCTGTATGGCGGTGACGAGCAGGGGGCCGAGGCGGCTGCCCGCCGCGCCCTCGACACGGCCCCGGACCATATCGGTTTTCTCAACACCTATACCGAGCAGATTCTGGACCGCGTGGAGCATGAGCTTATCTCCTCGGGCCGGCAGATGCCCGACGAGGATGATCGTCAGTCGCTTGAGCGTCTTCTGGACGACTTCGAGAAGCGTCCGAGGGACGGATGGCATCCGATCTTCCATGTGAGCTACGGACGAATTCTCGCATGCCTCGGCCGGTATGGTGAGGCGCAGAGCGAGTTCTCCCAGGCCGTGGATCTGGAGAACGCGCGATACAACGCGTGGAGTGAGTCCAGTGATGCCGCGCAGACGACCACGATCAAGGGCAGCACGTACGTGACCGAGATGAATGAGATCTTCGACGCGCGCAACACGTGCAATATGCTGTCGAACATGCGCTCGCTGTCGGCGGTCATCGATGATGCGCAGGATGCGCAGCGGGCCCGTGCCCGCGAACTTGACGACAAGATGGATGAGCTCGGCCGGCGTTTCGACAACGAACGCATCGACATGCTGGAGTTCATCGGCTTCTTCGCCGGCATCATCTCGTTCGTCATCGCCTCGATCCAGCTCGGCGATGGCCTGTCGTTCCCCACTCGCGCCCTGATGGTGCTGATCGTCATGGGATCGTTGCTGGTGGCGTTCGGCGCGTTTTCCATGCTGTTGGAAAGCGGCCGTGACGTCGATCCGAAGAACCCGAAACAGGGGCGTATGTTCGGTGTGCGTACTGGGCTGATCGCAGTGATCGTCATCGGTCTGGTGGTCATCGTGACCGCCATGCTGATGTATCTCGTCATCCGCTGACGGATACAAACGGGCCGGACGGTGTATGACCAGTCCGGCCCGTTTGCATATCTTCCCCTATCCCTTGTTCGGGAACGTCACACGATCTGGCAGAATTCGATGGTTTCGTTGTTGGGGCCGTAGATGTTGAAGAAGCGGATGCCGTTGTTCCAGAACGAGGAGATGGACTGGATCTCGGTGTCCTTGAACCGCAGTCCGAGCTCCTTGGCGTTGGCGAACGCGGCCTCGATGTCCGGGGTGTCGAACGCCCAGTGGTTGATCGCACCGGTTTCCATCGGCGCGGGATCGCCTTCCCAGGTTTCGATGGTCAGGTGGCCGTAGCGCAGGAACGCGCAACGGTTTTCGCCGTTGTGGAACAGGCCGGCGAGCTCGAATCCGAGCACCTTGGTGTAGAACTCGATAGTCTCGTCAAGATCCTTGGCGGGCATGCCGGAATGCTGGAAATCAGTGGTGAATGCGGTCATTGTCTTGGCCATGATGATGTCTCCTTGATGTCGATGTCATGTTGATTGATGGGGCGACTGGTGTGCGTGGAGGCTGATTCGATCACGCCTTGGCGGTGGCGACGAGTTCGATCTGCTCCTGCTCCTCCATGAGCGCGTCGCCGAGCGTCTTGGCGCCGGGGATGCGATGGCCCTTCTCGTCGAAGCCGGGCTGCTTCGGGTGCAGGGTGAGCGTGAGGAGGAACGCCAGCACGTACAGTCCGGCGTACGTCCAGCAGATGCCTTCGATGCCGATGGTCGGCAGCAGGAGGGTGGCGATGCCGGGACCGACGAAGGTGGTGAGTCCGGCGGCCAGGTTGTATGCGGACAGTGCCGCGCCCTGCTTGCCGGGGGCCTCAAGCGTCATTACCGTGGGCAGGCAGGAGAAGGCGCAGGTGCCGATGCCCACCACGATCGAGGCGACGATCATCATCAGGGTGTTCGGGCCGAACCAGCGCGGCATGTAGTAGAAGAGCACGGATCCGACGGCGAGCACGCCGCAACCGAACCAGCGCATCGGCCAGATCCAGCCGAAACGGTCCATGAACCAGCCCCAGAACGTGTTGAAGATCAGGGTGACGACGAACACGAATCCCCAGATGCGCATCCATTCCTCGGTTTTGAAGATGTTGATGCCACCGTATTTCGTGGTGCACAGGTACAGCGGCATGATCACCGGGAATCCGTACAGCAGCAGGTTGTTGATGATGCGGATGACGGCGCAGATGGCGATCTTGCGGTTGGTGAACAGGATGGTGGCGCCTTCGGCCAGTTCCTTGAGCTGTTCGGCGCGGCTCAGGCCCTCGCCCTTGACCACCTTGTTCTTCGGGACGCAGAAGAAGCACATGATCGTGCCGACGATCGAGAACGGCAGTGCGAACCAGAAGGTCTTGTATTCGCCGAAGTGCGGCATGATGAAGCTCGGCAGGTAGGCGCCGAACACGCCGATGCCCAGCGAGAAGCAGGTCCAGAAGAAGCCGGTGGCGCTGGCGAGCCTTGCGGGGGCGATGTACTGGGCCATGAGCACCACGAAGCTGTAGATGAACAGCGGATAGCCGATGCCGCGGATCGCGTAGACGCCGAGGATGAGCGGGTAGATGCCGCTGGGCAGTGCCACGGCGAGGAAGACCAGATGCACGCCGATCCACCAGCAGGCGCCGAACATCATGACCCGACGTGCGCCGAACATCTCGGCGAGCACGCCGGCCGTCCATCCGCCGAGTGCCGCGAACAGACCGTACACGGTGACCAGTCCGGACGCTTGCGCCGCCGTGAATCCCTGATCGACCATGTACTTCGACAGGAACGTCAGCTCAAAGCCGTCGCCCGTCATGAAGATGGCCACCGCCAGGAACCCCAGCAACAACGCTCGGGGGATTCCAAACTTTTCAATCGCCTTAATCATAACAATCCACCTAACAACCGCCTCGTCGCGGTCCTATTTTTCATCATTGTCCAAAAGCATGAATCCGCCGGGAACTTCCGGCGTCACAGTCATTGTTGTTGGTGGCAGCGCCACAGGCGCTGCCACCAACATGCCCTCCAGGCCAAGTATTCGCTCAACCTGAGCGGGGGAGGCGGTATATGTTTCGCGATCGTAGTCAACGGAGGGGGTTTGTTATGCTTTGCAAAACAAACCCCCGGAGTGAGGCCGAACGGCCATGAGTGTATCGCGAAACGTACACCGCCTCCCCCGCGACCAAGGGGAGGGCCGAGCCGAACCCTACTTGCCGACCTTCACCACGGCCTTCGACACCCCAGTGAACTTCCCCTCGAGGAAGTCCTGCACCTGCTCCAGCTCGATCTCATGGCTGATCAGCGCGCCGATGTTCATCTTGCCGGTGGAGACGAGGGCGATGGCGTCCTTGAAGGTGAGCGGGTTGATGAAGGAGCCCTGGATGGTGAGCTGCTTCTTGTAGATGTCGTAGGTGTTCATTTCGAAGTGCGCCTCCTGCGGGCCCACGCCGAACATGAGGACCTGTGCGCCCTTCTTGGTGGCGGCCACGGCCTGCGCCTGGGTGGCGGGCAGTCCTACGGCTTCGATGACCACGTCGTAGGTGTCGGCGGGGATCTGCTCGCGGGTGGTGTTGTAGATGTTGGTGACGCCGAAGAGGTCCTTGTTGCGCTGGAGCTTCTCGTCGAAGATGCCGGCGAGGTCCACCTGGTGCACACCGTAGGCCTGGAGTAGCTGCACGAAGATCTGGCCCATGAAGCCGTCGCCGATCACGAGCGCCTTCTGGTAGGGGCGCAGGTCGAGCAGGTCAAGGCCGTGCACGCCGCAGGAGACGGGCTCGATGGCGGCGGCGTCGCGCAGACTCACGGTGTCGGGCAGCTTGTAGACCACGGTGGCGGGGGCGGTGAACTGTTCGGCGAGGCCACCGTCGCGGGTCACGCCGACGGCGCTCAGATGATCGCACAGTTCGGGGCGCTGGGTGAGGCAGAACTCGCACTGTCCGCAGTAGATGTTCGGGTCGACGGCCACACGGTCGCCGGGCTTGACGTTGGTGACCTCGTCGCCGATGGCGGCCACGACGCCGGAGTTCTCATGGCCGAGCACGATCGGCGGCACGGCGGCTGCGGAGCCGGGGCGGCCTGCGTACAGGTCGTGGTCGGTGCCGCATACGCCGGCGTATGCGGTGTTGATGAGCACTTCGTTCGGGGCGATTTCGGGGGTGGGCAGATCCTGGATTTCGAACTGCTTGACGCCGGTGAGAACAAGAGCCTTCATGATTGTTGCCTTCCATCTTCTTCCCGCTGTCATACCTGCGGGAGGTGCGCGGCTTCCATGCCGCGAATGCTGATTGTCGATTGTTGTTGTGAGGGGATGTCCGTTCATGGCTGATGCTGCATTGTGTCGCCATGGGGATACAAGAGATGTTTCACGTGAAACAGAAGGGTGTATGCAGTTTGACGCCGATTGTCCGATCGGTCGTCGTGTTGTGCCGACTACAGATGCGTCTGACGGCGGACGAGCCGCTCGCGGCGGTGGCGGAGCTGTACCGCCGTGCACGCTGCATCGTCGAAGAACCTCATCATGGCGGATCACCTCCTCGTTGTTGCCTCGTTGCTGTGATGGCACTAACAGTACCTTATGTAAAAAACTTTTGCAAATTATATTTCTATAACTGACGACACGCCTCGAATTACAACGATTATGAACATTGTGATTGCAGTCCAAGTGACGATATTTCGCGACCCGCGCATGCCCGCGTACTGCCGATGTGACGTAATCAACATCCGTGAAAACCCGCGTAGAGCTGAATGTGCACCCTTCCGTAATCATCCGAATCACGCTACCGTGGAAAGGCTGCCCGTGTCCGTCGCGTGAACCGTCGTGACCGTCGGCATCATGAATCATCCATGACATATAGACACGTAGATAAAGGGAGGCAACAGGGGAGATATGTTCGACAAACGTCTGTTTTCCATAGTGCCGGGGGTCGGACGACTCGTCGCCGGCAAGGCGGCGCTGCTGTGGGTCACGCTGATGGCCAACGTCGCGTTCGCCGTCACGCTCGTCCTATTCCTGTTCGATCTGCTCACCGCGGCCGATCCACACCGTCCCGTGCCGGCCAGCTGTCAGATTGATCCGAACGGCGGCTGTGCGCCCGCGCCCGGACTCGCCGATCTTCATCTTGGCATGACGCCGAACGAAGCCGTCCCATACCTCATCGCGTTCGTGATCATCGCCGCGATCCGCTATGCGGCCACGCGCGGTGCCACGCATCTGGGCTTCCTCGCCGCCGAAAAGGTCAAGCTCGCGCTGCGTCAGAAGATGATCCGCAAGATGCACGCCCTCGGACCCGCGTACTCATCCACCGTCCGCACCTCCAACGTGGTGCAGCTCGCCGGCGAAGGCGTCGAACAGGTGCAAACCTTTTTCGACCTGTTCCTGCCCCAGCTGTTCTACAGCGTGCTCGCCCCCATCACCCTGTTCGTCGTGCTGCTGCCCGTGAACCTGCCGGCCGCCGTCACACTGCTCGTCTGCGCGCCGCTCATCGTGTTCATCGTCGGACTCGTCGCCATGAGCGCCGCCCGTGTCTTCAAGAAATACTGGGGCAAGTACACCGATCTCGGTGCCACGTTCCTCGACGACCTGCAGGGCCTTGAAACCCTCAAGAACTTCGACGCCGACGAACGCGCCCACCACACCATGAACACGCGCGCCGAGGAATTCCGCGTCATGACCATGAACGTGCTGCAGATCCAGTTGCGCTCGCTGTCCGTCATGGACCTGGTGGCGTACGGTGGCGCGGCCGCCGGCATCGGCGTGGCCCTGTGGCAGTACGCCACGTACGGCGTGGACCTGGGCGCCGTGCTGCTCATCGTGCTGCTGTCCGCCGACTTCTTCATCCCGCTGCGTCAGCTCGGCTCCTACTTCCATGTGGCCATGAACGGCATGACCTCCAGCCGCAAGATCCTCGACCTGCTCGACACCCCCGAACCTGATCACGGCAACGGCGTCATGCCTGTCGACGCCGTGACCGTGCGATTCGACGGCGTGGGATTCCGCTACGCGGACGACACCGAAGCCCTGCGCGATGTGTCGTTCACCGCCCGTCCCGGCGAACTGACCGCGATCGTGGGCGTGAGCGGCTCCGGCAAATCCACCGCCGCCGGTCTGATCGCCGGACGGCTCACCGGCTACACCGGCTCCATCGCCCTGCGCGGGGTCGCTCCCGGCAAGGACGGCAAGGACGACGGCACGTCCGTCGAACTGCGCGACGCCTCCCTGGATTCACTGCTTGCCGGCGTGACCATCGTCTCCGCCACCAGCCACCTGTTCCACGACACCCTACGGAACAACCTGCTCATGGCCGCCCCCGATGCCACCGACGACGACCTGTGGCATGCGCTCGAACTCGCCCGCGTGGCCGACTTCGTCCGCGAACAGCCGGACGGGCTCGACATGCGCATCGATGAAGGCGCGTCCAACCTCTCCGGCGGACAGAAGCAGCGCATCGCGCTGGCCCGCGGCCTACTGCACGATTCGGCCATCACCGTGTTCGACGAGGCCACCAGCAACGTGGACGCCGAAAGCGAGCGCCTGATCCTCGACGCGATCCACGATCTCGCCGCATCCGGCAAGACCGTGATCATGATCACCCACCGCATGGCCAACGCCGTGGACGCCAACCACGTGGTCGTGTTCGACCACGGCACGGTCGTCGAAACCGGTACGCACGCCGAACTCATGGCGGCAGCCGGCGAATACGAACGACTGTTCCGCACGCAAAGCGCGGTGGAAAACATTGGGGATCGCGGTGCCGCCGCCGTACGCGACGCGAACCTCACGCATGCTGATGGCAACGCCACCGACGTCGACGATGCCGCATCCGTTGATTCCACCCAGTCCTCGTCGCCGTCCACGAACGGCACGACGATGTCCACAATGGGCCTGATCCGCCGACTGCTCGGTCAGGCCCGACCGCTCGCCGGATTCATGACCGCAGCCGTCGTTTGCGGCGTGATCGGCCATCTGGCGGCGACCCTGCTGCCCACGTTCGGTGTGATCGGCCTGTTCGCGCTTGCCGGCCACCCCGTCTGGGGCATCGGCGTCGTCCCTGCCACGATCGGACTGGCGGTGTGCGCGGTGGTCCGTGGCGCCATGCGCTACGTGGAACAGTTCATGAACCACAACGTGGCATTCCGCCTGCTCGCCCTGTTCCGCGACAAGGCGTTCGGCGCGCTGCGACGTCTTGCCCCGGCCAAACTCGCCGGACATGGCAAGGGCGATCTGGTGGCCCTGATCACCACCGACGTGGAACTGCTGGAGATCTTCTTCGCCCACACCATCTCCCCGGTGGTCATCGCCGTCGTCACCTCGATCGTGTTCGCCGCGCTGCTGGCCGGACTGAACCCGTGGTTCGCCCTGCTGCTCATCGTCGCCCACCTGACGGTAGGCGTGGCATTGCCCCGACTGTTCGCCGCGCGCGTGACGCCGCTTGGCGCGCAGATTCGCAAGACCTCGGCCGAACTTGACGACTATGTGCTCGACGGCATGCGCGGCATGGACGAGACCATCCGCTTCAACCAGGGCGAGCACCGCGTGGCTTCGATCACCGAACGCACCATGGCGTTGTGGAACCGTCGCGGACGACTCAGCCGCGCCAACGGCGTATTCGCCGGCCTCGGTGGTGTGCTGGTCGAACTGTTCACCGTGATCGCCGCGGCCATCGCGTTGTCGCTCGCGTTCGCCGACTCGCTCAGCGTGCCGAACTCGATCGTCGCCATCACGCTGATCTCCAGCTCGTTCGGCCCCACGCTCGCACTGAGCGCCCTGCCGGCCAGCCTGACCCAGACGTTCGCCTCGGCACGTCGCCTGTTCGCCCTCATGGACGAGGCTCCGGCCGTCGAGGAACGCGGTACCGCAACCCCGGACTACACCGGCATGACGCTCGACCATGTCACCTTCGCCTACCCCGGAACGGATACGACGATCCTGACCGACGCCTCGCTGAACGTGCCGCGCACGGGCGTGCTCGGCGTGCAGGGGCGCTCCGGTGCCGGCAAGTCCACCATGCTCAAGCTGCTCATGCGGTACTGGGACCCGAACACCGGCACGGTACGCATGTCCGGCACCGATCTGCGTGACGTGGACGCGCATCATCGCCGTCGCGTACAGACCATGCTCGCCCAGGAGACCTACCTGTTCGACGGCACGATCCGCGAGAACCTGCTGCTGGCCGATCCGAACGCCAGCGAAGAGGCATTGACCGACGCCTGCCGTCGCGCAAGCGTGACCGACCTCATCGACTCGCTGCCGGACGGACTCGACACCGCCGTGGGCGAGCTGGGCGACCGTCTCTCCGAAGGCGAGCGCCAGCGCATCGGACTGGCCCGCGTGTTCCTGCGCCGCGCCGATCTGGTGCTGTTCGACGAGCCGACGAGCCGCCTCGACGCACTCAACGAGGCCGTGATCCTACGGTCCATCGACGCGCTTGCCACCACGGACGGACCGGCCGTGATGCTCGTCTCCCACCGCGAATCCGCCATGCGCATCGCCGATCGCGTGCTGCAGGTCGGCCCGGCCGCAACAGAAACGTCGGCAACGGAAACGGCGACAACGGCGGAGAAGACGGGCCGGCCGATCCGCGAGTAGGCCGAAACCGGTCGTTCTATCATGGCAGGAAGATGGATATCGTCTGACGAGCAAGGAGCACCTATGGGATTTGGACCGATTCCGAACATCACGTTGTCCAACGGCGCGGCCATTCCGCAGATCGGACTGGGCGTGCTGCGCATTGACGACGACGCCACCGCGCCGGTCGTCAAATCCGCACTCGAAGTGGGCTACCGTCACATCGACACAGCGGCCGGCTATGGCAACGAGGGCGGTGTGGGACAGGCGCTGGAAGCGTCCGGATACGCGCATGGCAGCAAGCGCGAGCAGGTGTGGATCACCACCAAGCTCCGTGACTCCGAGCAGGGATACGACTCCGCGCTCACGGCGTTCGACCGTCAGATCGGTCTGTTGCGCACGGACTACGTGGACATGTACATGATCCACTGGCCCACGCCGTTCGACTGGCGCAGCGCCGACGTGTGGCGCGCGTTCACGCGTCTGCGCGACGAGGGTCGTGTGCGCACGCTCGGCGTCTGCAACTTCCTGCCCGAGCATCTGGAACGCCTGCACGAGGAGACGGGGGAGTGGCCCGCCGTCGATCAGATCGAACTGCACCCCACCTGGCAGCAGCGTGAGGTGACCGCGTTCTGCAAGGCGCACGGCATCGCCGTGGAGGCGTACTCGCCGATCGCGCGCGGTGCCGATCTCAACGCCGGCGACGGCGTGATCGCCCGCATCGCCGAGGCGCATGGCGTCAGCCACGCCCAGGTGATTCTGCGCTGGCATATCGAGAACGGCACGATCATCATCCCCAAGTCCGTGCATCGCGAACGTCAGATCGAGAACGGCTCGCTGTTCGACTTCGCGCTCACTGCGGAGGAGCATGCGGCCATCGACGCGCTCGACGGCCCGACGCGCGCCGGCCACGATCCACGTACCTTCTCCTACAGCTGATCGCATGGCCAAACGTCGCAGACGCGCATTCCGAGGATCGTCACCGTTGGAACGGCTGGCGATCCTCGTGGTGTTGGCCGTCGTGATCGGGATCAGCGCCGGACTGCTGCTGCCGCAGGTGAGCGTGACCGTGGGGCGGGCGACCGGTGAATACACGGCGACCGGCAGCGCCGCGGACACGCTGGCCACGCTTGCTGTGGTCGACGATCGCAAGCCGTCGAGCACCTACCAGCGTGACGCATTCGGCTTCCGCCAATACGATCCCGACGGCAACGGTTGCGATTCGCGCAACGATACGCTTGCCCGCGATCTGAAGAACGTCACCTATGCGAACGCCGAACGGTGTAAGGTCGAATCCGGCACGCTCGACGATCCCTACACCGGCAGGACCATCACCTTCAAACGCGGTCAGACCACCAGCGCCGCCGTGCAGATCGATCATGTGGTGGCGCTCAACAACGCGTGGAAGTCCGGCGCGGACTCGTGGGACACGAAGAAGCGATACGAGTTCAGCAACGATCCGTACAATCTGCTGGCCGTCGACGGTCCGGCTAACGTGGAGAAGGGCGATGCCGACGCGTCGGTCTGGCTGCCGCCGAACGCGTCGTACGACTGCGCGTACGTGGCCCGACAGATCGGTGTCAAGGCCAAGTATGGGCTGAGTGTGACCACGGCGGAGAAGAACGCCATGCTCAAGACGCTCGCCGAATGTCCGGGACAGGCCGTGCCCGACCGCTGAAATCGTGCCTGATCGACGAGTCGGTTCGCCACCCGATACGTGAAGGTGTTATAACGGCGCTGTGAGTATGAATGATGGGGAACGTACGAACATGGACGATCGCAATCAATCGAATCAGACGCTGAACGGTCGACAGCCGTCCGATAATCACGAACGCAATGAACATGACAGTGGCTCCGAACCCGTGGATTCCGGGTTCGTGGATCCTGATGAGGCGGCGGTGCTCGCCGCCAGCGGCAGACCCCACCGCCAGCACATGCGCAGCGTACCGAAGCTGGCCACCCCGCACACCGGGGCCAAGACCAAGCTGTCGGCCATCATCGGGCCGGCCTTCGTGGCGGCCGTGGCCTATGTGGATCCGGGCAACGTGGCCGCCAACATCACCTCGGGCGCACGGTATGGATTCCTGCTCGTCTGGGTGCTGGTGCTCGCCAATGCGATGAGCGTGCTCATCCAGTACCAATCCGCCAAACTGGGCATCGTGACCGGCCAGTCGCTGCCCGCGCTGCTGGGCAATCGCATGAACCCGGGAGGACGACTGCTGTTCTTCGCGCAGGCCGAGGTGATCGCCATCGCCACCGATCTGGCCGAGGTGATCGGCGGGGCGATCGCCCTCAATCTGCTGTTCGGTCTGCCGATGTTCGTCGGCGGGTGCATCATCGGCGCGGTCTCCACCGTGCTGCTGCGGTTCCAGGGCAGGAGCCAGAATCTGTTCGAGAAGCTCATCGTGGCGCTGCTGCTCGTCATCACATTCGGTTTCATCGCCGGACTGTTCATCGAGCCGCCGGCTCCATCCAAGGTGCTCGGCGGTCTGGTCCCGCACTTCAACGGGTCGGACTCGGTGCTCATGGCCAGCTCCATGCTGGGGGCGACGGTGATGCCGCACGCGATCTACCTGCATTCCACGCTGGTCAATGACCATTACGAGGGGCGCAAGGAGCGCCCCGACATCCGTCGCGAGCTGTTCGGCACCAAGATCGACGTGGTATGGGCGCTACTGCTCGCCGGCACCGTGAATCTGGCGTTGCTGCTACTCGCCGCGAACAGTCTGCATGGCATGTCCGGCACCGACACGATCGAAGGTGCCCAGCATGCGGTGGTGCAGGTGCTCGGACCGGTCATCGGCACGATCTTCTCGATCGGCCTGCTCGCTTCCAGTCTGTCAAGCACATCGGTGGGCACCTACGCCGGTCAGGAGATCATGCACGGCCTGTTGCACGTGGATGCGCCGATGTGGGCATGCCGCATCATCACGCTCGTGCCGGCCCTTGTGATCCTCTGGTTCAGTTCGAACCCCACGTTCGCGTTGGTGGTGGGTCAGGTGATCCTTTCGATCGGCATCCCGTTCGCTATCATTCCGCTCATGCGCTATACGCACGATCGCCAGCTTATGGGCCAATGGGCGGATGGGCCCGTCAAGCATGTGATCTTCATGCTTGTGGCCGCGCTGATCATCGTGCTCAACGTGACGTTGGTGGTGCTCACCTTCATGGGGAGGAACTGACTCGGGGCATTCGGCATTCGATGTGAATGTCGCGCGATGACACGCCGATATCGCTGCAAAATTCATCCGACGTCCATGTTTGGTATACCGTCCGTCCGCTTGGAGCGTTGTGTCGTCTGTGGTCCGTCCATAATGTGGTAGACGAAAAACGATCGACGGCGGGTGTATGCGCCTGCGCAAGGAGAACAGGACGGACGATGTCGGATTCCGTGACGGCAGTGGTTGTCGCCGTAGTGATCATGGCTGTGATCGCGCTTGTGCTCATCATTCTGGCATGGCGGTACGGCGTGATGTCCGGCGAGGAGCGTGCCCAGACACGTCATGCCAGCGAACAGAACGCCATTCCGAAGTCGCTCTACGGCAGGGGAGTGTCCGCCGACGAGGCGTCACGCAATCTGCTGAAGACGCTGCGCAGCGGTGCCATCATCGTCGACGGGCTTGGCGACGTGCGGTACGCCAGTCCTCGACTGGATAATCTCGACGTCGTGCGTGACGGTCATCTGATCTCGGGGGAGATCCGTGATCTGCTTGCGCAGGTGGCCGCCGATGGGGAGATCCGCGACCGTGAGATCGAAGTGACTGCGGTATCGCCGTCCGGGCGTATCACCGACCAGTCGAACGTGTATCTGCAGGTGCGTATCGGACATATCGCCACCATCGAACCATTGTCCGTCACGTTCGGCATGGATATCGCCAACGCCGGCGGCGCCAATGAACTGTATGTGATCTTTCTTGAGGACGTCAGCGAGAAACGGCATTTCGAGCAGATGCGCCGCGACTTCGTCACCAACGTGTCGCACGAGCTCAAGACCCCTGCCGGCGCGATATCGCTGCTCGCCGAAACCGTCTCCAGCGCCGCCGACGATCCGGACGCCGTACGCTACTTCTCCGGAAGGATCTCCAAGGAGTCCGAACGCCTGACCGAACTTGTGCAGAAGCTCATCGCCCTGCAGAAGGTGCAGGATGACAAGGGACTCGCCGCCGCGGACAGCGAGCCGGTATCCGTGCCGAAGATCGTTCGCGAGGCCGTGTCCGAAAACGAAGTGCAGGCCGCCGCCAAGCACATCGATATCCGCATGTACTTCGGCGACGATGACGAAGGCACGAGCGCCGAATACACCGCGGACGGGCAGCCTGACACATCGCTCGACGACGACATCATCGTCAACGGCGACGCCGATTCACTCAAGACAGCAGTGAAGAATCTGGTGGAGAACGCCATCCATTATTCGCCGGAGAATACGCATGTCGGCGTCAGCGTGCGGAAGAACGGCCGTGTGCAGATCCGCGTCGTCGACCAGGGCATCGGCATTCCCGCCGACGCGCAGAAGCGCATCTTCGAACGGTTCTATCGCGTCGATCCGGCACGCTCCCGTGCCACGGGCGGCACTGGTCTAGGCCTCGCCATCACCAAGCACGTCGTGCAGGACGCCGGCGGTACGATCTCCGTATGGTCCCGGCCGGGGGAGGGCTCCACGTTCACCATCGATCTGCCCAAGGCGGAAGATCAGTCCAACGACGATGATCTGCCCGAGGATGAGCATCAATCCCGTCAATCACAGGCGGAGGAGAACGCGGTGAAGCAGGATGCCGCGGACGGTGTGAACGTTACGGACAGCGCGGACGCCGTTGATGCCGAGGACGACGCTGAACGGGACTTGGTCGGTGAGGCCCGGTAGACCCGGTAGCGCCGACGATGCTTAGCAGGCCCAGATGTCTGTAGGCCTAGTGGCTTTGGTGAGTCCGGTGGCTTCGGCAGTTTTTGTCAGGACATGGTAAGCCGGGTCCCGCCACATGTGACTTCCGTGCGTTACTTCGCGCGCATTCGCAGACTCATATCGCATGCCTGTGCATATGAAACGCTCCGGCTTCCTGAATCGGTACGATACCTATCGGGAAGCCGGAGCGTTTCATCTATGCGGATTCACATGCGGATTCATATCTACGGATTCCGACGGAATCTACGGAATCCTACGAAGATTGTTCTACAAACCGTCTCGTACTACTCCGCCGGCTCGTCGATCTTGTAGCCAAGACCGCGCACGGTGGTGATGTAGTGCGGATGGGCAGGATCCTCCTCGATCTTGGAACGCACACGCTTGATGTGCACGTCCAGCGTCTTGGTGTCGCCAACGTAATCCGAACCCCACACGCGGTCGATCAGCTGATGGCGGGTAAGCACACGGCCCTTGTTCTGCATCAGGTATTCGAGCAGCTCGAACTCCTTGAGCGGGAAGAAGGCGTTCTCGCCATGCACCGTCACCGCATGCTGTCCCACCTGCATACGGATCGGTCCGCACACCAGCGGAATGTCGTCGTCGGCGGAATCGGAGCCATCCGCGCTGCCGGGCGCGCGACGCAGCACCGCACGTACACGGGCCAGCAGCTCGCGGAACGAATACGGCTTGGTCACATAGTCGTCCGCGCCGATCTCCAGCCCCACGACCTTGTCGATCTCCGAGCTTTTCGCCGTCAGCATGATGATCGGCACGCGGCTCTGTTCGCGGATCCTGCGGCACAGTGACGTGCCGTCCAGACCGGGGAGCATAAGGTCGAGCAGCACCAGATCCACACCGCCCTTGGTGAACAGCTCAAGGCCCTCTTCCCCGGTGGCTGCCGCCACCACGTCATAGCCTTCATGGGTGAACTGATAGACCAGGGGCTCCCGGTAGGATTCCTCGTCTTCGACGACCAGTATGCGGGTCATGTGATTGACTCCCTCTCGTGTTGATTTGCCCGTGGCTTTGCGACCAAAGGCAACTTACTCAGGCACAGACAGCATACATCGTCGGGTTGATACCTGAGATTCACCATGCAAACGTCAGAACTTTACCCAGCGTACGTTATCGGAAGCTACACAATCTACATCCAAACGATGTAGAAAGCAGATATCAGCACAAGTTCACTTTCCGTTCACCGACTTTGGTCTTGGGCTCTCCAACTCTCTCATAGTCTTGAATTGTCATGAAAAAGCGTGTTTTGCCAATGACAACAACCTGAAGGCGGCACGCGGTTGCGAATTCGGTTAATTACGGTTCTCCGATGTTCGCGACGGAAAAGGATACAAGAGGGAATAGTTATGCGAAAGAACATTCTTATGCGTTCCGTGGCCGTCGTGTCCGGTCTGGCCATGCTCGCCTCTCTGGCGGCCTGCGGTGACAACACCTCCGGCTCCAGCAACGGATCCAGCTCCTCCAGCTCCGCCGAGAAGATCTCCGGCGACTTCCAGGGTGCCGGCGCCTCCTCCCAGCAGAGCGCCGTCGAAGCTTGGATCGCTTCCTACCAGGCCACCAACCCCGACGCCAAGATCGCCTACAACCCGGTCGGCTCCGGCGCTGGTGTCACCACCTTCCTCACCGGTGCCACCGCATGGGCTGGCTCCGACGCCTCCCTGACCAGCGAGCAGGTCGACAAGTCCAAGGCCGTGTGCGCTGACAACACCACCGCCTTCGACATCCCGGCCTACATCTCCCCGATCGCCGTGGTCTTCAACCTCAACGGCATCTCCGGTCAGGACAAGCACCTGAACATGGACGCTGACACCGTCGCCAAGATCTTCGACGGCAAGATCACCAAGTGGAACGACGAGGCCATCGCCAAGCAGAACCCGAAGGTCACTCTGCCTGACACCGCCATCACCGTGGTCCACCGTTCCGATAAGTCCGGCACCACCCAGAACTTCGTCAGCTACCTCAAGGATGCCGCTCCGAGCTCCTGGACCTACGACCTGAGCGAGAACTGGCCGAACGAAGTCGGTCAGGGTGGTAAGGGCACCTCCGGTGTCATCAGCACCGTCAAGCAGGCCGACGGCACCATCGGCTACGCCGATGCCTCCCAGGCCGGCGACCTCGGCACCGTTGCCCTGAAGGTCGGCGAGAAGTACGTGCCGTACTCGGCTGAAGCCGCCTCCAAGGTCGTCGACGCCTCCCCGCTCGACGAGTCCGCCACTGGTGAGAACCGCGTGGTTGTCAAGCTCGACCACAACACCACCGCCGACGGCGCCTACCCGCTGGTGCTGGTCTCCTACGACATCGCCTGCCCGGCCTACAAGGACGCCAACACCGCCAAGTTCGTGAAGTCCTGGCTGACCTACGTGGTGAGCAAGGATGGTCAGGACGTGGCCGCCAAGAACGCCGGTTCCGCTCCGCTGTCCGACACGATGCGCGCCAAGATCACCAAGTCCATCGACGCCATCAAGACCGAGTGAACCGAATAATCGGTAACTGAGTCCAGGAATCCAAATCCGATCAGGCCGCGGTGTTTCCGCCTGAAGCGAGAAGCACTGCGGCTTTGTCGGGTCTAGATCCGACCACTACTTTGTGTAAGGAGAACCCGTGAGTTCGCAAGACAAAGCGGTAGTTCAGGAGAACACTGGAAAGACCGGAGATAAGGTCTTCAAGTTCTTCGCCTACGCCGCCGGTATTCTGATCCTCGTCGCGCTCGCAGCAGTGGCTCTGTTCCTGCTGTTCCGTGCGTGGCCCCTCATCGGCGGAGATCAGTCCGCCAACGCCGCCACCGTGGAATCGTTCACCGGTGGAAAGGCGCACAACTTCTGGCAGTACGTCGGACCGCTTGTGTTCGGTACAGTCCTCGTCGCAGCTCTGGCACTGATCATCGCCTTCTTCATCGCCGTGGGCATCGCACTGTTCATCTCGCACTACGCGCCGAAGCAGGTGGCTGTGGTGCTGAGCTCCGTCGTCGATCTGCTGGCCGCCATCCCCTCCGTTATCTACGGTCTTTGGGGTGGTCTGATTCTGGTCCCGGCCATTGGCCCCTTCTGGAACTGGGTGGCCACCTACCTCGGTTGGATTCCGATCTTCGAGGGTCCTGCCGCCAGCCCGGCTCGTACGGTCGCCACGGTCGCCGTGGTGCTCGCCGTCATGATCCTGCCGATCATCACCTCCGTGTCGCGCGATATCTTCCAGCAGGCTCCGCGTCTGCAGCAGGAAGCCGCTCTCGCTCTGGGTGCCACCAAGTGGGAGATGATCAAGCTCGCCGTCATTCCGTTCGGCAAGTCCGGTGTCGTGTCCGCCTCCATGCTCGGCCTTGGTCGTGCACTTGGTGAGACGATGGCAGTCCTCATGATTCTGTCCCCTGGCCTCACCTACTCTGTCAAGCTGCTGCAGGCTTCCCAGAGCCAGACGATCGCTGCAAACATCGCCGCGCAGTATCCTGAAGCCAACGATTTGGGCGTCTCCACGCTGATCGGAACCGGTCTGGTGCTGTTCATCATCACCTTCCTGGTCAACTTCATCGCCCGTAAGATCACTGAGAAAGCGAGCGTGTGATGACTTCCGCAAACCCCACCGAATTCAGCAAGGTCAAGCAGCCTGACTTCGACAAGCTTGCTCCTACGCGCTCGTTCATCGAGGCTCGTAAGCGCAAGGACATCATCATGCAGGGCCTCATCTACGTGGCCTTCATCATCGCCCTGATCCCGCTGATCTCCGTGCTTTGGACCACGCTGTTCAACGGTATCAAGCGCCTGAACATCAACTTCCTCACCTTCAACATGACGGGCGTCATCGGTGGTAACCCGACTCCGTCCGGTGGCTACGGTGGTGTGCTCCACGCCATCATCGGTACGCTGGAGATCACGCTCGGTGCCATGGTCATCTCCATCCCGATCGGTCTGATGTGCGCCGTCTACCTTGTGGAATACGCACAGCGCGGCGGCAAGCTCGCCCAGTCGATCTCCCTGCTCGTCGACGTCATGAGTGGTATCCCGTCCATCGTCGCCGGTTTGTTCGCATACTCGATGTTCACGATCTTCTTCGGACCCGGTACCATCAACGGTTTCGAAGGTTCCGTGGCATTGTCGCTGCTGATGATCCCGACCGTGGTCAAGACCAGTGAGGAAATGCTGAAGATCGTGCCTCACGATCTGCGCGAGGCCTCCTACGCTCTGGGCGTGACCAAGCAGCGTACGATCACCAAGATCGTGCTCCGCACCGCCCTTCCGGGTATCGTCTCCGGTGTGATTCTGGCAATCGCACGAGTCATCGGTGAGACCGCTCCTCTGCTTATGACCGCTGGCTTCATCTCCAGCACCAACGTCAACCTGTTCAGCGGACAGATGACCACCCTCCCTGTGTTCGTCTACCAGGAGTACAGCAAGCTCTCCGTGACCTGCCCGGCTTCCGCCGACGCCAGCTGCGTGCCCACCATCCCGATGGAACGCGCCTGGGCCGCCGCTCTGGTGCTGATCATCATCGTGCTTCTGCTGAACCTGCTCGGACGTTGGGTCGCCAAGGTCTTCGCCGTGAAGACGGAACAGTAAGTCGCCGCATAGAACGAATCAAGTTAAGGAAAACAAATGGGACAGCGAATTGATGTCAACCATCTGAACGTCTACTACGGCAACTTCCTCGCCGTCGAAGACGTGAACATGAAGATTGAGCCGAACAAGGTCACCGCATTCATCGGACCTTCCGGCTGTGGTAAGTCCACCGTGTTGCGCACCCTCGACCGCATGCACGAGATCATTCCCGGCGCCCACTGCAAGGGCGAGGTTCTGCTCGAAGGCAAGAACCTGTACGCTCCGGACGTTGACCCCGTGGCCGTGCGTCGTGACGTCGGCATGGTGTTCCAGCGCCCGAACCCGTTCCCCACGATGTCCATTCGTGAGAACGTGCTCTCCGGTGTGACTCTGAACAACCGCAAGATCAGCAAGTCCGACGCTGACGAGCTTGTCGAGTGGGCTCTGCGTGGTGCCAACCTGTGGGAAGAGGTCAAGGATCGTCTTGACAACCCCGGCATCGGTCTGTCCGGTGGTCAGCAGCAGCGTCTGTGCATCGCCCGCGCCGTGGCCGTGCACCCGCAGGTGCTGCTCATGGATGAGCCCTGCTCCGCTCTTGACCCGATCTCGACCCTGGCCGTCGAGGATCTGATCAACGAGCTCAAGGGCGACTACACGATCGTGATCGTGACCCACAACATGCAGCAGGCATCTCGTATCGCCGACTACACCGGCTTCTTCAACCTGAAGGCCGTCGGTCAGCCTGGTCACCTTGAGTACTTCGCTGACACGGACACCATGTTCCACAATCCTCAGAACGAAGAGGCCGAGCGTTACATCTCCGGTCGCTTCGGCTGATCCACTCCGCCGGGGGAACTTTCGCATGGCTGTGTCTGCACGGGTTATGTGCGGTCGGTGTGCGTGGAGGCCGTATGGTTGTACACGGCTTTCACACCGCCGTCGGCAGCGCATAGCCTAGTGCGCACGGTTTCCCTCCTCCCGGCGGTTTTATTCTTCCCCTGTGTTTTTTCTTCTCTCCACTGGGGATGCCAAGGGCTCCTGCTTCTGCCTACGGGCAGACAGGAGCCTTTTGTATTGTGCCGTGGCGTTCTGTCACCTCTTTCGGTTCTGTTTCACGATGCTCTGGTATCGGTTCATAATCGGGGGGTAAGGGTCGGAACGTGGGTTTTATTCGTGTGTGTTGGCGTGTCGTTGGGGCCATAAGCCCTCATCACCCAACGACTAATGCTCCTTGCGACGCATGTGTGTGGCCAACAAGCACGGGGAACAAGCCCCGGTGCCTATCCGACTCACGCGTGTGACACACACGCACCGGGGACGGTCCGCTGTGTCCATTGGACGCACACGTACGTCAAACAGGCACCGGGAGCGAAGCTTCGTGCTCATCGGACGCACGTATACGACCAACAGGCACCGGGGACGATCTCCGATACCCATCGGACGCACGCATGCGTCGAACACGCACCAGGGAAGAACCACCGTGCTCATGCGACGCACGCATGCACCAGACGGGCATCGAAACCGAGCCTCGGTGCCCATCGGACGCACGCGTATGTCGGACACGCACCGAATTGCTCAGGCCCGGGTCGCAGGCGGCGAGCACGTTTCCTTACGCCGGCCGAGGAGCAGGGGCAGAGCGGGGGTCTTATTCGCATCGTCGGCGTGCCGCCGGCTGGTGTGACCGGCCCGGCCTGTCCGACGTCGAATCCGCTCTCGCAGGCGTCGGCTTCCTTCTTCGCATCGCAATCCCAGGCAATGGGGGTATCCCTGCCCTTGCCGGCCTGAGGTCGCATACGGAACAAGCCAACCGGATACATGCGAACTCCAATCCGAACGCCGAAACGCCCAACTTCTCGCCCGCACCTTCAGCATTGTTCCCGATGCCCATAGTCGCACATAGTCCGCTTCTCTGTTGCCCTTCGCTGCGGGTTTGTTGTGCAGACCGTTTTGACCAGCAGTGTGGAGGTTGTCATACTGCGGGTTCGTCGGGGTGATGTGTGAAACCCGCAGTGAGGTACTTTCTTCACTGCGGGTTTGTTATGCAGACCATTTGTACCTGCAGTAAGCCCCTTGTTTCGCTGCGGGTTCGTTGCATGGAATGACTGGACCCGCAGTGTTGATTCGGGTTCGCTCCCTGCACTCGTCGTAATCTCGGAATCATTGATACCAATGCCGATACCCATATACAAATAATCCCCGTCCGGATCAGCCCGGGCGGGGATTACGTATGAGATCGGTCGGTTGCGATCGGCAGATCGGCGAATCAGCGCATCAGTATCAGTAGCTGTGGTGGGACAACCAATACGTGTAGGCCTGCTGGATTCCGCCGTAACGGTCGTTGCAGTAGCCGATGAACCACTTGAGCTGAGTCTGGTAGTTGGTCTTCCAGTCGGCGCCGGCGGAAGCCATCTTGCTGCCGGGCAGTGCCTGCGGCAGGCCGTATGCGCCGGAGGATGCGTTGGTGGCCGTCACATTCCAACCGGATTCGTGGTTGATGATGTACACCATGCCGGTGAAGTCGGCTTCCGTGTAGCCGTTGGACAGCAGGTAGTCATGTGCCCACTGCTGCATGTCGCTGGCAGGAATGGTGGTGCCGATGTCGTTGGACGACGAATCGGACGAACCGGCGTCGCTCTTGTTGGACGTGCTCGGCGTGGAGGAGGCCGTGCTGCCGGTGCCGATAAGCACCACCTTGTTCACAGGGGCCTTCTTCACGTAGGAGCTGATCGTGTTGCTGGAGACGACGTTGCCGCCGGACTTGGTGACCAGGTTCGTGGCCTCCATCACGCCGGCCTCGCCCTCGGTCTTCACCTTGGTGGTGCCTGCGGGCAGGGAGTCGGTCTTCTCCTCGACGGTGTTGAACGGAATCTCGGTGTCGGCGGTCTCGATGGTGCTGCCGGCACGCTCGATGGTGATGGTGGTCGACTCGGTGACCTTGGTGTCAAGGCTGGGGGAGACGGAATCCTCCGGCTCCAGGGTGATGCTGCCCTGATCCAGCACGGACTTGACGTCGGTGAAGTCGGTGCCCAGCACCAGGCGGGATTCGCCGTTGATGACGACCTTCACATAGGCGGTGTTGGCGTCGGACCCGCGGGCGTCGCCACGGGATGCCGCCTTGAACGCGTTGACCTCGTCGCTCTTGGTGGCGGAGTACGAGGAGATGCTCTGCTGCGCATGAGTGGGGTTCGTCTGATAGAAGTCACGGGAGACGATGCCGCCGCCGATCAGCAGTGCCGCGGCCGCGCTTCCGGCTGCAATACGCATCCACTGACGTTTGGTAAGGCGTTTGAGGATAAATTCCTTCGGTTTGCGATGACTCGCCATGAATCTCCTTAGATCGACCGATAAGGCTCACACTGCCTCCATATTCTACCGATCGGTTATGACGAGGGAAAAAATTCCGGTGCGGCGTACACCGTGTCGCCACACCGGAAGTGGTATATGCGTCGGGATATGTGAACGTCGGACGTTACCCGGACTAACTGGGCCTACGTCGTCTAGCTCGCATTACTCGGCCTTGGGAGCGTCCTCCAGCTCCTTCACCTTGCCGATCAGCGTCTCGAGATCGGAAGGACGCAGCGCGCCGGCCTGCTTGAACACCACTTCGCCGTTGCGGATCGCGATCAGCGTGGGCACCGCGGAGATGCCGGCCGCCTGGGCAAGACCCTGCTGCTGGTCGATATCCACCTTGGCGAAGTACACGTCGTCGTGGGTCTCCGAAGCCTTTTCAAAGGTCGGGCCGAATGCACGGCACGGACCGCACCACGTGGCCCAGAAATCGATGAACACCAGCGGGTTCTTGGTGATCGTCTCTTCGAAGTTTTCGGTGGTCAGCTCATGGGTCGCCATAATCGTCCTCCTATCGCGTGCGTCGCGTCCGCATCGCTTTCTGTGATGGAAGACCGCGCGCAACCGCACATCAATGGGTAAATCGCTACCAGCATCTCATAGCGGACCGCGACACGACAGTGGGTAAGCTCATGGCGCAGGATCGTCGACGGGTGTTCCACGTTGCGTGATTTCCCACGATTCGTGTCGCGTTTGCAAAGGCCGTCGTCATGAAAAGGTCATGTGGCGGGCTGATAATGGTGGGCATGCCGGTTCTTAATGACGAAGTGCCCGACGAGGGCGACTACGACGCCTCGCGTCGCCGTGGCGAGTTCGACAACATCACTCCCGATGATTTCATTCGCGGCTCCGATGGCAGCAATCCTCCGGGATGGCTGAGTTCTGCGGAGATCGATGATCTGCGCGGCAAGATGCCGATCGTGTACGTGGAGGTGGTCCCGGTGCGCGCCGACGACTTCGGCCGCATCTCCAAGGTGGGCACGCTGCTGCACATGGGGTCCGACGGCATGATCGAACGTACGCTGATCTGCGGTCGTGTGCTGTTCCATGAATCGTTGCGCGAGGCGGTGGCCCGTAACATCGCCAAGGATCTGGGCGATATCGCCCTGCCGCTGCTGCCGCTGAGCCTCCAGCCGTTCACCGTGGCGGAGTTCTTCCCCACGCCGGGCGTTTCCGAATTCTACGATCCCCGTCAGCACGCGGTGACGTTGTGCTATGTGGTGCCGATCGCCGGCGACTGCAAGCCGCAGGACGAGACGCTGGACGTCGAATGGGTGGACCCGGCCGAGGTGCGACGTCCCGACTTCATGGCGCAGATGGCCGGCGGACATGGCGAGATCCTCCGTCGTGCCATCGGTTGGGCCGGCTGACGGCACGGCCGCGTGCGATCACACGACAACACGACATATATCGACGAATCAACGGCCAAGGGAAGGACTTGAACGATCATGACCATGACGATTCTGCGGACGACGTATCGCGAACCCGCCGCCGGTGCGGATCAGGGCGTGCCGGTGGTGTTGGTGCACGCATTCCCGATCGATCATCGGGTGTGGGACGAATGCGCATCCGTGCTGTGCGCGATCAGCGAGGGCGAGCAGGATCGCCCGTTCGCGCTGTACGGACTGGAGATGCCCGGTGCCGGCGAGTGCCCGGTGCCCTCCGCCGAGCAGACCGGCCCGGTGGCCGACGACGGCGCCTACCCTGAGGCCATGGACCGCATGGCGGAGTCGTTCGTTCAGGAGTTCCTCTCCACCGGTCATACCAAGGCCGTGTGGGTGGGCATCTCCATGGGCGGATACCTCACGCTTGCCGTGCACCGTCTGCATCCCGAGGTGGTGGCCGGCGTGGTGCTGTGTGACACCAAGTCCGAGGGCGACGGTCCGAAGGCCCGCGCCAACCGTCTGCGCATCGCGAACGTATGCGAGACCGAGCACACCGTGGAGCCGGTCATGCACTTCGCCCAGCCGCAGCCGGACGATTCCGATTTCAAGAAGTCGCCGGCGTTCATCGACCTGTTCACGCGCTGGATCAACGAACAGCATCCGGAAGGCGTGGCATGGCGTCAGCGCATGGCCGCGGGACGACCGGACGAGACGCCGCAGCTCGCGAAGATCACCGTACCCGCCGGTCTGGTGTCCGGCACGCTCGATCCGTCCAGTGCCCCCGATCGCATGCGTCTCATGCTGGAGAAGATGACCGGCACCGAATGCGCGTTCACCACGGTGTATGACGCCGGACACTTCACCTGCGTGGAAAAGCCCGATGTGGTGGCCCGCGCGATTCTCGACGTGCAGCATCGCGCGTCCACTATGTGATATTCACGAAAGGAAACTACGACAATCATGGCTGACTTCTCGGCGTTCTCCCCGCTGGCGCTTACGCAGACGCTGCCGTTCCTGCCGCTTGCCCAAGGCACCATCGACTACGAGGTGGACCGCCGCGGTGAGGAGGGGCTGATCGACACATTGCTCGCCGATCCGGCCACGCGCGTGATGCTCGTCAACCACGGTCTGATCGCCGTGCCGAAGGGACAGGGCGCCAAGGTCGATCTTGAGTCGGCGAAGATCCGTCCCGCGCTCGTACCCGGATCCTATGTGGTCGACGATGTGCGCGGTCGCAACGGCATCGTCGCGATGTTCCTCGGCACCGACCGCACCGAGTCGGCCAGCGGAACGCATTATGTGGCACTGGACATCACCCGGGCGGTGCAGACGGTGCCCGACGACGCCCGAATCGGCGCCGATCACGCCTTTGACGGATCGACGGCATCGCCCGTCGCCCGTGCGGCCGAGATCTTCGACTGGGTGGATCTGCGCGGATTCGCGCCACACGCCAGCGCCCGAGACGCCGGACTGGCCACCAGCGCCGTCACCGTGGGCATCTGGCACGACCGTCAGCGATTCTGCCCGTGCTGCGGTTCGCAGGTCCGTCCGGCGCTCGCCGGCTGGGCCCAGCGCTGCACCAACGAATCCGACGGCAACCGCATCCTGTTCCCCCGCATCGAACCGGCGGTGATCACGCTGATCGTCGATGGCAGCAACCGCGTGCTGCTGCAGCACAACACCGCATGGCGGAACAACCTCTACTCGGCATCGGCCGGATTCGTGGAGGCCGGCGAGAACCTTGAACATGCCGCCCGTCGTGAGGCCAAGGAGGAGACCGGCATCACGCTCGGCGAGGTGAAATATCTGGGATCCCAGCCGTGGCCGTTCCCGTCGTCGCTTATGATGGCGTTCAAGGCGCGTGCCCTGAGCACGGAGATTCGCGTGGATCATAAGGAGACCGGCGACGCACAGTGGTTCACCCACGACGAGTTCACCAACGCCATGATCACCGGCAGGATCGAGGTGCCGGGCAAAGCCACCATCGCCCGATACATGATCGAGGAATGGTACGGTCAGCCGCTCAGCTGACATGAACTGTCAGCCGATTCCCATACCCCCTTCAGCAAGCGTTTCGTAAGTGTTCGCCCATGCCATACGGCTCTGTTCACTGCGGGACGAGTGTGGGATTGATCATAGATTGTTCATAACGGCGTTGTCATTTCGACGGGTATAGTGGACAGCGTTGCAAGACGCGATAATCGATCGCGAGAAATGGAAGATTATGACTGACGACAAGGACTTCGGATACACAGGGTCCGCCGGGGACTCGGCCTTCGATTTCCCCACAGCCGCGGCCCCGTCGCCCGACGAGGCGCAGACCGTCACCATGATGCCGCTTGGCAACCCCGGCGTTCCCATGGCATCCGGTGCCGCTGCTGGAGCATCCACCGTGGCATTCACCCCTATGAACTTCAGCGCGTCCTCTCCCTCGGCCACGGCGGCCGCAGCGACGGCATCCCCCTTCGCTCCAGTGAACGGCGGCACGGTGCCGCCGACGGACAACGGACGTGCGGCCTTCGCCGCGGCCGGCGACCCCGATGATGCCGTCATCGCAGTCAAGCATCGCAGGAAGAAGCCGGTGGCACTCATCGTCGTGCTGTCGATTCTCGCCGCACTCGTCGTGCTGTTCGCCGGCTACGTGTTCGGCGGCCAGCACTACTTCAAGGACAAGGCCGCTCCGGGAGTCTCCCTCGGCGGCATTTCGGTCGCCGGCCAGACCGCCGATGAACTGAAGACCACGGTGGACAACGCTGTGAAGAACTCCTCCGTGAAGGTGACCACCACCAAGGGTGCGTCCACCACCGCATCGCTGTCCGAGCTCGGCGTGACCGTCGACGTGAACAAGACCGTGGATAAGCTGCTTGCCGCCACCAAGAGCAACGCGCTGTCCACCGTCAACCCGTTCTCCAAGAGCGAGGTCGGCCTCGTCACCTCCACCGACAAGCTCGCCATGAGCACCTATCTGTCCGACAAGCTCATCGGCGACGACGCCCGCGTGGTCAACGCCAACGTCGAATACAACGCCGACGACAACCGGTTCATCGCCACCGAAGCGCGCGACGGCGAATCGCCGACGATCGACGGCGTGGTCAATGCCGTCAACGCGCTCGCCACCGATCCGGGCACTACCAAGGTCGTGACCATCGACACCGAAACCGTGTCCGCCCCGATCAGCGACAAGACCGCCACCGACGCGGCCGCCGCCGCGAACAAGCGCATCGACTCCGACATCGTGATCGGCAACGGCGCATCCAAGAGCTTCACGATTCCCTCCTCCGAGATCGCCAAGTGGATCAAGACCACCGGCGATCCGACCAAGGGCACCATCGAACTGACCTACGACGAGGATGCCATCAAGTCCTATCTGGCAAGCACCCTGCCCGACAAACTCAAGCAGGATGCCGTGGCCGAGGAGAACGTCGTCAACAGCAAGGGCACGGTGATCACCACCAGCGTCAAGGGCGTGGATGGCGTGGAGGTGTCCGGCACCGACAACACCGCGACCCAGGTGCTCACCGCCCTGCAGAACGGCACCGGCGGCGAGATCAAGGCCGACGTCAAGGTGACCAAGCACGAGACCAAGTCCCGTCAGGTCAACTACGACGTCGAAAACGGCGATCCGCACATGGTGATCAACCTGAGCGAGCAGAAGGCCTACGCCTATAACGGCACCACGCTCGTCAAGACCTTCAACGTCTCCACCGGCAAGACCAGCACCCCCACCGATACGGGTACGTTCTTCGCCTCGCTGAAGTACCAGACGCAGACCATGCGCGGCGAGGACTATGTCACGCCGAACGTGCAGTGGATCACCTACTACAACGGAGGTGAGGGCTTCCACGCCGCACCGTGGAACGTCGCCGGCATCGCCAGCGGTACGCCGAAGTCGCATGGCTGCACCAACATGAGCACCGACGATGCTAAGTGGGTGTACGACTTCCTGCCGATCGGCGGCATGGTCGAGGTCGTGGGCAGCACCCCCACCTCCGCCGTCCGCTGACGCCATGTCGATTCATGCCGATTCATGACAATGACCGAATGGTAACCGCCTGACGGTAGGCTGGGAGTATGACAGACGAACAGAATACTGAAATGACCGCAAGCGACATCGCCGCGGACATCGCCGTTCCGGAACATCTGCTCTACTCCGACGATCACGTGTGGGTCGATGATTCCGTGGACCCGGCGGTGCTCGGCATCACCGAGTTCGCCACAAGCCAGATCGGCGATCTCGTGTTCGTGGATCTGCCCGAGGTCGGCACCCGCGTCGAGGCCGGCGACGAGATCGTGCAGCTTGAATCCTCCAAGGCGGTTTCGCCGATGATCAGCCCGGTGGCCGGAGAGGTCAAGTACGTCAACCGCGAGGCGTACGACGATCCCAGCGTCGTTGACACCGATCCCTATGGTGAGGGCTGGCTGGTCAAGATCGAACTCGACGATGACGAACCCGATCTGCTCAGCGCGGACGAATACGCCAAGGTGGCCCATGACTGACGTCACCAAGACGATCGGAGAACCCGACTCCGGGCGCTCCGATCAGCTTTCCGGCTCCGAGGAGCCGATCATCGCGCAGCCCGCCAGCTCAAACTTCGACGCGGCGGGCCGCTATGAGCGCATCGACATCAAGCCGTTCGCCGTGCGTATCACACGTCGCGTCATCACCCACACGTTCGGCCTGTGGAGTCGCATCTCCACGACCATCGTGAAACGCATGGGCTGGTTCCCGCGCGTGGAACCCTACGTGGGCTATGGCACCGGTGCCTACTCCCGACTGATCTGCCGCACCGTGTACGCGCCGATCAACCGCGTGTCCGGTCTGGTGCAGCGTGGCATCCGCAATGCATTCATGGTTCCCGCGGCTGGCATCCGCGTGCGCATCAGCATCGACAACACCGAACTGCGCACCGTGCAGGTGGGCGTCTCCGAAGCCTATGACGCCGTGGACAACAGTCGCGCCAAGAGCAGCGAATACGCCATTTCCGATGTGCAGGGCTATCTCGATCTGGTCACCGAACGCGATCTGACGCCCGGTGTGCATGACGTGTCGTATGTGGTGGACGGACGCCGTCCCTGCCATGCGCCGTTGTACACGTTCCCCGCCGACGCGGAGGTCGGCATCATCTCCGACGTGGACGACACCGTGATGGTCACGCAGGTTCCCAAACTGTGGCGGGCCGTATACAACATGCTGTTCCTGAACCCGAGCAAACGCATGTCCGTGCCGTCGATGTCGGTGTTCTATTCGAAGCTGAGCGAGCAGTTCCCCGATGCGCCGTTCTTCTACCTGTCGACGTCGCCGTGGAATGTGGAGAGTTCGATCCGTCATTTCATCGACGAGCATGGATTCCCCGAAGGCCCGCTGTTGCTGCGTGACCTCGATCCGCGTCCCAAGACGTTCATTCCGACCGGTGTGCAGCACAAGCTCGAGTTCGTGGAACAGCTGATGGCCGACTTCCCGCGTATGCGGTTCATCCTGATCGGCGACGACGGGCAGAAGGACCCGACCACGTATGCGACGATCGCCCGTCGATACCCCGGTCGTGTGATCGCCATCGGCATTCGCCAGCTGTCTCCCGGCGAATCCGGCCGCCCGCTGCAGCGAGTGACGGGCGTGACCGCATCGCGGCCCACACCGGTAACCGACGTTCCGGTGTTCTACGGCCTCAACGGCGTGAATCTGATGAAGACGATGCTGCCGTATCTGCGCAACCTGTTCAAGTAAGTTCTGTAGCCGTCATGTCCGTTGCCTGGCATGACCTGATACGTGGTGATCGCCCATAGCCTATCGTGGACGTGAGTGTCACAATCCTGCGAATTAAGTGAGATACTGAAATTTATGACTGTTGACAATGTTTGGTCGGATATCACCGGACTGATGCCTCCCAAGGCGGTGAAGGAGCCGAAGCTGCGCAACGCGCAGGGGGAGACGTTCAACGATCCGTACGAGTGGATGCGCGACAAGGATTCCGAACGCGTGCAGAAGTTCGTGGCCGAGGAGAACGACTATTGCGAGCGCCGCATGGCCGGTTTGAAAACGCTGCGTGGCACGCTGTTCGAGGAGATCAAGACCCGCGTGCAGGAAACCGATATGTCGGTGCCCACGCGCATGAACGGCTACTGGTATTTCACACGCACCGAGGAGGGCAAGCAATACGGCATCCAGTGCAGGGTGCCGATTCGCGGCGAAGATGACTGGGATCCGCCGTCGATCAGCGCGTCCGTCATGCGTGGCGATGCGCTGGGTGGCGAGGAGATCGTGTTCGATTGCAACGCTGAGTCCGAGGGGCATGATTTCTTCAGCGTCGGCGGGCTTGATCTGAGCCATGACGGCCGTTATCTCGCGTACAGCGTGGATACGGCCGGCGACGAACGGTACGATCTGCGCGTCCGTGATCTGCAGACCGGGGAGGATTTCCCCGAGGTGATCACGGAGGTGTCGGGCGGCGGCTGCATTACGCCGGACGGCAAGTGGCTGTTCTACACTCGCGTGGACGACGCCTGGCGTCCGTATTGCGTGTGGCGTCATCGTGTGGGCACGCCCGCCGATCAGGACGTGCAGGTGTACAACGAGCCCGACGAGCGCTTCTGGGTGGGCGTGGGAACGTCGTTCGATGAGGAGCAGATCATCATCGAATCGAGTTCCAAGACCACGTCCGAGGTGCTGATGTTGCCGGTGACCGATCCGGAAGGCGAGTTCCAGCCGTTCATCGAGCGTATGCCCGGCGTGGAATACGATGTGAGCTTCGCCCGGTTCGAGGACGATGGCGGTGACATTCCGGTGGCGTTGGTGATCCACAACGTGAGGAACCCCAACTTCGAGATCGATGTGATCGACATGCGCGCGCACAAGCCGCCGTACACGCTTGGCGAGGGCATGCGTGTGGCGCAGGGTTCGCCGGCGGGCTGCGAGCCGCCGCAGGGCCGCAAGTTCACGCCGGCCACGCGCGCGATCCGGTATGAGTCGGTCAGTTCGCTCAGTGAGATCTCCGATAATCCGGAGATTCTGCAGGGCGTGCAGGGTCTGCGCATCGAAGGCATCGCGATGTATCGCAACTTCGTGGCGCTGTCGTACCGTGCGAACAGTCTGCCGCAGCTGGCCGTGATGCCCAAGTACGCGGCCAAGGAGGATTTCCTCGCCGGACGCCCGTGGGGATTCGGCGGCATCGTGCCGCGTGTGCCCGGCAAGCTGTATTCGATCGGTATGAGCGGCAACCCGTCGTATGATGCGCCGCGCATCCGCTACACCACGGTGAGTTATACGCAGCCGGGCGAGCTGCACGAATACGATCCCGTCACCGACACCGATGTGCTGCTCAAGCGCTCGCATGTGCTGGGCGATTTCGATCCGTCGGATTACGCGGAGAAGCGCATGTGGGTGCGTGTGCGCGACGGCGAGCATGTGCCGGTGTCGCTGGTGTGGCGTCGTGGTTTGGTGCCGGCGCTTGAGGGCACGAAGGAGGGGCTGACCGACGAGCTGATCGAAGCGCCGCGTGAGCTGATTCTCTCGTGGGAGGACATGTCGGCGCGCTATGACCGTCGTGAGGCCCCGATGTTCATCACCGGCTACGGTGCGTACGAGATCAGCTCGGATCCGAGCTTCTCCGTGCCGAGACTGAGCCTGCTTGATCGTGGTGTGCTGTATGCGGTACCGCATGTGCGCGGCGGCGGCGAGATGGGCCGTGCCTGGTACGAGCAGGGTCGCAAGCTCAACAAGATGAACACGTTCATCGATTTCATCGACGTGACGGCCGCATTGCAGCGCAACGGCATCGCCGATCCGAAGCGTACGGTGGCGAACGGCGGTTCCGCCGGCGGTCTGCTTATGGGTGCGGTGGCGAACATGGCTCCGCAGCTGTATGCGGGCATCGAGGCGGACGTGCCGTTCGTGGACGCGCTCACGTCGATTCTCGACACATCGCTGCCGCTGACCGTGACCGAATGGGATGAGTGGGGCGATCCGCTGCACAACGCCGAGGTCTATCGGTACATGAAGCAGTATTCGCCGTACGAGAACGTAAAGAGCGCCGACGAGCGCGAGCAGGAGTTCGGCACCCGTCAGTTCCCGGCCATGTTCATCACCACGTCGATGAACGACACCCGCGTGCTGTATGTGGAGCCGCTCAAGTGGCTGGCCCGTCTGCAGGAGCCCGAGGTGGAGGTCGATGCGGTGGCGAAAATCGAGGTGGAGGCCGGCCATGGCGGCGTCACCGGACGCTACAAGCGCTGGCAGGAGATCGCCTACGAGAACGCATGGTGCCTTGCCGCCATGGGCATCGAGGAGTGATCATCGGGCAGTGATCATCGAACGGTGATCGCAACCGCGACCGCAC
This sequence comes from Bifidobacterium tissieri, assembly GCF_002259645.1. GTDB lineage: Bacteria > Actinomycetota > Actinomycetes > Actinomycetales > Bifidobacteriaceae > Galliscardovia > Galliscardovia tissieri. The sequence continues at coordinate 54,082 of NZ_MWWV01000015.1, forward strand.
ATCACGTATACCACATATCAATTGGGCGATGATGAGATCGGCATGATCATCTCATCGCCCAACTTGTATTTCAATTGATATTCGCAGTGATTCGTGGCATTTGGTTGGTATCCAGCTACCGCAGATCGTCGTCGTGCACACCGACCAACGCGAACGTGAATTGTCCCCGTGCATCCTCGTAATAGTGCAGACGACGGGCCGAATGCCCCTGATCAAGATAGATGCGCCACACCTTCTCGCCGTGCGGTCCGATACGGAACGGCGCCTCCGCGCCCGACCCGGTACGCAGACGGTGGCATTGCCGTGACTTCGACTGCTGCGCGATGCCGGTCAGCACCTCAAGGGCGGCGTCCACCACACGATCACGATTGATCTGCGTCTTCTCCAACGAATCGAAGAACGCCGACGTGTAATCCCACGTATCCGGCAGACGCCGATGCGGCTTGTCGGCCGCAGGGAACCGTAGCGCCCACGCCTCGCGAATCCACATGGTGAACCGGTCACGCTCGAAGACGAGTCGTTCCCGATCATTACGGAACAGACCGCGCAACGTTCGATACTGCTGCCCCTGATAGATGCGGGCACGCCGCTGACTGATGGCATCCTCACGCAGGGACGCGTTCTGCCGACGCAGATCATGCAGTTCGGTGGACATCTTCCGATTCGCACGCTGCTCCTCGCCGATCTGCGCGGCCAACGTCATGATCATCTCCGCGGCCTCGCCGCCGGCATCCTCCGGAATCAGATCACGCACATCGGTGTCGGCATCGATCACGATGGCACGCTGACGCTCGTCCGCGCCAGGCTTCAACGCCCCCTGATCCTCCGGGCTCAGCCAGGGCGGGCCGCCCTCGACCAGCGACGGGGCGGGACGGATATGATCCTTGTCCGCCTCCACGAACGAGACAAGCCAATCGTTCTGATCGGTGCCGCGTGCCACGATCAGCATGGACAGCACGGTACCGCGGTCGAGCAGCAGACGCAGATCCTCGTGCTCGTCGAACGCATCGCCCAACGCATCGCTGGCCTCCACCAGAATCTTCATGCCGGGGTAGAGCGTCACCATGCAATAATCCATGCGCACGGTGTCAACACGACCAAGCACGGTGTCACCATCCGCATAATCCGCGATCGCGTCCTTGCCAGGACGAATGGCAAGACCGGAGATCATGCGATCACGCGGATTGAACTCGCCGTGGATCACCTGACCGCGTGCCAGCACATGATCGGCGGGAATGCCGTCCGCCTCCGGAGGCAGCGTCACCGAAGCCATGTCACCGGATGCCAGCCGGGCGATGCCGCGCTGCGGATACACGCCGATCACCGTGGCCGTGACCGGAACCGTATGCTCGGGAACGGCGGGTGCGTTCGTGGAGTAGGCGTGGGCCAGCATGCCCACCGTGTCATCGATGAGCTGCCGGCGTTGCATTCTGCGCTGCTCATCGGTGAATCCGCCATACGGGCCGCCCAGCAGTCCCGGATCATCCACCCATTCGAGATTCGGCGGATAGGCGCGCAGCATGCCGCCATACACCTGCGCGTCGGGTGGCAGCGCCGCGGTAAGATTCCACGCGGTTTTGGCATTGTCCAGTTCAAACACGATGGCCGTAGATTCCAGCTCCCGGGCCAGGGACTCGGTGTCGAACACCGGCAGATGCGTGGTCGACGTTCGTGTGGCCACCACCACGGGGATACGACGCTCGGGATCGGTGAGATATTCGGCCAGTTCCTCGGCCTGATCCTCCAACACCGGATGCACCAGACCGTCCGCCTTGTCGCGGATCGCGGCGGTGATCAACGTGCCCTCCGCGTTCTCCGTTTCGGAGACCGCGAACGATTCCGTGTTCGTGATGTTCGTGCTGTCTGAGATCACCGTGTCCGATTCTGGAGCATTCATGGCACCGGCGGCGTTGCCGGGTACATCGCCACTGCCGCCGGTCATCGTTGGACCGCCCGCGCTCGCGTTCATCACCATCTGATTCTGCCGGATCTTCTGCTCCTGCTGTTCGATCGCGATCTGTCGGGCGACGGCACCACGGACATCGTTGCAGAACGCCTTGCCGGTGATCTGATGGTCGAGCATGAGTCGTGCCTCACGGTAATTATCGGGTTTCCACCATCGTGAGGTGCCGGGATAGATGCGTACCGCGCCACCGAACACCGACCGTTCCCTGCCCATGCGATCGGTGAACTGAAATCCGGCTTCCGCCGTGTCGATGATGGCGACGTCGATGTCGAAATCATCAAACAGTGCCTGCGGGTCGATCCTGAGTCGATCGCCATCCTTCTTATGCGTAACCACGACCGTCGGCCGGTCCCGTCGTGACTTGCGCAGATATCGCACCAATGCGATCACATCGTCAAGCGAACGGATATGGACGGGCGAATCCGCTGGAAATCGTGAACTATACGGGTCTGTACTCATAGGCATCATCCTTCATGTAGTTCGATTGTACGTGGCGATGCGCGGTCGACCCCGGAACCGCGCCGTCACGTCAACGAATGTGGAGGACCGTTATCTGGCCGGACAGTCCCGAACCAGTGCCTTCAGCGCCTGATGATCCGTGTCGGTCAGCTGCGGCGTGGCGTCGGCCACCGGATTCATGAACGATCCGGGGGAGTCGGTGTGGTCCAGGCCGAGGGCGTGCGCCACCTCGTGCTCGATCACCTCGACGGCAACCGGCTGACCGCCCTGACGGCTGTCCCCGCCGGTTTTGAAATAGTCCTCATTCAGACGGATGTCCGCATAGTAGATGATCGGCGCCTCGTCGTTGCGCGCAATGGCCTGCGGATGCGCCTTGCCCAGCACGCGTTGCGTACGGTTCATGTCGAAATCCGGATACTGTGCGGCGGTGAGGAATTCGAATTTGAACTCGGTATGGGTGGGGAGCGATCCGTTCGACTGGAACGATCCGTCGCCCACCTGCTGCACCTCCTGGAACCGCAGTCCGTTCACCGAGGTGATCGTCTCCAACGCCTGCTTCACCATGGCACGTTCATTCTCACTCGCCGGACCACTGAACGCATACCGGATCGGTTCGCAGGAGACCGTCAGTGCCGGCTGATTGCTGTTTGCTGAGAACAGCATGTACGCGTAACCGCCGGGCAGCGGGGTGTGGACGCCGTCGGCCTGTTGCGCCTGCTGGGATTGGCCGGTGTCCGGTGCGGGGGACTGGCCGTTGACGCTGCCGCCGGCATCGGAGGAATCGCCGCCGTCGTTTGGCTGAGCGGTCTGATCGTCGGTGTTGGGACTGGGGGAGGCAGTATCGTTCGGTTTGCTGCCATCCGCGTTGCTATTCGGGTCCGTGCCGCCGAACAATCCACGGAGGAAATCCATGAATCCGTTGCCCGACGACGAATCACCATTGCCGTCGTTGCCATTGCCGTCGAACAGTCCCTGAACATGATCGTTCCACCACTGCGACGCGGAGTTCTTGGCTCCGTCGACGGCATCGGTGGCCTTGTTCCCCAGATCGGATCCCCATTCCTGAGCCGACTGCGGCAGGTCGCGGACGGCCTGCGGAATCTCGATGCCGCATCCGGAGGTGCCCAGCAGCAGTGCGATCACCGTTGCGGACGCGCATACGGTTCGGCAGACGGTCTTGCCGAACCTGCTCCACCCCTTGCCGCCGGCCATCAGTGCAGCACGCCTTCGGGCCAGATCACGGTGACCGGTTTGCCGACCTCATGCGCGTAGGCCACGGCATCCGCAGTGCCGCCTTTGCCGTTCGCCGGCTGGCCATCCCAGAACGCGACCAGCAGATCGCAGTCATCCACCACACGCTTGCCGGCTGCGTAATAGGCCTCCTCGCAGGGTTCCGCATACCCCAGCGTCACCACCTGCCGGGCCTTGCCCACCAGCGTCTGGAACGACCGCAATCCGGATTCGTCGAACGTACGCTCGTAGCGTCTCGACGGAAGGATCGCCTTCAAGGTGTGTCCGGTGCGCAGAATCTCCGAGGCGAACAACTGATCCGCGCCCACGGCGAGCGAACTCAATCCCACCACGGGCTTGCCGTCGTACTGCGTCAGCAATTCACGCAGTCCACGCTCGACGAACACCCGAGCCTCCTCTGGAATATGCTGATGCCCCGTCACGCCAATGTGAATGATCTGCTGCTCGTCGCCCATCGGTTCGTTGCCCATCGGTTTATCGCCCATCTCGCCAACCACCTCGTTTCTCAAAGACGCTTTCGAGTCTACTCGCCGGGTGCCAGTCGATTCCAGCTCCGCCCGGCCTTACCAGCGGAATTCATTACCATAACGGATGACTGACGACTGCGCGACACAAGTGATCGCTGCGCCGTCATTTTTGATGAACGTTCCATAGCAGTTCCCGTTCGTTACGCACGTAGACTCAAAGTACGATCATTATTTCGCCATCGAGGACGATCATCATGCAATATCATGACTTGGAAAACGCAGTCCGTACCAACACCCATCACGTACTCAATGACTTCCTGCAGCTCGCCCGTGGGAATGCGGCCGTCGTAGCCTCGGGCATCCATCAATTGCTTGCCGTGCCCGGAGGACGTGACTGGCTGCTGGAGGAAATCGGATACGGCGATGACGACGTTCGACGCATCTGGGTGTCCCCGCTGTTTCGGGTATTCATGGGCAATGCGTGGGTCCGCGATATGCAATTCCTGTGGAACGCGGTACGCACGTCGGGCATGACCGATCCCATGGTCTCCCGACTTGTGCGGACGGCGGAGTCTATTGATTGCGATGCGGCGGCCGATGCCCTGCCGGACACCGTGTCGGAGGAATCCGTCGGCGGCAGTGACGATGCCGCCAGCGAATGGCGGTATCTGTGGTTCCAGCTGTTCCTCCAATGCGGCAGGATCGAAGCCGTGCTGCAGTCCGATGGGCCGGATGGCCACCGGTACTTGACCTGTGCCAGGGCTATTGCTCTGATCGACTTCGCGCAGCGCCCGAATCCGCTGGCTGACATGCCTTCCGACGGCGTGCAGCTGGGATACGGCACCGATGCGCAGGATATGATTCTGGGCATATCATGGTCGTCGTTCGTGCGCACTCTCGACTTTTTCCGTTCCGGCATGGCCCATCGCGCAGGCAATGAGGAGGAAGCACGCCGATGCAAGGAATTCGTCGCCAAGGCCGACCGCGTATTCGACCCTGATAACGATGAGGAGGTGGCGCCGGGAATCCGCATCGTTCGTGTTCACCAGCCGGGGCAGTCGTCGGAATCGCAGCCGTACAAACCCGACTTCCGCAGGAACACGGCCATCGGCCTTGCCCGCGAGGCATCTGGATTGGTCGACGACAAACGGTATGCGGATGCATGGAACACATTCGAGCGCAGCAATGCGATTCTTCGCAAGATCGTCAAGGATGGTGAGACCGGAGAGCTCTACGATCTGCGTGACGTATCCGAGGATCATGCCGCAGTAGTGGAACTCATCCGGACGGAATGCCTGCGCGACCTTGGTGTGAACGCCAAGCTCATGGCATCCTGCGCGAGCCATGTGCGTACGGAGGATGATGTCAAGGCCTGTGTGAACGCCATGGTGCGGTATGGAGAGGCATTCGACAAGGCCAGAAACTCCCCGGAAAGCAAGGGAGATCTGGAGGGGTATTACGCGATTGCGGTCACCTATCTTATGGATTACGACCAGCCGGAGGATCGCGAAACGTGTCTGAAGTACTGCGAGGCCTTCTATCGTACGCGTGAGGAGTCCTTCGCCAAGGGCACGAGGATGGACAAGTTCCTGCACTCGTGTTGGCTGAATGTGAATGGATTCATTGCCCGTGGTCTGAGTGATGACACGATTTCGTCGGAACGGGTGGTGGATATCCTGATTCGGGCCAGCCGGACTGCGGCGGATGTTGGCGATTCCGACGGATATCGCATGCACGCCTATTTCATGGGTTCCCTTCTGGACATTATGCATCAGAAGAACGCCTTGTGGCAGAGTAGTGGTCAGGTCTCGCTGGAGTCTGTGTTTGCGAGTTCCTCGTTCGAGATCTGCAGACTGGCATTCAAGCATCACCGATGGGAAATGCTGAAGAGCCATGCCGAAAGTCTGATCGAACGATTGCCTCAGCTGCGCGAGCCGCAGTCGGTTTCCGATGTCGTGGACGCGGTTCTTTTTTACGGGTTCCACCTCTATGACAAGGATCAGTATGACGAAGCCGTGAAGACGCTCGAAACACTTGTGGAACAGATTCGTTCGCGTGGCGTCGACGGTTTCAAGCCGATGGCTGTAATGGAGGTTTTCCGTCGGTATGCATCGTCGCTGTTGTACGCGCGTCGGTTCCGGGATGCCGCTGCCGCGGCCGATGAGACGGAGCGCATGATTGATGAAATCGAGTCGCGCGGGGTTGACGCCGATCAGCATCAGGATCGGCAGAAGTTCATGTCCATGATAGCGCAGGTGCGTTGTCTGGCCTATCTGGATCACGCGAAGGCACTGTTCTTTCTGGGGGCGTTTGATGGCGTGCATACTTACCTTCGTGATATGGAACGGATTCTAGACGTACAGGGCAACGGATTCCCTGACGACCTCGTGAAGGGACTGTCCCAGGAGATACAACAGCTGCGCGATCAATGTGAACAATTGCACAACCAATATGAAGGATCCGTTACGTCAGATACGTCGGATAATTGGACGGCTGCCGCGCGACAGGCATCGGATTCATCACATGCTCGGACTGATGATGCTGATGATGCTGATGATGCGGTGAATGACGACCGTCTGCGGAAGGCACGGAGTGGGGATCTGACTGCCCAGATTGATGTGATGGGGGATCTGCTGAATGGTGATCCCTCGCATCTGGGTGACATCGAATCCTGGTGCGATACCATATTGGACAATCCGGCGCTGAAGGCCGAAGCGGATGCCGGGGACGACACGGCGCTCAGCACGGTGTGCATGTACCGGGGTTTGGCGGAGCGGTTGGGACGTGGCCCGGAAGCGGAAAAGGAATCCTTCGTCTGGCTGGTGCGGGCCTCGTACTGCAAGAATCCCCTTGCCGGATACGCGCAGCATATGCTCGGGGAATCCTATCTGTTCGGCCACGGTGTGTCCCCTGATCCGGATCGGGCGCGTCACTGGTTCACGCAGTCGTGGGATAGTCTGCTGGGATTGGCGACCGACATGTCGGATCCATCGGCGATAACCATGCTCTATCACATGGCACGGAACGAGCTGTTCCGGTATCCTGACGCCGTCAAGTGGTATAGGGTCGGCGCGCGTAAGGGGATGCGAGATGATCTGCTACAGTTCGACCGCAACCATGTTCAGGGGGACGACCACATGTGGGATCCGGAGAAGTCCTATCCCCTCGAGGAAGTGGAGCGGTATGCCGGGGTCGACAGGGAGCGGATCCTGGATATTCTGCATGAGTCGGGCTACGGTGACGGTTCCGACGATGCTCCGGACGCTTCGGATGCCCTGACCTCGTTGGACGGCATCGCCGCGTCGCTGGTGCAGGCTCGTGCCTTGTTCCCCGAGTCACAGGGTGATTCCCGTACGAATGAGTACCGGTCGTCGCTGGCGGAATGCGAGGCCCGTCTCGGATTCCGGTTCACGACCGATGAGCAGGAGGTTCGGCGTACCTGCCGGGAACTGCGTCGTCGTCTCGACTTCGTTGCTAAGTATGACCGATGGGTGAATGAGCAGTTGGACCCTCAGGCGGACTGACGGGTACACTGACGGTCGTTAGTGTGAGCCTCGACGGTGCATGACACAGGTCTTGGCTGTTAGTGTGAGCTCACACTAGCAACCAAGGTCTCCAAAACGTTGAAATTCCAACAACCCTGTTTTTTAGTGTGATCACACTAAGGGAGAGGGGTGCTCAGTATGTGGATGGATTTTGAGTGGTGAGATGATTGGGGAGAATGAGCAGTGATTTGTGGGTGCGTAGTTGTTTGTGAAGTTTTGTTAGATGGCTGATGGGTATGGGACAGTCTGGCTGATGGGTATGGGCAGTCTGTGCGGCGGATGATTGGCGGGACACCGGAATGATGGCGGCCTTCGTGCTCTGTCCACCAGACGGACTTCGAGCGATGGTTTCGGACGGGCACACCTACCCTGTTGGGTATGGCAAATGACATCAAGACACTGAACATCGCCGTCATTCCGGGCGATGGCATCGGCAAGGAAGTCACCCCCGTCGCCCAGCAGGTGCTTGAAAAAGCGTCCGAAGGCGTCGTGAACTTCAACTACACCAACTTCGAACTCGGTGCCGAGCGTTACCTGCGCGACGGCGCGATCCTGCCCGACGATGAGCTGGAGGAGATCAAGAAGCAGGACGCCATCCTGCTGGGTGCCGTCGGCGACCCGCGCATCAAGGCCGGCATTCTGGAACGTGGTCTGCTGCTCAAGCTGCGCTTCGCACTCGACCAGTACGTGAATCTGCGTCCCACCAAGCTGTACAAGGGCGTCACCTCGCCGCTCGCCAACCCCGGCGACATCGACTTCGTGGTGGTGCGTGAGGGCACCGAAGGCCTGTACTGCGGTGCCGGCGGCGCAGTGCGCGTCAACACTCCCAACGAGGTGGCCACCGAGGTGTCCATCAACACGGCGTACGGCGTGGAGCGCGTGGTACGTTACGCATTCGATCTGGCCATGAAGCGCAAGAAGCACGTCACGCTCGTCCATAAGAAGAACGTGCTCATCAACGCCGGCGACATGTGGCAGCGCATCGTCGACAAGGTCGGCGAGGAATACCCCGAGGTCACGCACGACTATCTGCACATCGACGCCACCACGATCTTCCTGGTGTCGAACCCGAGTCGCTTCGACGTGATCCTCACCGACAATCTGTTCGGTGACATCATCACCGACGAGGCCGGTGCCGTGGTCGGCGGCGTGGGATACTCCGCCTCCGGCTGCATCAACGCCACGAACGAATACCCGTCGATGTTCGAGCCGATCCACGGTTCCGCCCCCGACATCGCCGGCAAGGGCATCGCGAATCCGACGGCCGCCGTGCTGTCCACCGCCATGCTGCTGCGTCACTTCGGCTACGACGAGGCCGCCGCGCGTATCGACGCCGCCGTCGAGGCCGACATCCAGGAGCTCGGCTCCACCAAGCGCAGCACCGAACAGGTCGGCAAGGACATCCTCGCCCGCCTGTAAGTCTGCGGTGGCGGTCCGGTAGGAACCGGGCTGGTCAGCATCGCTACGTGCATTATCGTGATGGTCCGTGCGAATCCAAAACATCGGATTCGTACGGACCATTGTTGTATACGGAGTTGCGGAGTTACAGAATATGACAATGTGAGATTGGCACCGCATTTACAGCACAATGTTGCATCGGTCGGGTAGCGTGAGGAATATGACCTCATATAACGAGAATCCCAATCCGTTCGCCAACGGTCCCTCCGAATCAGACAATGCCGGTAACGCAGGCAATGACAACGCCGCGGGTGCCAGCGGCACTGGTGACAACGGCAGCGCCAATCCGTATTCCAGCGCCTACGGTCAGAATGATCAGAACGGCCAGACCGGTCAGTCCTCCTACGATCAGAGTTACGGTTCGGCCGGCCAGACCGACCAGTCCACATATGGTCAGAATCCGTACAGCCAGAGTCCGTACGATCCTTCCGGTCAGACTAGTCAGGCTGATCAGGCGGCATACGGCCAGAGCCAGTATGGGCAGAACGGACAGTCGCCGTACGGCCAGAATCCATACGATCAGAGTGGCCAGTCGGCGTATGGTCAATCTCCATACGGCCAGCAGTCCGGAACCAATCCGTACACTGGCAGTCCGTATGGACAGAACACGTACGCACAGGATCCGTATGGTCAGAACACGTACGGTCAGAACGTATACGGGCAGAATCCGTATGCGCAGACCCCGTACCAGTCCGCTCCGAACGCGGCGCAACCCCCCTATCAGCAGGCGCCTCAGCAGCCGTACACGCAGACCCCATATGCACAGACCCCGCAGACGCCATACATGCAGCAGCCGTATCAGGCCTATCCGATCGGTGGCAAATCCAAGGTCGCCGCGGGCGTGCTCGGCATATTCCTCGGCTCGCTCGGCGTGCACAACTTCTATCTCGGCAACACCGGCAAGGCGGTGGCACAGCTGCTGCTCACGCTTGTCGGCTGGATCATCATCATCGGCCCGTTCGTCGCCAGCGTATGGGGACTGGTCGAGGGCGTCCTGATCCTGTGCTCGCAGTACGGATCGCCGTGGCATCGTGACGGCAACGGCTACGAATTACGTGACTGAGTATTGACCCGACCGAGTACTGACATCAAGTGCGGAGAACCATATGCGGCAGAACGAAGAACGCGATGACGGCATGATTACGACACGGATCGTGATGGGCCGAGGCGAATGCAAGACGCCGAACGGCAAACTCGTGGCGGTATCCGTGCGTTGCGATGACGACGGCATTGTCGAAGCCCGCCTTGACGGCGATTTCCTGATCGACGATCTTGGCGACCACGGCTGCGGTGACAATCACAATGACGGCGATGATCGCGATAACGATGACAATCACAATGACGGCGACGATATGGCGTTGATCGCCGATCTGGAACGCACGATCACACGTCAGCACGTGCCGATCGACGAGTCGGGTTTCCGGGACGATGTGCGACGGGCCATCGACGATCATCCGGATTCCGAACTGATCGGCACCACCGCCGATGCGATCGTCGTCGCTACTTCGCGAGCGATCGCCGATGCGCGGAACACGGATATCGATCCTTGTGACACTGCTGACGGTCCTGCCAGTCCGGCCGTGAACAATGCCAGTCCCGTCACCGCCAACAGTGCCACCACACTCTCCGACCGCTGGCACGATCTCGCCCTGCACGTCGTACAGGATCCGCAACCGTATTCGCCGCCCATGCAGATGGCGCTCGATCAGGTGATCGCCCAGGCGGTGGCCGCCGGCGATCAGCCGCCGACACTGCGCTTCTGGAACTGGGGAGGACCAGCCGTGGTCATCGGTGCCTACCAGTCCGTCAACGGGGAAGTGGATGAGGCCGAGGCCGTACGCGAGGGATTCACCGTGGTCCGACGCATCACCGGCGGCGGTGCCATGTTCGTACGCCCGGACGACACCATCACCTACTCGCTGTACGTACCCGAATCGTTCACACACGGACTCGACGCTGTGGAATCCTACCGACTCTGTGACGAATGGGCGTTCTCCGCGCTGCACGCGCTGGGCATTCCCGCCGTGCATCAGCCGATCAACGACATCGCCACACCGTCCGGCGGCAAGATCGGCGGTGCCGCACAGCGACGATTCCGCGGAACGTCAGGTACCCCCGGTTGCATCCTGCATCACGTGACCATGGCCTACCGCATCGACGGCGAAGCCATGGGCCGAATCCTGCGCATCTCCAAGGAAAAACTCAAATACAAGGTCAACAAGGTCAAGGCCGTCGCATCGGCGAACAAACGCGTGCAGCCACTCGCCACGCAGACCGCACTAAGCCGTGACCAGATCATCCGCGGCATGGCCGATCACGCGCTCGCGACCATTCCCGACGCGCACCCCGGCATCATTCCGGATTCGATGCTTACACAGGCGCGGTCCCTTGCCCGAACCAGATTCTCCGATTCGGATTGGACCCATCGCATCCCCTGAGTCCCCTGATCTGGCTGATCCAACGACCGGCATCCCCGCCCGATTTCACCGTCATTCATCGTCAATATGGCATCTCCGTCCGCAAGCGTGTAAAAATGACGGTATGAGTTACGTGTCGCAGTCGCCAGTTCATAACGCCGTCAACAAGGTCAGTACCAATCTGTTCTCCTTCGCCTACAAGAACATCGCCAAGAAGGCGTTCTTCGCCATGCCGCCGGATCAGGCGCACGAGGCGATGATCTCCGGATGCGCATTGGCTGGCAAGGTGCCGCCGCTGATGTGGATGCTGCGCGAGATGCTCGACTACACGGATCCCGCACTCGAAACCGAAGTGATGGGCGTGAAATTCCACAACCCGTTCGGCCTGTCCGCCGGACTCGACAAGGACTGTCAGCTGCCCGCCGTGCTCGACGCCGCAGGATTCGGCTTCGAGACGTTCGGGTCCACCACGGCCCGCCCGTGTGCTGGCAATCCGCGCCCGTGGTTCCACCGTCTGCCCGAATACGGGTCGATGATGGTACATGCGGGACTGGCGAATCAGGGCTCGGCGAAGGTGATCGCCCGCGCCGAGAAGGCGTACACGAATGCGAAGACGTTGCGCATGTCCGCGTCCCTCGCCCGTACGAACGACAAGTTGGTGGGCGATCTTGACGAAGGCATCGCCGACTACCGTACGTCGTTGGAACGCGCGGTCGGCCGTACCGACATGATCGAGATCAACGTCTCCTGCCCGAACACCATGGCTGGCGAGCCGTTCACCAGCGATCCGAAGAATCTTGATCGTCTGTTCACCGCGCTCGACGAGGTGAGCCGTCCGCAGCCCACGCTGGTCAAGATGCCGTTGAACAAGTCCTGGGATGAGATGACTGCGCTGCTCGACGTGCTGGCCAAGCACAACGTACAGGGCGTGTCCCTGGCGAATCTGCAGAAGGATCGCACCGGAATGGACGACATTCCCAAGGACTGGAAGGGCGGCCTGTCCGGCGTGCCCTGCAACCGTGCCAGTACCGAACTCGTGGCGCGCGTATACCGCGACTACGGCGACCGATTCGCCATCGCCGGCATCGGTGGCGTGTTCACGCCGGAGCAGGCGTACGCGAAAATCCGTGCAGGCGCGAGCCTGATCATGTTCATTTCGTCGCTGATGTACGTGGGACCGCAGAACATCACCACATTGAAGCGCGGTCTGGTGGACCTGCTTCACGCCGACGGCTTCGACAACGTGCAGCAGGCGGTCGGCATCGACGTGCGCTGACTATGTACTAAATGACGATCAGCCCGATCAGGCGGTCATCCGGCCGGCCGATCGGGCTGATCTGCGCAGTGGCTCAGTGAGTCACCGATTATCACTCATCATGCGATCGATCAGTACGCGCCACGCACATACTGATCCGGATATCCCGCCGCCTCCCGGCTGAGACCGAGCTTGTACGCGGCACGCAACGGCCAATACGGATTGCGCAAAGCTGCGCGTCCGATCTCCACGGCATCCGCATACCCATGGTTCACGATCTTGTCGGCCTGCTTGGCCTTGGTGATCAGGCCAACGGCGGTGGTGCGGATATCCGCATGCTTGCGCACCTCCGCCGCGAACGGCACCTGATATCCCGGCTCGGCCGGAATCGTCACGCCGGCGATGATGCCGCCCGTGGACACGTCGATCAGATCGACGCCATGACTACGCAACGCCCGCGCCACGGCGATGGTCTGATCCAGATCCCAGCCGCCGGCCGCCCAGTCGGTCGCGGAAATACGCACGAGCAGCGGGGCATTGTCCGGCATCACACTGCGCACGGCATCGGACACCTCGATCAGCAGACGCATACGGCCAGTGAGATCACCGCCATACTCGTCAGTGCGCTCATTGGTCAGCGGATCAAGGAACTCACTAAGCAGATAGCCGTGCGCGGCATGGATTTCGATGGCCTGGAATCCGGCGCGGATCGCACGATCCGCCGCGGCACGGAACTGTTCGATGATGCCACGGATCTCATCCGTGGCCAGTTCACGCGGCGTCGTATATTCGCCGAACGCAATGGGGGAGGGGGCCACGGTCTCCCATCCACCGGCATCCAGCGGCACGCTCTGTCCCTCATATCCCACGGCGAAACTGCCCGTGGAGCCCTTACGGCCCGAATGATTGAGCTGCACGGCAGGCACCGCGCCGGCGTCACGAATGCCGTCGACGATCCAACGCCACGCCTCCACCTGATCCTCATTCCACAGCCCCACATCGTTGGGGGAGATACGGCCCTCAGGGCTTACCGCGGTGGCCTCGGCGATGACCATGCCGAAACCGCCGAGCGCTCGCGATACGTAGTGCTGGTAGTGGAACGGCGTGGGCTTGCCGTCCTGGGCGAACGCCGAATAGGTATCCATCGGCGGGAGCCATACGCGGTTGCGGATTTCCAGTCCGCGCAGGGTGAGCGGGTCGAAAAGATGCGGTCGGGTGTTCTTCCTGGATCGTTTGGTGGTTCGTTTATCAGCTGCCATGATAATTCGCTTTCGTTGGTTGTACGGCTGCCGCCGCTGGCACGCCTGCCCCCTCTCATGCCGACTTCGGCAATACAAAACAGGCGTAGGATTACTACCCTACGCCTGTTTTACCATATTGACGATCGTGAGCCGTCACCGGTTTCCGGACTCGGTCCGGATTCGACTTCCGGTGCCGGGACGGAGGGGATCACTGACCGTCTGTTGTTTCGCCCGTCGTTCCGGTGGTCCCGCTCGTCCCGGAGTTGGAATTCGTACTGTTCGAACGCGTGCTCGAACTTGACCTCTTCTTCGTCGTCGTGGACGATGACGAACCGCCGCTCGTGCGGATCATGTTCGGATCCGGATTGCCGTAATCGTTGTTCTGCGGAATGTTGGCGGAATTCAGGTAGTTCTCCATGAACTCCTTCCACGTCGGCAGTGCGATATCGGCACCGTACCAGGACGAACGATACACGCCGTTGATCGTGCCCTTGAGCGAGACGCCCGAGTTCTCGGCGTTGGTGATCAGCGCGAACGCGGCCACCTGCGGCACGAATCCGGACGTTGCCAGCTGCGTCTGCTCGCTCGTACCGGTCTTGGCGAACGTCTTGCGTCCGTTCGACAGCTGTGCGTCCTTGGCCACGCCCTGCGTGACGTTGAGGTTCATGGCGTAGGCGGTGGTCTGCGCCACCTCGGAGGAGATGGCCTGATGGCAGTCGGCGCTGGGCACCTTGTAGTTCTTGCCGGCGCTGTCGGTCACCTTGGTCAGGGCGATCGGCGTGCAGGCCACGCCGTTGCCGGCGATGGTGGCGTACACGTTGGCCATGGTCAGCGGCGACGACGGTTCCGTACCGATCACCATCGACGGGTTGTACGTGGTGATGTCGGTGCCATCCGCACGGTGGTATCCCATGGTCTTGGCCATGTCGGCGATGGACTTCAGACCGATGCGCTGCGCCATGGACACCTGCGTGGTGTTGTGCGACTGGTTGAGCGCCTGCAGCGGTGTCTCCGGGTTCACGGTGCCGCCGCCCGAGTTCTGCACATCGAACACGCCGGATCCGTTGGCATCGGGGATGGTCCGGTACGAGTAGTGCATACTGGTCGCCAGCGGTTCGTTGGCGGAGTTGCCGGCGTTGATCCATGCGGCGAAGTTGATGGGCTTCCACGTGGAACCGACCTGGAAGCCGGAGCCGCCGCCGTCCTTGTAGTCGACGGCGTAGTTCACGGAGGTTCGCGTGGTGCCGGGGGCACCGTTGACGTCGTAGGTGCGGTTCTGCGCCAGTGCGAGCACTTCGCCGGTGCCCGGACGGATTGCGGCGAGAATATTCTCGTAGCCACTGGGATCATCCTCCGGCAGGTTGTCGCGCACGGCGGTCCACGCGGAGTTCTGCGCGTTCACGTCAAGCGTGGTGTAGATGTTGAGGCCGCCCTGCCTGATGAGCTGGCGACGCTCCTTCAGCGTTTCGCCGAACACCTTGGAGTTCTCGATCTGACGGATCGCGTAGTCGCAGAAGTATGCGGCGTTGCCGGCCGCCTGGCAGCCGACGGACACGTCCTGCACATGCAGGGTGTCGGCGATCGGGATCTTCTTGGCGGCGTCGGTTTCGCTCTTGTCGACGAAGCCCCACTGGCTCATCAGATCAAGCGTGATGTTGCGCTGCTTCTCCGACTCCGTCGGATTCACGGTCGGATCGTAGTTGGCGGGGTTCTTGGTGATGGCCGCGATCGTGGCGGACTCCACCAGATTCAGTTCGGACGCGCTCTTGGAGAAGTAGTGTCGGGCGGCGGTCTCCACACCGTATACGCTCTTGCCGAACTGTGCGATGTTGAGGTAGCCCTGCAGAATCTCCTGCTTGGAATACTTCTTTTCGAGTTCCACGGAGATGAGCATCTCGCGCAGCTTGCGGGCGATCGTCTCCTCCTGCGCGTGATAGGCCTCGATCGGATCGTTGTCCTCGAGGGCCTGATCGATGAGGATGTTCTTCACGTACTGCTGGGTAAGGGTCGATCCTCCCTGGGTGTCGCCCTTCTTCACGTATGTCTGCACGAACGCTCGTGCGATGCCCTGCGGGTCGATGCCGCTGTGATCCCAGAAACGGTGGTCCTCACGTGCCACCACGGCCTTCTGCATGTAGTCCGAAATGTTCTTCAGCGGCACGATGATGCGGTTCTGCTCATAGAACGTCGCCAGCACGGTGGTGCCATCGGACGCGTACATGCGTGACTGCTGTGGCAGGTCGGCCAAATCGAAGTCGATGTCTTCGGCCTTCAGCGAGGATGTCAGGCTCTTGGTCATGGCGTTCGCACCCATGACGGCGGGCAGCAGGAATCCGGAGGCCACCACGCCGCCTGCGACGCAGAACATGATGTAGGCAAGGATCAGCGTGAACACACGACGAGCTGTCTTTGGTTTCTTTTCGGGCATGGTGCCCATTGTAAAGTGGTGGGCCTACCTTTCGACCATTCGATTGCAATCTTCACGGCACTGTCATTCCCGCAAAATTCGCTGGGAATACGCTGATGTGCCGTATGGGTGGATGGGCCGATACGTCGTACTGACATCTTGCCTATGTGCCGTGCGATTGCCTTGCCGATGTGCCTTGCCGGCGTGCTACTGCTGCGCTGCTCCGCTACTGACGTACTACTGATGCGCCCGGCGAATCAGCTTGCCCGGCTGATAGATGATGATCGTCCTGCCCCTGCGGGAGATCCACCCACGCTGCGTGAATTCCATCAACGCCTTGTTCACCGTCTCGCGGGAGGCACCCACCAGCTGCGCCATCTCCTCCTGCGTCAGATCGTGCGGCACCACCAGACCGTCCTCGCTGGGCTCGCCGAAACGCTGCGCCAAATCGATGAGCGTCTTCGCCAGTCGTCCGGGAACGTCCATGAACACCAGATCGGCGATGCGTTCGTTATTGAGTCGTGCGCGATTGCCCATCACCTGCAGCATGTCGATGGCAACGCGGGGGTGCTCGTCGAGCCAGGCGAACAGTGCGGCGCGCTCCAGCGAGGCGACGATCGTGCCGTTGGTCATGACGATAGCCGACGCCGTACGGGGGCCGCCGGTCGGATCGAATACGGGAATCTCGCCGAGCAGCTCGCCGCGTCCGGTGATCGACAGCAGATGAATGCGGTGGTCGGTCGACTCTCGCGTGAGCTTCACTCGACCCGTCTCCACCAGATACATACGGTGGTCCGTATCCCCCTCGTGGAATATGGCGTCACCCTTGGAATAATAGCGTCGTTGGAGATGCGGCAGCAGCTGGTCGGCCTCTTCGGGGCGCACCTGCTTGAACAGGGCGGTGTGAAGAAGGGCGTCGCGTTGGCTTTCCAGGTCGTCGGTAGCGCGAATCACCAAGCGTCAACCTCCATCGTTGAGTCCCGTATGATTTTTTCAATCTATTAGTCTAGCGCGCGCGGTGGGGGCCGAATATCCTGTTGAATGGATTTGCCAACGGAAAAACAGTCGGTAAACATCGGAAAACGATGTGCCGGTGACGGGCGGTTGTTGTTCCATGT
The DNA here is from genome assembly GCF_002259645.1 of Bifidobacterium tissieri. Taxonomy (GTDB): domain Bacteria; phylum Actinomycetota; class Actinomycetes; order Actinomycetales; family Bifidobacteriaceae; genus Galliscardovia; species Galliscardovia tissieri. The sequence goes on from NZ_MWWV01000015.1 coordinate 71,666, forward strand.
ACGCGCATGATAATGCATATATAAATAAGGAATCGGATATGGCGAACACGGCGGTTGCGGCGGGTGAGGACGACGATGAGAGGCGTTTGGACGGATGTCCGGGGAACGATGTGAGCGTTTCGCATTGTGGAAGTCCAACGATTGACGTGAACAGTGGTTCGGGCGCTGATGACGACAATACGATTGTTGGGGATGGCGGTATGAGTGTTGGGGATGGCGGTATGACCATGACCGCTGTCGGTGCCGAGGATATTGATGAAGGCTTCGTTGATGGTGGTGCCGGGGGTGCTGGCGCTGATGTCGCTGGTGTTGGTGATGCCGCTATCTCCGGCGGCGCCTCCGTTGTGGTGGTGATGCCCACGTACAACGAGAAGGACAATCTGCCCGTCACGATTCCCGCCGTGCTGCGACATTGCCCCGACGTGCACGTTCTGGTCGTCGACGACAATTCTCCTGACGGCACGGGCGATCTTGCCGACGCGATGGCCGACGACGATCCGCGCATCCATGTGCTGCACAGGGCGGGCAAGGGCGGACTTGGTCCTGCGTATCTGGCCGGTTTCCGGTGGGCATTGGATCGTGGATACGACGTGATCTGCGAGATGGATATGGATGGTTCGCATCGTCCGCAGGATCTGCCGCGATTGCTTGCCCCGTTGCTGGGGGTGAGCGGTCGTGGTGGGGCCGGAGCTCGGTATGCCGGGAGGGTTGATCTGGTGATCGGATCGCGGCGTGTGCGTGGCGGCCGTTCGGAGGGATGGCCGTGGTATCGCAATCTGATCTCATCATGCGGATCGCTGTATGCGCGTATCATGCTCGGCTCCCGCGTGCACGATATGACCGCCGGATTCCGTGCGTATCGTGCATCGATGTTGCGTTCTGTTCGTTTGAATGAGGTCGAAGCCGGCGGATACGTGTTCCAGATCGATATGACCCGACGTGTGCTGGCCGCTGGTGGCGTGATCCGGGAAGTTCCGATCGTCTTTCCGCAGCGCGTGCGCGGCGTTTCCAAGATGAGCTCGGCCATCGTGCTCGAGGCCATGTGGCGAGTCACCATCTGGGGATTGCAGCGCCTGATTCCGGCCCGACGTCGATAGGGCCCGACGCCGATAACGTGGGCCGGGGCGGTCCTCCTGATGGGAGGTGCCTGGACTCCCGTTTCTTCGCGGGTGAACTTCGTCCACAATGGTGCTTGCCGGGAGACGTCCGAATCGTTGCGCGCGACGAACAGTACGGTAGCAGTACGGAGTAAGGGGTGGTTCCTGCGTGGGGTGTCTGGATCGTTGATCTGGCTACGCCGGTTTTCCCTGATGGTGGTTCCTGATGGTGGTTCCCATGGCGGTGGCGTTCACCTCGGTTAATAGCGATGGCATGTGTCAGCTGCGGTTCTGTTGCGGACCCATTGCAAACCCGCAGCGAGGAGACTGCCTTGCTGCGGGTTGGTGTGATGTCCGTGACGGATCCGCAGTGTGGGTTGGGTTGTGTTGCGGGTCTGTTATCTGTTCGCGTCCAACCCGCAGTGAAGGATCCCGCTGTCTGCGGGTTGGTGTGGTGTTCGTGACCAATCCGCAGTTTGTCCGAGGTGGTGCTCTGCTCCTGCTGCGGGTTTGCGTCAGTTTCGTGACTGACCTGCAGCGGGGAGACTGCTTTGCTGCGGGTTGGTGTGATGTTCGTGACGAGCCCGCAGTGTGAGAGCGTGGGCTGTGGATTCATGATCTGCGGCATGACGACATATGCGTGGACCGTTCGACTGGGATCAGTGGTGGTGCACCTTGTACGTTTTCGCAGTGCTTTGAACCCTCCGGCTACGTTGTGTCTGTGCACTGTCCCGAATCATGATCGGGGTTCGATGCGGTTACGTTGTGCTCCGACCCGGTGGCATGGCGTAACCGATGTTCGCTGGGTTATGGTGCGTGCCTTTTCCGTTCCGGATCGTAATCGCAGATCCCGCCGGTTGCGATCGGGTGCGGGTTGACGTGGGATCGTGTGGGATGCTGACGATCCGGCAAGAATAATGTTCGGTTGATTTTACTTTTTGATAGGTTGTGTGCGATAATGTTCGTATGATTTCCTCTCATAGACAACATGTGATCCTGAGCAGACTGCGCACGCGCGGTGCCGTTCGCATCACTGCGCTCAGCAAGGAGCTCGGCGTCTCATCAATGACGATCCGCCGAGACATCGCCGAGCTTGCGGATAAGGGGCTGCTCAAACGCGTGCATGGCGGAGCCGTGACCACCAGCACGTTGCTTGCCGAACCGTTGTTCTCCGTCAAGTCCCAGATGGACATCGGTCTCAAGGACGCCATCGCGCGTGCCGCCGTCGAATATGTGTCGCCCGGCGATGTAATCGCCATCGGTGGTGGCACCACCGCGTACGTGTTCGCCCAGCATCTGCTGGAAAGCGAGAACTCGTCGGGAATCACCATCCTGACGAACTCGATTCCCGTGGCGGAACTCGTGCAGGCCATGGAAAACAAGGACGCCGAGGTGATCGTCACCGGTGGTGTGCTCACCCGGTCCAACTCGCTCGTCGGACCGATCGCCGACAAGGTGATTTCATCGTTGCGTGTCAACACGCTGTTCCTCGGTACGCATTCGGTGTCCATGCCACGCGGATTCCTCACACCGAACTCGTTGGAGTCGGCGACCGACGCTGCCCTGATCAACATCGCCGATCGACGGGTCGTGCTGGCCGACCACACCAAGTGGGACAACACCTCACTGTCCATGTTCGCGAGTTTCGAGTCCATCGACGTACTGATTACTGACGATGGCTTGGATCCGAAATACGCCGAACAGGCCAAGGATTTGGTAAAAGATCTCGTTCTGGCCGCCCAGGACGAAACCGACAAGGAAAGAGAATAATGATGACAGAATTCGCGCAGTATGTTCCTGGCGAATATGCAAAGAAGCACATCCGCATCACTCCGACCACACTGGCCGACGGACGTGACTTCTTCTACCTCGACGATGATCCGGAATACGTTTCCGGAGCCAAGACCCGTGAGCTGACGGATCCTCGCGACCTGCCGTACCGCTTCAGCAACCAGCTCAACGCGGCCGGCGAGGAAGTGCCGTACGCGGCTCCCGAAATGCGTCGCGATCCGCTGACCGGCGACTGGATTCCCATGGCCACCGCCCGCATGAACCGACCGATTACCGCCGGCCCCGGCGCCACCGCGAAGGGCAATCCGCTGGCCGCGCGCAAGCCCGGCGACCCGTACCAGGACGGCGAGGTGCCGGATACCGACTACAACGTGGTCGTGTTCGAGAACCGCTTCCCGTCGATGGTGCGCGTGCCCGGCCGTAGCGAGGACGTCACGTTCGTGAACGACAACCCGCTGTGGGAGAAGAAGCTTGCCACGGGCCGTTGCGAGGTCATCTGCTTCGATCCCAACGAACACGGTCTGCCCGCCGATCTGCCGGTGTCCCGACTGCGCACGGTCGTTGAGGCCTGGGCGTTCCGCACCGCCGAGATCTCCAAGATGGAAGGCATCGAGCAGATCTTCCCGTTCGAGAACCACGGTGCCGAGATCGGCGTCTCGCTGGCCCACCCGCACGGTCAGGTGTACTGCTACCCGTTCATCGCCCCGAGGCTGGAAGCCGAACTCAAGCACACCGAGGCCTACCACGAGAAGACCGGCGGCAACCTGCTCAAGGACCTCATGAACGCCGAGATCGAAGCCGAGGAGCGCGTGGTGCTGCGCAACCACAGCTGGGTCGCCTACGTGCCGGCCGCCGCCCGCTGGCCTCTCGAGGTGCATGTCGCCCCGGTGCGCGACGTGCTCACGCTCGACGAGCTCAACGACCAGGAACGCTGGGATCTGGCCCAGATGTACTCCACGCTGCTCAAGCGAGGCAACGCATTCTTCGACAAGGGCGACGGCAAGGGCATGGATCTGCCGTACATCGCCGCCTGGCATCAGGCTCCGATCCACGATCCGCGTCGCGCGAACTACCGCCTGAACCTGCAGTTCTTCAGCTTCCGCCGCGCCGCCAACAAGATCAAGTACCTTGCCGGCTCCGAGTCGGGCATGGCCGCATGGATCTCCGACACCACGCCGGAACTCATCGCCAAGCGCTTCCACGAACTCGGCCCCATCGACATCGAAGGCTGATCGTCACACACATCCGTATACTGATCACGCGGACCGGGTTCCGATTACGATTATCGGACTCGCCCGGTCCGCGTGAATCATTTTTCCGGTTATCGTGACCATGAAGCCGCACCGTTGCGGCACGCTCATCTATCCATTCTGTCCATCCAAGGAAGGAACAATCACATCATGACCAACGTCGAATTCATCGCCCCGATCGATGCTGAGGACGGCGTCGCCCGCGCGACCGAGCTGTTCAAGGCCGCGTACGGCGAAGAACCCGAAGGCGTATGGAGCTCGCCCGGCCGCGTCAACCTGATCGGCGAACACACCGACTACAACGCCGGTCTGTGCCTGCCCATCGCCCTGCCACACCGCACGTACATCGCGCTCAAGCCCCGCACCGACACCGCCGTGCGCGTCGTCTCCGACATCAAGCCCGACGACGTCGTATCCGCCGACCTCGACGGACTGCAGGCCCGCGGCGTCGACGGCTGGGCCGCCTACCCGGTCGGCGTGGCCTGGGCGCTGCGCGAAAAGGGCTTCAACGTGCGCGGATTCGACGCCGCCTTCGTCTCCTGCGTGCCGCTCGGCAGTGGGCTGAGCTCCTCCGCAGCCATGACCTGCTCCACCGCGCTCGCCCTCGACGACGTGTACGGTCTCGGCTACGGCCAGTCCGACGCCGGCCGCGTCACCCTGATCAACGCCGCCATCAAGTCCGAAAACGAAATGGCCGGCGCATCCACCGGCGGACTCGACCAGAACGCCTCCATGCGCTGCACCGAAGGCCATGCCCTGCTGCTCGACTGCCGCCCCGAACTCACCCCGCTCGAGAACGTCTCCCAGCAGCCGTTCGACCTCAAGGCCAACAAGCTCGAACTGCTCGCCCTCGACACCCAGGCCCCGCATCAGCTCAACGACGGCCAGTACGCCGAACGACGCGCCACTTGCGAGAAGGCCGCCGAAATCCTCGGCGTGGCCAACCTGCGCGTGACCGCCGACGCCATCCGCGAGGCCGACGATCCGGAACAGGCGCTGCAGGACGTGCTCGACGCCCTGCCCGACGAGAACATGAAGAAGCGTGTGCGCCACGTCGTCACCGAAATCGAACGCGTGCGTGAATTCGTCAAGGCCTTCGCCGAAAACGACATTGAGGAGGCCGGACGCTTGTTCAACGCCTCCCACGACTCCCTTGCCGTTGACTACGAGGTCACCGTGCCCGAGCTCGACGTGGCCGTGGATGTGGCCCGTCGCAACGGCGCCTACGGTGCCCGTATGACCGGCGGCGGCTTTGGCGGCTCCATCATCGCGCTCGTCGACGCCGGTCGTTCCGAAGAGGTCGCACAGAAGATCGCCGACGAATTCGCGGCCCGTGGCTTCCATGCCCCACGCGCGCTCGCCGCCTACGCCGCCCCCAGCTCCGCGCGCAACGCGTGATATTTGCCGTTAGTGTGAGCCCTACCGTTAGTGTGAGCCTGTTAAGTGTGCGCCCTGCCGCTAGTGTGAGCTCACACTAACGTCACAGGCCACCAAAACGTTGAAATTCCAACACCCCCATTTTTTAGTGTGATCACACTACGGAGTGGGGGTGGTTCAGTATTTGGGCGGATTTTGGAGTATGGGATTAATGTGACTGATAAACAAATGATGCCTGAGCTCAAAAAGCTATTGAGCTCAGGCATCGGTTTCGATCTTTACGATCCCCTATTTACTACAATTCCGCAGTCTGCAGCTCTACAGTTGCAGTCCGCACCTCCGTCCCGCAGTTCTGCAGTCCTTAGTTCTTGAAGCTGTGGATCGGGGCGGGGATGCGGCCGCCGCGGGTCACGAACGCCTCGCACGAGGTCTGGTTCACCGGCATGATCGGTGCGTAGCCCATCAGGCCGCCGAAGTTCGCCATCTCGCCCACGCCCTTGCCTGCCACGGGGATCACGCGCACGGCGGTGGTCTTCTGATTCACCATGCCGATGGCCGCCTCATCGGCGATCATGCCGGAGATCGTGGCCGCGGACGTGTCGCCGGGGATGGCAATCATGTCAAGACCGACCGAGCACACGCAGGTCATGGCCTCGAGCTTTTCGATCGTCAGACAGCCGGAGCCAGCCGCGTCGATCATGTTCTTGTCCTCGGAGACGGGGATGAACGCGCCCGACAGGCCACCCACGTAGGACGACGCCATGATGCCGCCCTTCTTCACCTGATCGTTGAGCATGGCCAGCGCCGCCGTGGTACCCGGCGCGCCCACCTGTTCCAGACCGATCTTCTCAAGCACTTCGCCCACCGAATCGCCCACGGCCGGGGTCGGCGCAAGCGACAGATCGATGATGCCGAACGGAATGCCCAGACGACGCGAGGCCTCCTGCGCCACCAGCTGCCCCACACGCGTGATCTTGAACGCGGTGCGCTTGATCGTCTCGCACAGGAACTCGAAGTCACGTCCGACCGCGGCGTCCAGCGCGCGGGACACCACGCCCGGTCCGGACACGCCCACGTTGATCACGGCGTCGCCCTCGGTCACGCCGTGGAAGCCGCCGGCCATGAACGGGTTGTCATCCGGCACGTTGCAGAACGCCACGAACTTCACGCAGCCGTAGGAATCGTTGTCGCGAGTGAGCTCGGCGGTGTCCTTGATGATGTGGCCGAGCAGTTCCACGGCGTTCATGTCGATGCCGGTCTTGGTGGAGCCCACGTTCACGGACGAGCACACCAGATCGGTTTCGGACAGCGCCTTGGGCAGGGATCGGATGAGCAGTTCCTCGGCCGGCGTCATGGCCTTGGACACGAGCGCCGAGTAGCCGCCGATCAGGTCCACGCCCACGGTCTTGGCCGCGCGGTCGAGCGCATGCGCGATTTTCACGAAGTCGTCGCTGGTCTTGCAGGAGCTGGCGCCCACGAGCGAGATCGGAGTGACGGTGATGCGCTTGTTGACGATCGGGATACCGTAGTCGCGGCTGATCTCCTCGCCGGTCTTCACCAGATCCTTGGCGTAGGAGGTGATCTTGTTGTAGATGTTGTCGCAGACGGTGTCCACGTCGGCGGCCGCGCAGTCGAGCAGGCTGATGCCCATCGTGATCGTGCGCACGTCGAGCTTCTCCTGCTCGATCATCTGATTGGTCTCGTGGACCTCCATGATATTCAGCATGGTGTGCAAATCCTTTCGATGCTGATTCGGCTCTGATACGGATCAGTTCGGATCAGACGGTGGTTGATGATCGTGATGATCAGACGCGGTGCATCTTGGTGAAGATCTCCTCACGCTGGCAGCGGATGCGTACGCCGATGTCGTCGCCGAGGTCCTCGAGGTTGCCGACCATGGCGCTGAAGTCCTTGTCGGATTCGGAGTAGTCGACGATCATCATCATGTTGAAGAATCCGTCGATGATGGTCTGGGAGATGTCGAGCACGTTCACGTGGTGCTTCGAGAGGTAGGTGCAGACGCGGGCGATGATACCGACCGTATCCTGGCCGACGACGGTGATGATTGCCTTGTTCATGAAGTCCCCTTAAGGCCGACGTAAGAAAATACAGACTTTTCCATTTTACCTGGTGTGCGTGGGGCCGGGGTACGGCGTCTCATTAGGCCGCGCCGGCAGCCGCACCGAACCTGCGTCGGCAGCTGTGCAAACAGATGACCCCCAAGTCTGGAAAGTGCCCTCCAAAACAAGGAGATAACGACGGTAGAGTGGGTCATCATCACGTCCATGAATATCGTCTGCCCTCAGAATTCTCATCCCCTCGTAAGTAAAGAGTTCATGTACGCCCCCATATTTGGCATCCGCTAAGAGTATTCTGTGGAAAGGTGCAATCGGCGGATGCGGTTGCAAATTTGATGGACTTGACTGTTTGCCTTCCTAGGTGGGTGAAAGAGAGAACATGACTGTATCGGATTTATTGCGTGCGCTTAAGCGACACTGGCTGTTGGAAAGGGGGTGGTGACGTTTTGTTGGACTTCGTTGTCTGAATGGTCGTTCAGAACGATATCACATGTGTTCAGGCGACGAGCCCGAGCTGGATGCGCTTGTCCATGATGCTCATCCCGTATTCGAGTTTGATGCGCTTGTCCCGGTACCAGACCATGTACTCGTCCAGCATCGCAATGAACTCGTCGATCGTGACGCCCTGGAAGCTCCTCTTGTGGAAGAACTCCTGCTTGAGCCGGCCGAAGAACCCCTCGGCGGCGGCGTTGTCCGGGCTGCAGCCCCTCGCGCTCATCGACCTCGTCAATCCATGATCCGTGCAGATGCGAATCCATTCGGGCCACCGGTAGTGGCATCCCCGGTCGGAGTGGATGACGGGCGTCTGACCGGGTTTGAGCGTGGCGCACGCGTCCTCGAGCATCCCATTGGCCAGCGCGGCGTTGGGGCTGGTGCCGATCGTCCACGCGACCGGCATGCCGTCGTAGCAGTCGATCACCGGCGACAGGTACACCTTGCCCGCGGGGATCGAGAACTCGGTGATGTCGGTGACCCACAGCTCATTCGGATTCGCGGCGTGGAAGTCGCGGTTGACGAGATTGGCCGGCGCGCCGCCGATCTCTCCCTTGTAGGAGCTGTAGCGCTTCGCGCTCTTGAACACCGGCACCATGCCATGGC
>NZ_MWWV01000016.1 GCF_002259645.1 Bifidobacterium tissieri
CCACGCCGCGAATCCGAATGAGCTGTGGGTCACCGACATCACCGAGTTCTCGATCCCCGCGGGCAAGGTGTACCTGTCGCCGGTGATCGACTGCTACGACGGCATGCCGGTCGCGTGGACGATCGGCACCAGCCCCAACGCCGCGCTGGCCAATGGGATGCTCGAGGACGCGTGCGCCACGCTCAAACCCGGTCAGACGCCCGTCATCCACTCCGACCGGGGATGCCACTACCGGTGGCCCGAATGGATTCGCATCTGCACGGATCATGGATTGACGAGGTCGATGAGCGCGAGGGGCTGCAGCCCGGACAACGCCGCCGCCGAGGGGTTCTTCGGCCGGCTCAAGCAGGAGTTCTTCCACAAGAGGAGCTTCCAGGGCGTCACGATCGACGAGTTCATTGCGATGCTGGACGAGTACATGGTCTGGTACCGGGACAAGCGCATCAAACTCGAATACGGGATGAGCATCATGGACAAGCGCATCCAGCTCGGGCTCGTCGCCTGAACACATGTGATATCGTTCTGAACGACCATTCAGACAACGAAGTCCAACAAAACGTCACCACCCCCTAATTGTGAAAATGTGCGGTTGCGTTCGGTTGTGTGCGATGCTCATGGTGGGTCTCGGGTACCATAAGTGCTCGGTTGCGGACGTGCGGTTCGGAACGGCAGAGGAAGGTGGGGCAGATGGCAGGAGCAAAGGGAACCCAGCGCATGAGCGCCGAGGACAGGCTCGAACAGATCCTTGACGTGGCTGTGCGCCTCATCGGCGAAAAAGGCTACAACGGCTTCTCACTGCAGGATGTGGCCAGTGAAATAGGCGTCTCGCAGACCGCGGTGATCCATCGAATCCTCAACAAGCAGAACCTGCTCATGCTGGTGCTGCAGCGCTACTACGACCACACCGGGGCGGCGAACCAGTATCTGGCGCAGTTCAAACCCGGCGGGCCTCGTGAAGGCGATCGTCCGCGCATTCCCGAAATGATGCGGGTCACGGTCGAACAGAACTCGAAACAGCCGGAACTGGTGCGTCTGTTCGAAATGCTCAACACGGAATCCATGTATCCCGGTCATCCCGCACATGACTACTTTGTTCACCGCACGCAAGACATCTCCGACGGCTACTACAGCACCGACTGGCTGGTGCCCGACGGTGTGGACGGCCATCTGGTCTACATGCTGGCATACGCGGCCATGTATGGCCTGGAAGGTCGCTGGCTTGCCAATCCGGAGATCGATTATCCCGCGGAATGGCAGCGCTACGCCGACTACCTGTTCCCTTCCCCCGTCTGGGACGGCTACCGCTGATCCGTTGATGGTCCGGCGTGTCGTCGATTCGGTGACAGTTATAGTGGGTCTCAACTTCATTGCTCCCCCATAATCCGCTGATCCGCGACCAGTTGTGCCGGGATACGTCATGTCGACGTTGGTTGTCGTCATCGTCATGTTCTGCTGACTGTGATCGTGCGGATAAACGGATAGACGTATACGCAATACCGACGTGTGTGATTGCGAGTCGGACGACCCGATCATGCACGGATCACGACGATTCCGTCGTGGTGCACAAAGGAGTGATGAGACATGACGAACGAATCCGAATCCTTGATATCCCCGGCCGGACAGGCGATTTCCCAACTGCGCGTCGAACATTTCCATGGCGATACGATCGGTCTGCCGACCGGTGCTCCACGTCTGTCATGGGACTACGAGACCGTGCCGCCGGCCGACTCGGAAATCGTGTTTCACGTGGAACGCCGTACGTTGGGCGCGGTCGAACCTGTCGTACAGGAGACGCGCGTTCCCGCTGATGACAACGTCCTGTGCGCATGGCCGTTTCCCGCGCTCGCGTCCTTTGAATCCGCGGTCGCCACCGTGCGACTCGTAAGCCGATCCGGTGAACCGCTCTCCCCCGTATCCGAGCCGCTGCGATTCGAAACCGCGCTACTCGAGAACTTCGATCATTTCGCCGACTTTGTAGGACCGTCCTGGGCGGAGCCGGAAACCGATCACCGTCATCTGCCACTCGTTCGTGCGGAAATCACTTTGCGTGACAAGCCCGTTGCCGCCCGACTCACACTCACCGCACTCGGCATGGTCGAAGCGGAAATCAACGGCGTCCGCATCGCCGACGATGCACTGCTACCAGGCTGGACCGTCTACTCCGATCGTCTGGACTGCTGGACCTTCGACATCACCGACCGACTCGTCGCCGGCGCGAACGCACTCGGCTTCTGGCTGGGCGACGGCTGGTGGCGTGGCCGTCTCGGATTCGACGGCGGATGGGTCAACTTCTACGGTGACAAGATCGGCGTGGCCGCGCAGATCGACCTCGTCTACCCCGACGGCGGCACCGAACGCATCCTCTCCAACTCATGGGATCGCGCATGGAAGGTCACGCCCGGCCCGATCGTCTGCTCAGACCTCTACGAAGGCGAACGGTACGACGCCCGACTCGAACAACCCGGCTGGTCCATGCCCGGCTTCGACGATTCCTCATGGAAGCACGTCGCCGAAGTCCACTACGACACCGCCAAACTCGTCAACGCCGAACTGCCGCCTGTGTCGCCCATCGAACGCGACGAACCCGTATCGATCACCAAACGGGACGACGGCAGCTGGCTGATCGACTTCGGACAGAACTGCTCGCAGCGCATGCGCGTTCACATGCGTGGACTCGACTCCGGCGACGTCGTCACCATGCGCCACGTGGAGGTTCTCAACCCCGACGGATCGCTCGCCACCCGCACCCTGCGTCGCGGACAGCAGTGTGACGTCTACACATCCAACGGCACCGACGCCTGGTGGGAGCCGCGCTTCGCCATGCACGGATTCCGCTACGCCAGCATCGAAGGATACAAAGGCGAACTCACCGCCGACGACATCGACTGCCGCGTCTACCACACGGACATGGAACGCGCCGGATGGTTCGAATGCTCCGACCCGATGATCAACCGACTGCACGAAAACGCCGTATGGTCCATGCGATCCAACTTCGTCTCCATTCCCATGGACTGCCCGCAGCGCGACGAACGCATGGGCTGGACCGGTGACATCTCCCTGTTCGCGCCCACCGCAACCTACCTGTACGACACGCAAAGCTTCCTCGCCAACTGGCTCGAAGACGTGCGCGGAGAACAGTTGCGATATGGCACCATACCGTTCTACGTGCCGTTCGTACCGCTCGGCGTATGGGCGCAGAGCGCGGCCATCGCCATCTGGGGCGACGCCGCGGCCACCGTGCCATGGGCGCTCTACATGGACGGCGGCGACACGGACGCGTTGCGCCGCACCTATCCGCTGATGACCGCGTGGATCGACGAGGTCGCCGGATACCTGTCCGACGACGGAGTGTGGGATCGACGACCGGAATTCGCCATCGGTCAGCTCGGAGACTGGCTCGACCCGGCCGCCCCGCCGGACAACCCCATGCTCGCCATGACCGAAAAGGAACTCGTCGCCACCGCGTTCTTCGCGCAAAGCTGCCGGATCGCCGCCGACGTGGCTCGCGTACTGGGTGAACCTGCCGACGCCATTCGATTCGGTGAACTGTACGATCATGTACGCGGCGGATTCATCGGACGATATGTCGGCGAGAACGGCATCATGACATCCGACACCCAGTGTGCGTACGCGCTCGCCATTGCGCTCGGCTTGCTTGACGACGATGATACGTTGCGGACGGCGGCCGGCGACCGTCTGGCGCAGCTGGTGCGCGAATCCGGTGGCAAAGTGGCGACTGGCTTCGCCGGCACGCCGTATGTGTTGCCCGCGCTGAGCCGTACCGGGCATGACGACGAAGCGTATGCGCTGTTGTTGTCCACCGAATGCCCGAGCTGGCTGTATCAGGTGAAGATGGGTGCCACCACCACATGGGAACGCTGGGATTCGATGATGCCCGACGGCACGGTGAACCCCGGAGGCATGACATCGTTCAACCATTACGCGCTCGGTTCGGTGGCGCACTGGCTGCATGCGAGGATTGGCGGACTTGAGCCGGTCGAGCCGGGCTGGAAGCGGTTCCGTGTGGCCCCCATGCCCGGTGGCGGTATCACCCACGCCTCCACATCCCACATGACGCCATACGGCCTGGCCGCCTGCTCGTGGAGTGTGAGCGACGGTGATGCCGGTTTGTCTGGCACCGGTCGCGTGATGACCGTGGAAATCGACGTGCCGGTGGGAACCACGGCCTCCGTGGAGATCGGGTCCGAACCTCGGGATCTCCCCTCCGGCCACCACACTCTCACCTTCCCGTTCTGACGCAAACGGTTGATCTGGGTATAACCGGGTAGGTTAGGGGCGGAAAAGGGGTCGCTGGTGACATGGTTTTACCCAGAGCCGACCGTCATGACCTTGTTTGACCCGGAACCTTGTCCGGTTTGACCCAGATTGTCGGGATGGGGCGGTTGCAGGTGCAGGTAGGTGCTTGGGCTTGGGGTGGAGGGATGGGTATGGATCGACACACTCGGGCCGTTTGGCCTCGCTCCTGCGATTTGATTGCAAAGCATATCAAATCACCTCCGCTGATACAGTCGATCCACACCCATCCCTCCACCTCCGCCCGTTCCGTCACCCTGCCCTCTATGCGGCCTTTGCGTGCTGGGTGTATTCCCTAGTGTGCCTAGCGGGTGGGTTGGTATGCCGTTCCCGATCGTAAAGACTCGGCCTGAGCGGCCCGGAGCGTATCGGGAACGGCATACCAACCCACCTGCGAAAGCCCTGTCCCCGCCCGAGTCGCACTGCCATCACCTGCGTTCTGGGTCGAGCCGGACAAGAATCTGGGTATAACCGGGTCATGAGGACTGGCTCTGGGTATAACCGGGTCACCAGCACCTTCTTTTCTTCCTATAACCTACCCGGTTATACCCAGAGCAGCCGGTTATACCCAGAATAAGAGTCCGGTCATACCCAGAACAGGAGCACGTGAACCACCTCGAGCCGAAGCTTAGATGATCAGTAATGAAACCCGAAACGCCAACCTGATGAAATGCAACAACCTGCTGTTCCAGGTCATAGAGACTCGGCCTGAGCAGCTTGGTTGAATTCTTTCTTCTTGCCTTCGTCCCTTTTTGCCCTCTATGCGGCCCATGAGTGCTAGGTATATTCCCTAGTGTGCTTAGCGGGTGGATCGGTATGCCGTTCCCGATCGTAAGGACTCGGCCTGAGCGGCCCGGAGCGTATCGGGAACGGCATACCGATCCACCCGCGGCCCCGCCCACACACACACCCAGCACTCCCGCTCCCCGGCGCGTCGACTGGACAAAACCAGCAACCCATACTAAGTTACCAAGTAGTAACTTAAGTCGTTCGGCGAAGAACGTTCCGGTTTCGTCAAACGACTTACGTTATGCCCATCACGTCAACGAGCCTTACTCACCCTTGGGTTCCCGGCTGATCGGGCCAAGACTTGACTCCATCCGACGTCCATCGAAGCACGTCGGCATCGATCGCCGTCCAAACATCAGGAGGACACCATGACCGCAGCAACCGAAGCCAAGGCCACAGTCACTGCAGCAACCATCGTCGACCCGATCCCCGTCGTACATGTCAGCCCGCAGTCCAACGCCGACGTAGCAGACACTCCACACGTCGAACGCTACGGTCTGTTTGAAATCAACCTCGACGGAACATCCGACGGCAATCCATACGTCGACGTGGAACTCACCGCCGACTTTATCAGCGCGACCACCGGCGAAACCGTCGCCGTCGGCGGATTCTATCGAGGCAACGGTCGGTATTCCATCCGATTCATGCCGATCGAGGAAGGCGAATGGAGGTACGTCACCCACTCCACCGATTCCGCGTTGAATGCCATCACCGGCAAACTCATCGCCGATCCGGCCGGCGACAACAACCACGGTCGCGTGCTGCGCGCCACCGACGCGCACCGCGCCGGCATATCCGAAGCCGATCCGGCCGGCGACGAGCTCAGATTCCAGTTCAGCTACGAGGACGGCACCCGATACCTGCCCTTCGGCACCACCTGCTATGCGTGGACCAGCCAGAGCCAGGGCGTGCAGGACGAAACCGTCGCCACGCTCGCCGCGGCCCCGTTCAACAAGATCCGCATGTGCGTATTCCCCAAGTTCTACGACTTCAACAACGCCGACCCCGACGTGTTCGCCTACGAAGGCGACATGGACCACGGCTTCGACCACACGCGCTTCAACGAGAAACTGTTCGCCAACCTCGATCGTCGTATCGGGCAGTTGTGCGCGCTCGGCATCGAAGCAGACATCATCCTGCTGCATCCGTACGACAAGGAACAGTGGGGCTTTTCCAAGATGAGCCGCGAGGACGACATCCGTTATCTCACCTACATGGCCCGACGCTACAGCGCGTATCGCAATGTATGGTGGTCGCTCGCCAACGAATACGATCTCATGCCGCAGAAATCCCTCGAGGACTGGCGGACATACGCGCGTGTGGTCATGACCAACGACGCGTTCGACCATCTGCGTTCGATCCACAACTGCGTGACCGTCTACGACTACAACGAACCGTGGTGTACGCACTGCTCGATCCAGCGCGTGGACGTCACCCGCACCACCGAATGCATTGCCGACTGGCGCGAAGCCTACGGCAAGCCCGTGGTGTGCGACGAACCCGGCTACGAGGGCAATATCTACTGGGGCTGGGGCAGCCTGCCCGCCACCGAACTCATGCGCCGCTACTGGGAAGGACTCATGCGTTGCGGAACCGTGACACATGGTGAGACGTTCATTGATAAAGGCGACCAGATCTGGTGGGCGCATGGCGGCAAACTGCATGGTGAAGCCCCCGAGCGCATCGCGTTCATGAGGCGTGTTTTCGAAGCCGCACCGCGTGCCGCGAGTCCGCTCGGCGCCAACACCGATCCGTCCGCTGTGTGGAGCGTGAATCCGGTCGATGCCTCGCAGCCGCTCAACGGCGCGATGGAAAAGGCCATGAAGTTCTGGGATGTGCCCGTACTGCGTGCCGGCACCGACTGGCAGCTCGTGTACTTCGGCTGGTATCAGCAGCTCTACCGCGAATTCGATCTGCCCGCAGGCGGCGAGTACACGGTCGACGTGATCGACACGTGGAACATGACCGTCGAGCGCATGCCCGGCACCTACACCGGCACCGTGCGCGCCGACCTCGGCGGCAGACAGTATATGGCCGTGCGCATCCAGCGCGTGTGAGTTTGCGGAAGCCGCTGCCCGCCCATTGTTCGGCATTGCCCGATATTGTTCGCTGACGGATACAATCGGAAACGAACGGGGTGTTTGTCCCGAACAGGAGTAGAGTACTTGCGTCGGTCAAACAGGTGACCGACGCAACCGATCCGTACGCGACAATGGCACGAGGGCACTGACGAACACCATCCAATCCAACCCCCGACACTATGCCCGCATCGTGTGACGGCAACGGATATCGCCGTACACCGTACGGCGATGGACTGAGGCTGAGTGGAAACGGGTGAGATATGGCATCGATGGACATTGACGAACGTGATGAACAGGCAGATGAACACAACGAACGGACCACGGAACAACGTCATACAAAAGATTGCCAGGGCGGCAACGACAATCATGTGCAATGCCTGGCGGTGAAGGTCGGTGAGAACGGCAAGGACCGTGAGAACGGCAAGGGATCGAATCCGCGAGGGAGCCGGAACTCCAACGTCTCACGAACCCTTACCGGCGAGGAATCCTATCGCGACGGGCATCTCACCCATACCGCGTTCGTATCACTCGCGATCCTCACCTTCATCACGTTCGTCGGCAACTTCACGCAGCTCCAGCTCAGTTCCGCACTGCCGTCGATCGTCACCGAATTCCACGTGAGCGTGACCACCGGGCAATGGCTCACCTCGGTGTTCCAGCTCGTCATGGGCGTGATGGTGCCGCTCACCGCATTCATGACCAAGCGATTCTCCACGCGACAGATCGTCATTACCTCGATGCTCGTGTTCACGATCGGATCCGCGCTCGCCTGGGTTGCGCCATCGTTCATTCTGCTGCTGGTGGGCCGCATGCTCGAGGCCATTGGTACCGGTGTGATGTGGCCGGTGCTGCAGATCACCGTGTTCTCCATCTACCCGCTGTCTCGGCGAGGCATGGCAATGGGTACCGTGGGCCTGGCGATGAGCGTGGCACCGGCGCTCGGCCCCACGTTGGGCGGCTGGCAGACCGATATGGGCGGTTGGCGTTCCATCTTCCTCACCCTCACCGTGGTCGGCGTACTGTGCCTAATCGCGTCGGTGGTATGGCTGCATAACTTCGGCGCGCATGACCCGTCGGTCAAGGCCGACTTCTTCTCGGTGATGCTGTCGATCTTCGGATTTGGCGGGCTCATGTTCGGCTTCACGAACATCGAATCCTTCCCCATCACCCATCCGATGACCTGGCTGCCCATGACGATCGGCGTGTTTGGCATCATCTGGTTCGTTACCCGACAGTTGCGTCGTGACAAGCCGCTGCTCAATCTGCGGGTGCTGACGAACCGTGGGTTCATGGTCGGCACCATCATCGCGTCGATCGCGTTCTTCGCATTCAGCTCGATCATGGTGATCATGCCGCTGTATATCCAGAACGATCGCGGATATTCGGCCACGCTCAGTGGTCTGATCATGATGCCCGGCGCGATCGGCATGGCCATCACGCAGTTCTTCGGCGGCAAGGCGCTCGACCGGTTCGGTGCCCGGCCCGTTGTGATCAGCGGTAGCGTGATCCTGACGCTTGGCACATTCGCCATGAGTCTGATCTCCATGCATTCGTGGATCTGGTGGGTGTCGATCTGCCAGTTCACCCGTCAGATCGGCATGGGCTTTGTGCTCATGCCCGTGACCACGTGGTCGCTCAATTGTCTGGACCCGGAGGACGTGTCGGCCGGATCATCCGTGACGAACACCGCGCGTCAGATCGCCGGTGCCATGGGTGCCCCGGTGCTGGTCATCCTTATGGAGACCATGGCCGCCGCCCGCAAGGCCGCCCTTGGTGGTGGAGCGGACGTCGCCATCGCATCCAGCATCTTCGGCATCCAGTGGGTACTGCGCATCAGCGGTCTGTTGTGCGTGGGCATGGTGTTGATCGCCGTGTTCGGCGTGCGCGGTCAAGGTGCCGGCACTGCGCATGGCGCCTTGCAGCGCGTCCGCGAGGTCCGCGTGCGTGCGCATCGGTAATGGGCGTTGCCTATCCCGATGGGCTTATCTCGGGGCATATACGAGCTAACTACGCTTCGCTGGGTTGATTTCTGGCTTTGCGAACATCTAACTACGTTTCGCTAGGTTGTTGTAAGGGAGCTTTTGCGGCAAACCCCATTCAGCTTCAATGGGGTACGCGGTCGAGCTATTCCCGTACCTGCCCAGTGAGGTGTGATTTGACCTCAGCATGAGGTGATATCTGCCTACCGAACGCGGAATAGGCGGGGTAGGTGTGCGGGATGGCGGGATAGACATGTCGAGCGTTCCAGCGCAATGATTGAATCCGGAATTCGAGCCCGGTGAAAAAGAGAACCCCGGCGGGTTGGGCGCCGGGGTAGAGAGAGGAAGAGAGAAGAAGGGTTCAGTTATCGGGTTCCGAGTGGAACCTGATCAGCGGTTGTTTCCGTTGACAGTTCTTATATAACCGCATGACTCTTGGGGCAAGGATGTCAAATCCTTGGACTTTTCTGGGCAAAACGTGGCGATTATGTGATGTCGTATGAAACGGCGCGCTGCGTGTGTCATGCGGCGTGTGTCGCGCGGATGAATCCGTGACCATGCCATGTATGTCATGCGCGGCGGCGTCTCCGATTATGGAAAAAAGTGGTTACCGATATGCGTCCGGTGGTGTATCGGTATACCGTATTACTGTCTGGATGCTGCCTGTCGAGTTCGCAATTGTGGCGAAAGACCGGGAAGATCACGGGCGACGGGATGCCGTCCACAGACGCAGACAACGAAAACAGCAGACGACACGAGAACGGCGAACTGTGCGCAGGCCGTGGGAGGCGCTATGGAGAAGATCGTTGAGCCGGTGGTGTTTCTATGCATCATCCTGCTCGGATATGCGTTCAAACGCATCGGCTGGGTGAAATCCGACGACTACAAGGTCATGCAGAAGATCGTGTTCAACCTGCTGCTGCCGGCCGCGGTGGTGGCGTCGTTCATCAACAACGAGCACGATATGCGACTGCTGTGGGTGGCGCTGTTCGGCTTCTGCGCATCCGTCATCCCGATCCTCACCATCTACGCGGTCACTGGCAAAACCCCGCTGGGCAATCGCGCGTTCTACATGCTCAACGGATCGGGCTACAACATCGGTTGCTTCGCGCTGCCGGTGGTATTGGCGTTGATGGGCCCCGGTCCCGCCATCGCCGTGATCATGTTCGATATCGGTAATTCCGTGATGATGTCGGCCGGTATGAACGCGGTGACCACGCAGCTGCTGCGCATCGACGACACGCAGCCGCTCACGCCGGAGGAGCAGTCCCAGCCACTCGGCCCGCGTCCGCCGCGCAAGATCATGGACAAGGATGCCCGACGCCTGCAGCGGTGGGCGAACTTCCGCCGCATCGCCCGCAACTTCTACTCCTCCGCCGCATTCATGACCTACATGCTCATGCTGCTGTTCATGGTCGTGGGATTCAGCATCCCCCACTGGGTGGGCACGGTGCTGCAGCCGCTTTCGAACGCCAACGCATTCTGCTCCATGTTCATGGTGGGCATGCTCATGGATCTGCCGCACGGCACCAAGGAGGTCAAGTCGGTGGCGACCGTGGTCGCATGGAGGTGGGCGTTCGCGTTCATCTTCTCCGTGGCGGCCTGGTTCATCCTGCCGGTGGATCCCGAGATCCGCAAGGCCGTGATCTTCGTGTGCTTCGCACCGGTGGGCGTGTTCTCCACGCTGTTCACCGACCGTGTGCTCGGCAACGCCCGTCTGGCAGGCCTGTGTCTGGCCACGACCGCAGTGCTGGGCCTGATCGCCATGACCGTGGCGAACATCGTCATTCCTGCGTAATGGCTTTATCGGTGCCCTGACTGGCATATGGATACCGTAAGGACGATATGACAGCCAGAGCATGACGTATTTATCATGTTCCCGGATGGGGTACGGGGCATCCGCATCCGGGGAGAGCATGATGACCGCGATACGCGACGACGCAACAACAACCGATGCCGTGGCTGGCGGAACGTCCGGCGGAACGCCGAACGGCACGCCGGCCCGGTCGTCTCAGCCGGGCCTGTCCCCCACATCGAAATCATCCGGTCTTCAAGCACCGGCGATCTCCACCAGCCACCTGACCAAACGCTACGGCAAGGCACGCGGCATCGAAGACGTGAACCTGACGGTGCTGCCGGGCGAGATCTTCGGATTCATCGGCCCCAACGGCGCCGGCAAATCCACCACCATCCGCACGCTGCTGGGACTGATCCACAAGACCAGCGGCGAAGCATCCATCTTCGGCTGGGATTGCGAAAAAGACCGCACCCGCATTCTGCAACAGGTCGGATACCTACCCAGCGAAGTGTTCTACTACGACGGCATGCGCGCCCGCGATCTGCTGTCCTACGCAGCGAGCTTCTACCGCGTCGACTGCACGGCACGCATCCGCGAACTTGCGGCGAAACTCAATCTGAACCTCGACCAGAAGGTCGAGGACATGTCGCTCGGCAACCGCAAAAAAGTCGGCATCGTGCAAGGGCTCATGCACTCGCCCAGCCTCATCATCCTCGACGAACCCACCAGCGGACTCGACCCGCTGGTGCAACGCGTCTTCTTCGATCTCATGCTCGAGGAACGCAGCCGAGGAGCGACGATACTGTTCTCCTCGCACATCCTGTCCGAAGTGCAGCGCATCTGCGATCGCGTGGCCATCATCCGCGAGGGTCGCATTATCGCCACGCAGTCGGTGGCCGATCTGCGGCGATCCGCGGTCAAGCGCGTAACGGTGGAATTCCTCAGAACCGATATCGAGGAAGTCACGCATGCATTCCTCACCGTTCCCGGCGTCCGTTCGCTCAGCATCGATGGGCATGATATCGACGATCGTGATGGCACCGATCATGATGTCGCCGGGCGCGACGTTGCCGGACGTAACGTTGCCAAACACACCGCCGACAGGCTCTCCACGGCGTCGCTGCTGTACGAAGGCGACTGCAATACGCTGATATCCGCGCTCGCCGGCATGACCCTCACGGACGTGGAGATCGCCGAACCGACGCTGGAGGAAGTGTTCATGCACTATTACCAGACACCGGAATCAGGCTCCGCTTCCGTGCAGTCGGATTCCGCCCAATCGAAGGCGACGGCACGATGAACGTCAACGTCTACGGATTCGAACTGAAATCCCAGCTGCGCGTCTTCCTCGCCGGTACGGTCATACTGATCGGCACGGCGCTGCTGTTCCTCGTCGGTGCCTATCCGATCTACCGGGATTCCAAAGCGGACGTCGAGAAAGTGATCGACGGATTCCCGCCGCAGTTCGCCGCATTGTTCGGCGTGAACGACAACATATTCTCCTTCGGCGGATTCTACCGATTCAGTTCGCTGTACTTCATGCTGATCATGGCCATCATGTCCTGCGCATGGGGACTGGCCATATTCGGCCGTGAGAAACGATCGAAAACCATTGATTTCCTCTTCGTTATGCCAACGTCCAGAATCAGCCTGTATCTGTCCAAGCTCGCGGCAGGATGCACGCTGATCGCCGGTGCGGGCGCGGCCTTCCTCCTCACCGTGGCGTTCTCCTACGACCGGTACCGCGACGATCCCACCGCAACCGCCATTCCGCTCCCCCGCCTGTTGCTTGCCGCCGCATCGCTGTTCGGCGTAGGTATCGTCTTTCTGTCCTTCGGCGCGCTGACCGCGGTGCTGCTCCGACGAATCCGTAGCGTGTCCGGCATCGCCACGGCGTACGGCGTGCTCGCGTTCATGCTGGTCTCACTGCCGGAAATGACCGGCGAAGACGCATACCGCATCGTGGCCCCGTTCACATGGTTCAACATCGACGAGGCGATGAACCACGGCCACTACGAAGCCGGATATCTGATCCTCGCGGCGGTGGTGGCTCTGGCCTGTCTGACGGCAAGCGCCATCGCATACGCGCGCGGCGACGTGGAAGGGTTGTGATCGACATGGCCACCAATACCGTCAACACTTCCAATACCGCTGGTGCTGGTGCCAGCGTCAGTGCCAGCGCCACCGGACTCACCACCATGATCGCGATGATTATCCGCGAGCTGCGGGCCAACATCAAACCCCTGCTGGTGTGGAGCCTGACGATCATACTGTTCAATATCGCCGGCATGATGAAATTCGAAGGCATAGCCGCCGGCGACACCGAAGCCATACGCCAGCTCACCGAAGCATTCCCGAAAGTCGCGCTCGCCGTCATGGGCATTTCCGGACTGGACATGTCCACGTTCGCCGGATACTACGCGGTGCTCGAGTTCTACGTCGGCATTATGGCGGCAGTATATGCGGTGGCGCTCGCGCGCAATGCGGTGCTGCGGGAGATGGTGGACGGCACATACGAGTTTCTGTTCGTCCGTCCCGTGTCCCGATCGCGGATTCTGACGGCGAAGTTCGTGGCCGCGTTGATCGATGCGATCGTGTTCGCCGCGGTGAATCTGGTGTCGTCGTTGGCGTGTCTGCCGATGTTGGGCGATGGTTCCGCCGGGGCTGAGCATGGGCTTGACGACGGTGTCGCAGTGATCTGGCGGTTCTCGCTGTGGCTGTTCGTGATGATGCTGGTGTTCGGCGCGATCGGCGCGTGCGCATCGCTGGCGAGTTCCGTGCCGTCGCGCGGCGCGGCCGTGGGCAATGGTTCGGTGATCGTGGCCTATGGCGCTGGTGTCGTGTACGACATGTTCGCCGATCACGACGCCTCGGTCGTGGCCAGGATTCTGTCCCCGTTCCGCTACGTCACGCCGGACGAGGTGATCAACGGCCATGTGCCGGTGCCGTTCGCTGTCTTGGCCGCGCTGATCGTGATCGCGGGCTTCACCGCCACCTACATCATCTTCAACAAACGCGATCTGGTTTCCCGCTGAGGTCTTCTCCGCTGACGGGTCATAGGGCCGGAATGTGTGTCTGGAACAGGCCGTGAGGTCTTGCGGGACAACGGTTGTGCGGTTTTTCGTGGGGGCGAATAGGCATCCACTCCCGGACACACATTGAGGACTACGATCCGTAGCCATCCGATGCCTGTTCGACATAGGCGTGCGTCCGATGAGCACGGGGCGTCTTCCCTGGTGCTTGTTTGCCGTATGCGTGCGTCCGATGGGCATCCTGTCCCGTCCTCCATACTCATCGGACACATGCGTGCGTCATATGAGTATGGAGGCTTCTCCTCGGTGCTTGTTCGACATGCACGTGCGTCCGATGAGCATTTCCCCGGTTACAGTGGCAACGGTCGAGAATCGTATATATGCCGATGCCGGTTGAAGGCGACGCCGGCGCTTTACGATACGGCGGCATGGGGCAGATGTCAGGCTCCCACCCGGACCGAATGGCCCGCCAACGACTAGACCACCAGACGCACACATATAACCCCACTATCTTGTGCACTCTGCGTGCCATAAGACCTGTCGAAAATTGCTGAAATGAGATGAAAGTAAGCAGAAAATGCAAGAACAAAAACCCTCGGAATCGTTGCAATTCCAAGGGTTTTGAATAGTGGAGCATGCCGGGTTCGAACCGGCGACCCTCTGCTTGCAAAGCAGATGCGCTACCAGCTGCGCCAATGCCCCAGTTTTGAGAGAAAAAAAGCGGCTCGAAAAGCCGCTGTCTTCTCTGTGTGGGCCCGGGAGGACTTGAACCTCCGACCTCATCCTTATCAGGGATGCGCTCTAACCACCTGAGCTACGGGCCCGATCCATGTGCAATCTCGAAATCGCACAAGCAATTACTATAGCGATGGGTTCCTGTTCTGTCTAATATCGGCGTGTCGCCTTATTTTATGCGGGTTTTGGGCGGTTTCAAGCCGCGCGGAGGTACGCGAATTCATGCGGATTTTGTCGTTTGGGCATGATGCACAGCGCATAATGCATGATGGTGGTGATGAACCACCGCTATCGGTGTCGGGGGCGAGCAGATCGGTCGTCGTGGAGTCGTGGAGTATACGTGTTGCGGAGGGAGGAACATGGCCGGGAAAAGAACGCTGGCGGTGGAGATCCTGGAAATGGATGATCTCCGTATACAGGTCTCGCGCAAGGCGGTGAAGAACATGTATCTGCGTATCAAGCCGCCGGACGGTCGTATCGAGATCACCGCGCCGGTGCGGACAAGTCATAGACGCATCGAGGAATTCGTGCGCTCTCGTCGGACGTGGATCATGACGTCCCGGAAGCGGATTCTCGATCATGCAGCGCGATTCAACGCCGTGGACGGTGCGCCGGGCGCGGATGGCCGTAACGCGAACGGCAGCGAATCCGGAACGAATACGCCCACTCCCGCACGTCCGTCGTTCGGACAACCGTGGACCACGGCCCGCAAAACTCAGGCAAAGCGGATCATCAACGCGCGTCTGCCGGAACTGTTACGGAAATGGACGCCGATCATCGGCAAATCACCGACGAACATCTCGTTGCGGGCAATGACGTCACGATGGGGATCGTGTACTCCTGCCACCGGGCGAATCCGTCTCAATCTGGAGCTGGCGTATCTGCCGGAACGATATCTGGAATACGTGCTCGTGCACGAACTCACGCATCTGTGGGAACGTAACCACGGCGAGGGATTTCGTCGGCGTATGACCGCATATCTGCCCGAATGGCGGCGTCTGCGTCGGGAGCTCAACCAGCTGGTGTGACGAACTCGAGCGCGTGCCACTCCGCAACGAGGCCGGATCGTAGTTGGCATCGGGAATCCGTGCGGTTGGTTATGTGCGGGTTCAACAATCATCTGCAACGAACCCGCATTGGAACCGACTCTGTACTGCGGGTTCGTCGCGTCTGCATTACAGACCCGCAGCGAAGAAGCCGGTGAAATGTGGGTTTATCACGTTCGAGTTGCAGACCCGCAGTATGGAGCCCGCCTGAGTGCGGGTCAGTGAGGTTTACACAATGGACCCGCAGCGAAACGACGCCCGCTGCGGGTCCATTGCACATAATCGTCTAATCCGATCGGAATCCAAGCGGATCAGACGATCAGCTACGCGATTGTGGTTGCGTAACTACGCGATGTGGCTGCGCAGGAACCACTGGAACAGCTCCAGCGCCTGCACATGGTCCTGAATGATGTTGGAGCTGACCACGTCCAGTTCGTCGAGTTCGGCGATGGCCTTACGGTCGTCGGTGATGAACACGTCGTAGTAGTCGATGAGCGCCTTGATGTACTCCTCGGTGGATGCGCGGCCCTTGAGATCCAGACTCTTCCACGAGCGGTTGCGCACGATCGCGTCAGGCGTGCCGTCGGGCGAACCACCCAGCGTAGCGATGCGCTCGGCGGTCTCATCGGCCTGGGCGAGCACCACGTCGACCTGCGGGTCGAGCATCTCGTGCACGGCGATGAAGTTCGGGCCGGTCACGTTCCAGTGGGCGTGCTTGAGGACCAGCGCGGCCTCCTGCTCTTGGCTGAGACGGTTCTGCAGAATGGCGATGGACTTCTCGGCCTGTTCTTCGCTCAGGCCGGGGACAGTGAACGGAAGCGTCATGATATTCCTCCTTGTGTTGGACGGATGGAATGGTACTTCAATTCTAGATACGTGCGGTCGGTAAATCGTTCAACGCTCAGCGAAGAAACGATCCGCCGCGATATTGCAATGATGTGAGCGATACTCACGGCATATCGGGGGCGAGTCGTGCTGTGCCGACGAGTGCTTTTACCGCAGTCTGAGCACTACGGGCATCACGAACGTTCGTCGCGCCCGTCATCATTGCGATCGTCGTTCTCATGATCATCGGTACCGTTGTCGACCCGCCCAGCGTTGTCGTCGCGCCCAATGTTGCCGATGCCGCTACCAGTGCCGGCGGTACTATTGCCGTCACGCTTCCGCACCTCGATCGTCTGAATACGCCTGCCGTCCACCTCGGTGATGACCATGTCGTAGCCGTCGTCGGAATGCAGTACGGCCCCGACCTTGCCCATTTCGCCGGTCTTGGCGAGGAAGTATCCGGCCACGGTCTCGTACGGGCCGTCCTCAAGTTCGATGCCGGTGAGTTCGTCGAAGTCCTCGATCGTCATGCCGCCGTCGATGCGTGCCACGCCACCAATGAATGCCGATCCAGGCTTCTTGCCGCCGGCCTCCTCGGGCAGATCGTATTCGTCACGGATGTCGCCCACGAGTTCCTCGGTCATGTCTTCCAGTGTCACGATGCCGTCGGTGCCGCCGTATTCGTCGATCACGATGGCCAGATGGATGCCGCGCTTGCGCAGCAGAGACAGGCTGGGCAGCAGTTTCGACGTGCCGGGCAGTGAGATGCCTTCGCGTGTCACGTCGGCCACGGTTTGCGCCTGCTTGTTACGTACGTCGAGCAGGTCACGCACATGCACGAAGCCGAGTACGTCGTCGAAGTCCTTGCCGATCACCGGATAACGGGAGTACGGCATGTCGTGCACGAAGTCGGCCGCCTTGTCGAGCGGCATATCGCCGTCGATGAACACGACGTCGGCGCGTGGACGCATCACCTCGGCGACGATCGTTTCGGATGCGTCGAATACGTCGTCGAGAATCACGCGCTCGTCCTTGCTCAGGTTTGTGTTCGACGACACGAGTACGCGCAGCTCATCATCGGACACTTCGGTTTCGGTTTCGTTCGGATCAAAACCAAGCAGTCGTACGATGCCATTCGTGTTCTTGCCGATCAGCCAGATGATCGGTCGACAGATCGTGGCGAACACGTCGATCGCGGGCACGACGGCGCGTGCGATCTCTTCGGTCTTCTGCATGGCGATGCGCTTGGGCACCATTTCCGAGATCACGATCGAGCAGTAGGAGATGATGAGCGTCAGGCCGATGGTGATGAGTGGATTGGCCACGAACGTCGGCACGCCCCAGCTTTCGACCAGTGGGATCAGGAACGGTGCGATGGACGATGCGCCGAACGATGCGGACAGGAAGCCGGACAGTGTGACGCCGATCTGCACGGTGGACAGGAACGTGTTCGGATCGCGGGCGATCTTTGCCACGCGGGCACCACGGGCATCCTCCTGTTCCATCTGTTCGATCTGAGAGCCGCGCAAGCTTACCAGAGCCAGCTCGGTGCCTGCGAATACGGCACCGATGACCAGAAAGACGAAAATCAGCAGGATATTCAAACCAAGTGACATGATTCCACACTAATGGAAGCCCCCACCAGCAGGGGTTGATCCCTTTGCCACTGCCATGGTGGAGGAACGGATCGGCTTATCATCCCCGTCTGTTCCTCCACACGGGGAATGATCAGAACGACAGTACCTCCACCTTGCCGTCGTCCATCTTGTAGCGGGCACCGACAAGCGACACTTCGCCCGAATGCACGGCGTTGCGGATCACGGCCGAATCGGTGACCAGTGCCTCCAGCGTCTGCGCCACATGGATGCGTTCCACATCCTCGGCGGTGTCCAGATCGGAATCCAAGGCCAGGCGTACCGATGCGCCCACCTCGCGCATGAGAATCGATCGGAATCCTTCGTCCTCCGTGTTCTCGTCGCCGGATAACACCTTCATGGCGGCGGCCACCGCGCCGCAGTTCTGATGACCCATCACCACGATCAGACTGACGCGCAGATGCTGCACTGCGTATTCCAATGATTCAAGAACGGCCTCGTCCACAACCTCACCGGCAGTACGGATGGTGAACAGATCGCCCAGTCCCTCGTCGAAGATGATCTCCGGCGGCACCCGGGAGTCAGAGCACGACAGCACCGCCGCGTCGGGCGTCTGCTCGTCGATCAACGATTCGCGGGTTTCGCGATCCTGCCATGGATGTTCCGCCTTGCTTTCGGCGAAACGACGATTGCCCGCCAACATTCGGCTCCATGCCGCGTCGGCGCGGGTACGGCCATTCTGCTCATCGTATTCATTCTGTGCCATGCTGCACCTCCACTTGCAATGAAACCCGTGTGCTGTGACATCGGGACCGGAATCCGGGGTAATCGGAACTCATCGGACCTAGGTCTGGGTCAAACCGGACGTATCGAATTGGGGTTTGGGTGAATCGGGACACGGGTCTGGGGAAATCCGGTCCCATAAGTCTGGGTCAAACCGGACGTCTGGGTATAACCATGTCACGAGCACTCCCGATATTGATTCCTCATGACATGGTTTGACCCAGACCGGTAACGCAAAGGCCCGCAAGGGTACGTCCGAAACGGAACGTATCCTTGCGGGCCCTGTCAACGGGAACCGGGAGACCGGCGGCCGATCAGCCCGTGTTCTGCAGGCCTGCCGCCACACCGGACACGGTGCAGAGGATCAGGTAGATGAAGTCCGCGGTCTGAGACTCGCTCAGCTCGTTCTTCTCGTCGCGACGACGCACCGAACGCAGCGCACGCACCTGCGTGACCGACAGCGCGTTCACGTACGGCGAGCGGATTCGAATAGCCTGACCGAGTACGTGACGGTGCTGCAGCGGCCACTCATCGCCCACGATCTTCAGAACCCACTTGCGGGTGAGCGCCATCTCCTCAAGCACCTTGTCGCGCAGATCATCACGATCGCCGAGAGCCAGATACAGCTTGGCGATACGCTCATCGGTCTTGGCCAGCGACATCTCGATGTTGTCGATGAAGGTGCTGAACAGCGGCCACTCCTGATACGCCTTGCGCATGGTGGCAAGGTCGCCGAACTGCTCGCATGCGGAACCCAGACCGTACCAGGCGGCCAGGTTGATGCGGGCCTGAGCCCAGGAGAACACCCACGGGATCGTACGCAGATCGTCGAGCGACTTCGCGCCCAGACCACGCTTGGCCGGACGGGAGCCGATCGGCAGCAGGCCGACCTCGGTAAGCGGAGTGACGATGGAGAACCACGGGGCGAAGTCCGGCGTGTTCAGCAGATCGAGGAAGCGCGCGTGAGACGCGTCATCCAGCTGCTTGGTCATGTCAGCGTACTTCGCGGTCATCTCCGTGTTCGTCTTCTCCACGCTCGGAGCGGACTGCAGCAGCGTGGCCGAAGCAACGGACTCGATGTGGCGCACGGCCAGCACCGGGTTGCCGTAACGAGCGAAGATGACCTCGCCCTGCTCGGTGAGCTTGAAGCGGCAGTTCACGGAACCACGCGGCTGGGCAAGCACGGCACGGTTGGCCGGGCCACCGCCACGACCGACGGCACCGCCACGACCGTGGAACAGCGTCAGATCAAGGTTGTTGGCCTCAGCCCATTCCACAATGCGCGCCTCGGCCGAATGCAGGGCCAGCGTAGCCGTGGTCGGACCGGCATCCTTCGACGAATCGGAGTAGCCAAGCATGACCTCGAGCTTACGACCGGTGGCCTTCAGTCGAGCCTGCACCTCCGGGATCTTCAGCATGGCGTCAAGCACATCCACGCAGTTCTGCAGATCCTCAAGCTGCTCGAACAGCGGAATCACGTCGATGATCGGCGCATCCTCCGGGTGCTCGAACGCCAGACGGTTGAGCTCGTACACATCCTTGATGTTCTGAGCGGACTTGGTGAACGAGATGATGTAGCGGCGAGCGGCCTTCGTACCGTTACGACGCTGAATCGAACCGAGCGCGCGGAAGGTGTCGAGCACCTCGCGGGTCATCGGCTGCAGTTCGCCGCGCTCACCATGCAGACCGTGCTCGCGAATATCGGCAAGAGCACGGGAATGCACCACGGAGTGCTGACGGAACTCCATCTCGACCATGTGGAAACCGAACGTCTCGGCCTGCCAGATCAGCGTCTGCAGCGGGCCATACGCGCTACGCGGAGCGCCGGCGTCGGCCAGCGACTTCTGCACGGTCTTCAGATCGGCGATGTAATCATCGCAGGAGTGGTACATCAGATCGGTGTCACGCTCAATGGTGGCGTGCAGACGGTCGGCGATCACCAGCATCACCGCACGATGCGGCTCCTTGGTGGAGATCAGCTCGGCCTTCTCGGTCAGGCGCTCGCTCATCTCGCGCTGGTGGCTCCACAGGCTCAGCAGGCCGGCGCACGGCTTGGTGTCCTTGGATTCCAACGTCAGGTTACGGCCCACCTCACGGGTGGCCTTCTCAAGCTTCGCGATCACATGATCGCTGAACTTGCGAGCCACCTGACGGCTCACGCGAGCGGTCACGTTCGGGTTGCCGTCACGGTCGGAACCGATCCAGCTGCCCGGGTGGAAGAACGCGGGGCATGCCGGCGGAACCTTGCCCGCCTTGTCGCCCAGCACCCAATCATCAAAGCGGCGGTACACCTTCGGCACGGTGTCGAACAGCGTGTTATCAAAGATGTCAAGAATTGTGTCGGCCTCTTCAACAGGGGTCGGCTTCTTCAGCGCGATCGGAGACGTACGGAACATGGCGTCGATCTCATTGAGCATCAGACGCTCGTTCTCCGCCAGATCGGAACCACCCAGACGCGGGCGCTCCTCAAGCAGTTCGGCGATACGACGGATCTTGCCTTCCACGGCCTTACGACGGGCCTCGGTCGGGTGCGCGGTGAACACCGGATGGAACTCCAGCTTCTCCAGCAGCTCCTTGGCCTTCGCCGGTCCGCACTCTTCGATCATGCGCTTGTATGCGCCGGTCATTTCGTTGATCGGATCGGTGGGGGCGTCAACGGGAACCTGCTTCTCGCGCTCATGCAGAACGCTGACTCGGTAGTTCTCCTCCGACAGATTCGCCAGATGGAAGTATGTGGTGAATGCGCGGGCCAGCAGAGTGGCGTCATCCACGGATACCGAATCAATGAGTTTCACGGCCTTTTCAAAGCCGACCTGCTCAGGATCGTCATCGTCGTATTCCCCGCTGGTGCCACCGAACTCGCCACTGGTCGCCTCATTGGCGTATTCCAGCAGCTGATCGAAGTTGTCCAGCAGATTACCGTCGTACTCTTTCAGCACCGTACGCAGCAAACGAAGGAACAGATCCATGTTGTCGCCAAGGTTGGCAGGAAGATTCTGCTCCTCGGGACCCTTCGTGCCGGTTCCGGTGCTAACGATTCCCGAATCGGCGGCTTTAATCGTCTCGTCTGTCATTCAGACCTCCTTTGCCTCGTCATCGGTTGTTCGTCTATCGGCGTTCTGCGGCTCCTCCGCAGTTATGGCTGCCGACCGTTCCGAACCCAAAGCCGATGAACAGACGCCCCACCATTCTATTGCGCCGAACCCTCCGTTTATTACGGGAAGTTTTCATAATGGACAATCTCGAGTTGTCTACGTACCTTGGATTCGCTTCACAGTGCCGTAAATCCGCTTTCGTTACGCCTCGTTCTGCGTGCAGGAGTACAAATAGGAAGTGTGATTTTCGGGAAGAAGCATGACAAGAACGGGACCCCTCACGGCGCCGCGATTCCCGCCGGCGTCGATAAGGTCACCAAATTCCACACCCACTCCATTCCGCTCGACATGGAAGACATCGAACGGGATCTCGACAAGCCCGTGGTAGAGGCGGGTATCGCCGCGAAAACCAGCGTGATCGTACGCGTCGGTATGCTCGATCTGGCCGCCGGCACCGGAAGCTACCGTGTACGCCAGATGATGCATCGCATCGCCTACCCGCTTGGCGTGCACGTGCGCGCCGACGTCAACCTCACCGACATCGAGGCCTCCTGCACCGACGGCAAGAACCGCAACACCGAGGTCGTGGATCTCCCCACCACCGGCGTCAACACCGAACGCATCTGGCTGCTCGAACACTTCGCCGACTGGTTCAGCGTCAACCTCGGCCATTCCGCCGTCTATCACAGCCGCGGACTCAAAGTCTCCGACACCCTGGTGGAACATCTCGACGTGCGTGACGCATCGCAGCTGTCCGCCGAAGCCTCCAAGGAGGAACGTCGCGCCGCCAAACATCCCGAAGCCAATTCCCCGGCAAACGCGAACGCGCAGGACGGCATGGCAGATGCCGATCTGCCCATGCAGCCCACCAGCGCATCCACCGCACAGGAACGCCTCGATGAAATCGCCCGACAGCAGCGTCAGGACAGCACCGATCCCATCGCCGAACAGATAAACGCTCACGCGCATGACTCGCACAACACCCCTGACGACCGCAACCCGCACGCTTCACACGATCCACAGCATGCGGAAAACTCCGGGGATAACGATCCCATCTCCCGCGCTGCCGCCACAGGCAGTCTCAAACATGACACCAAGCGCGGCATCAAACCCCCGCGCGAATACGCCAAACACTTCGAACACCACACCAATCCGATCAACCCCGCGCACCCGGACTTCCACCCCATCACCGTGCGCCAGGCCCACGAACGACTCGACCTTATCGAACATCGCAAGCCGCTCTACAGCCCCGAATTCGCCGGATTCGCATCCGCCATCGCCTGCGCATCCTTCGTATTCCTACTCGGTGGTGGACTCTACGACATGATCGCCGCATTCGTCGGCGCCGGCATCGGACACTGGCTCCGTCGCAAACTCTTCGCCAAGCACCTCAACCAGTTCTTCGTCACCTTCGTCGCCGTCTTCGTTGCCGCGCTCGCCTGCACCGGCACCCTGCGACTCATCGGCTTCTACGATCCCATCGCGCTCGCCCATGACACCGCCTACATCGGTGCCATGCTCTTCGTCATCCCCGGATTCCCCCTCATCACCGGCGGCCTCGACATCGCCAAAATCGACTTCCCCTCCGGCATCCAACGACTCACCTACGCGCTCTCCATCATCCTCATGGCCACCCTCGCAGGCTGGGCCGTCGCCCGCATCGTCTTCCTCAACCCCCAAGGCTTTGAACCCCAAGGCCTCAGTACTGCCGTCACCGGCGTTCTGCGCTTCATCTTCGCCTTCATCGGCGTCTGGGGCTTCTCCGTCATGTTCAACTCCCCCCAGCGCATGTGCCTCGTCGCCGCCTCCATCGGTGCCATCACCGACACCCTGCGTCTGGAAATCCAGGACCTTCTCAGCGTTCCCCCGGAAGCCGCCACCTTCATCGGTGCCTTCCTCGCCGGTCTCCTCGCCGCCGGCTGGCGTTCCTCCGTCCGCCACGGCTGGCTTCCCCCACACCTCGGCTACCCCCGTATCTGCCTCACCGTCCCCTCCATCGTCATCATGGTTCCCGGCATGTACATGTACCGCGCCATGTTTTACCTCGGCCAGTTCGACACCCAAAACGCCCTCGACTGGGCCTTCCGCGCCTTCATGGTCATCATCTGCCTGCCCGTTGGACTCGCCATGGCACGTGTGGTGACTGACCGTTCCTGGCGCTACGACATCTGAATTATTCACATGATGGAGCGCCGCCTGCGTTGCTCCTTAGTCGACGTACCTTTGTACGTCTTCCTTCGGTGCGCCTTGGTGTCGCACGCATCATGTGAATAATTCGGGTCACCGGGTAACGGAGCGCCGCCTGCGTTGCTCCTTAGTCGACGTACCTTTGTACGTCTTCCTTCGGTGCGCCTTGGTGTCGCACGCATCATGTGAATAATGCCAAATCATCGGATAACGGAGCGTCATCTGCGTTTCAGAAGACTCGACGTACCTTTGTACGCCTTCGTCTTCTGTGCCTTGATGTCGCACGCGTTATCCGATGATTTTTACGGGGTGCGTACCTTTGTACGTCTCTTCGGTGCGGCTGTGCGTTACTTGCCTAGGGCGATTTCGTCGATGCGGCGCAGTTCGTCGTCGCTGAACTCGAGATTCTTTAGCGCACCGATGTTGTCGACGATCTGCTGCGGCTTCGATGCGCCCACCAGCACGGTCGTCACCGCCGGATGATGCAGCAGCCACGCCACCGACATCTCCGCCAGCGTCTGACCACGATCGGCGGCCAGATCATTCAACGCGCGAATCTGCGCCAGACGTTCCGGCGTCAACGCGTTCTCGTGCAGGAACCGGCCATCCGCCTTGATACGGCTGTCGTCCGGCACGCCGTTCAGATACCGGTTCGTCAGCAGTCCCTGCTGCAGCGGGCTGAACGTGATCACGCCCTTGCCGAGCCGTTCCGCCGCATCCAGCAGTCCGTTATCCGCCGGACGACGATCGAAAATATTGAACTTGTTCTGATTGATGATGAACGGCACACGCAGCTCCTGCAGCATCGCCGTCGCCTTCTCCATCGTCGGGCCGTCATAGTTCGACAGACCCACGTACAGCGCCTTACCGCTGCTCACCGCCTGCGCCAGCGCGCTCATCGTCTCCTCAAGCGGCGTCTCCGTATCCGGACGGTGATGGTAGAAGATATCCACGTAATCCAAACCCAGACGCTCCAGACTCTGATCCAGACTCGCCAACAGATACTTGCGGCTGCCTCCATCGCCGTACGGCCCCTGCCACATCTCATACCCGGCCTTGGTGCTGATGATCAGCTCGTCACGATGCCCGCGGAAATACTGGCGCAACAGACGGCCGCAGTTCTTCTCGGCCTGCCCCGGTTCCGGCCCATAGTTGTTCGCAAGATCAAAATGTGTGATGCCATGGTCGAACGCCGTGAACACCAGCTGCTTCATATGCTCATACGGCGTGAGATCACCGAAATTATGCCAAAATCCCAGTGACAGTGCCGGCAGCTTCAAACCAGAATTGCCGCAACGGTTATAGACCATGTCATCGTATCGGCTGGGCGCGGGCGTGTACACGGTTGTGGGTTCGAACATCATTGCTCCTTTGCTGACATGCAAAAAACCAGGCGATATCGAAATCGGTTGATATCGTGATTCCATCGTTACACTTCAAGCGCACTTGAACGCAAATCACACCGGATTGCACGATGACGATGATTGCGCGGTGGCGATGATTTCAAGACAGGAGCTGATGTATGGCAACGACTACGCATATCGACAACGGCCATGATAACAACGACGTTGCCATTGCCGATCCCGTCGGATACTCCATCCGGCAGGTCGCCGCGATGTTTCACATGCAGCCGTCCACGTTGCGTTATTACGAGGATGCGGGTCTGCTCACCAACGTGGAACGCGACTCCGCAGGGCAGCGCGTGTACCGGGAATGTCACATCAACCGACTGCGCACAATCTGCTGCTTCAAGCACGCCGGCATGAGCATCAGCGAGTTGCAGCGGTTTTTCTCCTACGAGTCCGACGAAGTCGGCCATATCGATGAGATCATGGAGCTGCTGTACGAGCGGCATGAGGCGTTGGACGAACAGCGTCGTGCACTTGAGGAGGCGCATGCGCATTTGCTCTGCAAACTGCATTTCTACGGCGACATCCAGAAAGCCGCTCGTGAGCGTCGCCCACTCCCCCAATGGTCCGACTATCGCCACGCGGTGTTCACGGAGATTTCCGGTTCATGACACGACAAAACCCCGCGGAACACCGAGAAGTTCCATGGGGCTGGGGATTGTCTCGACAGGTGTGTGACTGGTTTTGGCTGCCACCGGTCGTGATGCCGGCGGGAAGGGTCTCCCGCTGAGAGCCGCGCCGATCAAAGCGGTGACGACATGGAGAAAGACGGTTCCCCGCCTCGGTGCGTATCTGACGCGCGCTTGTGACGAACAAGCACCGGACGCACGCCCCGATGCGCATATGACGCACAGAGACGTCGAACAAGCACCGGGGACACGCTCCAGTGCTTGTTCGACGCACGCTTGTGCCAAACCCGCATCAAGGGGCACGCTTCAGTGCACATTCGACGCACGCATGCGACCAAAACCAGCTACACACTTACCGAGACATTCCGCGGGGCTACCTACCATAACCACGATTTATGAACCACAAACCCTGGTTCGCCGTTGAGTTTTGGATGATGTGTGTGTCCGCAAGGCGCACCGAAGGAAGGCGTACGAAGGTACGTCGACTGAGGAGTAACGCCGCGGACACTCCATTTGCGTGTGGTTGATTGTTTGTGTAATGCGTGTGTCTTCAAGGCGCGGAACGCGAAGGCGTACAAAAGTACGTCGAGTGTTCCGTAACGCCGGTTCATTGTCGAGTTTTGGATGATGTGTGTGTCCGCAAGGCGCACCGAAGGAAGGCGTACAAAGGTACGTCGACTGAGGAGTAACGCCGCGGACACTCCATCATCCAAAACTCAGTATTTCATGCCCATGGCGGAGCGCACTTCATCCAACGTCTCTTCGGCGATCGCATTGGCGCGCTTGTTGCCGTCGTGGAGGATGTCTCGGATGGAATCCATGTCCTTGGCGAGTTCGGCGCGGCGCTCGCGATGCGGGGCCAGGAACTCGTTGACGGAGTCGGTGACGTACTTCTTGAGGGCACCGGCACCGGCGGCGCCGATCTCGTCGGCGATCTCCTGTGGGTCACGACCGGTTACCAGACCGGCGGTGGTGAGCAGGGCGGCGACCTGCGGACGGTTGATCGGGTCGAATGTGATGGTGCGCTCGGAGTCGGTGGGGCTCTTCTTGATGAGCTTGGCGGTTTCTTCCGCGGTGGCACCCAGCATGATGGAGTTGCCGTAGGACTTGCTCATCTTGCGGCCGTCGAGGCCCGGGATCTCCGGAGCGTCGGACAGGATGGCGGACGGCTCGGGGAACACGGGGTTCTTCTTGGCGAAACGCTCGTTGAAGCGGCGGGCGATGGTGCGGGTGATCTCCACGTGCGGCAGGTTGTCCTTGCCGATCGGCACCACGTTGGCTTTGCAGAAGAGGATGTCGCATGCCTGATGCACGGGGTAGGTGAGCAGCAGGCCGGTCAGTGCGTGGCCGCTGGCTTCCATCTCGGACTTGACGGTGGGGTTGCGGTGCAGTTCGGCCTCGGTGACGAGGGAGAGGAACGGCAGCATGAGCTGGTTCTCGGCGGGCACTGCGGAATGCGTGAAGATCATGGTCTTGGTCGGGTCGATGCCGGCGGCCATGTAGTCGAGAACGAGGTTGAGCACGTTGTCTTCGATGTGCTCGGTGGTGTCGCGGTCGGTGATCACCTGATAGTCGGCGATGATGATGTTGGTGTTCACGCCGCGGTTCTGCATGGCCACGCGCTCCTTGATGGAGCCGAAGTAGTGGCCGAGGTGCAGACGGCCGGTCGGGCGGTCGCCGGTGAGCATGGTGAACTTGCTGGGATCGGCCTCAAGTTTGGCGAGCGTGGCGTCGGAGCGTTTCTTCGCTGCGAGGAAGCTCGCGCTCATTTCGTTGCCTGCTGCTGTCAACTGCTGCTCTTCGGCCATTACGCACCAACCCGTTTTTGTTGAAGGTATTGAAAAATAACGCTCTAATCGTAAAAGTCTGAGCCGACATCCCAAGATTAGTGGTACTCTCTTATGTGATGAATTAGGAAACGTGTTGCCTCGGGCACAATAGACTGGCGAAGGGGGTCAGATGGGCCGCGGACGTCAGAAGGCTAAGCAGACGCGAATTGCCCGTAAGCTCAAGTACCTCACCACTGATACCGATTACGATGAGCTCGCGAAGGAACTGTCAAGTCAGGATGAGGTGACTCCATCCGCTGCGGATCCGTTTGCGACGATCGAAACCAAGATTCATGCCGATGATCATGCGGATCATGCGTCCGGCGGGGTTGATGGCGAGGAACTGGACGAGTACGCGCAGTGGGCCGCCGAAGCCGCCAAGAAGGCGGAGGAGAAGCCGGCCGCCAAGGCTCCCGTTCGACGGGGACCGATTCCCATGCCGATGCCTTCCGCATTGAAGAAAACCGTAAAACCAGCCGCTCCGGCCAAGCCGAAGACGGAGGATTCCGAGTCCGATTCCGACGAATGATCGATCAGTGATCGTTCGTATTCGGCAGATAATGTAAGGGGCAGACGCCATTCGGGTGCCTGCCCCTTTTTCATACCTATATATATTTGTATCGAAGTCTGTGCGCGTCGTCGTTCGCGGTAGTTCCCTTCCGCTATATCAACGGGAGCAGTTCACTCAGATCGTCGCGCTCGCCCACCGCGCTGATGTGTCCGGCGTTCTTCTCCTCGTCCCATGTGCTCATTCCGCAGACCAATCGCAGCCATACGTCCGGTTCGAGTTCGATCACGTCGGGAGGCGTGAGATTATGCGGATCTGATGCAGGCCCATCCAGAATTTTGATCGCGCCCCATGGCGCTACGCGCACTTCCACGCCTTCACCCGGCGCTCTGCGTTCCATGAGATACAACGAATATCGCACGGCCATGGCCCAGACCCGACGAGGCAGATCGTCCGTTTCCGCGGGCTCGTTCGCTGCCGTTTGCCGCCATTGCTCCAACGCCCGTTTTCCTTCGGGTAGATCCTTCTTCAAAATGGATGCCATATGATCATCATCCCAC
The DNA here is from genome assembly GCF_002259645.1 of Bifidobacterium tissieri. Lineage (GTDB taxonomy): Bacteria > Actinomycetota > Actinomycetes > Actinomycetales > Bifidobacteriaceae > Galliscardovia > Galliscardovia tissieri. Next base: position 29,195 of record NZ_MWWV01000016.1, read on the forward strand.
GTCCCTTTCCGATGTGTGGTTTGAAGGATGATTGCGCCAGCGTTTGTTCACTTGAAACAACTGCAATTGGCACGTTCAAGTGCTACCATCGGATATTGTTGGTCTCAGACAGGTGAATCCGTCATCCAGAATTCATCTGAAAGCTAGGCAGAGTCGCCTTTGCGGACGGATAATGTCTAGCGGGAGATGTTTCTCACGAGAAAGAGTGCTTTATGACTGAGCAAACCGCACCGAAGTCCCCGGTGACCACCGAGCAGTTCATTGACGAAATCAAGGAGCAGCTGAAGTACAACCAGGGCGTGACTCTTGAACAGGCTACCGACGCCGACATCTACGTCGCGTCGTCCCTGGCCGTTCGCCGCCACCTCATGGACTCCTGGACCGCTACGCAGAAGGCCATGGTCGAAGGCAACACCAAGGCCGTCGGCTACCTGTCCGCCGAGTTCCTCATCGGTAAGCAGCTGCGTAACGCGCTGCTCAACCTGGGCATGCTGACCGAGTTCGATGAAGCCGTCAAGACTCTGGGCCATGACCCGCAGCTCGTCGTCGACGCCGAGTACGAGCCCGGCCTCGGCAACGGTGGTCTGGGTCGTCTGGCTGCCTGCTACGTTGATTCCCTCGCCTCGCTGGGCGTGCCGGCCTTCGGTTACGGCATCCAGTACAAGTACGGTATCTTCAAGCAGGAGTTCGACGCCGAGGGCAAGCAGGTCGAGCGCCCTGACTACTGGCTCGCCAACGATGAGCCGTGGGGCCACATCGACTACAACCGTTCCCAGAAGGTCTCCTTCGGCGGCGAGGTCGTCGAGGAGAACGGCAAGAAGGTTTGGAAGCCGGTCTGGTCCGTGCGCGCCGTCCCGGTCGACTACATGGTTCCGGGCTACGCCTCCGGCCGTGTTGACACCCTGCGTCTGTGGAGTGCCAAGAGCTACGACGAGTTCGACCTCCTCACCTTCAACAAGAGCGAGTACCTCGACGCCGTCAAGCCGCAGGTTGAGGCCGAAAACATCTCGAAGATCCTCTACCCGGAGGACTCCACTCCTCAGGGCAAGCGCCTGCGCCTCGAGCAGCAGTACTTCTTCGTCGCCGCATCCCTGCACGACGCCATCCGCGTGTTCTACCCCGGCCAGGACAAGCCTGATCTGACCACCTTCCCGGACAAGATCACCTTCCAGCTCAACGACACCCACCCGGTGATCGGCATCCCCGAGCTCATGCGCATCCTGATCGACGAATACGACTACGACTGGGATACCGCCTGGGATATCACCACCAAGACCTTCAACTACACCTGCCACACCCTGCTTCCGGAAGCCCTCGAAGTCTGGCCCGTCGACCTCATCAACGAGCTGCTGCCTCGCCACATGGAGATCATCAACGAGATCAACGAGCACTTCCTCGCCGAGCTCAAGGGCCTCACCCGTGACAAGGAGCGCATCAACCGCATGCGCATCGTCACCGAAGGCGAGCACCCGCAGGTGCGTATGGCCTACCTCGCTACCGCCGGCGGATCCCACGTCAACGGCGTTGCCGAGCTCCACTCCCAGCTCCTCAAGGACGTCACCCTCCGTGACTTCTCCGACCTCTTCCCCACCAAGTTCACCAACGTCACCAACGGTGTCACCCCCCGTCGCTTCATCCGCCTTGCCAACCCCCGCCTGAGCGCCCTCATCACCGAAGGCCTCGGCACCGACAAGTGGCTCAGCGACCTCGACCTGCTCCAGGGCCTCGTTCCTCTGGCCAACGACGACGAATTCGTCAAGAAGTTCGCCGAAGTCAAGCACGCCAACAAGGTCGCCTTCGCCAACTTCGCCAAGGACCGCTACGGCTTCGAAGCCAACCCGGACACCATGTTCAACACCATGGTCAAGCGCCTCCACGAGTACAAGCGCCAGTCCCTCAAGATCCTGGCCCTCATCTCCCGCTACGCCGCCATCAAGAACGGTACCGTCAACGTTGATGACGTTCTCCCCCGTACCGTCTTCTTCGGCGCCAAGGCCGCCCCGGGTTACTACATGGCCAAGCTCACCATCCAGCTCATCAACAACGTCGCCCGTGTCGTCAACAACGACCCCGACGTCAAGGGCAAGCTGGCCGTCCACTTCCCCGCCAACTACAACGTTCGTCTCGCTCAGCACCTCATCCCCGCCACCGAGCTTGACGAGCAGATCTCCCAGGCCGGTAAGGAAGCCTCCGGCACCGGTAACATGAAGTTCGCCCTCAACGGCGCCCTTACCGTCGGAACCCTCGACGGTGCCAACGTCGAGATCCGCGAACGCGTCGGTGCCGACAACTTCTTCCTCTTCGGTCTCACCGTCGACGAAGTCGAAGCCCTCTACGAGGAAGGCTACGATCCGGCCAAGTACTACGAAGCCGACCCCCGCCTCAAGATGGCCATCGACATGATCTCCTCCGGTACCTTCTCCGACGGCGACCGCAACACCTACGCGCCGCTCGTTGCCGACTGGCTCACCAAGGACTACTTCATGACCCTCGCCGACTTCAGCGCCTACGCCGACATCCAGTACCAGATCGAGGACCTCTACCGTCAGCCCATGGAGTGGAACCGCAAGGCCATCCTCAACGTGGCCAACACCGGCTACTTCAGCTCCGACCGCGCGATTGAGGATTATCTCGAGCGAATCTGGCACACTTCTCCGCTCGCTGACTGACGGAGTGTCATCGGTTGCGCAGAAGGTTCGACGTACCTTTGTACGCCTTCACCTTCTGCGCAGCCGATGCCACACTCGTCAGTCAACTCGCTTGCTCGCGACTGCGGAGGGTGATTGAGTACATAAACAATGTGGGTGGTGGCGCTATCGAAAGCAATGTGCTTCCGGTAGCGCCACCACCCACGTTTTGTATGTCAGGCGAACCTGAACCCCAACCCTAACGGGAAAACTCTCAGGCCTCTTCGGCGGTTTCAGCCTCGTCGGCCTCAGCCTCTTCCGCGGCCTCGTCGGCCTCGGCCTTCTCCTTCTTCGTGACACTCAGATCGACCGGAGAAGAGCTGTTCTCCCACGGCTCCTCCCACGGGTCATACTCCGGGTTCTGCTGCTTGTACAGGTACAGCGCCGCCAGACCGGCCAGCAACGCACCGAACAGAAGCGCGAAGAACTTCCACCCGTTCGACGACTTGTTCTCCATATTGGCTCCTTTCACAGGGAATTACAGCCTGCCCTTTCAGACCGCTTTCACCCATTCTAAGCCGACGATGTGCCCAAGCTGTGAGCATCCACGCCGAACGTCCCTTGAAAGTCATCCCATCACAGGCATCCTCGCCCGTCCGTCTCTTCTCACCGGCCCTACCATGCCATACAGTAGGGTCCATGAGCCAACGTTTTCGTCTGTTCCCCAACTCCCCCACATCGCACGACCTATTCGATCGCGACAACATCCGCCATCAGTGGCGCATGGGCGGACCAGTGATCACCTCCGCGATCATCATGATCTGCGTGGTCATGTGGGCAGTGGAAATCATCACCAGATTCATCGCGCCGAACCTGCTGGGCACCATACTCGGCTACGGTATGTTCACCTCCGCACTTGCCGCGCAGATGCCATGGACGTTCATCACCGCACTGTTCCTGCACGAACCAGGCATCTTCCACATCCTGTTCAACATGCTCACCCTCTGGGCCATCGGGCCGGTACTGGAGCGCATGCTCGGCCACTGGCAGTTCCTCGGTTTCTATCTGCTGTCCGGATTGGGCGGAGACATGGCACTGCTGCTCTGGGCCCGACTGCTGCCCGGCGGCACCGGCTGGGGCATGTCCACATACGGGGCGTCCGGAGCCCTGTTTGGCCTGTTCGCCGCCATCTTCGTCGCCTACCGTCGCATCGGCATGGACATGACATCCATGATCGTATGGTTGGCGATCAACTTCATCATGCCGTTCATCGCCCCCGGCATCGCATGGCAGGCGCACGTCGGCGGATTCGTGATCGGCGGACTGTACGCATGGCTGATGGTCGCCGGACTGCCGGCACTACGCAAAACAGGCCTTACCGCGCGGGCCTGGGTATACGGCATCGCATTGTTCATCGTCGTTGCCGGTGTGAGCGCGTGGTGCCTGATTCCCACACTGGGATAAGGCCGATACGACGAGTCATCGCACGGCACCAATACCAAACGATCCTCCCGAATCATGAATTGATCCGGGAGGATCGTCATATATACGATCAGTGCCATACCCATCCGTATGTCGACAGCATACGGTGTCGTAGTGCGGTACGGTGCATTGAGCGGGTCAGCGCCACCACATGGTCATCAGGAATCCGATCAGCATGATGCCGAATCCGATGGCAAGATTCCACGCACCGATGTTCGGAATCGGGTAATCGTACGTCATGTAGTACACGACCACCCACACCAGACCGATCACCAGCAGCGCGCAGAACAGCGGCACGAACCAGGCCGGATTCGACTTGGTGCCCTTGATCGACTCCTCCACACGCTTCGTATTCTCCTGCTGACGGGCGAACATCTTGCGCATCTGCGGCGTCATGGCGGCCTCGTCAACGCTCTTGTTGAGCACGGCCTCCACCTTGTCCATGGAAATGCCGAAATCGTCGTCCTTGTCGTCGGACTTGTCCTTGTCGGCGGTCTCGTCCTTGTCGGCGACATCCACGGTCTTGTCGTCCGGTTCCTTGACATCAACATCGGCGGTGGTGTCGGTGACGGTGTCCGCCTTGGTTTCGTCGAGCTTCTGCTCGTCCTGTTCAGCCATGAGAGATTACTCCTTTAACGTAAGCTACTAGTCATAGTAGTGGCTAGAGTGGAAACAGTTGACAAGTCGAATCCAATAATAGGACGAACAATACGAACGGATAAGGCGGATTGACGATCATGGGCAAGCACGGAGGCAGACATGTAGCGCGTAAGTCGATGGTCGGCGCGCTCTCCGTGATCATCGTGTTCGCGCTCGCCGGATACCTCTTCGTCACGAACGTGCGCATCAACCGTTCCGTCACCGTCACGTCCGACACCACCCAGCTGCTCAATGAGCGATCCCGCAAGGTCACTGAACTCGAAGGCGATGTCAACACTCTCAGTGACAAGATCGACGCATTGAAAACCCTGACCGGCAACGACAGCTCCACGAACTCTGAGGACGTGGGATCAGGCACCAAACTCAAGGCCGTGGAGGGGCCAGGCGTCACCGTCACGCTCGACGACTCCCCACTGTGGGAGACCAAGGTGGGCGACTCCGGATCATCGGCCGACATCAACGACTACGTCGTCCACCAGCAGGACATCGAAGGCGTGGTGAACGCGCTCTGGGCCGGTGGCGCCGAATCCATGATGATCGAGGACCAGCGCGTGACCTACAACTCCGCCGTGCGATGCGTAGGCAACGTACTGCTGCTCCAAGGCAAGCGATACGCGCCACCGTTCAAGATATCCGCCATCGGACCGGTGAACGACATGGTCCAGGCGCTCAACAATTCACCAACCGTGCAGGTGTACAAGGAATACGTGGACTCGATCGGCCTCGGATGGAAGGTCGAACGATCCGACAATCTTCGATTCGACGCCGCCAACGCGGTGCCGCAGACACTCAAATACGCCAAGGTAAAGGAAAGCTAACATGGCACAAACCATGGCCCAACCGACCGCCAACGCCCGTATGACGCGCAACCCCGGCAGCGGGAGGGGCTCCGCGGCATCCGCGATCCTCGGCATTCTCGGCGAGATCCTGCTCACCCTCGCCGCAGTACTCGCCCTGTACATCGCATGGCAGCTGTGGTGGACCGGCGTGGAATCCGAACAGGCGCAAAGCTCCCAACGAGACAGCGTCTCCTGGGTGGACCCGCAGAAAAACGGTAACGACTACACCATCGCCAAGGCACAGCAGGGCGATCCGCCGGTCCAGCCGCAAGGAGCCGTCACCGGCGACCTGATCGCGCAGCTCTACGTCCCCCGATTCGGACAATCATGGCAGCGCAACGTCGTGGAGGGCACCGACGCCTACCAGCTCTCCCGCCACGGCCTGGGCCACTACTCCGAAACCCAGATGCCCGGACAACTCGGCAACGTGGCCATCGCCGGCCACCGATCCGGCTACGGCGAACCCCTCGCCCACGTCGACGAACTCCAACCCGGCGACAAGATCATCCTGCGCACACAGGACTACTGGTACGTGTACACGTACACCGACTACAAGATCGTCACCCCCGAATCCACCGAAGTCGTGGCCGCGGTCCCCGGACAGCCCGGAGCAACGCCCACCGACCGCTACATCACACTCACCACATGCGAGCCGCGATACACCGAAGCCACACACCGCTGGATCTCCTACGGCAAATTCGACTACTGGGCCAAGGTCTCCGACGGCATCCCACAGGAACTCGCCGCATCCGCATCATCCGGCGGCGTACAGTTCGAACGCGGCCAGTCCTCACCGCTCGCCAAAGTGTCCGGATCCATGGAGAACCTGGTGATCGCGCTCGCCATCGCCTACGTCGTGGTGTATCTCGCCGCGCTTGTCGCCTGGCGATACCCGGTACTCAGGCAGATCAAGTACGGCGTGCGCAGCAAGCCCTCCGCAAGCCTCTACGGATGGTTCTACCGGCACCAGCCCGGCCCCATGCTCATCCGATGGGTATTGATGCTCATTCTGGCCCTCGCGATCGCCGCGACCCTGTTCGAATGGGCGTTCCCGTGGGCGGCGTCCAATATTCCATATCTGAAAGTCACGTCGAACTTCGTTGCCGTAGAGTAGACGCAGCGAAGCCCATTCAACGGAACGACCAATAACAGGCAGCAAACAGCAGACAGCGGAGGAGCAGCCATGACGGATACGACAACCGATTCCGCAAGGATTCTGGTCATCGACAACTACGATTCGTTCGTATACACGATCGTCGGATATGTGGAGACGCTGGGTGCCACGGTAACAGTGGTGCGCAACGACGCGATCGACCCGGCCACGCCCGGACTGCTCGACGACTACGACGGCGTGCTCATCTCCCCTGGCCCCGGCGCGCCCGCCGACTCCGGCGTGAGCGAGGACATGATCCGACTGTGCGCCAAGGTGCGCAAGCCCATGTTCGGTGTGTGCTTGGGCATGCAGGCGCTCGCCGAGGTGTTCGGTTGCACGGTGGGGCATGCGCCCACGATCATGCATGGCAAGACCAGCCAGATCGAGCATCTGGACGATGAGATCTTCGCCGGCATCCCCAACCCGATGACCGCCACACGCTACCATTCGCTGGCCGTGGAACCCGACAGTGTGCCCGACACGTTGCAGGTGACCGCGTGGACGCAGGGCGATCATATCGTACAGGGGATTCGCCACAAGGAACTGCCGCTGTACGCCGTGCAGTTCCACCCCGAATCCGTGATGACCGAAGGCGGCTATCGTCTGCTCGCTAACTGGCTCGCGGTGTGCGGACAGACCAACGCCGTCGAGAAGTCCAAGGGGCTCAAGCCCAAGGTTGCCGTCGACGCGGAGTGATTGATACCGAGGAAAACGGCAAACGAAAAGGTCCGGCGGAGGACTCCTGAATAGGAATCTTCCGCCGGACCTTTTGCGATCACCGACTACTGCACGGTGATGGTGTATGAGCCGTCGGCGTTCTTGGTCACACCGGTCACCTTGGCATCGTCGTTGCCGGGACCACTGATGGTGTACTTCACCTTCTGGCCGTCCATGATCGACTTCATCTCGGACTGCGACTTGCCCATCACACCGAACGGATCACTGCCCGACGAGCTGGTGTTGGGGCTCGGCGAGGATCCAACCGTGCTGTTTGTGTCGCCATTGTTGGAGCCGGAGCCGCTGGTATTCAGCGTCACCGAGCTGCCGGCGTTCACCTTGCTGTTGGCGGTCGGGCTCTGGCTGGTCACCGTGTCGCTGTCGTTGCCGCTGGAGCTCACCGTGAGGCCGAGCGCCTGCAGCGCCTGACGCGCGGAGGAGAGCGACTGGCCGGTCACGTCGGGCACGGTCACCTGATCGGAACCCTTCGACACGTACAGCGTCACCGTGCTGCCCTGCTCCACCTTGGAACCCTCATCCGGGCTGGTGCTGACCACATTGCCCTCATCCACGTCACTGGATGCCACCTGCTGTGTGGTGGCGTTCAGACCGGCCTGCTTGAGCTTGGCCTCGGCGGCGTCGGCGGAGATGCCGGACAGGCCGTCGGGGACGGTGGTCATACCGGAGGAGATGTAGATGAGGATCGATGTGCCCTTGGCCTTCTGCGTGCCGCTGGCCGGGTCGGTGCGGGTGACGTGATCCTTCGCCACGGTCGCACTCTCCTCAACGGAGGCGCTGCCACTCACCGTGAATCCGGCGTCCTCGAGCGTCTTCTTGGCCTTCTCCTGCGTCATGCCGGACACATCAGGCACCTCACCCTGCTTGGGGCCGGTGGAGAACCACACGGTCACCGTGCTGCCCTTGGCGGCCTTGGAACCGCCGTCGGGGCTCTGCTTGGTGAACATGCCCTTCTCCTTGGCGGAATCATTGTCATCGGCGGTCTTGCAGGTCAATCCGGCGTCCTGGATGCGCTGGCAGGCCAGTTCGCTCGACATCTGTTCGGTGATCGTAGGCACGGTCACCTGCTCGGTTGAGCTGCCCGACGTGACATACCAGATGCCCAGTCCGGCCGCCACCAAAGCGACGATGGCCAGAACCGTGCTGATGATGATCCGCTTCTTTTTCTTGGCCCTGGCGGCCTCGGCACGGGCCGCGCCGCGACCGGCGTTGCCGGCGTCCATACCGTTCATGCCGTTGCCGGCAACACCGGTACCGGTCTCGATCGGATTAAACGCCATGGTGCCGCCGTTCGCACCGCCATTGCCGGCAGCCCCGTTCGCACCGGCACCCATCACCATGGTCTCGCCGGCTTCCTGCTCCTTGCGGGCCTTCATATTGGCCAGATCAGTGAGCGGGTTGAACGCGGCCGCCACAGGGGTGCCGCCGTTCATCAGGGCCAGCACATCGTTGCGGAACTCGGTGGCCGTGGTGTAGCGGTTCTGACGGTCCTTGGCCATGGCCTTGGCACAGATCGAATCCCACATCTTGGGCAGTCCGGGAACGATCGCGCTCGGCGGTGTGGCCACTTCGGACACATGCTGGTAGGCGATCGCCACGGCGGAGTCGCCGGTGAACGGCGGCCGTCCGGTCAGCATCTCATACAGCACGCATCCGGCCGAGTACAGATCGGAACGCATATCCACGTTCTCGCCTCGGGCCTGCTCAGGAGAAAGATACTGTGCAGTGCCCACCACGCCCTGCGACTGGGTCATGGTGGCGGACGAGTCATCAAGCGCTCGGGCGATACCGAAGTCCATCACCTTCACCACACCCTGATCGCTGATCATGATGTTGCCGGGCTTGATATCGCGGTGGATGATGCCCATACGATGCGAATACTCGAGTGCGCCGAGCACGCCGAGCATGATCTGTTCGGAATCGCGCTGGCTCAGTGCCCCGTTGGCCTTGAGGATGTCGCGCAGCGTCTGTCCCTGCACGTATTCCATCACCAGATACGGGACGCTGACGTCACGTCCGGCGTCGTCCTTGAGATTCTCCTCGCCGGAATCGTAGATCGATACGATATTGGGATTGTTCAGCTGGGCTACCGAATGCGCTTCACGACGGAATCGTGCGATGAAGATCGGATCGCTGGCCAGATCGGCCCTCATGATCTTGATGGCGACAGTGCGGCCCAGACGAGTGTCCGTACCCACGTGGACCTCCGCCATGCCGCCATGCCCGACGAGATTGCCAACGGTGTACCGTCCGCCGGCTAATGATGCGGGGATGTACATACTCATCGTGGCTCTTCCTTCCCTGTTTCATTAATGTTCAAGTCTATATTCGCAATGCCCGACGGCGCATCCGTCGTCGGAGGCGTTCCTGTGATGCCGGTCGTATCGGTCACTCCTGTGGCACCGGTGACCGGCGTGCCCGTGTACGGCGTTGGCGTCGGCGGAACGGATAGCGCGATCGGCGTCGACGGAATCGCGGTCTGACGCGGTTTCGCGGCAGGAACGAATCCGGGCAGCGGTCCGGAGTCCAAAGGTTCCAGAATCGGAATGTCCTGTGGCGTCGGGCCGGCCAGGGCCGGTTCGACCGACGGCAAGGACGATGCCGATGCTGATGACGCTGATGACGAGGTCTCCGACGATGCCGACTGAGACGATGCCCGCAAGGACGACTCCGTCGGGATCTGCACGCCCGGTGTATTCGGTAACGGTACGGAATCCAACGCCATGGGCGCTGCCGAGTCCGTGGCCGACGTTCCAGTCCCGCCAGCTCCGGCATCGAGTGAAATGTCCGGGATCGGGATATCCGGCGCGGACTCCGGCACCGTAATGGGCGCCGGCGGCACAATAGTCGCTTCCGGAGCAGCCGCCGGCGTAGGAGTCTGAGTCACGGCCGGTGCGACGGTTGTCTGAGTCGGACGCGGAGTCTGCTTGGCCACCCAATCGGCCGCGGAGAACAGCTGGATTGGCTGATGCGGCGCGCTCATGACCCGTCGGGTCAGATGGCCGGTTTCGGTGAGCGCCTCGGACGCCTCCTGATCCAGCAGCCGACGCTCGATCTTCGCAAGTGTGCGTGAAACGACAAGCGCGTTGGCTGGACGATCCGCAGGATCCTTCGCCAGCATGCTCATTACGAATTCACGCAACTGCCAATCGATGCTGTCCGGTAACGGCGGCACCGGGTCGTTCACATGCGCGGCGGCGATATCCACGGGCGTGGCACCGGTGAACGGACGGTGTCCGCACAGTCCCTCGTACGCCACCACGCCGAGTGAGTAGATGTCGGACTGCGGTGTGGCCTGTTCGCCCTGGGCCTGCTCCGGGGAGATGTACTGCGCGGTGCCCACCACCATGCCGTCCTGTGTGATCTGCGCCTGGTTGGTGGAGTAGGAGACGCCGAAATCGGTGATCTTGACTTCGCCGGTCTCCGAAACCATGATGTTCGCCGGCTTCACGTCGCGGTGGATCACACCATGCGAATGCGCCACATACAGGCCGCGGGCGGTCTGGATAAGGATGGGAAGCAGTTCGTCGGTGCTCAGAGGTCCCCGTGCCTTGTAGATTTCGGCCAGCGACTTGTTGGGCACGTATTCCATGATCAGGAATCCGATATTGTCGTGCTCGTAGTATTCGAATAGGGCGGCGATGTTCGGATGGGCCAGATTCGCCGAGTTGTGGGCTTCGGCGCGCAGCCGCTTGAGCTTCGCCTCCTCGTTGCCCATGTCGGCGCGGAGGGCCTTGATGGCCACGGGCCGTTCAAGCTCGATGTCGTAGCCTTTCCACACTTCGCCCATGCCGCCTTGCGCGAGGCGCTGGTCCAGACGGTAGCGGCGGTGAATCAGCTGTCCTTCGATCAGTCTCATTGCTTCAGGGCCTCCTGCATGATTTTTTGCATAATCGGTCCGGCCGCCTGAGCTCCGTAGGTGTTGACGTTGTGCACCACCACGGCCACGGCGATTTCAGGATTGTCGGCGGGCGCGAATCCGGTGATCCACGCGTCATTGGTGTTGTTGTTAGTGCCGATCTGAGCGGTACCGGTCTTGGCCGCTACCTTGGCGTTGGCGAGCTGCAGCTGCGGGTCCTCCTTGGTGATCACGGATTGCATCATGGCGTTGATCTTGCCTGCGGTGTCGCTGGAGAACGCGCGCGAGAACTCCGACGGGGAGCTTTCGCTGATCACGGTCAGGTCGCTGGAACGTACACGATCCACGAGGGTGGGCTGCATCATCACACCATCATTGGCCACGGCGGACGCGATCATGGCGTTGAGCAGCGGGGTCTCCAGCACATCACCCTGGCCGATCGAGGCCAATGCGAGCTTGTCGTCGGTGGGTGAGTCGGGGAACTTGGACGCGGTGGCCTTCATCGGTGTTCCCGTGGCGGTGTTGCCGTCCACGGTGATCGAACTGCCGAAGCCCATCTTCTTGGCCTGATCGGCCACCTTGTCCTTGCCGAGCTTCACGCCCAGCTGTGCGAAGGCGGTATTCGACGAGTATGCCAGCGCGTCCTCAAGGGTGATCTGCCCATTGGATCCGTTGGCGGCACTGGTGGTGTTCGTCAGGTTCGTCACCGTGCCGGGCAGCGTGTAGGAGGCACCGGCGGGAATCTGCGTATCGGTGTTGTAATCGCCCTCTTCGAGTGCGGCGGCGGCCACAACCAGCTTGAATGTGGATCCAGGCGGGAACAGTTCACCGGTGGTGCGGTTGAGCATCGGGTTGTTGGCGTCGCCGACCAGTGCGGCATAGGCCGAATTGACCTCGGACGTGTTGTGGCTCGCCAGCGTGTTCGGATCATAGCTGGGTGTGCTCACCATGGCCAGGATTCGACCGGTCTTGGGTTCCATGGCAACAACGGCACCTTGCTTGTCACCCAGCAACTGGTAGGCCAGTGTCTGCAGCTTGGGATCGATCGAGGTCTCAATCGTGGCACCCAGATTCTCCTCGCCGGTGAACAGCGACTTGAATCGGCTGAGCCAGAGCGAGCTGCTTTCACCGCTGAGCAGGGAGTTACGGCTCGCTTCCACGCCGCGGTCCGCACGCTGGTTCACGGAGAAGTATCCGGTGACCGGGGCATAGACCTGACCGTTGCTATACGTGCGCTGGTAGGAGAACGCGTCGTCGGACTTCTCAGATTTGGCGATCACCGTGCCATCGCTTGCCAGAATCGATCCTCGGGGCGCTCCGTACTCGTGATACAGGGCACGGGTGTTCCGCGTGTCCGCGTTCAGTTCATTCGCGCGCACGGTCATGATCAATGATGTGGACAGGCCGAGGATCGCGAACAATACGATGACCGCGTTGAACAGATGCCGTAGTGAGTTATTCATCGATCCCTCCTCTCCGAAGAGGCCGAACCTGCCGATCCTGCCGCGTGACGGGGTGCGGACGGTGCCGGCGGGCGCAGATTCGGCATGGCCGTAGCTTCCGGCAGCGTATTGCCATCATGAGTACGCTGTGCGATGATCTCGGTCTCCTCGTTGGAAGGGTTCTGGACGGCCTGCGCGGTATGACGTGCGTGACGCGGCGTCTCGGTCATTGACGCGATGGGCTCGATGGGCTCAATAGGAGCGACGGGCGTCACCGGAGCAGGCACGGCCATGGTTGCGAATGCGTCGGCATTCGCGCCTGACTCATCGGAAGCCTCCGCCTCGTTTGCAGATGCTTCGGACTCGGACTGTGCCATACGGGCCTGTGAGGCCTTCTTCTCCTTCTCGCGTAGCGCCATCAGCGCCTCGTACTGGAAGGCGTCATCATCGGTGTCGCTGACCGGCTTGTTCGCCGAATTCGAAATGATCAGCAGCAGGGATGCAAGTATGCAGTTGGCGATCAGGCTGGAACCGCCGGCCGCCAGATACGGCAGCGTCAGACCGGTCAGCGGGATCACGCCGGTGACGCCTCCCACGACGGTGAACACCTGAAACGCCATGGTGAACACCAGACCCGATGCCAGCAGTTTGCCGAATCCGTCGGTCACTTTCATGGCGATGATCATGCCGGTGCCGATGATGATCAGGTACAGCGCCAGAATCGCGAACAGTCCGGCGATGCCAAGCTCCTCGCCCAGCGATGCGTAGATGAAGTCGGAATTGGCGAACGGCGTGACGGTCGGATGCCCCTGACCAAGTCCGGTGCCGGTCATACCGCCCGTCGCAAGACCGAATCGACCCTGCACCAGCTGGAAGGAGCCGCCGACTGCGTTGTAGATCTTGTCGTCGTACGGGTGTAGCCAGGCGTTCACACGATTACCCACATGCGAGAACATCATCACAGCCGCCACGGAACCGACCGCGAAGCCAACGAAGCCGATCAGGATCCAGCTCTTCTGTCCGGTCGCCACATACAGCATCGACACGAACATGGCGAAGAACATCAGCGACGTACCAAGATCGTGCTGCAGCACGAGCACGCCCATGCACACCACCCACACCACGAGGATCGGGCCCAGATCCTGCAGTCGAGGCAACCGAATGCCGAGGATCTTCTTGCCGCCCACGGCCAACTGGTCGCGATGATCAAACAGGTACGAGGCGAAGAAGAACGCCAGGAACAGCTTGGCGAATTCAGCCGGCTGCAACGTATGGCTGCCGAACGCCAACCAGACGCGTGCGCCGTTGATCTCCTTGCCGATGAACGGCAGCATGGGGGAAAGGAGCAGCACCAGACCCACGACCATGCTCAGATACGAGAATTTGCGCAGTACGCGATAATCCCGCATGAATATCACCAGGATCGCGCACAGGACAAGCGCCACGCACAGCCAGATCATCTGCGTCAGCGCTACGGTGCTATGTCCCTTGCCGAACACATCGTTCTGGTTATCGATACGGGCGATCATGATAAGACCAATACCGCTGAGCAGCATCACGCATGGCAGGATCGTCTGATCGGCATGCGGCTGTCGGACCAGCAGAATGATCCAGAACACCACGAACAGCGCTCCGACGATGCCAAGACGAGTCGCGTAGGCGGCCGGGAATGAGTTATGCACTCGCATGAACATCTGAAAGAATCCCAGCATCACGGTCGCACCCGCCAGTATCAGCATTGAGGCCTGTTCGATTCGACGTGCGATCATTGCTGAGTCTCCGTATTCGATGCGCTGGGCGACGGTGATTGCGATGCCCCCGCGGAATCATTCTGATTCTGCTGGTTGTCTTGCGCCGACTGATCGTTCTGACCGGACTGGTCAGTCTGTTCCGCGCCGCCGAACTCGTCCTTCGGCTTCTCCTGACTCTGCAGGTCCTCGGCCTGCTGACGAATCGTCTGCGCGTGCGTTTCAGCCTCGGCATACGAGCCGACCGTGATGCCACGGCTCAGCTGCTCCCGCCAATTCGCCGGCAGCGACAATACCGTGATGTCGGTTCGTTTCACCTCGTGCGAGAGCGAGAATCCGAACAGATCGGTGGGCACACCCTGATAAATCGCCACCGAACCTTCCGCCTCGCCTAGATAGTATTGCGTCTGCGACCATCGAAAGGCCATGAAGCCGGCGCCTCCCAGCACCAGCAGCACCGCCACGATAATGCCGATGATGGTCATGCGGAACCGGGAGCGACGCTTGCGCGCCTGCTGCGCCTGTTCCCGCTGCTGGGTCTTGATGGCCCGTGCCACTTCGGGATCGTGCGGGTCGGCGCTCGCACTGCCGTCGCGTTTCTGCACCACGGGGATTTCCCCGGTATTCGGCATGGCGACGTCGGTGGTTTCGGGACGCTGGCTCGACGGCTGCGCCACTCGCGGCGATGTCGCCTCGTCGGTTTGCTCGTTCTTTGGCTTCTGCTCCTGCATAAGCGCGGCCGCGCGCTGCGCCGGACTGCCCTGATCCGCCTTGAGCGCGGGAGCCGTCACCACGGATTCGTCGATGATGTCGGCGATGCTTTCCAGGCTGGCGCTTACGGCACCACCCACCAGAGGCACCGGCGAATTCTCATCGGTTGGCTTCTCGCTCAACGGCACGGTGGCGTCCGCGATCACGGCGGTCACGTTGTCGGTGCTGCCGGCCTTCAACGCCATGGCGACCAGACGCTGTGCACACTCCTCGGGATCGGTCAGCTCACTCAGCGTCTCTTCAAGTGTGGAATCCTCCAGAACTCCGCAAAGGCCATCGGAGCACAGCAGCCAGCGGTCGCCGGCCTTGGCGCGGCGGATGGAGATGTCGGGGCGGGGATCGATGTCGAAATCTCCAAGCACGCGCATCACCACGTTGCGCTGTGGATGATTCTTCGCTTCGGCCTCGGTGATCCTGCCGGTGTCGATCAGATGCTGCACATAGCTGTGATCCTTGGTCGCTCGGATCAGATGACCATCACGTAGCAGATACGCGCGTGAATCACCGATGTGCGCAAGAATCCAATGGTTTTCGACCAGACTCAGTGCCACCACGGTGGTGCCCATGCCGGACAGACGACGTTCATGCTTCGCCTTGCCCACGATGGCGTCGTGCGCCGCCAGCACGGAGGTCTCCATGATCTTCGACACGGTCTCGATGTCGTTCGACGATTCCTCATGCTCGATATGGGCCAGCGAACGGATTGCAATGGTCGAAGCGGTATCGCCGCCTGCATGGCCGCCCATGCCGTCGCAGATCGCCGCGAAATGGCGTCCGGCGAACGATGAATCCTGATTGTTGCTACGCACATATCCCACATCGGACACCGTTGTGGAATATAACGTGAGCGCAGGTGCCGCGTTCACCGCGGGCGTTGGATCCGTGGTCTCCGAGGCCGTCTGCTGAACCTGCTGTAAGGACGATGAAGAAGACTGATTGGTGGCCATGCTTTACCTCAGCTCGAAAGTGGTCGCACCGATGCGTACGGGTACGCGTGCCGGCAGTACGGCGGCTTCGGTGAGCTTCTTACCGCCCACCACCGTGCCGTTGGTGCTGCCGAGATCCTCGATGGCCCATCCGCCACTGCCGGAATCCCAGAATATGCGCGCATGATGGGAGGATACGAATTCGTCGTCGAGCACGACGGAATTGCCTGCCGCGCGGCCCAGCGTGATCTGACCATTGCCCAGTGGCATGGTGGTTCCGGCCAGCGGGCCGTCGATGATCGTGAGAATGGTGGGCTGTTCCGTCACGGGTCGGGCAGGTTTGATCGGCGCCGGCGTAGGAGTGGGGGCAGGCGCCTGAGCCGCCTGCTGGGCGGCTTGGGTACGTTTACGATGCTTCTTGGAAGGCTTGGGGCTGTACGACGCCACGTCGCGGTGCAAAGAGCGTACGGCGAGCCATACGAATACCCATAGCAAGATCAGGAATCCGTATTTGAGAACGGTGAAAGTAAGTTCGGTCATGATTGGCTCGCGTTCGTGCGTCGGGGAAGTGGATCAGTCCTGCGGGGTGGAAGACGCCCAGAACAGGATGCGCGTACGCCCGATGGTGATGGTGTTGCCGTCGAGCAGTGTGGCCGCGGGAACCTGATGTCCCTCCACATAGGTGCCGTTTGTGGATCGCAGATCACGCGCGATCACCCCGTTGTCGGTGATATCGATCTCAAGATGGCTGCGCGAGATACCCGGATCGTCGATCACGATGTCGCAGTTCGATCCACGGCCGATCACGGTCTTCGGAGCGGTAAGCAGGTACTGGCGTCCGTTGATCTCCAGCACCGGGCAGTCCTTCGTTTCGCTCGGCGTGGTCACGGGAGCCGCGTTGCCCTGCACGGACTCGCTGGAAAGTTTGAATTCGGCGCGGCTCAGATCGAGATCCTCCTCGAAGATCACCACGACCGGGCCGACGAAGGCGTAATGCTGGCTTTCCGCGTACTTGGTGAGATTGTCGGCGAGTTCGTTGGCCAGAGTCTCGGACCCCCACTGTTCGATTCGGTCGAAATCGGGGGTGGACAGGCGGAACCGGTATTCGTTGGGGGCCACGGTACGATCTCGTCCCATGGGCATGGCCTGTGCGTCGATCTCACGTTCAAGGGCGCTGGAGAGGTCCACCGGCTGGAGGTCCTTGGAGGCGAATTTGCTGAATACGCCGTTTACGGCACCTTCGACACTTTTTTCGAAACGGTCGAGAACGCTCATGAATATCCCTTTCTCGCAATGGCTCCATCGTACGCAGCTGTCTTTACCAAGGCATGGGTATCCCAAGCTATCATTGCAAAGTCTTCATTACGCTTTCTTTCTTCCACCAATCGTAATCCCGACTGGGAATTTTGCCCGCATCTTCCTGCAAAACCTTCGGCTGAGAGGGAAAATCCCCCACTTGGGGTGTTTCACTCCCCCGATGTGCCGTCGCCGCGCCCCCGATGGCCCGGCTGGTATTGCGTCACTTGGGCCGACTACCGTCACGTGGACCGCCCGGCCCATGTGACGGCATCTCATAATCGTTGATTTTTCAACGTTTGTATTTCTTCGTCACGTGGACCGCCCAGCCCGCGTGACGCAATGCGGCCCGCGTGACGCGTCACATGGGCCGAGATCGGTGTATACCCCCTGACGACTTGGGCTCTAGGCCTTGTCACCACACGGTTTGCCCAGCGCCCGGCGCAAGGCCTCGTGCTTGAGCGCGATCGTCGCATTCGACGAGACGATACCCACGGCATTGAGCTCATCCCAGCTCACCCACGTGCTTGCCACATGTTCGTCCTTGTCGAAGTGCCGCTCCCCCGTGTGCCAACGACGCAGATGCAGCACCATGATGTTCGCCAGTTCGTCGGTCATGCCCTCCGAGGAATAGCATTGTGCCACGTCGTCGATGACGATGCCGTCCTGTCCGTCCGGTCGTACGCCGGTCTCTTCGTGCAGTTCGCGCAGGGCCGCGGCATGCGGTTCCTCATCGTCGTCGATCAGTCCGGCCGGTATGCCGAACGCGTACATGTTCGGTCCGACTCGGTACTCACGTTCGAGCAGGTATCGGTCGGTGGCGCAATCATGAACCAGCATCACCACGCAGGGTGCATGCCTCATCACCTGACGATGGATTCGCGTCGACGAGCCGTCGTGCCGGGTCAGTCGTATCGTCTGATCCTCCACGCGGAAAATCGCACCCGTATACACGGTCTCGACCGATTCCACCACCGGTGTCGTTTCCATGTCGATGTCGTTGCTGGCCTCCAGCCGCTTGATCACATCGTTGGTATCGTTCGTGTCGTTCATCTGGTCACCCACTTGCCGTACCCACTTTCCATAAGGGGGACTGTCGTATTCAATTCGTAACCGCTTCCGCATTCGTCCGAACGGCCACGTATGTGTGTCACTGCCGATACACATCGCATATATACGTATATATGCGATGTGTATATATACGTCTGAAGGACGGTCGTGCATGGCCGTATAACCACGTATATATACGTATATATACGGCGTGTACGCATATGCAGCCGGTATACAGTCGAAGCGTTATCCGTTGATCGTCTGTTCCACCAATTCCGGTAGTGCGACGGCGATATCGTCATGGATCAGACGGGTGGCGATGCCGTCGTACTGTGTGCGGCCCATGTTCATGATGGTCATCGGCACACCGGCCTGCACTGCGATGGGTGCCAGCGACGCCGCCGGGAACACCTCCAGCGTAGACCCGATGACCCAGAATTCGTCCGCTTCCTGCACCCGCTTGATCGACTTTTCCATGGCGCCGTTGGGCAGTGCCTCGCCGAAATACACCACGTCGGTCTTGATCATGCCGTTGCAGGGCATATTCCCCTTGTACGGCAGTTTGCGATGGCAACGCGGATCAGGCTCCTCGTCCAGACGATCCATGATCTCGGCCGTGTCGTACTTGGCATGGCATTTCATGCAGTGTGACGTGCCGATGGTGCCGTGCAGATTCACGATCACATCCGGGGAGTTTCCGGCCTTCTCGTGCAGGGCGTCGAAGTTCTGCGTGGCCAGCAGCGTGAGCATTCCGGCCTTCTCAAGATCGACCAGCGCCTTGTGGGCGGCACCGGGCTGCGCACCCCACACCGGCGACTCCTTCTGCCAGCGCCAGGAGTATTCGCGGTCCTCCTTGCTGGTCATGAAGGCGTCGATATCGTAGACGTTCATCTGTTCGGGATGCTTGGTCCACACGCCATCCGGACCGCGGAAGTCCGGAATACCCGCGCTGGTGGAGATGCCGGCGCCCGTCAGTACCGCAATCTTCTTTGTACTCATACCTCTTTCTTACACCCGGAATATGTATGGATTCCGCAGTTGGCGTCTGTATGGCATGCTGTTCGTCTGGCGTTCGCCCATACTTCTACTTTTCCGCTTCGAGGACTTCATGAGGCGTGGGTGCGTTTGCCTGCTGATATGGTTTGCCTGCCGACGTGGTTGGGGCGGCTGGGATGGTCAGATGAGTGGGGATTCATTGCCGCTCTGGTGATGGTTTCGGATTCCCGTCAAGAATTTCCC
Organism: Bifidobacterium tissieri; assembly: GCF_002259645.1. Taxonomy (GTDB): domain Bacteria; phylum Actinomycetota; class Actinomycetes; order Actinomycetales; family Bifidobacteriaceae; genus Galliscardovia; species Galliscardovia tissieri. Next base: position 49,022 of record NZ_MWWV01000016.1, read on the forward strand.
TGGTGATCAGACGGATTGCCGGTGCTGGCAATGTTGTGTTAACCGTGCTGACGGTACTCTGATGGTGTCTGCGCCCATGATCGGTTGTTGCGATGATTGTGGGGCTTGGTTTTGTGCGGTTTGCGACACGCCGGGGGAATGCCGTCGTTTCAACGATTTGGGGTGTGTTTTTGCATGCCGATTTGCGTGGTTGTGTGTTGTCGTGTAAGTTATTCACTCGTTGCCCGGCACGACGGCGCTCCTTGGTTTTGGGGTGTGTTTGTTGGTGTGGTGGTGGTTTGAGAACTCAAGAGCGTGTTTTGTACTACTAAGTTTTGATTGCCAGTCCGGCTGCTGCTCCTGTCGTTGTGTGGTGGGAGTGCCCGAGGGGGTTTGATTGTGGCCGGGTTTTTGGAAGGATTGTGCGAGCATGCGGCTGGTTGGCTGTCGCGGGGTTTCCCGTGGTGGTTGCTGGTTGTGTGTTTTGTCTGTCTTTTTCTTTTCTTTTTTTCGAGTCATTGTTTTGGCTCTTCATGAAGGTTTTTTGTGGAGGGTTTGATTCTGGCTCAGGACGAACGCTGGCGGCGTGCTTAACACATGCAAGTCGAACGGGATCCATCAAGCTTGCTTGGTGGTGAGAGTGGCGAACGGGTGAGTAATGCGTGACCAACCTGCCCTGTACTCTGGAATAGCTCCTGGAAACGGGTGGTAATGCCGGATGC
>NZ_MWWV01000017.1 GCF_002259645.1 Bifidobacterium tissieri
ATGAGCTGTGGGTCACCGACATCACCGAGTTCTCGATCCCCGCGGGCAAGGTGTACCTGTCGCCGGTGATCGACTGCTACGACGGCATGCCGGTCGCGTGGACGATCGGCACCAGCCCCAACGCCGCGCTGGCCAATGGGATGCTCGAGGACGCGTGCGCCACGCTCAAACCCGGTCAGACGCCCGTCATCCACTCCGACCGGGGATGCCACTACCGGTGGCCCGAATGGATTCGCATCTGCACGGATCATGGATTGACGAGGTCGATGAGCGCGAGGGGCTGCAGCCCGGACAACGCCGCCGCCGAGGGGTTCTTCGGCCGGCTCAAGCAGGAGTTCTTCCACAAGAGGAGCTTCCAGGGCGTCACGATCGACGAGTTCATTGCGATGCTGGACGAGTACATGGTCTGGTACCGGGACAAGCGCATCAAACTCGAATACGGGATGAGCATCATGGACAAGCGCATCCAGCTCGGGCTCGTCGCCTGAACACATGTGATATCGTTCTGAACGACCATTCAGACAACGAAGTCCAACAAAACGTCACCACCCCCAATTGCAAAAACTGGCATTCTATTCACAAGCGGAATCATTGTCCCGCCATGGTCGTCCTCTTTTTGACGAGGACTTTCAGGCATGGCGTGGCGGGCCCGTATGCAGCCCCCTGTATGCGCAACACCGGGGGAAGTTTCTGATACGCGATGGTGAGCTGAACGGCGATATTGGCGTATTGAACGACAGCGAACGTGCCATCGTGGACTCCGTTTGTCAATCACTGTCGAACCTGACTGGCAATCAGCTCAGCGCTCGAACCCACAGGGAATCGCCGTGGAAGGACGCCCGTAACGGACTGTCCGGTACTGCTCCAAGTAGCACCATAATCAGCAAAAGCTCCATAGCGGAGTATTACCGGAATAATCCCGTCATCTCTGATATTTACTGATCAATTCTCGTCCTCAATCCCAGTATCTGTACCATTGCTCGTTGAACGAGCATGTGGTTGCAGCGGAATCGATGATCTCGCTGCCGGTACCGCCATCGGCCGTGGTGTAGAACAAGTTGATGGCATCGTCTCCTAGGGGCATGGCGGCCACCACCGTAACCGATTGATCCGGCATGATACCGGCAATGGCAACGCCCTGCTTGATGTCATCAAACGTCAACGCCATATCGGTCATATCGTCCATGCCGTTCCTTCCGCCAACTCACCGGATAATTCAACGGTACCCGGTATGACGGCCGGTATGGCGTATTGTCCGGCCTCGGACACGCAACGTATCGTACGGAAACGGCATTTTTATAGTTGCCACCGTCCGCAGTCAGTAATCGTCCGCGGCGATCGACCGTCAGGCGTTGTGGTGCTTGCCGTCGGAGGTGATGGGCACGACGACGGGTTCGGTGCCGTCGAGCGTACGACCTTCGGATTCGGCCTGGTCCTTCATCCGTTCGGCGATCTCGTGGGCCTTGTCGAGCAGGGTGTCGACGATGCGATCCTCGGGCACGGTCTCGATGACCTTACCCTTGATGAAGATCTGTCCCTTGCCGTTGCCGGACGCCACGCCGAGATCGGCTTCGCGAGCCTCGCCCGGACCGTTGACGATGCAGCCCATCACGGCCACGCGGATCGGGGCGGTGATGCCCTTGAGTCCGTCGGTGACGGCGTTGGCCAGCTGGATCACGTCCACCTGCGCGCGGCCGCAGCTCGGGCAGGAGATGATGTCGAAGTGACGTGCGCGCAGACCCATGTATTCGAGCAGCTTGCATCCGACCTTGACCTCTTCCACGGGCGGGGCGGACAGGGACACGCGGATGGTGTCGCCAATGCCTTCCGCCAGCAGTGCGCCGAACGCGAGACACGACTTGATGGTGCCCTGCCATGCCGGGCCCGCCTCGGTGACGCCGAGGTGCAGCGGCCAGTCGCCCTTGGATGCGAGCAGACGGTAGGTCTGCACCATGGTGATCACGTCGTGGTGCTTCACGGAGATCTTGAAGTCGTGGAATCCGACGTCCTCGAACAGTCGCGCCTCCTTGAGCGCGGACGCGACCAGAGCCTCGGGGGTGGGGCCACCGTACTTGGCGTACAGCTGCTTGTCGAGCGAGCCAGCGTTCACGCCGATGCGCAGGCTGATGCCGGCGTCGGTGGCCGCCTTGCAGATGTCGGGACCCACCTGATCGAACTTGCGGATGTTACCCGGGTTCACGCGTACCGCCGCACAACCGGCGTCGATGGCCTGGAACACGTACTTCGACTGGAAGTGGATGTCGGCGATCACGGGGATCGGCGACTTGGCGACGATCGACGGCAGTGCGTCGGCGTCGTCCTGGCTCGGCACTGCCACACGGACGATGTCGCAGCCAGCCTGGGCGAGCTCGCCAATCTGACGGAGCGTGTCGTTCACGTTCGCAGTCACGGTGTTCGTCATCGACTGCACGCTGATGGGCGCGCCGCCGCCAACGGGCACGGGGCCCACCATGATGCGACGGGACTTGCGCCTCGGGTGCAGGGGGGATTCGGCGATGGACGGCTCCCCCGTCTTGCGGAACGGCTTGGCACCGTCCGCGGTCGTGGTGTTCTGTTCGTTCACGGTTACGGTCGTATTCGTTTCAGTCACGTCAGTCACGGTTGTTGTCTATCAGATGATCGGCCAGTCGGCGGGCGGTTTCCTCGAGTCGGCTCATTTCCTCCACGGACTCGAACAGGGGTGCACTCCTCAATTCGGCGTCCATCTCGTCGAGCACCTCGCGAACGGTGTCGACGATGCCGAGGTAGGGCAGTCGATGGTTGAGGAACGCGTGAACGGCCTGCTCGTTGGCCGCGTTGAGAACGGCCGTGTGCTTCTCCGACGCGGACAGGCAATGCCGGGCCAGGCTCACCGCGGGGAAGGTCTCGTCGTCCAGCGGCTCGAACGTCCACTGGGCGGCCTGCGTCCAGTCACACGGTTTGGCGATATCGCCCAGACGGTACGGCGCGGACAGGCCGAGCGCGATGGGCAGACGCATGTCGGGCGGCGACGCCTGGCTGATCGTGGCGCCGTCGCGGAACTCCACCATGGAGTGCACGATGGACTGCGGGTGCACGGTCACACTGATGCGGTCCGGTGGCACATCGAACAGTCGGCTCGCCTCGATAACCTCAAGTCCCTTGTTCATCAGCGTGGAGGAGTTGATGGTGACGACCGGTCCCATGTTCCACGTGGGGTGATGCAATGCCTGTTCCGGAGTGACGTCGGTCAGTTCGCTGCGGTGCTTGCCGCGGAACGGACCGCCGGATGCGGTGACGACGAGTCGTTCCACCTCGCCGTGCGTGCCCGAGCGCAACGACTGCCAGATGGCGGAGTGCTCAGAGTCGACGGGATTGATCTGCTTGGCACGGATCTGCGCGTCGAACAGCAGATGGCCGCCGGCAACCACGGATTCCTTGTTCGCGAGGGCGAGCTGCGATCCGGCCTGCAGTGCGGCGATGGACGGTTCAAGACCGATCGATCCGGTGATGCCGTTGAGCACCACGTCCGCGCCGATGCCGGCGATATCGATGACCGCCTGATGTCCCGCAGTCGTTTCGACCCCGCTTGCCCCTTCTCGGGCGAGCGCCTCGCGAAGGGCGGGCAGTGCGGATTCGTCGTGCACGGCCACGTGACGGACGTGGAACTGCACGGCCTGACGGGCCAGCAGCTCCACATGGGCACCGCCGGCGGCAAGCGCCACGACGTCGAATCGTTCGGGATGCCGTGCGATGACGTCGAGTCCTTGGGTGCCGATGGAACCTGTGGAGCCGAGGATGGCGACGGTGCGATGCCAATCGTCGTTCTCGTTCGGCAGGGTCGGATCGGGGAAATCGGTTGTTGGTGTCATGATCTGTGCACTCCTGTCAGACACGTCCTATCGCGTTTCCTTGTCGTCGTCCGGCGAGGGGAAGGTCAGGTTCGGAATATGGAAGTCCACCGCCGGGATCGAGCTTGTGTCGAGCAGGGTGGAGAAGTAGTCGTCGGGTGCGGATGCGGCGTTCGTTGAATCGGCGGACGTTCCGGTGGACGCAGGGCTCGATGCCGCCGCCGGGGTCTGTGTCGATGCCGTTGCCGCGGCCGGAGTCGACACCGAAGGCGTATGCGGCGTGAATGTCGATTCGACGGGCGAGGTTCCGACGACGCCGGATTCGATGGGCAGATAGCTGGTATGCCGTCCGTGATGGGCCGCGCCGGACTCTTCCGATACGGGTGTGGCATCATATGTCGGATATGCCGGCGCGGTGTATGCGGCGGGTGCGGATTGCACGGGCTGGACCGGTGCAGCCGTTACGGGGGCCGGGGCGGCGTACTGTTCCGATGCCGAAACCGGCTGGGGCTGCGTCTGCGCGTGGAAGAACGGCGGCGTGGATGCCGTTCCGTCGAAAGTGAATTGTGATGCGGCCGGTTCGACCGAACGCGGAATCGCAGTGGTCGGCGTTTCGTTGACCGACGCGGTTGCGTACTGCGCGTTCGTGGGGAACAACGGCGTCGATGTGGGGGCCTGTACCGGCGTCTGGCTTCCCACTGCAGCATTTTCCACCGCGGAATTCATCAGTCCGTTGAGGGATCCGGCAACCGCTGCGGCGGGCGTGTCCGCCGCGGGTGCGGTGTCGGCCAGACCGCTGAAGATCTCGGTTTCCGCCTCACGCAGGTTGGTGAACGAATCGTCGCGCTTGCGCTGCTGTTCCTCGCGCGCCTCGTCCACAACGGGTGCCACGGGGGTCGCGGCAACAGGTGCCGGAGTCGCCGGGGTGATGATCGGAGCTGCGGCGGATGCGGCCACGGTAAGCGGTTCCGGTCCGGACGGGGTCGCCGGGGCCACAGGAGCCACAGGTGCCGAAGACACCGGGAATGCTGGCGCAGGCTGTGCTGGGGTTGCAACGGGTTCGGTTGCAACGGGCTGGGAAGCCGGCAGCGATGCACCACTCGATTGGAACAGCGCGCCTTCCAGACGGGAGAATGATTCGAGCCTCGCCAGCACCTGAATCGCACGATTCAGATAGGCGTCGACCTGACGTTCGCTATATCCACGCTTGCCGATGCGCTGGGTGAAGATGATGTTGGACACGCGGGTGGACGTCAGTTCGGCATCGAGCTTGCGCACGGCGTCGCTTTCGTGTTCCTCGGATTCCCCGAGTTCACGCCTGATCTTGCCGATCACCTGATTGACCAGTCGATCGACCTGCTTGCGATCGTAGGAGGGATGACGGGATGCGCCGGGCTCGAATCGGTCCTTTTCCGGACGGTCGGCACGACCGTAGAGGCTGTGTGCCAGCTGTTCCGTGGCGGCCCTCCATGCCACGCGACCGAAGTGGGTCACATCCCATTGGGTCTGCTTGTCGACCACGGCCTTTTCCAGACGGTTGAGCGCCGCGTCGACCTGGGAGATCACATAGCCGTCCTTTTCCAAGGCGAACGACACGTTCTGGATGTCTTCCTGGCTCATCTTCGGCTCGTCGTCCTCATACAGGGTGTGGGCGCGTTCCAGAAATGCATCCACCTGCCCGACGTCATAGCCCCACTTACGCTTGCCTGCGCGAGCGATCGTCGCGCTATTGCGCTCTGCCGCGGGCTTCCGTGCCATAGTATCGACCTCCTTGGCCGCATGATCATCCGGTTTGACTATAAGCCACCTTACGTGACTGCGCGGTCAATTGCGACGGGCGTTGCCGGCAAAACCGTAGAAAAAAACGCCCGGAAACACAAAGAACCGTTGAATTCTCAACGGTTCAATCGTGGGTGATGAGGGACTCGAACCCCCGACATCCACCGTGTAAAGGTGGCGCTCTAACCAACTGAGCTAATCACCCGATCAGGCATCCACGCACTTCGGCGCGGCATGCCTTAAAAGAATACCATCCCGCCGGACAAAACCGAACATTGTCCACGCTCGCATGTCCGACGGGGATGTTTTCCACGTGTTACATGGTATTGCGGACTACTGCCGTCCCTTGCCGAAGGCACGCAGACGAACGGCGTTCCAATCGGAATTCAGCGTCTGCGGAGTGGCGGCGTTCATGCCGGAAGTCTTTGCGGCGTTCTCAATGGTGGTGGCGGCAGCGGCTCCCTCACGGCCAGGCTTCGGAGTGAGCACCCAGAAGGGGCCACCCTCGTTCAGCACATCCACTGCATCCATGATCGTATCGGACAGCGCATCCTCGTCATCGCCGTCACGCCACCACAGGATCACACCGTCGACAGGGGAATCATAATCCTCGTCGACCAAATCCTCGCCGGTGACGGATTCGATGCTTTCACGCACGGAGTCGTCAACGTCGTCATCCCATAGCCACTCCTGGACGATATCGCCGGAATGGAACCCAAATACGTCAGCCTCTTGCCTAGTAGTTTCAACCACGAGAACAGCATAGCAACATACGACGAACAATGCGGTAACGAATCGGCGCGACACGAACGGGGTTGTCGACCATGATCATCCGACCGTGCAATGCGGAAGGGTATCCCCCTTGCCCTGACCGATCTTCACCAGCGCCTCGTACGCATCCGCAAGCGTGTCGACACGTACGTCGCGAATGCCGTCGGGCACGTGGCCGACCACCTCATCGCAGTTGTCCTTCGGGGCGAGGAACCACGTGGCACCGTCGCGTTTGGCGCCGATCATCTTCAGTCGGATGCCGCCGATGGGACCGACCTTGCCCTTGTCGTCAATGGTGCCCGTGCCGGCGATCGTCGCCCCACCTGTCTCGTCCGCCTCCGTCAGTTTGTCGATCGCGCCGAGCGTGTACATGAGTCCCGCCGAAGGGCCACCGATCTCGTCGACGTTCATGGAAACCTTCACATTTGAGGTGTCCATTCCTTGAGACGACAGGAACGCGAGCGCCTGCGACGAGGCCGAATCCTGCGCGCCGGTCATCTCCTGCTTCGCGTTGTCCGTGTACTCCTTGACGCTCTGTCCCGGCGGGATCACCGCCTCACGGGGCAATACTCCGGCCTGGGGATTGAACCATGCGACCAACACCTGCGCATTGACGGCCGGGGAGTTCACGCCGTAGCTGTTGACCGTGGTCAGCAGCAGCTTTCCCGAGTCCTTATACGTCTTGGCACCCGAAACCACGATCATCTGCTCGGCCTTGCCGTTCTCCACCGTGACCGTGCCAAGCACATCACGCGTGGGGCCGGGACCTTCGGTCACGAACGCGCTGGGCATGCACAGCATGACGATGCACAGCAGGGCACCGACCAGCCCCAGGTGATACCGCAGTCCACGCCATTCGAGGCCAACATACGACGCAGCACGCTTCACCATGGTGCTTAGCGTGAACTTGCCGTGTCTGAAGTGCATGTTCGGCATACCTCCAATACTATGGATGAAAAGACTTCCCGAATGCCTAGGGTACCCGGGCTGTCTTGACGATAATGGCCCCGGCGCACATCACGCGCCATGCGAATGATGGTGAAGGTATGGAAGACAACGAATTGCATCAGTGGCTTATCGAGGCCTTCGGCCCGATTCAGGGAGAGATGGCATGGAAGCAGTTCTCGTCACTGCCGGATTCGATTCGTGAGCAGATCATGAGTCAGGGCGTGGAAGGCCTGCCCAAGCCGTCCGAGGTACGCTCCCTGGCCGAGGCGCTCACCGCCGGTGGTCTCAACTCCGTGGGGGACGTGCACCGCACGATGGAGGAGGGACCCATCAACGTCAAGCTCGCCCAATCCATCGCCCTGAACAAGACCCGCGACGCCGGATCGCAGACCATGGTCAGCGCCGAGGACGGCGCCGCAGCCCGCCGCGCACTCAGCGAGGCGAACCTGTGGCTGGACTCCGTGATCGAATTCGACCCGGTCAAGGGGCAGCCCGACGTGCTCACCCGAAGCGAATGGGTGGAGAAGACACTGCCGTCATGGGCGTCGTTCGCCGCCCCGGTTGCGGAATCCATGAACGACGCGCTCGCCGCCGTACTCACCGAACGACTGGGCGGTGCGCTGAACGGCGAGATCTCCGGCATGTTCGCCGGTCCGGTGCCGATTCCGATCCCCGATGATCTCAAGGACCCGTCCACGCTGATGAAGCTGCTGGGCAACACGTCGTTCGCCATGCAGCTGGGCGGTGCCGCCGGCAACCTGTCCACCGAAGTGCATGGCAGCTTCGATCAGGGCATCGCCTTGCTGAAGAATCCCGCCGGGGCGCTGATTCCCGAGAACATCACGGCGTATGCCAAGGAGCTGGAGATCGACCGCAACGAGGTGATGAGCTTCCTCGCGCTGCATGAGGTGGCCCATGCCCGTCTGTTCGCCTCCGTGCACTGGCTCATGCCGCGCTTCGAGGCGCTGATCGGCAAGTACGCGCGCGGCATCTCCATCGATCTGGATGCCATGGAGGAACAGCTGCGTGAGGCGGAGACGATGAATCCCGAGTCGATCGCCGGAGCGGTGAACCTGACCAAGGTCGGCCTGTCCGACACCCCGGAACAGCAGGAGGCCTTGGCCGGATTGGAACGCCTGCTCGCTTTGGTGGATGGCTGGGTGGATTGCGTGGTATGGCGCGCCGGCATGGCGCACATCCCGCATATCGAACAGCTGCGCGAGATGATGCGCCGCGAGCGCGCGGTGGGCGGACCCGCCGAGCTGACCTTCGAATCGCTGCTGGGACTCAAGCTGCGTCCCAAGCGTCTGCGCGAAGCGGCCGATGTCTGGGAGTCGATCACGTTCGCCGAAGGTTCCGAGGGACGCGATGGCAAGTGGAGTCACCCCGACTTGCTTCCCGCGCTCGTCGACAAGCCCGCAACGGACGCTGCCGAGTCCGGCGATGGTTCCGATGATGCCGGCGCGACCGCGGGCGGTTCCGATACGAAGATCGATTGGGATGCCGAGCTGAGCAAGCTGCTTGACGAGGACAGCGGCAAAGACGACGGCGATCCTGACGACAACGCCCCCAGCGCCAATGACGATCCGTCCGACAACGACAAGTAGTCAACACAGGCGGTCGTGACCGTATTCCGGCATTGGCATTCGAAAACGACGATTAATATCACCGGATATCATCTCACCAGAATGGGCTGGTGTTCCGCCATTGTCGCGGAACACCAGCCCATCGTCATATTCGCCTTCCCTCCTATCGCGGGAAAACTCGGGAAGACTATCGTAGGAACCGGCTTGGCGTACGCCGCTGTCCGCTGGCGGCCTCCTTGCCGTAGGCGAAGGACACGTCGACGGTGTCCTCGCCGCGGGTCACCGCCACATAGAACAGTCGGCGCTCCTCCTCAAGCAGCGCGCCGGCGGACGGCGAGCCAAACGGCATCAGTCCTTCAGAGCATCCGATGATGAACACGTGCTTCCATTCCAGGCCCTTGGATGCGTGGATCGTGGATATGCTCACCTGACCGGCCCGACGCGCCGTCAGATCATCGGCGGCTGCCTGCGCGGCGGCGGATGACGAATCGATCAGCGTGGCCTCGGTCTGCGCATACTCGGCACGGATGCGCGAATGAATGCCGAGCTTGCCGAGCGCGGTACGGATCAGCGGCCCCTGCGCGTTGATGCGCATGAGCACGGCCACATCATTGGGACTCACTCCCCTGTCGATCAGCGCGGCGATCCGTCGGGCGACGCTGGTCGCCTCTTTCTCGTCATTGTCATACGCGGTGACCATCATGCGTCGGCCGGTGTCACGGCCGGAATGAAGCACCAGATAGTCGCGGGCCTGCGGAGAGGCGGACAGCACGCGATTCGCATAATTGACGATCTGCGGCGTGGACCGGTAATCGGTATCCAACCGGACGTCGGTGCATGGTCTGCGCCACTCCTGTGCGAAATGCAGCAGATAGTGACTGGTGGCTCCGGCGAACGAATAGATGGTCTGTGCGGGATCGCCCACCACGCACAGCGAATCACGCCCGCGCATCCACAGATTCAGCAGACGATGCTGCAACGGGGATACGTCTTGATACTCGTCCACGGTGATCCAACGGATCCGTGAGCGAATCGAGGACGCCTCCGGGTCGAACCGTTCGAGAACATGACAGGTCATGAGCAGGATGTCGTTGAAATCCATCTGATTGCGACCGGTCTTCTCCCGCTCGTAGGCCTCGATCACGTCGGCCATGGCATCCGGTTCGAGCCCGGCCGGCGGCTGCCGATGCGTGGCGGCGCACACGCGCGCATAATCCTGCGGCGCGATCAGCGACACCTTGGTCCAGTTGATTTCGGCGAGCAGGGCGCGAACCGTGGCGGCGTCGGGTTCGGCCTGTCCGCTCACCCGTGTCAGCGCGATCGTGGCCAGCTGTCTGGGATCCGTGACGATCGACGGGAAGTATGCGTCGCTCAGATCGGGCCAGACGCGCCTGAGCTGATGAAGTGCGGCCGAGTGAAACGTGGCGGCCTTCACCATGGGCACGCCGAGCGCGGCAAGTCGGGAGCGCATTTCGGTGGCCGCTTTGACGGAGAACGTGACGGCGAGCGTACGCATCGGATCCCATTGGTCCGTCGCGCATGCGTAGGCGATGCGTCGGGTGATGGTGCGTGTCTTGCCGGCGCCCGCACCCGCGATGATGCGCACGGGCCCTTCGATGCTCGTCGCCGCGGCCAGTTGGGCCTCATCAAGCCCTTCGAGGATTTTCTCGCCATTCGTGTTCACACGTCCCATTCTGTCAGGTTTCCTGACCGAATTGAACGCCATCGTGCATTAGAGTGGAAGACGTGAGTAAACGTTCAGTATTTACCTTGGCGGCTCTGGCGTCCGCAGCCATGCCCGAATTCGCCGTGGCCAGCACGCGCGAATCCGAGCAGTACCTGCTCTCCGGTCCGGACGATATCGACGTCGCCGTGGTAACCGATACCGCAGGCCGTGAATTCGACGTCAGCGTGTCCAGCAGCGACACCGGCAAACAACTGCTGACCTCCCGCGCCAAGGCATCATCGGCGTTGATCCGCGCCAAGGAGCCGGCGGGGCTCGGCTTCGCACTGGAACGCACCGTCGCGTTCCAGCCCGGCGAGAACGATCGTGGCCCCACAGGATCCACCGCCGTACTGATCACCATGCACAACGATGGTGCCGCCACGCCGCTTAGCCAGCTGACCGAAAGCCAGTGCGTATCGGTGGGTACCGCCATTGGCGCCATCCACCGTCTTCGCCCCGCCTTTCTTGAAAAGGAAGGCTATCCCGTGTATTCCGCCGCGCAGATCCGTCAGCAGCTGGTGGCGTGGATCGCCCGGCTCAAGGAGGCCGGTCACGTGCCGGACGAGATCACGTCGAGCTGGGAGCGCATCGTATCCACCGAAGGCCTGTGGTCCTTCCGTACCTGCCCGGTCCACGGTGGGTTCGACGACGGCGACATGATCTTCTCCAGCACCGGACTGAACGCGATCTACCGCTGGAGCGACATGCAGGTCAACGATCCCGCCCGTGATCTGGCCTGGATCTTCGACAAGCTCGATTCCAAGCGCCGCAACAACGTACTGTCCGCCTACGCGCGTCTGATCGGCTCCCGTCTGGATGATCTGATCATGCTTCGGGCCAGTCTCTGGCTGCAGATGGAGCAGGTGGGCGAATTCATCCGCGCCCTCGACCGCGCCGACAACGACAGGATCCTCGAATTCAAGGCCCATGTGGAGCGGCTTGCACACCAACTTTCCGTACGCACCTCCAAGGCGAACGCATCCAAGGGTCGGAATGGACGCAATCCGTCGACGATTACGGTGGGCACATTGCTTGATGATGGCGACAGCCGCAACGACGGTCGAACCAATCGTGATGACGACCGTCGCGTCAGCGAATCCACCAAGCCTCATCAGACGATCCCCGACGAGATGTCTCCCGCCCCCGCCGCTATTTCCCCGGTCTCGGACCGCTGGCGGCGTGACGACGAACATGCGGCGACGAACGAATCCGCCGGCGCTCGATTCCAGCCGCACACATCGCCACAGCGCGTGGAGTCGAACACCATTCCCGTGGAGCCGCCGAACACGCAGTCCAATGACGAGGAGACCATGGCGTTGCCCAAGCTCAGGCCCGAGGACTTCGACGATGACGGCAACCTTGTGGACACCAATCGTGCCGCAACGGAAACGGATTCACAGGAGACCACCGGGCAGACCACCGATACCAAGTCCAACAAGGAACAGGAACGCCCGGCAGGATACGTCTCGCTCATCGACAAGGACAGCGTGAACGCGGCGTCTGACGATGACTCCTCGACTGACGCCCAGAGCGAAGATGCGGACGGCTCGACCGGAGAACAGCAGTCTGCTCGCTAGAATCCCCTAGTAGCGAAACGTTCGCATATCCACAATTCCAAGGAGGAATCACATGGACGTTGAAATCGGCATCCGCAACGTGGCCCGCGCGGTCAATTTCGCCACCGACAAGTCGGCCGACGAAGTCAGCGACGCGATCAGCAAGGCCGTGGCAGACGGCACCGTGGTCGATCTGACCGACACCAAGGGCCGTCGCATCGTCGTCCCCGGCAGCGCCATCGGATACGCCATCGTCGGATCCGAAACCTCTCATCCGGTTGGTTTCGGCGCTCTGAACTAGCAGGGCAACTCGGCCACATACGGAAAACGGCTCTCCTCATCACGAGGGAGCCGTTTTCTCGTTCTCCGCTCCGCTCCCATCCAAGAAATCGGAGCACGAGCCGAACCATTACCACCGTCAGAACAGTGCGGGTCCTTCCTTGACCACGATGATCGCGACCAAAGCCAGCACCCACACCACGTCGACCATGAGATCGGCGTTGAGACGATAGTACGTATCGAGGCCACGACGCAACGATCCGAATCGTCCATCCAGCCTCGGCAGATCCTGCACCACCACGCTCGCATGCGTCAGGGCCATGAACTGGATCGTGGTGGAGAACATGAGTATCAGGCACCACGGGCACAGCGCGTGGATCACGAACACGGACTGCGTGAACAGCCAGTACGCATATGCCAACGCGGCCAGACCTCCCAGCCACGTGCACACGGCGAACCAGCGCGGTACGATCACGCGTGCCAGACCGATCACGGCTACGGTGATGAACACCGCCTCGGCGGCGATGCCGAAGAACGCATTCGGATAACTCAATCCGTTGAATTTGATGATCTCCGCCTGCCAGCTCTGCGCCACGGTGGAGCAGGAGACCACCGCGTTGAGATCGCAATCGAGCTTGGTTCCCGGGTCACGAGCGAGCTGCAACGTCTCCGCCGACAACACGAACGAAACGACGAGCGCCACCGCGGATGCCAGCAGCATGATCAGATACGTCCATCCGGCCGTATGGCGACGTCCCTGAGGCGCGCCAAGATATTCGTTCTCACCCATGTCGATGGTTCCCCTTGTATTTTGCCATCACAAACGACACGCATATGCCTTTGCCGACGATACGGCACACGTATATGCCGCACTCAGCTTACGATAGTCATATGACTGCTAACGAATCCGCTCCCGGTTGGGACCTGCACTGCCATACCGTATACTCCGACGGCACGGAAACCCCGGAAGCCCTGATCCTGGAGGCGAAGCGCCGAGGTCTCCATGGCGTGGGCATCGCCGACCACGATACCTGGGCCGGATGGGATGAGGCCGTCACCGCCAGCCGCAAGCATGGCGTTCCGCTCATGCGCGGCACCGAAATCACCGCCGACATGGACGGCATTTGCGTACACATGCTTGGATTCCTCTACTCCCCCGACGATGAGGTGCTACGCGATCTGTTTGAAACGACACGGACGAACCGCATCCGCCGCATGAAGAAAATGGTGGAGAACCTGTCCGCTGATTTCCCGATCACCTGGGACGACGTCGTCAACCAGGTCAAGGAGGGCGAGCATACCACCATTGGACGCCCGCACATCGCCGACGCCATGGTGGCGATGGGCTTCTTCGCCAATCGTTCCGAAGCGTTCGCGAAGACGATCAACAAAAACGGACCGTATTACGTGCCGATCGTTTCGCCTAGCGCGAAGAGCGTGGTGGAAGCGGTGAAGCACGCCGGCGGCGTGAGCGTCATCGCCCATCCGGCGGCCACATCGCGCAACAAGCGCATCCTGTCCGATCAGAACATCGCCGATCTCGCGGCGGTCGGTCTTGACGGACTTGAAGTGTTCCACCGCGACAACTCCCCCGAACAACAGCAGCGTCTGCTGGGTCTGGCTTCCGACCTGCATCTGCTCACCACCGGCGGATCGGATTGGCACGGAGCCTCGGGCAAGCCGAACATCGTGGGCGAGAACGTCACCAGCGACGACGTGGTGGCGCAGATCGTGGAACGCGGTGCGATCGGCCTGATCGACTGATCATACGACCGGTTGCGTCGAACGAGCCGCCGCAGCCGGTCGTGATTACAGCAGTTCCACCTTGCCCACGATCGCGGCATCGCCGGTGAGCTCCACATGCGCATCATCCACGGCCACGCGCAAAGTGCCGCCACGCACGGTGATGGTCCAATCGCCGATGCCGGTGAGCTGACGCAACGTCACGGCCGTGGCGCACAGACCCGTACCGCAGGACAGCGTCTCGCCCACGCCGCGTTCGTTGACGCGCATGAAGGCACGGCCCGTCCCCGATTCCTCGTCGATGGCGTCCACGCGCACGAATTCAGCATTCTGGTCGGAGGCGAGAACGGGATCGACCACGGGCTTACGGGCGAGGTCCAGATCCTCCACGGCGGGCAGGGTCGCATCATCGGCAAGACCGCGACCGGACCGATCCTCAAGCACGGCGACCACATGCGGATTGCCCATATCGACGAACGTGCCCCGGGCGGCACCCTCATGATCGGGAATCGTCACCACGAAGGCACGGGACTCACCCGCCTTCCACGCGCCCATGTCGATGCGGAACACGTTGCGGCCCAATCCGGGGACTTCGCCGAGCGAGGTGAGCACCTTCACGCCGGCACGCGTTCCCAGCCGCAACGGCTCGCCGCCGGGGGCATCCATGTAGCCCAGTCGCTGGGCGAACAGGGCCGTGGCGCGCGTGCCGTTGCCACACATCTCGGCCAGCGAACCGTCCGCGTTGCGATAGTCCATGAACCATTCGGCGCCCGCTGCCTCAAGATCGGCCACCTGCTCCGCACTCAGATCGGAGACGTATCGGGGGTGGGTCAGACGCAGCAGACCGTCGCCGCCCACACCGAAATGACGATCATCCAGGAACCGGATCTCATCCTCCGTCGGCTCGTACTCGCCATCCGGATCGGCATACATCACGAAATCATTGCCGGTGCCGTGTCCTTTGTAAACAATCTGTGGAATGCTCATGGACACCTAGCGTATGTCAGCGAACAGACGAATCGACCGCGGAGGACTACGCTATGGTGTGGCTGTGGCATGAATATCCGTACCACGGCCTGACGCACACGACGAATATGCGGAACGGAACCATGCGAAGCGGAAAAGGAGTTGGAGCATGACGTCGAACGCACCCATCGGAGTGTTTGATTCCGGACTTGGCGGACTGTCCGTGGTCCGTCAGATCAGACAGGACCTGCCGAACGAATCCGTCCTGTATTTCGGGGACAGTGCGCATGCGCCATACGGCATCCGCGAACCGGAGCAGATCAAGGGATTCTGCTTCGACATCTGCGATCGGTTCATCGATCAGGGGGTCAAGGCCATCGTGGTGGCGTGCAATACGGCCACGTCGGCGGCGGTCAATGATCTGCGCACACGGTATTCGATTCCGATCATCGGCATGGAACCGGCCCTCAAGGTGGCCTGCGACCGCGGTCATGGCGTCCGGCAGCACATTATCGTGGCGGCGACGCCGCTGACGCTCAGGGAGCGCAAGTTCGAACGGCTGGTCCGCCGGTTCAACGACGATCATGAGATCTTCAAGCAGCCGTGCCCCGATCTGGTGCGTATCGTGGAATCCGGACAGCTGTCCGACCACGATCTGGTGATGGACACGTTGCACGGCTACTTCGACCGCTACGATCTCGCCGGCATCGACAGCGTGGTGCTCGGCTGCACCCACTTCGTGTTCTATCGCGACTACTTCCGCGAGCTGCTGCCGGACGACACCGCCATCATCGACGGCAATGCGGGCACGGTGAACCATCTCGAGGTCATTCTCGAATCGTTGGGCGCACTGGCCGAGGAATCGCACACGGGTACGGTAGCGATCTCGAACTCCGATCATGATCCGCGGGTCATGACGCTGTCGCATTCGCTGCTTGGCGAATGACCCGATGATCATACCGGCGCGTATCGGCGACCATCGCGTATCGGCAACCATAAGGACGCCCTTCGCGCCTACAATGAACTCTTAACGAAAAGGAACTCGTAATACAAAGGTCCTGGCGTAGCCATGGGGAGGCACATATGAAAACGGGAATCATCGATGTCGGGGGCGGATTCCGAGCGATCTACGGCGCTGGCGTGGTCGATCGTCTGCTGGAGGACGACGTTCATCTCGACGCCGCGATCGGCGTATCCGCGGGCAGTGCGAATCTGTCCTGTCTGCTCTCCAAGCAGAAGAACCGCTGCTACCGCTTCTACACGACCTACGCGTTCCGCCGCGAATACGCCAGCACGTACAACTTCATGAAGGATCGCAATTTCGTGGATCTCGACTACGTGTATGGCACGTTGTCGAATCATGGCGGCGAGGATCCGTTCGACTATCAGACCGCGCACGACAATCCGATGGATTTTCAGGTGGTGGCGTGCGAGGCGGAGACGGGTGAACCGCATTACTTCCCCAAGAGCCGTTTCCGTCAGGACGACTATGACATCTGCAAGGCGTCGAGCGCGGTACCGGTGGCGTGCGAACCGTATGTGGTGGATGACGTGGCCTACTTCGACGGCGGCATAGCCGATCCCATTCCGGTGCAGAAAGCGTTCGACGACGGTTGCGACAAGCTGGTGGTGGTGCTCACCCGTCCCAAGGACGTGCTGCGCGAACAACGCAAGGACAAGGGACCGGCCGCCATTCTCAAGCGCACCTACCCGGCGTCGGCCGAACGGCTGCTCAACCGGTATGCGCTGTACAACGAGGAGGTGGCGCTGGCCAAGCGTTACGAGGCCGAGGGTCGTGTACTGATCCTGGCACCGACCGATCTGTTCGGCCTGTCGACGCTGCACAAGAGCTACGAGGGACTCAACCGCATGTACCGTCAGGGCTACGCGGACGCCGCCGTGGTGGCCGAGTTCCTGGCCGAATAGGGCACGCGCGCACGCAGGCACGCAACATAACGACGGCGTTTCACGCGCGGCGCATCCCCGATTCCCCCGTATAGTGGTCTCTGGTACACACACAACAAAACATAGGAGTTTTGCCATGACCACGGTAGCCATCGTCGGTTGCACCCATGCCGGAACCTTCGCCGCGCAGTCGATCCTGCAGGCGCATCCCGACTGGACTGTGCACGTCTACGAACGCAACGACACGCTGTCGTTCCTGTCCTGCGGCATCGCGCTGTGGGTGGGCGATCACGTCTCCGACCCCCAGCGCATGTTCTACTCCTCCCCCGAGGCGCTGGGCAAGCTCGGTGCGCGCATGCACATGCGCCACGACGTGCTCAATGTGGATGTGAAGGGCCGCACGCTGCTGGCGAAGGATCTCGAAACCGACGAGCAGACCACGCTCGCGTTCGACAAGCTGGTCGTCACCACCGGATCCAAGCCGGTCATTCCGCCGATCCCGGGCCTTGCCGAAGGTCTGGAGGATGGCCGCGTGAAGCTGTGCAAGAACTGGGGCCATGGTCTGGCGATCAAGGAGATGGCACGCAACGCGAAGTCCGTGGCCGTGATCGGTGCCGGATACATCGGCGCGGAGCTGGCCGAGCAGTTCAGTGAGATCGGCGTGAAGACGGTGCTGATCGACGGACTGGATCGTGTGCTCGCGAAGAACTTCGACAAGCCGATCAGCGATGTGGTGGAGCAGGCGTTCACCGATCATGGCGTGACGCTCGCGCTGGGTCATATGGTCACCGAGTTCCGTCTTGGCGCGGACGGCAATGGCGTGACCGTGATGACCAGTGAAGGCGAGTTCACGGTGGACTGCGCGATCATGGGTGCCGGGTTCCTGCCGCGCACCAACCTGTTTGACGGACAGCTGGACATGCTGCCGAATGGCGCGATCACCACCGACGAGTACATGCGAGCGACGATCAGCGGCGAATCAGAGCCGTCGCAGGATGTGTTCGCGGCCGGTGACTCCGCCACGGTGTTCTACAATCCGACCGGCACGTACGATTACATTCCGCTGGCCACGAACGCGGTGCGTCAGGCGCTGCTGGTGGGCGCGAACATTGTGGAGCCGACGCAGAAGTACATGGGCACGCAGGCCACGAGCGCGGTGCAGCTGTACGATCTGTCGATGGCCGCCACCGGCCTGACGCAGGGCGGTGCCGAGGCGCGTGGCGTGACCACGCGGTCCACCACGCTGACGCAGGACTTCCGCCCCGACTTCATGCTCACCACCACGCCGGTGACGTGCACGCTGACGTGGGATCCGGAAACGCGTGTGATCAAGGGCGCGCAGTTCCTGTCCCGCCAGGCGGATGTGGCGCAGGCAGCCAACGCAGTGTCGATCGCCATTCAGGCCGGGTTCACGATCGATCAGCTGGCCAATGTGGATCTGCTGTTCCAGCCGAACTTCAGCCAGCCCGTCAACTACATCGCCGCGGTGGCCATGCAGGCCGTGGCCGAGTCGTGAGCGTGAGGCATGGCTGACAGCAACGCGAGCTGACAGCAGCGTGACGTAATACCAGTAATACGAAGGGGGTGGCATCGGTTAGTATCGATGCCACCCCCTTTGTGTCCCTTCGCATTGCGTGTATCGCGCGTATCACGTACTGGTTGAATCAGTACTGCGCCGCCGACACGTTGGCATCCGTTGCAGCCGACTCGTTTCGTGCCGCCGACGGCACGCCATCGGATTCCAGACCGTCCTGTCCGAACGCCTTCTGGAACGAGTCGGCGTCCACGGCGATGCGGTTGCGTTCCGTGGTGCGCACGGCGTTGCGCTCGGCGAGATCCAGCGCCTGACGCAGATCCTCCACGAGGTCGTATTCGTCCTCGATGCCCACGGCCAGACGGATCAGCTCATCGCTGATGCCGAGCTTGAGACGCTCTTCGCGCGGCACTTCGAAGTGGGTCATGCGTGCGGGGAACTCCGCGAGGCTTTCCACCGCGCCCAGGCTGACGGCCAGTCGGAACACGTGCAGGTTGTTGAGCACGTCGGCCGGATTCACGCCCTTCTTCACCTCGAACGAGAGCACGCCACCGCAGCCGTGGAGCTCGCGCACCGCCAGATGGTAGTACGGCGAGTCGGCCAGTCCCGGGTAGTGCACGGTGGCGACGGCCGGGTGGTTCTGCAGGAATCGGGCGATGGCCAGCGTGTTCTCCTGCTGACGGTCCATGCGCAGCGCCAGCGTCTGGATGCCGCGACGCACCGAATCGCATTCCGTGGGGGCGAGGATGCCGCCGATGCGGTTGAGCGAGTAGTAGAGGCGCTCGGCGACGTCGCGGGTGCGTGCAACGGCAAGTCCGGCGTTCACATCGGAGTGGCCGGCGAGGTACTTGGTGGCCGAATGCAGCACGATGTCCACGCCGAGATCGAGCGGACGCTGCAGGTACGGGGTGAGGAACGTGTTGTCCACGATGGAGAGCGCGCCGTGACGCTGTGCCAGTTCGGCGAGCGCGGCGGTGTCGTTGACCTTGAGCAGCGGGTTGGTGAGCGTTTCGAAATAGATCGCCTCGACGTGGTCGCCGGCGGCTTCGATCTGGTCGAACACGGCGGTCACGGCGTTGAGATCGGTGGTGTCGACCGGGTGGAATTTCAGGCCCCAGCGGTTGAAGTGTTCGTTGACGAGCGAGTAGGTGCCGCCGTAGATATTGTCGCCGACGATGATGTGATCGCCGGGCTTGAAGATGGCGAGCGCCGCGTGGATGGCGGCCAGTCCGGAGGAGAATGCGAAGCCTTGACAGCCATGTTCGAGCTGGGCGATCTGCCGTTCGAGGAATTCACGGGTGGGGTTGCCGGATCGCGCGTAGTCCCAGCGCGGAGTGTCCTCCACGGAGGAGAACGTGTAGGTGGACGAGTTGTAGATCGGCGGGTTGACCGCACCGGTGTTGTTGTCGTCGACGGTGACTCCGTGTACGAGCTGGGTCCTGAATCGTGCCATTGTTCGCTCCCTTCGTCGGTGCGGTGCCTGATCGGTTGGCACCGTGCTGGTGTCGTTCGTTTCGTCGTGTCCGCTGGTGTGCGGGAAAGTGTTGTGATTTCTACATAAGCGCATGTGCGCGCGGCTTTCAACCGTGTCATATTCGGGAAAATTTATATGCCGTTGCACGGGTGGTCGTGCTGCCATGCGCGTTGGGGGCTTGATAGCGGGGTATAGAAAAAACTGATGGGGATGTCGTCGTGTATCGAACACGCCAATGGAGGCGGATGATGAAGCGTGCGATTGGGCGCCGCGAACGGTGGGGGGCGTGAGTCGGCGGAGCGGCGTAGGTTCGGATGACATGAATGACGTGAACAACGACGCTGTGCACAACAACGATGTGAAACGCGACGACGGTATGATCATCCGGCACGCGACGATGGCCGACCTGGATGCGCTGGCCGGCGTGGAGGCGGAATGCTTTCCACCCGCGGAGGCTGCCACCCGTGAGGATCTCCGCGATCGTCTTGCGGTATATCCCGATCATTTCTGGCTGTTGTTTGACCGTAACGGTACCGTCGACGGGAATATCGGCGCGGATTCCGCGGACGGCCGACTGGTGAGTTTTGTGAACGGCATGACGACCGATACACCCGATCTTGCCGACGGCATGTACGCGGATGCGTCGTTGCATGACGATCATGGCGCATGGCAGATGATCTTCGGTGTGAACACGATCCCCGCGTATCGACGTCGTGGCTGCGCATCCCGTGTGATCCGTCACGCCGCCGACGAGGCTCGTGCCCAGGGACGTCGCGGGATGGTGCTGACGTGCAAGACCGGGAAGATCGCGTTCTATGCGCGTCTGGGTTTCGTGGATGAGGGGCTGTCCTCGTCCACGCATGGCGGCGTTCCGTGGCATCAGATGCGTCTGACGTTCTGAATGCCCGGCCAACGAATCCGATTCCGCAAACGATCGCAATACATCGCAATGCCACATACCAACAGTGGTCCAAACGCGGCGGCGCGAACACGATACCATCGTTCGCACTGTTACGTTTGGACCACCATCAGAACCGAATCCGGTCGGACTGCAGGACCGTATCCGGTCCGGATCACCGCATTCGGACCGCCTGACCGTCCGCAGAATCCGCTGATCCCCTAGCTCTTGGCTCCGCCGAGATAGGCCTCCTGCACCTGCGGATTACCGAGCAGATCGGACGCCTTGCCATGCAGTCGAATACGACCATTCTGCAACACGTACCCGTAATCGGCAATCGTGAGCGCCAGTTCGGCCTGCTGCTCAACCATCAGCACGGACAAGTCGAGCTCGTCACGCAACCGCGCGATCTGCTCAAGCACATCCTCCACCAATTTGGGCGACAGACCCATGGTCGGCTCATCCATGCAGATGATCTTCGGTCGACTCATCAGCGCGCGGGCGAACGCCAGCATCTGCTGCTCGCCGCCGGACATCGTACCCGCCTGCTGACCGCGACGCTCCTTCAGACGCGGGAACCGCTCGTACATGGAATCCAGATCCTCAGCGATACCCGCCTTGTCGGTACGCGTGTACGCGCCGGACAGCAGATTCTCCTGCACGGTCATCTGCGGGAACACGCGACGCGCCTCCGGCACGGACGCGATGCCCGACGCCACACGACGACGAGTGGATTCATGCGTGATGTCAGCGCCCTCGTAATGAATCGTGCCGCTCTTCGGATGATTGATGCCAAGAATCGTCTTCATGGTGGTGGACTTGCCGGACGCATTGCCACCCAGCAGGGAGACGATCGCACCCTTGGGAATGGTGATCGACACATCCTGCAACGCATGCACCTGCCCGTAGAACACGTTGATGTTGTCCAACGACAGCAGCGTCTCCGTGCCGGAAAACGGATCGGCAGCCGCGGACGATTCCGCACCGCCAGACGATTCCGGTTCGTTCACTGTGGCGACGCCGTCATGTTCGATGGCGTTCTGCATGGCGAGCACGTTCACCTGACCATGGCTGCGCGTCTGATTCGTCTCCTTGCGCTTGCCCAGATACGCCTCGACCACCTGCGGATTGGTACGTACCTCATCAGGGGAACCCTGCGCGATGATCCGTCCGCCATCCATGGCCAGCACACGGTCGGACAGTGCGGTCACCAGATCGATCTTGTGCTCCACCAGCAGAATCGTATGACCCTGCGCCTTGAGATGCTGCAGCTGCTCAAGCACCTCCGCGGTCTCCGACTGGTTCATGCCGGCCGTAGGCTCATCCAGCAGCAGCAGTTTCGGCTCGGAGATATGCGCGCGGGCGATCTCCGTACGACGACGGTTCGCATACGACAGCGTGTAGGTCAGATCGTTGCGACGATCACCGAGGCGCTCGCGGAACCGATCGATCTCGCGGCCGACGCGCACGTCGACCTCCTTGATCTCGCGGACGGTTTTCGGCCCGTGAATCAGGGCCACGCCGGTCTCCGCAAGCAACGGGATCCAGCGGACGATCGGATACTTCTGCAGGTTCTTGAACGGACGCTGCGCCTGCAGTTTCTTGTGGTAGCCAAGGTTGATGTTCTCATCCACCGTCAGTCCGCCGAACACTCGACCGTTCTGGAACGTGCGCGACAAGCCGCGTTCGGACACCTCGGTGGCGGGCAGCCCGGCCACGGGATCGTCATCGATGTCGATGATGCCCGAGTCGGGTGTGATGAATCCGGAGATCAGATTGATCGTGGTGGACTTGCCCGATCCGTTCGGGCCGATGATCGAGATCACCTCGCCCTTGTGCAGGTCGAACGACACCTTGTTCACGGCGTGCAGGCCGCGGAACGACTTGTCAAGCTCGCGCACGCGCAGCACCACGGGAGCCTCGAGCACCTTGCGGCGATGCTCCTCGGGGCTCATCACCACATCGGGAACGTCATGCCCGTCCGGGACGACGGAAACGGAGTCAATTGCGGAATCGTGTACCGAAGTCATGATCTAGCCTCTCAAACCTTGCGCGCGAAAAGTCCCTGCGGACGGAACAGAATGATGACGACCAGCAGCACACCGTAGAGCAGCACGCGGGCGTCGGACGCCACACGCAGCAGTTCTGGACCGCCGATGAGCACGATCGAGCCGAGTACGGCACCGAGCGGCGAGTTCATGCCGCCGAGCACGATGATCGTCAGGATCAGGATCGACATGTTCGAGTTGAAGATGGTCGGATCGATGTACGTGTACTGGTGGGCGAGTAGCGATCCGGCGAGTCCGGCGAAGAATGCGGCCAACGCGTAAGCGAGCGCCTTGTAGGCACCGGTGCGGATGCTCAGCGCCTCGGATGCCTCCTGATCGGAGCCTACGGCCTCGAATACGCGGCCGAGGTGCGAGGAACGGATGCGACTGACGATGACGAGGGTCAGCAGCAGCACGATCACGTCAAGCAGGTATTGCATCTGCTGCGTGTACAGGGACTGCCCGAATATCTTGGGGAACGGAATGCCCTGAATGCCGAGCGAGCCCTTGGTCAGCGGCTCCCAGATGCGGATGATGGCGACCATGACCGCACCCACGCCGATGGTGGCGATGGCCACGTAATGGCCGGACAGCTTCCACACGGGGAAGGTAAGGATGCTTGCGGCGATGGCGGCGATCACCCCGGCGACCAGGAACGCGGCGAGGAACGGCCAGTCGAGACGGGTGGAGAGAATGGCCGACGCGTACGCGCCCACGGCGAACGGCCCGGCCATGCCGAGAATGGTCTGGCCTGCGGATCCGGAGATCAGCGTCAGACCCACGGCGGCGATCGAGTAGATGGCGATCTGCGTGCCGACGCCCGACAGGTAGTCGGAGAAGAAGAACGGCGTGGCGAGCGCGAGGATGGCGAGGCCGAGATTGCCCCACCACGGTAGGGTGATGGGTCGGCCACCGCCGAGGAACGTGCCGGTCAGCGGTTCGGATTTCACATCGTCGCCGCCGAGCAGTCCCTGCGGACGGATGATGAGGATGATGAGCAACGCGCCGAAGGTGATGAGATCGTGTGCACCGTCGCCGAGGAACGAGATGCCCACGGATTCGATGAGACCAAGGGCCAGACCGCCGACCACGGCACCGGGGATGGAGCCGAGACCGCCGATGGTGGCCGCCACGAAGGCGGTCATGCCGATCGTGCCGCCGTTCATCGGGTTGATGTTGGTGTTGAACAGGCCGACGAAGATGCCGGAGACGCCGGCGAGCACGGCACCGATGACGAAGGAGAGGTTGCGGATGGCCTTGACGGGGATGCCCATCTGGCTGGCGGCCTGCGGATCCTGCGAGGTGGCGCGGATGGCCTGACCTGCCTTGCCGTATTTGAGAAACGCCCACAGACCGAGCATGGACAGGATGGCGAAGATGATCATGACCACGTCCGACGTGCCGAATCGCACGCCGGCGAGTTGCAGATTGTAGGTGGGCAGCAGTTCGGGGAAGCGTCGGGTCTGTGTGCCGAAGATGATCTGCAGGCCGTTGTCGAGGATCTGGCCGACGCCGATGGTGGCGAGCAGCGCGGCGATGGGCTTGCGACCTTCAAGCGGGGTGATGACCAGCGCGTTCATGATCAGGCCGAGCAGGCCGGTGACCACGATCACCGCGATGGCGGTGGGAACGATCCCCCAGCCGAGGGAGGTGCCGAGCCACCATGCGGTCATCATGCCGACCGCCACGATGGAGCCCTGGGCGAAGTTGGCGACGTTGGTGACGCCGAAGATCAGCGACATGCCGACCGCCACGAGCGCGTACGCGCTGCCGTGGATCAGGCCGGCGAATATGGTATCAAACATGTGATTTCAATCCTCGTAGGGGATGGTTGGAGTGACGGGATTGTGCGTATTGTGCGTGAGGAGGAATGGGATGGAACGTGGCGGCTCCCGATCCGGATATCCGGCTGAGGGGAGCCGCCACGTCATGTGGTTATGGATGTTGAGCGTCGGGCAGACGGTCACTTGACTATTCGACTACCCGGATACCCGACTACACAGCTACCCGACTATTCGACTACTCGGTCACTCGCCGTCGTACTGGACGAACTTGCCATCCTTGACGATCAGCAGGATCGGATCGATGTTGTCGGCGCGACGGGTCTGCGTGTTGAACTTGAACGTGCCGCCGTTGCCCTGATAGAGCGGGAAGTCGGTCACGGTCTGCAGGGCCTTCTGGATGCCTTCGCGGGTGGGTTCGGTCTTGTTGGCCGCGTAGGCGAGATCGATGATCGCCTGGTAGGCGGTGACTTCGAAGTTGCCCGGGTTGTTGCCGTACTTGGCGTTGAAGTCCTTGACGAACTGCTGGGCCTTCTCATCCTTGGTGCCGGTGGCGGAGAAGCTGCCGGTGATGATGGTGCCTTCGGCGTTCTTGCCGGCGTTGTCGAGGAACTCGGAGGTCTCCTGTCCGCCGAAGAACGGACCGGTGTAGCCGAGCTTGTCGCGCAGGGTGTTGACCACCAGGGCACCGTCGGGACCGTAGCCGATGTTGACCACGGCGTCGGGGTTGGCGTCACGCGCGGGGATCAGGATCGGGGACAGATCAGTGGAGTCGGGCAGGTAGGAGGATTCGTAGGCGATCTCGGTGCCGTTCTTCTCGGCCTCCTCCTTGAAGTACTGGTAGGCCTGCTTGCCCCAGTCGTTCTCGATGTAGACCACGGAGATCTTCTTGGCCGTCTTCGCCACGATGTCGGCGTTCGCCTTCTGGTAGATGTCCTGGCCGATCTGCGGCGTCCACACGTGATCGCCGGTGTTGGTGAACGTGGGTGCGGAGTTGTTGAATCCGTAGTGGACCAGTCCGGCCTGCTGGAAGATCGGGCTGGCGGCGGACGAGGCCGGGGACGTGTAGTCGCCGACCACGGCGATGATGGACTTGTCGGACACGAGCTTGGGTGCCACGGCGGCGTCCTGCTTGGCATCGGACTGGGTGTCGTAGTACTTCAGGCCGAGCTTCTTGCCCTTGATGCCACCGTCCTTGTTCACCTTCTCGACGGCCAAATCAAAGCCCTGCTGGAACAGCTTGCCGTATTCGGCGTACTGTCCGGTCTTCGGATAGATCACGCCGATGTTGACAGTGTCGGAGTCGGTGGACGACGAGGACGATGCGGCGTCGCCACCCAGACCGCAGGCGGAAACGCCCAGCAGGGTGGCGGCCACGGTGGCGGCCACGGCCGCGTTGCGCAGTGTTTTCTTCCAGATGTTCATGATTCTTCCTCTCCTGAACAGTGTTGACGAATGATGTTGACGAGTGACGAGTTTTGGATGAGCGCGGCGGATGGCCGATCGGGTCAGACGGTGTAGCGCACTCAAATGGCACGACAGACTCAGACGGCACGATGGGCCGCGAGCGTCTTGAGCGCATCCTCCCCCGCCGGCGTGAACACCGTGCAGCTGGGGGCGAGCAGGAACGGCTTGCCGTCGCGCAGTGCGATGGTTTCGTCAAGCTCACGTTCCACGGCCTCGGGATCGCCGTCCACGTTGAACAGCAGCACGTTGGCGCCGCCAACTGGCACGGCCTTGAGGTCGGCGTCGATCTTCGGGTTGCCGGGCAGATACTGATCCCAGTGGATCAGGTCCACACCGAGATCGTCGAACCAGTCGGGGTGGGATTCGGCGCGGCAGGTGTGCAGCAGGATGGCCGCGTCGGGATTGGCCTTGCGGATGGCGTCGATCACGATCCGGTCGTACGGCTTGGAGAACTCCTCGTACTGTGCCTTGCTGAAGTAGCCTTCGCTCACGGTGCCGGTGACCGCGTAGAACACGCCGTCCACGCCGGCGCCTCCCTGATCGGCCGGTGTGACGAGCGCGGTCGCGTAGTCGGCGAGTGTCAGGGCGATGTTGTTCAGGGCCTTCTTGGCGCGTTCGGGCTGGTCGAGGATCAGCTCCTTGACCGTGGTGTTCGGCGTGGCGTACTCATCGCCCGGGTAGAGCGGTAGGTCGGCGATCTGCAGCAGGGCGGACAGCGGCGAGAACACGGTCTGCAGCACGGCACGATCCTGCAGCTGTTCGCGGATCAGCGTCGCACCCTTGATGTGCTCAGCGAACGGAGCGCTTTCATGCACGTCCAGTCGGGTCACCTTGTCGATGTCGTCCGGAACGTCGATGCCGTTGGTGAGCTTCTTCGGCAGGACGAACCCGTCGTAGCGGTCCCGATCGTACGTGGAGCCCCACGCTTCGGAATAGTAGACGGCACGAGGATTGATCTTCACCCAGTCCCAATCCCAGGTCTTGACGAAGTCCACGTAGGCTGCGGCGAACTCCTCGGCACCGTACTCGTGGCCGACGAGATGCTGCCAGGCGGCGGTCAGATACGGTACGGTTGCGGTGCCCTTGACGATGTCATGGAAGACTGCGCGACGATCGGTCATGATGGTTGTCCTTCTCTTGGGATGGCATGCCGTGACGAACCGCCCACGGCATGAGTGTTGGAAACGAGAGAATATCCGTTCCGATCCGAGGTCTGCAGCTCCCGGTCGATTGGATGGTTTTAAGAAAAGCGCACTTGATGTTTCAGCGCAAGCCGTGAAAGGCGTGTTGATTACAGGCTTTTCTTATAGCCATTCATCGATGCGAACGTTTTCCATAGGTTTTGCAGACCCTATCGAAAACGCTTATATGGCAGATCGCAGAAAATGCTGTCGGATCGACGCGCATTCGGGTATGAAGGGAATGACACAACATGTTCGAACTGCCGCATCCGGTCGATCTTCGATATCACCGTTGAAACTATCGGGGTGTGGCATCCGCAAGCGTAAGGGGACCGATTTTGGCAGCCAAACTGTACTTCATCGGCGGCGGCAACATGCCCACCGCGATCATCGAGGCGGTGCGCCGCAAGGCCGACGCCTACCCGGTGGATCACATCTACGTGGAGGAGATCTCTTCCGAACGCAGTGATTATCTGGCCAGAACGTACGGCACCGAAACCGCCACGCCAACCAGTCGTGTGGATGCGGACATCGTGGTAATCGCCGTGCGCCCGCAGGACGATGTGGCCGGCGTGGCCAAGTCGATTTCCGAACGATTCGATCCGGCGAAAACCGTCGTCGTATCGATCGTGGCCGGATATACCATCGCCAAGCTGCAGGCCGTGCTGGGCGCGGACTGGCGTGTGGTACGTATCATTCCGAACACGCTGACCACCGTCGACTACGGCTACAGCGGAGCCGCACTGGGTGAGGGGGCCAACAAGGATGACGTGGACGCGTTCCTCACCACGTTCGGCAAGGTGCTGTACGTGGAGGAGCGTCTGATCGACATCATCACCGGCTTCTATCCGCCGAACATCGTGTACCACTTCATCGACGCCTACGTGGACGCCGGCGTACTCGCCGGACTGCCGCGCGACATCGCCAAGGCCATCGCACTCGACACGCTGATCGGCGGCACCGAATTCCTCAAGCAGAAGGACGTATTGCCGCAGGTGCTGCTCAACATCAACAACTCCCCTGGCGGCGTGGGCATCACGCAGGCGTACACGCTCAACAAGACCGGGTTCGCGGCGGCCATCCAGTCGGCCGTGCTCGCGGCGGTGGAACGCACCACCGCGCTGGGATCGAACTCGAAGTAGCGGAGGATCGTCGCGGATAAGCGGCGAAAGGAATCGGAGGGGAATCCGAAAGGAAAGGGGTAAACGATCATGGCACAGCAATTCACATGGGATCATACGGTCGAATTCGTCAACGACCTCAAGCAGGCCGAGCAGGCGTTCGCCGAACAGGGACTGACCGCCAGCTACGGCGGCAAGCACGTGGGGCACGGCACCGAGAACTCGCTCGCCTACTTCAACGACAACTACCTCGAGTTTCTGACGCTGTACAGCCGTAGCGAGGCGTTGGCGGAAACGCTGACACGCGGTCAGATCTTCCACGAGGCGGGCGAGCTCCTGCCCGAGTTCGAGGGCTTCTACCGTCCCGCGTTGCATGTGCACGGCATCGAGGCGGCCGCTGAACGGCTGCGGTCCAAGGGCGTGGAACTCGGCGAGATCGTGCCGGGCAACCGCACCACGGCCAACGGCGAGGAGATCCGCTGGCAGCTGCTCTGGCTGCAGGGTGACGATCACGGACTGCGCTACCCGTTCGTGATCGACTGGAATGCGGACGAGGCCACGCAGCTGGAACGCTACGAGCAGAGCGGTCTGCTGCATCGTCACGCGATCGGCGAGGTGAACACCCGTCGTGCGATCTTCGAAGTGCCCGATCCGGCAACGATTTCCGCGCACTGGGCGGACCTGTTCGATCTGGAACGTACAATCGGCGTTGACGATGAAGGACGCAAGTACTTCGATCTCGCCGTCGGCGGCGGACGCGACTGGCGCTTCGTGGCCGGCGAGCGCAACGGCATCACCGAACTGCAGTACACGGCACCGGCCGGCAAGTCCTTCGACATCACCATCGGTCAGGCCCGCTACCGCAGCGTGGAGGCGTGATCGGCGGATTATTCCGGTTTTCCCGTACTCCAAAACAGGATCTGGGTATTTCCGTATCATGAACACCCCGTCGTCAACTGGACTGCGGTCGTTGGACGACGGTGACTACGGGAACTATGCCCATCGAGACTGATGGCTATGGCGCATGGATAGAATGTGCATGCAAAGGAGGAAAGTCGTATGCCGGAACCTGTCAGGCTCGTCACTTGGCTACAGCGTGAACGCGAACAACGTGTTGACGGGGGCCTCTACGCCACCACGCAGATCCTGTTCTCATACAACTCGAATCACATGGAAGGGTCCACGCTCTCACCCGAACAGACCGCGCAACTTTTCGATACGGGTGCATTGCTGCCATCTGACGCGAACAATGAGATCAAGGCGGACGATGTCATCGAGACGACTAACCACTTTCGTGTATTCGACTGGATGCTTGACCACGTTGACGAACCCGTGAACCGGGACATGATTTGCACGATGCATGCCATGCTCAAACGCGGTACACGTCAGGAACTCGACCCCGACAGGAACGTTGGCGGCTATAAGATCCTTCCCAATGTCATCAGTCAACTTGTTGGCATCCATACCGCGTTACCTGAGGACGTGCCCGCCGCCATGGAACACGTCTTCCACTTGTATGCGAGTCTCATGGATGACCCGTATGCCATTGCCAGAGCGCATTGGATGTTCGAATCCACCCATCCGTTCTCCGATGGCAACGGGCGTATCGGTCGACTCGTTATGTTCAAGGAGCTGCTCAGACTCGATACGATCCCTGCATTGATCCTTGACCAGCATCACAACCTGTATACGCGCGCATTGACGAGCTTCCCCGACGAACCCGGGTATCTCGTTGACCTACTGCTCTCCGAGCGTGATCATTACCAACAGCTCGTCAGGCAGCTCGCGCCAGAACGCATCTCCTACACCTACAACGATCAATGGGATCGGAGTAGTGTCACCTCGTCGGTTCGAAATCCCTATGTCAAGGACCGTTGGGACGAAGAAGAACTTCGTCGCGGGACGCGCTCCTAGCGCTATGGGTATTTCCGGACTCCAACAATCGGCTCTGGGTATTTCCGTATCATGAACAGCCTCAATGCAGGGTCTTCGTGATACGGAAATACCCAGAGCCGGTTATCTATACCGGTTCGACCCAGACTTATCATCCGGGAATACCCAGACCCATGTCCGGAAACACCCAGATCAGAGTCCATCGAGTCCGGAAACACCCAAACCCGTGTCCGCCGTGTCCGGAAATACCCAGACTCGTGTCCGGAAACACCCAGACAATAACAAACAAAGGGCGGGTGTCTGCCCAATCTCCCAAAGATCAGGCAGACACCCGCTCATACTCGCTACCTTCTCGCCGTCACAGCACGGTGGTTTCGATGAGGCGCTGGTAGACGGAGAAACTGGGCTTGGGGGTTCGCTTGAAGGTGCCGGATTCGCGGTCCACGGAGCACAGGCCGAGTCGCGAGTCGTAGGCGGAGACCCATTCGAAGTTGTCCATCAGGGTCCAGTGGAAGTATCCCTTGACGGGAACGCCGTCACGGACCAGATGGATGAGCGGGCTGAGGGATTCCTTGAGGAACGTGCAACGCAGCGCGTCGTCATCGGTGGAGATACCGTGTTCGGTGACCACGACCGGCAGGCCGGTCAGCTCGTGCACATACAGCACCGCGTGAGCCAGGGATTCGGGGCGGATCGCGGTTCCCATGCCGTTGACGGGTTCGCCTTCGGGAGGCGGCAGGATGCCATCGTCGCCGAATACCAGCTGTTCGTAGTTCTGCACGCCGATGAAGTCATCACCCTGCACGGCGTCGACCCATGTGCCGTAGCATGCGTCCCGCCTCTGCTGGCAGAGTTCCTTGCCGCGTTCGGTCACGTAGGTGTCGTCCATCACGGACAGGGACAGTCCGACCGGCACGGACGGGGCGACGGCGCGGATCGCGGCGACGGCGGCGCGGTGGGCGCGCTTGAATCCGTCTTCCAGTTCGTCGAATTCCTCGGGAACCGCCACGTTGCCGGCACGGTATTTCGGTACTCCGGCCTTCGCGGTCGCGGCTTCCAGACAGGTGCGCTGCAGTTCGATGGCTTCCGGCGGCAGTCCTCCCATGGCGAGGATGTGGGGCAGGTTGGGTTCGTTGAAGGTCACGGCGAATGCCGCACGATCGCCGAGTCGTTCCATGACCCTGGTGCATTCGTCGGCGAACCAGTCGGCGGCCTGCGGATTGAACCAGCTACCCTGCCTGGCGAACCAGTCGGGGGCGGTGAAGTGGCTGAGGGTGAGCGCCGGGGTGATGCCGCGTTCGAGGCATGCGTCGACCTGTCGGTCGTAGTGGTCGAGCGCGGTGTCGTCCACCATGCCTTGTTCGGGTTCGATGCGGGACCATTCCACGGAGAACCGGTAGGCGTTGAGCCCGTGGTCTCGGATCAGGTCGAGGTCGGTCTCCCACATGTTCCAGCTGTTGTCGGCGAGTCCTGCCGGTTCCTTGAACACGCTCGGGGTCACGTGTTCGAGGAACGTGGTGTCCGCGTGCTCGTCGCTGCCGTCGATCTGGTGTCCTGCGGTGGATGTTCCCCAGAGGAATCGGTTGGGAAACTGTGCGGTGCTGGTGGTGGTCATGATGGTCTCCTTTGTCATTGTGGAAGTGTCGTTATGTGTCGTTACGTGTCGTTTGCGGGTCGTGCCGATGATCGCATGAGGCGGCCGACCGCGTGGCAGGCCGCCTGATCGTATGGGCCCTACAGACCGTGCCGGGTCATGAACACATTGACCGCGGTGACGATGAGCTCAGGCATCGGGCAGTAGCCGCGTGAGGATGCCACGGTAGGCAGTTCACTGATCGGATCGTCGAGATACGCCTTGGCGTTTCCGGCAAATACGACGTCGGCGTTGTCTCCCGAATACATCGGGTTGCCGCACTCGTGCAGCACGTCGCGCAGTTCGCTGAACAACGCAGTGTCGTCGATCAGATCGCGGATCGTAGCGATACGACGTTCCGGGACGTCAACGTCAACGACCCACGTGTGGTTGCCGTGACCAACCGTGTGGACGTTGCCGTCGGGCAGGGTCACGTCGGCGGTGACGCCGACGGGCACGGTCAGCGATGCGGTCAGTCGTCCGTTGTTGATTCTCCACGCGGCATCGATGACGCCGTACGGGGTCGTCTGCCTGGCGTGGGCGTGGCTCAGCGCGCCAGTCGTGTTCGGTGTGAAGCCGATCCTGCGGTAGCCGGGTTCCTTGATCGACAGGCCAGCGACACCGGAAAGGAGCCAGCCTGCGATGGCGCCGAGCGCGTAGTGGTTGAACGAGGTCATCTCGCCGGGGTTGATGTCGCCGTTGGGCAGCATCGAGTCCCAGCGCTCCCAGACCGTGGTGGCACCCATCGTCACCGGGTACAGCCAGCTGGGGAAGCCGCGCTCGAGC
This sequence comes from Bifidobacterium tissieri, assembly GCF_002259645.1. Classification (GTDB taxonomy): domain Bacteria; phylum Actinomycetota; class Actinomycetes; order Actinomycetales; family Bifidobacteriaceae; genus Galliscardovia; species Galliscardovia tissieri. The sequence goes on from NZ_MWWV01000017.1 coordinate 32,906, forward strand.
AGCAGTCGCATGGCCAGGTCCATGTGTCCGGCCTTGGCCAGTGCCGGGCAGACGAGCGGAGTGCCGAGGAAGCCGGTGGATACGCGGAAGCCGGTGGTACGTACGATATCGGCGAATCGGTTCGCCGCACCGTCGAACTGGCGTCCGGGTTCGAGCAGATCCCATGCGATCGCCATGGCGTACACACTGGCGCAGTCGGAGAGCACGCGACCGCCCACGGTCACGTATTCATCGCGGAACGCCTGCGCGATCTTGTCGGCGAGTTCCTCGTAGCGTGCGGCGCCCTCGGCGTCGTTCAACGCGGCGTGCGCGCGAGCGACGAGCCGAGTGGAGTGGGCGAAGTACGCGGTGGCGACCACGTCCGAGTCGGCCTTCGAACCCCCTGGGTTGTCCGGCGGGGCGGTGGGATCGAGCCAGTCGCCGAACTGGAAGCCTCCAGCCCAGATGTGCGTACCGCCGGTGAGCCGGTCCACGCCGTCCACGAACGCATCCATCATGGCGAGGTTGTCGGCGAGCACGCCCGTGTCCCCGGTGGCCTCATAGATCGCCCACGGGACGAGTACGGCGGCGTCGCCCCAGCCGCAGGTCAGCTGCGGTCCGTCGAGCACCTGGGGCACGACGACGGGGATGCCACCGTCACTGCCGCGATCGGAGTCCACGTCGACCATCCAGGACGCGAGGAACGCCGCGGAGTCCAGAAGTCTGACAGCGGTCGGGGCGTATACGGCGATGTCACCGGTCCAGCCGAGTCGTTCGTCGCGCTGCGGGCAGTCGGTGGGAATCGTGATGAAGTTGTCGATCGTGCTCCACACCGCGTTGAGGAACAGCCGGTTGACCTGTTCGTCGGAGCAGTCGAACCATGCGAGCCGATCCATGTCGGCGGACACCACACGCAATGCGATGTCCTCGGGACGCAGGCCGGGCACACCGTCGACCTCGACGTAGCGGAACCCGTGTTGGGTGAGCATCGGCTCCAGCTGCTGTTCCGCCACGCCGTTGAGAATGAACGTGTCGGTGGCCTTCGCGTTGCGCAGGGGACGCACGCCAAGTTCGCCGTGCTCCATGACCTCGGCGTGGCGCAGGGTGACGGTGTCGCCGGCCCGGCCGCCACGTACGGTCAGGCGTACCCATCCGGTCGCGTTCTGCCCGAAGTCGATGACGGTTCTGCCGGACGGGGTGGTGATGATGTCTCGTGCGGCCAGTTCGTCGACCACCCTGGCCGGAGGCATGGGCATCGGCACGATGGCTGCGTCCGGCATGGCGATGGTACGGACTGCATGGATTTCCGGATCGTCGCCGATGGTTCCAAGCAGCGGCATTCGCGTGTCCGCGGCCTGCCCCTGATACAGGTCGTTGGCGAGAATATTGGATGCCCGCCACGACCATGAGTCGCCGGTGCCAATGGATTGGTCGCCGGTGTTATCCGTCCAGCGCAGGTCGGCAAGCAGCCACAGATCCTCCCCGTACACGTTGGTGCGCATGGCCCAGGTGAGGTTGCCACGCCACCAGCCGTTGCCGAGGATGACGGCGAGCTCGTGGTCGCCCGGCGTCAGCATATCGGTCACGTCGTAGGTGAGCGAGAGGATGCGCTTGCCGTATTCCGTCCACCCCGGTGTCAGTTCGTCATGTCCGATGCGTCGCCCATCGAGGTAGGCGATGAAGATGCCTCCGGCGGTGATCGCCAGTCGGGCATTCGCCGCCTCCTCCCCCACGGTGAATCGTCTGGTCAGCACCGGTGCCGGATCCTCACGTCCAACGAACGGTTCCGGGGTGATCGGCCGGGCGTTCCAGTTCGTCTTATCGAGCAGTCCGCATTCCACGGTGGTCGGCGTCGACCAGTCCGACCATACGCCGTCCGCGCCAGCGACGCTGACACGGACCGTGGCCGAATCGTATGAGGAAAGCGGCGCGGCCGGCCAGGGAAGGAACATCCCGTCGGCGACGGCGACGTCATGCACAGTCGGAGTCCCGCCCATGGTCACCTCGATCCGCGCGGCGGCCTGACGCCATTCATCCGCCATGTCCTCTATACGCCACGACAATGCCGGACGAGGATCGTCGAAGCCGATGACACGATCGGCAGGACGACGGTGTCCGAAACGTACGTCCACAACCTTCATATTGGGTCCTTCCATGACTATCCGATCCCGTACGCCGTTCCTGAAATCAGCGTGCAGATCATGCTCTGGTGTCCGGTTCCATATTCGGTTAACGACTCCCCGCCGGAGGAACCGGATATCCGACGGGGAGTCGTCATGCGGCTACTTGACACCCTTGACGAGGGGCATCATGCCGGCGGCGACCAGTGCGAGCACCGCGGCCACGCACCAGTAGAGCAGGTAGTTCTGGCCGGCTCCCATGTTGATGAAGAACGGTGCGAACGCGGGGGCCGCGGCCTGGCCGATGGACAATGCCACGGAGAACATGGACATGTCCTTGCCGGTGTCCTTTTTGTTCGGCAGCACGGCCACGCACAGCGCCAGATCGACGGTGAGGTACATGGCCTGACCGATCGCGAACAGCTCCCATGCGATGGCGAACTGGACGAATCCGTGTGACGTGCCGGCCAGTACCAGCGCGGCGGCCATGCAGATGCCGGCGACGACGACCAGCGGCTTGCGCCGGCCGATCTTGTCGGAGACCCATCCCGAGACGGTGAAGAAGATGACACTCACCGGCGCGGACATGAGCGTCAGCGTGCCGGCAGCAGCACCCACGGAGGTCAGCGGGGTGTCGAGCTTGTCGATGAGGTAGTAGGTGAAGTAGCTGAACATCGCGGCGATCGTGAAACCGGACAGCACACGGGTGATCCACACGAGCATGTAGTCGCGGGTCTTGAAGCCGGAAAACAGTCCGCGGAACACGTCGCTGGCCTTGCCCTCGGGCACTTCGGCCTTGGTCTTCCTCGGATCCTTGTACAGGATGAGCAGCGGAATCGACGTGATGAGACCGAGCAGGACCGGCGTTGCCATAAGCGCCACGGGCCAGCGGACGAGCGCACCGGCGAGGTAGGAGCCGAACGACGTGGCAAGCGCGCCGAACATGCCCATGAAGCCCATCACGCGGGCACGGTACTTGTCAGGGACGCCTTCCGCGGGGATGACCGAGTAGATCGAGAAGCCGCATTGCATCATCATCAGGCCCAGACAGTAGCAGATGCCGATACCGATGGCGTTCGAGAACAGGCCCACGCCAGCCATCATGATGGCGGAGACGATCAGACATCCCGCGATCCAGGGCTTGCGGCGTCCCCACCGGCTGGTCGTACGGTCCGACAGCGCGCCGATGAACGGCTGGGCGACGATGTTCAACAACGCGCCGGTCGCGGTGATCGAACTGTAGATGGTGTTGCGTGTGGCGTCGTCGAGCGCGTTTGGACCGCTGGCGAGAGCGGCGATGCGCAACGACAGCGCGGTACCGAGCGACATGCACATGATGTACATGCCCACGGCGGCGATGAGCACCAATGCGATGGTGCGCTTCGGATCGCCGTATTCGGCGACCACACGACGGTAATCCTCCTCCTGCGCCTGATGGATGACCGCGTTTTCGCTGACGGTCGATGACTCAGCCATGATGCGTCTCCTTAATTGTGGACATCATTGTTCCCTCTGACTGCCGGCACCGAACCAGGATACGATTGGAAATGCGTACGGTCGTCGCCGGCGCTCGTGCCTCCGCAGTCGTTGCGGAACCACGAATCATGTGCGATCGCTGTGCTTCGATTGTGTCCGATATCGCAAGCCAATTCGGTACAGGTTTCCACTGGATGGAAAAAATCACGGTTTTGCCGCTCAATGGAAACATCCTCCGGCCATGATCGGACGGCTGCCTATACTGAAAAGCTATGGTCGAGAACAGGATGGCACAGTCGTCGAACAGCAATACCAGCGGGGGAAGATCCGGAGTGGTCGACCGCGTATTCGCGATCCTCGACTGCTTCACCTCAGAAACCCCGAAGCTGAATCTCACACAACTGGCGTCACGTTCAGGACTGCCGATCAGCACGACCAGTCGCATACTCAACGATCTCGCCCGGCACGACGTCGTGGAGCGCATGCGCGACGGCACATACTCCATCGGCATGCATCTCATGGAACTGGCGCAACTGGCCAGACCGCTGCTGTCGATCCGCGAGAGCGCATCACCCTGTCTCGACGACCTGAATCGGGCGACGGGCATGCATGTACAACTCGCCGTGCTCGACGGCCCGACGGTCGCCATCATCGACCGACGCGATGGACGGCAGAAACTACCCATCTACTATCACATCGGCGACTCCATGCCGCCGATCCCCACGGCGGTCGGACGCCTGCTGCTGGCCTTCGACTCCCCGAAACTGATCTCCGAAGTGGTGGACAACGATGATTTCATCTGGCCCACCTTCGACACGCCACGTCCAAGCATCACTGACATCCACCGGGAACTCACCACGATCCGCAAACAGCGGTTCGCCATATTCCAACCCGAAGGAGCCCCCGTGCACTCCGTGGCCGCACCGATAACCGACCGCATGGGAACCGTCATCGCCGCCGTCGGCATCGTCGCGTCGGCCGATTTCAAACTTCCGGAACGGGTCATCGATCTTGTGAAAAGCACTGCCGTGGCCATATCCCGACGTCTGGCCGCACCACCGGCGCAACGATCATTACCACCATGGGAGGAAGCCAACGCACCGGCACAATGAGCCAATACCGAGCCCCCCAACGACCGGACTTCCACTGAGCGGAAACCCCGTTGCCATGCCCTATATCATTCCGCCTACCGTGGAAACGAACACAGGCAACGTTTCCTGACAATGAGGTAGGGAGGACTGCATGAACCCGGACACCGCATCGATGCGAAACCCCCGTCGGGAATCCGCCCGGCCGTGCAGCAGAAGTTGGCGATAACATGCGGCGCGACCAACCGACATGTCGCGTCATGTAACGGTGGGATGCGATGATGGAACCGGGACACGATCGGAAGGGGTTTCAAGGATGAAAAGGATCATGATCCGTCTGGCCATAGAACTGATCGTGTTTGCGCTCCTACTGGCCGCACTGCCGGAATGGGCGGCTCCCCTGCCGCTGTTGATCGTCGGACTGCTCGCCGCCTACGACGCAATACGCCTGATCCGAGGCCCCCGCGAGACGGTCGCCCCCGTGGAACGCACCCACGACGAAGACCGGGACGACAAGCCCGTCGAAGGATCCCGCGTCGGCCCGCTGAAGGTCGAGTGGAACGACGTGCACCCGCTGGCGGTCGAACTAAACAAGACGCCCGAAGGCACAGTCGTGCGCGTCAGATACTATCCATCCCCATTCGGGCACGGACTACTCGAATCCATAGAGCGCGTTCCCTAATCGACGAGTACGAACACGCATCGATCGCCCGGCAAAACAACGCAATCAACGCCGCCCATTCACGGTGACGAAGGTATTCGACTGGGGTGAATGAGCGTCAATTTCGAACCGCAAGCAGGAGAATTCGCCCTGATTGACGACGGACAGAAGGTGATCCTGGGTATTTCCGGACTCCAACAATCGGCTCTGGGTATTTCCGTATCATGAACACACCCAACACAGGGTCTTCGTGATACGGAAATACCCAGATTCAGTTATTTATACCGGTTCGACCCAGACTTATCGTCCGGGAATACCCAAACCCGAGTCAACCGTGTCCGGGTATACCCAAACCGTTGTCCGGAAATACCCGGATCAGAGTCCATCGAGTCCGCACCCCTCTGGGTACTGCCGACCCGGATTACCGGCCAAAGCGACGACGACGGGCTGCAGTGCTCCAACCGGTTCTCGACATATTCATACTCTTTTTGGCACTGTTGCTTCGTTGCTGCTGACTGGTGTTGGGACGCATGATCAGCTGAAGACCATCAAAATCTACCGGATCCCATTCCTGACCGCGCGTACGGAACTCCATCCCCTGCTCATTGTCCGCCGGATACACCATCACGGCACGTCCCTGGCCGATGTTCTCCAGAACCTGCTCCCACAGCAGTTCCCGCACACGCGCGGAAACCTTGCCGACGTACACGCCGGGAGAGATCTCGAACAGCCATCGTGTCAAATGCCCGCGCAGCCTCGGAGGCGAAACCGTCAGTACGATCACGATCATGGCCGGCCTTCCGGAAATGCGGATTCGTCCATGACACCCAGATATTCGTTGCGAATTGACACGTCCGCCTGATCTACGACTGTGTCGATGCCAGCTACGAATTCCATATCGTTATCTACATATCCCGTCATAACCCCGTTCGAGTGATCAGCTCCGTCCCCAAGTGGCATCTCAGGAGAGTGATTCCGTCCTGCATCACGATATCCCGATGCGCCTGCCCATACCTGTGTGGTGATGTCCTGCACATCCAGCGACTCCTCGTCCAGTTCGTCGGCTGACAACAGCAACGACCGGATGTCTTCCACGCATCGTCGCAGAAATCGTCCATCCTTCATGCGGTCGCGCATGCCGCGCCGAGCGGCGACGGAAACATCGGCAACCTGTGCGGCCACCAAATCAAAAGCCAGCGGAATCGTGATGTCCGCTTTGTACAGGTCGGCAATATCGTAGACGAAACTGCGCTCGTTGCGCGCATGGATAAATCCCAATCCTGGTGAGCACCCCAACGCGACGATGACGGCATGCACCACCCCATACAAGGCGGTATTCACCGCAGACAATGCACGATTCACCTCGTCCGCGTCATCGAAATCAGACACTTTGTATGATCTACCTGACCAAGGAACCCCGGTTCGTTGCGATTCACGCTCGTACGCACGCCGGACACGGGTGCCTTCCTTGCCAAGCAGTTGCTGCATGGTCAAACCGTCGGTCGTCTCGTTGGGGAATCGCATCGCATACATGCGTCGCGCGACCTTTACCCGAGTGCGTTCGGAGGATACCAGTTTGGCTTGAGCTTCAAGCAGTCTGGTTGATCGGGCGAGAGATGCGCCATGACAGTAGTAGCGCACGCCCCGCTCCCCCACCCAAATGCAGGTCGAGCGTGATTCGGCCAACAGGCAGATAGCCGCATAGGTTATGTTGCTGCCCGGCCCCAGCATCAGTACACTCAATGCAGCGGCCGGCACATGGACTGTGCCTCGAGCATCGGTGATCGTTACGGCGTTGTCCGCACGATTGACCACGCAATGTTCCGCGTACAGGAACGTCAGTCGGTCCTGTACACGAACCAGAGAAGTCAACGGAGGCGGTTTGACACCAGGAATCCTGCGACCCATCAGACACCTGCCTTCCCGAATTCCGGGATTATTACTATGACCTGCTCTACCGTTTCACCGTTCGGTCATTGCCGTTTGGGCAACGGCACCAGACTGAGCAGTCCGAAACCGTAGCCCTTGGCCCGGCCGATACCGCCGGTGAGTGCATGACGCAACAATTCAGGGTCGTCAACCGCGAGCACGCCGTCGTAGACCACAGATGCGAGTGTGATCGTCGCACCCTGACGTCTGAAATCCACCAGTCTGGAATCCCGAACCATAACCTCCGGCATGCCAAGCCGATTGATGGGCATATGGAATCCCGATTCCTTCGCCTTGCGATGCAGCCATTCCAACTGGTCCTCCACGCGCGTCAATCCTTCGCGCTTACCGCGCACAGCCAGACTGCCCGACGCTTTGGACCGCGTGGGGTTGGCCTTGAGGCGAAAACCCCATTCCTGACCTATGGCGAGACGGTCCAGAAATGGCTCATACGCGCATGTCGCCACACTATTCGGCCCGGCTCCAAGTTCCTCGAAGAGCACCTGCGCATCGGGAGTGACCGTGGACACGATATAGAGACGGTTTGGACGCCCGTTCCTGCCCACGTCAAGTCGCCATAGCACACGCTGACTACCATCATGACTGGAATCAACCGATCTAGCAACGATGGCGTGCAAACGTTCCAGCGACATCATTGCCCACCGCGCGTGACGGTGACGAGGATCGATGACGATTCGTGTGAACTGGGTCATAGTTCCTCGCCTTCCGGATCAGCGATCGCATCGAAGATCGCATCACCATCGAACAATGATTGGGGATACGCCACGTCGTTTCCGTTTTCAGGACTATCAGTAGAGTCGACAACTGGCGTATCGGGAGATACCGGACAATCCACGGTGGGTTCCGGTTGCGCATCATCCGGCAGACTGATGATCCTCCGCTGACGCCATTCCCGACGTCTGGGATCGAAACTCACCGGCTCATCGGCCAACGTATCCACAAACGTCCAGTCCAACTGTTCCTCGGAATTTGGTTCGATCATGATCCGTGCAAAACACCGTTCCGGGAACAATGACTCATCCCGGAGCGCCTTGCGCTGATACCACTCGGCGGCTCTCCATGGCGCATGTCGCAACGCGACCTCCAATGATTCCTCCGACATCCAGGTCCGGATGGGCCCGTCCGGCGGGCAGGATCGTCGTCCGAGAAATATCGGATAGTATGGCGAGCGCAACGCTTGCCGATATTCTTCGAGCCGTTCCTTGTCGTCACTTTCCAGTCCGACGAGGAACACGGCGTCCTGCAGATAATAGCGGTTGGATAGCGGCATCATCACGCCACGCTCGTTTTTGGCGGTTTGGTAGTCGCGTAACAGTGTTCCCGGCTGATCGGCTCGTACTCCGAACCGCAGTCCCTGAAATCGAGTGAGTGGTTCGTCACGTCCTATGCCCAATGCAGCCGCGATCATACCGATGACGCCGCTTTTGGTCGGCATCGCTTCGGTCTCGCGACGAGTGAACCGGCTGTTGGCCCCCCATGACTGCATGGGGGCGGCCAGGCGCATCAACAATACCGACATGTGCTACTCCTGATCCTGCACCGGGTCGGACAGTCGTTCACTGACGGTCGTCGTGATGCCGTCCAGCATCTCTCGCATGGACGTACGTTCGGCGAGCGCGTCAGCGGCTACCGTATCGTCACCGATACGTACAACCCAAGTCTTGACTGGGGTAATGCCGTAGACGTCGTCAAATTCCTGTTCGCGTCGGACCAGGGCCTTGGTAGCGTTCTGCACATAATCCGGTTCTACTGGACGTTCGAATGCACCGACGAGGTTCACCGCTTGGGTGTCACGCACGTTCACTATCGCCAGTTCGGGGAGAGTGCCGTGTGCAAACGTGTTGATCTTGCCTTGAGGCATGCTGGTCAGGAAGGCCTGAACGAATGCAGCAACGGCCTTGGCCGTGGCATTGGCGTCGCCTAGCGTGTCATTGAGCCGGTTGGCATCCACGTTCGCATATCGATAGAAGGTGGCTGCGTTGAATTCGATCTGGCCCATCATGGCGGCACCGGCATCGCCTTCCTCGTCGCTGTTCTGCTTGGCATCGTCCACGGCAGTGAAGAAATCCGATTCCGAGTCAACGGCCTGCACACTGATGGCATGCGCCACCTGAGCGGCCGCATCCACGTTGAGATCAGTGTCGTCCGCGACCATGCGGCCGAACAACGCCACGTCGATGGCCCGGTCGTCGGCAACGATCTGCTTGATGGTTTTCTTCGTCGATTTGATGAATTTAGCTGGGTCATCCTGTTCCAATGCCTCGACGACGATGTCGGTCAGGCGATCATACTGGCGATTACCCATGAACAGCAGGTACTGGGACTGCAGTAGTGCCTCATTGCCGTCATCTTCCGCGTTTTTCTTGGCACGGGGCTTGGCGAGTTTGATGCCGGCACCATCTTTCAGTACGGTTTCCGCAAGCTTGATGGCGAGTGCGTCATCCAAATCAGGGAGGCGTGCAAGGATGCGGTCGTGCAGTACTTCCACGACTCGCTTGGTGCGGACGCCAAGATCTTTGGGGTCGAGCAGGTCCTTGAACGTTTCACGAGTGGGGCGCTTCCATGCCTGACTGGAGACGCGGGCACGGGTGACACCACCGTATTCCACGGTCTTGGGACTGCCGGTGTCATCACGGTTCAGATTTCCTGCGGCGGTGGTTTCCAAAGCGTGGATTTCGATGATGGTGCGGTTTGTCGACATGATTGTCCTTTCCGAAGAGGGTTGGTGGTGGTAACTGACTGTGGTTGAGCGTTAGAAGAATAGGTGTGGCAGCTATGCGGTGTTCAGCAACTGTCTCATGGCATCATGATGCGTTGTTGGTTTCCTGATAATGGTAGGCGCTTTGGAAGTCGCGTCCCCAACGAGTGCGGACCACATTCGCCTGATTTCTGGTTCCTCGTAGGGCCAGCAGATCTTGAGCCAGCAGGCCATAGTTGATCGCGATGCGTTCCCGTTTGAGCAGAGTGATCAGCCCGCGTGAGTGCCGGACCAGCTCCTTCCAACTGCCGGCCGTCTGCAGTCGGTCGAACATGCTACGGATGCCGGACTCGTTGAGGTTTCCGTAGGCCATACGACCAACGGCGCGACCAAGCGAAACGTTCTCGTCCGTATGCGCCGACGTTTCATGGTTTGACTGTTGGTGCACCGCGAACAGGGTGACGGCGGCATGTGCAGCCTGTTCACGCGGCGATGGCCCGTTCTGGTATGGTGCCAGATTGCCAGCGATGTCGACATCGTCTATCGGAGGCATCGTCCACGCAAAGACCTCGGGGTCTGCACCCACGTCATGGCCGACGGCGTGGCGGAGTTTTGCTACGGCGGCCGTAGCGTAGGCCTCGTTCCCCAGATATCCGTTCTGCCGGACATGACTGGTATTGTCACGGTTGCTTTGACTGCCTTCGGCCAGTATCCGAACCGTCCGACTGACCCATTTCCCAAACGGTGTGAGTCGTATGTACCGTGGTTTTTCTCCGTTTTGTGGTCCGGGATGATTTCGTTCCATGGATCACATCTCCTTCCGAGTCTGTTCCGGTGCTTCGTCCGCGGTATTGTCTGAATCGACATCCTCCGACGTGGGGAAGATCGTGTTGAGTTTGCTGCGATACCATACTTCGGCGAGCGCGACGGAATAATGGCTGGTTTTGATGTCGCCGGCACTGGTCCGTATGGTGACGTCACGTCCGACGATCGCCCGAGGGGACGCTTGCGCGGCGAGTTGATTGCCGAGACGGATCAGTGTCCGTCGGGCGATGGCACACCATTCATCATGTTTGATTGTCAGATCGTCATCGACGTCGAGTGTGACGACCCATCGTCGGAATACCGAGTCGAACGTGGCGTATCCCAATTCGGATGCCCTCTGTCGTGGGGCTTCGACCGGCATGCCTTCAGATCGGGCGATATTGACTGCCAGATTACGCAGTGCGCCAATACCCTGATCAGTGAGATTCACCGCGCTACGCAGCATCTGTCCCATCTGGGGATCCTGCGTAGTCAGCACGGTAAGGTTCAGATCGAGGAAATCGTCGACCACGGAATCGACCACGGCCTCCTGATTGCCGTATTCGACACCGAAGGCATGAAGTCGGACGGGCAGATGCTCGTCTCCCAGTGCCTCGGTCAACCATTGCAATGTGTAGGGACGGATGAATGACGGCACAGCACCGGTATCGTCGTCCTCGCCAATGGTGAGCGTCGGCAGACCTCGCCACAGGGCCCGAGCCGGATCATGTTTACGCGGCATGTACACCAGCGGTCGTTTCAACGCCTTCTCCTGGGTTTCGCTGCGACGCCAGCCGCTCATCATCTCGAACCACTGGGCGTTCTGCGGTTTGAGACGGTCCCCGTTGCACATCAGCACACCGGTGACCTTCTGCCCCTCGTGTGCGAGCAACATACGACGGGATTGCCAGGTCAGCAGTGTTGCCGGGCCGTGGAAGCACCGCGTGTCGCCGGTTCTGTCCTGCGGCTGGTCGAAACCATCCGCCGCCTTCGCGGTATATGGTTCACGTTCCCAGACCGGTCTGTCATCCACCCACTCTGCGGCAGCTTCACCGAGTCCGAACACCTGCTGACTTACAAAATTCAGCATCAGCGTCTGCCACAAAGTTCTTCCCTCGACCAGGTATCCGCCAAGATGGCCGGTCCACGCCACACCGATGGGATAGCCCTTGCCTCCCTTGACACGAGGATCACCCGCTGCCCCCGACTTGATGCCGGACGCGTCATATGCCTGCACGGTTACCAGCCAGCGAGATGCCTCTGCGGCGCTCATGGCCTTCAACCCTTCACCGATGCGCGTGGTGAAAAACGGTTCGCCGCTGGGCACGTCCAGAACAAGTCGCTCCAGACCGGACACTTCGTGTTTGGCGGTATGCAGTCCCGCGACTTGATAGAACGGCGCTACCTTGTCGAATATATCGAACCGATCATGATAACGGTCACAGTATTCACGGATCCGGCGAACGGTTTCAGGTTTTCCGGAGCCGCCGTCCAGCAGCCGACGCCAGTTTGCAGGACTGAGATCATTGCCATACACGCCATACAACGCACCGGTCAGAAAACGACTCAGAGTGAACCGCTGCAATGGAATATCGCCATCGATACTGCGGATCTCATCGGCACGCGTAAGCGTATCGACAATGGACAACTCAGCATAGGAACCATCAGACATCGTGACGGGAATCCATGCACGATCCATCAGGTTGAACGATGCTTCATTGTCAGCGGCAAGCTCACTATTCGACACGTGTCACCCATCCCTTCGTCATTGAATATTGGAAGCGCAACGTTTTCATTGTCTCACCATCCTTTCCGGAAACCTGTATTGGATATTCCGCTTTTCCATCGCCGTCCAGCACGATCAGCAATTGTCCTGCCAGACTCCGGTCCTGCTGCATATAGTCGAACCATTGCTGTGGCGTATTGCATTCCAGCGCGTTGATGACCGCATCAAGATTTTGGTAAGCAAGTGAGAACCGTGAAAGCGCAATGGTGCAGGATAGGATGTTTCGTACCTGCCTACGGTCCGGAACGCCCATGCCAGACGGCAATGGGCCCGTATCAAAATCTCCCCATGATGGCAGCTGAAGGTATCCATCGACATCTCTCTGCAGCACAATAGCCTCGAACGAATCATCGCCCTCACGAACTCCGGTGGAACTCGGATGCTGCTGAACCGTGCCCGGTGCATCCGGATCCGGCATGGCTGTTTTCAGCCAGTCATCAAGCGTGAACGTTCCCCGGGGATCCTGAGGCTTGAAAATGCGGCTGCGATGAGCCTCACATTCACTCGCGTCTATGGTGTCCTGCAAGCTCTCGTATGCCACGATTTCCCCGCCATCTCCGCCCCTCCATGATTCTGGGCAAACGGGCACATCCCCATAAACGCTCTGCACCAGCCGAGGAATATCATCCGGTACCGAAATCGTCGTTTCTCCGCCTTCGGGAATGTTCAAAACGGCAAGAGAACGCATCAGCAGATACCGGTGGTATACGCTTTCCAGTCCTCTGGCGAACTGTGGCGGATCCTGATCGGACTGTTGCACCACTCCCGATACGTACAATCGTGCCTTGCGCAATGGCAATGGCCTTTGGCATTCACCTTCGCCACGACGATGACGATGCAGACGTCCCGATCGTTGCAAAATCAAGTCGATGGGCGCAATGTCCGTGACCATCATATCGAAATCAACATCCAACGATTGCTCCACCACCTGCGTGGCCACCACGACTCCAGACCGCTGACCGGAATCGCTGTTCTTGCCGTATCGATGAATCAGGTCACGATCGATACGAGCGCGGTCAAACGCCAAAAAACGGGAATGAGCCAATGTCACGTCCATGTCTAGTTTTCCCCGCAACACGTCATAGGTCTCCTGGGCACGGGAAACCGTATTACGGATCACGACGGCACATCCACCATCTCGTAGCCGTTCACGCAACAGAGTAGCCAGAACGTCATTGTCATCGTCCAGCATTGATACGCAAATATCAGTGGAACGCCCCGACGCAGCAGGAGAGGAATCAACGATAGCGCTCTTTGTGGCCACTGAAATCAATGGATACCGCAGATCCAACGAGGACAGCACAGGGTTGTCGGCAGCGTTATTGCTCTCGCCAGTATTGTCGCCATTATCATTCCGACAACCGGGGTTCTTCTCGCAGGAATCATGTGACAATTGCCGTTCTGGATTAGGCTCCACCATGTCCACGGCAACGGCCCCTGATCTATACGCCTTCAGAAACGCCCTACGTTTGGTTTGCGGCAACGTCGCACTGAGCATGATGACCGGCGTGCCATACGCCCCCAACCATGACAGCACGGTCTCCATATATACGTTCATATACGCCGTGTTTGAATGGACCTCGTCAAGAATCACCACCTTGCCGGCGAGCGCCGCATGCCGTAACACGACATGTTTGCATTGCAATCCGGCCATGAGCACCTGATCGATGGTACCTGTCACGAACGTCGATAGATTGCCACGTTTGGGGCCGGTGAACCAGGAGTTCACCACGGCCTGCAATGTCATGCGATCATCTTCGTCGTTGCGCCCAGAATCGTCTTCACCGTATACAATGCCGTCGAATGGCCGATCGGCAAAACCCTTGTCAAGGCCATGCCCGTCATCGAACCACTGTTCACGCAACGTCTCATAGTCGTCGTTGAGTTCACGCTTACCATGCGCCAGAAACAGCGAAGCCATCATGCGTCTGTCTTCGGCAGGCAGATGACCGATCCAATCAAGAATACGTGTGAACATGGCATTGACCGTCGCCTGTGTGGGCAACGCGTAGTAGACACCACCACAGTGAAATCGCGAAGCAAGAATCTCCGCGGCCAGCAGCGCGGCTTCCGTCTTGCCCTCCCCCATGTTTGCTTCAACGATCATCAGTCCGGGATCGGGCATGGTCTGCGCCATACGTATTGCTTCATATTGCACGGGACGGAGTTTCGCACCCGGAATATCGAATTGTTCGGCGAACAGACCATCTGCGGACTGATCGATTCCGGTCACCTTCCATGGTTCCGGCAGCTGTAATCTGCGCCATGCGCGATCGGCACGACGACGAGGATCAAACAATTCCAGATCCGACTCCGATTCGTTCAGCGGGCACAGTCGCGTATCGCTGGCGATCCAATCCGCGATGATCACCAGCGCAGTCAGCAGAATCAGCGTCCGCCGACGCAATGGATGATCTTTCAGGGAATGTAGAAGAGAGCGAATGTCGAGCGTATCCGCAATCCAGTCAAGGAATTCAGAACGCACGTCTGACCAAGATTTATCGCCGACGAAACCTTTGGCATTCCAAGAGTTCAACCACCGTTGCTTGTCTTTTGTCAATGACGTGCCATGATGACCGGCGACGATATCGGCAAGACCATGGGCAAACGTTCCCGAAGCGATTGGGAAATCCTGAGATCCCAGCCATTTCAATACGGCCTGATAGCCAACCAGTTCATGACGGTATTTACGACGGTCCTTATCCTTACTGAGGTTAGGTCTGATGGAGAAACCCGCCATTTTCACGTAGTAGTCACGGTCTGATTTCACTACGAACGCAGGAGACGCCTTGCCGATATCATGGATTGCCGCAACGAACTGATACAGACGTTTTGCTGATTGATCGTCACCGACGTCCATGGCAATCAATCGCCGGACATCGTCGGCGACGAACTCGTCCCAGACCTTCAGTGCGATCTCGCCGGTATCTTCCATGTGCTGCCATAGTTGCAGATAACGCTCATCGGTAGTGTCACGGAAAACGGTTTTCGCCCAAAATGAGAGAGCTCGTTCAGATAGCGGCGCGGGGATGCCAGACGGGAAATGGAAAGACCGCAAAGGGGCTGACTGTGAAAAGGACGATTCAGGAAAGCTCTCGGAGGCATGCACTTGGGACACGTGAACGTTCCTCCTTTGGAGCGACATTTTAACCTATGTCTATTACTATGGAGAGTACCATCATCCAGAAGCGTCTGCAACCATCCCCGCAATTGCAGGGCAAACGACATATTAAACCTATGTCTCGGAACACCCCCGTGCACGGGGAATCACAGGCTTGGCATATTCATCCTATACGCCCTCGCAGTCTCCCGACTTATGCGACCGCATCTTGTGGCGTCTCTCAGCCAAGGTCCAGGCGCACAGGTTCCGTGATAGATTGGCAAACAATCGACTAGCAGAATGGCAAAGAATGGAAGAGGCCTTCATTGCACAGCAACAACATCTCGTACCAAACGCGGCCATTCGAATCGCGCTCGCGACAAAAACAACTGCACTGGTTTCCGGTGCCTAAACGCAAAAGCCCGACTTCTACGAACGCAAACACATCAGCCATCACGGCAGACGTAACAAATACGTCAAGTGCACCAATCGATTTTTTTGGCATGCTGCTCGTCTTCGTTTCTTAGTAAAATCAGACTGTTTGCCCCGCACACGCGGGGATGATCCGCCGATCTCATCGCCCACGGGTGGACGCTCGACGTTTGCCCCGCACACGCGGGGATGATCCGATCGGCTTCTGACCCTCCTCCCAATAACCAGAGTTTGCCCCGCACACGCGGGGATGATCCGATTCCCGCGACCTGCGCAAAGGATGAATATCGGTTTGCCCCGCACACGCGGGGATGATCCTAGTCCTGTCCGCTGTCGGGGGTGATGATCCGGGTTTGCCCCGCACACGCGGGGATGATCCGCGCACGGGCCAAGCCAACAGTACCGGATCCAGGTTTGCCCCGCACACGCGGGGATGATCCGACCATAGGCCCCAGTGAAATGGGTACGGACTGGTTTGCCCCGCACACGCGGGGATGATCCGGAATTGGGGCGTGTGGGTGTGGAGGATTGCACGTTTGCCCCGCACACGCGGGGATGATCCGGGCCCGCAGGGTGAGCAGGGGCCGCAGGGCGAGTTTGCCCCGCACACGCGGGGATGATCCGGGGCCGAAGGGTGACAAGGGTGATCCCGGTGCGTTTGCCCCGCACACGCGGGGATGATCCGTACGAGCGTAGGCCGGGCCAGCGCGGGCGCGGGTTTGCCCCGCACACGCGGGGATGATCCGGATTCGCCGTTGACGTCCACCGTCCACGCGGAGTTTGCCCCGCACACGCGGGGATGATCCGCAGTTACATTACTCAATGGCATCTCAACATGTGTTTGCCCCGCACACGCGGGGATGATCCGGCCCGGTCAAGGGTCACCCATTTAGCACAGTAGTTTGCCCCGCACACGCGGGGATGATCCGCCTACCTCAACACGTTGAACCTGACACCGCAGGTTTGCCCCGCACACGCGGGGATGATCCGGCGCCGGGCGACCCCGTGGTGTCCTTCAGCGCGTTTGCCCCGCACACGCGGGGATGATCCTAATGGAATTTGTCTGCGTTCTCACAGGCGACCTGTTTGCCCCGCACACGCGGGGATGATCCCTCCCCCCGGATAGGTACGTGATCGTGCCGTCCGTTTGCCCCGCACACGCGGGGATGATCCGTGCGCCACCAGACGCGGGTCAGCAAGAAGCCTGTTTGCCCCGCACACGCGGGGATGATCCGGACGTAATCAAAGGCACGCTGGTCAGCCTCCTGTTTGCCCCGCACACGCGGGGATGATCCGCTGAATGGTTGGCCTCGCTAAAGGGGTTGGATGTTTGCCCCGCACACGCGGGGATGATCCGCGGTCCGCGGCACCGGGCTCGACGGGGGAAACGTTTGCCCCGCACACGCGGGGATGATCCGATGGTCGCCGAAACCACACGCGAACTACTCAAGTTTGCCCCGCACACGCGGGGATGATCCGTCAGCGGCATCGTGGACGGCATCAAGGGCCTAGTTTGCCCCGCACACGCGGGGATGATCCGCTCAAGCAGGACTATACGCCCCGTGAACTCACGTTTGCCCCGCACACGCGGGGATGATCCGGAGTTCGTGAGGGCACCATCTTGTGCGAGTTGGTTTGCCCCGCACACGCGGGGATGATCCGAGACGGCGGGGTGCTACCGCTCGGGAGGCTCCGTTTGCCCCGCACACGCGGGGATGATCCGAAACAACCATTGAAAAACAACCATTGAAAAACGTTTGCCCCGCACACGCGGGGATGATCCGTCATCATATGACAAATATTGATAAAGGCTGGGGTTTGCCCCGCACACGCGGGGATGATCCCGCCTCGTGTGGGCGTGATGGTGCCGCCGGTGCGTTTGCCCCGCACACGCGGGGATGATCCGGACACCGGTAGCCGATTCTTCGACCTGTCCGGGTTTGCCCCGCACACGCGGGGATGATCCGGCGTGGGCGGGCGTCAAATGAGCATGAATCCAGTTTGCCCCGCACACGCGGGGATGATCCGAGGATACGGCCGCGATCTCGCCGCCTTCCGTCGTTTGCCCCGCACACGCGGGGATGATCCGAACATGCGTTATGAGATCACGACGGCGGCCGAGTTTGCCCCGCACACGCGGGGATGATCCGTGGGGCCGCGGGGGCTTGAACCCCGGACCGACGTTTGCCCCGCACACGCGGGGATGATCCGTAGGACGCGGCGAGGCCCCCGTGGCCGTTGGCGTTTGCCCCGCACACGCGGGGATGATCCGGTCGCCCGCGCCAAGGTACGGCCGCGTGGTGAGTTTGCCCCGCACACGCGGGGATGATCCGATGTGCACACTCATTAAGGCCATCGCCATCGAGTTTGCCCCGCACACGCGGGGATGATCCGGTGCGGTTATGAGTACGCGCGCATGGGTGCAGGTTTGCCCCGCACACGCGGGGATGATCCGACTGCCGTCATCGTTGACCGTGACGGTCAGCCGTTTGCCCCGCACACGCGGGGATGATCCGGTCCTGGCTGGGATTGAGCGGCATGCGGTAGAGTTTGCCCCGCACACGCGGGGATGATCCGGCGACAACGGCCTCGTCTTCCGTGAAAACAACGTTTGCCCCGCACACGCGGGGATGATCCGAGTACAAAAGGGGAGTTTGGTGAGTACAAAAGGTTTGCCCCGCACACGCGGGGATGATCCGCTATTCCGCAGCACCAGAACGGACAACAAGTGGTTTGCCCCGCACACGCGGGGATGATCCGTTCCGCATCCATACGGGTTTCCTCGCTTTCCTGTTTGCCCCGCACACGCGGGGATGATCCGTCCACGGCGGCGGGCTGGGCGGCGGCGCATTGGTTTGCCCCGCACACGCGGGGATGATCCGTTCAGGGTTATAGGAACTTTTGTGGTGCTTATAACTGGCATCTGGCCTTGTGGCAGTAGGCGTGTCGGCTGGTTATTTTCGACGGCGGGAAAATAGCCGGCTTGTGCCATGGGTCGGGTGGTGGGCTGGATGTCGTGAGAACGAAATCCAGCAAGGCGAAGAAGTGCCCGATCTGCGGTCGGGCGATGAAGAAGAACGGCAGGACCGCGAAGGGCACCCAACGGTGGAAGTGTCCCGACTGTTCGTTGAGCTCGACGATGCCGCAGGAACGGGCCGCGCGGGCGCGCATGCTGGACGAATTCCTGACCTGGCTGCTGGGCAGGCAGCCGCAGTGTGCGATCGACCCGTCCGGTGACTCGCGCGCCCTGCGCAAGCGCACCGCCTGGTGCTGGAACATCCATCCGCGCATACCGTCCGTGACGGCCAGGCATCATACGGTGATGGCGGACGGCACGTACATGGACCACGGCTGGTGCCTGATCATCGCCATCGACGGCGAGACCGGCGAGACGCTTGACTTCCAATGGTGCGGGCATGAGTCCAAGGCGGCCTACACGGCGCTGTTCTCGCGCATGCCCGCGCCGGACGTGCTCGTCACCGACGGGCTGCGCGGCGCGGAGACCGCCTGCCGTGAGACCTGGCCCGGCACGC
>NZ_MWWV01000018.1 GCF_002259645.1 Bifidobacterium tissieri
GGATGCGCGTGCCGGGCCAGGTCTCACGGCAGGCGGTCTCCGCGCCGCGCAGCCCGTCGGTGACGAGCACGTCCGGCGCGGGCATGCGCGAGAACAGCGCCGTGTAGGCCGCCTTGGACTCATGCCCGCACCATTGGAAGTCAAGCGTCTCGCCGGTCTCGCCGTCGATGGCGATGATCAGGCACCAGCCGTGGTCCATGTACGTGCCGTCCGCCATCACCGTATGATGCCTGGCCGTCACGGACGGTATGCGCGGATGGATGTTCCAGCACCAGGCGGTGCGCTTGCGCAGGGCGCGCGAGTCACCGGACGGGTCGATCGCACACTGCGGCTGCCTGCCCAGCAGCCAGGTCAGGAATTCGTCCAGCATGCGCGCCCGCGCGGCCCGTTCCTGCGGCATCGTCGAGCTCAACGAACAGTCGGGACACTTCCACCGTTGGGTGCCCTTCGCGGTCCTGCCGTTCTTCTTCATCGCCCGACCGCAGATCGGGCACTTCTTCGCCTTGCTGGATTTCGTTCTCACGACATCCAGCCCGCCACCCGACCCATGGCACAAGCCGGCTATTTTCCCGCCGTCGAAAATAACCAGCCGACACGCCTACTGCCACAAGGCCAGATGCCAGTTATAAGCACCACAAAAGTTCCTATAACCCCGATCCGGAGGAACTCAGGGGTCTTGAGATATCCGGCACCGTAGATCAACGCGGCCGGACCCGAGGCGTAATGCGTCATCGCTCCGAATCGCAGATGTCAGCCGTAATAACCAACGGCAATATGGGGACGAACCACCGAAGAATGATCGTAAACCGTTGCAATATGAGGCATGTTGTCGTATTGCCGTTGATTATTTGTGCCGGTGCGGGCGGCTTCCTAAGTTGAAAGACAACAACCGGGCAACGAGGCCTGAACCACTCGAAGCCCACTCCCGAACACCGTCCAGTGCAAGAAACGAGGATGAACGACATGACCGGATTCACCACACTCAAGGATTCCTTCGCGACCAGGGGGCTTGCCCTCACCGCCGATGAGCGGGTGGCAATGGATGTCGACGGACTGCTGCCGGCAGCCGTGCAGACGCTTGATCTGCAGGAACAGGCCGTGTACGCCCGCTTCCGGAGCCTTGACAAGGACATCGAAAAGCGCCTGTACCTTATGGGCGTCTGCCGTGAGAACCGTCGCCTGTTCTATCACGGCATGGCGAAGCATCTGACCGAATACATGCCGATCGTCTATGCACCCACCGTCGCCCAGTCCATCCAGCGGTACGGCGAGTTCTACTTCGGATCAGACGTGGCCTATGTGTCGATCGAACACCCCGAGCGAATCAAGGACGCCTTGCGCCAGTACGCGCAGGGACGGGACATCGATCTGATCGTCGCCACCGATGGCGAAGGCATTCTGGGCATCGGCGACTGGGGCGCGCAGGGTGCGGAGATCCTTACCGGCAAGCTCGCCGTGTATACGGCTGCCGCAGGCATCGATCCCGCACGTGTGCTGCCCGTCATGATCGACGTGGGCACCGATCGCAGGGAACTGCTCGACGATTCGCATTACGTGGGCAATCGTTTCAAGCGCGTACGCGGCGAGCGCTACGACGATTTCATCGAAACGTTCGTACGCGACAGCCTGGAGCTTTATCCGAACGCCCTGTTGCATTGGGAGGATTTCGGCCGTCCGTGCGCTGCTCCGATTCTCGACCGCTACCGCGGCGATGTGCTGACGCTGAATGACGACATCCAGGGCACTGGCGTGACCGTGCTCGCCGCTCTGGTGGCCGCACGTCGCATCGCCGGCACGAACTATG
The DNA here is from genome assembly GCF_002259645.1 of Bifidobacterium tissieri. GTDB lineage: Bacteria > Actinomycetota > Actinomycetes > Actinomycetales > Bifidobacteriaceae > Galliscardovia > Galliscardovia tissieri. The sequence goes on from NZ_MWWV01000018.1 coordinate 1,805, forward strand.
ACGACACCCGCATTCTCGTATTCGGAGCGGGCACGGCCGGCGTGGGCATCGCCGATCAGCTCGTCGACGACATGGTGCTCGAAGGCGGCATGGACCGTGCCGACGCCATGAGCCGTGTGGCGCTTGTGGACCGTTACGGACTCATCCTCGTCGGACAGGAGGGGCTGACCGAAGGGCAGGCCAAGTACGCGCATGATCCGTCCGAATTCGCCGGGCTCGACGACATCACCGACCTTGCGGCCGTGGTCGATGCGTTCAAGCCGTCCGTACTGATCGGCACCTCCACCCGTGCCGGAGCATTCGACGAACGCGTGGTGCGTGCCATGGCCTCCCATGTGGACCGCCCGCTGATCTGCCCGATCTCCAACCCCACCGAACTGGCCGAGGCCAAGGCGGCCGATGTGATTCGCTGGACCGAGGGCCGTGCGTTCGTGATCACCGGAACCCCGTCCGATCCCGTGGAATACAACGGCGTGACCTACCACATCGGACAGGGCAACAACGCGCTCATGTACCCGGGCATCTGCTTCGGTGCCATCGTGGGTAAGGCCCGTCTGATCAGTGACCGCATGCTGCTTGCCTCCGCGCACGCCATCTCCGACATGATCGACGTGAACGAACCGGGTGCTGCCGTGCTGCCACCCGTGTCATCCCTCACCGAGATCTCCCGCCGTGTGGCCATCGCCGTCGCCGAGCAAGCCGTCGTCGAAGGACTCAACCGCGAGCCCGTGCCGGACGTGCCTGCAGCGGTGGAGGCCAACATCTGGCATCCCGAGGACTGAGGCCCATGCCGGCATCACCTCCCCACGCCGCCGAACCGTCCCATACAATGGATGGAGGCAACATGGCGGCAGGGGAGGTGGCAATGGCGTCGATCGACAATGTGCGCGACATGGAACTGTTCCAACTGGTGGCCGAACTGGGGAGTTTCACCGATGCCGCCGCGGCCGCACGCGTTTCCCAACCCACGGTGTCGTTGGCCATCAAACGGCTGGAACAGCGGCTTGGGGTGACCTTGGTGGAACGTCATCGATTCGGTGCCAAGGGCGGCGTATCGCTCACCGAAGCCGGACTGGTGCTCATGCGGCACACCGCCTCGATTCTCGGCGAACTCGACCGGCTGCCGGAGGAACTGCAGCAGGCAGACCATGCCAGCCGGTACAACGTCGGTCTGCCACCCATCATCTCCGCCTACCTGCTCGGAGCCGAATCCATCGATACGCTCGCCAGCCGACTGGGCGGGGAGGTGGACGTGCAATCCGTGGGGTCACGGCGGCTCATGCGACAGATCGAACGGCACGCCGTGGATTTCGGGGCCGTGGCCAGCGTGGGAAGCGCCCCCAGCGTGGGAGGCATCCAGACGTTCCGCATCGCCTCGTTCCCATTCGTGCTCGCCTACGCGGCGGACAATCCTCATGGCGTTAGGGCTGTCATGGGGGACCGGGCGGTGTTCGACATCTCCGATCCCGCGATGACCGGCTCGCTGCGGTTCGTCACGCTGGGCGACGATTTCGTCCACTCCAAGGCCGCCACCGCATACCTGCGATCGCATGTGGATGCGACACGGCTCATCGAAGTATCCGACGTGAACACGATGAAGGCGATCATCATCTCCGGACTGGCCGTGGGGCTCATGGCCTCCGTGGCGGTGGATCATGATGACCGTCTGTCGTCCATGCCGGTCGTGGGTGCCGACCTGCCAGACTTCGACGTCTATGTCTTCAATGACGAAACCCGACAGAACCCCACACGCGACGGCGACGGTGAAAGGCGTGAATCCGCGTCGCAGAGGTTCCTTGGCATCATCGGGGAGCACCTCGCCTCCCGATAGCCGATCATTGGACATATCCGCACCGTCCATGACGAAACCCCCTCGGGATGCGATCCGCGAGGGGGTTTCATCATGTGGTTCTCGTCATACGGTATTGCGAAATGACAGATGACGGGCGATGGGCGAACGCCCGAACGCGTTACCGCTCGGGATCCTCATACTGGGCGAGAATCGCGTCGGCAAGCGCGTCCAGCTCCTCGTCCGTGTAGTCACGGTCCGCATCGAGCACGATTTCATCGTCATCGTCACGCGGTCCGTTCGCCACGGTGCCATCGATGATTCCCGATCCGCCATCGGAGGAATACACGCGCACGGCGTCGGACCCGTCGGGCTTCGGGGAATCAGGAGCGGAACCGCCGTCATCACCGCCGTCGGACGAATCGTCGGAGTCATCCGATTCCGCATCGTACAGACTCACCAGCGTCCCGAATGCCAGCGGCAGCTGATCCGCCACGTCACCGGCGCGGATCGGAGATCCCAGCGTTCCCGTGATGGCATCGTCCGGCACGTCATCCGGTTCCATGGCCTGCAGGAACGCAATCGGATCCCGATCGTCGTACACCACCGGTTCGCACAGACCCGATTGCGTCGACGCGGAGGCCAGCGTCGCCGCCAGACCATGGATATACGCGCCGACCGCCGCATAGATGGCCGTCTGGTCGGGAAGCTGCTCCAGCGTCGCCGCATTCTGCGCTAGCACCGCACCCAACGTGCCGGCAAGCACATCGCCGGCACCTGCGCTCGCCAGCCATGCCGGTGCGGATCCCGAGACGAAGGCCTGCGCGTTGCCTGCGTCATCATCACCGACCACCACGGTCACCGCGCCCTTGAGCAGCACGGTCGCGCCGGTGAGCTCCCACGCGCGCGTGGCCCACGCCAGCGGTTCGGCCATCACATCCTCGGCGGTCACATCCTCGTCGCGCTCGGAGATGAGTCGTGCGAGCTCGCCGGCATGCGGGGTGATCAGCACCTGAGGCACGCACGATTCGGGCAGCAGATCCAAGGCGCCGGCATCCACCACGATCGGCGGCATCTCCTCGCTGCCGGCCTCATCCGCGGCATAATGGGCGAGCAGTGCGCCGATGCGCTTGCGCTGCTGATCCACATCGCCTTCATCAGGTCCGGCGGGCACGCCCGAACCCACCACCCAGGACTGCACATGGCCCTTGCCCATCACCGCCTCCGGCACGCGGCGCAGGACCATGTCCTGCGCACGAACCGGACCTACATAGCGGACCATGCCCACGTTCGAGTTCGCGGCGGCCTCGCTGGAGAGCACGGCGGCCCCCGGGTATTCGTCCGAGCCGGTGACCAGTCCGACCACGCCACGCGAATACTTGGCATCGGTGATATGCGGCAACCGGACGGCCTGCGCGGCGGTACGGCGGGTGACCGCCTCTACGGCCGGGGTGAAGGGCTCGGTGTCGAATCCGAAATCGACCAGCACCTGACGGCCGCACACATACGTGGCAGGCGGCAGCAGATCACAGGGCTTCAGTGCGCCGAACGTGATCGTCACATCTGCGGGAATATACGGGCCGGGCAATGTGCCATCGTTGATGCCCACGCCTGACGGTGTATCCACGGCCAGCACCAGCGGGAACTCGTCACCGCTGCGGCCATGCGGCAGCACGATCGTGTCGGGAAGTTCACCATCCTCGCCCACTTCGGCGGCGATATGGGCGGGAATGCCCCGCAACGCTCCGTTGAGTCCGATGCCGGTCATGGCGTCGATGACCAGATGTGAGGTCTCGATCACACCGATCGCATCATCGAACAGGTCAGCAGCCTCCTGCGCGTCCTCGGGACCGGCGAATCCGGGGATGTCCGCATCCGGATCGAGCACGATCAGCTCGCCTCCCTCGGCGCGCAACGCCGCAAGCCCCTGCTCGTGCAGGCTTCTGCCGACGGCCACCACGGTCACCTCCACGCCGTCATGCGCGAGTTCCGCCGCGGCGAACAGGCCATCGCCGCCATTGTCGCCGCCTCCGGCCAGCAGCACGATACGAGCGGTGTCAGGGGAGACATGGGCCCGGGCCATCATGACCCGCGCCGTCATGGCGGTGGCGGACGCCGCCATGCGCATCAGCGGCACGCCGTCGTCAAGCAGCGGCCTTTCCATGGCGCGCACGTCGTCCGAGGTGAATGCTGCGGACTTGAACTCGTCCTCCAGCTCGGCGTCGTCATCGAACAACATCGACATCATCGTACCCAGCCTTCCCGCCGGCGCCATGGTGACTCTCACCGTCGCCGGCCTGCACCCACCATTGTCCCTCACAGCGCGGAGAAACGCGGATGATTCGCTGAACGTCATGTGAATATTCCCGGTGCGTCTGCCGAAGACCATGACGGTGCAGTTGGCGTTCCACGCGGGCATCGGATAAGGTGAAGGTCGATTGAATGGAGGTTGTGCACCAATGTCGTCGCAAGCCGTGTTGAGGGCCATGCGTGCCGAGGACATGCCGAGGATCGAGGAAATCGTCTGCCGAACCTGGGGCTATGACGTCAGCATGTCCGCGCGTAACGCCGCACTGTTGGGAAAGATCGACGCCTACGAATGCCTGTCCCGTCGCACCTATATGAGGGTGGCTGACGTCGACGGGGAAGTGGCCGGACTCATCGTCGCCGCCGACCGTCGTCGTCCACACATCGACCGGCGGATGCAGCTGATGCAGCTGGGAGCGGTGTGCGGACTGCTGACCAGCCGCGAGGGACGTCAGGGGCTGGGCATGTTCCGCCAGTACATGGCCGCCGACAAGGAGCTGTCGCGAGACGCCGAATCCCAGGGCAGACGATACGATGGCGAGCTTGTCCTGTTCATCGTCGACGGACAATATCGCGGCTACGGATTGGGACGGATGCTGTTCGACGACGCGATGCGGTACTTCCACGATCAGGGCATCGATGACTTCTTCCTGTACACCGACACCGGCTGCGACTTCGGCTTCTACGGGCATCGGGGCATGACCCGGCGTTGCGCGCGGTCCGTCTCATTCCCCATAGGTGATCGGATTCGTACCGAGGAGATGTATATTTACGACGATACGGTATCGCATCAGATAAGCGACCACGGGGAGGACAGTCGATGAACGTCGCACGCAGGGCCAGGGTGCTGGCCGAGGCATGGTGGGCCAAGCATCATGTGCATCTTGCAGCCGAGCCGGCGGGGGATCGTTCCGGCGTGGTCGGCCCGCTGGCCTCCGATCGAAGCCCGCTGAGTCTGGTGGCGGTGGGCGATTCCATGGTCGCCGGCTGCGGCGTCGACGATCAAAAGGACGGGTTCATTCCGGCGATCGCCCAGGAGATCGCCGGCGCATTGGGACGTCAGGTGCAGTGGCGGACGTATGGCAAGCTGGGTGCCACCATGCGCCGCGTGCGTTACCGTCTGCTGCCCGAGGTGGATGAGTCGCCGGATCTGCTGATCGTATGCGCCGGCTCCAACGACATCATGGCCCAGCGCAGCATCGACGAATGGAAGACGGATCTTGCCGCCGTGCTTGACGAGGCCCAGCCGTTGACCGACAACATCGTGGTGTTCAGTTCAGGGCAGCTGTACAACAGCCCGTCGCTCGGACCGGCGTTGAGGAAGTTCCTTGAGGGGCAGATCGATGCGCAGACCAGGGCCAGTCGGGAGATCTGCGCCGAACGTGGCGTGTTCTTCCTCGACATGACCCACGAGAACGTGCGCTCCGACACGGATGAATTCTATGCGTCCGATCACTTCCATCCAGGCGTGTTCGGCTACCGGTACATGGCAGGCCGCAGCGTGGAGCTGCTGGACGACTATCTGCGGCGTTTTCGCTGAATCCTAGTCTCCTAGTTCACGCCGACGATATTGTGGGCGATGCCGTAGCCCACATGGATGAGCATGCGTCCGACGGGCCCGGGAATATTCAGCGCCCGTCCGATCATCGTCCGGCGCACCGCCTTGTCCGCCTCGGGCGCGTGTTCGGCGAGATACGCCCACAGTTCGTCCTTGCGGCGGTAGTTCTCCTTGTCCTTGGACAGCACCATAAACACGGAATCAATGGCCATGTTGATGGTCAGATAGTGGATCATGTAGCGGTACAGTCCGGTCGGCACGGCAACGGGCGACGGCGTGGCGTCGATCATGGTGCGCACCACGCGGATCAGCTGGTCGATGCGGCGGATCATCGTGTCCTTCTCCACCGACTGCCCTTCGCGGCCGATGAAGTACCGGTACAGATCCTCGTCCATGTACATGAGCGTGCGCACCTGCGGCAGGGGCGCATACGCATAGATGTTGTCCACGTAGAACGTGTGCTCGGGCAATGCGAGCCCCGCCTTCTCCCGCAGCACCTTGGTGCGGTAGATCAGCGAGTGCATGAGCAGGTTCTGATCGGGGCGGAACCGTTTGACGTCGTTCCATCCGAGAGTCCGGTTGACGGGCAGCACGCCACGGTATCGAATCGTCTGCTTGATGCGCTTGCCCTGCTTCTCGTACGTGTAGTTGGTGATGAGCAGATCGATCGGAGCCTTGGCACGGGCCTGCGTACGCAGTTCGGCCAGCACATTGCGCAGCGCCATCATGTCGAGCCAGTCGTCGGCGTCGACGACCTTGACATACATGCCCCTGGCGTTGGCCACGCCCGTGTTCACCGCGCCGCCATGGCCCTTGTTCTCCTGATCGATCACCCGGATCACGTTCGGATAGCGTTTCTCGTATTCTCGGGCGAGCGCGGCGGTCCCATCCTTGGAACCGTCGTTGACGATGAGGATCTCCGTGTCGCTCAGGTCCTGTTCAATGAGCAGTGAGGAGAGGCAGCGGCCCAGATAGTCCTCCACATTGTAGGAGGGGACCACGAAGGTGAGTACGATGTCGCCGGTCGTCTCGGCGGGGGTGATGGCGTTGTCGGTAGTGTTCACCTTTCTGTTAAACCATAGATTCCGCCGGAGGACAACCACCACGCCCGAAACAACGGCATGTCCTATCGTGGGAATGTCGCTCTCGTCGTCATGATCAGGGACATGATGAGGAGCGCGCCGCATGCAGAAGGGAGGAGCCGAATGGAGTATGACCGCCAGCTGGACGCGTTTCTGGAGTATCTGACGCGCAATCGCGGCCTGAGCGCGAACACCGTGCGCTCCTATGGGGCCGATCTGTCGGGATGCCTGCACATGCTGCACCTATACGGCGTGACATCGCTCAACGCGGTGACGGTGAACGACCTGCGGTCGTGGCTCGCCTTTGAGTCACGATCCCACGCGCGCTCCTCCATGGCGCGCAAGGTGGTGTCCGTGCGGTCGTTCTTCGCGTTCCTGCAGGACCGCGGCATGATCGCCTCCGATCCGGCGGCGGGGCTCAAGACACCGAAGATCCCCTCGACGCTGCCGGCCGTGCTAAGCGAGGAGCAGGCGGAGACGCTGATGAACAGCGTGGATGCCGCATCCGTCGCATCCTCGGAATCAGGCGAGGCCGGGGCGAATACGTCGAATGGGCGTGCCAAGTCGACGGATGACTCACCCGAGGGAACAGCCAAGCGGCATGCACTCGCCCTGCGCGATGCCGCCATCATGGAGCTGCTGTATGCCACAGGCATCCGCGTTTCGGAGCTCATCGGACTGGATCTGCGTGATGTCGACTTCTCCGCGCACACCATCCGCGTGACCGGCAAGGGCAACAAGCAACGTGTGGTGCCCTTCGGCGTACCGGCGGCCACGGCGCTTTCGCAATGGCTTGACGAGGGCCGTCCATGGGTGCTCGAGCATGCCGGACGGTCGTCGACGGCCGTATTCGTTGGCGTGCGTGGCGGCCGGCTGGATGCGCGGCAGGCCCGCACGGTGGTGCATCGCTGTGCGGCGGCCGCCGGCGTACCGGACATCAGTCCCCATGCGTTGCGCCATTCAGCCGCCACCCATATGCTTGACGGCGGCGCCGATCTGCGCGAAGTGCAGGAGATGCTCGGCCATTCCTCGCTGCAGACCACGCAACGCTACACGCACGTCTCCATCGAACAGCTCACCCAACGCTACAATCAGGCCTTTCCCCGCGCCTGACTTGACACGGCCGCATATTCAGTCACGTGGCACTGTTTCAGTCACGTGGCACTGTTTCAGTCACGTGGCACCGTGCCGTCACGATGCCGCTGCCGTCGCATCGTCGCTACTACACTGGAGGAACCATGACGATTACGATCACCACTTCGAACATGAACGGCATTCGCGCCGCCCGACGCAAGAACGTAGGAAAATGGGTTGACGCCCATACCCCTGACGTGTGGTGCATGCAGGAGGTGCGCGCTCCCCAGAACGAGATCGATCCGATCTTCGACGACTTCGCACGACGATACGTCGACGCCGGTGTGCTGTCCGACCCCGGTGATCTGCATCGGCTGAACGAGGTCTGCCGGGTCAAGGGCCGGGCCGGCGTCGGACTGCTGTCCGCGCTGCCTGTGGTCGCCACTCGGCGTGGTCTGCCCGGACTGGACGAGGACGTGGATTCCGGTCGGTGGATCGAGGCCGACGTCACCACGCCACAGGGCTATACAATCACCGTTGCATGCGTGTACGTGCACGCGGGCAGCGCCGAGGACGAGACGAAGATGGCGCAGAAGTACCGGTTCCTCGACCACATGCTCGTCCGGCTCGGCGAGCTGCGCGACGAGGCCGCACGCGGCGGCAGACAGGCCGTGCTGTGCGGCGACTTCAACATCGCGCACACGCCGCTCGATATCAAGAACGCGAAAGGCAACGTCAAACACGCCGGATTCCTACCGGAGGAGCGTGCCTACGTGGACCGGTGGCTCGACGAATACGAGTTCGTCGACGTGATGCGCGATCTCGCCGGAGACATTCAGGGACCGTACACCTGGTGGAGCCAGCGCGGCCGCGCGTTCGACAACAACGTCGGCTGGCGGCTCGACTACCAGTTCGCCACGCCGGAGCTGGCGGAGACCGCGTGCGGATTCGTCATCGACAAGGCACCCACCTACGAAGCCCGATGGTCGGACCACGCTCCACTGAGCATCATGTACAACGTGTAGTCTATGTAACGGAAAAACTCACCGTTCGAACGCTTGAGAAACGAGGCACCATGGGACTGTTCGGATTCGGCAGGAAGAAGCACGCCGAAGAGGAAGCCAAGGAGAAGGACAAGGAAACGGACATCGACATCGTCGATGAGTCCAGTGACTCCGACGACGCCGACAAGTCCGCCGCCGAACCGCGTGCCGACCGTCAGCCCACCGCCGATGGCGAGCGCGGCGAGGATCAGGGCCCGTGGGACGTGGATGACGACAACATCCCCGACTACGACGACTACCTCGACATCGGCTCCCTCTACCTGCCGTTCCTCCAGGGCATCGAAATGCGCCTGAAGGGCAACCGCCAGACCAACCAGATTCTGGGTGCCACCATCACCTGGGGCGACTCCAGTCTGGAGCTGGAGGCGTTCGCGGCCCCCAAGTCCTTCGGCCTGTGGGACGACGTGCGCAGCGACCTCATGGACGCCAATCATGACGCCAAGGAACAGGACGGCACGTTCGGCAAGGAGCTGATCCTTCCCGTCACGGTCGGCAAGAAGGTACTCAAGACCCGCATCGTGGGCGTGGACGGACCGCGTTGGATGCTGCGCGGCGTGTTCTCCGGCCCCGCCGCCACCGATCCGGACAGCGAGGAGAAGAAGACGCTCGACAAGTACTTCTCCGACGTGGTGGTGGAGCGCGGCGAGGAACCGCTTGCCCCCCGTGACCTGATTCCCATGCACCCGCCGATCGGCCCGGCCGAACGTGCCAAGCAGGCTGCGGCTGAAGGCAAGATCGAGGAGGGTGAAGACTCCGGCGAGTCCCAGGCCGCGGAGATCCCCGGCAAGCCCAAGGGACCGCTGAGCAAGACCCTCGAGACGGAAACACAGACCACGCTGCGTCGCGGCCCGCTGTTCTCCGAAGTGCGCTGATCCGGCATGGGCCTGTTCGATCACAAGACCGACCCCGGCGACACCGGTAGCACTGGCGACACCGGCAAACGCAGCGGCATGGCGTCGCTGGCCAACGAGGACTTCTCCGTCATCGATGCCATCGGAGGCCCGCGCGGCGTACTCGAATCCGTACTGCCCGGCGTGGTGTTCGTGGTGCTGTTCGTCGCCACCCGCGACCTGCAGCTGACGATCATGGTTTCCGCGGCGCTCGCCGTGATCCAGGTGATCGTCCGCCTTGTACAACGTCAGTCGGTCATGGGCGCGCTCGCCGGCGTGTTCGCGGTGGCGATCTGCCTGGTGTGGGCGTGGTTCAGCCATGACGCGCGCAACTACTATCTGCCGGGTTTCCTGGTCAATACGTTCTGGATCGTGGTGTTGGCGATTTCTCTGCTTGTTCGTATCCCGGGCATCGGCGCGCTGGTGGAGTTCGTGCGCAATCCGGTGATCGAGCACCCGCGCGCATGGCTGTCCGCGTGGCGTGACGACAAGCCGCTGCTGCGCGCGTACATGACCGTCACCGGGTTGTGGATCGTGGTGTTCGCCGCCCGTCTTGGCGTGCAGGTGCCCATGTATCTGACGAATCATGTGGGCTGGCTGGGCACGGCGCGGCTCATCATGGGCGTGCCGTTGTTCGCCGCTGCCATCTGGGCTTCGTGGCTGGTCATCGCCACGCCATTGCATCGTCATCGTCTTGCCGAGCGGGCCGCTAATGCAGAGTCCGCTAATGCAGAGTCCGCCGACGAGCAGGCATGACCGTCGCAGCCATCGCAACTGTATGAAAGGAAACCCTATGAACACTCAGGTCCGTATCGAACGCTATGCCGATCAGGGCCGGTGCGTGGCGCATATCGACGGACGGGTGGTGTTCGTTCGTTTCGCATTGCCGGGTGAATTGGTGGACATCCGTCTTGACGAGCCGCATGACCGGGATGACCGGTTCTGGACCGGCGAGGTCGTCGAGGTGATCGAACCGAGCGCCGACCGTGTGGACCCCGTCTGGCCGCTCGCCGGTCCGCTTGCCTGGGGCGGGGGAGTGGGCGGTGCCGACATGGTGCATGTGTCCATTCCGGGACAGCTGCGGTGGAAGTCATCGACGATCGGCGAGCAGATGCGTCGTCTCGGCCATGTGGATGTCGAGGTGCCCGTGGTCGGCGTGTCTGATGATGTGGATCGCAACGGTCTCGGCTGGCGTACCCGCATCGAGATGATCGCCGATGATGAGGGCCGTCCGTCCATGCGCCGACGCGAGTCGCACATCCGCGTGCCGCTTGACGCGATGCCGCTCGCCACCGACGCGCTTAACGCCGTGGCTGATCGGCAGCGGGTCTGGGAGGGGGGATTCGTTCCCGGATCCCAGATTCGTCTTGCCGTGCCCGAACCGCGCAATGCATCGTCGGATGACGCGGATATTCCCGCAGCTGTCGGCGACAATTACGCTCTGCTTGTCGACGGCAAGCTGAAGTCCGGTTCCCAGACGCTCACTGAAACCGTGCGACTCAACGACGGCCATGAGTTTACCTACACCGTGGATGCCGGCGGCTTCTGGCAGGTGCACCGTCAGGCGCCGATCGCCTTGGCGAACGAGGTGATCGATCTGGTACGGGAGCGACTTGACGGTGCCGAATCGGCCGTGTTGTGGGATCTGTATTCCGGGTCAGGCCTGTTCACGCTGCCATTGGCCGCCGCGACCGCCGAACGAACGCAGGTTCTCAGCATCGAAGGGGCCAAGACCGCCGTGAAAAGCGCCCAGCGCAATCTGCGTGCCGCCGGACTGGATAATGTGGATTCCCGTGCCGGCGATGTGTCGAAGACGCTGCGCAACATTCCGAAGAATCTCGCCCTGCCGGACGTGGTGGTGCTCGACCCGCCGCGTGCCGGCGCGAAGAGGCGCGTGTGCGAGCAGATCGCCGATTCCGGCACCCGCAGCGTGATCTACGTGGCCTGCGACCCGACGAGCCTCGCCCGCGACACGGCCACGCTCACTGATCTCGGCTACGATCTGGCACACATTCAGGGCTTCGACATCTACCCCAACACCCATCACGTCGAAACGGTGGCCCTTTTCACCAAGTGAGGCTCAGCAGCGTTCCCGTGGGGGCTCACATGCCGGTGGGTATGCCGCTTCGGTGCGTATCCGATACATGGATACGTCGGATACGCACCGAGGAATGCGCCAGCTGCTCATCCGACACGTGCGTACGTCAAACAAGCATGGGAGAGCGGTCTCGGTGCCCATATGACGCACGTGTGCGACGAACAAGCATCGAGGCGGTGGTTTCGTGCTTGTGTAACGCACCGTGCGTCACTGGCCGCGTCCATACAATCCCGCATACACGCCGTCCAGTTGCATGAGCTCATCATGAGTGCCGCGTTCCACGATACGACCATGATCCATGACCAGAATCTCGTCGAACCGTCGGATCGCGTTCAACCGATGAGCCACCACCGCGCACCCGCACGGCGAGGAGAGCAGATAGTCCATCACCCGCTGCTCGGATCGATTGTCGAGCGCGCTGGTCGGCTCGTCGAGCAGCACAAACGCAGGATCAGCCACCAGCGCACGGGCCAGCGCGATCTTCTGCTTCTGTCCGCCGGACAGATTCATGCCATGCTCGCTGATCATGGTGTCCAAACCCATGGTCGGGTTCATCATCGATTCGTCGATGCCCACGGTCTGGCAGATCTCCGACAGCCGTTGCGGCGCGATATCGTCTCGATGCAGCAGAATGTTGTCGCGCAGCGTCTCGTTGAACACCATGGAGTCCTGATGCACGAACGCCAGATGTCGTGCTCTCCATTCGGAGGCCTGCTCCGTCAGAGGATGCGCCGCGTCCGGCTCCTCCACCAGCATCCGTCCGCTGGTGGGTGCCACCAGTCCGGCGAGTACCCTCAACACCGTGCTCTTACCTGAACCGGTCGGTCCGACGATCGCGATCTTTTTCCCTGCATCCAGATCGATGTCGATATGTTCCACCACTGGTTTGCTGAACACCGAATACGAGTAGGACACGTCAGCCGCGTGCAGCCGTTGGGGGATCTCCCGAACCGGCAGAGCATTCGGGGAATCATCGGCACGGGCACTGTCTTCGTCATCGGGAATGATCTCCATCACCTTGCGGATGTATGTGCCGATGGCGGCGAACTGACTGATTGCCCCCATGATGCCGGCGAACGGCGTGGCGAACGATGACGCCAATGTCATGAAACCGACGACTCCGCCGAGCCCGATCATACCGTGCTCCGCCAGCAGGGAGCCGAACATCACCACCGCCAGCGGCAGCACGAAGATCAACGCTCCGGACAGTGACGACAGCCATGCCTCCAGCCGTCCACGCCGGGTCTGGAATCCCAGCTGCCGTTCCAACGCGTCATGCCACCGGTCGTGGAAATGCGATTCCAAATTGAGGCTTTTCACCGTCTCGATGCCGGAGAAGATCTCGATGAACGACTGCTGCACCGCGGACTGCGCCTGCGTCTCCTTGTCCACCAACATCTTGGACCGTGCCGCATACACCACGGATACGATCAGGATCAGTGCGCATACCGTCAGCGTCATCATGGTGAGCGGCACCGAATAGACGATCATCATGACCAGATACACGATGAGAAACACGAATGAGACGAGTGAGCCGATCAGACCGGTGGTCAGTGTCTGTTCGATCACCATCACCAGATTCGCCCGGTAGATCAGATCGCCGCTCGATCGGTTGATGAAGAACGCGTAATCACGATCCAGTACGCCACGCATATATCGGTCGAACAGGAACCGGCCGAACGACACCTGCAGACGAGTGAGCACCAGATCGTTGAATGCGTTAACGAAATATGACACCGCCAGCGAACCGGCCACCACGCATAGCGCGAGCATGAAGAACGATTCCGTACCAGCCAACGTCTGATGATCCACCATGAACGTGGTGACCGACGGCACGATCAGTCCCAGCCCTTGAATCGCAAACGACAGCAGTAGCGTCGCCGCGAATGCGAAGGAGGAACGTCGGATGAACTGCCCGATATGACGCAACGTACCGGTGCCGATCAGCCGCAGCCGCAGACGAATACGATTCCTCAGCTTCCGCATGTCCGGGATCGCATCCTGATTCCCCGTGCCGTTTTCCCCGCCGATACCGGGTCGTTCGGCCTGTTCGGCTTCGGTGTTCTCGCAATTCTCCTCATCATCGAATCCGTCGTCCTCGATGCTGGGGGTGCTGATGAGCATGACTCCCGAAAAATGGGCGACGAATTCCTCGTCGGTCAACGCGAGCCGTCCCCTAGCCGGATCAAGGATGCGGAACCGGCCAAACCGATAGCTTTCCAACACCACGAAATGCCGCTGATCCCAGAACATGATCACCGGCACCGCCAGTGACTTCATCGCACGGAGAACCCTAGGGGTCGGCCGGCCGGTCCCCTCGATGGTGGCGGGGCTTACCACGCCACGGCATGAGACACGGAAGTCGGTGAGCACGGTGACGATGTCCTGCATGCTCATGCCCCCGCGCGGCACACCATACCGGGTGCGCAGCTCCTCCAGACTGGTTCGCCGCCCGTAGGCGAGCAGCAGCATGGCGGCGCAGGCGAGCCCGCATTCGCTGTGCTCGGACTGCTCGACCAGCGGCACGTGGTACCGGCGGCGACGGCAGCGCCATAGTCTCAACGGCGACATAATGCGCATGATGAATGAATCCTCCGTAAATGGTTCCGGTCGGTCGAGTAGCAGAGTGCCCGTCAGTCGTTGATGCCGAAATCGACGTGCGTCTTCTCCCGGCCAAGCGTGGCGGCCTTTTCGAACTCCTCGAACGTGGGGAAATCGGCGATCATATGATCGGCGATCAGACGCTTGTGATCGAGGATGATGATCCGGTCGGCCACCTCCCAGCAGTAGTGCAGGTCATGCGTGATGGTCAGAATCGTCCGACCATCCGCGCGCAGCTGGTTGATGTAGTCCACAAGCAGCTGTCGGGTGAGCGGATCCACCGAATTCGTCGGCTCGTCGAGCATGATCATATGCGGGTCGAGCAGCATGCCGGCCACGAGTCCGGCGCGCTTGCGCAGTCCCGAGCTCAGATCCGACACCTTCTTGTCCAGATGCTCGCCGATGCCGAACGCCTGCACGAGCTTCTGATCCTCCAGCGTGGCAAGATCAATCGTCCTGGCACCGACCTTGCGGGCCTTGCGATTGTCGAATAGGAGCTTGCGGAACTTGATGTTGTCGCGCACGGTCATCGAATTGATCATGTTCGCCTGCTCGGTCATTTCGAACACGTCGCGCATGGACGGTACGTAACGCTTGTTGATGATCGCCCGACCGGACCATGGGCGCAGCAGTCCGACGATGAGGTTGAACAACGTGGTTTTCCCCACGCCGTTGTAGCCGAGGATCGCCAGCGACTGTCCCTTGGGCACGTCGAAGCTCACGTGTTCGAGCACGCTCTGCTTGCGCTTGTATCCGAAGGTGATGTCCTGCACCGCGATGATCGGGGGTTTGCTCTGCTGGTTCTGTTCGTTGTCGTTCATCATTTCGTTGTCGTTCATCGTTCATCGTCCTTTCTCTGCTGTTTCCCGCTGCGCGACCAGTCGGAAGTATTCCTGCAAGGTGTCGCAGTCGAACATGTATTCACCGAAAGTCTCAGCGCATTGCGAATCAGCTGACGCTGGAATTCCGCCTCCCGCTCAAGATGCGCATACGTGTCCAGGATCCGTTCCGTCACGCTGCGTTCGAACACCGGTCCGATGGTGCCGCCGCCGGGCTCCTGCATGTCGCGACTGTTGAGCCGCGCAGTGAACATGGGGATGTCTCCCTCCATCATCTGCCGGTACTCGCTGAGGAAAATCGCCTTATTGCGGTAGGGGAACACGTACAGGTTCTCCAGCACGGCCTCCACCTTGGTCATATCCGTCAAAGTCGACGGATGATGGATGAAATCCTGGAACCGGGAGTAGATGTTCGTGGCGCGCACCAGAATACGGCAGACATTGGCATCCCGTTCCACAATGCCGCGCAGCTCCGCCTCATCAACGGCGCGCAATGCGTCCATGGCCAGATCGAATCCGTGCAGCATCTCCCCGCCGTATCGGTACGGGTCCGCCAGCATGCCATTGATGTGCAGCAGATATTCACGCTTGCTGAACACACCATCCTGACGCTCGTAGCGAGCCTGATCGCTGTCGAGATCCACGGGAACCGCAATGGTGGATGGAATCCGCTGATCTTCGGGATTCAATGCGCTCAGATCCACGGCATGCCCCGCGGCATCAAGTATCATGCGCGTGGGCAGGAACGAACTGCCGGCAAGGGAGTCGCGTAGTCGTTGCTGCACCACCATGTCTGCGGAATCCTGCGGCAGGTCCATCATCACGTAATTCGTGGCGATGGTTTCATAGTCGATGATCTGCGGATATTCGCCGCATGGAATGATGTTCTCGTAGTGCATGTCATTGCCATGCAGGAACCACACCAGCCCCAACAGCTGACCGAACCGCGTATAGTAGCGGCGGACTTCATCCTCGGTAGTGCAGTCGCGTTTGGCGACGAATTCCTCGAACGCATACGTGCCCTTATCCAGAATGCCGGGCACATGCATCGGCAGAAAACCGGCATGGCGTTCGCAGGCATGAGTCAAATCGGCGAACATGGTGTGAATCGACAGATTACGCGGCTTATAGGCCACCTTGCTATCGTTGATGGTCAGCATCGCGGCGGTGCGACCATGATCATGCGAGTCGCCGCCGTCCAGCTCCATGGATTCCAACCGAAGCGGAGCTTCCGTATGCAGAAGCGTGGCGAGCTCCATGGCGTTGTCGTCCACACGTCGCACGATCTCCGACACGAACGTGATGAAATAATTCGTGGCCTGAGTGAGCATACGGGCAAGGACAGGGTACCGGTCGAACAGTGCGGTCCGGTATTCTGGCTGTGCGGCGATGCGGGTATATGCTGCGAATCGTGCGTGAGAGTCTTCTCCAGACAGGTGCCCATTCATGCGCTCGCGGTTGAGCTCCAATACCAGCGTTTTCAATCCAATGTTGAGCAAACGCGAACCAAGCGCAATCAGGCACTGCTCCATCACAGTGCCGGCATGCTCATTGTTCGCCATGCATATGGCATTGTCGAATGCATCGGAAAGCTTCTGATGCGCATATGCCACGAACGGCATGAATGCATTGAGATATCCGGCCTCCGCGTCGAACGGCGTTGCCTCGTCCGTGTTGCACTCCTCGATGACGGAAAAGAAATGATACCATGCTTCGCGCTCCAACAGCTCTTCATGACTCATTTCAGGAGCCTCGCGGACGCACTGTGCGTATTGATCCTTATCGTATCCGCGCAGTTTCAGCATCGAGTCGAAGTCTTTTGACGTCAACGAGGAGTTGCGGGAAGTCCAAAGGCGGAATGAGTCAGACGCCGTATTGCAGTGTGTGGAAGACTTGTGATGCTGATATCGTTCCGCGATGGAAAGGGCAGATGATATTGAGAGGGGATTCATGATATGAAAGCTTTCTTTGATGTCGACATCTACGAAGGCAATATGCGATTCCTACTGGAGATTGGCAGGATACCGATATGCGAGAATGGCGCAGGCGACCGCTCCAATCGCTAAGGCAATCATTGCCATAATAAAGGCAAATATCTCAATGGAAATGAGTGGTTTAAGGGCTGCTGGAATAGCCATTACGAGCGCTGGTATGAACATGATGAGTTCATCGGTATGCTGGATTTTCTTCTTGGTTGAGATATACAGTATTGAGATCTCCGTGGAAAAGAAGATGAAGGGAGCCATCCAAAGAATTTGCATGACGCAGTAGGACAGGAATTCCGTATTCAAGGGCAAGAAACCGCGGCACACAAGGAAAAAGGAATTGAGGATGCAGGCGAGAGATGCGGCAGCTAGTGGGAGGGCATTCTTTGCCAGCGCATATTGGACTACTGATCTTTCGGCCTGATGGAACTGTTCTATAATGTTCTCTCTTTTATCCTGCTCAACGGATAGGGTGCAAGCCAATGCAGGAGCATAGAAGAAGAAAAAACTAAGCGTATAGGTTCCTAGGCTCAGGATATTATTCTGGTAGACCGCAACGACTCCCAATGGCATGATGCAGGAAAGCAGGAAAAACAGGAGCAGATTTGTCGGCGTTGTGAAATAGCGAAAATCTTTCCACATGCAAGCTTTCATGATTGTCTCGTTTCCTCTCGGCTAAATAGGTATAAGTCGACATGCCTGTGGGAGGCTCGGAACTCTGCAGGCACGCCGAGTATGGGTTTTAGCTCAGTGCTTGTTGCACTTGAACTTCTTCGTCGCGAACCCGTAGGAAACGGTTACAACGAAGCTTACGGTGATGGTTGTTGCCGCCGGTGTGGAGGCAGGTGCGACGTCGTTCGAGCCGCGGCCGGTGAGCATGGCCATGTCTTCGGTGTTGAGATCCTTGAACTCGTCACCGACGATGGTATTGATATCCTTGTTGCTCATAATGAGCTCCTACTATGTGCATTCTTATTGAATGATCCTCCGATTTGGAGGATGACTTCAGTATGAATGCCACGGATATCGCGGGTCGAGCAAAGGTATCCCAAAAGAATACGATGTCGTGAATGCCAAAAGGGTATGTATCCCAGGGGAATACATACCGTCGTTATGACAGAGGCGTGTGGCGTATAACAGCGATATCGATATACATCCTATGCAAGGAGGCCTTCTGATATGAAGACGACTATCGCCATACTCATGACACTGGCTACGTTGTTTGGCCCTGTGGCCAATACGGGTGAGAATGACGCTAATCTCAATGAGCCTCAGCCTACGAATATTGGATGCATTATTCCCTGGCTGTTTCCTCTTGGTTGTCCTCATAGTAAATAAGCTAGCGCAATGGCATTTGAAGTATAACGTTCCATTGGTTGCCGTTTTTATGGCTTGTAAAGGTGCCTCCGAGCGAGGCTATCCGTTTGGTGTGCACCTTTAGTCCTTTGCCGTGGGGAATGGAACAGAGATGTTTGTCGCGGCAAGTATTGCTCGCAAGTATGCTGATGGAATTATCGATACTGATGGAAACCTTGTAGAAGAAATCGGGATTAGCGTGGCGCTCAATGTTGCGATAAATTTCGCTTAGTGCGTCCAATACGGCTTGGCCTCGTTGATGACTGGAAGGGTTGCCGACTCCGGTAATGAACGTGGTGCCGGTAAATCCGGCATTGCGTAGAGTGGTTTCTTCGAATCTCACGCAGGATTCCAATTGTTCCATGAACGACTGCCGAGGCTCGACCTCGGTCGATTGTTTATCGGCGTCGAGCAAGGCAATCACGTGGTGTACACCGTGGAGAGCCTCGGTCGCCTTGACATTGATTAATTGCCAGTCGTCCTTACTGGCATCCTCCTTGTTGATGAGATGCATCTGGGTGACCTGCATGATGTTGCTGAGATTGGATGACGTCGTATCGTGGAGGGCAGTGGCAACCGTCAAGGTGTGCTGAAGATGACCGAGCTGCGATTTTAATACTGCGGCTTTGGCTGCTTGGTCTTTCCAACGTAAGGCGTATCCGATGAAGTAGCAGAGTGCCGTCAGCGCACACATGTTAACGGCACTGTATAGGTCAAAGTCCACTGGATATCTAAGCGCGATATTGATAAAAGGACAGACTATTTCCATACACCCGAGTATCAGGCCGAGCTTCGGCCTACGATATCCCAGTATTATCAAAGCGACCATGGCGGTTACTATGGGATTCGGAGAGACTGTTTGAGTGATCAGACTCCCGATGATGGAAAACGCCATCATGGAAACACTGCCGATCATCGGACGGCAAGCCATGACTACATCAAGCATCAGAAAAACACCAAAGTACCCGATTCCCAATGGCATCCATGTTGCGCGTGATATTGCATCCACCATGGCAAGCGCCAATAAGGCCAGTGCGGCACTGAGATAGGGGAATTGTCTCGTAATCCATGCTGTCCATTGTGACTGATGCGTCATTCCACGTCCTCTTGTTTCTCAGCGTTTACTGGTCCACCAGTGCACGATGACCTGTTGCCTTGAGGACAGGCCGAGCTTTTTCTCCAGTCGTGTGATGTGCGTCTTGACAGTGCCTTCCGATATGGAAAGTTTTTTGGCTACCTCGGCCATATTGTCTCCATTGGCGTACAGTTCCAGTACACGCTGTTCCGTGGGACTCAGCAGCTGGAATGGATCCTGTGCCGTACGGAGCCTCTGGTGCGCGGTCTTGGCATCGTCGAATGTGATCGTGGGTGTCATGTCAATCGATGAATCCGAAAGGGTCTCTTTCTTCAGCACCGTGCCTATGGCGAGCGCGATATCGCGCATGTTCTCCTTGCCGAGAATCCCCTGGCCTCCGGCGTCGGCGAATCGTTGCGCATAACGGTCCAACGTGAACGAGGTGATGCCCAGTATCCGCACGCGGTCGGTCCTCCGTCTGATCTCGCGGCAGACGCTGGCTCCGCTCATGTCACCAAGACTCATATCCACGAGCAGTATGTCGGGCTGTGCATCCGGTTCGAACACCTGCTGTATTGCCTTCTCTCCTGTGGTGCATGTCCAGAGAACCTGAATCATTGGATTGGTCTGCTGCAGAAACATGCTCAGGAATTTCAGCGACAGTGCATCATTGTCCACGATGGCGATCCGGATCCTCTGTGGGCGTGACATCTCGTTTCCCATGCAGGCCAGCATACCGTGACGTTGCGTACAATAACGATGATGAACAGTCGAATGGTGAGATGGGGCAGACATGCCATTGCAGTGGCCGCGCTGATGTGCATGATGCTGCCGTTGGCGGGGTGCATGCCGCAGGACAAGGCGGTGGGGGATACGCAGGAGACTGAGGCGGCGATCGCCCATGACGGCATCGACCGTGCCGACGCCACGGTCGGTGTGGTGGGCAGTGCCGATCCCGACAACGCGAATCTTGATTCCCGGATCGTGGAGGCGATCGGCAACGATCGCATGCCCGCGTTGTATGCCGCGGGGAACACGGACGCCGGCAGCCAGCAGCGTGCCGTCAGCGATTTTCTTGATCGCAATGTGAAGGCGATCGTATTGCACGCCGACCAGTCCACAGGCTGGGAGGAAGCGCTCACCAAGGCGCGCAAGGCGGGCATCCCCGTGGTCCTTCTGGCTAGTTCGATCGAACCCGACGACCAGACTCTATATGCGGCACGACTCGTGGTGGTGTCACACGATGCGCAGACCGGCGGGGTGAACTATGCCATCGGCGACGCGCTGATGCGGGTGATCGACGACAAGCCTCACACCAAGACCATGAACGTGCTGCTCACCGGAGTGGCGGAATAATACGTGAGGAGTGAGCGTGCCTGGCTTATCCTTGCTCATCCTCAAGAGTGATTTTCGCGGAGTTTCCGTGTGCGCAGAGCCGGGAGCCGCATTGCCGCTGACATAATGAATACGGTGCAGGAGCGGAAAGGCGGCGCAGTGGTGGCACAGCAGAACACGATGCCCGAAGTAGACATGACGGGACTTACCGGCGAACAGGTGAGCAAACGCGTCATGCAGGGTGAGGTCAACATCACGCAGGACAAGTCGTCCCGTTCGATCGGCCAGATCATCCGATCCAACGTGTTCACGTTGTTCAACGCGATCATCGCCGTGGCCATGGTCATGGTGCTGCTCACCGGACAATGGCGCGACTCCGTGTTCGGATTCGTGATCATCATCAACACGGGCATCGGCATCCTCACCGAGCTCAAGGCCAAGCGTACGCTCGACAAGCTTTCCATCCTCGTCGCATCCACGTATCTGATCCGTCGTGACGGCATCAATCAGGAGATCGCCCACGATCGCATCGTCAAGGACGATCTGCTCTGGGTGCGCGCCGGCGACCAGGTGCCCGCCGATCTGGAGATCCTGCGAACCTGGGGACTGGAACTCGACGAATCCATGCTCACCGGCGAATCCCGAACCGTGCGCAAGAACCCCGGCGACACCGCCTACTCCGGTTCCACCGCGGTATCCGGGCTCGCGCTTGGCCGGGTCACCGCCGTGGGGGCGCGCAGCTACGCGGCTACGCTCACCGCGCAGGCCAAGGTATACAAGAAAACGCATTCCGATCTTAACGCGGGCATCAACACCATCCTCAAATTCATGACGTTCCTCGTTGTGCCGCTGTGCGTGCTGCTCATCTGGACGCAGCTGAACACCGTGGGAGGCTGGGATGTGGCGATCGCCACCGGCGCATGGCGGCAGGCCGTGGTTTCCGCCGTCGCCGGTGTGGTGGGCATGATCCCCGAAGGACTCGTTCTGCTTACATCATTGAACTTCGCCGTGGCGGCCATGCGGCTCGCCCGCAAGAACACGCTCGTGCAGGAACTCGAATCCGTGGAGACGCTCGCCCGCGTGGATGCGCTCAACCTCGACAAGACCGGCACCATCACCGACGGCGGCATCGCCTTCGACCGGCTCGTCATGCTCGACGATGCGGTCGTCCAATCCGAACGGCATGCGGCCGAACAGGCGCTCTACGATCTGGCGAATGAAAGCCAGCCCAACGGCACCGGCCGCGCCATCCTCGCCGGACTGGGGGAGCAGGGCATCACCGCCGGCGATGTCGCGGATCGTATACCGTTCTCATCGGCGCGCAAATGGAGCGCCATCACCACGCCCGACGGTGCCACCTGGTATATGGGTGCCCCCGAAGTGGTGATCGCCGCACTCGCCGACAACCACTCCACGGTATTGCACGAAGCCAACTCCTACGCAGAACAGGGAAGCCGCGTGGTGTTGCTGGCACGATCCACGGCCCCCGTCTCCGGCGACGACCCGGCACTGGATCCATCGGCGGCACCCGTCGCACTCGTCGTCTGCACCGAACGCATCCGACCGGACGCGGAACGGACCCTTGCCTGGTTCCGCGAACAGGGCGTACGCTGCCGCATCATCTCCGGCGACAATCCACGCACCGTCGCTGCCATCGCCGGCAAGGTACATCTGACCGGCGACACAACCCCGCGATACATGGACGCACGCGAACTGCCCGACGACATTGACGCGCTCGCCGAAACCCTCGAGGACGTGGATGTGCTCGGCCGAGTCCTGCCCGACCAGAAGAAGGCCATCGTCCAGGCGTTGCACAAGCGCGATCACGTGGTCGCCATGACCGGCGACGGCGTCAACGACACGCTCGCCATCAAGGAGGCCGACCTCGGCATCGCCATGGGCAACGCCGCCCCCGCCACCAAGGCCGTGGCCCAGGTGGTGCTCGTCGACTCCAAATTCTCCCACCTGCCCGACGTGGTCGCCCGCGGCCGTCAGGTCATGGCCAACATGGAACGCGTCGCCAGCCTGTTCCTGGTCAAAACCGTCTACTCCGCCATCATCTCCATCGGCGTGGTACTCACCGCCATGCCCTACCCGTACCTGCCGCGCCACATCACCTACGTGGGCGCGCTCACCATCGGAGCCCCCGCATTCATCCTCGCCCTCGCACCGAACACCCGCCGCTACATCCCCGGCTTCCTCAAACGCGTCGTCGCCTTCGCCCTGCCCGGCGGCATCGCCACCGGCCTGTCGGTATTGCTGTGCGCATGGATCGTGCCGCGCGTCATGCACTGGAACCTCGACAATCCCGCCGATCTGGAATCGCTGCGCGCCACCAGCGCCATCATCCTGTTCCTCATGGGCATGTTCGTGCTCTCCCGCGTGGCCAGACCCCTCAACTCGTGGCGTGGCGCGCTCGTCGCATTCTTCGCCATCTGCGGCGTGACCGGCATGCTCATCCCATTCGTCGCGAACTTCTTCGCCCTCATCATCCCCACAGGGCCCATGGTGACCGCAACGATCGCCGCACTGGCCATCGCCACGGTGATCTTCCTCGTCTGCATCTGGATCGTCCCAAAGATCGGGCGCATTATTACACACGAAACAAAAACACGCTAGAACTATGTTGTTATTGATTTCGTAAAGATCACGGAGGCCGTATGTCCATCCATGACGATCAGCTCACCACGCTCAACGTGGCGGGCAAGGATTATGACTACTATGCCATCGCCAACCTGCCCGGCATCGACCACCTGCCCTACTCACTGAAGGTGCTGGTGGAGAATCTCGTGCGCAACATCGACGGCGCCAACATCACCGACGACCACGTCAAGGCGCTGCTCGACTGGGACCCCAACGCCGAACCCAGCCACGAGATCCAGTTCACCCCCTCCCGCGTGGTCATGCAGGACTTCACCGGTGTGCCGTGCATCGTCGACCTCGCCACCATGCGCGACGCCGTCAAGGATCTCGGCGGCGACCCCGAGGTCATCAACCCGCAGGTCCAGTCCGACATGGTCATCGACCACTCCGTCCAGATCGACAAGTACGCGCTCGCCGACGCCGTCGAACAGAACATGGACATCGAATACCAGCGCAACGGCGAACGCTACCAGTTCCTGCGCTGGGGACAGCAGGCCTTCCGCAACTTCCGCGTCGTACCGCCGGGAACCGGCATCATCCACCAGGTCAACATCGAATATCTGGCCAAGGTGATCATGACCCGCGCCGAGGAGAACGGCAACACGCTCGCCTACCTCGACTCCTGCGTGGGCACCGACTCGCACACCACCACCGAAAACGGCCTCGGCGTACTCGGCTGGGGCGTCGGCGGCATCGAAGCCGAGGCGGCCATGCTCGGCCAGCCGATCTCCATGCTCGTTCCGCGCGTCGTCGGCTTCAAGCTCACCGGCTCCATCCCCGAAGGGGTCACCGCCACCGACGTGGTGCTCACCATCACCGACATGCTCCGCCAGCACGGCGTGGTCGGCAAGTTCGTCGAATTCTACGGTGAGGGCATCGCCTCCGTCCCGCTCGCCAACCGTGCCACCATCGGCAACATGAGCCCCGAATTCGGTTCCACCTGCGGCATCTTCCCGATCGACGACGTCACGCTCGACTACCTGCGCCTCACCGGCCGCAGCGACGAGCAGGTCGCCCTCGTGGAAGCCTACGCCAAGGCCAACAAGCTGTGGGGCGACGCCTCCGACCCCGACTACGTGGAACCGCAGTACTCCGAATACATGGAACTCGACCTCGGCACCGTGGTCCCGTCCATCGCTGGCCCCAAGCGCCCGCAGGACCGCATCAAGCTCACCGAATCCAAGCAGACGTTCGAAGACACGCTGCCCGCCTACGAGACCGACAAGACCGTCAAGGAGCCCGTGGCCGTGTCCACCGACTTCCGCGGCGACTTCAACCTCGAAAACGGTGCCGTGGCCATCGCCTCCATCACCAGCTGCACCAACACATCCAACCCGAGCGTCATGATCGCCGCCGGCCTCATCGCCCGCAACGCGCACGCCAAGGGCCTCACCCCCAAGCCGTGGGTCAAGACCTCGCTCGCCCCGGGATCCCAGGTCGTGGCCGACTACCTCAAGGCCGCCGGCCTCCAGGACGACCTCGACGCCCTCGGCTACCAGCTCGTCGGCTTCGGATGCGCCACCTGCATCGGCAACTCCGGCCCGCTGCTACCCGAGATCAGCGAGGCGATCAACGCCAACGACATGACCGTCACCGCCGTGCTCTCTGGCAACCGCAACTTCGAAGGCCGCATCAGCCCCGACGTCAAGATGAACTATCTGGCATCCCCGCCGCTCGTCATCGCCTACGCGCTCGCAGGCAGCATGGACTTCGACTTCGAAACCCAGTCGCTCGGCACGGACAAGGACGGCAACGATGTGTACCTCAAGGACATTTGGCCCACCAACGCCGAGGTGGAGGCTGTGGTCAACGGCACCGTCAGCCGCGAGATGTTCCTCAAGGACTACGCCTCCGTGTTCGACGGCGACCACCGCTGGAAGGGCCTCGACGTGCCCGAAGGCGAACTGTTCGCCTGGGACCCGAAGTCCACGTACGTGCGCAAGCAGACGTTCTTCGACGGCATGAAGGCCACGCCGGATCCGGTCCAGGACATCCACGGTGCCCGTGTGCTTGCCCTGCTCGGTGACTCCGTGACCACCGACCACATCTCCCCGGCTGGCGCGTTCAAGGCGTCCAGCCCCGCCGGCAAGTACCTGACCGAGCGTGGCGTGGAGCCGAAGAACTTCAACTCGTACGGTTCCCGTCGAGGCAACCACGAGGTGATGGTGCGCGGCACGTTCGGCAACATCCGTCTGCGCAACCAGCTACTCGCCTCCACCGGCAACGAGGTGACGCCCGGCGGCTTCACCTACGATTTCACCACCGGCAAGCCGTCCACCATCTTCGACGCCTCGCTCAACTACAAGGCCGCAGGCACCCCGCTGGTCGTGCTCGCCGGCAAGGAGTACGGCACCGGATCCTCGCGTGACTGGGCCGCCAAGGGCACGCTCATGCTGGGCGTGAAGGCCGTGATCACCGAGAGCTTCGAGCGCATCCACCGCTCCAACCTGATCGGCATGGGTGTGCTGCCGTTGCAGTTCCCGGCCGGCGAATCATACACGTCGCTCGGCCTGGACGGCACGGAGACGTACGACATCGACGGCATCGAGGAGCTCAACAACGGTGTGACGCCGAGCACGGTGAAGGTCACCGCCACCAAGGCCGACGGCTCCACCGTGAGCTTCGACGCCGTGGTGCGCATCGACACCCCCGGCGAGGCCGACTACTTCCGCAACGGCGGCATCCTCCAGTACGTGCTGCGCAACCTGATGAAGTAGTACGCTCAACGCCATGCCGATAACGGCTGGAATCGGCTGATGCCAGCCAGTGCCGCTGCCGTGACCTCGTGATGACGTGGTCACGGCAGCGGCATATTCATGCGGTTGCGGCAGAATGGAATGAAGCCGTGCACACGGCCATCATCAACGGCATGAAGCAGGGGAGTCAATTATGAGCAGGGCATTGATCATTGTCGACGTGCAGCCCACGTTCTGCGAGGGAGGTGAACTCGGCGTGGACGGCGGCAACGCCGTGGCGGAGCGCATCGCCGACTACGTGCGTGCGCATCGCGACGACTACGCGTTCATCGCCACCACTCAGGATTGGCACATCGTGCCGGGGCGGCATTTCTCCGAGCAGCCCGATTTCGTGGACACGTGGCCGCCGCACGGTGTGGCGGGTACGGTTAACGCGCAGTTGCATCCCGCCATCGCCGCGCTGAATGTGGACCATCATTTCAAGAAGGGGCAGTACTCTGCCTCCTACTCCGGGTTCGAAGGCATTGAGGACAACAGCGACCGTCAGCAGTCGCGCGCCGAAGTGCGCATCGCCACGGAGGAGGGGCATACATTGGTCAACGCACTGCGCAAGGCGGGGATCGACGATGTGGACATGGTCGGTATCGCAGAATCGCACTGCGTCAAGGAGACCGCGTTGGATGCGGTGAAATTCGGGTTCCATGTGCGCGTGTTCACGGATCTCACCGTTCCCGTGAGCGAGGAACTTGGCGAACTGGCCCGTAAGCAGATGGCCGATGCCGGCGTTGTACTGGAACCGTCGCGCTGACATGTCGTCACGGCATCAAACACGACGCTGATGTGAGATGTGGTTGCCGTCGTGACGATCAGCCGCGTCGCGGACATGATGGGTGGCGAACGATTTCGGTGATTACGGATCGATGGCGATCCAGGCGCCGACGAAATCGCAGTGCAAGCGATTGCCTACCAGGTGGAAGGGTGTATGTTTCGGGGGATGTGAGCGTGCACGCAACGACGCGACACGCTGAAACTGTTCATTATCTCACGTTTTCGATACGCGAGCTGTACCTGGAGGGGGGATTGGTCTATGCTCGAATCAAGAAGGGCAATGAACGGCGCATGGCAGCGTATTCATCATCTTCAGAGAGAAGCTCATCAATGAGAGAAACCACAGGAACAAGGGGGTCCTTGATATGACAAGCAAACAGTGTGCCGTAGTCGGTTGCGATCGACAGGCCGAATCCAACGGGATGTGCGAGATGCACTTTACGCGCGCGCTCATCTATGGTCAGGTGAGGACCCCGCAGCACAAGACCGTGCTCGCTGCCACAACGAAAGTACGTTGTGCCATCTGATTGTTCGGATATCGTCCGTGAATCAGTGCATCGAAAGATGGAATGACGAAGGGGCGGATGGCGGGTGAACGACGTTGACGTCGTCCGCTCACCATCCGCCCCTTCATCGTCTTGACGAAAGACTCAGTGAATCACCACTACGGAATCATGGCCATCATAATGATTTGCCGGAACGATCGGCTTTGCGTTCCAGCAGACGCTTCGGCAACGACACCGGCATCTGCGCCAGCAGGGTGCCGATGAAGATCAGCGCACAACCCCAGTAGGAGCGGGCGGTCATCACCTCGCCAAGAATGACAGCCCCTCCCAGTGCGGAGAACAACGATTCCAACGACATGATCAACGATGCCTGCGTTGGCGGCACCCACTGCTGGCCCACCACCTGCAACGTGTAGGCGATGCCGACGGAACCGATGCCGGCGTACACGATAGGCATCCAGCCGGCCGCCGCGCCAGCCCAATCGATCGATCCATCGAATGCGGCTCCCACCCAACTGAGTACGGCCGACGTGACGAACTGGCAGAACGACAGCCAGATGGGATCCACCGAGGACCCGAACATATCGATGATCAGAATATGCGCCGCAAACAGCACGGCACAGCTGAACAGTATGAGATCGGCTCCGCTGACGGACCCGAATCCGTCGGTGATGCAGAGCAGGTAGAAGCCGATCACCGCGATGATCACGCTCAATATGGTGACCACCGTGACACGACGTCGAAGAAACACCCACGCCAGCAGCGGCACGATCACGATGTACAACGCCGTGATGAACCCGGCCCGTCCGGCCTCGCGCCCCCACAGCACGCCATACTGCTGCATCGTGCTCGCAGTGAACAGCACCAGACCGCAGATGCCGCCGATCAGTAGCGTGCGCTTCCAAGTGGCAGAGACAGTGGTAGAGTTCCGTGAGTTTCGGGAACCCCGAGACGAGCCGCCGGAGTCCGAGGCAGGAGCGTGCTTCCGACGCACGGTCAGCAGCAGAATCGGTATCAGCGACGCCGCTCCCAGTGTGAATCGTGTGGCATTGAAGAACAGAGGGGACACGGAGTCCATGCCCTGCACCTGAGCCACGAATGCCAATCCCCAGATCAGGGCCGTCAACAGTAGGCAGAACATGCCACCCAATTCTTTTCTCATCACGTCGCACAACCTACCGAGGTCAGATAACGAAAAAGCCGGTCGTCTCGCATAACGAAACGACCGGTCTTCACCGTCGCGGGTGCGATATCGGCGGGCGACTACTCGCGCGAACCGAGCAACTGCAGCAGATTGACGAAGAAATTGATGAAGTCGAGATACAGGTTCAGCGCGCACAGGATCGACACGCGCTTGATCATCGTCGCATCATTCGCATACTGCTGGAACAGCGCTCGCGTGGCCTGCGCGTCATACGCTGTCAGACCGGCGAAGATCACTAGCGCGATCGCGGAGATGATCATCGTCGTGGTCTGACCGGGCATGACGAACATCATGATCAGTTCGGCCACGATCAGCACGATCAGCGCCACCATGAGAATCGGACCGGCCTTGAGCAGATCGGCTTTCGTGGTCAGCGCCACCATCGTCAGGCACAGGAAGAATCCGGCGGTCATCGCCAGTACCAGCACGATGCTGCCCAGCGAGTAGACGGCGAAGATCGAGCTCAGAGTGAATCCCATCAGCGCCGC
This sequence comes from Bifidobacterium tissieri, assembly GCF_002259645.1. Lineage (GTDB taxonomy): Bacteria > Actinomycetota > Actinomycetes > Actinomycetales > Bifidobacteriaceae > Galliscardovia > Galliscardovia tissieri. The sequence goes on from NZ_MWWV01000018.1 coordinate 31,223, forward strand.
ATACACGTAGAACAGCACGCGTGCGACGGCGGGGTTCATCGTCATCACCTTCCAGCCGAGCACCACGGCAAGCGCCACCTGGGCGATGACTAGGCCGATCCATCCGATCGAACCGAACGCCATAAGAAACGCGTACAACATGCCGGTGGTCTGGGTGAGCAGCGCCACTACGGCGGTAACCAGCAGGCCGGCGGTCATCTCGCCGTATGCCTTGGCCGTGGAAACGCGTGTGGCCTTCAGATAGTTCTCCTGCGTGTAGATGGCCTGTGCATCCATCACCGGCTGGCCATAGGCGGCCCCTGCGTAACCGTTCTGCGCGTATTGAGGCTGACCGTACTGCGGTTGCGTGTATTGAGGTTGCGTGTACTGGGGCTGTGACTGCTGCGCGTACTGGGGCTGTGCATACTGCGGCTGCTGATAACCCTGCTGACCGTAAGGCTGCTGATACTGCTGCTGTCCATACGGATTCTGCCCATACGGGCTCTGCGCATTATTGGAATTGAATTGATTTCGGGGCTGGCCATTATCACCAAATGCCATGATCGCTCCTTCTGTTCATCATCACGGCCAGTTTACGGGGGGCACCTGAGGAATCCCTGAACACGATTACGCTGAGAACGATACCAAACGGACGTGGGCGGTGTGGCATACCGACGGCACCCACGCGCTCCAATAGGATGGGAATCGGGCTGAACACCCAACGTCATCGCATGATCGCACGGTTTCGGTGCGATCGATCAACGATCGATCAAGGAGGATTCATGGAATTCATCACGCTCAACAACGATGTGACCATTCCGCAGCTGGGACTTGGTGTCTTCCAGACACCGGAAGGCGAACAGACCGAAAACGCCGTACGCTGGGCGCTCGCCAACGGCTACCGCCATATTGACACCGCCAAGGTCTACGGCAACGAGGAATCGGTGGGCAAGGGCATCGCCGAATCCGGCGTGGATCGCAAGGACATCTTCCTGACCACCAAACTGTGGAATGAGGACATCCGCCAGCATCGCGCCAAGGCTGCCTTCGAGGAAAGCCTCAGGCGACTCGGCACCGACTATGTCGACCTCTACCTGATCCACTGGCCCGCCGATGGTTGGCAGGATGCGTGGAAGGACATGATCGACCTGTACCACGACGGCCATATCCGCGCCATCGGCGTGAGCAACTTCCAGATTCATCACCTTGAGGACCTGTTCAAGATCAGCGACGTGGTTCCCGCCGCCAACCAGATCGAATCCTCACCCGATTTCCCCAACAATGAGGTCATCGCCTATTGCAAGGAGCATGGCATCGCCGTCGAGGCATGGAGCCCGCTTGGCGGTACTGGCGGCAAGCTGCTGTCAAGCCCGGCGCTCGCCGAGATCGGCGCCAAATATGGCAAGTCGGCGGCCCAGGTGGTCATCCGATGGCATCTGCAGCGTGGCGTGGTGGTGATCCCCAAGTCCGTGCACGAGGAGCGTATCTGCCAGAACATCGACGTGTTCGACTTCACGCTCACCGATGCGGATATGGCCGCGATCGAAGCGGCCGGCAGCGGTCACCGCAACGGTTCCAGCCCCGACGATTTCGACTTCTAATCGATCTCAATCGCCCTCATTGGGTGGTGAAGTCGGTGGTGTACGCGTGTGGCATCAAGGCGCGGACGGTGAAGGCGTACGAACGGTACGTCGGGCCGTTCCTGACTTGGTGAAGTCGGTGGTGCACGCGTGTGGCATCAAGGCGCGGACGGTGAAGGCGTACGAACGGTACGTCGAACCGTCCGCAACGCCGATGACACTCCGTGCACCACCGACTTCACCCGATTTCCTGGTGGATTTGTTGCATCCTATCCTCAATATCGGCAAGTTGCCGTGCGCATTCCCTGAGTGTTTCGAAGTGCCGTTCCTTTGCCGCGTCCTCGATGCTGTTCTTGTAGCGGAGACGATGTTCGAGGCTCGCCCAGTAGTCCATGGCGCTGGTACGGAACTGGACTTCCACGGGTGTGGGGTGAGGGCCGTCGGAGAGGAACACCGGAACCTGGTAGATCACGTGGAGACTGCGGTAGCCGTTGGGCTTGGGATTGCGAATGTAGTCCTTGATGCGGATCACTTCGATATCGGACTGTTCGGACAGCGTGTTCGCCACGGCATACACGTCGGTCACGTAGTTGCAGATCACGCGGATGCCGGCGATGTCGTACAGATTCTGGCGGATCGATTCGACAGACAGCGGTAGATTGCGTTTGCGGAGCTTGCCGATGGTCGAGTCGATGCTTTTGAGCCGGCATTCCATGTGGTGGATCGGATTGTGCTTGTTGCGCAGCTGGAACTCGTCGTCGAGATTTTCCAGCTTGGTGCCGATCTCGCGCATGGCACCGGAATAGATCTGTTCAAGTTCGGCGTATGCCAGAATCTGTGAGCCTTGGAATACGTCGACGCCGATGTTGGTGGAGATCTGCTCTATCTTGGAACGGATCTCGGGAACGTTGAATCGTTGTTTGCGTTCGAGCATCATGGGAACTGTTCTCCTTGCTAGGGCCGAAGGGAGTTTAGCAAACGTTCCGGAGAGTTTGCTGAAAGATCCGTTTCGGCCCAAGCTGGCGATACCGGACATGTACGAACGGCTGGCGGTTTCGGTTGACGGTTACTTCCGGTTGGCGATCGACCTGCGGAAGACCAGGAACCAAGCGACACCGAACGCCATGATCGCCGCGTAGACGAGCAGCAGGTTGGAGGCGTTCGCCGCCGCGCCGGTGGCTCCGATCAGACTGCCGGATGCGAACGGTTGCATGACGATCGGGCCACCGAACACGGCGATGCCGATGGCACCGGCTCCCTGCATGGCCAGATCGTTGAGTCCCACGCCGCGGCCGGACTGCTCATGGGTGAGCGTGCCGAGCACCGTATCCACAGTGGGGGAGTACAGCATGGCCATGCCTCCGTAGAACAGGCACATTGTTAGCGCCACGGCGATAGGACCGAGTCCGAGGCAGAACGCACTGCCGAGCATGCCGAGTCCCATGAGCGAGCCGCCGGTGAGGATGGAGCGCTCGCGGCCGATCGCCTTGGCGATCCTGCCGGAGCAGGTGCCGGAGATCGTGGCGAGGATCAGGGCAGGCAGCAGCATCAGCGAGATCTGCGAGCTGGTCATGCCGTAGACCTCGGAGCCGAAGGCGTTGACGAGCGGGGTGACCGAGAAGTTGATGAAGTAGAAGATCACGATCAGCATCACCGACTTGATCCAACGGGCGTTGCGGAAGAAGTCCGGTGTGATGAACGGGTCCTTGGCCTTGGTGATGTATATGGCGAACGCCACGAAGAACGCCAGCGACACCACGATCATCCACCATTGCATCATGGAGAAGAACAGGGTGAGCAGCAGCACCGCCACGCCGAAGATCGCGAATCCGGGAACGTCCACATTGCCGTGGCCGCTGTGGGAATCGGGAAGATCCTTGATCAACGGCACGAGGACGAGCAGGGAGATCAGCGGGATGAGGAACAGGTACGCCCAGTCGATGGAGACGAACAGGCCTCCGGACAGCACGCCGATGGCCGTGGCCAGCTGATAGTCGGCGGTGAACAGTCCGAAGTACAGCAGTTTCTCCTCCGGCTTCAGATACTTCGCCACGATGACCAGGTACACGGATCCGGCGGCCTGGAATCCGATGGTTTGGATGATGCGGAATGCGATCACCAATGGAAGATTGCCGTGCAGCAGGAATCCCAGAACGGATCCGGCGCAAAGCAGTGTCACGCCGAACAGGGTGATGCGTTTCAGTGACAGGAAGTCGCCGAGCGATCCATAGATGAAGCAGACGATGCCCAGCACCACTCCGGGGATGGCGGTGATCAGCGAGGCCTGGTCGGGTGCGCCCAGATCGGAGCCGATGTGTTGAAACACCAGATTGAACGCTTGCAGGCATACGGTGCCAAGCAGGTAGATGACCAGCAGGGGGATGAGGGTTCGGCGGGCTTTCGCCGCCGTGGTGTTGCTGTCATGGGTGGTCATGGGACGGTCCTTAATCGTTGGGTTTCCTCGAAGCGATGATTCGGTGTTATGCGGGGAGTCGGAGGGCCGTGGGTCGCAATCCACGGACAATGATGCCCCGCGTCTTCGACAGGAGAGCGGGGCATCGGAATGGTCGCCGACGATTCATCGGCAACTGGGCATCACGCCTTGGCGAGGTTGGTGATGCGGGTCATGAACTCGTTCAGGAAGCGGGGCACGTCGACGCCCACCGCAACCTGCATGGTCTTGACCGGATCGTTGAGGCGATCGTTGTCGCCGATGGTGCGTCCACGGGTGGGACCATCCACGTCGACCTTCATGTTGATCTTCAGCGTATCCACCAGGGTCGGGTCCACGGCCACGCCCACGGCGAGTGGATCGTGCAGTCCGCATCCGCCGAGCTTCGGGGCGGTGGTCTCGTAGGCCTTGATGTAGAAGTCGGTCATATCGGCGAGGAAACGACCTGCTGGGGTGCCCAGTTCACGCCACGTGGCGGTCTCCTTGTATGTGAGCAGCGTCTGCAGCGTCACGTCGAGGCCGACCATCGTCACCGGCGCGCCGGAGCGGAACAGCTCATCGGCGGCGTCCGGATCCTGCGAGATGTTTGCCTCCTGCCACGGGTCGACGTTGCCGCATACGGTCAGCGCGCCACCCATGAGCACGATCTTGCCGATCTCGTCTTTGATCTCCGGGGCCTTGGCCAGTGCGGCGGCGATGTTGGTCATCGGGCCGGTGGGCACGTAGACCAGATCCTTGCCGTAGGTCTTGACCGCGTCGATGATGAAGTCGACGGCGGAACCGGACTCGGGGGTACGATCCGAGTCGGGGATGTCCACGTCGCCGATGCCGTTCTGTCCGTGGATGAACGCGGACACGGGAAGCACCTCAAAGGAATCCTTGTGGCTGGCATGCGACAGGCCGGCGTAGACCGGGACCTCGGGATGTCCGAACAGATCGGTCACGGCCAGGGCGTTGCGCACGCTCTGCTCCACGAGCACGTTGCCGTATGTGCCGGTGATGCCGATGAGCTCCACTTCGGGGCTGCCCAGGGCGTAGGCGATGGCGAGCGTGTCGTCGATGCCGGTGTCGAGGTCAAGGATCATCTTCTTGCTCATATTGCGCTCCTTACCATAACGGTGCGGCGGTCTGGAGACCGCCGCGAATCATTGGTTGGTGATTACCAGACGAACAGGCCGACCATGGCGGCGGACAGCAGGGAGACCAGGATGCCGGAGAGCAGCATGCGGCCGACCTGCTTGGAGATGGCGTCGTTCTTCTCCTTGTCCACGATGCCCTTGAAGCAGCCGATGACCATGCCCAGCGTGGAGAAGTTGGCGAAGGAGGTGATGAACACCGTGAGCACGGCCTTGTAGTGGGCCGCGTAGGAGGCGACCTCGCCGGTGATCTGGCCCATGACGACGAACTCGTTGGTCACGAGCTTGAGGCCCATGAGCTGTGAGAACTCCCAGGCGGTGCCCGGGTCGAGGCCCAGCAGCCAGGCGGGCACGTACATGACCACGCCGAGGATGGATTCGAGCGACAGCTTGTCCCAGATCATGCCTAGGAAGGCGTCGATCAGACCGGCCAGCGCCACGAAGGCGATCACGTTGGCGGTGATGATGAGGATCAGCTTGCCGGCACCCAGGATCGAGTCGCCCAGGAAGGAGAAGAACGGCTCCTTCTTCGGGGCTGCCGGGTCGTGCTTGTAGATCTTCTTGTACCAGGGCAGGGCGTTGTACTCGGCCACGGCCTTGTCCTTTGCCTGCTGCTCGGCTTCGGTCAGCTCCGGAACGTCGTCCTCGGAAGCGGGGTCGCCCAGCGTGTAGATGACGTCTTCGTCCTTGGTGACGGTGACCGGGTAGAGCATGTGGCTGACGATCAGGGCGTTGATGCAGTTCAGCGGGATGGCGGTGATCACGAACTCACCGGGGACCATCTGGATGTAGGAGCCGATGATGGCGGCGGTCACGCAGCTCATCGACATCATGGCCAGCGTCACGTTACGGCCGGCCTTCATGCGCTGCAGCTGGATCTTGGAGACGGCCAGTGCCTCGGTGTTGCCGAGGAACATCATCTCGACGGCGTAGAAGGTTTCGAACTTCGGACGACGGGTGATGAAGCTCAGGCCACGGCCGATCCACTTGATGATCCATGGCAGGAATCCGATGTAGGTGAGGATGTCGAACAGCGGCACGATGAGCAGGATCGGCAGCAGGGCGCTGACGATGAAGTTCACCGGAGCGGGGTCGGTGCCGGTGGGGCCCACCCAGTTGGCCACGGCGAAGTTGATGCCCTTGTACGAGATGTTGACGATCCAGGCGAATCCGTCGGCGGCTGCCTTGACGGCGTCACGTCCCCACTGGAAGCTGGTGAGCAGCCAGGTGATGGCGAGGTTCAGCACCACCATGCAGCCGACGGACTTCCAATCGATGCCTTTGCGGTCGTGGGAGAACACCCACCCCAGGGCCAGGAAGACCAGCAGGCCCAGAATATTGACGGCTAGATACATGTTTTCCTTCTTTCCTTATGCCGGGAGACGGCCGATTCCACGGTCTTAGTGGATGACGGAATGCGCCGGGCCGTTCTCTCTCTCCGGAACGGTTTCCAGCGTACTCTAGAAGTGTTCCGGTTATTGGATATCCGATATGCCTTGATTATGTCTTGATTGCATGCCTCAGACGATGACCTGATGGATCAGCGTAATGGGTTCGGCATGGTCACCGATGACGATGTTGTCGAGGATCAGGCGTTTGACGTTCTCGACATCCTCTCGGTTGGCATGGATGGTCAGCAGGCGATCGCCGGCCTTCACCGTGTCACCCACCTTGCGATCCAGTGTCAGCCCCACCGCATAGTCGAGCTTGTCGTCCTTGGTGGCGCGTCCGCCGCCGAGCATCATGGACGCCACGCCCATCTCGTCGGCGCGCATCGAGGCGATCACGCCGTCCGATTCGGCGGACACCGGAATGTGGTATTTCGCCTGCGGCATGATCGTCGGATCGTCGACCACCCGACCGTCGCCGCCCTGCGCCTCGATCATCATGCGGAAGCGTTCCAGTGCCTTGCCGTTGGCGATATTCTCCTCGAGCATGGCGCGTGCTTCCTCCAGAGATTCAGCCTTGCCGGCCATCACGGTCATCTGGCTGCCGATGGTGAGCACGATGTCGAGCAGATCATCCGGCCCCTCGCCCTTGAGCAGGGCGATCGATTCCTCGATCTCCAGGGCGTTGCCGATGGCGCGGCCAAGCGGCTGGTTCATATCGGAGATCACGGCCATGGCGTTCATGCCCACACCCTTGCCGATGTTCACCAACGCGTGGGCGAGCGCCACGGCATCTTCCTCGCGCTTCATGAACGCGCCGGATCCGGTTTTGACGTCCATGACCAGCGCATCGGTGCCGCTGGCGATCTTCTTGCTCATGATCGAGCCGGCGATCAGCGGGATCGAGTCGACGGTGTCGGTCACGTCGCGCAACGCGTAGATCTTCTTGTCGGCCGGGGCGATGTTGCCGGTGGCTCCGGCGATGATGCATCCCACTTCGCGCAGCTGGCGCTTGAACGCCTCCTCCTCGATCTCCACGGTGTACCCGGGGATTGCCTCGAGCTTGTCAAGGGTGCCGCCCGTGTGGCCCAGACCACGGCCGGAGATCATCGGCACGATGATGCCCAGCGACGCGACCAGCGGGGCGAGCGGAATGCTCACCTTGTCTCCCACGCCGCCGGTGGAGTGCTTGTCCACCTTGACGCCGGGAATGTCGGACAGGTCGAGCCGGTCGCCCGAGTGCAGCATGTCCATGGTCAGGTTGCGGGTCTCCTCGTCGCTCATGCCGTTGAACCAGATGGCCATAAGCAGGGCGCTCGCCTGATAGTCGGGGATGTCGCCGGCGGTGTAGCCGTCGACGAAGAATTTGATCTGTTCGGCGGTCAGTGCGCCGCCGTTGCGTTTGGCGTCAATGACGTCGACCATACGCATGATGTGACTCCTTTGTCGTGATGTGGTCTGTCGTGATGTGGTCTTGTGGTTGTCTGACTAACGTTTCGCCATCGGCTGATCCAGCAGTTCAGCGGCGCTGACCTGATCGATCACCAGTGTGTTGGCGTATCCGGCGACCAGTGCGCCGTGCGTGGCCGGCACCTTGGACGGGGATGCGACCACGAGGATGGAATGCGGTTTGGCTCTGAGATCGTCGAGATCGATGCCCACGGTTCTGCGGTTGATGTCCTCGTCCGCGGGATTGCCGTGCGTGTCGATGAATCGTGAGATCACGTCGCCCACCGCGACCTCCTGAAGGCGGTGCTGCTCCTCCCCGGTCAGGTAGCCGAGGCGGAACAACAGGGCGGAGTCGCGTACGGTTCCCACGGTGAACACGGCGATGTTCGCCCGTCGGCCCATGTCGATGATGCGCCGGATGTAGGTCTCACGCTCCACGAGTTCCTTGGTCTGGATGTGCTCGAAGATCACGGGAAGCGGCAGGTACTGCGGCAGCGTATGGAATGCGTTCGCGAACGCGTTGGCGCTTTCGAAGCCGTAGTTGTTGCTTTCCGTGTTCGATACGGAGCCCTTGATCTGCACCACGCTCACGCGACGTACGTCCTTCGGTGCCAGATGGCTGCCGATGCTGTAGAGCGTGCGCCCCCATCCGATGCCGATGACGTCGTCGTCACGGACGATGCCTTCGAGGTACAGCGCCGCGGCCTGGGCCACGGTGTCGAGCTGGTCCTTGGGCGCCACCCCCTGAATCGGCACGACGATCACCTTGTGCAGCCCGTATCGTTGCTGGATGCCGTCGGCCATTTCGGTCGCGTCGGTCATGGGATCGGAGATTTCGATGCGGACCAGTCCCATGTCCCTGGCGTACTGCAGCAGCCGCGAGACGGTGGGGCGGGAGATGGACATGATCTTGGCGATCTCGTTCTGGCTGTAATCCTGCTGGTAGTACAGCTTTGCGACCCTGAGGCTGTCGGCGTTCTTCCGCGCCTTGGTGTCCATCTTCCGTCCCTCCTTCGTCGTGGTTGTCGGTGGTCATGCGGTATGTCGCAGACGCTTCTATGACCGTTTCCGGTCTCGCGTGGGCTACTTGCCGGCGATCGCGGTTTCCAGCGCGATCGTGATCATGTCGTTGAACGTCTTCTCGCGTTCCTCGCTGGTCGTCTTGCCTTCGCCGAAGATCAGATCGGAGACGGTGAGGATCGACAGCGCGCGGAAGCCGAGCTTGGCTCCGAGCAGGTAGAGTCCGGCGGATTCCATCTCGGTGCCGAGCACGCCATAGTCGGCCAGCTTCTTCATGTCGAGTTCGTCGTTGTAGAAGCGGTCGGCGGCGAAGATGTCGCCCACCTTCACGTTGACGCCCTGCTCCTTGGCCACATGGTAGGCGGTGTCGAGCAGCTCGAAGTTGGCCAGCGGTGCATAGTGCACGCCATGGCCGAACGTGTTGGTCACCACGGCGGAGTCGGTGGTCGAGCCGGATGCGAGCAGCACGTCGCGCAGCTTCACGTCCGGGGCCATGCCGCCGCAGGATCCGACGCGGATGATGGTCTTCACGCCGTAGATGGTGGCGAGCTCGTTGGTGTAGATCGACAGCGAGGGGATGCCCATGCCGCTGGCCTGGACGGATACCCTGTGGCCCTTGTAGGTGCCGGTGAATCCGAGGCAGTTGCGTACGCCGTTGACCTGGACGACGTCCTTGAGGAAGGTCTCGGCGATGTACTTGGCGCGGAGCGGATCTCCGGGCATGAGCACGACGTCGGCGTAATCGCCCGGTTCTGCTTCGATGTGGGGAGTGGCCATGATGATGGTCCTTTCTTGTTTGCTACGGGTTCCTGTTGATGATGACCGGATTCGGGTCGGTCCGAATCCGGGTTATGGATCGGGATTGCGGTTCGGATCAGCTGATCTGTTCGAGGAAGCTGGTGCCTTCGCCGTTGCCTTCGACGCCGAAGTTGTCGAGGATGGTGGCTCCCATGTCGGATGCGGTGTCGCGGATGCCAAGCGAGGTTCCGGGGTTCGGCATGCCGGGGGAGTAGGCGAGGATCGGCACGTATTCGCGGGTGTGGTCGGTTCCCTTGTAGGTGGGGTCGTTGCCGTGGTCCGCGGTGATGAGCAGCAGATCGTCGTCGTGCATGTTGTCCATCACGTGGCCGAGCCGCTCGTCGAACGCCATCAGCGCTTCGCCATCGCCCTGGGCGTTGCGGCGGTGTCCGTACATGGCGTCGAAGTCGACCAGGTTGGTGAAGCACAGTCCGGTGAAGTCCGAGGCCATGGCCTCGTCCACATGGTCCATGCCGTCCATGTTGCTCTTGTTGCGCCATCCCTTGGTGATGCCGTGTCCGGAGAAGATGTCGTTGGTCTTGCCCACGGCGAGCACGTCGTATCCGGCCTTGTTGAGGAAGTCCAGCACGGTCGGCTTGATCGGCTCGAGTCCATAGTCGTGACGGTTCGACGTGCGGGTGAAGTGGTCCTTGTCCGGTCCGACGTACGGGCGGGCGATCACGCGTCCCATGACGATTTCGGGGCCGTTGATGAGAGTACGTGCATATTCGCAGATGCGGTACAGTTCGTCGACCGGGATCACGTCCTCATGCGCTGCGATCTGCAGCACGGAGTCGCCCGAGGTGTACAGGATCAGATCGCCGGTGGCCATCTGATGCTCGCCGTAGTCGTGGATCACCTCCGTGCCGGAATACGGCTTGTTGACGATGACCTTGCGTCCGGAGAACCGTTCGAGATCGTCGACGATGTGCTGCGGGAATCCGTCGGGGAATGTCGCCATCTCGAATCGCACGGGAAGACACATCATTTCCCAGTGACCGTCGAGTGAGTCGTTGCCATGGGAGGTGATGGTCATCTTGCCGAAGCAGCCTTCCGCCGGCTCGGCGGGCGGCACGCCCATGATCGGATCGTCGGCGCGGATGTTGCCCAGACCGATGCGGGCGAGATTGGGCAGATGCAGTTTTCCATCGAAGAACTTGCCGATGTGGCCGAGGGTGTCGGCTCCGACGTCGTCGAAGCGGGCGGCATCGGGAGCCTCGCCGATGCCGATGGAGTCGAGTGCGATCGTGAGCACACGTTTGTAGGTGTATGACATTCGTCGTCCTTCCTTCGTCGTTGAAGGTCGCATGGTGATTGATGGTTGGTGATGTTGATTCCGTCGATGGTGTCGTCCGGCTCCGGGTCGCGGTTGGGTCCCGTGCCGGACGACTGATGATGGTGACCGGCGTATTGACTACGACGCATCGGCCATGATGTGGTCTTTTCGACTACTGACGGGCCGCTTCCTCGAGGATGGCCACGGATGCGGAGACGCCGAGTCGGGTGGCGCCGGCCTCGATCATGGCGTAGGCGTCGGCCAGGTTGTGGATGCCGCCGGCGGCCTTCACGCCGAAGTCGGGGCCTACGGCCTCGCGCATCAGCTTGACGTCGGGGGCGGTGGCACCGGCGGTGGAGAAGCCGGTGGAGGTCTTGACGAAGTCGGCGCCACCCTGCACGGTGAGCTTGCTGGCGCGGATCTTCTCGTCGTCGGTGAGCAGCGCGGTCTCGATGATCACCTTGAGCAGCTTGCCCTTGGCATGGGTGGCTTCGGCCACGGCGGTGATGTCGGCGAGCACCACGTCATCATGCCCGGCCTTGAGCTCGCCGATGTTGATGACCATGTCGATCTCGTCGGCACCCTTGTCGATGGCGTCGTTGGTCTCGAACACCTTGGTCTCGGTGGTGTTGGCGCCCAGAGGGAAGCCGATGACGGTGCAGGTGGCGATGTCAGTGCCGGCGAGCGCGGCGTGCACGCGGGGAATCCAGTAGGGGTTGATGCAGACGGATGCGGTGTTGTACTTGATGGCCTCGGCCACGACCTTGTCGATCATGTCCTCGGTGGCGTTTGCCTTGAGCAGTGTGTGGTCCATGTACTTGGCGAGCTGGGACTGGGTGAGCATTTCTGGTGTTCCTTCCCTGTGTGATTCCGCCTTCGTTGGCGGGTTTACCGTTTTATCATATCACCGTTTTTTACATACGTCCACCTAAAATAGTGCACATATGTTCATTTTATGATGGGGAAACACATGAACCGACGTCCGGCGGCGAATGACGGCATGATGCCCCGATCCGTCATTCCATGCCGCTCCAAGTCAGTCGGTAGGATGGGTCGTTATGAATGAGGACATGATGACGATCGAGGAACGAAACCCCCTGCCGGCAGCCGCGCTCACGGGAACGGACGACGGGGCGATCTCCAAGGCCCGAGGCAAGGGCGTATATTATGTGCACACACTTGGATGCCAGATGAACGTCCACGATTCCGAACGCATCGCCGGAGTCCTGGAATCCGACGGCTACGTGCAGGCCACGGACGAACAGGTGCAGGCCAAGGACGTCGATCTGATCGTACTCAACACATGCGCGGTGCGCGAGAACGCCACCGAACGCATGTACGGCACCATCGGCCTTTGGGCCAAGCTGAAACGCCGGCGGCCGCATATGCAGATCGCCGTTGGCGGGTGCATGGCCCAGAAGGACCGCGAGCGCATCACCAGTCGAGCCCCCTGGGTCGATGCGGTCTTCGGCACCAAGAACATCGGATCACTGCCCAAGCTGCTGGACGATGCGCGCGCCGCAGGCCATTCTCAGGTGGAGATCTCCCAGGACCTCGAATACTTCCCCAGTCAGCTGCCCACATCCCGCGCATCCAGGATCTCCTCATGGGTGTCGATCTCCGTGGGATGCAACAACACCTGCACGTTCTGCATCGTGCCCGCGGTGCGCGGCAAGGAACGCGACCGCCGCCCTGGCGACGTCCTCGAGGAGATCCAGCGCTGCGTCAGCGAAGGGGCCAAGGAGGTGACGCTCCTCGGACAGAACGTCAACTCATACGGGTATTCCATGGGCGACCGCATGGCCTTCTCCAAACTGCTGCGCGCCTGCGGCACGATCGACGGTTTGGAACGTGTGCGCTTCACCTCGCCACACCCCGCCGCCTTCACCGACGACGTGATCGAGGCCATGGCCGAAACCCCCAACGTCATGCATCAGCTGCACATGCCCCTGCAGTCCGGTTCCGATCGCATCCTGCGCGCCATGCGTCGGTCCTACCGTTCGGCCAGGTTCATGGACATCCTCGGACGTGTCCGTGCGGCCATGCCGGATGCCCAGATCAGCACCGACATCATCGTCGGATTCCCGGGGGAGACCGACGAGGACTTCGAACAGACCATGCGCGTAGTCGAACAGGCCAGATTCTCCTCCGCCTTCACCTTCGAATACTCGCCTCGCCCGGGCACTCCCGCCGCGGTGATGGAACAGGTGCCCCACGAGGTGGTCCGCGAGCGTTATGACAGACTGCATGCGCTGCAGGAGAGGCTTACCGTCGAGAACATGAAGGGATTCGAAGGACGCGACGTCGAGGTGATGGTCGCCGCCACCCAGGGACGACGGGACGAAACGACCCATCGCGTCACCGGACGCGAGCGCACTGGCGTGCTCACCCATATCGGCATCCCCGAGGGCGGGCCCATCCCGCAGGTCGGCGACTTCGTCACCGCAACGGTCACGCGCGCCGCCGACCACTACATCATTGCCGATCCCGATCCGAAGGCAGGGCAGACCTATGCCGTCCGTCACTGATTCCGGCATCGAGCCCCGATCGACGGCACCGCGGTCCGTCTCCATGCGAGTGGTCTCCATCATCGGTCCCACCGCATCCGGCAAGACAGGACTGGCCATCGCGCTCGCCAAGGCGCTCGCGGATCGCGGGCAGCACGCGGAGATCGTGAACGCCGACGCCTATCAGATGTACCGGGGCATGGATATCGGCACGGCCAAGGCGTCGGCCGAGGAGCAGGCCGCGGTTCCGCATCATCTGCTCGACATCATCGAACCGGATGACACCATGACCGTGGCGCGTTTTCAGGCACTGGCACGTGAATGCATCCACGATCTGCTGTCCCGTGGAATCCGTCCGATCCTCGTCGGCGGTTCCGGCCTGTACGCACGGGCCGCGATCGATGACATCTCCTTCCCGGGAACCGATCCCGAGGTACGTGCGAGGCTGGAGCGGCGGGCCGAGGAGGAGGGGCCGGGCCGGTTGTTCGAGGAGCTGGCGGCCAAGGATCCCGAGGCTGCATCCCGAATGGATGCCCATAACGTACGCCGTACCATCCGCGCGTTGGAGGTCATCGAGATCACCGGCCGGCCATTTTCCGCGAGCCTGCCGAGATATCGGTATGTCATTCCCACCGTGCAGATCGGTCTTGACCTGCCGCGGAAGGAACTGGACCGCCGTATCGCCGAACGCACGATCGCCATGCGTGATCAGGGCTTCCTCGCCGAGGCGGAACGGCTGCGTGACCATCTCGGTCCCACCGCCGCCAGGGCTCTGGGCTACCAGCAGATGATCGATGTGCTCGACGGGCTCATCGACGAGAACGAGGCGTTTGCGGATATCGCGCAGAAAACCCGCCGCCTCGCCCGCAAGCAGATGGGATGGTTCGGTCGGGACCCGCGCATCCACTGGTTGCAGGCGCTCAATCCCGCCCTGCTGGACAATGCCATGGGTATCGTCCAGCACGCCGATGCCGGTGATTACGATGCGATCGACGCGCAGGCGGACGAGTACGTGCAGCATCATCTCGGCGATATCGACTAACGTCCTTATTGCCGGCCGCGGTTGCCTCGGGAACGGCCGAATGATGTGAATATCATGGGCAGCGGCCAACTGTTTCCTGACTGGACGGTATTATCGGGCAGTGCTATGGCACAGAAATCATCTCCACGCTCGACTACGAGCCGAACCACGAGTTCACGCAGGACATCGTCGAATGGGGGAGGCCGTCAGGGACGGCAACCCTTGTCTGCCGGCCCCGAGTCGGCGTGGCACCGCACCATGCTGTTTTTCGGTCTGTTGGTGGCCGCGGTGCTGTTCTGCGCCAGTGAATGGTTCCGTGTCAATGGTTCGATCGGCCGGTTCCTGCACGCCATCGCGGCCACGTTGTTCGGTATGATGAGCGTACTGCTGCCGGTGATACTGCTGTATGCCGCACTCTGCGTTGTCAGCTCCACGCTACGGTCTCTTAACAAGCCGCGAGTACTGGCGGGTCTGGGTCTGCTGCTGTGGTCGGTGTGTTCCATCATCGACGCCGTTCGCATCGGTAACGTTCACGGGTTCGATCTGGCCATGGTGCAGGGCTCCGGAGGTGTTCTTGGGTTCGCGTTCGGCTCCCCGCTGACCTGGGGATTGTCCAAGGCGTTCTCCGTCATTCTGTTCGTCATCGTGGGACTGCTGTCGTTGCTGCTGATCACCGGCATCACCATGACCGATATCTCCTCATACGGGCATAGTCTTCGACTTCGTATGGAGGATGAACACGACAGAAAGGCCGCTGACGAATCGTCCGGCAAATCCGATCGGAAAGATCGGGGAACCGATACCCCGGCCGCTGCCAATGAAGAAACGCTGGTGCTTGCCGACGGCGTTCCCACCCATGACGAACCGGCGAAGTCCGAAAACCGTTCCGACGGTTCATCATGGAAGACATGGTGGCGACGTCTGTTCTCAGGCACTTTGGGAGCCAAGGACGATGACGGCAAGCTTGATTCGTATGCCGCCGACACCGCATTCGACAAGGCCGCACGTTCCCACGGCGACAGCGCCGAAACGACCGTGGAGTCCGTTGATGGACTCCCGGCGCACGCGCCACGATCCGTATCCTCCGCCGGCGGTCCCGCCGCGCATCCGGAGCCGGAGACCCGTGCCATGGGTGTCGACCCGTGGGCCACAGCCATACTTGATCCGGTCGCGACGGGGGAGGAGGGGCCATCCGGCACCACTGTGCTCAGTCAGGGATCGCCCATCGTCTCCGCACCCGCCGCGGATCCCGTCATCTCGGGGACGACGTCAGACGAGATGCCGCGGCCAGTCGCCGCTCCGGCGGCCAATGCGGATGCCGTCCCGGGAGCCGCGCCTGCGACAGCCGCTGCCGGTCCCGCATCCGCAACCCCGGCGGGGACAGACGCAAAACCCGTGCCCACCGACGGCTATGAGTACCATCTTCCCGATCTCGAACTGCTTGCCCATGGCAAGCCGCACGCGGCACGCACCCCGGCCAATGACAAGGTGATCGCCGCGCTGCGCTCCACCTTCCAGCAGTTCAAGGTCGACGCCAAGGTCGTGGGATTCCTGCGTGGTCCCTCGGTCACCCAGTACGAGGTCGAACTCGGCCCCGGCGTCAAGGTGGAGAAGGTCACCAATCTTCGACGGAACATCGCCTATGCGGTGGCGAGTTCCGACGTACGTATCCTGTCACCGATCCCAGGCAAGTCGGCCATCGGCATCGAGATCCCGAACGTCGATCGCGAGATCGTGCATCTGGGCGACGTGCTCAGAAGCGACGAGGCCATCCGTGACCATAACCCCATGCTCGCCGGCGTGGGCAAGGACGTGGAGGGACGATTCGTCACCGCCGATCTGACCAAGATGCCGCATCTGCTCGTGGCCGGTGCCACCGGTTCGGGAAAGTCCAGCTTCATCAACTCCATGCTTACCTCCATCGTCATGCGTGCCACCCCGGAACAGGTGCGTCTGATCATGGTCGACCCCAAGCGCGTGGAACTGTCCGCCTATGCCGGAATCCCGCATCTGCTCACTCCCATCATCACCGATCCGAAGAAGGCCGCGCAGGCGTTGGAGTGGGTGGTCAAGGAGATGGATTCCCGATACGACGATCTGCAGTATTTCGGATTCCGTCACATCAAGGACTTCAACGAGGCCGTGCGCGCGGGCAAGGTGCATGCGCCCGAGGGCTCCAATCGCAAGATCGCCCCTTACCCGTACATTCTCGTGGTCGTTGACGAGATGGCCGATCTCATGATGGTGGCGAAGAACGACGTGGAAAGCTCGATCCAGCGCATCACGCAGCTTGCACGAGCCGCCGGCGTACATCTGGTGCTGGCGACGCAGCGCCCGTCCGTTGACGTGGTCACCGGTCTCATCAAGGCGAACATTCCCTCGCGTCTGGCCTTCGCCACCTCCTCGGCCACCGATTCCAGGGTCATCCTCGACACCACGGGTGCCGAAAGCCTCATCGGCCAGGGTGACGCCCTGTTCCTGCCGATGGGCGAGGCCAAGCCGAAGCGTGTGCAGGGATCGTGGGTCTCGGAATCCGAGATCCGCGCGGCGGTGGATTTCGTACGCACCCAGCGCAAGCCCAAGTATCGCGAGGATATCGAGCAGATGGCCAAGGAGGCGGAGAAGAGCGGTCTCGAACCGGACGAGGACATCGGCGACGATATGGAGGTGTTGCTGCAGGCGGCCGAACTGGTGGTCACCTCCCAGTTCGGATCGACATCCATGCTGCAGCGCAAGCTTCGCGTCGGATTCGCCAAGGCCGGACGGCTCATGGATCTTCTGGAATCACGAGGAGTGGTGGGCCCCTCCGAGGGCTCGAAGGCGCGTCAGGTGCTCGTCCAGCCGCAGGATCTTCCACAGGTATTGGCGTTCATCCGTGGGGAGACCTCGTCGATCACGCCCTCGCAGCCGCAATCCGAGGGCGGTGCCAACCCAGCAGGGGAATGACGGGGCGAGAACGATCGCCGTATGCGTTTCCCCGAGGCGGGGCGGCATACCATGCGCTACCCTAGGGAATCGCAGATAAGCTTTTCGGTTGATGATCCGCGAACATCTGCCATGCAAGCGGATCGAGGAGTGAACGATGTCAGACAAGAACAACGCGTCGCAGAAGGCAAAGAATCCCCTGTTGGTGGGGTGGAACACGCCGGCGAATCTCGTCACCTACGCCCGCATCGTGCTCGTCATCGCCTACATTGTGCTGACCGTGCTGGCAGGCCCTCTGGGGCGTGACGATCTGACGTTGCGATGGGTGGCGGCGGTGCTGTTCATCGTGGCGGCGAGCACCGACAAGATCGACGGCTATCTTGCCAGGTCTCGCAACGAGGTCACCGAACTGGGCAAGCTCATGGACCCCATCGCCGACAAGCTGCTCATGTGCTCCGCGTTAATTGTGCTATCCGTGTTCGCCGAGTTTCCGCTGGCATGGCTCATCACGGCGCTCTTCCTAATCAGGGAGATCGGCATCACCGTCATGCGTTTCTTCATCATCGACACCGGCGGCAAGGTGATCGCTGCTGCCTGGCCGGGCAAACTCAAGACCGTGTTCCAGTCCGTGGCGCTGTCGTTCTACATGGTGCCCATGTGGTCGCTGTCCGGCACAGGCGCCGGTGCCGATGGCGTGTTTACCGGCTGGGTCCGTTGGTACTATCTGCTTGCCTACGCGCTGCTCGTCGTCGCCTTGGTGCTGTGCCTCTACTCGGGATACGAATATCTCAAGGGCGCGCTCGTCAAGCCGAAGTCATCCAGTGCCGGGGACGCGCGATGAGCCCCGATTCCGAAGCTCGGGAGCGAAGGGACGACCTCGCGGCGCAAGCATTACGCATCTGCGAAGAACGGTCCCTGTTCATCGCAGCAGCCGAATCGCTGACCGGCGGTCTGCTCGCCGACGCGTTCGTCCGAATCCCCGGCGCATCCAAGGTGTTCCTCGGCTCCGCGGTCACTTACGATATTCACGCCAAGGCAGGTATTCTTGGCGTGGACTCGGGTCTGCTGGAGCGCGAAGGCGCGGTTCATCCGCAGGTGGCCATGCAGATGGCCCGTGATACGGCGAAGCTGTATACCACGCTTCCCGAATATCGTGATCGGGTGGTCGGGCTTGCCACTACAGGCGTCGCCGGTCCGGGGCCAGACGGCGACAAGCCGGCCGGGCTGGTCTACATTGGACTGAGTCTGCCATGTGATGGGCGTTCGGGGGAAAGCACCGTGGAAGCACGCGAGTTGCATCTTTCCGGTACGCGAGGGCAGGTGCGTCTGCGTACGGTCGAGGCGGTTCTCGAACGGTTGAACGAATTGCTTGGCTGATTCGTCAATCGTCCGTCGGATGGTATCAGATGTTGCCGTGATCGAATGTGGGTAGCGCATTGGTCCTGTGAAGTGAATCACATTTGATACCGAAAGCGGAATATCCCGTCCTGCCATCGGTTGTGCTAGATAGAGAATTTCGAGAAAACGGGTTGGACAAAGGAGTGGATATGACGACTACGGCAACACGCTACGACAACGAAATCAAGATGCGTTCCGCGGAACGTTCCGCGGTCGCCGTTCCGGATGGCAAGGCCATGGCAAAGAATCTCACGCCGGCGCAGAAGCGTGCCGTCGCTTTCGCGCAGCAGCAGATTCTGCGTGCCCGTGCGGCCAAGAAGGCTAAGGACGACCGTCAGGCGGCACTCAGCCGCATGTGGGCCAATGCCGATCGCGAGGACGGTATGGCGGACAAGGCCAATGACGCGGAACGCGCTCGTGTTGTGGCGAATGGTGACGGGCAGATCTCGCTGCGCAAGGTCATCGGCGAGGTGCTGCGTTCACTGCGCACCAAGGACCACAAGACGCTGCGCGAGGTGAGCGGCAAGGCCGGTGTCTCCCTCGGCTACCTTTCCGAAGTGGAACGCGGACAGAAGGAAGCCAGCTCCGAACTGCTGGTGTCGATCACCCAGGCTCTCGGTGTGCGGCTGAGCGACATGCTGGTGATGGTCGCCGACCGCGTTCGCGAGGTGGAATCCCGCAGCTAGGCTTATTCGGCATGAAGGAACGTGAATTCTGGCAATTGGTGGATGAGGTCTTCGGCCATTCCTACGGCCGAAGCCTGTCCCGTGATCAAAGTCTGACGGCGCTTGACGCGATGACGCCGGTCGAGGCATTGGAGGCCGGTGTGCAGCCACGCGTGGTGTGGAATGTGCTGTGCGATCAGATGGATGTTCCGGACTCTCGCAGATGGGGGAAGGGTCATAACGCACCGCCGATGCCGGCCGGTAGTTTCTGATGCCATGGTTTTGTGCGTGTTTTTTGTGTTGTTTCGGAGTGTCGTACAACTTCGAACAAATGTTCGGCTATAGTCAGAGGTAGCTATCGAACATGCGGATGCACTCTGGCCTTGATTTGGATATCATCAATGTCGTCATGGATGGAGGGGGTTCCGTTTGTTCACATCATCGGAGCGGCTGGCGTTTTCGACGTCGCCGTGCGTACGGTGAAAACGTCGGAAACGTTGCAAGGAGACACTGATGGCACAGCAGACTAAGAAGGATTCGGCCGATCAGCTGGCTGCACGGAGGCAGGCGGCTCTGGATACGGCACTGGCACAGGTGGAGAAGAGTTTCGGTAAGGGCTCGGCCATGCGCTTGGGCGACAAGCCCATTCAGAACGTTGAGGTCATTCCCACCGGATCGTTGGCCTTGGACCTGGCTCTGGGCATCGGAGGTCTGCCGAAGGGCAGAATCGTGGAGGTCTATGGCCCCGAGTCATCGGGCAAGACCACGTTGGCGTTGCATGTGGTGGCCAATGCGCAGAAGAACGGCGGTGTGGCGGCGTTCATCGATGCCGAGCATGCACTTGATCCTGAATATGCCCGCAAACTTGGCGTCGATACCGATGCGCTGATCGTCTCCCAGCCGGACAATGGCGAGCAGGCGTTGGAGATCGCCGATATGCTGATCCGTTCCGGTGCCCTTGATGTCATCGTCATCGATTCCGTGGCGGCATTGGTGCCCAAGGCCGAGATCGAGGGCGATATGGGCGACAGCCATGTGGGTCTGCAGGCAAGGCTGATGAGTCAGGCGCTGCGCAAGATGACCGGAGCCCTGGCGCAGGCGGGAACCACCGCGATCTTCATCAACCAGCTCCGTGAGAAGATTGGCGTGTTCTTCGGATCCCCCGAGACCACCACCGGTGGTAAGGCGCTGAAGTTCTATGCGTCGGTGCGTTTGGACATCAGGCGTATCCAGACGATCAAGGTCGGCGACGATGCGGTCGGCAATCGCACCAAAGTCAAGGTCGTCAAGAACAAGATGGCACCGCCGTTCAAGTCCGCGGAATTCGACGTGCTGTACGGCGAGGGCATTTCCCGCGAAGGCTCCGTGCTGGACATGGCTCTGCAGAGCGGCATCGTCAAGAAATCCGGTTCCTGGTTCACCTATGACGAGGACCAGCTCGGTCAGGGCAGGGAGAAGGTCCGCCAGTTCCTCAAGGACAACCCGGGACTTACCGACGAGATCGAGCACAAGGTCAAGGTGTCGTTTGGTGTGGAGCAGCCGGATGAACGTGATGCTCAGCCGTCGGATGCCGACGACGAGAATCAGGCTTCCGGCAAGGCCCCCGATGGTCCGGCCGCCCAAGGTCAGGGAGCCCCCGATACCAAGCCCGCAGCTTCTAAGTCCGCTGCAAAGGCTTGATGTGATCTCCGCAGAGGATTTTCTTCGTTCGAATCCCGTCCGTATTCAAGCTGCCGATTCTGCTGAGCTCGCCGCGTCTGTCATTGACGGATCGGAGGCCGTTTCCGACGTGGATTCCGGCCACGGACATCTCGTTCGTGGTCGGGGGCGGAAAAGGACCGCACCCCGACGCGGCGGATTCGGCTCCCGCGGCAATCTCGGAGAAGGGCCGGAAAATCCGCATGATGCCGATGCATGCCGTGAGGCCGCGTTATGCCTGCTCGACGCGGCCCCGCGCTCGTCGGGAGAGATGTTCGAACGGCTCGAGCGCAAAGGATACGCAGGGTCGACCATTGCCGACGTGGTGAATGGGCTGATCCGATCCGGTCTGATTGACGACGAACAGTATGCGCGGTCCATGGTTAGGTACTGTCTGTCCCGCCATCTTGGGGAGCGAGGGACGGTACGTGAAATGATGGGTCGGGGAGTGGCCCGGTCGCTCGCATCCCGGGTGGCGTCCGAGGCCGCCGAGGACGGCGAGTTCGTGGAGTCGGCGTACGAGCTTGGGCGTGTCGTGGCGCGTCGCACTCAAGGCATGGAACGCGAGAAACGACTGCGACGACTATGGTCGGCCGGAAGCAGAAAGGGTCATGATCCGAGTCTGATCCGTCAGGTCGCGGCCGATCTGTTCCGTGCCGGTGACGATGACGACATGTGACGCGTAGAGCGCATGGAAATCATAGGGTTGTTACGCGGGGTGTGGTTGTTACGTGGAGTGGTCGGCAGATACCGCATGGCAGGTGTCGGCCACCCCGCGTGTCTATTGCATGATTGCCTGAATTGCTTGATGATATTCACGTCTTGACGGTGCTCATGCCCATACTCGGGATCGTGCAACTCAGGATCGTGTACGTCATATGCGGTCAAATACATGCCGATCGCAAGCGGGGGAAGAAAAAATGAGACCTCCGATACCCCGGGTTCTGTCACGTGAACCAGTCACGCGGATGGCCATCCATCTCGACTTGACGTCGCCGTCAAGCTCTAGCAGCCTACCCGAAGACACGAGCGAGCAGCTCTTATCGCCTTCTGCTTGGCCTTGCTCCCGATGAGGCTTGCCATGCGGCCCCTGTTACCAGCGGCCCGGTGGTCTCTTACACCGCCGTTTCACCCTTACCGGCCTAGGCCGGCGGTCTGTTCTCTGTTGCGCTATCTCTCAGGTCACCCTGGGCGGACGTTATCCGCCATCGTGCTCTATGGAGCCCGGAAGTTCCTCAACGGCTTATGCCGTCGCGGCCATCAGGAGGTCTCGGCGGACAAGCATACCATGTGCCTCGACATCCCATGCCCATATCAGACGAGTTGGGGAGAATCCATAAAAAGAAACGATGATATTCGTTGCGCGGATTTCCGACAAAAGCATGAATTGTCGGTTAAGATGAAAGCAACCTTTCGCGAAGATGCTGTTAGGTGTCCACAGCGGCTTCGGCCGCTCGATAAAGGAGGTTCACATGGAAATCGTCGTTACCGGACGTCACACGCAGATCAAGCAGCGGTTCCGTGATGTCGTAGAGAGCAAGATGAATCGTGTGACCGCAATCGCTCCCGATGCCCAGCGCGCCCAGGTGGTGGTGACCCATGAGGGCAACCCCCGTCAGGCAGACACCGCCAAGAAGGTCGAGATCACGGTGATCGCCGGCCGTACCGTCGTGCGCGCCGAGGCTTCCAGTGCCGACGAGTTCAGCGCCCTCGATCTGGCTCTGGACAAGCTGACCCTGCGTCTGCGCCGTTCTCGCGATCGTCGTAAGGACCATCGCCGCGGCTACACCAACCCGCAGCCCGTCGACCTTGGCGTCGTCGAGCCGCCCCAGGCCGAAGAGCCCGTCGTCGAAGAGCCGAGCAACAGCCCTGCCGATGCCGTGGCCGGAGATCTGGGCCCGGGCGAATCCGTCGAGGTGCAGGTCGGTGACACGCCGATCGTCATCCGCCGCAAGCTGCACATCGCCGAACCGATGAGCATCGACGAGGCTCTGTACGAGATGGAGCTGATCGGACACGACTTCTTCCTGTTCGTCAACAAGGAGACCGGCCGTCCGTCCGTCGTCTACCACCGTCACGGCTGGAGCTACGGCGTCTTCGAGATCGACACCCCTGAGAACGTCGATAAGGCCAAGTAGAACCTGACCTGTTCTTTCTGAGTACATCAGTACATCAGCGCCCCCGGATTTTTCCAGGGGCGTTTTTTATGCCAACATTGCGTTGTTGATCCGATTAACCGGGAAAATCGCAACAATCGCGTAGTATGGTTGCAGTTTGTGCCCGAATGAATAATATCGGGCCTGACCGCCAACTTACCGTCAAACTTGAGGAGACGACTCGTGGTAGCAGTTCTGGACAAGGTCCTGCGTATAGGCGAAGGACGACAGCTTCGCAAACTCCAGTCAGTGGCGGAAGCGACCAACGCCTTGGAGGATGAGATCTCCTCGCTGTCCGATGACGAACTCAGGGCGCAGACCGCCAAATTCAAGCAGCGTATCGAGAACGGCGAGGATCTCGACAAGATCATGCCGGAGGCGTTCGCCACGGTGCGCGAGGCTTCCAAGCGTACGTTGGGCATGCGTCACTTCGATGTCCAGCTCATGGGCGGCGCGGCCCTGCATTGGGGCAACATCGCTGAGATGAAGACCGGTGAGGGCAAGACCCTGGTGGCCACGTTGCCGAGCTATCTCAACGCGCTCGAGGGCAAGGGCGTGCATGTGGTGACCGTGAACGACTATCTGGCCAGCTATCAGAGCGAGCTGATGGGTCGTGTGTTCCGTTTCCTGGGCATGACCACGGGCTGCATCATCACGGACCAGAAGCCGCCGGAGCGTCGCAAACAGTATGCCGCCGACGTGACGTACGGCACGAACAACGAGTTCGGTTTCGACTACCTGCGTGACAATATGGCGTGGGACAAGGCTGATCTGGTGCAGCGCGAGCATCATTTCGCCATCGTCGACGAGGTTGATTCCATCCTGATCGACGAGGCGCGTACCCCGTTGATCATCTCCGGTCCGGCCGAGGGCGACGTGACGCGCTGGTACCGTCAGTTCGCGAAGCTGGTGCCGAAGCTGACCCGTGACGAGGACTACGAGGTCGACGAGAAGAAGAAGGTCGTCGGCATCCTGGATCCGGGCATCACCAAGGTGGAGGACTATCTCGGCATCGACAACCTGTACGAGCCGAGCAACACGGCGCTGATCGGCTATCTGAACAACGCGATCAAGGCCAAGGAGCTGTTCCTGCGCGACAAGGACTACGTGGTGCAGGGCGGCGAGGTGCTCATCGTCGACGAGCACACGGGCCGTATGCTGCCGGGCCGTCGCTACAACGAGGGTCTGCATCAGGCGATCGAGGCCAAGGAGGGCGTGGAGATCAAGGCGGAGAACCAGACCTTCGCGACGATCACGCTGCAGAACTACTTCCGTATGTACGACAAGCTCGCGGGCATGACCGGTACGGCCGAGACCGAGGCCGCCGAGTTCATGAACACGTACAAGTTGGGCGTGCTGCCGATCCCGACGAACCGTCCGATGATCCGTCAGGACAAGGACGATCTGATCTACCGCACCAAGAAGGAGAAGCTGGCCGCGATCGTCAAGGACGTGGCCAAGCGGCACGCCAAGGGACAGCCGGTGCTGCTGGGCACCGCGTCCGTGGAGTCCTCCGAGGTCGTCTCCTCGCTGCTGGACGTTGCCGGCATCCCGCATCAGGTGCTCAACGCCAAGCAGCATGCGCGCGAGGCCGCTGTCGTGGCCGTGGCCGGTCGCAAGGGCGCGGTGACCGTGGCCACCAACATGGCCGGCCGTGGTACCGACATCATGCTCGGCGGCAACGTCGAGTTCCTCGCCGATCAGGAGCTCAAGAGGCAGGGCTACTCGCCGGAGGACACTCCGGAGGACTATGAGCGTCTGTGGCCCGAGACCCTGGCCGCCGTCAAGGCTCAGGTCAAGGACGAGCACGAGGAGGTCAAGAAGCTCGGCGGCCTGTACGTGCTGGGCACCGAACGTCACGAGTCCCGTCGTATCGACAACCAGCTGCGTGGCCGTTCCGGCCGTCAGGGCGATCCGGGCGAGTCCCGCTTCTACCTGTCGCTTGAGGACAACCTCATGCGTCTGTTCAACACGCAGCTCGTGGCCCGTGTGATGGCCAAGGGCATGCCCACCGGCGAGCCCATCGAGGCCAAGAGCGTGTCCAAGGGCGTGCGCAACGCGCAGAAAGCGGTGGAGTCGCGCAACTTCGAGATCCGCAAGAACGTTCTCAAGTACGACGACGTGATGAACAAGCAGCGCACCGTCGTGTACGCCGAGCGTCAGCTCGTGCTCAAGGGCGAGGACATCAGCAAGGACATCAAGCTGTTCCTGTCCGACACGGTCTCCTCCTACATCAGAGGGGCCGCCCAGGGCAGCGACAAGCCCGCCGACTGGGATCTCAAGGGCCTGTGGAAGGCGCTGGGCCAGATCTACCCGATCGGTCTGGACGTCGAGGACGGCGAGAAGGCCGTCGAGGGCCTCAAGTCCGACAAGGCCATCGAGAAGCTGCACGGCATGATCGTCGAGGACGCCGAGGCCAAGTACGCCGGGCTCGAGAAGATCGCCGGCTCCGACGCCATGCGTCAGCTCGAACGCCGCGTGGTCCTCGCCGTGCTCGACCAGAAGTGGCGCGAGCACCTGTACGAGATGGACTACCTCAAGGACGGCATCGGCCTGCGTGGCATGGGACAGCGCGACCCGCTGACCGAGTACCAGCGCGAGGGCTACCAGATGTACAACTCCATGGTCGAAGGCATCAAGGAGGAGTCCATCCGCCTGCTGTTCCACGTGGACATCCAGCAGTACGCACACGCCGAGAACCCCGACAGCAACGCCGACGAGGATGAGGCCGTCGCCGCAGCCGCCAAGGCCGAAGGAGACGCCGAGGACAAGCCCTCAACCGACGAATTGGAGACCAGCGCCCCCGCCGAGCCGGAAACTGTGGACGAGGACGCCGACGAGGCCGAGGTCGCCGAACCGGAGATTGCCGACGCGGATGAGGCCGAGGAACCTGAGGAGGAACCCACGGTTGCCGAACCGGTCCGTACCGAAATGGGCAGTGTGACCGGTCCCAAGCCGATCAGCCATGCTGATGCCAAGGTTCCTGCTTCCAGAAGGCCGAAGAGCAACGAGGCGCATGCTCCGGAAGCTGATGGACGCACGTTCGAAGGTACGCCGCGTAATGCTCCGTGCCCCTGCGGATCGGGCAAGAAGTACAAGCTCTGCCACGGCAAGAACGAGAAGTGAGTTCAGTGTTCGTGGCAAGGCTGTGATGAGCGCAATGGGTTCGCAGTCAACATAGCCGATAGGGGAGGCTCCGGAAACCGGGGCCTCCCCGTTGTCGTATGATCACAGCTCTTTTCGCATAATGGACTCCTTCATGATGGTGCTAGTGCCCGCAACATGCAGTCGTTACAATGGCAACTGAATTTTTACCAGGCGCGACAAGCGCCAAGGAGGAACAGCCATGTCCGAACCATTCACGTGGAAAGCCATCCTGACCAAGCTCGTCGGGGGCGAGCATCTGAGCGCCGAGGAAAGTGAGTGGTACGTCGATGACCTCATGAAGGGACAGGCCAATCCCGCTGCCGTCGGCGCGGTGCTGGCCACTCAGCAGCAGCTCGGACTCACCAGCGAGGAAGTGTCCGGCGCGGCCAAGGCCATGGTGGCTCATGCCGTGCCGCTGAAGGTGCAGGGTGAAACGACCGATATCGTCGGCACCGGTGGCGACGGCGCATCCACGGTGAACCTGTCCACTATGGGTTCCGTGGTGGCAGCGGCCGCTGGTGTGAAAATCGTCAAGCATGGTAACCGCGCGGCGTCGAGCAAGTGCGGTGCGGCAGACTGCCTCGAACAGCTTGGGCTGCCACTGACGCTCGCCCCCGATGCCGTTGGCGAGGTCGCCGATGAGGTTGGAATCACCTTCGCATTCGCCAAGACATTCCATCCGGCCATGCGTTTTGTGGGGCCGATCCGTGCGGCTCTGGGCATTCCCTGCGTGTTCAATGTGCTCGGTCCGCTGACCAACCCCGCCAATCCCAAGCACGTCGCCATTGGTTGCGCGAAGCGTGCCATGAGCCCGATCATGGCACAGGTGTATGCGAACCGCGGACAGGATGGCATGGTGTACACATCCTCCGAGGGGCTGGATGAGATGGCCCCGACCGGACCGGTGAGCGTCTGGGAGATTCGTGATGGCAAGGTCACGGAGACGGAATTCGATCCCACCGTCGAACTCGGGCTCGATCGCATCGTCGTATCCGATCTGCGCGGTGGCGAGCCGGAATACAACGCGCAGGCCATGCGCGATTTTCTGGCGGGTAAGGACGTGCCGTTCCGCACCACCGCGTTGCTGAACGCCGCGTCCGCCATCGTGGCGGACCACAGCCTGCTGCCGAATCCCGAGGGCACTCTTGCGGAACGGTTCAAGGCCGCCTACGATATCGCCGCCGAGGCCGTGGACTCCGGCAAGGCGACGGATCTGCTCGACCGTTGGATCGCCGTCGCCAAGTCCAAGGATGAGTGACTCCTCGCGATCTGCATATGATCTGAACCCGACGTCAGCGCATTCGGGCGCGAATCGTCGGATATCGACATTGGTCCCGTTCCGGATATTCGGAACGGGACTTTTGTTCTCTGTATTGTTGCTCGCGATGTTCCATGCCGGCAATTAATAACCGACCGTTTGGTAGGCGCTTCGGCGTGTCGCTGGAAACGCTGTTATCATGAAACTGTTGTTGAACGTTCTAATTCCTTGCTGTCGAGGAAGACGAATCAGTGATGAGCATCTTCCCGGCACGGCCAACTGATGGAGGTTTACATGTACACGCTCGGCATTGACATCGGTGGAACCAAGATCGCTGGCGCGGTCTGTGACGAGAATGACAAGATTCTCAGCCAGTGGCGTGTTCCCACGCCGACGGATCCCGATGAGATCAACGAATGCATCATCGAGATTTACAACGAGGCGCTCAAGCTGCATGACGAGATCCCGACGATGGGCATTTCCGCCGCCGGCAACGTCAAGGCCGATCGCCGTACGATGAGCTTTTCCGCCAACATCGCCAAGTGGATCGACTATCCGCTGGCGGACCGCATCGAGGAAATGACCGATCATAAGTGCAAGGTGGTCGTGGAGAACGATGCCAACTGCGCCGGTTGGGGCGAGTACATCCTTGGTGCAGGACGTGGCAGCCGCAACATGGTCATGCTGACCGTGGGCACCGGTCTGGGCGGCGCCATCGTCATCAATGGCGAACTGTACCGTGGTTCCTTCGGCATGGCTGCCGAGCTCGGTCATCTTCCCATGGTCTCCGATGGTGATTTCTGCGGATGCGGTCTTCGTGGTTGCGCCGAGCGTTACACCTCCGGAAACGCTCTTGAACGTTTCGCCCGCGCCGGCATCCGCCGCATGCCGCAGAAGGCCGATCGTCTGCTGGAGCTGTGCGGTGGCGATGTGCACGCATTGGAAGGCAAGATGGTCTCCCAGGCCGCTCAGGAAGGCGATGAACTGGCTTTGTACGCCTTCGGCAAGATCGGCGAATGGCTGGGACGTACCATGGCCGCCATCGCTGCGGTGATCGATCCTGACGTCTTCGTCATCGGCGGCGGCGTGGTCTCTGTCGGCGACATTCTGCTCGATCCTGCGCGTTACAACTACGTGCGATTCCTGCAGGCCGCGGCGTACCGTGAGCATGCCCAGATTCTGCCGGCGACCGCCGGTGGCGATGCGGGCATGATCGGTGCCGCCGATCTGGCCCTGCACGTCTGATTCGGATTATGCTGATCCCCGTCGCGGGTCTTTGACAATCGGCTGGTAACGGCCGGTCGCCAAAGACCCGCGATTTTGCATGTCGTCTATACGCGCGCGCCGTCGTCGAACATGTCGGTGCGCGTTTCCGTATGCCCTTTGTGCTGGGCGAACATGCCAGCGGCACCGATAAGCGTCATCACACCGCCCGCGGTTCCCAGCCAAGCGGACAGCGCCGGGATCAGAATGGACGCCGTCAGCGTGATCACACCGATTACCAGTAGCACGACAAACAGCATTGTGGATTTGCGGACCGAGCCGATCGACGGGTTCGGGGGGACGAATGATGAATCGTCATCGTTCAGGACATCGTCGGTGTCCAGCCAGCTGCGGCCTTCGAAATCACGCGGTCCGGCGGCGCGCGCGAACGCCTCCGGCTTGAGGTCGTCGATGCTCAGTTGCGCCTGCTTTTCCGCCTTGCGGGCGGCCTTGTTGAATTTACGGGCCGTGCGTGACCGTTCCACGTCGTGAAGCTCATCCTGATGGGAGGACACGAACTCCTCCCATGCGGCATCGACCCCGTCGGAGCCGTTTGCTGAGCCGTCGCTTGAGGGCGATCGGTTCTCGTTGCTATTCTTGTTGCCAGTCATATGTATAACTGTAGCCGTGAAATAGACGTTTTCGCGGTACGGAGGTCGTTGTGCTGTATTGGTTTTTCGTCAAGGGATTCGGACCCATTGCCCGTCATCGTCTTGGACCAAGCGCCAAGGGCGTGAACAACATTCCCCGCAAGGGCGGCGGCATCATCGCGGCGAATCATCTTGCGGTCATCGATGATGCGCTGATCCCGCTCACCTGCCCGCGCATGGTGCACTTCATGGGCAAGGCCGAGTATTTCGAAGGCAAGGGCATCAAGGGCAAGTTCAAGAAGTGGTGGTTCACTTCCGTCGGCGTGTTCCCCGTGGATCGTTCCGGTGGTTCCAAATCCCTCGGCGCTTTGGAGCATGCCCGGGAGATTCTGGAGGAAGGCCATCTGTTCGGCATTCACATCGAAGGAACCCGCAGCCCCGATGGGCGTCTGTACAAGGGCCATACCGGCGCGGCCAGACTGGCCTTCGAAACGGGATGCCCGATCATTCCCACGGCGATCATCGGATCGCGGGAACTGCAGAAGCCGGGAACGGTGATCCCCGCCAAGGGCACCACACAGGTGATCTATGGTCGTCCGATCCCCGTCACTCGCAACCTCGAAGCGACGCACGACGATCTGCGTGAGCTTACCGACCGCGTGACCCGGGAGATTCAGGCCATGAGCGGTCAGGAGTATGTGAATGAGTACGCCCAGAAGGTGAAGGAGCGTCTCGCCGCCCAGCAGCAGCCCCGGCAGTGACGACACGGTAATGAAAACGTGGCGGGATTCCGATGACGATACGTCGGAATCCCGCCACGCTGTTATCCGCTCGATAGCCGTCTGCACATCGCAACCCGCGATCTATCCATCTATTCAGCAGCGGGGAATCACACGACGGTAAGCGTCACCGTCGTGGCATTGCCCTTCATGTCGCGTAGCCGAACCTGCTGGCCGGGGGCGGGATCCTGCAGACGTACGGTCTGTGTCAGGTCCCCGAGGGGAGCGGTGATCTCCACTT
Source organism: Bifidobacterium tissieri (assembly GCF_002259645.1). Taxonomy (GTDB): domain Bacteria; phylum Actinomycetota; class Actinomycetes; order Actinomycetales; family Bifidobacteriaceae; genus Galliscardovia; species Galliscardovia tissieri. The sequence goes on from NZ_MWWV01000018.1 coordinate 61,949, forward strand.
TCAGACCGAGCGCTTCCAGCGTCTGCTTGGCTTCGCTTTCGCTCTTGCCGCGAACATCAGGAATCGTCACCATTTCAGGGCCCTTGGATACGACGATATTGACCGAATCACCCCAATGCATCTGGGTTCCGGCCTTCACCGACGCGGAGATGACCGTGCCCGACTCCACGGTATCGGAATACATCTCCGACGTGGTCACCTTGAGCTTCGCATCGTTCAGCGAGGACAATGCATCCTCCTTGGATTCGCCCACGATATTCGGCATGCTCACCGGCATCGGACCCTTGGACAGTGTCACGGTGATCGGATCCCCATGACGAAGCGTGGTGCCGGGCTGGGGATCGATGCTGAGCAGTGCGCCTTCCGGCACATCAAGCGAATACTGATCCCGCTCCTTATCATGGGTCACATTGTCGAATCCCAGTTGTTGCAATGTGTTCAGTGGCGTTTTGCCATTGTCGCTCGATGCGTCGGTGATGTCCTCGGGAATGGTGGCTTCGCGTACGCCCTTGGAGACGATGATCGTCATCGTGTCGCCGTTGCGTTTACTCACACGATCGCCGACATTGGCCGGATCGGAGGAGATCACGGATCCCTCCGCTACATCGTCACTGTACTGTCCCGTGGTCGTATATGGGATGCCGGCCACCTTCAGGGCGCGCTCGTACTTGGCGAAATCGGCCCCCTTGAGTGAACAGTTCTGCCCGGTCTCGCAGGACACATCGTCCGCAGACGGCACCGTCCAATAGCTACCCGGTCCAAGGAAATACCACCAGGCGTAGCCGCCGCCTATCATGACGGCCAACAGCAGAGCCGCTCCCGACACGATGGCGATCCTCCGCAGATTCCCCTGTCGCGCCTGATGAGTCATAGTCTCGCCATCGGCGGCAGTGGCGTCGACGATTTGCGTCTCCGTCTCATCCGGAGAAGCCTGCGTGGCCGTCTGGCCCATGTCGCTGCCAGTCGTCGAAGCCATGTCCGAGGGAAGTACGCTGGTTGCGGTTTCCCCATTGTTGCGGGTTCGATACGACAGTTCGGCGGGGGAGAGCGTCGTGGTCAGCGCATGCAGCTCCCGTAATGCCGATGCCGCGTCGGCCGGGCGCTCCGCGACCTGTCTCGCCGTCAGATGGGCGATGAAATCGGATATGGACTTTGGCATGCCGGGGTGGTCGGCGGTCAGTCGGGGAATGTCCTCATGCACATGCTTGAACACCATGGTCACCGGGTTGTCGGATGCGAACGGCACCTCGCCGGTCAGCATCTCCCATGCCATGATTCCCACGGAATACAGGTCTCCTTGCGGAAGAGCCTGATTGTTCTCGATCATTTCCGGTGCGAGATAGGCGGCGGTGCCCAGTAGCATGCCGGTGGTGGCAAGCGTCGCCTGGGACGCCGCCTTCGCCAGACCGAAATCCGTGATCTGCACCCGTCCGCGGTCGTTGAGCAGGATGTTCTCCGGCTTGATGTCCCGATGCACCACGCCCACGGCATGCGCGGCGGATAACCCATCCAGAACCTCGCCCACAATGCGCAACGTCTCCCTGACGGTGAAGACCCCCTGCTGGCTCATCTCGTATCGCAGGTTCACGCCATGCACGTATTCCATGACCAGATAGTCGAGTCCTTCGAATTCACCGGTGTCATAGATCTGCACGATGTGCGGATTCGCTATGGCGGCGGCGGAACGTGCCTCCCGTTGGAATCGTTGAACGAACTGATCGCGATGTGGCCCCTGCGCCAGCTGGGTGTGCATGATCTTGATCGCCACCGTGCGGTCCAGACGCACGTCGGTCGCCTCATACACCGTGGCCATGCCGCCTTCGGCGATCTTCCTCGTCACCTGATATCGAGCGTCGAGGACATGCCCCACGGGATTTTCCATCGCTTCGTTCATATTCTCATCCTACGTTCGTGTGAACAGGCCGTTTGGTGCTCCTGCGTCGTTCAGTCACGAATATCCGCGGGAACGAACCGTGCGCACATGACGTGCAGTGATGCCAGTGCGTCGTCGTCCAGATCAAGTGCGCGTCCGGTATCGGCGATGGCGGTCTTCGTCTGCGACCACAGCGACGCGATCCGCTCGCGGGAGCGACGGACCGCAGACGTCTCAGTGAACAAATCGATGACATGCCGCACGACTTCGGCATCGCGTTCCTGGGCGACGAAGCAACGACGGAGATATGCCGCCTGCTCCGGGCTTGCCCCGGACAAAGCGTCGGCCAGCAGTACGGTGCGCTTGCCCTCCCGAATGTCGCCGCCCACGGGCTTGCCCGTCACTTTGGGGTCTGAAACCACGTCGAGCAGATCGTCCGCCAATTGGAATGCCAGACCAAGCGGCATGCCGATCGATTCCGCCGTCGTGGAGGCTGTGCCGCCGTCGACGCCGGCGGCCAGCAGCGCGAGACGGATCGGTGCGATGGTGGTGTAGCTGGCGGTCTTCCAACGGAACACCGCCAATGAGTTGCGGGCAAGATTCTCGGGATCGTCCAACGATAGGTGCTCGGCGGCAAGATCGAGCACCTGCCCGATCTCCACTTCCCGGTGCATGGTGAGGAATCCCGACATGATGCCTTCGTGGTTCGGCAGTTCCACGGCCGCTGCGTTGACAATGTCCACGCTGGCGGTGGCGAGCAGATCGCCCAGCATGATGCCCAGTCCCGATCCGAAGGACGCCGCTGATGCGACGGTCGTGTCGTCGTATCGTTCGGCTGTCATTGAGGCCAGCGCCTTATGGGCGGCCGGCTTGCCCCGACGTACGTCGGCCTCGTCGATGATGTCGTCGTGCACGAGCGCCGCGGTCTGGAACACCTCGATGGCGCACGCCAGATCCAGTGCTCTGCCTCGTGCGTTCGCGTCGGACGAGGTGCCGGTCAGCGCATCGTAGAACGCCATCAGCAGACGTGCCCGTAGCCGCTTGCCTCCTTCGCTCGACACACACGCCTGACGGACGACATCGTCATACAGTCGTCCGCAGTCGAATCCGGACAATGCGTCGTTCATGGGGGAGCAGTGCCGGACGATCAGTTCGCCGATGCGGGACTCGATGTCGTTGCCGGTGATATGCGAAGAAGCCTGAACAGTCATATTAACCAGCCTATCGAACCGGTATTGACAAACGGTGATATTCCGGGCGGGGTTTCCATTCGACCACATTGGCCGCGAATACTAGGCGTGCGCGATGGCGGCACGCATAGTGGAAACGGGACGGAGGAACGACGGAATACGACTCCCGTTTCATCCGGGCCGATGAATGGACCGGACGAAACGGGAGCACGGACGCAAGGAGGCGACCACAATGACGATCGAAGTAGGGCTCAGACCGCTGGAAGGAGCCTACGCCACCGCAGAGGGGCGTGAAGCGATGAGAATGGACGACGCGGAGATCACCGAGCTTCGGCGGCGTTTCCGAGCCAACCGCAGAACTCAGGGAATACGACAGGCGGACATCGACTGGTTCCGGGATCCGTTCGATGTCTGGCATCGATGGCTGGTCAATGGTCTTGTCGAGGTCGCCCCCGAAGCGCTGATGAAGCTGTGCGTCGGCATGAACGAGACGCTGGCCATGCGCGACGCGATCATCCTTGCGCCGATGACGGGTGTGAGCAAGGACGATCTGTTCGAACTGGTGACGAACCCGCATTCGGAATCCAGCTCCGCGCTGGTGTGCAACACGTTGACCCGCGGGTTCGAGGACCCGTCCCTGTCGCCGAACCCGCAGCGCTGTCAGCGCAGTATCGATGCACTGGCGCATATGATCACGCTGGCTCCCGAGGACTACGGCGCACAGCCATTGGCGGCACTCGCCTATCTGCTGTGGTGGGTGGGCAGGGACGACCAGTCGCTGGCCTGTTCGCTCAGGGCGCTATATGTGGATGATTCCTGCACAATGGCCACGATTCTGCTGGGCGTCGTACAACGGGACATCCATCCGGCATGGATTCATGCCACCAAACGGGAATAATCGTCCTTGGAACGTGGTTCACTCTATTAGTTGACAATTTGCTCTTGCCATAAGTGTGTCTTCGTGCTATAGGAGACGCCGACAGGACGAACCAGGAGGACAAGTTTGGCCACCGAGAAGGCAACACGGAAGACGACCCGTACCAGGAAGACGTCAGGTGCCGCAAAGACGACGAAGACTCGCAAGAGCGCCGCCGCCAAGAAGGCCGAGCAGGAGCCGACCAAGCAGAACGGTGATCTGCTGGAAGGCGACGACCTGCTGGACGACGTCGAGGACATCGACGACGAGGATTTCGACGAGGACGATGTCGAAGACGTTGACGACGACACCGACATCGAGGAGTCGGACGACGACGAGAACTCGGGCGACGACTCCGAAGAGGAGGAGAAGCCCAAGCCGCCGGAACAGCCCAAGGAGAAGGGCGCGTTCGTCGTCACCGATCTGGATGACGACGACAACTACACCCCTTCGGGCAACCCGAAGCGTCGTGTGATCGCCACCGGTGCCACCGCGGACCCCGTCAAGGATTACCTCAAGCAGATCGGACGCGTCAGCCTGCTGAACGCCGAGCAGGAGGTTGACCTGTCCGAGCGCATCGAGGCAGGCCTGTACGCGCAGCATCTTCTGGACACCGAAGGCGACCAGCTTGACTTCAAGCGCAAGCGCGAGCTCAAATGGGCCGCGAACGACGGACGCAAGGCGAAGGACCACCTGCTGGAGGCCAACCTCCGACTCGTGGTCTCCCTGGCCAAGCGCTACACCGGACGAGGCATGCTGTTCCTGGACCTGATCCAGGAGGGCAACCTCGGTCTGATCCGCGCCGTGGAGAAGTTCGACTGGAAGAAGGGCTTCAAGTTCTCGACCTACGCCACCTGGTGGATCCGTCAGGCCATCACCCGAGCCATGGCCGATCAGGCCCGCACCATCCGCGTGCCCGTCCACATGGTCGAAGTCATCAACAAGCTCTCCCGCGTGCAGCGCCAGATGCTGCAGGATCTTGGTCGCGAACCCACGCCGGACGAGCTGGCCCGCGAGCTCGACATGCCGGTCGAGAAGGTCCAGGAGGTCCAGAAGTACGGTCGTGAGCCCATTTCGCTGCACACCCCGTTGGGCGAGGACGGCGATTCCGAGTTCGGCGATCTGATCGAGGACACCGATGCCATCGCGCCGTCCGACGCGGTCGCGTTCTCGCTGTTGCAGGAACAGTTCAAGCAGGTGCTCGAAACCCTGTCGCCGCGCGAGGCCGGAGTGATCAAGATGCGCTACGGTCTGGAGGACGGCCAGCCCAAGACCCTGGACGATATCGGCCGCGTGTACGGCGTCACCCGTGAACGCATCCGTCAGATCGAATCCAAGACGATGTCGAAGCTGCGTCACCCGTCCCGCTCCCAGACGCTGAGGGACTTCCTCGATCAGTGACCGGGTGACCGAAACCGGTTCCGTTCATTCGCTCCTCCGCCATACGGGGGAGCGTTTCCATGTGGGCATGCCGCGACGGCATGCGGTATAGGCGACGATACACGAGTCGCGTTAGCGAAGGAGGGCCATGGCGGCGCAGAAGGAAGAATACGGCGCGAAGGACCTGGCGGTTCTCGAAGGATTGGACGCGGTTCGCAAGCGTCCTGGTATGTACATCGGCACCACTGATTCCCAAGGACTCATGCACTGTCTCTGGGAGATCATCGACAACTCGGTGGATGAGGCGCTCGCGGGCTTCTGCACGCGGATCATCGTAACGCTGCACACCGATGGATCGATCACCGTGGCCGACAACGGTCGTGGCATCCCTGTCGACAAGGAACCCAAAACCGGTCTGAGCGGCGTGGAGGTGGTCCTCACCAAGCTGCATGCCGGCGCGAAGTTCGGCAATTCCTCATATAACGCCGTCGGCGGTTTGCATGGCGTGGGCTCCTCCGTGGTCAATGCGCTGAGCTCCCGACTGGACGTCGAGGTTGACCGTAACGGCAAGACCTATCGCATGGAGTTCCACCAGGGGCATCCGGGGGTCTATTCCGACGCCGACCCCGAGCATCCTTCACCGGATTCCCCCTTCAAGAAGACCCGCAAGCGGTCTCCGACCGAACTGCGTGAGGTGGGCACGGTGGACGCCAATGTCACCGGCACCCGCATCCGCTACTGGGCGGACCCCGAGATCTTCAACCGTACGGCGAAATTCAGCTACGAGCAGCTGATCGACCGCGTGCGGCAGACCAGCTTCCTCGTTCCGGGACTGTCGATCACCGTGATCGACGAGAACGTGCCGGAAACCGGTGACGAATCCATCGACGACGTGCGTGAGACGGATGATACGTTGCGGGAGCAGCGGGTACGCTCCGTCGAGGAGACGGCCGATGCCGAGACCGCCGGCGACGAAATCCCCGCATCGGCGACAGTGAAAGAGCGTTCCGGTCACGCCCGCGTGGAGGAGTTTTTTCACACCGGCGGCGTGGTGGATTACGTGGACTTTCTGTCCAAGGGCGAGCCGGTATGTGGCATCTGGCATATCTCCGGCGAGGGCACCTATGAGGAGGAGACCCAGGTGGTGGGTCCCACCGGCGACCTTCACGCCCAGATGGTCGAGCGCACCTGCGGGGTGGATATCGCACTCCGCTGGACCAATGATTATGACACCACCATCCGTAGCTTCGTCAACGTAGTGGAAACCCCCGGCGGGGGGATGCACGTGGATGGGTTCCTCAATGCGATCACCCGGCAGGTGCGCAAGACCGTGGAGGCCAATGCGCGTCGGCTCAAGGTGAATCTCAAGGACTCCAGTACCAAGATCGAACGCGATGATGTGACCACTGGTCTGGTCGCGGTGGTCACGGTGCGCATCGCCGAGCCGCAGTTCCAGGGACAGACCAAGGATGTGCTCGGCACAGCGCAGGTCAAGCCGATCGTCACCAGGCTCACCGACAAGCAGTTCGGCGAGATGATCACTGGTGCGAAACGCGGCTACAAGGAGCCGTCCTCCCGCGTGCTGGAGAAGATCGTCGGCGAGATGCATGCCCGCATTCAGGCACGCAAGACCAAGGAGGTCACGAGGCGGAAGAACGCGCTGGAATCCGCATCCATGCCGTCCAAGCTGTCGGACTGCCAGCCGGGCAACGACGATATCGCCGAGCTGTTCATCGTGGAGGGCGACTCCGCACTCGGCACCGCCAAGGCCGCCCGCAATTCCGGCTTCCAGGCCCTGCTGCCCATTCGAGGCAAGATCCTCAACGTGCAGAAGGCGTCGATCTCGCAGATGCTGGCGAACAAGGAATGCGGTGCGATCATTCAGGTGGTCGGTGCGGGATCGGGGGCGACCTTCGATATTTCGCAGGCGCGATACAACAAGGTCATCATGATGACCGATGCCGATGTGGATGGCGCGCACATCCGCATCCTGTTGCTCACCCTGTTCTACCGGTACATGCGGCCGCTCATCGAAGCCGGTCATGTGTATGCCGCCGTACCGCCACTGCACCGCATCGCGTTGACGGGCAAACGCAAGGGCGAATACATCTACACGTACTCCGATGATGAGCTGGCGTCGAAGCTCGAGCAGCTCCGACACGATCGTATCGGGTTTGATGAGGACATCCAGCGGTACAAGGGCCTGGGTGAGATGGATGCCGATCAGCTGGCCGACACGACCATGGATCCGCGTACGCGTATGCTGCGTCGCATTCGCATGGAGGACGCCGCCCAGGCCGCGGACATCTTCGACCTGCTTATGGGCGGTGAGGTGCCTCCGCGTAAGAAGTTCATCGTGGACAACGCCGACGACTTCGATCGGTCCAATATCGACGCCTGACGATTCGTGGCATGCCACTCGGTTGGTGCCGTGAAATGTGGATAACTTTTCAGTTATTCCACTTATCCACATTTCTGCACCGGTCGGTGGTAGCTGATTTTCCAACGTGCCATAGTGTGCCTTGCACAGGCCTTCCGGAAGGTCCGGCAGGGACAATGGTGCGCAAAGAAGGGTAATCATGTCCACGAAATTCAATATGGATGCCAGGGGATTCCTGCAGACGCTCAACAAGCTCGAGCGTCGGTTCGACGAGCTGACCTCGCGGGAATCGCAGCGGCGGGTGTACGAGAACAACGGCGTCAACCCCGAACCGCTTGACCATCGCCTGTATGTGCTGGCGCATGAGGTGTTCACCAATACCGGATGGTCCATGGACCTGTTCTCGGCGGCCGCATGCTTCGATGTGGCGCTGATGGACGAATGCCGGAGGTTCCTGCGAGGCTCCGCCTCGGTGGTGCGTCGGTATGGCCTGCCGGTATGGCTGTACGATCTGATGAGCGCGTCCACGCTCGCCGCCTATACGGGGGAGCCGTCCGACCGCATGCCGAAATGTATTCGCGTTCTCACCCCGCGTGAGCTCGCCATTCGCGGCATGGCGAAGGGGCGCAAGCGGTTTGGCACCAAGAAGCAGCGCAAGGAGGACGTCTGGCAGTTCGTTCGTGAGACCCATCGTCTCGGTGCCTTCACCATGCTCAAATGGGGCGAACAAGAGCCGAAAAGCCTGTCCATCGCCCGCATGATGCTCACTGATCCGGGCATCGGCATGAGCATGCTCCGCGACGACGCCGGCGTGGATGACATGGGTGCCGTTCCCGATTACCGGTATCGTCGTGTGGTCGCCTATGAGGAGGAGCTGATGGACGAGGTCGGTCGGTGGGACGCCGAACATCGGGATGGCGTCTCCGCGACCGATGATGGGTGCGGCTTTGCGGCCATCGGCGCGCGATATCTGCGTGACGCCGAGCGGCTGATCGAGGCGTATCGCCAACTGTGGGATACGGAGACGCCTCGATCACGTGATGTGCTGCTGTCCGCGGGCAACCGGGACGGCGATCGGGATATGCCGTTGTGGCAGAATCCGCTGACGTTGCGCAATCTCGCCATATCGTTGCTGGGGTCCGCTCTGTCGTCCGACCTGATCGTCGGATTCGAGGAGCGGGACCGCAGGACGTTCAATCGGGGTGTGGAGCAGCTGCGAGAGGCGATGACGATCGTAGGGGAGTCCGGTTTCGCCATGATGCCGAGGCTGCTGATCGATCGGTATGATCCCGGCGTCGAATCCCTGCTGTACTGCAGCGAGGAGGAATCCGAAACGCAGCAGCGATTGTTCCGGGACCTGTGCGAGGGCATGGCCTGTGTGGTGCTGCACCGAGTGACGGATGATCTTCCGGTCCGGCAAATGGCGATTGCGTTGATCGAATGCGAACTTGGCCAATACGAGGACCTGATCACTGATTGCGAGACCGCCGCTTGCCAAAAGTAGTTTAACGTTTTACCATAGGATAGGATGGTCGTTATGGCGGTCCTCGTGACGACGTTACGACGAAAACGACTCGCCGATGGCTCGTGCCCTTGGCCCAACGAAGGAGTTGTCATATGTCTCAAGCAAGCAATCGGGATGAGGTGTTCTCACTGCTCGAATCCTTTGCCTCGGCCGACGAAGCCATCGCTGTGGTGGGTTCGATGAACGCCGACTATACCGTGACTACCGAGCGTCTTCCCAAGCCGGGTGAGACCGTGAACGCCGGACCGTTGCGGGTACTGCCCGGCGGCAAATCCGGAAATCAGGCTGCGTCCGCAGCCCGGATCGGCGCACGGGTGCGTCTGCTCGGTGCCGTGGGACAGGATGCGAACGCCGAGTTCCTGCTCGGTAAACTGAAGGACGCCGGCGTCGACGTGTCGGACGTGCTGCATGTCCCCGGTCCCAGCGGCACCACGGTCATTACCGTGGACGCAAACGGTGAGAACACGATCGTCTATTCGCCTGGCTCCAATGCCAAGGTGGATGTCGACTACATCCATGACCACGCATCCGTCATCACCGAGGCCGCTGTGCTGGGACTCTGCCTGGAAAGCCCGCTGCCGGCTGTGATCGAGAGTGCGCGTATCGCCCATGAGGCCGGCGTCAAGGTGTTGGTCAACGATTCCCCGTTCATCCCGGAACTGCCGGCCGAGTTGATCGCCAATTCCGACATCCTTCTCGTCAACGAGCATGAAATGAGCCAATTGCTTGGAGTGGACGAGCCGGAGGACGGCGATTGGGACGGCATGGACTGGACGTCGGTGGCGGCTGCGCTGCACGACTTCGGCTATGAGCAGGCCGTGATCACACTCGGCGGCGACGGCAGCGTGGTCATCGACGGAGAAACCGTGGAACGCATCAGCCCGGTGCGCGTGAACGCCGTGGATACCACGGGCTGCGGCGATTCGTTCATGGGTACCATTCTCGCCGGCCTCGCCTCCGGCCTCACGCTGGGCAGGTCCGCTCAGGTGGCGTCCTATGTGTCCGCTTACGCGGCCACCGGCTCCGGCGCTCAGGCCTCCTACGGCGATGTCCGTCAGATCCGAGAGCTGTTCGGCGTCTGATCATATGGGAGGACGAACGACGATCCGAGACGTCGCCGCTGAGGCCGGCGTCTCGGTCACGGCTGTGTCTCTGGTACTGAACAACCGACCGTCGCGGGTCTCCGAGGAACGTCGCAGAATCATACTCGAGACAGCCGAACGATTGCACTATGTACCCAATCAGGTTGCCCGCACGCTGGTGACACAGCGGTCCATGATGCTGGCCCTCGTCGTACCGGACATCCAGAACCTGTTCTTCGCCGCCTTGGCGAAACGCGTGGAGGATGAGTGCCGGCAAGCGGGGTATTCGTTGATAATCGCCAACAACTCCGATTCCCGTGCCGCGGAGTCGGATATCATGCGCAGATTGTCCGCCCGCGGGGTGGACGGCATATTCCTGATCGCCGCAGGGGAATCCTGCGTGGATGTGGATGACCTGCGGTCGGATGTGGCTGAATGCCGCTGCCCGGTGCTGTTCGTCGATCGCCTTGTCGATCTCGACTGGATCGACGGCGTCGGTATCAATAACCGTGCCGGAGGTCGTATGGCGGCGCAGTTCCTGCTGGAATGCGGGCACCGGCGCATCGCCTGCATATCCGGCGACATTCGCGTCGGCAATGCCTACGAACGCCGGGAGGGATTCATTCAGGCGCTGTGTGATGCCGATGGCATCACACCGGTCATCGTGGCCGAGGGCGACTACCGGTTCGAAGGCGGATACGATGCGGCGGACTCCGTACTGGACTCGGACGCCACCGCCGTGTTCTGCTGCAACGATCTGATGGCCATGGGACTAATGCGACGCATGCATGAGCGAGGTATGAACGTGCCTGATGATATGTCCGTGATCGGATACGACGGCATAGCCGAACGATTCGGATTCGACAATCCGCTCACCACTGTGGGACAGAAAATCGGATGGCTGGCCCACGAGACAGTGAAACTCATGCTGGAGCGTATCGAGCAGGACAAGGAGTCGGAGCCCCGACACGTCATCCTGCCGCCGGAACTGATCCGCCGAGGAACCGTACGGATCATCTGAGCACCGGTCGTCGGAACCTGTATGTCGGAGCGGATGGCAAGAATCAAAGACATGAGTGACATAACCCTTCCGGAATGGTTCTCCATTGAGACCCGGGACTGGTTCGTTCACGCCTTCGGATCTCCCACCGACGTGCAACGTGCGGCGTGGGATGCGATCCGATCCGGCGGCAACGTGCTGGTCACCGCGCCGACCGGATCGGGAAAGACTCTCGCCGCGTTCCTGTCCGCCATCGATGCGGTGATCCGGGACCGGATGGCCGGTCACGGCGATGCGACGGATGTCACGGATACCAAAGCCAAGCCGAAGCGCAACGGCGTCAGTATCCTGTACATCTCCCCGCTGAAAGCGTTGGGGACGGATGTGGCCAGAAACCTGCGTCAGCCGATCGATGGCATCGCCGAACAATTCGACCGGAACCATCGTCAGATCCCCAGGATCACCATAGGAGTACGCAGCGGCGATTCCACACCGCAGGAACGCCGCGCCATCGCGTCCCACCCGCCCGACATCCTCGTCACCACGCCGGAATCCCTGTACCTGATGCTCACATCGAAGACCCGGCGGATTCTCTCCACGGTGAATACGGTGATCATCGACGAGGTCCACGCCCTTGTCGGCACCAAACGCGGCGTGCATCTGACGCTCAGCCTGGAACGACTGGAACACCTGGCCGGGCCATTCCAACACATCGGACTCAGCGCCACGATACGTCCTGTCGAAACGGCGGCCGAATTCCTCGCCGGCGACCGTGCCGTCTCCATCGTCGCTCCGAAGGGATCCCCGTCATTCCAGCTGCACATCATCAATCCCGCCGACGCCATGAACGACATGGAGATCTCCGCATCCGCCGACGAAGACGACAATCATGGGTCGGTATGGCCAAAGGTCGAACAATCGATACTGGACGATGTCCTCGACCATCACACCACCTTGGTATTCGTCAATTCACGCGGACTATGCGAAAAACTCACCGCTCGGCTTAACGACCTGTACGCGGAACGACTGCACGGCGATCTGCCAGTCCGTTATCGAAACCGTACTCATTACGACGCCGTGGCCGGCTCCAGCACCATGCTCGTGCACGACCATGCCCCCGACGACATCATCGCCATGGCCCACCACGGGTCTGTATCCAAGGACAGACGACGTCAAGTGGAAGCCGACCTCAAGGAAGGCCGACTCAGATGCGTGGTGGCCACCAGCAGCCTCGAACTCGGCATCGACATGGGGTCGATCGATCTGGTCATCCAGGTGTCCCCGCCATTCTCGGTGTCCAGTGCCCTGCAGCGCGCCGGACGCGCTGACCATCACGTCAACGGCACATCCCAGACCCGATTCTATCCACTCACCAGAGAACAGATACTGCTCACCACCGCCACCGTCGAGGCCATGCGGTCCGGAAGCATCGAGCCGCTGTCCATTCCCGCCAATCCGTTGGACATACTGGCGCAGCAGACGGTTGCGGCGGCGGCCATGGACAACCTTGATCACGACGACTGGTACCACACCGTCCGTCGCGCAGCCCCCTACCGTCACCTCGATCATGCTGCATTCGACGCGACGATCGGCATGCTGTCCGGACAATACAACGGGGAGGAATTCTCTCTGTTCCGCCCCGCGCTGGTATGGAACCGCGATACCGGAACCATCAGCGGCAGACCCGGAGCACAGCGTCTCGCCGTGACCTGTGGAGGGACCATCCCCGATCGAGGCACCTACAGTGTGGTCCTGACCGACGAAGCCGCAGGAGGAGGCCCCAAACGCGTCGGGGAACTCGACGAGGAAATGGTCTACGAGTCACGCATCGGCGACGTGATCACCCTTGGCACCTCCACATGGCGCATCCACGACATCACCCACGACCGCGTCATCGTCACGCCGGCACCGGGGCAGACCGCCCGACTGCCCTTCTGGCATGGCGACGGCCCCGGCAGGGATGCCGACAGTGGTCGGACCATAGGCCGTATCACCCGCGAACTGTCCGACGGCATCCAGCCCGATGGACTGTTCGACGCCACCACGCTCCGCCGGTTGCACGCCGACGGGCTCGACGACCAGGGCATCGACGAACTCGCCCGGTTCCTCACCGAACAGCGCACGGCCACGGGAACCATTCCCGACGACCGCACCCTGCTCGTCGAACGATGCCAGGACGAGGACGGCGACTGGCGAGTGATCATCCACTCACCATACGGCCGACGCATCCACGAGCCCTGGGCCATGGGCATCGACATGCGGCTACGCGAACGGTACGGCTATGAAGGACAGACCATGGCCGCCGACGACGGCATCGTGCTCCGGGTTCCCGACACGGATACGCCGCTGCCATGGAAGACGCTGATCACCTTCGACCCGGTTGAGCTCGAGGCCCTCGTACGGCAGCACGTCGCCGGCACGGCGCTGTTCGCCGCGCGATTCCGGGAAAACGCCGCACGTTCCCTGTTCATGCCGCGCATGAATCCCAGCAAGCGCGTCCCGCTCTGGCAGCAACGACTCCGCGCAGCCCAACTGCAGACCGCGGCATCCGGCATCCCCGGGTTCCCGCTTATCCTCGAAACCGCACGAGAATGCCTCCAGGACGTCTATGACATGACGGCATTGCGGGACATGATGGCCGCGCTCGCCGACGGACGCATCGCCGTGGTCTGCGCCCAGACCGCCTCGCCTTCACCATTCGCCCGATCGCTGCTGTTCGGATACACCGGCGCCTACATGTATCAGTACGATGTGCCGCAGGCCGAACGTGCCGCGGCCACGCTGGCATTGGACCCCGATCTGCTCGCCGGCCTTCTGGGCGATGACACCGCCCCAACCGGACTGCTCGACTCGCAAATCGTCACGGACACCGAAGCCGAATTGCAGTGCCTGATCCCGGACCGTCGCAAACACGGCAAGGAGGGTGTGGCGGACCTGCTACGCCTGTTGGGGCCGCTTACCGTGGGCGAGATCGCGGCACGACTCCGAGACGGCGACTCGGCGGAGGAGCATGTTGAACGGCTGCGACACGAACATCGGGCAATCTCGTTGGATATCCGTGGTGTCATCTATTGGGCCGCACCTGAGGACGGCCGCCGTCTCGATGAGGATCCGGATGATCTGATTCTTCGGTACGCCGGGACGCATGGTCCATTCACAGCGGAGACCATCGCCGTCCGATTCGGACTGCATCTGGGGCAGACCCGTGCCGAGCTCAACGATCTCACGGAGGAGGGGCGGCTGTTGCGGGGCTCCTTCATTGCCAATGGCGATGGCGTCGATGTCGGGGCCAACGAGAGCGATATCGAGGATAGCGGCGCAGTCGGCGGCACGGATATGGTGCGCTGGCTGCATCCACGGGTCTTCCGCATGCTTCGTCGGAGGTCGCTGAACAAGGCCCGTGCGGCCGTGCGGCCGGTCTCCTGTCATGTATATCAGGAGCTGGTGATGCAGCGGCTCGGACCCCAACAGGTCGGAGGGCAGCGCTACGAGGGAGTGGACGGACTGCTCGACGTCATCGAACTCATGGAAGGTGTCGCATTGCCTGCGCACGTGTGGGAATCATCGGTGTTCCCTTCCCGCGTGCGGGGATACCATGCCGGTATGCTCGACGAATTACTGGCATCCGGCGACGTGTTCTGGGTGGCGAAGACGGGCAAGGGGTCGGCAAGAACCATCATCTGGTATCTTGCGGACTCCCCGTTATCACAAGACAACGTGTTGAGCGATGATGAACCGGGAGTGCCCGACCCCTTGCTGGATGGAGATGCCCGATACGCTCGCGAGCTCAAGCCCGACGACATGTCGAGCGATGCGTTTCTGAACTGGATGAGGACACTGATGTGGGATGGGATGATTACCAGCAGCTCGTTCGCGCCGGTTCGGGCGGTGATCGATGGCGGCGCGATTCCAACACGGCGGGCATCCCGTCGGCGATCACGTGCCGTCGGTTTCATGGGAAGAGGTTCACGAGGGCGTGTCCGTCCGACCATTATCGATGCCGAGCTACCGGGACTGTGGTCCCTGACGTTCCCCGGTGGACGGAGTCAGGATGATCATGACGAACAAGATCATGACGGACCGGATTATGACGAGCTGGATTCCCCGCGCAACGCATCGGCGGATATGGCCAGAATGGCGGCGCGACATGCCGTGGACACCGTCGATGGACTGCTGAACCGCTACGGTGTGGTCAGCGCATCGCTGATCGAAATGATCGGTCTTGCCGGAGGCTTCTCCGGGATCTACCCGGTGCTGCGACGCATGGAGGACCGGGGGGATGTGATCCGAGGCATGTTCGTGGACGGTTGCGGTGCCGCCCAGTTCGCCAGAAGGGATACGGTTGACGCCCTGCGTGGCATCACCGAGGAACGCTCCCACGAACGTCGGGGGCATGGATCCCCGGTCGTCATGGATGTGCTTGATCCTGCGTGCCTGTTCGGGGCCATGATCCGTTGGCCGGACCCAATGCCGATCACAGGGCCGGCCGATGTGGAGACACATGCCGTCATACGTCCCACGCGCAGGGATGGCACGTTGATCGTGGTGCGCGAAGGCATGGCGATACTGTACGCCATGCCGCGGAGCCATCATCTGGTGGTGTTCGTCGATCCTGATGGGGGTATCTATGATGATGACGTGCTACGTCGGTCCTTCAGTGAACTGGCATATGCATGCCGTGGCAGATTCCGATCAACGACGTTGTTCTGCGACGTCAACGGCGTGCCGCTGACGCGTGGGAATCCGCTATGGAGGATCATGCACGCCGCAGGATTCGCGCCCTCTCCGCAGGGGCTGAAGATATATCCGTAGCGTGTGACCTGGCGGTTCCGTTCCTCCGCCATTCGCGATAGATCCTGCAAATGAGTCCGCCCGTGCACACGATCATGAACGCGTACACGGGCGGGTTGAATGATGCGGGACGGATGCCGGACACCATCCCACGGGACCATGCCGGTCAGGCCACGAATGCGATGGGGGAGTCCAGATCCGCGCCGGATCCGTCGCGGCGCATATCCGGCGCGGGCAACGTGACGGGCGAGCCCGAGCCACTGGATGCGAGCAGCGGCCACAACCCCACCTTGGCTAGGATCAGTGTGTTCTGGCCCTTGAGGAACCGCTGGGAGCGCACACCGCCGGTGCCACGGCCCTTGGTCGGGTACAGTTCCAGCGGCGTGATCTTGGCGCTGCCGTTTTCCGTGCCCTCGAGCGCATCGGAATCGCCGGCGACGGTAAGCACCACGGCCCCCGAATGCACGGGATCGCCATTCGCGTCCTCCGACTCGGTCCAAGCCAGTCTGCCGGCGGACACGACCGCGAACTCGGCCACCCGGCATCCTTCGGCGAGACGGATGCCCGCCATACCGGACGAGTTGCGTCCCTGAGCGCGGACATTGCCGGCGTCAAACGTCAGCAACGAGGAATCCGTGGACACGAACACCAGTCGATCCTCGTCGGCGGCCGGGGCGGCGGCGAGCGCCACGTCACCGTCCTTGAGATCGATCACACTCCAGGAGTCCATGGTGGTCGGGGATTCGCGGTTCCATCGTTTGATCACGCCGCCGCGCGTGCCGATGGCCAGTGGTCGCTCATCGTCCAGGGCCACGGCGGCGATGACATGCTCGCCGTCGACGGGCTTGGTGTTCTCCGTCATCGTCAGCAGTTCGTCCGCGGGCACGCCCCCGGAGACGTTCGGCTCGGCGATGGCCGGGAGAGCAGGCAGATCCGCCACATGGGCCAGCACAAAACGTCCGGCGGATGTCACCAGACCGTAATCGGATGTCGTGGTGGTGCGGAACGCCGAGATGATCTCATCATTCGCGCAGCGTGGCGTGTCGGTGTTGCGCGCGTTCAGGGCGTCGATCGCGCTTTCCCCGCTGCGGGCGATCAGTCCGGATGCGGAGAGCAGCACGGTGCATGGCTCGTCACTGATCGTCAATGGAGTGGAGGCGTCTGCCTGGACGGACGCGGCCTTGGCCATGCTCGTCGCATTGCTGATGGCCTTGGCCGCAACGGCATCAGCACCGGAGAGGTTCGATGCCTCGCTATGCACGGGGGAGAGCTCGCCGCTCGGCGCGGAATCGAGGAGCACCGTTCGACGGGGAGTGCCCCACTGGGCCACCGCCTGATCCATCTCATCGGTCACCACACGATCCAGTCGATCGTCGGAGCCGAGAATCTCGTCAAGCTCCTCGATGCGGCGGCGAAGATCGTCACGCTCGGCCTCCAGTTCGATACGGCTCATTCGGGTCAGGCGACGGAGCCGCAGGTCAAGAATGTACTGCGCCTGGATGTCATCGAGATCGAACACCGCCATCAGACGGGTCTTGGCCGTATCGGCGTCCTCGGATCCGCGGATCACTTGGATCACCTCGTCGATGTCGATCAGAGCCAGCAGCAGGCCTTCGACCAGATGCAGGCGTTCCTGTGCCTTGCGACGACGATAGGCGCTACGCCGACGCACCACGGTCCGACGATGATCGATCCACACCTGCAACAGCTCGCGAAGCCCCATGGTACGGGGGCGGCCGTCCACCAGGGCCACGTTGTTGATCGTGAACGAATCCTGCAGCGGCGTGTGCCTGAACAGCTGGGCGAGCACGGCCTCGGGATTGAATCCGGTCTTCACCTCGATCACCAGACGTGTGCCGTTATGACGGTCGGTCAGATCGATCGCACCGGTGATTCCCTCGAGCTTCTTGTTCTTCACCCCTTCGGAAATGCGCTCGAGCACCTTCTCGGGCCCTACCATGAACGGCAGCTCGGTCACCACAATGCCCTTCTTGCGCGCCGTGATGTTCTCGACATGCGTCACCGAACGTGTGACGAACGAACCACGGCCGTTCTCGTAGGCATCACGGATGCCGTCGCGGCCGATGATGATGCCGCCGCCGGGCAGATCGGGGCCGGGGACATACCGCATCAGGTCATCCACGGTTGCCTCGGGATGGGTCATCAGATACTTTGCCGCGGCCACCACCTCGCCAAGGTTATGGGTGACCATGTTCGTGGCCATGCCCACTGCGATTCCCGACGATCCATTGACCAGCAGGTTCGGAATCGCGGCCGGAAGCACCTCAGGCTCCTGCAGCTTGTTATCGTAGTTCGCGCGAAACGCCACGGTGTCCTCGTCGATGTTGGCGTTCATGCCCAATGCCGCCGGTGCCAGACGCGCCTCGGTGTAACGGGATGCCGCCGGACCGTCATCAAGCGAACCGAAATTGCCGTGACCGTCGACCAGCGGAAGGCGCATGGCAAACGGCTGTGCCAGGCGGACCATGGCCTCATAGATAGCGGAATCGCCGTGCGGATGGAGCTTGCCCATCACCTCGCCCACCACACGGGCCGACTTCATATACGAGCGGTCGGGAGTCAGATTCATCTCACCCATCTGATAGATGATGCGCCGCTGCACGGGTTTGAGTCCGTCACGGGCGTCCGGCAGCGCGCGAGCGTAGATCACCGAATACGCGTATTCAAGGAACGAATGGCTCATCTCCTCGTTGAGCGGCGTATCGACGATGTTCTCCTGCACCGTGCGAGGATCGAACGAGGGCTTGGTCTTATGCTTCGTGGCCAACGCTTGAACTCCTTTGCGAACGTAAATCAACCATCCATATTACGACGACTTGACGGGAAGCAGTGGTTCAATGGAAGGCATGAGTGTGGAAGTGCCCGACCCGAACGAGCTGTTGAGACTGCAGCCGACCGTACGATACGACGACAGAAACGAACAGGGTCGTGGAGGCGCACGTCACCTGAGTGCGGTGCTGCCGGCGATCAGCGCCGCCATGGGACACCCCCTTCCGACGCCGGTCCACAGCGATCCCGAATTCGCCCGTGAACAGCTCGGACTGCCCGAGGCGGCCAGCGTCGTCGTCGTTCTGGTCGATGGACTCGGATTTTGGAATCTGGCCATGCGCCGCGGCCATGCACCGTATCTGCGTTCGTTGCTCGATGATTCGTCCTGCTCGACGCCGATCTCCACCTGCTATCCCAGTACCACCGTCGCCGCCATGAGTACATTCGGCACCGGTACCTGCCCGGGATTGACCGCGATGACCGGGTACACCCAGATGAATGTTCAGACCAACGAGATATGCCAGCTCATTCAATTCAAGGGGGCTCCGGAGCCTCTGGAGTTGCAGCGTCAGCCGACGATCTTTGAACGGCTCAGCGCCGAAGGCGTCCGGGTCACATCCTCCGGGCTGCCGAAATTCGCGGCGTCGCCACTCACGCAGGCTGCCTTCCGTGGTGCCGATTACGTCTCCAACGTGCTGCCCCGGGACCGTGTGCTCGCTGCGGCCAAGGCCGCCCGCACGCCTGGTCTCACCTACCTGTACATTCGTGACGCGGATAAGACCGGACACAACTACGGATGGGATTCCGATCGGTGGGTCGGCGCGTTTGAACGTATCGATGCCCAGCTCGGACTGTTGAAGCGCAGCGTGCCCAGGGGGACATTGATTGTGGTGGTCGCCGATCACGGCATGATCTCCACGGATCCCGATCTGCGCATCGATATCGCCCAGGAGCCGATGCTGGCACAGGGCGTCCAAGCCGTGGGAGGGGAGCCGCGGGCGCTCATGCTGTATCTTGAGCCGGAATGCTCCGCCGATGAGGTGGCCGATCGATGGCGGGATCGACTGGGGGACAGGGCGCTGGTTCGAACCCGTGATGAGGCGGTGGCCGATGGGGTCTACGGTCCGGTCGATCCTCGTGTCGTGCCGATGATCGGAGATGTGCTGGTGAGCGCCGCCGGACGGACGACCATTGTGGATTCCCGCATTCAGACCGATAAGGCGACCCGTCTGCCATCCGTGCATGGATCGCAGACATCCGCCGAAATGGACATCCCGCTGCTGATCGACATGGCCTGACGGCGTCGATCCGGTTATTCTCCGAACAGTATCTCGTCCCAGCTGGGAACGGCCGACCGACGGCCTTTTCGCCGTGGTTTCGCCGACGGCTCGCCAACATCGGTCGCATCGCCATGCGCGCCCGGCACCAGTGACGGAACCCCATCATGATCGGGTTCCGCCGATCCGGACGTTGACGGCTGCGGGGCGTCCGGAGCGGTTTCCTTGACTGTGGTTCCGTCTCCCTTTCCGTACAGCCACGCGTCCGTGGTCGTGGATGCGCCGTCGCCGGATTGCTTCGGTGAATCCTTGCGATGCTCTGACGAATCCGGAATCCGTGCCGCGATGGCGGTCGTTTCTTTCGAAGCGCCGGAGGAAACGCCATGAGTGTCCGAAATATGGACGCCGTTATCGGAATTTTTGGACCGCTGTTCATGGTCGGAACGGAAAGGGGATTCCGGTGGTTCCCCTCCGTTTGGTTCAAAGCGTTTGGCCTTCATCAGCATGCCTGCCGTGGAATTCATCGGCGTGACGGAATTGTCGCGCATATCCCATGCCCATTCCGCTTTGATCAGGCGGCCCGCAGTTTCGAACGACGCGTGAATCCGCCACGGTTCGCGCGCATGACGAGTGGCTGACCAGCGGACCGTATCCATGGGAATGTGCGCCGCCCTCAGTGAGGTCTCGACCACGTCGACCATGCTCCTGCTACGCGAGGTTCCGGAGGCCGGCGCGGAGAAGAACTGGTTGATGGCGTACTTCTTCTCCGTCTCCACGGGCTGGGAGAAACGCCGTACCAGCACTTCGCTGATGGAGTAGTTCTTTGCCACTTCACTGGGGCTGTGCCCGGCTCGAATCATCGATTGGATCATGGAAATGGGGATCGTGGCACTGGACTGTGGATCCGGGGCGTCTCCACGTTCCACCCGGATCTGCTTGCTGGTGAGAATGCCTTGTTCAAGGCGGTCATCGATACGTACGAGGAAGGAATGACCATCCATCGAGAAGACCAGATCGCCATTTGTATCGACACGTTCGAAATGCGCCACCTTGAGCGTTTCATCCGACATACAGGTACCCGACTTCCTACAAAGATCACCAATACTTCTATTGTGCCCCACGTGTCGGAATTTTGCGGGTATTTGAAATCGTGTATCCTATGGCGCAGAACATGACACCATGTCTTTCGAACAGGAAAGGAGCCCCATCATGGCGCAGGATTACGATACCCCCAGAAGCAAGGACGAGGACGAGGAGTCCATCGAGGCCCTGGGCAAGAGTTCGCGGCAGAATCAGGCCGGCGACATCGACGATGATGAGAACGCCATTGCCGAAGACTATGAGCTGCCCGGTGCCGATCTGAGCAACGAGGATTCCTCGGTGACCGTCATCCCGATGCAGGGCGACGAATTCGTCTGCTCCGAATGCTTCCTCGTCAAGCATCGTAGCCAGCTGGCCTACACCACCGACGACGGCGACCCCGTGTGCGAGGAGTGCGCCGGCTGATATGGCATACGACGAGACATACAACGGTCCGGAAAACGTGGAGGTGCTTGTCAGGTCGCTGACTGGCGAGCCCGTCGACCTGCATTACGCCCATGGCGGGGATGCAGGTGCCGACCTGCGGACCACCGAGCGAGTGGAGCTCAGACCCTTCGCGCGGGCTTTGGTGCCTACCGGTGTGGCCATGGCGCTTCCTGCGGGGTATGTGGGGCTGGTTCATCCCCGTTCCGGACTGGCGGTCAAGCAGGGTGTGACCGTGCTGAACGCCCCGGGAACGATTGACGCCGGATATCGCGGAGAGATCAAAGTGCCGCTGATCAACCTCGACCCCGAACACACCGTGGTCTTCGAACCGGGGGATAGGATCGCGCAATTGGTCATCCAGCGATACGTCGAGGCCAGATTCATCGAAGCCGAGCGACTGCCTGGATCCGATCGTGCGGAACGCGGATTCGGCTCCACCGGCGTGCGTTCCTGAGATGGAACGGTGTATCTTCGCGAACCGGAGGCGAATGCAACGGTTCGCGGGGAAACTCATTACAATGGGCAACACTACAGCCGCGTAAGAGACGCGTAGGAGAGGAGAGCATTTATGGCCGAACAAGGCGATGACAAGCCCAAGGATATCTCCGCACACGCGTTGGGTTGTGAGATCAGCGCAGACCCTCTCAACCCTTTGCTGCCCATTCGGCAGATGTGCGAATTGCACCATCCCGACGATGATCTGTCGATCCTGCAGCGGGCGTATGACCGAGCGGTGATCCAGCACGCCCCACAGCGGCGCAAGTCGGGCGAGCCATATATCATCCATCCGCTGGCGGTGGCACAGATCCTCGCCGATCTGGGCATGGGGCCGCTGGTCGTGGCCGCGGGACTGCTGCACGACACCGTGGAGGACACCGACTATACGCTCGATCAGTGTCGCAAGGAGTTCGGCGATACCGTGGCCGGTCTCGTCGACGGCGTCACCAAACTGAGCAAAATGGATTATGGCGATTCCGCGCAGGCGGAGACCATCCGCAAGATGGTGGTGGCGATGAGTCGCGATGTCCGTGTCCTGGTCGTCAAACTGGCCGATCGTGTGCACAACGCCCGCACCTGGCGCTACGTCAAGACACCCAGCGCTCAACGCAAGGCCCGGGAGACGCTCGATGTGTATGCGCCGTTGGCGAACCGTCTGGGTATGAACGCCATCAAGACCGAGCTTGAGGAATTGAGCTTCAAGGTTCTTCATCCGAAGATCTACAACGAGATCGTCGTGCTGGTGGCGCGTCGCGCCGGGCAGCGTGAGGTCTATCTCAAGCAGATTCTCGAAGAGGTCAACGCCGATCTGAAGAAGCAGAACGTCAAGGCGTACGTGACCGGTCGGCCCAAGGACTACTTCAGCATCTACCAGAAGATGATCGTTCGAGGACATGATTTCGAGAACATCTACGATCTGGTGGGCGTGCGCATCATCGTCGATTCGATCCGAGACTGCTATGCGGCCCTCGGTGCCGTGCATGCACGATGGAACCCCGTTCCCGGACGGTTCAAGGATTACATCGCCATGCCGAAGCTCAATATGTATCAGAGCCTGCACACCACCGTGGTGGGCCCGGGCGGCAAGCCTGTGGAGATCCAGATCCGCACGTGGGATATGCATCGTCGTGCGGAATTCGGCATCGCCGCCCATTGGAAGTACAAGGAGAACGGTCAGGCCGGCCGTGCCCTGTCCTCCCCGGACAAATCGGATCGCAAGCGCGAAAGCCAGGACGACTACAAGGAGCTTTCTGAGGCCGACAACCTCAAGTGGATCCAGCAGCTCGCCGACTGGACCAGCGAGACGCCGGACTCCGACGAGTTCCTTGGATCCCTCAAACAGGATCTCGGTTCCGCCGAGGTCTACGTGTTCACGCCGAAGGGCAAGATCGTCTCCCTTCCTGCGAATGCCACACCCGTGGATTTCGCCTATGCCGTGCACACCGAAGTCGGTCATCGCACCATGGGCGCCCGTGTCAATGGGCGTCTGGTCCCGCTGGATACCAAACTCGACAACGGGGATACGGTGGAGATCCTCACCTCCAAATCCGACACCGCCGGACCGTCTCGTGACTGGCTGAGCTTCGTCAAAAGCCCCAAGGCCCGCAACAAGATCCGTCAATGGTTCAGCAAGGAGCGTCGCAGCGAGGCCATCGAGGAGGGGCGCGACGAACTGACCCGCGCCATGCGCAAGCGCAACATGCCGATCTCCGCGCTGTTGACGCCTGAAGCGCTTATCGGCGTGGCGGAGGAACTCAACTATCCTGATCCGAATGCGGTATTCGCGGCGATCGGCGAGGGACAGGTCTCCACGCAGAACGTCATCTCCCGACTGGTCAAGGACGTCGGCCCCGCTGAAGTGGACGACGAGGTGGAGCAGGAGGCGCTGCCGTTGCAGCGCGTGCGCAACGTCGACAACACGCCGGGCATCTCCGTCAAGGGGGTCAGCGACGTGTGGGTCAAGCTGGCCAAATGCTGTATGCCGGTTCCCGGGGACGCCATCGTCGGCTTCATCACCAAGGCCCAGGGAGTCTCCGTGCATCGGGCCGACTGTCAGAATCTCATCGACCTGAAGAAGCATCAGGGTGATCGCATCGTCGAAGTGTCATGGAACAGCACGAACGGGACGTTCCTGGTGAAGATCCAGGTCGAGGCGCTTGACCGCCCTCATCTGCTCAGCGATGTGACCCGCATGCTGTCCGATCATGGGGTGAACATCATCTCCGGCACGATCTCGACGGGCGACGACCGCGTGGCTACCAGCCAGTTCGTGTTCGAAATGGCCGACCCCCAGCATCTCAACACACTGCTGTCCGCGGTGCGCAGGATCGATGGCGTATTCGACTGCTATCGCATCACCGGAGCCAAGGACAGCGCTGAGCCACGGCTGCGGCATATGTGACATGTGACCAGAAATCGTAATTCATCTGGGTTCACGGAAGCCGGTCGGATGGGGAATGACCATCCGACCGGCTCCTTTGTACTTGGACCCTGTCCACTGTCCACTACTTATTGTCGCAAAACGCAGGAAGGTCCCTTCACTCCCGAAAGGGCCAAAAGGCGGGACGGGAGTGAAGGAACCTTCCTGTCGGTGTATCCGGGTGCTTATCCGGAATCGTGAACAAC
Source organism: Bifidobacterium tissieri (assembly GCF_002259645.1). GTDB lineage: Bacteria > Actinomycetota > Actinomycetes > Actinomycetales > Bifidobacteriaceae > Galliscardovia > Galliscardovia tissieri. The sequence continues at coordinate 86,803 of NZ_MWWV01000018.1, forward strand.
TACTTCACGGCGTTGAGCCACTGCTCCTTGGTGGCCTTCTCGGCCTCAAGCGCGGCCTTCTTCTTCGGATCGGTCTCGGTTTCGATCTTCTTGGCCAGCTCGGCGAGTTGAGCGGTCAGCTGCTCCTCGAAGCTGGACTTACGGGCATCGGTCTCCGGATCGGTCTGCGTCCATTCGGCGTCCTCGACGGCCTTGATCTGCTTCTCGACGGCGTCAAGACGGCTTTCGATGCGGTGCACGTCGCCACGCGGCACGTAGCCGATCTGATCCCACTCGTCCTGAATCTTGCCCAGGGCTTGACGGGCCTCCTTGGCGGCCTTGACATCCTTCACGGGCAGCAGGGCCTCGGCGCGAACCAGCAGAGCCTCCTTGGCGGCGAGGTTCTCCTTCTCACTGGAGTCGATCTGGTCACGATCGGCCTGACGGGCGTTGAAGAAGGTGTCGGCGGCCTCACGGAAACGGTTCCACAGCGCATCGTCATCGTTGCGTCCGGCACGACCGGCCTTCTTCCAACGGTCCATCAGCTCGTTGAACTTGCGCGAGGTCTCTCCCCAGTCGGTGGAGTCCTTGATGCTGTCGGCTTCCTCGATGATGGATTCCTTGACGCTCTTGGCATGGGCGCGTTCGGCGTCGCGGTTCTGCGCCCACTTGCGACGGGACTGGTTGAAGACGGTACGGGCGGAGGAGAAGCGCTTCCACAGCACGTCGGCCTGGGCCTTGTCGATGCGCACGCTGGTGCGCTGATGGGCCTGCCACTCGTCGAAGAGGGCACGGAACTTGTCCGCAGTGGAACGCCAGTTCGTGCTGTCGCCAAGGGATGCCGCCAATGCCTCGGCCTTTTCCACGATGGCGGTACGTTCCTCGATTGCCTTGGCCACGGCGGCCTTGCGGGCAGCGGACAGTTCTTCCTTCTTCTTGGTACCGGCGGCCTTCAGCGCCTCGAACTGCGTGTTCAGCGCCGCGAGATCGCCCACCACCGGCGGGTTGGAGATCTCCTGCTCCAGCAGCTTGATGGAGTCGTCAATGTCGTGGGGCTTGATGCTCTGAGACTTGAGACGGGTTCCCAGGAAGTCCAGCTTCGCCTTGAGATCAAGGTAGCGGGTCGCATACAGACGCAATGCGGATTCCTTGTTCTTGTCGCCCTCGGCGAACTGTCCGACCTCGCGTTCGCCGTCCCCGTCCTTCACATACACGGTGCCATCGTCGGCGACACGCCCGAACGCTTCGGCCTTGGCGAGCTCCTCGTCGGAGTACGAGCTCTTGACCGGAGCCACCTTCGGCGTCTTCTTCGCGAAGGCCGCGGGGGAGGGGGCGTGCGGTTTGGGGGCCGCCGGCTTCGGTGCTGCCGTCGAAGGCTCGGAAGCCTTCGGGGCGTTGGCGGATACGTTCTCGGGTGTGGTTGCAGTCTCGTCCGACATGACCAGCTCCTTGTGTTCTTGCGTGAGAGAGATTGGGAAGAACCGAATGTCACGATTTTTCCACAACTAGACCTATTATATGGACTCGTGGCAAAAGGCGCATCATTATCAGGTTTCCCGGAGTGGCTCCCCGAAGAACGGGTCGTCGAGCAGCAGGCTATCGACACGCTCCGCAGGATTTTCGAACTCAATGGATTCCTCGGCATCGAGACCCGTGCCGTGGAGCAGGGCTCCAGCCTGCTGAAGAAGGGCGAGACCAGCAAGGAGATCTACCTGCTGAGCCGTCTTCAGGAGGTAGGACAGGACAACGACACCCCGGTGGAGGATCGGCTTGGCCTGCACTTCGATCTCACCGTGCCGCTGAGCAGGTATGTGGTCGAGCACTCCGGCGATGTGGCGTTCCCCTTCAAGCGCTGGCAGATCCAGAAGGTCTGGCGTGGCGAGCGCCCGCAGGAGGGACGTTTCCGCGAATTCATCCAGGCCGACATCGACGTGGTGGGCAACGGCGAGCTTCCCTCGCACTATGAGGTGGAGCTGCCGCTGGTCATGGTCTCCGCGCTCGAGGCGCTGCGTGCGTTCGGTCTGCCCAAGGCGACCGTCCACGCCAACAACCGCAAGCTTTCCGAAGGCTTCTATCGTGGTCTTGGCCTCGAGGACATCGAAGGCGTGCTGCGTGAGATCGATAAGCTTGACAAGATCGGGGCCGAAGAGGTCTCCAAGCTGCTGATCTCGGAATGCGGTGCGAACGAGGCTCAGGCGGCGGCTTGTCTGGAACTGGCGGAGCTGAGCGCGTCCACCGGTGAGGAGCTGGAGCGTGAGTTCCGCGCGCTGTGCGCACGGCACGGCATCGAAGAGTCCTCCGACGCATACGCGCTGGCTTCCGAAGGTCTCGCCACGCTCGCCATGATCGTGGACGACGCCGCACGCATCCGTCCCGGCTCCGTGGTGGCGGATCTGAAGATCGCCCGCGGTCTGGACTACTACACCGGTTCCGTGTACGAGACCTTCCTCGACGGTGCCGCGTCTCTCGGATCGATCTGCTCCGGTGGCCGTTACGACAACCTTGCCACCCAGGGCAAGAAGAAGTATCCGGGCGTGGGCCTGTCCATCGGCCTGTCCCGTCTGGTCTCCTACATGCTGCACACGGCTGGCGCCCACGCGAACCGTCAGTCTCCCGCTGCGGTGCTTGTCGCGGTATGGAACGAGGAGGAGCGCGGCGAGGCCAATCGCATCGCCGAGGCCCTGCGTTCTCGCGGCATCGCCACCGACGTGGCGCCCACGGCCGCCAAGCTCGGCAAGCAGATCAAGTACGCCGACAAGCTGGGCATTCCGTATGTGTGGTTCCCCGGACAGGAGGGAGCCGGCGACGAGGTGAAGAACATCATTACCGGAGACCAGCAGGCCGCTGACCGCACGTCGTGGCAGCCGGATACTGTGTACTCCCGGCAGACCGTCGAATACGGGGACTGATATCCGCATTTGATCCGAACATTTTCCGCGTGACTGTTCATCACGGGGAACCGACAACAAAGGACGGAAGATGAGCCAGACGGCTTACAGAACACATCATGCGACCGAAGTGACCGAGGCGCTCGTAGGGCAGAAGGTCACCCTTGCGGGCTGGATCGATCGTCGCCGCGACCACGGTGGTGTCGCCTTCATCGATCTGAGGGACAACACCGGTCTGGTGCAGGTGGTGATCTACGACGAGGAGATGGCCCGCCCGCTGCGCAGCGAGTTCGTCGTGCAGATCACCGGCGAGGTGCGCCTGCGTCCGGAAGGCAACGAGAACGATCATCTGGCCACCGGCAAGATCGAGGTCGTCGTTGAGGACCTCAAGGTGCTTGCCAAGTCCGACGCGCTGCCCTTCCAGGTGTCCACTGCGCTCGAGAACGAGTCCGAGAACAAGCTGCCGGGCGAGGACGTGCGTCTCAAGTACCGTTATCTTGATCTGCGTCGTCCCTCCATGCAGCACAACCTCAAGCTGCGTTCCGACATGGCCAAGGCGGCTCGTCACGCACTTGAGGAGATGGACTTCACCGAGGTCGAGACCCCGACGTTCATCAAGTCCACCCCTGAGGGCGCCCGCGACTTCGTGGTGCCGGCACGTCTGGTGCCGGGCTCTTGGTATGCGCTGCCGCAGTCCCCGCAGCTGCTCAAGCAGCTGCTCATGGTCTCCGGTGTGGAGCGTTACTACCAGCTCGCCCGCTGCTACCGCGACGAGGACTTCCGCGCCGACCGTCAGCCCGAGTTCACCCAGCTCGACATGGAGATGGCCTTCGTCGATCAGGAGGATGTCATGGCCATGGCCGAGAAGGTCATCGCCGCCATCTGGAAGTCCGCCGGCTATGACATCCAGCTGCCGATCGCCCGCATCTCCTGGCAGGACGCCATGGACAAGTACGGCTCCGACAAGCCGGATCTGCGTTTCGGCAACCAGATCGTCGAACTGACCGAGTACTTCAAGGACACGCCGTTCCGCGTGTTCCAGGCCCCGTACGTGGGTGCCGTCGTCTATCAGGGTGCCGCGGATCTGCCGCGCCGTCAGTTTGACGCATGGCAGGACTGGGCGCGCCAGCGCGGAGCCAAGGGACTTGCCTACGTGCAGTTCACCGAGGACGGCACGCTCAAGGGACCTGTGGCCAAGAACCTTTCCGATGCGGAACGTGAGGGTCTGCGTGAGGCCGTCGGCGCCCAGCCCGGTGACGCCGTCTTCTTCGCCGCTGGTGCCCGCGAGTCCTCCCAGCTGCTGCTCGGTGCCGTGCGTGTCGAGATCGCCCGTCGTCAGGGTCTGCTCGATCCGAAGAAGTTCGCGTTCACCTGGGTCGTTGACTTCCCGCTGTTCAAGCCGACCGACGATCCGGATGACGATGACGTGGCGGTCGGCCACTCCAAGTGGACCTCCATGCACCACCCGTTCACCATGCCGTCTGCGGATTGGATCGACAAGTTCGACAAGGATCCCGAGCACGCCATGTCCGACTCCTACGACATCGTCTGCAACGGTGAGGAGATGGGTGGCGGTTCCGTGCGTATCCACCGCGACGACATTCAGGATCGTGTGCTCAACGTCCTTGGCATCGAGCCCGAGGAGGCGAAGGAGAAGTTCGGATTCCTGCTCGACGCCTTCAAGTTCGGTGCGCCGCCGCACGCCGGCATCGCCCTTGGCTGGGATCGTACCGTGTCCATTCTCGCCGGTGCCGATTCCATCCGCGACGTCATCGCCTTCCCGAAGGCTGGCGGCGGCCGCGACCCGCTGACCGGCGCCCCGGCTCCGATCTCCGACGAGCAGCGTGCCGAGACGGGTGTCGACTACGACCCCAACGAGGACGAGGACTGACCGGTTTCCTCCGTGGTATTTCCCAATAGGAAACTCACCGGGGTTGAATAACGGTCTATAGGTATTACGAATAGCGCCATCGGCATGTGCCGGTGGCGCTTTCGTTATTCTCAACACCAGTGACGAGCCGGGGAACCGGAAATATGTCGGGATCGGGGGATACATGGCGTTGGAAATACTGGACTGGCATGATGGAAAACTGCTGGCGAAGCCGGTGTTCGACGCGTTGAATGCATTGATCGCCAATGGCGTGGATGAGAACCTGGTCATCGGGGTCACCGAAAACACCGACGAGGAGTCGGACACCGACCTGTGGTGCCCGAAGTACGGCATTCCTTTTGCGACGACCGGCAATGTCGTAGTCGTCCACACGCATAAGACCCGCAAGGCTCCGCCGTTGTTCGCGGCCGCATTCGTCACCGCGGACAGTCGCGCCGATCTCAATGGTCTGGTCAAGCACACGCTTGAGGTCAGCAAGGTCTCCTTCGCGCCCATCGCCGCCGCCGTTGAGGCCACTGGCATGGAATCCGGCGGCATGTCGCCGATCGGCCTGCCCGCCGAATGGCCACTGCTGGTGGACCGTCGCATCCTTGACATTCCGAGGCTGTATCTCGGTTCGGGCATCCGCCCGTCCAAGCTTGTCGTAAACGGTTCCATCTTCAACCATATTCCGGGCGCGCGCATCGTGGAGAATCTGGGGAAGGCCCGTCCCGATCAGCAATAGATCCGACGGCGGTATCGGCGTCGTCCTTTGCCGATCCCGTTCAGTGGGCGTGTCAAACGATTGAACCTTGGCATGGGCTATACTGCCCCTATGTCTGAAGAGAAGATTCTGAATACCGAGGGCGCGGAGCGTCCGCTCGTGGAACTCACCCACGTCGAAAAGCATTTCGGCGACCTTCATGTCCTCAAGGACATCAACCTTAAGGTGGCCAAGGGAGAAGTGCTTGTTGTCGTTGGGCCGTCCGGCTCCGGCAAGTCGACCATGTGCCGCACCATCAATCGTCTGGAAACCATCGATTCCGGCGACATCCGTATCGACGGCCGACCGTTGCCGCAGGAAGGCAAGGAACTTGCCAACCTCCGTGCCGAGGTGGGTATGGTGTTCCAGTCGTTCAACCTGTTCGCCAACAAGACGATCCTTGAGAACGTCACTCTGGCTCCCATGCGCGTACGTCACATGGACAAGAAGGAGGCCGAGGATCTGGCCATGGATCTGCTGGCCCGAGTCGGCGTCGACTCCCAGGCCAACAAGATGCCCTCCCAGTTGTCCGGCGGCCAGCAGCAGCGCGTGGCCATCGCCCGCGCCCTGGCCATGCAGCCCAAGGTCATGCTGTTCGACGAGCCCACTTCGGCGCTGGACCCCGAAATGGTCAACGAAGTGCTCGACGTGATGATCGAACTGGCCCATGAGGGCATGACGATGATCTGCATCACCCATGAGATGGGCTTTGCCCGTCGAGCGGCCGATCGCATCGTGTTCATGGCCGACGGCGAGATTCTCGAGGAAGCCGCTCCCGACGAGTTCTTCGACAATCCGAAGACCGAACGTGCCAAGGACTTCCTGTCGAAGATCCTGACGCACTGAGATTCACACACATCGATGAACCATGTGAGCCATTCCGTCGTATATGCGTATATGTGCACGGCGGAGGAAAACAAGTGAGAAGAATGAACACAATGATTATCAGTCTGCGACGGCTGGGACGAAAGGCGCTGGCATGCGTGTGCGCACTGGCCTGCCTGGTGTCCCTTGCCGCCTGCGGGTCGGACGAGGAGGCGGGCAAGATCCGCATCGGCATCAAGTTCGACCAGCCCGGACTCGGCTTCAAGAAGTCCGGAACCTACGTGGGATTCGACGTTGACGTTGCCCGGTACGTTGCCCGGCAGCTCGGCTATTCCGAGGATCAGATCATATGGAAGGAAGCGCCGTCCAAGCAGCGTGAGGCCATGCTGCAGAACGGTGATGTGGACATGATCCTCGCCACGTATTCGATCACCGACGCACGTAAGAACGCGGTCTCGTTCGCCGGACCGTACTTCGTGGCTGGTCAGGATCTGCTCGTGCGCAAGGACGACACGTCCATCAACGGTCCCGAGGATCTGAACGGCAAGCGCCTGTGCTCGGTGACCGGATCGACGTCCGCGACCACCGTCAAGGAGAAGTTCGCCAACGAGGTGCAGCTCATGGAGCAGCCCGGCTACGCCGAATGCGCCACGGCACTGTTCTCCGGCATCGTCGACGCGGTGACCACCGACGACATCATCCTCGCCGGTCTGGCATCGGCATCCCGCGGCAAGCTGCGCGTGGTCGGCAAGCCGTTCACCCAGGAATACTATGGCGTGGGCATCAAGAAGGGTGACAAGGAATTCGCCAGAAAGATCAACGCCGCAATCAACGGAATGATCGAGGACGGCGCATGGCAGCGCGCCGTGACGGATAACACCAAGGGCACCGGGTACAAGCCGAACGCGCAGTACAACCCGCCGAAGGCCAAGGAAGGGGAGTGACATGGAAAGTCTCATCAGCCTGTTCAGTGAATACGACATTCCCGCCGCATTCCTCGTCAACATCGAACTGACTCTCTGGTCCACGCTCTTCTCACTGATTCTCGGCGTGATCCTGGTCATGATGCGCATCTCGCCGATCGGCTCGATGCGCACCGTCGCAGGCGGCTATGTGGAGTTCTTCAAGAACATGCCGTTGACGATCATCATGGTGTTCATGGTGCTCGGCGCATATGCCCAGCTCAAGCTCACGTTCTCCGACACGTTCGCGACGAACTTCTTCTGGCTCGCCGTCACCGGTCTGAGCCTGTACACGGCGGCGTTCGTCTGCGAATCGCTCCGCTCGGGCATCAACACCGTGCCGATCGGACAGGCCGAGGCGGCTCGCGCGCTGGGACTGAGCTTCATGCAGTCCGCCACGCAGATCATCCTGCCCCAGGCATTCCGAGGATCGGTGGCACCGCTCGGCAACACGTTCATCGCGCTGCTGAAGAACTCCACCGTGGCGGCCGCGGCCTCCGTGGCCACGGAGACGTCATCGCTGATGAGCGAGATGATCGAATACCATCCCGACGTGATCGTCTCGATCTTCCTGATCTTCGCGTTCGGCTACGTGATCCTGATCATCCCCATCGGCATGCTCACCACGTTCCTGTCCAACAAGCTCGCAGTGAGAAGGTGACCAGATGAACAACACCTCATCATCCGTCCTGTTCGACCAGCCCGGTCCCAAGGGACGTCGTCGCATCACGATCATCAACTGGGTGGCCGGCGTCTGCTTCGCCATCATCCTCCTGCTCATCCTCATGCGTCTGCACAATCCTCCGAACGGCGAGAACCAGCTGAGCTGGGAACTGTGGAAGCCGGCATTGGAGAAGGAGGCGTGGACCGACTTCTACCTGCCCGGTCTGTGGATGACCATCAAGGCGTCCGTCCTCGCCGTGATTGGTTCCGTGGTCTTCGGCCTGCTGTTCGGCATCGGCCGACTGCTGCCGAACGTGATCATACGAATGGTCTCCTCCGTGATCGTGGAATTCTGCCGCGCCGTGCCTGTGCTGCTGCTCATGATCTTCTTCTGGCGCTGGTTCGCGTTCACCGGCATGGCATCGCCCTCCTACTGGGCGGTCGTGCTCGCTCTGGTGCTCTACAATGGCTCCGTGGTGGCCGAGCTCGTCCGATCCGGTGTGGGCAATCTGCCCGGCGGTCAGCGTGAAGCCGCGCTCGCACTGGGCCTGACCCGCACCGAGTCCCTCATGCAGATCGAGGTTCCCCAAGCGGTCACGGCCATGCTGCCCGCCGCGGTCACCCAGCTCGTTGTCGTACTCAAGGACACGGCTCTGGGCTCCATCATCATGTACACGGATCTTCTGCAGGAATCCCGCCGCCTCGGATCCATGTACTTCAACATTCTGCAGACCTTGGTCGTGGCCGGCATCGTGTACTTCTTCGCCTGCTGGCTGCTGTCCCGTCTGGCCGAGTGGCTTCCCGAGCACATGCAGAAACGCACCGCCGCTCCGGTGGATACCGAGCCGGTCGCCCCGATCGCCGTCATGGACCCCTCCAACGTCAATCAGATCGCCGTGGCCAAGGAGATGAAGGAGCTGCCGCTCGGCGGCACGCCGCGCAAATACCATGCGCATCATCGCGGCACGAACGCGTCGATCCATAATTGGCGTCGTACTCGCTACGAGCAGGGGTATGACCAGACGCATCCGGAGACTCAGGACAGACAGTCTTCCGAGGACAAGTCAGTCAGTGCGCCAAAGAAGACCGAGGATCGTCACGAATCCAGAAAGAGCTTCTCAGGAGACCATCATCGATTCGGCGCAGCCACGTTCAAGCATGGTGCCGACATCGGCAAGGGACACACCGACATCGGCGGAAAGCCAGAGATCTGATCCGCCTGATCCGATTCCACGTATACAGGGACCGCACCCGTTTTCCGGGGCGGTCCTTTTTCGTTAATTCGGTGTTAGTGGCATGCCGCGTTTCACCGCCAAAGCCATATGTAAACCGTTAGGATTCCGATCCGTTCGTCGCGCCATCTCTAGCATTGAATCCGTAATGGCCGGTCGGCGCGATGAAGCACGGAAGTATGTGAGTGCCTGCGTCGACCGGTTTTCGTTTGACCAAAGGAGAGGACATGCCTTGGTGGGTTGATGTCGCCTACGTCGTTGGCACGGTCGTCATATTCATTGTGTTCGATCTGTGTGGAAAGTGGGTGGACAAGCTATGATGGCCGTTTTTACCACATTGGGTGTGATTCTGGGAATCGTCGGAGTCGTTTACATGATGTACTCCCTGTGCCGTCCCGAGAAGTTCTGATATCGGCTCGGATTCATACAAGGTCAAGGATCAAGGTTTCGATATGGTTTATCTGTTCGCTGTTCTGGCATTCGCGTTGATTGCCATCATCCTGGCGGTGATATACAAACCGCTGGGCGACTACATGTACGAGGTCTTCAACTCCGACAAGGATCTGTTCTTCGAGCGCTGGATCTACAAGATCATCGGCGTCGCCTCCAACAAGGAACAGAACTGGAAGGCCTACCTGCGCGGCGTGCTTGGATTCTCGCTGATGAGCGTGCTGTTCCTCTACCTGCTGCAGCGTGTGCAGCAGTGGCTGCCGTTCTCGCTGGGCTTCCCGAACGTCGAGGGGCCGCTGGCGTTCAACACTGCAGCATCGTTCGTGACGAACACGAACTGGCAGTCGTATTCGCCTGATGTCACGCTGGGCTACACCGTGCAGTTCGCCGGTCTCGCCGTGCAGAACTTCGTGTCCGCGGCCGTGGGCATTTCCGTGGCCATTGCGCTGGTGCGCGGCTTCGCTCGTCGCAAGTCCGACACGATCGGCAACTTCTGGGTGGATCTCACCCGTTGCACCATGCGTATTCTCATGCCGATCGCTATTGTCATGGGCATCATCCTCATGGCGCTTGGCGTGGCTCAGAACTTCGCCGGCTTCGTCGATGTCCAGACCATCGCCGGCGGTAGCCAGTCGATCATGCAGGGTCCCGTGGCCTCCCAGGAGGTCATCAAGGAGCTCGGTACCAACGGTGGTGGTTTCTTCAACGCCAACTCCTCTCACCCTTACGAGAACCCGAATATGTGGACGAACCTCATCGAGATCCTGCTCATGCTGTGCATCCCGGTGGCACTGACCCGCACCTTCGGCCGTATGGTTGGCAATATCCGTCAGGGCTATGCGCTGCTCGGTGCCATGGTCACCTTGTTCGGCATCAGCTTCCTCGCCGTGGTGACCGCTGAATCGTTCTCCAACGATCCGATCACCAGCCTGACGGGCGGCTCGATGGAAGGCAAGGAGGATCGCTTCGGCATCGTCTGGTCCGGCCTGTTCGGCACGACGTCCACGTCCACGTCCACTGGTGCCGTCGACTCCATGCATGACTCGTACACGGCTCTTGGCGGCATGATGTACATGTTCAACATGATGCTCGGCGAGGTGAGCCCGGGCGGTGTGGGTGCCGGTCTGTACGGCATTCTCGTCATGGCCGTCGTGGCTGTGTTCATCGCCGGCCTGATGGTGGGACGTACCCCGGAGTACTTGGGCAAGAAGATCGGCCCCCGTGAGATGAAGATGGCATCGCTGTACTTCTTGGTCATGCCTATCACGGTCGTCGTCGGTGTGGCGCTGAGCTTCGCTCTGCCGTTCGCCCGCCAGTCCGTGTTCGACACCTCGTTGGCCAATGACGGCAACCATGGCTTCTCCGAGGTCGTGTATGCGTTCACTTCAGCGGCCAACAACAATGGTTCCGCATTTGCCGGCCTGACGGCCGATACTCCATGGTTGGATACCGCTCTTGGCATGGCCGTGCTGCTGGGCCGGTTCCTGCCCATCATGCTGGTCATCGCTCTGGCAGGCTCCCTCGCCAAGCAGGATGTGGTTCCGGAGACCTCCGGAACGATGAAGACCGACAATAGTCTGTTCGTCTTCCTGCTGGTGTTCGTTATCTTCATTATCTCCGCGCTGACGTTCTTCCCGACGCTTGCTCTGGGACCGTTGGCTGAAGGATTGGTGGCGTAAGCAATGTCTACCGCAACTGCGAATGGCGTCGCGAACGATATCGCGTCCGACGTCAGGAATTCCAACAACAAGTCCATGGGTGCCATGCTCATCAAGAGCCTGCCCGACGCGTTGCGCAAGTTCGATCCGCGCAACATGTGGCACAACCCCGTCATGTTCATCGTGTGGGTTGGCGCTGCGTTCCTTACCCTGCTTGGCATTGGGCAGCTTTTCGCCCCGGCCGAGCTTTCCCAGGGACAGCCGGTGTATTTCACGTGGATCATCGCCATCGTGCTGTGGTTCACCGTACTGTTCGCGAATCTCGCCGAGGCAGTGGCCGAGGGGCGTGGCAAGGCTCAGGCCGATGCGCTTCGCAAGACCCGCACCACCACGCCGGCTCACCGTGTGGTGTGCTATGACGAGGAGAACGATCCCGATGTCCGTGGTCCGGAAAAGGGAGAGGGTCCGTCGTCCATCGTCGAGGTTCCCAGCTCCGATCTGAAGCTTGGCGATGTGGTTGTTGTCGAAGCCGGCGATCTGATCCCCGGCGACGGTGACATCATCTCCGGTATCGCATCCGTGGACGAGTCCGCCATCACCGGTGAGTCCGCTCCTGTGATTCGTGAATCCGGCGGCGACCGTTCCGCCGTCACCGGTGGTACTCGCGTGCTGTCCGACCGTATCGTCGTGCGCATCACGCAGAAGCCGGGCGAGAGCTTCGTGGACAAGATGATCGCCCTCGTTGAGGGTGCCAACCGTCAGAAGACCCCGAACGAGATCGCCCTGGACGTGCTCTTGAGCTCGCTGACCATCATCTTCCTGATCGTGGTGCTCTGCATCAATCCGCAGGCTTCCGCGGTGGGCGCCTCCGTGAGCCTGACCGTGCTGATCGCCCTGCTGGTGTGCCTGATCCCGACCACGATCGGTGCCCTGCTGTCCGCCATCGGCATCGCCGGCATGGATCGTCTTGTCCAGCGCAACGTGCTGGCCACGTCCGGTCGAGCCATTGAGGCGGCCGGTGACGTCACCACCCTGCTGCTCGACAAGACCGGTACCATCACGTACGGCAACCGTCAGGCTTCCAACTTCCACGCCCTGCCCGGTGTGGACCATGATGAGATCGTGCGTGCGGCCGCGTTGAGCTCGCTCGCCGACTCCACTCCGGAAGGCCAGTCCATTGTGGATCTGGCCCGCAAGGAGGGCATGGAACTGAAGGACATTCCGGGTGCCATTGCTGTGCCGTTCACCGCTGAAACCCGTATGTCCGGTCTGGATCTGCCCACCGGCGAGCGCATCCGCAAGGGTGCCACCTCCGCGATCGAGCATTGGGTTGCCGAGGAGGGTTCCGGCGTTGGCCAGGAGATCCTCGACGCTATGCACGACCGTGTGGAGAGCGTCTCCAACGCCGGCGGCACGCCGCTGGTGGTCGCCGAGCAGGATGCTTCGGGCGTCGTCAAGATCCTGGGTGTCGTCCAGCTGAAGGACGTCGTGAAGGAGGGTCTGCGCGAGCGTTTCGCCGACATGCGTGCCATGGGTATCCGTACGGTGATGGTCACCGGCGACAACCCGCTGACCGCTGCGGCCATCGCCAAGGAAGCAGGCGTCGACGATTTCATCGCCGAAGCCAAGCCTGAGGACAAGCTCGCCTACATCAAGAAGGAACAGGCCAAGGGCCAGCTCGTCGCCATGACCGGTGACGGTACCAACGACGCCCCGGCGCTTGCCCAATCCGATGTCGGCGTGGCCATGAACTCCGGTACCTCCGCTGCCAAGGAGGCCGGCAACATGGTCGACCTCGACTCCGATCCGACCAAGCTCATCGACATCGTGCAGATCGGCAAGCAGCTGCTCATCACCCGCGGCGCGCTGACCACGTTCTCGATCGCCAACGATATCGCGAAGTACTTCGCCATCATTCCGGCCATGTTCATGGAGCAGTTCCCCGGACTCGGTGTACTGAACCTCATGGGTCTGCACAGCTCGCTGTCCGCGGTCCTGTCCGCGATCATCTTCAACGCGATCATCATCGTGCTGCTGATCCCGCTGGCACTGAAGGGTGTCAAGTACCGTGCGGAATCGTCGGAGAAGATCCTTGGCCGTAACCTGTCGATCTACGGTCTGGGCGGCATCGTCGCACCGTTCGTCGGCATCTGGATCATCGATCTGTTCGTCCGTCTGATTCCCGGGTTCTGACCCGAGGCTTGAAAGAAGGCATCTATGAAGAACGCAATGGCGCTCAACATGCGCAGCTATTGGGCCGGTCTTAGGGCGGTCCTGGTGTTCACGGTCATCGTGATCGTCTACACGTTCGCCATGTTCGGCATCGGCCAGCTCGGCATGCCGGATAAGGCCAACGGTTCGCTGATCACCGACGAATCGGGTCAGGTGGTTGGCTCCTCTCTGATCGGACAGTCGTTCACCGATTCCAAGGGCGAGGCGTTGCCGCAGTACTTCCAGTCCCGTCCGTCGGCGGCTGGAGCCAGCGACGACAACCCGTCCGGGTACGATGCGTCCGCATCGTCCGGAACGAACCTCGGTCATCAGGATGAGGGTCTTATCAAGGATGTCACGACGCGTCGCGCCGAGATTGCCAAGCGTGAGGGCGTGAACGTCAAGGATGTTCCTGCCGACGCCGTGACCGCATCCTCCTCCGGACTCGATCCGCACATCAGCCCCGAATACGCGGCCATTCAGGTTCGCCGCGTGGCCAAGGAGCGTGGCATCAGCGAGGAGAAGGTAGAGCAGCTGGTCAAGGACAACACCACCGGACGTGGACTCGGTTTCATCGGCGAGCCCGTTGTCAACGTGGTGACCCTGAACAAGGCGCTTGACGACCTGTCCTGATCCATGTCATCCGTTCCGTCAGGGGCGGTGAGCCCGTTCCCGCGATTCATGTCGCGGGAACGGGCCTTCGTTCGTTCGGAACATGCATCCTCTACAGTGGGGGTGGGTCTGAAATCCCGAAATCACGCATCGCAGAAAGGATCGCATCGTCAATGGCAAGGGCGCGAGGATCATTCCGGGTTTTGCTTGGTGCAGCCCCCGGCGTAGGCAAGACCGTGGCCATGCTCAAGGAGGGGCATCGGCTCAAGGATGATGGCAAGGATGTAGTCATCGCCCTGCTGGAGACCCACGGTCGTAAGGTCACCGAGCAGTCGGCGGATGGACTGGAGATCGTTCCCCGACGTCGTCAACGGTATCGTGGGATGACGCTTGATGACATGGATCTGTTCGGCGTCATCGAACGGCATCCGCAGGTGGCATTGGTCGACGAACTCGCCCACACGAACATCCCCGGTTCCGTGCACGAAAAACGATGGCAGGATGTCGAAGATCTTCTTGACGCTGGTATCGATGTGATCACAACCATCAACGTGCAGCATATCGAGTCCTTGAACGATGTGGTGCGTGAGATCACCGGCAGCACGCAGAAGGAGACCGTTCCAGACAAGGTGCTGCGGTCCGCCACACAGGTCGAGCTGGTCGATCTTCCCCCGGAGACGCTTCGTGAGCGTCTGGCCGCGGGTTTCGTGTACAAGCCCGATCGGGTGGATGCCGCATTGAGCAACTACTTCCGTGTAGGGAACCTTACCGCGTTGCGAGAGCTTGCCTTGCTCTGGCTTGCCGGACGTGTGGACGAGGCGTTGAAGGAGTATCGCAGCGAGCATCACATCAAGGCCAAATGGGAGACCCGAGAGCGCGTGGTTGTGGCGTTGTCCGGTGGACCGGAGGGTGACCAGCTGCTTCGTCGTGGCGCTCGTGTGGCGCGTGCTTCGGGTGGCGGCGACCTGATCGCCGTGCATGTCACTTCGGAGGACGGCTTGGCCGGCTCGGATCCTAGTCTGCTGACCAGGCAGCGTAATCTTGTGGAGAAGCTTGGCGGCACCTATCATCAGATCGTCGGTGAAGATATCCCCGACGCCTTGCTGGATTTTGCGCGGGCGAACAATGCGACGCAGGTCATCGTCGGAGTGTCGAGACGCAGCCTGCTGTCGCGATGGCTTGGACGACCGTCCGCGACGAGCGGGATCGTCGCCAAATCCGGCGACATCGATGTGCATATTGTCACCCATACGTTCGCCAACCGCGGTCTGCGGCTGCTTCCCCGATACCGGCAGTCCCTCGGATTGGGCAGAAGGATCGTGGGGCTGGTATTCGCATTGTTGTCGGTCCTCGGCGTCAGCTGGTTGTTGGCGATGTTCTCTTCAGTACAGTCGGCCCAGCGTGACGCGTTGATCCTGCAGCTGCTGGTCGTGGTGTCCGCTGTGATCGGCGGACTGATTCCCGCGACCGTGGCCGCCGTGCTCAGCGGTCTGGCGCTTGATTTTCTGTATACCGCGCCGGTGGGTACGCTCCATGTGCTGCGCATATCGGATGTTGTGACGATCATCCTGTATGTGGTTGTGGGTCTGATCGTCGCGATCGTGGTCGACAACGCCAGCTCCCGTGCCCGTCAGGCGCAACGTGCCAGGGCGGAGTCGGAGATGCTGGCAAGCGTGGCCAGCGCCGTGCTCCGCAGTGACGACCCGTTGCGCGCGATCGCGCACCGTACCCGTGAGGCATTCGGCTTCGATTGTGTCCGCATTCTTGACAAGGGCCGGCTTCTCGTCTCCGATGGAGAGCCCTTGACCTCATTGGGCATAGCAGCCGGCGAAGGGATCGAGCATGACACGATCTCGCTGAACGATGGTGGGCCATCTCTTGAACTGTACGGGCATACGGTCGAGGCGGGCGATCAGCGCATGCTCATGGCGATCCTTTCCCAGGTGCAGACCGTGATCGAACACAATGATCTGGAACGCAAGGCGAGCGAGGTTGAGCCTCTTGCCGCTGCGGAGAAGATTCGCACCGCGCTGCTCAACGCCGTCAGCCATGATCTCCGCCGTCCCCTCGCATCCGCCACCACGGCGGTGTCCGGTCTGCAGCGCATGGGCGACAAGGTGAGCGCACAGGATCGTGTCGAGCTGCTCAAGGTCGCATCCAACGGCCTCAAGCAACTCACCAATCTGGTCACCGATCTGCTGGATGTGTCCCGACTGCGTGAGGGCGCACTGCCGTTGTCACTGGTCGCCACCGACGTGGTGGAGGCCATCATGCCGCTGTTCGATGAACTGGGCATTGGCCCCTGGAAGGTCGATCTCGACATCGCCCCCAACCTGCCCTCCGTGGTGGCGGACCCGTCACTGCTGCGTCGGGCGCTGTCCAACGTACTGGTCAACGCGTTGCGATTCACTCCTTCGGACAAGCGGGTGCGCATCGCCGCATCCACCTTCAACGGCGTCGTCGAAATCCGCATCGTCGATCAGGGCCCCGGCGTGCCCGATGATCGCAAGGAGGATATCTTCGTGCCGTTCCACCGGCTGGGCGACACCGACAACACCACCGGTCTGGGACTCGGCATGGCCCTGTCGAAGGGATTCGTCGAATCGATGGGCGGCACGATCGAACCTGAGGATACGCCGGGCGGAGGCCTGACCATGGTCATTTCGCTACGCGTCGCGGACCCGGCCTTGTACCCGGGGCAGCCCATCCCTCATGCGGAGCGTCCCGACCCCTCGCAGATGCTGGGGGAGAACACCCTCAATCTGTCCGGTGCGATCTCCGACGTCATACTGCCCCTGCCGGGCGAAGGCCCCTCCGAGGAGCGGGGGCTTGACCGGTTCATCAACTACGGCATCACGCGATCCTCAGACGGGACGGGGGACGAGTCCGCCGATGACCATGCCCCAGATGAGGCGCCAACACCTACGCCGACGGCGACAGCAACGCTCACCACGGAACCAGCCGTGAAGAATGAGAACGAGAAGGACGGACATAATGAAGATATTGATCGCGGATGATGATCCGCAGTTCCTCAAGGCGTTGAAGATCACGCTGCACTCACAGGGATACGAGATCGTCACCGCACGCGACGGCGTGGAATGCATCACCGTGGCGGTCCGGGAGCATCCCGACCTGTTCATGATCGATCTTGGCATGCCGAAGATGGATGGCATGGGTGTGATCCAGGGCGTACGAGGATGGACCGAAGCGCCCATCCTCGTCGTTTCCGGACGCACCAACGAACGGGAGAAGGTCGCCGTACTCGATGCCGGTGCCGACGACTACGTGACCAAACCGGTGCCGATCGACGAACTGCTTGCCCGAATCCGCGCCCTGCTACGCCGTACCCGCAAAGAGGATTCCGACGCGCCATCCTCCACGTTGACCTTCGGTGATGTGACGGTGGACCTGGCCGCCCACGCGGTATTCCGAGGACGCAAGGGACGTCAGGTCCGCGTACGACTCACCCCCACTGAATGGAAGGTCCTCGAGGCACTCGCCCGCAACGCCGGACGACTTGTGACCAGACAGGACCTGCTCACCGAAATATGGGGCGCCCAGCATGTGCGTGACACCGGATACCTCCGGCTTTACATCTCCCAGTTGCGCAAGAAGATCGAAAGCGACCCCTCGCACCCGCGCTACCTGAAGACCGAACCCGGCATGGGATACCGGCTCGACCTCGACGAACCCGAGCACTGACGGGCCACCGTGCACGGCATGATGGAAAGCACGGTATCGTGTGCGGTATGCATACCCAGAAAGCCGCGCTCAAGGACCCGGCACAACAGTCGACCATGTTTGCCCGGATAGCACGCCACTACGATCTGATCAACGATCTGGCTTCGTTGGGGCGAGACCGCGCATGGCGTCGTGTCGTGGCCGACGAACTCGAACGAGGGTGCCACGGGCTTGCCGACAGAATGATCCTTGACGTGGCCTGCGGCACCGGTGCCTCCTCGCGCGCGCTCGCATCCCGTGGCGCCCTGGTCACCGGTTGCGACATCAGCGCCGGCATGCTCGACATCGCACGCCGACGGGAATCCGAACGGGGGAGCGGCGCACGGCCGTCCATCCGGTATGAGCGATGCGACGCCCAGCGGCTGCCGTTCCCCGATCACCGGTTCGACGCGGTCACCACGTCGTATGGCTTGCGCAACATGCCCGACCCTATAGCGGTGCTCGCCGGCATGCGGCGCGTGTGCCGTCCCGGCGGGATCATCGTCGTGCTTGATTTCGACACCCCTGACAATCCGGCATGGCGCATGCTGTATGAACGGTATCGCACGATCATGCTGCCGATGCTGGGAAACCTGTTTGGAGGCAACGGCGACGCCTACCGGTATCTCGACGACTCGATCGACGCGTGGCCGGGACGCGCCGGCGTCGCCGCGATGCTGCGGAAGACGGGATGGCATGACGTGGCCTACCGTACGTTGTCGGGTGCGATCGCGTCGATCTGCCGTGCCCGCGCCTGATCCGACTCATTGTCGACGGGAGTTCATGTCAGCGTAGCCGACACGTTCGTCTATCGATCATTGCCGGCCACCTTGTGTCGATACCGTGAACCTGTGGTTTTCGAGGGAATGCACGGTGACGGTCTGCGCTTCGCCTGGCCTCGCCCGGCAAAGATCATGACACTGCTGATTGCGGCGACGCTTCTCGCCGGAACACTCGTATCGCGGCCCGCCGCCGCAGTCGACGACGAGCGCACGGTCACCATAGCGGACATCACCGATTTTCACGGGCACATCGAGCATGGCGACTGGGTCGAAACCGAGGTGGAACAGGCCCGACGCCATAACCCCGGCAACACGGTCTTCGTATCGACCGGGGATCTGGTGGGCGGATCCCCATACCCTTCAGCGGTCCAGCAGGATCGTCCCACGCTGGACATGGCCGGCATATGGGGGCTGACCGTCAGCGCGATGGGCAATCATGAGCTGGATCGCGGCGTCGATGACTTCAACGATCGGGTCGCAGCCCCGAACAACGGCATAGACTGGCTTGCCGCCAACGTGGAACGGACCGAACAATTCTCCAACCTACGCGATTACACCATGCGAACCGTCAACGGCACGCGCATCGCCTTCGTCGGAGCGGTCACCGATCATCTTTCCTCGGTGCTGTCCGCAAGCATCATGAAGGACGTCCATCTGAAGGATACGGCTGTACGCAGTGTCAATCGGGTGGCCGATATGCTGTCCGACGGTGACGAGTCCAACGGCGAGGCCGACGTGGTGGTGGCGCTCATCCATGATGATGCGGATATCGTGGCCCGCGACGAGACGGGACTGAACGGCAACATCGACCTCGTCTACACAGGGCACACCCATGCGAACAAGACCGGACGGCACACCCGTTTCGGCGCGCCCATCATCGAAGCCGGCAGTTATGGCAATACGCTCGCCGTGCAGGATCTGCTGGTCTCCGGAAGCGGCCGGAATGCGCGGGTGGTCGTGCGCGATTCGTTCGGCGTGCCACTGCAGCGACGCTCCGACGCCGTGTTGCGGTCGGCTGCGGCGACGTCGCTCCAGACGGATACGCGGGTGACCGATCTCGTCCGTGCGGCGAACGCGTCAGCCCACGCCACCGGGGATGTTCCCGTCGCAAACGTGAGTCAGCCGTACGACAAGACCGACGAACAGGGCAGGATCGCATTGCATACGCTCATCGCCGATGCGGCCTTGGATGGGGCGCGACGTACGAGCGACGGCGCCGGTGCCCGTGTCGGATTCTCCAATCCAGGCAGTCTGCGCACCCAGGCCCTTGATCTGGATGGCGACGGCACGGTCACCGTCCGTGAAGCCCGGGACATGATGGCCCTGCAGTTCGACAACGCGGTGGTCACACTCGACGGTGCGCATGTCAAACGTCTGGTGGCCAGACAGTGGCGGCATGACCGTGACGGTGTGTGGCATCGCGACGCGCTGGGCGTCTCATCCAACGTATCCGCCGACATAACGTTCTCCGATCGCGGAGTGGCCGTTAACGCGCTCAGCATTGACGGCGTACCGGTGGATGACGCGCAGCCGATCCTTGTGACGGGTAACAGCTTCCTGCTGACGGGAGGAGACGGGTTCTCGGACTTCCTCACCGGCAACGACTATCGGGACACGGGCGTTCCCTACGCCCAGACCCTCATCGATTTCCTGCGCGCCGGTGGGAGGCCCCAGAGCCGGTCGTAGGACACGACCGATATGTGCATCGGATCGGTGTCGAAGCGACTACAGTGGGCTGAACGAACTCGACGCTGAGGGAGACCGTCATGGCAGACACTCGATACATCAACAACGCGCTCAACAGCGCATCCAACGCAAGCCGAGGACTTGACAAGGCCATCAAACGACGCAAATCACTGCAGGATCGTCTGAAGCTGGCCGGCGAGACATCGGCCCTGCTCAGCTCGGTGTGGAGCAAGCACCCAACCACCCGCCTGCGGTTCGGAACCGGAGTGGACGATCTGTCCGACGTCAAAGGGGGATCCACCCCAGGCTTCCACGCCACCAGCGAGGAGGGGGAGCGGTTCATCGCGTTGAGCTCCACCGAGATCGCCCGATACCAGAGCCTGCTGTACGCCAACGGCGCATCGGGCGGACATCGGCGGCTGCTCATCGTGCTGCAGGGCATGGACGCCTCAGGCAAGGGCGGCATCGTGCGCCACGTGTTCCGTCAGGTCAATCCCATGGGAATCCACTATCACGGGTTCGGCAAACCGACCGCGGAGGAGTCCGCCCACGACTTTCTATGGCGTGTGCGACGCGAGCTGCCGGCCGGTGGCTGGATCTCCATATTCGACCGGTCTCATTACGAGGACGTGGTGATGCCCCACGTGTATCACACCATGGACGAGACCGAATGGCGATCCCGGTATGAGACGATCCGACGATTCGAGAAGGAACTGGTCGCCGACGGCTGCGCGATCATCAAGATCTTCCTCGTCGTCTCCCGCGACGAACAGCGCAGACAGTTCCTCGAACGCCTCGACGATCCGACGAAGCATTGGAAGTTCGACGTCTCCGATCTGGACGCGCGCGCACGATGGGACGACTACATGGCCGCATGGCAGGACGTGTTCGAACAGACCGGCACCGACTACGCCCCCTGGTATCTCGTCCCCGCCGACAACCGCTGGTACTCGCGGGCGGTCGTATCGGAGCTGCTGCGAGTCACGCTCAAAAGCATGGAACTGTCCTGGCCGGCAGCCGACTACGATCTCGACGAGGCACGCCGCAGACTGAACGAATAGGTTCATCGGATCCAGCGGCGTTCACGCTAGACTTGATCGAGTGGAACGGACTTTACAGGACATGATTCCGGGGCGTGGCGATGACGACCGCAGCCTCGACGCCGACGACATCTACGACCGATTCTTCTCTTGGGTCGAATCACGGGGCATCACACCATGGCCCCATCAGGAGGAGGCGATCATGTCGCTGCTCGCCGGGGATCACGTGATCCTCTCCACACCCACCGGATCCGGCAAGTCCCTCGTCGCGCTCGGACTGCACTTCGCAGCCCTGTGCACAGGACGCCGCTCCTACTACACCGCGCCGATCAAGGCGCTGGTCTCGGAGAAGTTCTTCGATCTCGTGGCCACGCTCGGCCGAGACAACGTCGGCATGATCACCGGCGACACGCACATCAACAGCGATGCGCCGGTGATCTGCTGCACCGCGGAGATCCTCGCCAACCAGGCGTTGCGCGAAGGCCGCCACGCCGACATCGGCTGCGTGGCCATGGACGAATTCCACTACTACGGCGACCCGGAACGAGGGTGGGCATGGCAGGTCCCCCTGCTCACCCTGCCCCGCACCCAATTCCTTCTCATGAGCGCCACGCTCGGCAACGTCGACGGCATCGCCGACACCCTCGAAACCCACACCAGCGCCGACGTGGCCATCGTCGACGACGCCAAACGCCCCATACCGCTCAGCTATGAATACGTCGACACACCACTCGCCGCAACCGTGGAACTGACCATGCGTCGCGGCGAATCACCCATCTATGTCGTCCACTTCTCCCAGGACGCGGCCCTCGAAACCGCACAGGCCCTCTCCAGTGCGGGAGTCACCACCAAGGAGCAGCGGGCCAGCATCGCGGAAGCCATCAAAGGTACCAAATTCACCACCGCATTCGGCAAGATCCTGCAACGACTGCTCCGCACGGGCATCGGCGTCCACCATGCCGGCATGCTCCCCCGATACCGGCGACTCGTCGAACAACTCGCCCAGCAGGGACTCCTCCCCATCATCTGCGGCACCGACACACTCGGCGTGGGCATCAACGTTCCCATCCACACGGTGATCCTCACCCAGCTGACCAAATTCGACGGCTCACACATGCGCCGCCTCCGCGCCCGCGAATTCCACCAGATCGCCGGACGCGCCGGACGATCCGGCTTCGACACCGAAGGCCTCGTCATAGCCGAAGCCCCCGAATACGAAATCGAAAACGCGCGAGCGCTCGCCAAAGCCGGCAACGACCCCAAGAAACTCAAGAAGATCAAACGCAAGAAGGCCCCCGAGGGATTCGTCACCTGGAACAACGCCACCTTCGACAAACTCATCGACCAGCCGCCGGAAACCCTCACGCCCCACCTGCGCATCACCCACTCCATGGTCCTCGCCGAAGTCGAACAAGGCGGAGACGCGCGCAAGCGAGTCAACGACCTCATCGACGACTCGGCACAGACACCACAGCAGAAGGACAAGCTCCACGCCCGCGCCGACGAGATCTTCCAGACACTCATCGACACCCAGGTCATTGAAAGCGAAACCAACACCGACGGCACCGTCGACTACTACACCACCGTCGACCTGCCCGAAGACTTCGCCCTCGACCAGCCGCTCTCACCCTTCCTGCTCGCAGCGCTCGAACTCCTCGACCCGGAAAGCGACACCTACGCCCTCGACGTCATCTCCATGGTCGAAGCAACGCTCGAGGACCCGCGCCAGGTGCTCCGGGCCCAGGAACGTCAGGCCCGAGACAAGGCGCTCGCCGACATGAAGGCCGACGGCCTCGAATACGACGAACGCATGGACAGGCTTCAGGAGATCACCTATCCGAAACCGTTGGAGGACATGCTCGACGCGGCCTTCACCCAGTACCGCAAGGACGTGCCTTGGGCCAACGACTACTGGCTCAGCCCCAAATCCGTGCTGCGCGACATGATCGAAACCGCCTCCGATTTCACCGGCTACATCGCCCGATACGGCATCGCCCGTTCCGAAGGCACACTCCTGCGGTACCTGTCCGACGCCTACCGTGCGCTCGAACGAACCGTACCTCCGGAAAAATGCGACGAGCAACTTGATGACATCATCGCCTGGCTGCGCGTCATCGTACGCGGCATCGACTCCAGCCTCGTCGACGAATGGGAGAACTCCGGCAGAACCGACGAAGACGCCGCCACCGCCGCGCCGCCCACACGCGACAGCGTCGTCCAGGATCGACGAGGACTCACGGTTCTCGTCCGCAACGCACTCTTCCACCGCGTCGAACTCATCGACCGCGAAGACAGCCGCACCCTCGCATCCCTTGATGATCAATGGGGTATGGGACTACGAGACTGGGAAGACACCCTCGACGACCTCTACGACGACCACGAATACATCAACGTCGACGCACAGGCCCGATCCGCAGACTACTTCATCCTCGACACCAAACACGAAAACGACGAGCACACCTGGCACGTCCGCCAGATCCTCGACGACTCCGACGGCGATCACGACTGGGCCATCGACGGCATCGTCGATCTCGACGCCACCCAGGACAGCGCCGAAGTCGTCTTCGCCGACTACGCGGTCGGCCCCATCGAAGAACTTCGATAATCCAACAGTCCCACCACGGCCCACGGTATAGAACACGCGTTCGAAGCCGTGGGCTACACTGGGACCCATGCCGGAAGATCTCTTTGGCGCCGCCGACGCCACACAGGAACCTACACGCCCGCTCGCCGTACGCATGCGCCCCACCAACCTCGACGACGTGGTCGGACAGCAGCGCATTCTTGGCAAAGGCTCACCGCTGCGCCGCCTCGCATCACCCTCCAGCCGCCGATCCCTCACCGCCCCCAGCGCCATCATCCTCTTCGGACCCCCCGGCGTCGGCAAAACCACCCTCGCCTACATCGTCGCCCGCCAATCCGACCGCGCCTTCGAAGAGCTCTCCGCCGTAACCTCCGGCGTCAAAGACATCCGCGCCGTCCTCACCCGCGCCCACGAACGACTCGTCACCAGCGGCCAGGAAACCGTACTCTTCATCGACGAAGTCCACCGATTCTCCAAAACCCAGCAGGACGCACTCCTGCCCAGCGTCGAAAACCGAGACATCACCTTCATCGCCGCCACCACGGAAAACCCCAGCTTCTCCATCATCTCCCCACTCCTGTCCCGATCCGTCGTCGTCAAACTCAACCCACTCGACAGTCACGACCTCACCACGCTCATCCAACGCGCACTCACCAGCCCGCACGGACTCAACAACCAGGTCACCGCCACCCCACAAGCCATAGACGACATCATCCGCATGGCCGGCGGAGACGCCCGCAAAACCCTCACCATCCTCGAAGCCGCAGCCGGAGCCATCCCGCAACGCAGCACAAGCGACACCGACGACACCATCCCCACCATCACCCCAGACATCGTCGCCAGCGTCATGGACCGCGCCACCATCCGATACGACAAAAACGGCGACGACCACTACGACGTCGCCAGCGCCTTCATCAAATCCATGCGCGGATCCGACGTTGACGCCGCACTCCACTACCTTGCCCGCATGCTCCGTGCCGGAGAGGACCCACGTTTCATCGCCCGACGCATCATCATCGCCTCAGCGGAAGAAGTCGGCATGGCCGCGCCCCAAATACTCCAAACCACCGTCGCCGCAGCACAGGCCGTGGCCCTCGTCGGCATGCCCGAAGCCCGCATCATCCTTTCCGAAGCCGTCATAGCCGTCGCCACAGCCCCCAAATCCAACGCCAGCTACAACGCCATCAACGCCGCGCTCGCCGACGTGGACGCCGGCCTGTCCGGCCCGGTTCCGCTGCATCTGCGCAACGCCCCGACCAAGCTCATGAAGCAATGGGGCAACCACGAGGGCTACCAGTACGCGCATGACGCGCCCGGGGCCATTGCCGCCCAGCAGTACATGCCGGACGAGCTCGTGGGCAGGGAATACTACCATCCGAACGACAGGGGATATGAGCGGGAGATCGGACCCCGACTGCAGCGCATCCGCGAAATCCTCCGCGATGGGACGGAACAGAACGAGCGACAGTCGCGACAGCATCCGCAGGATGATCGCCATTCCGACTGAGCTGACTGGAACCGGCCGTGCCTCTCCGGTCGGCTGAAACCGTGACGGCCATAATGTGCGACGTATCACAGTACGAGAAAAACTGTCCAATATCCGGAATAAAACACAGGGGACACGCCAATCCGACAACAATGTGAAGCGATTCCCTAAGAGGGGGAAATGATCAACCTTCGCGCCGTTGCCAAGCGTTGACTTGGCACGGCCCGAACATGGCCAGCCGGTCACGATTGACGCGCGGTGCGTATTGAGACATATGAGAGGAACAGCGATATGTCCACCACAACAGCATCGCTAAGCGGCGCAAAGACGGTCAAGAAAGACTCCGTCGCCGAGATCATCGCCGCATCCATGGTCGGCACAGCCATCGAATTCTACGACAACTACTGCTATTCCATCGCAGCCGCCAGCTACTTCGGCACCATCTTCTTCACCACGGTCGCCAAATCCAACCCCGCGCTGGCGACCCTGATGTCCTTCGTCACCTTTGCCGTCTCTTTCCTTGCCCGCCCCTTCGGCTCCATGCTCTTCGGACACTTCGGCGACAGAATGGGCCGCAAGAAAACACTCGTGATCGCCCTGCTGACCATGGGCATCTCCACCTTCGTCGTCGGCCTGCTGCCCGGCTATGAGCAGATCGGCGCATGGGCCGTCGTCATCCTGTGCCTCTGCCGCGCATGCCAGGGCGTCGGCCTCGCCGGAGAATGGTCCGGTGCCGCCCTCGTGGCCACCGAAAACGCCCCCGCCGACAAGCGCGCCCTCTACGGCTCCTTCCCGAACCTCGGCGCCCCGATCGGCTTCTTCTGCGCATACGGCATCAACCTGCTGCTCACCACCCACCTGAGCAAGGCCCAGATGATCGCATTCGGCTGGCGCATCCCCTTCCTGCTCTCCGCCATCCTCGTCATCGTCGGACTCTACGTGCGCGCCCGCATGAGCGAAACCCCCGTGTTCCGCAAGGCAGCCGAGGAAAAGCGTATCGTCCGCCACCCGCTACGCTCGCTCGTGCCGTACTGGAAGCAGGTCGTGCTCGGCACTCTCGCCATGGGTATCACCTACACGCTGTTCTACACACTGGGCACTTGGTCGCTGAGCTACGGCGTCGCCAACCTTGGATTCAAGCAGCCTGAGTATCTTGCCATGCAGATGGTCTCCGTGTTCTTCTTCGCCGCATTCATCGTTGTCGGATGCCTGTGGGCCGACAAGGCCGGACGCAAGAAGGTGCTGATCGCCACCACGGCGGTCACCGTGGTCTTCAGCTTCTTCGCTCCCGCGTTGCTGCAGCACAATGTCGCATCCATCATGCTGTTCCTGTGCCTCGGCTTCGTGCTCATGGGCGGACTGTTCGGCCCCTCCGGCGCCTATCTGCCCGAGCTGTTCCCGACGAACGTCCGCTACTCCGGTGCCGGCCTGTCCTACAACCTCGCCGCGATCTTCGGTGGAGCCTTCGCTCCGTCGCTGGCCACGTGGCTGGTTGAAAAGTACGGCATCATGTCCGTGGGCTGGTACCTTGCCGTCATGGCGGTGATCGCCCTGATCGCGCTGTTCCTCATCAAGGAAAGCAAGGATATGGATTACACCCGTTGATCCATCCGTGCATTGGAACGCCAATCGTTGTTGACGATCGGCGTTCCAATGCGATGATATGAGAATCCGGTAAGGGCCGGCGACCGCACATGGGTCGCCGGCCCTTACCATCTGTATATATTAGGGGCACAACGTTGTGCGGACGCATGACGCGGAAAGGAGATGCAACCATGGCCATGGGGTCGCCGAGGATGTCGAAACGAGCGAGGGAATCGGAGCCGTTCCGGGCCATGGCCTTCGGAGCGCGTGCCGATGAGCTGATCGCGCAGGGGCATGACGTCATCAAGCTCGGGCTGGGGGAGCCGGACTTCGGCGCACCTGCCGTGGTCCGTCGCGCCATGATCGAGCAGATGGATGGCCGGCCGTTGCCGTATACCGCCTCGCTTGGCATCACCCCGCTGCGGGAGGCGATCAGTGAGTTCTATCGACAGCGGCACGGACTTGACGTCGATCCGAAGCGCATCGCCATAACCTGCGGAGGATCCGAAGCGCTGATGCTGGCCATAGCCGCCACCATCGATCCCGGTGACGAGGTGCTTGCCGCCGACCCTTCCTATCCTTGCAATCGCGAACTGGTGAACATGTTCGGCGGGACTGTGATCAATGTGCCGACCGACGCCGCCAGCCGATACCATCTCAGTCCGGATTCCGTGTCGTCCGCGTGGACCGAACGAACCAAGGCGGTGATGATCACGTCCCCGTCGAACCCGACCGGTACCTGTATCCCATTCACAATGCTTCGGAATATCTGTAGCTATGCGCGAGACCATGGGGCGTGGCGTATCATCGACGAGACCTATCTCGATCTCGCCGATGTCGAATCCGACGGATCGCAGGTGCGTTCGGCCTTGGAATGCGATCCCGATGCCATCACCGTCAACAGTTTTTCGAAATACTTCGGCATGACCGGCTGGCGACTGGGGTGGATGGTGCTGCCTGAGTGCCTGCTCGGAGCGGTGGATAATCTGGCCATGAATACATTGCTCTGTGCGCCGACCCCGGTACAGTGGGCCGCTTTGGCCTGCTTTACACCCGAGGCGTATGCGGAGTGCGATCATCGTCGTGACGAATTCCGCAAACGCCGATCGCTGGTCATCGAGGGGCTGAAGCGGATCGGATTGCCGGTGGAGGTCGAGCCCAACGGTGCCTTCTACGCGTACTTCAGTGTTGCGTCCACGGGTCTGGATGCATGGACGTTCTGTAGCCGACTGCTGGAGGAGCGGTATGTGGCCCTTACCCCAGGACGCGACTTCGCCGTGAAGACCGCGGATACGCATGTCAGGCTGTCCTATGCGGCATCCCGCGATGCGTTGCGTGAAGGTCTGGCACGTGTGGGGGATTTTGTTGATTCGTTGCGTCGCTGAAGTATCCGTCGTATCATGACTACTGGTTGGTGTATCGATACACTAACGGTGTATTACCGTGAGGTCATATCGAAACATTCGAATCGATGATTCATGACACAAGGAAGGGCAATATGACCACTGTGAACAAGGACAACGAAGTCATCGTCAACTGCCTCCCATTGGACGACGGCGAGCGCCGCGAATTCATGATGGCGGCAAACGGTGTTGAGCAGGTGTTCGTCGGCGATCCGACGGAGCGGAATACCATGACGTGGTCGGTGCATGTTCCCGAGGACGTTGCCCGGCGTGCCACCGCCGTCATCGGCAATGTTCCGCCATCGCAGATCACCCGGTATCCGCATCTGCGCTGGCTGCAGACCTGGAGCGCCGGTGTGGACGCCTACCTCGCCCCCGGAGTGCTTGACCCGTCGGTAATGGTGACCAATGCCAGCGGCGCTTACGGACAGAGCGTATCCGAACACCTGTTTGCCATGATGTGGGCCCTGATGAAGAACCTGCCCTCATATCGGGATAATCAATCACGGAACGAATGGCATGATATGGGAGCGGCCTCTTCACCGTTCGGGGCCACGGTTCTGGTCATCGGAACCGGAGACATCGGTTCCCACTTCGCCACGATGTGCCATGGCGTCGGGGCACATACCGTGGGCGTACGTCGCAATCCAAACAAGAACGCCGACGGCATCGAATCCATGCACGGATTCGATGAGCTGGATGAGCTGCTGCCTCACGCCGACGTCGTGGCGCTTATCGTGCCATCGGCGCCGGACACGCATCATCTTCTCGATGCCCGTCGTCTGGCATTGCTGAAGCCGGGAGCAATCGTACTGAACGCCGGTAGGGGAGACGCCATCGATCCGGATGCGCTACTCGCCAATCTCGACGGGTTACGCGGAGCGGGTCTGGACGTCACCGAACCTGAACCGTTGCCGACGGACAGCCCGTTGTGGTCCCACCCACGCTGCCTGATCACTCCGCACGTCGCCGGTGGCAATCATCTGCGCGCCACCGTCGACCGGATCATCGCCATCGCCCGTGACAACATCGCCAACTATACGACCGGCGCGCCGTTGCACAATCAGGTGAGGCGCTGAGTCGGCTCCGACAGGTGACAGGCTTGTCTTCCTGATACCACGAGAAAGGCCGCTATGCCGTCATAATTCGACGGCACAGCGGCCTTTCTCTTTTTGCCGGCATATCAGCCGGCATGCATCACTCAGCGACCGTGATGGTCGATCTTGCGTGCGATCACATTGCCCAGGGACTGGAAGATCTGCACAAGGATCACGCACAATACCACGGAGACGATCATCACGTCATCCTGGTAGCGCTGATAACCGTATCGGATGGCGATATCGCCCAGGCCGCCGGCTCCAACCGTGCCCGCCATGGCGGAATATCCGAACAGGTTGATGAACGTGATCGTAGCGCCACGTACCAGCGACGGCAGGCTCTCGAACAGCAGCACCTTGGTGACGATCTGCCAGGTGTTGGCGCCAAAGCTCTGCGCGGCTTCGACCAGACTCTCATCCACTTCGGCCAACGACTGCTCGACCATACGGCCGACGAACGGCGCCGCGGAGACGATCAACGGTACGATGGCACCCTCTACGCCCAGTGACGTACCCACGATCAGGCGGGTGAGCGGGATCAATGCCACGAGCAGAATGATGAAGGGAATGGACCTGCCGATATTCACGATCCAACCCAGCACGGAATGAAGCACGCGATGCGGCCTGAGCGCGGTGGGTCCGCTGATGGTGAGCAGCACGCCAATCGGCACGCCGATCACGTAGGCGATCAGCGTGGAGACGCTGGTCATCACGATGGTGTCCCATGTTCCCTGCACCAGCAGTTCGCCATATTCGGCGATGAACTCCTGCACGATCTGTCCCATTGTCACTTCTCCTCTTCCGTGGTGGAGTCCGTCGTATTCGT
Source organism: Bifidobacterium tissieri (assembly GCF_002259645.1). Classification (GTDB taxonomy): domain Bacteria; phylum Actinomycetota; class Actinomycetes; order Actinomycetales; family Bifidobacteriaceae; genus Galliscardovia; species Galliscardovia tissieri. The sequence continues at coordinate 117,124 of NZ_MWWV01000018.1, forward strand.
GTCGCGACGGTTCTGCGCTCCATCGCTGGCGATCAGCGCCTTGAGGATGTCGCTGTGCGGGTCGGAGAACAGCTCTTCGGTCGGGCCCATTTCGACGATGTCGCCGCCGTCGATCATGGCCACGCGGTCACAGATGTTACGTGCCACGGCCAGCGAGTGGGTGATCACGACCATGGTCACGTCGAGTTCGCGATTGATGCGGCGAAGCAGATCAAGGATCTGCACGGTCGTGGTGGTGTCAAGGGCGCTGGTGGCCTCGTCACACAGCATGATCCGCGGATTGTTGGCCAGTGCACGCGCAATGGCCACACGCTGCTGCTGTCCGCCGGAGAGCTGGCTGGGGTAGCGGTCGGCGTACTCCTCAAGTCCGACCAGAGTCAGCAGACGGCGGGCGCGCTGCTCACGCTCCTCACGGGGAGTGCGGTTGAGTTCCAAGGGGAATGTGACATTGCGGAGCACCGTGCGCTGCTGGAACAGGCTGAAGTTCTGGAAGATCATGCCGATCGAGGAGCGCAGTGCTGACAGCTTCTTGCCGGTCGCGTCGGTGACGTCCTTGCCGTCGATGATCACCTTGCCCTTGGTAGGACGTTCCAGAAGGTTGATGCATCGTACGAGCGTGGACTTGCCGGCACCGGAGGATCCGAGGATGCCAAACACTTCGCCGGGGCGGATGCTGAGATTGATGTCATGCAGGACCTCGTGGGATTCGGGCCCCTCGTCATAGCTTTTGTATAGATGCTCGAGCTGAATCATATCGTCCAATCAAAGCGTGAAGGTCCGACCTTCCCGAGGGGGAGGTCGGACCGGAAATGGAATGAGGACTGTCCGAATGCCGTCAGAAGACCGGCAGCACCGCGCCCTTGTAGTTCTTGTTGATGTAGTCGCGCACCTCGTCGGAGTTCAGCGCCTTCTTGAGTTCCTTGGTCTTCTCGGTGTTCTCGTTGCCCTGCTTGACCACCAGAATGTTGGCGTAGGTCTTGGCGGCAAGGCCATCGACCTTCTCGCTGGCCAGGGCGTCCTTGCTCGGGTCGAACTTCGCCTGAATGGCGTAGTTGCCATTCAGTGCGGCGATGTCCACATCGTTGATCACCGTCGGCACCACGGCCGCTTCGAGCTCCTTGAACTGCAGGTTCTTCGGGTTTTCGGTGATGTCCTTCGGAGTGGCGGTGATGTCGTTGGCGTCCTTGAGCTTGATCAGACCGGCGTCCTGCAGCAGCAGGAGGGCGCGTGCCTCATTGGTGGCATCGTTCGGCACGGCGACGGTAGCTCCGTCCTGCAGGGCGTCAAGGCTCTTGGTCTTGCCCGGGTACAGGCCGAAGGGCTCGAAGTGCACGGTCTCGACGGACACGAGATGCGTGCCCTTCTCCTTGTTGAAGTCGTCGAGGTACGGCTTGTGCTGGAAGTAGTTGGCGTCGACCTCGCCCTCTTCGGTGGCGGTGTTCGGCTGCACGTAGTCGGTGAATTCCTTCACTTCGAGCTTGTAGCCGTCCTTTTCGAGGATCGGCTTCACCGCATTGTTGAGGATTTCGGCGTGCGGGGTGGGGCTTGCCGCCACGGTGATGGTCTTATCGTCCTCGGACGACGAGCTGCCCGACGAGCTTCCGCAGCCGCTCAACGCGAGTGCGGCGATGGTGGTGATGGCGAGTGCCGTGCTGACGATAGCGTTCCTCTTGACCATGATGTGCTCTTCCTTCCTCTCATGGTATTTGCGACGGAACCCTACTATAAAGGAGTCCGGGGAACGGCATGACGACTTTTCGATTGGAATTATTTATATGATGTTCAATTCCGTTGACCTGTATGCCGTTCCGCCTGACGTTTCTGTCGTCCGGCGTACAAAAGGACCCGACGCGCTGTCGCATCGGGTCCTTGGGGAATGTCGAATCCGGTCATATCGTGCGCACTGATTTCCTGACGTTGGCGATCAGTCGGCGATGAAAAAGTTGATATGACGATGGCGGATCGGCTACTGGATCTCGATCGTCTCGATGATCACCGGATCAAGCGGCCTGTCACCCGCGTCGGTGGGAACGCCTTCGAGCTTGTCCACCACCTTGCGGGACTCCTCGTCGGAGACCTCGCCGAAGATGGTGTGATGGCCGTCAAGCCACGGGGTGGGGACCGTGGTGATGAAGAACTGGGATCCGTTCGTGCCATGGATCCGTCCGTCGGAACCGCGGCGCAGACCGGCGTTCGCCATGGCCAGCAGGTACGGCTTATCGAACTTCAGATCGGGAACGATCTCATCGTCGAACATGTAGCCGGGGCCGCCGGTGCCGGTACCCAGCGGGCATCCACCCTGAATCATGAAATCCTTGATGATGCGGTGGAAGGTCAGACCGTTGTAGAACGGATCGTGGCTGGGCGCACCGGTAAGCGGATCGATCCACTCCTTGTCGCCCGAGGCTAGGCCAACGAAGTTCTTCACGGTTTCGGGGGCGAGATCGTCGAACAGATCGATACGGATATCGCCTTCGGAGGTATGCATGATTGCTGTAGTCATACCCTAAAGTCTGTCATGTGTATGGGACGCTCCCGTCGGGACACGTCGCGGGAGCACTGGGAGGCTAGGATATTGGCTATGAGTGAGATTCGTTTTGCACTGGCCCAGATTGATACCTGCGTGGGGGACCTCGACGGCAATGCCTCGAAAGTACTCGACTATTCCCGTCGTGCTGCGGCCGAACACGCCGATGTGGTGGTGTTCCCCGAGATGACGTTGACCGGATACCCCATCGAGGATCTGGCATTCCGTGCCACATTCCGCAAGGCGGCCTGGGACAGGGCCGACCGTCTAGCCGAGCAGCTTGCCGACGAGGGCATGGGCGAACTGTATGTGGTGGTGGGAACCGTGGGAACCGAACGTAGCGCACTGCTGCCGCAGAATCGTCTTGTGGTGCTGCACCGGGGCGTGGTATGGGCCGGGTACGACAAGCACTTCCTGCCCAATTACGGCGTGTTCGATGAGTTCCGTATCTTCACTCCGGGCACGCATTCCCTGGTGTTCGAAGTGAACGATCGCCGTATCGGCGTGGCCATCTGCGAGGACATCTGGCAGGATGGCGGCCCTGTTGCCGAACTTGCTGGGGAGCATATCGATGTTCTGCTGACGATCAACGGTTCCCCGTATGAGGAGGGGAAGGGACACCTTCGCGTGGACATCGCCCAGCGGCGCGCCCATGAGGTCGGCGCCCCGCTGATCTACCTCAATCAGGTGGGAGGACAGGACGATCTGGTGTTCGACGGGGCCAGCTTCGTCATTGATCGGGATGGCACGATGCTGGAGCGGTCTCCGCAATTCATGGAGGACCTGAGCTTCTGGACACTGCCTGAGTCCGATGATCACGATGGACTGGTGTCCACCATCGCCGATGTGCTGGATCCGGACGAGGAGGTGTATACCGCCTGCGTACTGGGTCTGAGGGATTACATGGTCAAGAACGGCTTCCATGGAGTGGTACTAGGACTTTCTGGTGGCATCGACTCCGCATTGGTGGCTGCCATGGCGGCGGATGCGTGCGGAGGGGAGAACGTGTGGGGCGTTTCCATGCCGAGCATGTACTCCTCGGATGGGTCCAAGGATGATGCCGCCGATCTGGCCGACAACATCGGAGCCCATTACGATATCCAACCCATTGAACCACTGTTCAACGCCTATCAGGATCAACTCGATCTCGACGGCGTCGCCGCGGAGAACCTTCAGGCCCGCATTCGAGGCGTCATCGTCATGGCGTACTCGAACGAGAAGGGGCTGCTTGCCCTGGCGACCGGCAACAAGAGCGAACTGGCGTGCGGATACTCCACGATCTACGGCGACGCCGTCGGTGGATACGCTCCGATCAAGGATCTGCTCAAAACCCGTGTCTGGCAGCTCGCACGCTGGCGCAACAAGGCCGCCAAACAGGGGATCGGCATCGGAGGACTGCATCTGGTCGGCAATGAGGCGGGGGACCCTGGAACTCAGGTGGATGAGATCATCCCCGTCAATTCCATCGTCAAGCCGCCGAGCGCCGAGCTGCGTCCCGGACAGAAGGATTCGGATTCCCTGCCTGAGTACGATCTGCTCGATAAGGTGCTCGCCGCATACATTGAGCATGCTCATGGGCGTGCCGATCTGCTGGACGACGGATTCGACGAGAAAACCGTGGATACCGTCATGCGTCTGGTGGACCGTGCCGAGTGGAAGCGACGCCAGTATCCTCTGGGTCCGAAGGTGACGTCCCTGGCGTTCGGACGCGATCGTCGTCTGCCCATCACCAGTCGTTTTCGCGAATAGGAGTGAATAATAGGGAATCGGAAAGGAACGGAATCCATGGCATCGAATGACAAGAAGTGGTATTTCAACACGCGTACGGAACAGGCCGAACTCGGTCCGAAGTCCCCGATATCGGAGCGTATGGGACCGTATGACACCGAAGAGGACGCGCTGAACGCGTGGAAGATCGTCGAGGAACGCAACCGCAAGTGGGAGGAACAGGATCGTGGATGGCGCTGAGCGCTTGATCTGAAGCAGTCCTGATCACTCTCTAAAGCGAGTCTGATGGAGTGCGTGTGAGCCGCCTTACAGAGAGCTGTGAAGCGGCTCACACGCGTTTTGTGAGCTGTCTCATAAAGGCAAGGGAAAGCCTTGTGAAATGTGAGGAACGTCACGCGTAAACGGCTATTTTCCGGGTCATAGGCCGCATAGAATAGTCAGTGACAACGGAGTGATGACGCGACGTTGCAAATCCTCAACAAGGAGCGAATATGACAGCAGTAGATGCCACCAAGGTTTCTGCCGAAGACCTCCAGGCCAAGGCTTGGGCCGGCTTCAACGGCGGCGACTGGCAGAACGAAATCGATGTCCGTGACTTCATCCAGAAGAACTTCACCCCCTACGAGGGCGACGAGTCCTTCCTGGCCGACGCCACCGACAAGACCAAGCATCTGTGGAAGTACCTCGACGACAACTACCTCGCCGTGGAGCGCAAGCAGCGCGTCTACGACGTGGACACCCACACTCCTGCCGGCATCGACGCTTTCCCGGCAGGCTACATCGACAGCCCTGAGGTCGACAACGTGATCGTTGGTCTGCAGACCGACGTCCCCTGCAAGCGCGCCATGATGCCGAACGGTGGTTGGCGTATGGTCGAGCAGGCCATCAAGGAAGCCGGCAAGGAGCCTGATCCGGAGATCAAGAAGATCTTCACCAAGTACCGCAAGACCCACAACGACGGCGTCTTCGGCGTGTACACCAAGCAGATCAAGGTTGCCCGCCACAACAAGATCCTCACCGGTCTGCCGGACGCCTACGGCCGTGGCCGCATCATCGGCGACTACCGTCGTGTTGCCCTGTACGGTGTGAACTACCTGATCGAGCAGAAGAAGAAGGATAAGGACTCCATTCCTTACCGCAACGACTTCACCGAGACCGAGATCGAGCACTGGATCCGCTTCCGCGAGGAGCACGACGAGCAGATCAAGGCCCTCAAGCAGCTGATCAACCTCGGTAACGAGTACGGTCTGGACCTGTCCCGCCCGGCTCAGAACGCTCACGAGGCCGTGCAGTGGACCTACATGGGCTACCTCGCCTCCATCAAGAGCCAGGACGGCGCCGCCATGTCCTTCGGCCGTAACTCCGCCTTCTTCGATTGCTACTTCGAGCGCGATCTGAAGGCCGGCCTCATCACCGAGACCGATGCTCAGGAGATCATCGACAACATCGTGATGAAGCTGCGTATCGTCCGCTTCCTGCGCACCAAGGATTACGACAACATCTTCTCCGGTGATCCGTACTGGGCCACCTGGTCTGACGCCGGCTTCGCCGACGACGGCCGCGCCATGGTCACCAAGACCTCCTTCCGTCTGCTTGCCACCCTGACTCTCGAGCACCTCGGACCTGGCCCTGAGCCGAACATCACCATCTTCTGGGATCCGAAGCTGCCGGAAGGCTACAAGCGCTTCTGCGCCAAGATCTCCATCGACACCTCCGCCATCCAGTACGAGTCCGACAAGGAAATTCGTGGTCACTGGGGCGACGATGCCGCCATCGCCTGCTGCGTGTCCCCGATGCGTGTTGGCAAGCAGATGCAGTTCTTCGCCGCTCGTGTGAACTCCGCCAAGGCTCTGCTGTACGCGATCAACGGTGGCCGCGACGAGATGACCGGCATGCAGGTCATCGACAAGGGCGTCATCGATCCGATCGCTCCGGAAGCCGACGGCACTCTGGATTACGCCAAGGTCAAGAACAACTACGAGAAGGCTCTTGAGTGGCTGTCCGAGACCTACGTGCAGGCTCTGAACATCATTCACTACATGCACGATAAGTACGCCTACGAGTCCATCGAGATGGCTCTGCACGACAAGGAAGTGTACCGTACCCTTGGTTGCGGTATGTCCGGTCTGTCCATCGCCGCCGACTCCCTGGCTGCCATCAAGTACGCCAAGGTGTACCCGATCTACAACAAGGACGCCAAGAACCTCGAAGGCCACGAGTACGAGTACGTCGAGGGCGCCGATGACGATCTGGTGGTCGGCTACCGCACCGAGGGCGAGTTCCCGATCTACGGTAACGACGACGACCGCGCCGACGACATCGCCAAGTGGGTTGTGTCCACCGTCATGGGCCAGGTCAAGCGCCTCCCCGTGTACCGTGGTGCCGTCCCGACCCAGTCCATCCTGACGATCACCTCCAACGTGGAGTACGGCAAGAACACCGGTTCCTTCCCGTCCGGCCACAAGAAGGGCACCCCGTACGCTCCGGGCGCCAACCCGGAGAACGGCATGGACTCCCACGGCATGCTGCCGTCTATGTTCTCCGTCGGCAAGATCGACTACAACGATGCTCTCGATGGCATCTCGCTGACCAACACCATCACCCCTGACGGTCTTGGCCGCAACGAGGAAGAGCGCATCAACAACCTGGTCGGCATCCTGGATGCCGGTAACGGCCACGGCCTCTACCACGCGAACATCAACGTTCTGCGCAAGGAGACCATGGAGGACGCCGTTGAGCACCCCGAAAAGTACCCGCACCTGACCGTGCGTGTCTCCGGCTACGCTGTGAACTTCGTGAAGCTTACCAAGGAGCAGCAGCTCGACGTCATCTCCCGTACCTTCCACCAGGGAGCCGTCACCGACTGATCGCTAGTCCGATCAGCACCGTGTGAGCGGTGATATGCCGGGGGCGGGGCACGTAAATGTCCCGCCCCCATTTTGTCGTAGAAAAGAGGACGCCGATGTCTGAGAACGTGCAGTTTAAAACCACCAATCCGCATATGCTTAAGTCCAACAAGGACTATGCCAGCCAAACATTGATGGGGGGCCTCTCCGGATTCGAATCGCCGATCGGCCTCGATCGACGTGACCGCATTCACGCATTGAAATCAGGAGACATCGGATTCGTTCATTCATGGGATATCAATACTTCCGTTGACGGTCCGGGAACTCGCATGACTGTGTTCATGAGTGGTTGTCCGTTGCGTTGCCAGTATTGCCAGAATCCGGATACGTGGAAGATGCGTGACGGTAAGCCTGTGTACTTCGACGCCATGGTCAAGAAGATCAGTCGTTATGCCGATCTGTTCAAGGCGACCGGGGGTGGTATCACATTTTCCGGTGGTGAATCCATGATGCAGCCGGCATTTGTCTCCCGTGTATTCCGTGCCGCCAAGGAAATGGGCGTACACACCTGCCTTGACACGTCTGGATTCCTCGGTGCGAGCTACACCGACGAACAGCTGGATGACATTGATCTCTGCTTGTTGGATGTCAAATCCGGCGATGAGGCGACCTACAAGAAGGTCACCGGCGGCATTCTTCAGCCGACCATCGATTTTGGACATCGTCTTGCGGAACGTGGCGTCAAGATGTGGGTGCGTTTCGTGCTGGTGCCCGGCCTGACCGATTCCGAAGACAACGTCGAGAATGTGGCGAAGATCTGCGCTTCGTTCGGTGACGCGCTCGAGCACGTCGATGTGCTCGGCTTCCATCAGCTGGGTCGACCCAAGTGGCATGAGTTGCGCATTCCCTATCCTCTTGAGGATGCCAAGGGCCCGTCTGCCAAGCTTCGCGCACGCGTGGTCAAGCAGTTCGAAAGCCACGGACTTACCGTGTACTGATTTCGTTCCCTTCCCCAGATCGAGTGCCGCTTGGAACGATCTGAGGAATGACGCATGATCCTCGTCCATTGCATGGACGGGGATCATGTTGCTTTCGAGGCATTTGCAGTGTTCGAGCCGGCTTTCCGTTTGGGATGTACGCCATAACGACATGGCTCCGATTAGGAGCATGACGGCATCCGATGGACTGGCCTTGACGCAATCCGGCGAAAAGGCACCCGAAATACAGGCGACAGCGGACGTGACTACTAATGTTGGGTATATGGCCGAGATATTCACGTTCCCTATCGGCCGGTCATCGCAGACCGCCGGTGCTTCGCGTGCAGCCTCCATCGAGGATGATCGTGGAATGACGGTGCCCAGCAATGTGTTGCGCTCCGTTGAATCGGTGCGTGCCATGAGGCAGCGTTCCGGCGTCATATATCGCGAGATTCCTGTGCCCCTGACGTTGTCGGACTACGGGATCGGTGCTCAGATCGACGTCAACAATGGATCCCCTGTTCATTCCTGCGGGTGGATCATGGTGTTGTATTCCGAACATCCTCGAACCGAATGGGGGTCGAGATGGCGGTGCGTGGCTTACGGTTCGGTGAGAATTTCCGGTTCCGAACACAATGGTCTGACCCCGCCGATGATGTGGGATTGGCTGGAGCGTTCCATTACGGGAATCAACGAGGAAACCCTTGGTGGTACGGTAAGTCTGAATCGCAACACGTCCTTTGGATCGCTGTCCGACCCGGCGGGAGATCCTCCGCGTTTCGATTGCGAGCTACGAGTCTCCTGGACTCCTCTCGAAGAGAAGGGGGGATGGGTGGACGCCGGCACTCAGGTGGACGTGTGGGCAAGATTCCTGGAATCTTTGACAACGAACGACGAATTGGAAGAACCAATCAGTGACAGAGAGTAAAGAGCCGCATCTGCTTAAGGAACCCCGTGGAGGGGTGCCGGACGTGATCGATACGATCGAAGGATTTGACGCCGTCGTCGAGCGCTTCGCCAATGCCGAGGGGCCGGTGGCTGCCGACGCGGAACGTGCATCGGGTTTTCGATATGGACATGACGACTGGCTTGTGCAATTCAAAAGGGAGGGGGCCGGCATCGCGCTGTTTGATTGCATGGCGCTGAAACAAGCCGGTGCGAACTGGTCCGATTTCAATGAGGCTGTACGCGGCGAGGATTGGATCATACACGATTCACTGCAGGATCTCCCTGGGTTCTTTGATCTTGGCATGCGTCCGGATGCGGTGTTCGACACTGAAGTGGCGGCTCGTCTACTTGGCAATACCCGGTTTGGTCTGGCTGCGGTCACCGCGAAATATCTCGGATTGGTATTGGCGAAAGAGCATTCCGCAGCTGATTGGTCCTATCGTCCATTGCCCCGTGACTGGAGGAACTATGCGGCATTGGACGTAGAGGTACTGATTGAACTGCGGTCGATGCTGCTTGCCGAGTTGAAGTCGCAGGGGAAGGAGGAATGGGCCCGCGAGGAGTTCGCCTATCTTCGGGACAAGGGACTGCAGCCGCGAAAACCGCATCCGGAACCATGGCGGCGGGTGTCACGTATCACCTCGTTGAGCAATGATTCCCGAGCCCTTGCCGTGGTGCGCAGTCTGTGGACCGTTCGTGACCATTGGGCGCGTCGTTTGGATATCGCACCCTCGTTGTTACTGTCGGATGCCGCCATGATCGAAGCAGGGCAGCGCAAGCCGAGGAATATACGGGCCTTCAGCGCGATTCGTTCACTGAATCAGCGGGTTCGCATGCATACCGGCGGGGAACAGGACAAGATGTTCGAACGATATGCGCCATTGCAGCGTCAGGTTAAGCCGTCCGTATGGCGCCAAGCCATTCTCGAGGCACTGTCGTTGCCTTCCTCCGAACTGCCGGTGACGTCCCCGCAGCCTTCCCACGAAGAGGGGAATGCTCCTCGCTCCATGAAATACTGGAGGGAACATCATCCTGAGCGCTTTGCTCGTCTGCACGCTGCGAAAGAGGTGATTGTGCAGATCGGTGAGGACACTAGGACGCCTGTAGATGTGATCCTCAAGCCGCAGATTCTTCGCAATCTCTGCTGGGCCGACCCCGTACCGGACAACGTCTCCGATTTCCTGACATCGCAAGGGGCTAGAAACTGGCAGGTTTCGCTCATTGCAGAGTCCGTGAGTAGGGTTATAATGTAACGGTTGCCTTGAATGGCTTAACAGAATGTTTTTAACGAATTGGAGCGCAGAGTGAAAATCAGCGTGAGGAATCTCGAACCCACCAAGGTTCGTCTGACCGTGACCGTAGATCCTGAAGAGTTCGAGCCGTATCTTGACGCGGCCCGCAAGGAGATCGCCAAGCAGGTGAACATCCCCGGCTTCCGTAAGGGTCATGTCCCCGGCAAGATCATCGATCAGCGCATCGGCTTCGCTTCCGTCGCTGGTGAGGCTATCAACAACGGCATCGGTGAGCTGTACTCCAAGGCTGCTGAGCAGAAGGAACTGCGTCCGATGGACCAGCCCCAGCTGGATGTCAAGGAAGTTCCGTCTTCCGCTAAGGACGACACCCGTCTGAAGTTCACGGCTGAAGTTGAGGTTCGTCCGAAGTTCGATCTGCCCGAGCTGGACGGTATGCGCATCGAAGTGGCCAAGCCGGCCGTGTCCGACGAGGATGTGAACGCTCGTCTGGAGAACCTGCGTCAGCGTTTCGGCACTCTGGTTGGCGTTGATCGTCCCGCCACCAAGGGCGATTTCGCCAACATTGATCTCGCTGCCGAAATCGATGGCGAGTCCGTCGATTCCCAGGAAGGCGTGAGCTACGAGCTGGGCTCGGGCACCATGCTCGATGGTCTTGATGAGGCTCTCGACGGTCTGTCCGCGGGCGAGGAGACCACCTTCGAAAGCACTCTCGAGGGTGGCGACCATGCCGGTCAGAAGGCTCAGGTCAAGGTCAAGGTCAACTCCGTGAAGGCTGAGGAGCTGCCGGAGCTGAACGATGACTTCGCTCAGGAAGCCTCCGAATTTGATACTCTCGACGAGTTGAAGGCTGATGTGCGCAAGCAGTGCGAGCGCGACGCCGAAGGCCGTCAGGCCACCGAGGCCCGTGATGCGTTCATCGCCAAGCTGCAGGAATCCGTGGAGATCCCGGTTCCGAAGGGCATCAAGCAGAATCTTGCCGCTGAGCACCTGAAGTCCCTGACCCCGGATCCGGAGTCTGCCACCGATGAGCAGAAGAAGGAAGCCGAGGAGTCTGCGGAGAAGGAGCTTCGCGACCAGATCACCCTCGACACTCTTGCCGAGAAGCTTGACGTCAAGGTTTCCCAGTCCGACGTGATGAACTTCCTTGCCTCCATTGCCCAGCAGTACGGCATGGAACCGAACCGCTTCATCAGCGCCATCATCCAGAACGGCCAGATTGGTTCTGCCGTGCAGGAAGTCGGCCGTTCCAAGGGTATGCTTGCCGGTATGCGCGCCGTCGTGTTCGTGGATCCGGAAGGCAACGAGCTCGATCTGAGCCAGTTCCTCGGCGAGGATGAGGCCGAAGCCGAGGCTCAGGAAAGCGTGGAAGCCGCATCCGCCGCCGCTGCCGTGGCTGACGAGATCGCCTCTGAGGACAAGGCCGAAAACGCCGACTGATGCTAATCGCATAGGCGACATCATCAGATGAGAAAGGGTCGGAACCGATGGTCATGCAGTCGGGCTCCGACCCTTTTTGTCGTATCGTAGCGTCGGTTTTCCCGGCGACACTCCTACGCAGTGAGCCGAAAACGACTTGTCCGTCGAATTCAGACGGTAGTCTGAAAATCATCAGAATCGCAACAAAGGAGACAAGGTGAGCAACACGTTTGCGCCTCTGCCCGTCATGGCCGGTGAGGACATGCCCGCGGGGCCCGTCGATCCGATTTTCAACAGGCTTCTCAAGGATCGCATCATCTGGATGGGCGAGGAAGTCAAAGACGATATGGCGAATCGCATCTGCGCGCAGATGCTGATGCTTGCGGCCGAGGATCCAAAGAAGGATATCTGGCTGTACATCAATTCCCCCGGTGGCTCCATCACCGCCGGTATGGCCATCTATGACACCATGCAGCTCATTGAACCCGACGTCGCTACCGTTGCCGTCGGTATGGCGGCGTCGATGGGACAGTTCCTCCTGTCCAGTGGTACGCCGGGCAAGCGATTCATCACCTCTCACGCGCGTGTGCTGATGCACCAGCCGTCCGGCGGTGTCGGTGGTACGTCCACTGACGTTCGTATCAGTGCCGAGCTCATCATGGATATGAAGAAGACACTGTCCGAACTCACCGCACAGCAGACCGGTCATACGGTGGAGGAGATCTACCGCGACAACGAATACGATCACTGGTTCACCGCGCAGCAGGCGCTGGATTATGGTTTCGTCGACAAGATCGTGACCACGCCTGGCACCATGAGCACACAGAAGGGTGAATGATTATGGCATCCGAAGAAGCACAGTACATTGCGCGCGCCCAGCGTCTTGCCGGGGGCATGCCGCAGGCTCGCTATATCCTCCCGCAGTTTGAGGAGAAGACCCCGTACGGGTTCAAGCGTCAGGATCCCTACACCAAGCTGTTCGAGGATCGCATCATCTTCATGGGCGTGCAGGTTGACGACACTTCCGCCGACGACATCATGGCGCAGCTGCTGGTTCTTGAAAGCCAGGACCCGAATCGTGATGTGATGATGTACATCAATTCCCCCGGCGGGTCCATGACCGCTATGACCGCCATCTACGACACCATGCAGTACATCAAGCCCGATGTGCAGACCGTTTGCCTCGGACAGGCTGCATCCGCCGCCGCCATTCTGCTTGCGGCAGGCACTCACGGAAAGCGACTGATGCTGCCCAATGCGCGTGTGCTGATCCACCAGCCCGCAATGGGACAGGATTTCGGCAAGGCCACCGAGATCGAGATTCAGGCTCGTGAGATGCTGCGACTGCGTACCTGGCTCGAAGAGACATTGGCCAAGCATACGGGACAGGATATCGAAAAGATCCGCAAGGATATCGAGGTGGACACGATCCTTACCGCATCCCAGGCGAAGGAATACGGCATCGTGGACGAGGTTCTCGAAACCCGGCAGTGATATATTGCGATTCGTATGGCAGGGGCTGAACGTCTGTTTCGGGCGTTTCAGCCCCTTTGAGAATCGAATTTCATCGATCTTCCAGAGGAATACCCATGGGACGAGTAGTCAGTTACAGCGAGGATACTCCGCGATGCACGTTCTGCGGCAAGAGCGAACATCAAGTTCATAAATTGGTCACCGGTCCCGGTGTGGCCATTTGTGATGAATGCATAGAACTATGCGTCGATATCATCTCCGACGAGCGACGGGATGATGCGGAGATGAACGCGTTGCACCTGCCGTACCCCCGTCAGATATTCGAGTATCTGGACCGTTACGTCGTCGGTCAGACGGAAACCAAGCGGACACTATCCGTTGCGGTATACAATCATTACAAACGTGTCAACATGGGACTCCGCGACCAAGCCGCAGCGCTTTCAACGAAACAGAACAAGACACAGGATCCTTTTGCCGACGTCGAAGTCGCAAAATCGAATATTCTGCTCCTCGGTCCCACGGGGGTTGGGAAAACCTATCTGGCACAGACTCTGGCCAAGGTCATGAACGTTCCGTTCATTATCGCCGACGCCACGACCCTTACGGAAGCCGGATACGTCGGCGATGATGTGGAGACCATACTGCAACGCCTCATTCAGGCTGCTGGTGGCGATGTGGAACGAGCGAGCAAGGGCATCATCTATATCGATGAAATCGACAAGATCGCTCGCAAATCCGGGGAAAACACTTCCATCACTCGTGATGTCTCCGGGGAGGGCGTGCAGCAGGCTTTGCTGAAGATCATCGAGGGAACCGTCGCCAATGTGCCCATGGAGGGCACTCGTAAGCACAAGGATCTGGAAACGGTCCGCATCGATACCAATGACATTCTGTTCATCTGCGGCGGTGCATTCGTAGGGCTCAAGGACATCATCGAACAGCGACTTGGCAAATACGAGAGTGGATTCAATTCCACGTGGAGACAGACTCCGGTTCCTGATTCTGAGATACTGCATCAGGTCAGTGCGGATGATCTGTCCGATTTCGGGCTATTGCCGGAATTCATCGGTCGCCTTCCCGTGATCAGTGTGCTGGATGACCTGACCGAGCGTGATTTGGAACAGATTCTTCAATGTCCGTCTAATGCTTTGGTCAAGCAGTATCAAAAGCTTTTCGCTATCGATGGCGTGAAGCTTTCCTTTACCGATAGGGCCATATCGGCGATTGCGCATACGTCGATGCTGCAGGGGACCGGTGCCAGGGGATTGAGATCGATTATCGAGAAGACGCTGGAGGATATCATGTTCCAGCTTCCCGAATTGAATGACGTGGAGGAAGTGATCGTGGATGAGCGTTCCGTAAAGGAACACGCCATGCCACGAATCATTTCGTGTACGGATGTTCGACAAGAGGCATGAATTCAGGATCTCCTTCACGGTTTTCATCGTCCTCCATTGCTTACTGGGACGGCGCATATCACGACCAGGAGGGAGATGTACTTCAATGGCTTTGTTTCCGTGATCGATTTCAGAGTCTTTTCGCTTATTGAGGGTGGGGATTCGGCTTGTGCCGGATCCCCACCTTTTGTTTTCCGATGACCTTCTGGGATGGGGTACTCGGCCTAACGGTCTGTTGGCGCACTAGGGATTGCATCTGATTGGTAGTGATGTTGACAAGGGGCTGAGATTCGCTTGCAGTCGAACCCATTGCTATGGCTGGGCTGGGGAATGGTTTCCTATCTAAATATGTGGTGAATGTGTGTTGTCTGGTGATGGAATGGTTGGTGTATGGGTGTTGTGGGGTGTTGTGTGGTGTGGTGTTGGTGGGTAGTGTTGGTGGTGACGTGGGTTTTGGCTGTTTGCGACACGCCGGGCGGAGCTTGTGTTTTCAGGGGTTTTGGGTGTTTTTGTTGTGTGTGGGTTGCGGGCTTGTTGGTTGTTGTGTATGTTTATCTCTTGCTGCCCGGCGCTGATGGTTCAGGTTTTGGCCTGTGGTGTTGGTGCCTGTGTGGTGGTGGTTTGAGAACTCAAGAGCGTGTTTTGTACTACTAAGTTTTGATTGCCAGTCCGGCTGCTGCTCCTGTCCTTGTGTGGTGGGAGTGCCCGAGGGGGTTTGATTGTGGCCGGGTTTTTGGAAGGATTGTGCGAGCATGCGGCCGGTGGTCTGCGCTGTTGTGGTGTGGGTTGCTGGTTGTGTGTTTTGTCTGTCTTTTTCTTTTCTTTTTTTTTTCGAGTCATTGTTTTGGCTCTTCATGAAGGTTTTTTTGTGGAGGGTTTGATTCTGGCTCAGGACGAACGCTGGCGGCGTGCTTAACACATGCAAGTCGAACGGGATCCATCAAGCTTGCTTGGTGGTGAGAGTGGCGAACGGGTGAGTAATGCGTGACCAACCTGCCCTGTACTCTGGAATAGCTCCTGGAAACGGGTGGTAATGCCGGATGCTCCACATGGGTGCATGCCTGTGTGGGAAAGGGTTTACCGGTATGGGATGGGGTCGCGTCCTATCAGCTTGACGGCGGGGTAATGGCCCACCGTGGCTTTGACGGGTAGCCGGCCTGAGAGGGCGACCGGCCACATTGGGACTGAGATACGGCCCAGACTCCTACGGGAGGCAGCAGTGGGGAATATTGCACAATGGGGGGAACCCTGATGCAGCGACGCCGCGTGCGGGATGACGGCCTTCGGGTTGTAAACCGCTTTTGATTGGGAGCAAGCGTTAAGTGAGTGTACCTTTCGAATAAGCGCCGGCTAACTACGTGCCAGCAGCCGCGGTAATACGTAGGGCGCAAGCGTTGTCCGGAATGATTGGGCGTAAAGGGCTCGTAGGCGGCTCGTCGCGTCTGGTGTGAAAGTCCATCGCTTAACGGTGGATCTGC
>NZ_MWWV01000019.1 GCF_002259645.1 Bifidobacterium tissieri
GCGTGCCGGGCCAGGTCTCACGGCAGGCGGTCTCCGCGCCGCGCAGCCCGTCGGTGACGAGCACGTCCGGCGCGGGCATGCGCGAGAACAGCGCCGTGTAGGCCGCCTTGGACTCATGCCCGCACCATTGGAAGTCAAGCGTCTCGCCGGTCTCGCCGTCGATGGCGATGATCAGGCACCAGCCGTGGTCCATGTACGTGCCGTCCGCCATCACCGTATGATGCCTGGCCGTCACGGACGGTATGCGCGGATGGATGTTCCAGCACCAGGCGGTGCGCTTGCGCAGGGCGCGCGAGTCACCGGACGGGTCGATCGCACACTGCGGCTGCCTGCCCAGCAGCCAGGTCAGGAATTCGTCCAGCATGCGCGCCCGCGCGGCCCGTTCCTGCGGCATCGTCGAGCTCAACGAACAGTCGGGACACTTCCACCGTTGGGTGCCCTTCGCGGTCCTGCCGTTCTTCTTCATCGCCCGACCGCAGATCGGGCACTTCTTCGCCTTGCTGGATTTCGTTCTCACGACATCCAGCCCACCACCCGACCCATGGCACAAGCCGGCTATTTTCCCGCCGTCGAAAATAACCAGCCGACACGCCTACTGCCACAAGGCCAGATGCCAGTTATAAGCACCACAAAAGTTCCTATAACCCCGAGATAGTATTCGGACAGCTTGCCCCATTCGCCGGACTCGTCCACGAAGATGCTCAATTCGCTCAACCGATTCCCTGACAAGACGGCGGATAAAGGAATGCCGGGGGAATACCCCCGGCGACTTGGAGCCTCGCCCTTACGGGACGAAGCGTCACCATTATGACAGAACCAGCTCTGACATGCAAGAGCCAGGATTCATGATGGCTATACTAATGGCGAATGCCCCGGAACGTCACTCATGCGAAACATCATGAAACATTGGTGCTTTTTCTTTCCGGCACAGCTAATTGAGGCTAAGGTGTGCGGTCATTGACTGAGTGTTACCGCGCAGGGGGGCACATATCAAGAAAAAAAGCCCTGCTTTCCAAGCGGGAGTAGGGCTTTCGGTCGGGCTGACGGGATTTGAACCTGCGACATCCTGTTAGGATCGGGGGTTCTTGGCTCACCTTGAAACCGTTGGAATTATGCCGTTCTTGAGTTTTGAATTTCTTTGTTCAGACCACCCGGATTGGTAAATCGTGACGGTCATTGTTAGCAAAATGTTAGCGTCCCAGACCATCGAAACAGCTTAAACACTCGGCGCGTCGAAACACTGCCCCAGATGCTCTGTTAGCATCACTGCCCTTCATGATGACGATCTTCTCCGAACAGGTGATTGAAGAGAACTTGACCCGCTCTCCCCATTCACCCTAATTGGAGCTGAATGCGGAATAATCGACCCGTCTCCAACGACTGTCGTTCAAGTGTGGCGGATATCGCCATGAACGGGACGCCCGAAGTCAGCGCTCAGCCCATCGCAGCCGAGCGTAGGCGAATGCGCAGATGAGCAGCAGGGCGGCCGCGATGAACACGGCGCGCAGGGAGCCGTCAAGCGAGGGTGTGAAGGTGGCGACCACACCGAACACGGCCACGCCGATCGCGCCACCGACCTGACGGAACGTGTTGAACACCGCGCTGGCGATACCCGCCTGCTTCTGCTCCACGCTCACCAGCACCAGTCCGGACAGTGCCGGCGTGACCAGTGCGCCGCCAAGGCCGACGACGCTCAGGGCGACGGCGATCGCCCATGCGGGCATTGGAGCCGGCACCAGCACCGCGGCAAGGAACCCGACGGCCATGGCAATCAGTCCAATGGACACGGTGAACCGGGTGCCCATCGAGTTGATGACCTGCCCGCTGAACACGTTGATGACCACCATGACCACCGCGGAGGGAATGAACACCAGCCCGGCGGCGAACGGGCTCATACCCTGCTCGCTTTGCAGGAACAGGGTGGAGATGAAGACCATACCGAACCAGTTGAAGATCATGATGAAGCCCACGATCAGCGAGATGCGCATGCCGTCGTTGCGGAACAGGTTCAGCGGCACCATCGGATGCCCGACCTTGGCTTGTGCGATCACGAACAGCACGAGTGCGGCGACGCCGACAGACAGCAGCGCGAGCGTCACCGGTGAGGAGATGCCCAGGGAACCGATTTCGATGACGCCGGCCACCAGCGAGGCGAGACCAATCAGCGCGAGCGTCTGACCGAGCCAGTCGAACGAGATGGCACGGGTGGGCGATGGTGCAACCTTCGGTGCAAGAGCGAGCACAATCAGGCAGAACGGCACGTTGACCGCGAAAATCAGGCTCCAGTGGATTGGTGTGAGCAAACCGCCGAACATTGGGCCGAACGCGGATGCCGAAGCCGAGCCGGCGCCCCACAGGCCGAGGGCGAACGCACGGCGGCGCGGATCGGGATTGGCCTCGTTAATCAAGGCCATCGACGCCGGCAGGATCAGGGCTGCGGCCACGCCCATCAGGCAACGGCCGACGATGAGCACCAGCATGGTCCACGCGAAGGTGCTCAGCAGGGATGCCGCTCCGAACAATGCCGTGCCGAAGAAGAACATGCGCTTGGCACCGAACTTGTCAGACAGACTGCCGGCGAGCAGCAGCAGCGAGGCGAACAGCAGCGTGTACCCGTCGATCATCCACTGCTGCAACGCCATATTGCCGCCAAGGTCGGCGGTGATGGTCGGCAGTGCCACGTTGACAATCATGGTGTCCATACCGGTCAGGAAGAACGCCAGCGAAGTGGTGAAAG
The DNA here is from genome assembly GCF_002259645.1 of Bifidobacterium tissieri. Lineage (GTDB taxonomy): Bacteria > Actinomycetota > Actinomycetes > Actinomycetales > Bifidobacteriaceae > Galliscardovia > Galliscardovia tissieri. Next base: position 2,738 of record NZ_MWWV01000019.1, read on the forward strand.
TGGTCAGCCCGGCGCTGTAGCGGGCCGAGCGACGCGATGCGCGACGGGTTTCACGCTCGAGGCTTTCGTCTTCGCACACGAGGCCGAGGGCTGCGGATTCGTTGATTGATGTCATACTCACCTATATCCCATTGGTTTACATGTTTCCGTTTGTTTATTGCAATAGCTATGGTATTCTTCAAGACATCAGTAAAATAGCGTTTTATAAATGCTTATGGCTTACATCCTATAAACCTTTGGTTTATGGAGGTCGCAATGTACGACAGAAGACTGGACGCGGTGATCGCCGCCGCGCAGACCGGCAGCTTCGCCAAGACCGGCCATCGCCTGCATATTTCCACGCCGGCGGTGGCCAAACAGGTCAATACGTTCGAAAGGGAATACGGCCTGACGCTGTTCGACCGATCGCGCAGCGGCGTGCAACTCACCAAAGCCGGCCGAGAGTTCGTCGAGGACGCGCGGATGATTGTGCGCCAATGCGAGGAGATCCTGCGCCGTGCGCAACAACGCGGCACCGACGGCATCGCCACCGTTCGTCTTGGCGTTTCCATCCTGCGCCCCGGCCGCCGTATCCTCGACCTATGGCAACGCGACGCCGGCAAGCACACCGACATCCGCCTGGAACTGGTGTCGATGCCCGACGACTCCGAAGCCATCAACGACATCATCACCCATCTCGGCGAAAACATCGACCTGATCTCCACGGCGTTCGACACCGGCTATTGGAACGACACATGCAGCACCGTCGCCCTCGATTCCGAGTCACTGTGCGTGGCCGTGCCACGCAACCACACGCTGGCGAGACGCGCACGACTCACATTGAAAGACCTCGAAGGCACGCGCATCCGCATCCTCAAGCGCCATCGCGGCGCCAACGACACGGCTCGGGACTTGTTGGAACAATGCCCTGCCATCGATCTGATCGACATCGACCGCTACGACCTTGACACGTTCAACGACTGCGCCGAATCCGGCGACCTGCTCATCTCCAAACCGATGTGGGCCGGCATTCACCCACAGCTCGTCAACGTAGCCGTGGACTGGCCCGAACCGGTCATCATGCACTACGGGCTGCTCTATCCGCTCGATGCCACCCCGGCAATTCGCACGTTTATCTCCCGCATCGCCGCACTATCCGGCCTTACTGGCGAACCCCGTGCACTACCTCATTCATGATCCTTGGGCCTTTGTCTTCCGGCTCCTGGCTTGCGGGATTGGTGACATCCGCCGTCTACTCGATAGACCGTGGCTTGTGTTCGAGCACGAGTTTCATCTTGCTGTTGTCCATCAGCCACGAGTACAGGTTCCGGTCCAGAATCATCGCCAGATCGAAACAGGCCCGCACCGCGTCCGCCAGTGTGATGCGCCGGTTCTCGCCCGGCAGCGGGACGCCGTTGACGAGCGGCTCGTGGTGGGCGACCCGATTGCGCAGGGCATGCACGGTCTTGACAATGTTCAGCGCGTATTTTCTTGTCCACTTGGCGTTCGCGTCCGCTGCGTGCCGACGGCCGCCAGGGAAGGACTTGGCGATGCCTTTGCGCCAGAACCCGAACGTCAACGCCGCGACGAGATGGCCATGCGTGTGCCATTTCTTCTGCTGGATGGTGAGATGGCCCCATGTCTCACGGATCTGACGCTGAGTACGGTCGTCGAAACGCGGCCCCGCCATGTACCAGTCCTCGGTGCCGGCCTGCTCCAAGGCGATGAGGGACAGCTGCCGATCCATGTGGTTGCGCAAGGCGACTTCAAGGATGGCGATGTCGCCCATGCACGCGCTGGCCATGTCATGATCCCACAGGTACAGTCGCAAAGCCGGGCATGAACGTCTCCGTGCTTCGGAGTCATGGGATGAGAGCCGTTCGTCGGTGATGCACGAGCATAACGCCCTCTCCTGTGGACTGCCCTTCCGGGGAGTCTGTGAGAGGAAATCGGCTGCTGGGTTTGACTGTCGGCTCATAACCCGTTATCATCTTCCAAGAAATCCCCCAAAGGGCCTCTCCGGACGGTCTTCGACTGAGCCGTGATGCACTGGGGGTTCTCTTTTAAAGAGGGCTACTTCCCTTGGAAGTAGCCCTCTTGTGGTCGGGCCGGCGGGATTTGAACCCGCGACATCCTGCTCCCAAAGCAGGCGCGCTACCAAACTGCGCTACAGCCCGATGCGTCCGTACAAGATCGAGACAATGCCGACCGTGCATGAACACGAATTACCAGTATAACCCATGACGGCCCGCGTGTCGTCCTTGTGTCACCTCGAAGTTTTTACGACGGGCTGTTTTCCCTAGTGCTGAAAACAGAAATCACCGAACGATCTTCTCGACGAACGATCCTCGCAACGGGCGCGACCTATAATCAACGGGAAGAAGCAATGGCGGAGAGGAAACAAGAAACGGGGGCCCATGGGCAGGCATCAGCAGGCGGAGACGCTTGGACTCATCGCATCCTTGGTCTGCACGCTCGCATCCGGCCTGATCATGGAGCTCTATCGCACGTTCGCGTCGGCCATCTGGATGGTTTCAGGCCGACTCTTCGCCGTATGTGCAGGTGTGGTCGCCGCATGCGCCGTCATCGCATTCATCGTCGGATACACTCGTCAATCACGGTCGTGGAGTCTCAAGCGAGGATGGATCGTGCCGATTCGCCGCGCGTTCGAGACCTTATCCCTATCCGTGGTCTACGCGGCAACCGTGTTTCTCAGTGTCTACGCGATGATGGAGATCATCAACGGCACAATGGGCATCGCCATATTCTCCACGTACATTTCCACCGTCACCGCCATATTCTCAGGCATTGTCGGATACGTTGTATTCGTGCAGGCCGATACGTTGAATTCGCGGACCATCGCATCATTGCTACCGCTGTTTGTCGTCTCCGGCGTCAGCACCGCCGGACTGACCACCGATGATCCCAACTGGTGGAAGAACAACTTCTCCCAACTCGGCGACCGCACCACATTCGCCGCGCGCATGTTCAATTCGACACTGATTCTGGCGGGCATCTGCGTGATCATCCTCAGCTACTTCGCCATCTCCGAACTCATCACCACGCAACGCATGCGACTTAAATGGCGGGCGGTGAACAACACCGAAGCCCCCAAGGTCGGTGACGAACCGGGAGCTGAATTCGACATTCCTCATTTCTGGGCACGAATCCTCTGCATGTCCATCCTGCTTACTCTGGCCGGTGTCTGCTTCGCCGGAGTCGGATTCTTCCGATACACCCCGCATCCCATCCTGCACAACGTATTCGCGCGCGGACTGAGCCTGCCGATGAGCCTGCTTATGATCTTCCTGCCATGGCTTGCGCCGCAATTGTCCCGCGCCATATACGTGGTATCGGATCTCATCATCGTTGCCATCGTGGTGGCAGGACTCAACTGGTTGCAGGGCGGCACAACACTCACCAATGTGGAGGCGCTTGCCTGCATTCTGTTCATGGGCTGGTTCATCGTGTTCTCAAGACAGATCGCGGCCATTGAAGCGGACCGTGTGTATGCCCAGCTAACGGCGGATCGTCCGGTGAGTGTCGTACCGCCCGAGTCGCGCATCTCCCCGCAGAACTGAATAACCGGCGGTCCCGCACACCGTGTCGATTGATCGACCGGTATGTGGGACCGCCGGTTATTAGGGAAGCGGTTCCGCTAGCGAACCATTGGACCTTGGCCTGAATCTTGGCCCAGAAGCCCCTAGTCCATGAGCTTGCGCGAGCGCTTGGCACTCATCAGCACCAGAAAGCTGCGCGGCTGTGCGGTGATCACAAAACCCGCCTCATAGGTGAGTTCAGGTCCCTTCGGGTTGAACGTGTCGGCCACCAGAGTCCACGTGGATCCGTACTTCTCCTCGGGCAGCTTGAACACGATCGGCTCATAGTGCGCGTTGAAGATCAGCAGGAAGCCGTTGTCGGTCATGGGGGAGCCATACCAGTCGGTTTCCGGAATGTCCTTGCCGTTGAGGAACACCATCACCGACAGGGCGTGGGTGTTGCCCCAATCCTCGCGGTCCATGACCTCACCGGTATGATCGAACCATTCGGCCTGCGGGATACGATCCGAGGTATCGCCGGCGGCGCGTCCGGTGAAGAAGCGCCTGCGGTGCAGCACCGGATGATCGAGACGCAGATGAATGAACTTCTTGGTGAACTCGAGCAGATCACGACGGTCCTGATCAAGCTCCCAGTCGGTCCATGAGATTTCGTTGTCCTGACAGTAGGCGTTGTTGTTGCCCTGCTGGGTGCGCCCAACCTCGTCGCCGCCGCAGATCATCGGAATGCCCTGACTGACCAGCAGCGTGGCGAGGAAGTTGCGACGCTGGCGATGGCGCAGGCAGTTCACATCCTGAATGTCGGTGGGGCCTTCCACGCCGCAGTTCCAGGAACGGTTGTGGGATTCGCCGTCTCGGTTTCCCTCGCCGTTGGCCTCGTTGTGCTTGTCGTTGTACGTGACCATATCGTTGAGGGTGAAACCGTCATGCGCGGTGATGAAGTTCACCGAGGCGACGGGTCGACGTCCGTTGGCCTGATACAGGTCGGAGCTTCCCATGAGTCGGCTGGCGAATTCAGGAAGCGTGGACGGCTGCGAGCGCCAGAAGTCGCGCACGCAATCGCGGTAGCGGCCGTTCCATTCGGACCAGCTGGACGGGAAGCCGCCGACCTGGTAGCCGCCGGATCCCAGATCCCACGGTTCGGCGATCAGCTTGATGTGGGAGAGCACCGGATCCTGTTCCACGATGTCGAAGAACGCGGAGAGCTTGTCGACCTCTTGGAACTGACGGGCGAGCGTAGCGGCAAGATCGAATCGGAAGCCGTCCACGTGCATCTCAGTCACCCAGTACCGCAGGGAGTCGGTGATGAGCTGTAGTGCGTGCGGCGAGCGCATGAGCAGGGAGTTGCCGGTTCCGGTGGTGTCGAAGTAGTGGGCGTAATCGCCGTCCACCAGACGGTAGTAGTTGCGGTTGTCGATGCCGCGAAGGCTGAGTGTCGGGCCGCGGTGGTTGCCTTCGGCGGTGTGGTTGTACACCACGTCGAGGATGATCTCGATGCCGGCTTCGTGGTAGGCCTTCACCATGGATTTGAACTCGTTGACCTGCTCTCCGAATTCTCCGGAGCTGGAGTAGGCGTTGTGCGGGGCGAAGAATCCGATGGTGTTGTATCCCCAGTAGTTGCTCAGTCCCTTTTCGGTGAGGAACGAGTCGTTGACGAACTGGTGGATCGGCATGAGCTCGAGCGCGGTGATGCCGAGTTCCTTGAGGTAGTTCACCACGGTGGGGTAGGCGAGACCGGCGTAGGTGCCGCGGATCTCGGCCGGCACATCCTTGCGCAGGTTGGTCATGCCGCGCACATGCGCCTCATAGATCACCGAATCGTGGTAGGGGATGTTGGGATGCTTGTCGTTGCCCCAGTCGAAGAACGGATTGACGACCACGGACTTCATGGTGTGGTGCGCCGAATCCATGGTGTTCATGTTGTATTCATTGTCAGGATCACTGAAGTGGTAGGAGTACAGGCTTTCATCGTCGTCGATGTGTCCCTGGATGGCTCGGGCGTAGGGGTCGAGCAGGAGCTTGGAGGGGTTGCAACGATGGCCGTTGTTGGGGTCGTACGGACCGTAGACGCGGTAGCCATACCGTTGTCCCGGTTGGATGCCCGGCAGATAGTTGTGCCATACGTAGGAATTCTGTTCCGTCATTTCAATGCGGGTCTCGTTGTCGTCCGCGTCGAACAGACAGAGTTCCACTTTTTCGGCCGCTTCCGAGAACAGGGCGAAATTGACTCCTGCGCCATCGTAGCGAGCTCCCAATGGATACATTGAACCAGGTCTGATCTGCATACTTACAGTATCGCATTACCGTGTCACAAAGTCTCGTTCGCGAGTGAACCGGAGATGAATCGTATGTGATGTGTACTGGTTCTGTGAGATTCCCGGCGTTCCAATCCCCGAGTGTGAACGGTCACGTTGTTAAAATAGGGGTGCACCACTCAATAGCGAAGAGACGAAGGAGTTTTCGCCATGACAGATGGATACAAGCCGGTTGGGGACGGCGACTCGCAGTATGTGCCGCCGGACAGTGCGGCGACCGATGAAGGAGCTGGACAGCAGCCGTCGATGGGGGGTCCGTCGGTTTCGGGGGCGTCCGCATTTCCTCAGCAGCCCGATTCCGCCGTTTCTGGCACCTATCAGTCCGGAACGGGAACACCGCTGCCGCAAGCCGCGCAGCCGTATCAGCCCTACTCGCCACAGCAGTCCTACGATCGGCAGCCGTTCAGCCAGCCTGCCTACGGCGGCTACGGTCAGGGTCAGGATTCTTCACAGTTCCAGTCCGGACAGCCTGATCAGCCCGGCGTGACGCAGCAGCCGTTTGGTCACTCGTTCGAGACTCCGGTTCCGGATTCGTCTCCGTTCCAGCCTCAGCAATCGGGAGCGCAGTCTGCTCAGCCGGCGGCGTTTGACGCCGGTGCCGGACACGACGCCAATGTGGCCGGATCCTCCGATCCATTTGGTGTCCCGCCATATACGACCGGCCCGGTCGCGCAGCCGCAGTCTCAGCCGACTGCACCGTTGCAGGTTCCCTCCGCTGAGCAGCCGACGTCAGCAGGAACGCAGCAACCGTTTGATGGAGCGACGGCATCGCCTGCCACTGACGACTCCTCTTCGTTGGACGCGCCCGCTCAGCCCGCTCAGCCCGTGTCCGACCCCTTTGCCGCGGGACCGGTTCCCCCGGTTTCGGCCGTGCCGTCCCAGCCGGCTGGCGGACCTCAGGTTCCCGGTGCTGGCCCGTCCGGCCCCGGCGTTCCCCCCGTCGGCGGCCAGCCGCCGTATGGCGGATTCCAGCAGTCCGGCCCCGGTCAGGTTCCGCAGGGTCAGCCGCCGTATGGTGCGCCCATGCCCCCGGCTCAGAAGAAGCCCAACAAGAAGCTGGTTCTGGGACTGAGCATCGGTGGTGGCATCGCCGCGCTCGTCGTCATCGTGCTGGTCGTGCTCGCCTTCCTTCCCAGTGGCAAGCCGACCGCGGACGACTACACCAATGCGTTGAACCAGACGTCGAAGATCAGCACGAAGTACTACAGCATCAGGACGAAGCTCAATGATGTGTACGCCGTGAGCTACGATCCGTCCAAGAACATCGAAGATAGCGACATCACGAGTCTCAAGGAGAAGGTGAAGGACTATCAGAGTGCGGTGTCCGAGCTGGGGAAGCAGGACAAGCTCCTCAAGGACGAGAACGTCAAGGGCAAGTATGACGCCTATGTGAAGGCATCCGACGCATACGCCTCCTACATCAACGGTCTCGCCGATTCCGCAATGCCCATGTCCAAGTCGGTGAAGGCCTGCGCCACGGCACCGACGGCAAGCCTGTACGACAGCGACTTCTACGATAAGTACAACCAGTACATCAACGACTGCTCCACAAGCCTTGAAGAGCTCAGCAAGGCGAAGGACAAGGACGTGGCGAAGTACGGTACCGATATGAAGGACTACATCGGCAAGCTGGGTGACCTCATCCACCAGATGCAGGCGCTTGGTGATCCGAATAACATCCGATACGGCACTGATGAGTACAACAAGATGAGCGAGCTGTCGGACCAGTTCTACGAGCTGAGCTCCGATGGTTACGACATCGATTCCGCCTTCTCCGAGGCGCTCAAGGAGACCGAGGACAAGACGAATCCTGAGGATGCGCTCAACGATCTCAATGATGTGCTGCAGGACGGATTCCACGATGCGCTGAGCAAGAAGTGACGGCGTGGTCGATGGTCGGCCCCCGGTGTGTGGTGTTTGCCGGTGCCGCATCGACGGCGTTGCAGTGAAATTCCGAAGCTCTGACGTTTCCGATGGGGCCCGCGTTTGTGGAATGCGAACGCGGGCCCCGTCATGTCTCACGCTAGTATGTCAGACATGACAGCTTCCACAGATCTTTGGCGCGCCCCCAAGGCGGCGGCGCCCCTCAATGCAACGGTAACCATTCCTGGCAGCAAGTCCCTGTCCAACCGGTATCTCATTCTTGCGGCCATGGGATCGCGGCCGGTCACCTTGATTGGTCTCCTGCGTTCGCGCGATACCGAACTCATGATGGGAGCCCTTGAATCCCTAGGCGTGGAATGTCGGATCGATGACCATGAGGAAACCACGGTCACCGTTGTCCCGCCGGCCGACGGGGTGTTCAAGGGGAATTCCTCGGTGTTCTGCGGGCTTGCCGGAACCGTGATGCGATTCGTGCCCGCGCTGGCCCTGTATGCCGATGGCCCGGTGCGGTTCGATGGAGACGAGCAGGCGTACCAGCGCCCGATGGCACCGTTGCTGGAGGGATTGGAACAGCTGGGTGCCCATATCGATTACGAGGGGGAGCGTGGTCGGTTGCCGTTCACGCTGACGCCGCCCGAGCATGTTGCCGGTGGAGCAGTGTCGATCGACTCGTCCGGCTCCAGCCAGTTCATCTCCGGACTGTTGCTGGCCGCCCCGAAGCTGGGAAACGGACTAACCCTGACCCATACCGGTGAACATCTGCCCAGCCTGCCACATATCCGCATGACCATGGCTGATCTTTCGGCCGCCGGTGTGAACGTGACCATGGATGATCACACGTGGACGGTACGTCACGGTGCCGTTCAGTTGCCGGAACGCGTGGTGGTGGAACCGGATCTGTCGAATGCGGCACCATTCCTTGGGGCGGCGTTGATCGCCGGAGGTACGGTTCGGGTTCCGAACTGGCCTGAGACGACCACGCAGCCTGGCGGCCTGCTGCCTGGTTATCTGGAACGTATGGGAGCCGATGTGTCCGTTGAGGTGTCGGGCGACGGGGTGCGAACGTTGTCGGTCACATCCGATGGCACGATTCATGGACTTGGTGAGTTCGATCTTTCGGCGGCGGGGGAGATCGCGCCGTCTCTGGCCGCGATTCTGGTATTCGCCGACGCTCCGACATCACTGGTGGGCATCGGACATCTGCGTGGTCATGAAACGAACCGTCTGGAGGCGCTGGTCACGGAGATCGAGCGTGTGGGTGGCAGCGCCCATGAGTTGCCTGATGGTCTGCATATCGATGCCGTTCCCTCGGACGTGTTGCATGGTGCCGTGATGGAGACGTATGCGGATCATCGTATGGCTACGTTTGCTGCCATGCTGGGATTGCGCATCGACGGCATCGATGTCGTCAACGTGGCGACCACGCGTAAGACCATTCCGGACTTTGTCGGACTGTGGACGTCCATGCTGGGAAAGGACACTTCGACTAACTGACGTTTCCTCTTGCAGACACAATGATGGGGTGGCCGTCCACATCGGATGGCCACCGTTGCAAGCTAGTTTGTTTTGGCTTGCAGGACACTCTTGCGGGTGTCCGCTCCAAGTCTTATGCCATTGTCATGGCTGCTTGGCTCGCGTTTCACTGCGGATTGCCCGCCGCCCCGGAGGGTGGCTGGTCTTACGTCCGCTCCACGTGCGTTTATGGTCTCCGGGGCACTCCCGGCGACCTTGATGTTGATCGCGGCGTTCAGGTCGCGGTCGATCACGAGTCCGCATCCGTCGCAATGGTAGACGCGCTCGGACAGGGAGAGCTTGGCTTTCACCCTCCCGCAGTTCGAGCATGTCCTGCTTGACGGATACCAGCGGTCGATGACGTGCAGTCGTGCGCCGGTTCGCATGGTCTTGTATTCCAGTTGGCGGCGTATCTCGAAGAAGGATGCGTCCTCTATCGCCTTGGCGAGCCGATGGTTTCCGACCATGCCATGCACGTTCAGGTCTTCGATCGAGATGTCCGAGTAGGTGGAGGCGAGTCGCGTGGTGAGCTTGTCCAGCAGGTCGCGCCGCTGGTTGGCGACGCGCGCGTGCAGACGCGCCACGCGTTCGCGCGCCCTGCGCCGACGGTTCGAGCCTTTCGTCTTGCGGGACAACGCCTTCTGCGCGCGTTTCAACCGACGCTCGCTCATCCCCAATGCATGTGGGTTGGCGATCATGGTGCCGTCCGACAATACGGCCAGCGTCTTGACACCGAGGTCGATGCCGACCGCACCGCCTTTCGGAGGCACCAATGGCGCATTGTCGGCCCGTTCCACGGTCAGCGCGGCGTGCCAGCGTCCCGCATGCCGGCTGACGGTCATGCGCAGCACCCGACCATCGCCGACCCGCTTCGCCACGTTCTCCATGCAGTGCACGCGGCCGATCCGCGGCAGTCTCAACGCGTTCGCGTCCCCGTCGATCAGACCGTATGAGCCGGTCGTGTATGCGAACCGGGGTGTTGTCCGATCCTTCGCCCTGAACCGGGGGAAGCCAACGCGACGGCCCCTGCGTCGCCCCCTGCGGCTTTTCGACCAGTTCGCAAGGCGTTCGACAGGGCCTCCAGACCGCTGTTGTACGCCTCCTTGCTGTTCTCCCGCCACCACGGCACACCGCTCCCGTCCACGGCCAGCGTGTCCTTGTTGGCGTTCCACCAGCGGCGCAGCGCGTACAGCGACCACTCCGGCTTCCCGCGCACGTCGATCATTGCCTTGACATGGGCGAGACCCGCGTTGAACGCGAACCGCGCCGCCCCCGCATGCGCGACCAACAGCCGCTCCTGCGTGGGGGTCGGGTCCAACGCGACCCTGACCGCCTCAAGCATCATGAGCCGCCCTCAACGCGGCCTCCGCCTTGTTCCTGGCGGCATGCCTGCCGTACAGGCGCGCGCAGAACGAGGTCAGCACCTCGGTCATGTCACATACGAGGTCATCATCCAGCTCCGAATCGTCCACGACGATCAGCCTGCGCCCCGCCGCCTTCAACGCGGACTCAACGAGTCCCGCGTCCATGCGCGCCAGCCGGTCGCGATGCTCCACGATGATGGTGCCCACCGTGGAGTCGGCGAGGATTCGGTTCAATCTGCGCCGCCTGTCGTTCATGCCACTGCCGGTCTCCGTGACCACCTCCGGGGATTCGACGCCCATATTGATGGCGAACGCCTTCAACCGGTCCGCCTGACGCTGCAGATCATCCTTCCGGTCGGATGAAGAGACCCGCGCATAGCAGACCGTACGCGAACCCACGGCGGGAACAGCGGGCTTCTCATACTTCGGGTCATGGATGAGCCACACGCTACCCGAACGCTCGAACGGGACCGGCATACGATTCTCACGACACCACTTCCACACCGTCTGCTCGTTCAACCCCTCACGAGCCGCCCATTCCTTCACACGCATGAATAAATCATAACATGTCAAAACAAGGAAAAACAAGTCAACACGGCATCATGCGACAGTCCCATCATCGTATGAGTAAGCATATGAAAAATCCGGTTGTCATTCATGCGTAGAACTGCATGAATGACAACCGGATTAGCGTCACTCAATCAATGATTGCCAGTGATGCTCACTTGGTGAACACGTTGCCGTAGGAGTCCTTGCCCTCGGCGGCGATGGCGGCGGACTTGCGGGCGATGGCAAGCTCCTCGTTGGTCGGGTAGACGGCCACGATGACGGAGCTGTCGGGCGTGGAGATGATGCGCGGCTCGGAGGTGTGCACGTTGTTCTTCTCCTCGTCCAACTTCACGCCGAACGGAGCAAGGCGGTCGATGACCATCTTGCGGATGGGGGAGGCGTTCTCGCCGACACCGGCGGTGAAGGTGATCACGTCCACGCCACCCATCTGGGCGGTGTAGTTGCCGATGTAGGCCACGATGCGGTGCACGTACACGTCGAGGGCCAGCTGGGCGTTCTCGTCGCCCTCATCGGCCAGACGCATGACCTCGCGCATGTCGCCGAAGCCGGTCATGCCGGTCAGACCGGACTTCTTGTTGAACAGGGAGTCCAGCTCATCCACGTTCATGTGGGCGTTGCGGATCAGGTGGAACACGACAGCCGGGTCGATGTCACCGGTACGGCCACCCATGACCAGACCCTCGAGCGGAGTGAGGCCCATGGAGGTGTCGATCGGCTTGCCGGAGATCTGGGCGGAGGCGGAGGCACCGTTACCGATGTGCAGCACGATCTGCTTGAGACCCTCGGCCGGCTTGCCGATGAGCTCGGGAACCACGGAGCCAACGAACTCGTGGGAGGTGCCGTGAGCGCCGTAACGGCGGATCTGGTAACGATCGGCGATCTCCTTGTTCAGGGCGTAGGTGCTGGCCTCCTTGGGCAGCTGGAAGAAGAAGGAGGAGTCGAAGACGAAGACCTGCGGCACGTCGGGCAGCAGAGTGCGCATGACTTCGGCGCCGGTGGCCTCAGGGCCGTTGTGCAGCGGAGCCAGCACGGCCAGATCCTTGACCTTGCCGATGGTCTTGTCGGTGACCAGAGCCGGACGCGGGAAGATGGAGCCGCCCTGCACCACACGATGGCCGACAGCCACGATGCCGGACTCGTTCAGATCCGGACCATACTCCTTGAAGAAGCCGAGCACGCGCTTGAGGCCTTCCTCGTGATCGTGGATCGGCTCGGTCAGCTTGTGCTTTTCGCCGTTGTATTCGTGCTTGTAGTTGCCGTCGATCGGTTCGCCGATCTTCTCAACCAGACCGGATGCGATACCTTCACCGGTTTCGAGATCCACCAGCTGGTACTTGATCGAGCTGGAGCCGGAGTTGATGACAAGGACGGTTTTCGCCATTAGGGCTTCCTCCATGACTACTAGTGATTGGGGAGCATAATTGCTCCACTTCCTTGATCGAGGGTACTCGTTGGTGGCTACATTCCGGTAGTGATTTGCATGGTTTTTTCATTGGGGAACCATTGACATCGCAAGGAATCGAAATGATTTGTGAGGAATGTCACACCTGACGCATTCGTGTCCGCGCATGCAACAAGGGTGCCCGGTCGAGACCATGGCACCCCTGTTGCGTTCTTTTGGTGATCTGTCAATCTATGACTGATTGGCAGATCGGCAAGTCCCCTGCATCACTCCCATTCGATGGTTGCCGGCGGCTTGCTGGTGCAGTCGAGGACGACTCGGTTGATCTGACGGCATTCATTGGTGATGCGCGTGGAGATCACGGCGAGCACATCGTAGGGCAGACGGGACCAGTCGGCGGTCATGGCATCCTCCGAGGACACCGGACGCAGGACGATGGGGGAGCCGTAGGTACGTTCGTCGCCCTGGACGCCCACGGAGTGCACGTCAGCGAGCAGCACGACCGGGCACTGCCAGATGTCGCGGTCGAGACCGGCCTTGGTGAGCTCCTCGCGGGCGATCGCGTCGGCTTCGCGCAGCAGATCGAGACGTTCCTTGGTGATCTCGCCGATGATACGGATGCCGAGGCCCGGGCCGGGGAACGGCTGACGCCAGACGATCTCGTCGGGCAGGCCGAGCTCGGTGCCGATGGCGCGCACCTCGTCCTTGAAGAGGGTGCGCAGCGGTTCGATAAGCTGGAACTTGATGTCCTTGGGCAGGCCGCCCACGTTGTGATGGCTCTTGATGTTGGCCGCACCGTCTCCGCCACCGGATTCGACGACGTCAGGGTAGAGGGTGCCCTGAACGAGGAACTTGACCTCCTTGCCGCGGGCACCAGCCTCTTCGAGCACCTGCAGCTGGGCCTTTTCGAAGGTGCGGATGAACTTCTCGCCGATGATCTTGCGCTTGCGCTCGGGTTCGGAGACACCCTTGAGCGCGGTGAGGAAGTCGTCGGCCGCATCGACGGTGATGAGGCGGATGCCGGTGGCCTCGACGAAGTCGTGCTTCACCTGCTCGACCTCGCCCTTGCGCAGCAGACCATGGTCCACGAACACGCAGGTGAGCTGGTCACCGATGGCCTTGTGCACGAGTGCCGCGGCGACGGCGGAGTCCACGCCGCCGGACAGGCCGCAGATGACCTCGGCGTCGCCGACCTGCTCGCGGATCTTGGCGACTTGATCGTCGATGATGCTGGATGCGGTCCAGTTGTCAGGCAGTCCGGCGCACTTGTGCAGGAAGTTTTCAATGAGATCCTGACCGAGCGGGGTGTGCTTGACCTCGGGGTGCCACTGCACGCCGTAGAGCTTGCGGGATTCGTCGGCCATGGCGGCGACGGGGGCGCCCTCGGTGTGCGCGAGCACCTTGAATCCCTCGGGGGCCTTGTTGACGGCCACGCCGTGGCTCATCCAGGTGCTCTGGTCGGTGGGGGAGCCGGCGAGGATGCCCTCGGCATCGGTGATGACGGCGGGGGTCTTGCCGTATTCGCCGAGCGCGGCCTTGTCGACGTCGCCGCCGAGTTCATGCGCCATCACCTGGAAGCCGTAGCAGATGCCGAGCACGGGGACGCCGGCGTCGAAGATCTTTGTATCGATGCTGGGGGCGCCGGGTTCGAATACCGAGGCGGGGCCACCGGAAAGAATGATTGCCTGCGGGTCCTTGGCTAGGATCTCATCCACGGGCATGGAGTGCGGCACCAGTTCGGAATAGATGTGCGCTTCGCGCACGCGGCGTGCGATCAACTGCGCGTACTGAGCGCCGAAGTCGACGACGAGAACCGGTCCTTTGGCCATACGAGCCTCCCTTGGGGTTCAGAAGATATGTAGAGAAAACAGTGTGTCGATTATCACCGGAGATTACGACATAAGGTGTTCGTCCGGGTTCGCATGCGCATGCTGTTCGTTCGGATACCGGCGACACGCCCTTCGGATGCAACAGCGCTTGCGCATCTTCCCGTGATCGGTTTCTTCACATCATGGCAAACTCAGGCAACCGAAAACCCAAGAGTTATCGGCCTGACGGGGCTTTTCGGCGAACGAAGAAAGCGCACAAGTTTCGATCCTCTATGACAACTTTTCGAACATTTCTTAACAAAAGTCCGTCGGTCGATTATGCAAAAGTCCGCGAGTTCCTTTACCATTAAGGACGATTAGGAAATGCAGTTCATTGCACGTTCCAATCCAAGGAACTCAAGGGATTGCAATCCTGAGAAAATAACCGATCGCACATCAAGTGCAGAAGTACAGGAGTACACATGACGAGTCCTGTTATTGGCACCCCTTGGAAGAAGCTGAACGCTCCGATCTCCGACGAGACCCTCGAGGCCGTCGACAAGTACTGGCGCGTGACCAACTACCTTTCCATCGGTCAGATCTACCTCCGCAGCAACCCGCTGATGAAGGAGCCCTTCACCCGTGAGGACGTGAAGCACCGCCTGGTCGGACACTGGGGCACCACCCCTGGCCTGAACTTCCTCATCGGCCACATCAACCGTCTTATCGCTGATCATCAGCAGAACACCGTGATCATCATGGGACCGGGCCACGGTGGCCCCGCTGGTACCTCCCAGTCCTACGTCGACGGTACCTACACCGAGTACTTCCCGAACATCACCAAGGACGAGGCTGGCCTGCAGAAGTTCTTCCGTCAGTTCTCCTACCCGGGCGGCATCCCGTCCCACTACGCTCCGGAGACCCCGGGTTCCATCCACGAGGGTGGCGAGCTGGGTTACGCTCTGTCCCACGCCTACGGCGCCGTGATGAACAACCCGAGCCTGTTCGTGCCGGCCATCGTCGGCGACGGTGAGGCCGAGACCGGCCCGCTGGCCACCGGCTGGCAGTCCAACAAGCTCGTGAACCCGCGCACCGACGGTATCGTCCTGCCGATCCTGCACCTCAACGGCTACAAGATCGCCAACCCGACCATCCTGTCCCGCATCTCCGACGAAGAGCTCCACGAGTTCTTCCACGGCATGGGTTACGAGCCCTACGAGTTCGTCGCTGGCTTCGACGATGAGGATCACCTGTCGATCCACCGTCGCTTCGCCGAGCTGTTCGAGACCGTCTTCGACGAGATCTGCGACATCAAGGCCGCCGCTCAGACCGACGACAAGCACCGTCCGTTCTACCCGATGATCATCTTCCGCACCCCGAAGGGCTGGACCTGCCCGAAGTTCATCGACGGCAAGAAGACCGAGGGTTCCTGGCGTTCCCACCAGGTGCCGCTGGCTTCCGCCCGCGATACCGAGGAGCACTTCAACGTCCTCAAGCACTGGCTCGAGTCCTACAAGCCGGAGGAGCTGTTCGACGAGAACGGCGCCATCCGTCCCGAGGTCACCAAGTTCATGCCGCAGGGCGAGCTGCGCATCGGCCAGAACCCGAACGCCAACGGTGGTCGCATCCGTGAGGACCTGAAGCTCCCGAAGCTCGAGGACTACGAGGTCAAGGAAGTCAAGGAGTTCGGCCACGGCTGGGGCCAGCTCGAGGCCACCCGTCGCCTCGGTGTGTACACCCGCGACGTCATCAAGCTGAACCCGGATTCCTTCCGCATCTTCGGACCTGACGAGACCGCTTCCAACCGTCTGCAGGCCTCCTACGAGGTCACCAACAAGCAGTGGGATGCCGGCTACCTGTCCGATCTGGTCGACGAGCACATGAACGTCACCGGTCAGGTTGTGGAGCAGCTGTCCGAGCACCAGATGGAAGGTATGCTCGAGGCCTACCTGCTCACCGGTCGTCACGGCATCTGGAGCTCCTACGAGTCCTTCGTGCACGTGATCGACTCCATGCTGAACCAGCACGCCAAGTGGCTCGAGGCCACCGTGCGTGAGATCCCGTGGCGCAAGCCGATCTCCTCCCTGAACCTGCTCGTCACCTCCCACGTGTGGCGTCAGGATCACAATGGCTTCTCCCACCAGGATCCTGGTGTGACCTCCGTGCTGCTGAACAAGTGCTACAACAACGACCACGTGATCGGCATCTACTTCGCTGCCGATGCCAACATGCTGCTGGCCGTTGGTGAGAAGGTCTACAAGTCCACCAACATGATCAACGCGATCATCGCCGGTAAGCAGCCGGCCGCCACCTGGCAGACCCTGGACGAGGCTCGTGCCGAGCTCGAGAAGGGTGCCGCCGAGTGGGAGTGGGCTTCCAACGTTCACTCCAACGACGAGGTCGAGGTTGTGCTCGCCTCCGCCGGTGATGTTCCGACCCAGGAGCTCATGGCCGCCGCCGACAAGCTGAACAAGCTCGGTGTGAAGTTCAAGGTCGTCAACGTGGTGGATCTGCTCGCTCTGCAGTCCGCCAAGGACAACGATCAGGCCCTGTCCGACGAGGACTTCGCCGACCTCTTCACCGCCGACAAGCCGGTCCTGTTCGCCTACCACTCCTACGCCCACGACGTGCGTGGTCTGATCTACGATCGCCCGAACCACGACAACTTCAACGTCCACGGCTACGAGGAGCAGGGCTCCACCACCACGCCGTTCGACATGGTGCGCGTGAACAACATCGACCGTTACGAGCTGACCGCTGAGGCTCTGCGCATGGTCGACGCCGACAAGTACGCCGACGAGATCAAGAAGCTCGAGGACTTCCGCCTCGAGGCCTTCCAGTTCGCCGTCGACAACGGCTACGATCACCCGGATTACACCGACTGGGTGTGGCCGGGCGTCAAGACCGAGCTGCCGGGTGCCGTCTCCGCCACCGCCGCCACCGCTGGCGACAACGAGTGAGATTCGTCACATTACCGGTAACGGTCTGATTCGTTAGCGAATCGGGAAAACCCCTACAGCCTAAATGGTTGTAGGGGTTTTCCATATTCGTGAATTTGCCGATCGGTTAACGGCCGATGCAAACCACGACAACATACGACAACAATCGTCCGTGAGAAGCGTTCACACACTTACAATAGTGAAGGTTGCAATGCAGTGTTGCCGCACCTCAGTTCAGTAATGAACTGACCATTCGCGAAGGAGTGTATGACCGTGAGTCTCACCAGTGTGTATATCGCCAGCCCGGAAGCCGCCAATGGCCGCAATGTAGTCGCCTATGGCGTTGTGTCCGCCCTCGCCGGACAGTACAAGACGGGCGTGTTCCGCCCGGCCGCCTGCAAGAAGGAGACCTTCACCGACGTGCTGCTGGGAGCTGCCAATGCCGGACAGACCCGCGAACAGGCCGTCGGCGTGTGCCCCTGTGCCGCCCGCGAGGACAAGGAAGGCGCCCGCGGCGATATCGTGCGTGCGTACTCCGCCGCCGTGACCGCCGTTGAGCCGGAAGCTGTCGTTGTTGTCGGTACCGACAAGAGCAGCATCTTCGATCCCGGTGCATTCGACTTCAACGCCGCCGTGGCCGCCGACCTCAAGGCTCCCGTGTTCCTTGCCGTGTGCGCTCTGCAGCGCGACGCCAAGCAGGCCAAGGCCACCGTCGAGGCCTGCGCCAAGAGCGTCAAGGACGCCGGCCAGACCGTCGCCGGCGTGTTTCTGACCGGTTGCGATGACGAGAAGGCCCTGTCTGTCAAGGAGGCGCTCTCCGACTTCGCCGCCCCGGTGTGGACCGTGCCCGCCCACGATTGCGGCACCGAAGAGGAAGCCAAGGCCGCCCTCGCCGACTTCGAGGCCCACGTTCCGGCCGCGCAGATCCTGGCAGCCCTGAATCAGGACTTCGCCCAGCCCACCACGCCGTACGCCTTCCAGTCCGACCTGCTGAACAAGGCCAAGGCCGCCAAGAAGACCATCGTCCTGCCGGAAGGCGAAGAGGACCGTATCATCAAGGCCGCCGACTACCTGCTCGAGCGCGACATCGTCAACCTGATCATCGTCGGTGAGAAGGACCAGATCCTGGCCCGCGGCAAGGAGCTCGGACTGAACTCCCTGGAGAAGGCAACCTTCCAGTCCATGAACGACGAGGAAGTGCTTGCTCCGATGGTGGAGAAGCTGTGCGAGCTTCGTGCCAAGAAGGGAATGACCCCGGAGCAGGCCCGCAAGCAGCTGACCGACGCCAGCTACTTCGGCACCATGCTGGTGGTGCTCGGCAAGGCCGATGGTCTGGTCTCCGGCTCCATCAACTCCACCGCCAACACCGTGCGTCCGGCCCTGCAGGTCATCAAGACCAAGCCCGGCCAGAAGCTGGTCTCCGGCGCGTTCCTCATGTGCTTCAAGGATCACGTTGCCGTGTTCGCCGACTGCGCCATCAACCTCAACCCGAATGCCGAGCAGCTTGCCGAGATCGCCCTGCAGTCCGCTGAGACCGCCAAGGCCTTTGGCATCGACCCCAAGGTCGGCATGTTGTCCTACTCCACCCTCGGCTCCGGCAAGGGCCCGGACGTGGACCTGGTCGAAGAGGCCACCTCGCTCGTCAAGCAGAAGAACCCGGAACTGCCCGTGGTCGGCTCCATCCAGTTCGACGCCGCATGGTCGCCGGTCGTGGCCGCCACCAAGGCCAAGGGCAACGACGTCGCCGGACACGTCAACGTGTTCGTGTTCCCCGACCTGTGCGCCGGCAACATCGGCTACAAGGCCGTGCAGCGCTCCTCCGGCGCTCTGGCCATCGGCCCGGTCCTGCAGGGTCTGAACAAGCCGGTGAACGATCTGTCCCGTGGCGCCAACGTCGAGGACATCATCAACACCGTGGCGCTGACCGCAGTCACCGCCCAGTGATGATGTTCCGTCACTGACATTTCGTCACTGAACCATTCATGGTTCATAGGGGTCATGGCTTCATGCCATGGCCCTTTTTCGTTGTTACGCCGACAATGCTGCGTATCGCATCGCGAGCCATGATCGGCGTGTCGAAACACCTGCCCGCAGTTCCGGCCTTTCCCTATAATGCTTTCATTTGCACCGCCGTTCGAGAAGGGATGCCGATTTCATGCGACAGGGTTTTGACAACGACAAGTACATCGAATTGCAGGCCGCCAACATTCGGAAGCGCATCGCGCAATTCGGTGGCAAGCTCTACCTGGAATTCGGTGGCAAGCTGTTCGACGACTACCATGCATCACGCGTATTGCCCGGTTTCGAACCGGACACCAAGTTCCGCATGCTGCAGAGTCTGTCCGATGACGTGGAGATCGTCATCGCAGTCAACGCCAACCACATCGAAAAGGCCAAGGTTCGTGGGGATCTTGGCATCACCTACGACGAGGACGTGCTTCGTTTGATCGACGTATTCCGAGCCCATGGTTTTCTCGTCGGCTCTGTCGTGCTCACCCAGTATGCCGGTCAGCCCGCCGCCGACGCCTATCGTCATCGTCTGGAACGGCTGGGCATCACCTGCTATCTGCATTATCCGATCGCCGGATACCCGCATGACATCGAGCATATCGTTTCCGATCAGGGCTACGGTCGCAACGACTACATCAAGACCAGCCGTCCGCTTGTCGTGATCACGGCTCCCGGTCCCGGATCCGGCAAACTCGCCACCTGCCTGTCGCAGCTCTACCATGAGCATCGCCGTGGTATCGCAGCCGGCTACGCCAAGTACGAGACGTTCCCCATCTGGAACCTTCCGCTCAACCATCCCGTGAACATCGCCTACGAGGCCGCGACGGTCGATCTTGACGACGCCAACATCATCGACCCGTTCCATCTGGAGGCGTACGGCAAGACCACGGTCAACTACAACCGCGACGTTGAGGCGTTCCCCGTGCTCAAGGCCATGATGGAGCGGATCATGGTGGAGAGCCCGTATCAGAGTCCTACGGACATGGGCGTGAACATGGCCGGGTTCGCCATCAGCGACGATGAGGCGTGTCGTGAGGCGGCCGATATGGAGATCGTGCGTCGCTACTTCACCGCCGTGGTCAACGAGAAGCGCACCGGTTTTGGCGAGGAGCAGGTGGAACGACTGCGTTCCATCATGAAGAAGGCCGGCGTGGATGAGAATCTGTCGCCGGCGCGCTCCGCCGCGTTGAACCGGGAACGGGAGACCGGTGCCCCGGCCGGAGCCATGGTGCTGCCGGACGGGCGCGTGGTCACCGGCAGGACCGGAGACCTGCTGGGTGCCGCCAGCGCACTGCTGATGAATGCGCTGAAGACCGTGACCGGCGTGGACCAGTCCGCGCTCGTGATCGACGAGGCGGCCATCGAGCCCATCTGCCAGTTGAAGACCAGCCATTTGCACAGCGTGAATCGCCGTTTGCATTCCGATGAGACCCTGATCGCACTGTCCATTACGAGTGCGACCAGTCCGACCGCCGCCAAGGTGATCGACGGACTGAAACTGCTGCGTGGATGCGATGCGTTCTTCTCCGTCATCATCTCCGCCACCGACGAGGCGTTGTACCGCAAGCTTGGCATCAACGTGTGCTGCGAGCCGAAGTACGAGCGGGTGAGCCTCTACCATAAGTAGCCGGCACGAATGCCGATAAGCCGTGGCGTGGGATGAATCATGGGACGGGCTGTTCCCCCGGTGTCCTTGAGACCATCACACGCCACAGCTGTTCGCAGGCTCCGCGGTTTCTTCAGTACTGGCTACTTGTACGTGTAGAAGCCCTCACCGGCGTTGATACCGGTCTTGCCTTCGTCGATGTATCGCTTGAGCATGGCCGCGATCTTCCCCTGAACGGTGTTCGGATCCTTGGCACGCGGATCCAAGGCACCGATGTTGTAGGCGGTGGTCAGTCCCACGATGTCGAGGATGCGGAACGGGCCGAGCGGCGCTCCGGTGGCCAGCATCCACGTCTTGTCGATCGTTTCCACGTCGGCAACATCGGTGGCGAGCAAGGCCTCTGCGGCGCTCAGGAATGGAACGAGCATGCTGTTGAGAATGTAGCCGGGCTGCTCCTTCTTGAGCTTGAGGGGAATCATGCCGATCTCCTCGGCGAATTCGACCACGGTATCGTAGGCCGCGGGATCGGTTCCGGGATGACCCATGATCTCGGCCGTGTTGTTCCGCCAGATCTCATTGGCGAAATGCAGCGCAAGGTACTGCCCGGGACGTCCCGTGTATTCCGCGAACGTGCTGGGCAGCATGGTGGAGGAGTTGGTGACCACGATCGTCCGCTCCGGAAGATGCTTGGCGAGCTCCGTGTAGAACGCGATCTTGTCCTGCGGATTCTCGGCGATCGATTCGATCACAAGGTCGGCGTCCTTCGCCGCCTCCTCATAGGAGGTCGTGTATTCGATGCCATTGAATGCCTGCTCGACCTGGGCCTTGAGCTCGTCGATCTGATCGGCGGTCAGATCGGGGGAGGGGGCGAGTCCGCGGCAGTAGGCGGCCGGATTGGTCTTCATCGCTTCGAGTGTGGACAGATAGATGCCCTTGAGTCGTTCGAACTTCGGCCTCGCACGGTCGATGGAAGCCTCGCTACGCAACCATACCGTCATGTGGAATCCCTTATAGGCGATCTGGAAGGCGATCTGACTACCCAGCACACCGCCACCGGCGACAACGACATTGCTGATCTTCATATGTGATCCTTTCACCATTGATTGCGGATCGGGCCTCGTTCGACATCGAACACCGAAACGGCAATGAGACCGCGTGCGGACAAGAGTCCACATATCCGTATCATATGCATGATCCACAGGATACGCGGCATTTGTTGCCGCATCATGCCATGGAGTTCCCGGCTCGTCAACGGTGTGCGTTGATCCACGCGATGGCCAGCTGGGTGCGATTCATCAGACCGAGTTTGTCGAGCATGGCGCTGATCCGGTTGCGTACCGTTCCCTCGCTGAGAAACAGGCTCGCCGCGATCTGACGATTGTCGTAGCCTTCGGCGACCAGTGCGGCCACGTCCCGTTCCCGATCGCTGAGCACGTCCAGATCCCGTATGCCTATCGCCGTGGACCGACGAGTATGGTTTCCCGATGCCATCTGCGGGGTTGTCGAAGCCGTTGACGTCGGGGATACGGACAGTTTGTTCAGCACGTCCGCTCCCAATACGATCTGCCCCGCCATCACGGCCTGCATCGCCGGGCCGACCGCCGAGACATCCTGTTTGATGAGATATCCCTTTGCCCCGAGTCCGATCGCCTGGGCGATATAGTCCTGATCCGAGAAGGTGGTGAGGAACAGGATCCTGGCCGACGGATCCCGGTGCAGGATCTCCCGAGCCGTTGTCAGACCGTCCTTGCCGGGCATCTGGATATCGATCAGCAGCACATCTGGATGACTGGCAGGAGAGGAGAAGTACCGGGTGACGGCGTCATCGCCGCCGCACGCCGTCCACAGCACATCGGCGGCATGCGTGGCGGTGAGTATGGTCTCCAATGACTGGCATACGATCGGATCGTCGTCCACGATTGCCGTCTTCATCATGCCTCCTATCGATGTCCCCATGTCGAATCATAGCGATGGCACGCCCTAGCGCATGGCATCGGATGGATGCTGAGACCAGCGTGTTTTGGGCAGGGACACGAATA
The DNA here is from genome assembly GCF_002259645.1 of Bifidobacterium tissieri. Taxonomy (GTDB): domain Bacteria; phylum Actinomycetota; class Actinomycetes; order Actinomycetales; family Bifidobacteriaceae; genus Galliscardovia; species Galliscardovia tissieri. Next base: position 25,723 of record NZ_MWWV01000019.1, read on the forward strand.
CCCGCCATCCGCCCTGATACGGGCCGCACAGTGACGTTCCGCCAAGCGCTCGCACACGGGTCTCGATATCCGATAGACCCATGCCGCGCAGGCCTTCGATGTCATCGTCCGTTCCCGCTGTGGACGAATCGATCCGACCCGTGCCGCCATCCGCCGGACCATCATGCCGAGACGGTCCCTCGTCCTGTACGACCAGTTGCCAGAATGCGGGGAAATCACGAAGGGTGACGGTGGCCTGCTTGGCCTTGCTGTGCCGCACCACGTTCGACAACGATTCGCGAATAACCGTGGCAAGACAACGGGCCACCGGCGCGGGAGCCGCACCGATTCCATTGAGCAGTCGCACGGAAAAACCCGACGACACACCGCTGAACGAATGCACGGCATCCGCTATCTGAGCGGTGAAATCAGTGCCGTCATCCTCGAGATCGTGCACGGAACGACGGATCATGGTCATGGCATCGTTCAGCGTATCGCCGAGTGCGGCATACCCCTGTGACGCATGGGGGGCACCGGTGGCATCGGCGATCGCCTTGCCTGCCTGCGCCTGCATGATCGCCCGGGTGAGCAGATGGCCCACATTGTCATGGATTTCGCGTGCGATGCGGGTACGCTCACCGAGCGTCGCCATACGGACGGCCCGTGCGCGCTCCTCGTCGATGTCGCTCAATCGGATTCGCATGATACGGGAATCGTGCCGTGCACGGTCTTGCGTCCGCTGCAACGTCCGTCGCAGTGTGTGCGCTTCGACGCGTGCGGAACCCAGACCGTTGCCAAGCAGCGTGACAGCCGTGACTATCACTGGCACTGACGGGGCAAAACCGTCCACAGCACCATCCCTCATGAGCAGAACAACCAATGGAACCAGCCATATGAGCCCAATGCCGCGGTCGATGATCCGTCGCCATCGACGCGCATCGAAGAACGCCGGGGACCTTGCGCAGTCATAGGCAATCAACGGCAGAAACGCACACCATTGAGGAAACAGAACGGCGGCGACGGCATATCCTGCTCCCGCGTAGCCGAGCCACCGTCCATGTTCAGGGGCAAGTCCCTCGACAAGCCCGGCATATGCCACCGATACAAGGAACCCAGCAACCGTCAACGGCATCGTCGCTGCCGATGGATTCGCAAGCGCCAGTGTCAGACCGGCCGCGATCAGCAATGCCTGTTCCCCGATCGCACGCATGGCCCCTCCTCGATGTTTCGTCTATGACATGACACTATCGCAGCGGACCACCATCGCTCCTGCATGACATGACAAATGTCATGCAGGTCGGAGGAATTCGTGACGTTTGGCGGTGGCGTCGACCATGCGATGGCGGGAAGATGAAATCAGCGAGACGGGCACGACAGGTAAGGATGGTCCTATCATGACGACACCGACGGGGATGGATACGAATACGGATACGCCGGCCGTGAATGTCAGCCATCTGGTCAAGCGGTATGGCGACATGGTGGCGCTCGACTATTTTGATCTTGACGTGAAGGCGGGGGAGATCTTCGGTCTGCTCGGTCCGAACGGATCGGGCAAGACCACCGCCATCAACTGCATTCTTGCATTGCTTACGTATGATTCGGGAACGATACGCGTATTCGGTGAGCCGATCACCCCCGGCTCGTATGCGCTGAAACGCCGTATCGGCATCGTGCCGCAGAATGTGGCGGTGTTCAACGAACTGACGGTGATCGAGAACATCGACTATTTCTGCTCGTTGTATGTGCCCAGACGTGCCGAGCGCGAGCCGCTGGTCGAGGAGGCCATCGACTTCGTCGGCCTTGGTGAATTCCGAAAATACCGTCCGGGCAAACTGTCCGGAGGCCTGTTGCGACGACTCAACATCGCCTGCGGCATTGCGCACAAGCCCGATCTGATCTTCTTCGACGAACCCACCGTGGCCGTGGACCCGCAGAGTCGCAACGCGATCCTCGAAGGCATCCAGCGGCTGAACCGCAGCGGGGCGACGGTGATCTACACCAGCCATTACATGGAGGAGGTCGAACAGATCTGCGACCGCATCCTCATCATGGACCATGGCAGGCATCTCGCCCTCGGCACCGCCGAAGAGCTCAAGGGCATGATCGACACCGGCGAGCGCATCAGCGTGGAGACGCTGGACCTTTCCGACGAGACGCTGCATCGGATTCAGCAACTCGGCTTCGTGATCGACGCCGTGTACGACGGGCGGGAACTCGCCGTGCGCTGCCGTCATGGCGACCATAACCTCGTCGATCTGCTGGGAATCCTGCGCGAGTCGGGAGCCGGTATCGGCCATCTGACCAGTCGACCGCCAACCCTCAACGACGTGTTCCTCGAACTGACCGGCACGGCGTTGCGCGACTGACCTGCCAACGCTTCGAACAGGAAAGGAGGGGCCATGTGGACCACGTTTCTCATCACGTTGAAAACGAATCTGCGGCAGAGGGCGGCACTGTTCTGGATGTTCGTCTTCCCGATCGTGTTGGCGACCATGTTCAACGGCATGTTCGGCAATCTTGCCGACGCCTACCGGATCACCGCCGTTACCGTGGCCGTGGTCGAAGACGAGAATTGGGGCAAGGCGGATGGTGCCGCCCAGTTCGTCGACGCGCTCGCAGGACGGTCCAATAACGTCGCCGACCTTGACACACGGCTCATCGATACCACACCCGTGCCCTCATTGGCTGAGGCGAAACGGCTCATTACCGACGATACGACGATCGGATACCTGACCGTCAATGCCGACGGCATGCTGTCCCTGACGCTTTCGACCGATACGGTGGAAACCGTCAAGGACGCCAGTGGAAACGCCTCAGTCAGCCCGGTCACGGTAGCTGCCCTGCATAATGCAATCGCGCTCTACAACCGCACGGACGCCGTTACTCGGCGTACGATCATCGACCATCCGCAGGCGGTTGTCAGCCAACGGTTCTGGGAGTCGGTGGGATCCGTGTCCGCCATGACGAAGGAGACATCACTCACCAATTTCAAACCCAATGCCACGGCCCGATACTATTACGCGCTGCTGGGCATGGTGTGTCTGATGGCGATGTCGTACGCGATCTCGGCTGTCACGATGGCGCAGGCGAACCTTTCCGCATTGGGAATCCGCCGCACGGTCGCACCCCTGAGCCGCGCAGCCCAATTGGCCGCCGGATTCCTTGCCAGTTGGCTGTGTTCATTCCTGAGTCTGATCGTCGCACTCGCTTATATCCGATACGTATGCGGCATCGCGTTGGGAGGACGGGAACCGGCCGCCGTGCTCGCGGTTGCGGTGGCCTCGTTCATGTCCTGTGCATTCGGCACGATGATCGGCGCGATCCCTGGATTGACACATGCCACGAAGATCGGCCTGACCAGCGCGATCCCGTGCACCCTGTCGTTGTTCACCGGATTGTATGGGCAGTTCGCCATGAACCTGAGCGATTGGATCACCCGCAATGCACCGGCGCTCGCCATCATCAACCCGGCTCAGCAGGTGACCAACCTGTTCTACGACATTCTCTACTACGACAGCTATCGTCCGTTCGGGACGACCTGCGGCATACTGCTCGCCATGAGCGCCGTGTTCCTTGCCGTGGGCGTCGTCATGCTCAGGAGGCAGCGCTATGAACACCTGTAAGGCCACGTTGCGAGTACTGGCCGCGCACCGACTTTACGTGATCATCTATCTGGTGTTCATCGGCATTATGATGTTCGCCATCAGCTGGTCGGCGCTCACGTCGAATACGGATGTGGGGGACTCATATGAACCGAGGAAACCGGTTGTGGCGGTTGTCGACCGGGATCGGGGAAGGGGTGATATCGCCGTCGCCATGCAGGACTATCTGCGTGCCGACAACGAGATCATCACGGTGGAGGACGATCCGGAGGCGTTGCAGCAGGCGGTCGCGTCGAACTATGTGGATCTCATCGTCATCGTTCCCCACGGGTATGCCGATGCGTTGATCGCGTCGGCAGGGCATGGGGAGCCGCCGGCCGTGGAGACGATCACCAGCTATACCTCCGGTGCCGGAGCGATGGCGTCGATGGGCGTGAACGGGTTCCTGTCGCTCACCCGCACCACGCTGATCGGTGAAAGCGCCGAGGCCACTGCGGGCGTAACGGAGGATGCGACGTCCACGGCCGTTCCCACAGTGGATCAGCTCGCCGAAGCCGCGAAATCCGTGGCCGACGTGGTCGACGATCCGTCCGTGAACCCCGCCATCGCCGTGGACCACGCCGACAGGACCGCGGAGGATACCAGTTCGACCAACCTCGCTGCCATGGGATTCGGTACCACCATGAAGACGGCACTGTATCCGCTGCTCCTTGCCATGGTGGTCTGCACGGCGCTCGTGACCGGCGTATTCAACGCGGGGGAGACCAAGCGACGCCTCGACGCGTCCCCTCAGCGGTCCTCATCTCTGGGTATGCAGCGTATGGCCACCATGGGGGCGTTCTCACTCGTTGTGGCCATCGGATACCTGATCATCGCATTCGCCCTGATGCTCGCGGCGGGACACGACCCCTTCCTGCTCCCACCGGCCGGCGTGGCCATGACGGTCTGCACAACCGGCGTGTATGCGCTTATGGCCGTGGCCTGCGGATTCCTGCTCGGCGAATGCGGGGTCTCGGAGACCATGGCCAACGGAATCGCCAATGTGTTCGGACTACTGACGCTGTTCACCTCCGGCACCATGCTCCCGCTGAGCATGATGCCGGAGGTCATGATCACGGTGGGCAAGTTCCTGCCTGGATCGTGGTATTGCCAGACCATAGACCACGCGCTCGGCATCGGCACGGCCGCTGCCGGCGTCAGCGTGGGGGACTGGGCCTCATGCCTGGGACTCGTGGCGCTGTTCGGCGTAGCATTCATATGCCTGGGCCTTGGTGTGGGACGGTTCCGTCGATCACGGCCGGCAACCGGAGGTGCTGCCGTCACCCAGCTCGCCGAATCATGAGGGGATCGTAAGGGGACGCGGAGGCCATGCCGTTGTGACGGAATGGCATGGCTGCACGCCGGGGCCTGTTCAGCTGGTCTTCAGTCGGTACCGCTGTGTCGGATCATCCTGCAATCGCACCGTTGCGACGCGTCCCTCCTTTACAAGCTCCCGTAGCCCCGACGTGGCCGCCAATGGGGTGAGACTCAGCTCGCGGATGATCTCCTTGACGCTCATCGCCGAATGCCGTTCCAGCAACGTCATGATCTCCTTCGACACATCGCTCGGAGAACCATGCTTGATCGTGCGATGCTTGGTGATCGTCATCGTGAACGTGTTGATGTCATTGCGCGTGGTGGCCGGTTCGATGCCGTTCTCACGCAACGCCGCGGCGATACGCTGATAGCCGTCGCCCCCCTCCGGGTTCACGAATCCGCCATCCGGATAGGGCGTGGACTCCAGCAGCGTGAACAGGAACTGATTACGTGTGGACGAGAACGCCGTGCCGGCCACGGGATTCGACCCGGCCAGCACATCATGCGTCACCGTGCCGTACAGGCCACCAGGATTGCTGATCTCGATACGATCGGTGAACACGCTCACATGCACCTGCGTGCCACGCGCATCGGGCGAATAGTCGCGATGCGTCAGCGCGTTGGCGATCGCCTCGCGCAACGCGGCAGGCGGATAGTCGGGCTTGCGGGCGCCGATCCAACGCATCAGCGACGTCACCGTATCATCGATCATCACCGGAATCGAACCGACCACCGTCTGCGAGGCGATGAGCCGTTCGTCACCGCGGAACACGTCGTTGCGATTCGTGCCGGGGAACACGGCGATCGACACGTTGAGCCGGGGAAAGAACTTCTGCGGATACCGTCCGAGAGCCAGCAGCCCAGCAAGCGTCGGACGCAGCACACTGCCGGCACGCCCGTAATCCGAATCATCATGCCGCAGCACCTGCAAATCCAGCAGCGTATCCGTATCACTGCGATCGGCGAACACATGGGGATGCTGACTGCGCACCCGCTCCAGCAGACCGGCTGTCAGCGTGGGATCAAGATCGGCGATCGCGGCATCCGCGACGATGTCCAGATCATAGGTGGGCTGCAGATGCTCCTCGATAAGTCGGTCCACCTCATACGCGGTCATGCGACGGTCGCCGTCGCCGGTACGAATATACGAGCCGCCATGCGCTCCAATGGAGGAGACGAAACACGGCTTGTCCCTCGGCAACATCTCATCCACACGGGCGAACACCAGATTCGACCCCTCAAACGGACAGGTCACGATCACCGGACGCACCACGGGCGTCATCTTCTCACAGGCCTGACTGAGCGACTCCTGCATGGAACGGGCGTTGAAATCCGGCACCGGAGTGAAGCCGTTCTTCTCCGAAAGGCCCAGAATGATCCAGCCGCCGGCCCCATTCGAGAACGCGGAAAGCGTGTCCGTGATGGTCGACGAAATCTTGCGCTTGCATTCCTTGACCTCGCACTGCTGTGTGTCATTGCCGATCAGACGCATCAGCTCGATCAACTCGGTCATCTTCGCGGTGTAGTCGTCAACCATGGCGGGCCTCCTTGGATTCCATTGTCTCGCACCAGTCCGCCGTTCGGCCGCCGCCCTGCGTCGTTGGCCTGCAATTCATCAAGAATTCATAATCGACCGATTCCGGCCCTTCTCCCGGACCGATTCCCCCTCCGTATGCATCCTGTACGCTCGTATATGACGGCGAGAGCCTCGGTGGCCGATGTGGTCACCGAGGCTCTCGGATATGTGCTGCCGGTCGCGTATCGCGCCGATTTCACTGATTGCGCTGATGCGCGGAATGCCTACTCGGCGTCGGCGGGGGCCTCCTTCGGCGCGGACAGGAAGTGGTCCTCGCTGGGAAGCACGAGGTTGAGGATCACGGCCACGACGAACGCGACGGCGATGCAGTTCGAGGCGAAGATCTGCTGGAACAGTGCCGGGAAGTGCACGAAGATGTCGCTCACCTGCGTGAATCCGATGCCGATGGTCAGGCTCAGCGCCGCGATGGTGATGTTGCGCTGCGAGTAGCCGGCCTCGGAGATCATCTGGAAGCCGGAGAGGATGATGTTGCCGAACATCATGATCGTGCAGCCGCCGAGCACCGCCTGCGGCAGCGAGTTGAACACCTCGGCGATGGCCGGGACGAAACTGGCGAGGATCAGGATCACGCCTCCGGAGAGGATCACCTTGCGGTTGACCACCTTGGTCATGGACACCAGACCGATGTTCTGGGCGAATGAGGTGAGTGGCAGACATCCGAACAGGCCGGAGACCGAGGAGATCAGACCATCGCCCGCGATGGCTCCCGCGGTCTCGCGTTCGGTGGGCAGACGATTGAGGCCCACTTTGGTCAGCGCGGCGGTGTCGCCGAGCACCTCGACCGAGGAGACGACATACAGCAGACCGAGCGAGATGATCGCACCCCAGTCGAATTCGGGCTTGAACGGCATGAACTGCGGTACGGATACGATCGACAGGTGCTGGAATCCGGAGAAGTCGACCTTGCCCATGGCGATGGCCACCACGTATCCCACGACCAGGCCGAACAGCACCGACAGTTGCTTGGCGGTGCCCTTCATGAGCAGCTGGAACGCCAGGCAGGCGACCAGTGAGATCAGACCGAGCGTAAGGTTCTGCCAACTGCCGAAATCGGCGGCGCCGGATCCACCGCCGAAGCTGGTGGCACCCACGGTGAGCAGGGAGAAGCCGATCGAGGTGACCACAATGGCGGAGACGATCGGCGGCACGAATCGGCGCCAGTACCGGGCGGTCAGGCCGAGCACCAGCTCCAGCAGTCCTCCGACCATGACCGCTCCCACCACGGCACCGTATCCCTTGTCGGCGCAGATCGCCACGGCGGCGGCAACGTAGGTGAATGAGATGCCGGTGACCATCGGCAGCTTCGAGCCGATGCGCCAGGCTCCATACAGCTGCAGGCAGGTGCCCAGACCTGCCACCAGCAGACCGGCCTGAATGACCGTCGCCGACTGCTCGGGGGTCATCTTCGCCGCGGAAGCCACGATGAAGATCGGTGCCAGATTCGCCACGAACATGGCCATCACATGCTGCAGGCCGAAGGGGATGCCCTTCCAGAAGGAGACCGGAGCGTCAAGGCTGCTCAACGCCTCGAACGAAATGCCGGAGGGATGACGGTCCTCCTTGGTGTCCGGAGTATGTTCCGGCTCCGTTGTCTTGTCACTCATGCGTATTCCTCTCATGATTCTCTGTTTTCGGATCCCGCGAAAGTGTCGTGGAATCCCAAATCCCATAGGAAAGGGAGGGCCATTGTGGGTGCCCTCCCTTGGGAACGAAATGATGATCAGGCGAATTCGATATCGCCGGTCTCGGGGTTCATGGACTTGACGATCGCCAACGAATCCAGATCGTATCCGGCTTTGCGCAGCTGCTCGCCTCCATTCTGGAAGCCCTTCTCCACGGCGATGCCGATGCCTTCCACGACGGCGCCGGCATGGTTGCAGATCTCGATCAGACCCTGCAGCGCCTTGCCGTTGGCGAGGAAATCGTCGATCAGCAGCACATGGTCGCCGGGGGAGAGGAACTTCTTCGCCACGATCACCGGGAATTCACGCTGCTTGGTGAAGGAATAGATGGTGGTCACGTACTGGTCGCCGTCGAGGTTGATGGACTGCGCCTTCTTGGCGAACACCACGGGAACGTTGCCGAAATGACGGGAGGCACAGCAGGCGATGCCGATGCCGGAGGCCTCGATGGTGAGAATCTTGTTGATGGTCTTTCCGCGGAAATGCTCGGCCCAGGCCGCGCCCATGTGGTCGAACAGTTCCACATCGCACTGATGGTTGAGGAAAGCGTCTACCTTGAGTACATTGCCGGGCTTGACGGTGCCCTCCCTGCGGATTCGCTCCTCGAGTTCCTTCATGCATACCCCTTTGGTTGATGGCCGTTCGGCACGTTGCCGTTCATGGTCTGTTTACTTCGCGGACAGCAATGGTCCACGTATGTCTAGCAGACTACTCTGGGCATGGGATGACGGCGCGGCTGGCGGTGATGGGTTGCAGCGGCCGCGCAAACCATCGGAATCGAATGGGGATGAGACATGGCGGATGCACAGGTTGCCGGGGGAATGCCGGCGCGGTCGGCGAGCGCATACGAACAGATTGACTCACGGCCGTTGACCGGCCATCAGAAAAGCATCATCGGACTGGTCATCGCGGGGAACATCGCCGAGTTCTTCGATATGTTCCTCATCGGATTCGTAGTGGCGCTGTTGTCCGACGCATGGCGGCTGACCGGCATCGAAGCCGGCGTGATCCTCGCGTGTTCGGGTCTCGGCACGGTGGTCGGAGCCATCATGTGGGGGCGTCTGGCCGACGCCTACGGTCGCAAGCGCGCCTTCCTCTGGTGTGTGGTCTGCTTCGTGCTGTTCACCATGCTGTCGGTGGTTCTGCCGGACCGGGCCTGGGTGCTGCTGGCGGTTCTTCGTGTCGGTGTCGGCATTGGCGTGGGTGGCCTCAACATCACCTCCATCCCCTATGTTCAGGAGTTCGTGCCCACCCGGCATCGTGGACTGCTCGCGGGGCTGGCGTCCGTGTTCATCCCGCTCGGCCTGCTGCTGGGCTCCATCGGTCAGAGCGTGGTCGGCAACCATTGGCGCGTCCTGCTCGCCCTCGGCGCCATTCCGGTGCTGTTGCTGTTGTGGCTGCGCCAGGTACCTGAATCTCCCCGGTACTACCAATCCCAGGGCCGTGACGACAAGGCGAGGGAATCCCTTGCCTGGGCCATGGAGATCCCCGTTGCCCAGGTCGGGGCATTGCCTCACGTGGACATGGAGACCCGATCCCATTACTCCGTGCTGTTCGCACGGCATCTTGGCTCCCTGATCATCGTGGCGCTCGGAACGTTCTGTTTCGTTCTCGGCGGGGCGGCCATCCAATCATGGGGACAGACGTTGCTCAAGGATGCGTTCGGCTTCCCCACGAGGACGGTCGCCTACCTGTTTATGGGAATATCCGTCGCCGACTGCATCGGACGATTCGGATCCGCCTGGCTGGCCGATCATGTCGGACGCCGTCTGACCATGTTCGGTTTCGGCATCATTGGCGCGGCGGCCTGTTTTGCCGCGGCCTTCTACCATCCCACGGGAATCGTGTTCGCCATCGAGGTGACGCTCATCATGACCTTCGCGGACGGCGTGTTCGGCATCATCAACGCCTTCGGTGCCGAACAGTTCCCCAATGCGGTGCGGTCCACCGGCATCGGACTGGGATACGGCATCGGAGCCACGGCGAAGATCATCAGTCCGTTCCTCATGGGTCTGCTGGTCGGCGGGGACGCGATCTCCCAGAACATCGACATCAGTGTGATCACCACGGCATTCGTGTTCTTCGGCATCTGTCTGATCGTAGGATCCGTGACCTATCTGTTCGCCAGGGAGACCAGGGGCAAGGGGCTGGAAAGTCTCTGAAATCATTACAACAACCTGAAAACGTGGCGCGACTGTACCGTGGTACAAACCGGGGTTTGGACTTTACCATGTGAGACGCGTTAGGGCCATGACGGCCTGAACGCTATAGTAAGGTCTCCGTGCCGGCATACGTCGGCAGTGGGGATACTGCATCCGGACGCGAATACGCGGACGATGCGGGAGAACAATGAAGGAGCGGTTCATGCAGATCAGCGATATCTGGGTGTTCTTGGCCATGGTCCTGTATTTCGTGGCCATGCTGTCGGTTGGATTCTTCTACTCACGACGATCCAACTCCTCGGCATCCCAGTACTTCGCCGGCGGCCGTGGCGTGGGACCGTGGCTGACCGCGCTGTCCGCGGAAGCATCCGACATGTCCGGCTGGCTGTTGATGGGACTTCCCGGCCTTGCCTACTTCACCGGTGTGGCCGATGCCGGATGGACCGCCGCCGGACTGGCCATCGGCACCTATCTCAACTGGAAGATCGTGGCCAAGCGTCTGCGCCGCTATTCCGTCGCCGCAGGTAACGCCATCACCATTCCGGACTTCTTCTCGAAGCGCTTTGCCGACACGAAGAGAATCCTGTCGACCATCGCCGCGCTCATCATCATCGTGTTCTTCGCCGTATACGTCGGCAGCTGCTTCGTCACCGTCGGCAAACTGTTCGACACGCTGTTCGGTCTCGACTACCACCTCATGATGGTGCTTGGAGCCATCGTCGTCTTCCTTTACACCGTGATCGGCGGATACCTGTCCGTGGTCCTCACCGACTTCATCCAGGGCATGCTCATGTTCTTCGCGCTCGCCGTGGTGTGCAGCGGAACCGTGATCAGCGCGGGCGGCATCGATCATGTCGCAGCGTTCCTGTCCGATATTCCCGGTTACCTCAGCGCCAACCACACCGCCACACCGACCGTCGATCCGGCCACGGGAGCCCAGCTGGCACAGGGAGGACAGCCGCTGTTCGGCGCGCCCGCCGAATTCGACGTGATCACCATCGTCTCCCTGCTCGCCTGGGGCCTCGGATACTTCGGCATGCCGCAGGTGCTTGTCCGCTTCCTGTCGGTCCGTGACGCCGAGGAAATCAAACAGTCCCGTATCATCGCCACCGTATGGGTCGTCATCTCGCTTGGCTGCGCCATCGCCATCGGCCTGTTCGGACGCGCGCTCCTGCCGGTGCAGTTCGCCACCCAGTCGGCCGCGGAAAGCGTGTTCATCGTGCTCAGTCAGATGCTGCTGCCCAGCTTCATCTGCGGCGTGGTGGTGTCCGGCATCTTCGCCGCGTCCATGAGCTCCTCGTCAAGCTACATGATCATCGCAGGATCCGCCGTGGCTGAGAACATCTACCGTGGCATCTTCAAACGCAACGCGAGCGACCGACAGGTCATGTGGGTGGCCCGCATCACCATCCTCGTCGTGTTCGTATTCGGTTGCATAATCGCATCCGACCAGAACTCATCCATCTTCCAGGTCGTCTCCTACGCGTGGGCCGGTCTCGGCGCATCCTTCGGCCCGCTCATGCTGTTCAGCCTCTACTGGCGTCGCACCAACAAGTACGGTGCCATCGCCGGCATGCTCTCCGGCGCGATCACCGTATTCGTGTGGAATCTGGCCATCAAACCGCTCGGCGGCATCTTCGGCATCTACGAACTGCTGCCCGCGTTCATCGTCTCCGCCGCGGCTATCGTCGTGGTGTCCCTGCTGACCCGTGCCCCGGGCAAGGAGATCACCGACGTATTCGACCACTACATGGACGATGACACCAACGTGGGAGAACTGCTCGAAGAGCATGCCGTCAAGGCCTAGCCTCCGTACGGCCCATCATCACGCGCTTGACCGCGCCCGATGGTAGATTCATGTACTCGGTTTTACCGTGATGAACGACGACACGAATCGACATCGGGACAGGGGATTGCGAATGATGGTATATGACGAACCGGAGGTCATCGCCCGCAGTGCGGAGGAACTGCTGGGAGGCCTCAACGATCAGCAGGCCGAAGCCGTGCAGTATCACGGGCCGGCCCTGCTGATCGCCGCCGGTGCCGGATCCGGCAAGACTCGGGTACTCACCCGACGCATCGCATGGCTGCTCAGCCAGGTGGGTGCCTGGCCCAGCCAGATCCTGGCCATCACCTTCACCAACAAGGCCGCCGCCGAAATGAAGGAACGACTCACCACGCTGATCGGCCCGGTGGCCCAGCGCATGTGGGTCTCCACCTTCCACTCCGCATGCGTGCGCATCCTGCGTCGCGACGGCGAGAAGATCGGCCTCAAATCCGGATTCTCCATCTACGACACCGCCGACTCGCAACGCCTGATCAAGATCGTCTGCACTGAACTCAACATCGACGTCAAACGGTACACGCCCAGGTCCATCCTCGCCCGCATCTCCGACTACAAGAACGGACTTGTCGGATGGCAGGAACGACTCAGGGAATACGCCCCGCAATTCAAACCCGGCGTCCGCGGATCCCAGATCGGCAGTTTCGGCGACATCGAAGTGCTCTATGCCTGCGTGTACGCGGAATACCAGTACCGGCTCGCCGCGGCCAACGCCGTGGACTTCGACGATCTGATCATGCGCACCGTCGAGTTGCTGCGTGCCGATCCCATGGTCGCCGACTACTACCGACGCAAATTCCGGTACATTCTCGTCGACGAGTACCAGGACACCAACCACGCTCAGTATGTACTCGTGCGTGAGCTCGGCGGCGTGGATGCCGGGCAATCGCGTGAACCCAATGCGAGTGGCGCCGGCAAGACCGGACCGGCATGGATCACCGTGGTCGGCGACTCCGACCAGTCCATCTACGCGTTCCGAGGCGCCGATATCCGCAACATCCAGGAGTTCGAAAAGGACTTCCCGAACGCCAAGACCATCATGCTGGAACAGAACTACCGTTCCACACAGACCATCCTCAACGCCGCCAATGCGGTGATCGCGCTGAATCCCGGGCGCAAACCCAAGAAACTGTGGACGGCTCTCGGGGAAGGCAGCAAGATCATCGGCTACGCGGCCGACAACGCCCAGCAGGAGGGCGCGTGGATCGCCACCGAGATCGCCAGACTGGCCGGTGAGGAAGGATTCCGATACTCCGATATCGCGATCATGTATCGCGCCAATGCACAGTCACGCTCCCTCGAAGAGGGGCTCATCAACGCGGGAATCCCCTATCAGATCGTTGGCGGAACCAAGTTCTACGAACGCAAGGAGGTCAAGGACGCCATGGCCTACCTGCAGACGATCGCCAACCCCGCCGACGACGTGAACCTCCGACGCATCCTCAACGTACCCAAGCGTGGACTCGGCGCACGCGCCGAAGCCGTGCTCACCATGTACGCCGCCGATCATCAGACCAGCGCATGGGGGGCACTGGAAGCGCTCGACACCATCGAAGGCGTGCCTACCCGCACCGCCAACCTGCTCACACAGTTCCGCGACCTCATGCGCTCGCTGCGGGAGTTCGCCGCGGCCAACGACTCCAAGCCGAGCGAGATCGTGGCCGAGGTGCTCGACAAGTCGGGTCTGCTGGCCGAACTGCGCAAGTCCACCGACCCGCAGGACATGACACGCGTGGACAATCTTTCGCAGCTGCAATCCGTGGCCGCCGAGTACGAACAGAACACGCCCGACGCCACGCTCAACGGATTTCTGGAGACCACGGCGCTGGTGGCCGACAGCGACCAGCTGCCCGGCGAGGGCGAGGACAGCGGCACCGTCACGCTCATGACCCTGCATACCGCCAAGGGACTGGAATATCCCGTGGTGTTCCTTACCGGCATGGAACAGGGGACCTTCCCGCATTCCCGCGCCATGGAGGATGAAAGCGAGCTGGAGGAGGAACGGCGACTCGCCTACGTTGGCATCACCCGCGCCCGTCAGATCCTGTATGTCACCCGCGCCGCGGTGCGAGCGCAATGGGGCCAGGCGGCGGAGATGCTGCCCAGTCAGTTCCTCGACGATATTCCCGAGGACCTGATCGAATGGAAGCGCAGGGAGACCTCATCCGAACGCATGCGCGGCGGCTGGGGGAGCGGTTTCGACGACGATGACGAGTTCGGCGGTTTCGAATCCGGCTCGTCCGATTCCGGGTACGGATCGTTCGGTTCATCGCGTCGGTGGGGATCCGCGTCTGGGCGTTCCTCCGGCGGTTCGTATGGTTCCGGTTCCTACGGTTCGGGCTATGGTTCCGGATCGTCGAGTTCGTCGTCCCGTTTCGGATCACGGTATGGTTCCGGATCGTCACGCTCCTATGGCGGGGCCTCCGGTGGCTCGTCCTATGGGTCTCGTTCCGGCTCCTCGTCGTCCCGTTCAGGCGCGTCCCGTTCGGGCAAGGTGACCACGAGGCGAATGCAGCGCGATCTGTTCGGCTCGCTGTCGAAGGCCAAGGCCGCCGCCGAACGCAAGACGTCCGGGAGCGATCATGATTCCGTCCCCAACGTCGCTGATTTCCATGCGGGGGACAAGGTCACCCACGACCAGTACGGTCTGGGAACCGTGGTCGCCGTGGAGGACAAGGGCCGTAATTCCGTGGTGACCGTGGACTTCGGCTCCGACGGCGTCAAGCGGCTGCTGCTGCGGGTGGCACCCATCGAAAAACTGTAGTTTGCATGGTGAGTAGCATCCTTTTCGGGAAAGTCAAGACTTGATTTTCCCGGACAGGATGATCACAATCACTCGAATCCATATGTTGACGGCATTCGTCATGGATGTCGCTGGACATATCGGCTGAAATATGCAGAAGTAGCAGGAGAAGATTGTGAAGAACAAGCTGTTCGCGTCCATTCCATCCATCGTTTTCGGCGTGCTCATCGCCGTCGCTCCGCAGACGTTCGCCTATGTCTGCAAAGTGGGGGAGATGCCCATGGCGTGCCATTGGACGGCACAGGCTGAGATCGGTGTCGGTTCGCTCATCGCTTTGCTGGGTGTCGTCGCCCTGTTCGTCTCCCCGCAGATCCGCATTGGCCTGAACATCGGTGTGGTGCTGGGCGCGGTGCTCGCCATCGCCATCCCCACGGTGCTCATCGGCGTGTGCCCCGGAGCCATGATGCATTGCCACATGGTTGCCAGGCCAACGCTGATCGTGCTCGGCGTGCTGTCCATCGTTTTCGCCGCCATCGGCATGTGGCTGGACTCACGTCTGGCCAAGCGCTCCTGATCGAAGCGTCTGACACGTCGGAAGCGCATCGGGAATCATGTCAGTACGCATCTCACTCGCTCGCCTGCCATTGGAGAATCTCCGGCGCAGGCCCTTCCGCACCGCATCGCTGATCACGGTGGTGGCTATCCTCTCCGTCGCGTTCTTCGGAGGATCCATGCTGGCCATGAACCTCAATAAGGGGTTGACGAGCATGGAGGAACGTCTCGGAGCCGATCTTATGGTCGTGCCCCAGGCCACCGAATCCAAGGCTGAGGCCCTGCTGACCGACGGCACGCCGAACACCTTCTATTTCACCAACGATATCGAATCGAAGGTCGCCAAGGCCGATGGGATCGCGCAGATCACCTCACAGACCTATATCTCGTCGCTCGCTGCGGCATGCTGCGTCGAAAAGCTGCAGATCATCGGCTTCGATCCGAAGACCGACTTCGTGATCGAGCCGTGGGTCGCGTCCCAATACGACGGAACGCTGGCCGACGGCGAGATGGTGGCCGGTGCCAATGTGAACGTATCCACTGATGGCACCATCGAACTGTATGGCCGCTCCTGGCCTGTTGTCGCGCAGTTGGCCAGCACTGGTACCAGTCTCGACAACTCCGTGTTCGTCAATAAGGCCACAGTGCCGCAGATGGTCGCCGCCTCGGCGAAGGTCGCCAGGCAGGTCATGCCGCAGGAATATGCGTCCAAGGCCGTCTCGTCCGTGCTGATCAAGGTCCAGGACGGCTATGACGCGCATACGGTGGCGAATAACATCGCTCGCATCGATCCGCAGCTGTCGTCGGTCGGATTCGTGTATCCGGGAGGCGTCACAGCGTCCACCAAAACATCATTGAACACCATGTTGTCTTATATGCTGGTGTTCGTCGCCGTGCTGTGGGTGATGGGGCTGATCGTCATGCTCGCCGTGTTCGCATCCTCGGTCAACGAGCGCAAGAAGGAGTTCGCGTCCCTGCGTATCATGGGTGCCACTCGCGGCATGCTCACTTCCATTGTCATCCGCGAATCGCTGGTCACCGGTCTTGCCGGAGGTCTTATTGGCGTGGCGATCGCATCGTTGATCGTCTTTCCCTTCAGTGGATACATCGGCAAGCAGATGCAGCTCCCATACCTGCAGATAGGCATCGGTATGAGTCTATGTCTGGCGCTGGTGGCCTTGACGTTCGCCGTGATCACCGCGGTTCTGGCATCGCTGTTCGTCGTCATCCGCATCGGTCGCCCGGAGGCGTATCTGACGCTGAGGGAAGGAGAATGACATGCTGCTGGAGATCAAGGACCTCACCCGGGAATTCGTGCGCAGGGGAGTGCCATTCGCCGCAGTCGATCATGTGAATCTGTCCATGGATGACGGCGAATTCATCGCGATAGTCGGCCGTTCGGGCAATGGCAAGAGCACGTTGCTCAATATGGTGTCCGGGTTGCTCCGCCCCACCTCGGGCACTGTGACGGTCGAGGGGAAAACAGTCGCCGAACTCGATGACAGAGCGTTGTCACGTCTGCGCAATCGCACCATCGGCTTCGTCACGCAGAGCCAGACGCTATTGCCTAATCTGACCGTGATCGACAATGTGATCCTGCCGGCTGTGCTCTTCCCGGATGATCCCGTCACCCATGATCAGGATCACGCCGCCGAAGAGGCAACCGCGCCGGACGTGCCGAAGCAGACCATTTCGGGGCAGGACCCCTCCGCCGACCAGAGTGATCCGGACATGCCCGACGTCATCGCCCCGGCCACGTCCCCATCACCGAGCGACGAGCAAACCGATGCGTTGACCATGCGAGCCCATGCACTGCTGGCCGATCTGCAAGTCGATGATCTTGCCCATAGCTATCCCCGTGAACTGTCCGGCGGCGAGATGCGTCGCGTTTCCATCGCGCGTGCGCTGATGAACCAGCCCAAGCTGCTGATCGCCGACGAGCCGACGGGAGATCTGGACGCGGAAAGCACCCTTATCGTCATGCGTTTGCTGCGATCCCTGGTCGATCGGGGGACATCGGTGCTCATGGTCACCCATGACGCCGATGCGCTTCCCTACGCGGATAGGATACTGACATTGGATGCCGGGCGACTCGCCGAAAAGACGGCATGATGACAAAGTCCCGTCTTTGCCGTACACTTTCTCTCTTGGTGTCCGCTTTCAGGCGGAAACCTATCTGGAGCCTTAGCCCGTCAATGGGTCGGTGGTTGCGGTAACGATCGCGACCATTCGTGCCACGGCACGGTGAAGCATTGGAGAGGCCGGCTCAGCGCATGGCATCGTCGTGCGTTCCGTTCAGATAACGACAGAAACAAAGGATGAACATTCATGACTAACGTTCAGCGCTCCCGCCGTCAGGTGCGTCTTTCCCGCGCCCTCGGCATCGCTCTGACCCCCAAGGCCCAGCGCATCTTCGAGAAGCGTCCGTACGCTCCCGGTGAGCACGGCCGCACCCGTCGTCGCACCGAGTCTGATTACGCCGTTCGTCTGCGCGAGAAGCAGCGTCTGCGCGCCCAGTACGGCATCTCCGAGAAGCAGCTGCGTGCCGCTTACGAGAAGGGCACCCACGAGGCTGGCCAGACCGGTCTCGCCATGCTGCAGCACCTCGAGTCCCGCCTTGACGCCCTCGTGCTGCGTGCCGGCTTCGCCCGCACCACCGCTCAGGCCCGTCAGTTCGTCGTGCACGGCCACATCATGGTCGACGGCAACAAGGTGGATCGTCCGAGCTACAAGGTCCGTCCCGGCCAGACCATTCAGGTCCGTCCGAAGAGCCAGACCATGGAGCCCTTCCAGGCTGCCGCCGAAGGCGTGCACCGTGACGTGCTGCCGGCCGTCCCGGGCTACCTGGATGTCGATCTGGCTTCGCTGAAGGCTACCCTGACCCGCAAGCCCCTCGCCGAGGAGATCCCGGTTCAGGTGAACATCCAGTACGTGGTCGAGTTCTACGCTCGCTGATTCTGGTTTCAGCTTTTCGCCCTGCGCGCCGCTACGGCCGCAGGGCTTTTTCGTATCCAGACCCCGATGGCGTTGCTGATCTTCACCATTGACGATCTCGGAAGAGATTCGGTATCGGGGAGGAATCCGGGAACAATCAGGGCAAACCCGGATGCCGTTCCACCGTCATTGCGTTCATAATGAAGTCAAAGCAATGCATTATCGCACAACAGAGGTGGAATATCATGAGACTTCTTGGCAACATTCTGTGGCTGATCCTTGGCGGCTTGTTCCTCGCATTGGGCTGGGCCGTGATCGGCATCGTCCTCTGCATCACCATCATCGGCATACCGCTGGGACTCCAGGCGTTCAAGATGGCGCAGCTGACGCTGACCCCGTTTGGCAAGCAGGTGGATTACGCCGGTGGATTCGGCTCACTGCTGCTCAACATCATCTGGATCGTGGTCGCCGGACTGTGGATGGCGATCGGCTATGTACTCGCCGGGTTGGCCAACTGCATCACCATCATCGGCATTCCGTTCGGCATCCAGTCCTTTAAAATGGCCAAGCTCGCGCTTATGCCGTTCGGCGCGGTCATTCGCTGACCAATCATGACCGCTTGCGGATCTATCGCATGCATCCGTTGCATGATCGCAAGCGGTCAGACATGCGTCCGTCAGCCGATGCGGTAGCGGTCTCCACGCTGTGTCATGAACAGACCCGCCTGATGCAGTTTCCGCTCAAGCGACCGCATGACGGTCATCATGACGTCACGCTGTTCAAAAAACCCGTTACCGCACACTCCCTCGAGCAATTCCTCGAATGACAGATAATCGCCATCGACACGGACCAGCATCTCCAAAGCCGCATATTCCCGAGGGGACAGGGGAAGCGGGCGGTCCAGCCTACCGTAGAACGCCCGTCTGGCGTCAACGTCCAGCGTCAGATCGCCACGAGTCAGGATCGATGAGCCAGATGATACTCCGGTACGTGACAGCATCCGGACGTGGGCCAACAGTTCCGAGTCCGAGAACGGTTTGCGCAGCTCGTCGTCGATCTGCGATAGCATTCCCGCATCGGTGGCGGTATCACGGGAATCGGTGGTACCGTTCCGGGGGTCGTCATTCGCCGTGTCCAGATTGGTGGAACGCAGATACAGCAGTTTGGCGTTCATCATCTGCGTCACGATCAGATCCAGATCGTGACGATCCGCATGCTGCGGGAACGTGTCGTCCATGATGACCAATTCCGCGGTGAACGGCTCATTCTCCTCGGATTCGTCATCATTCGCAGGGATCGTCCTGACGATGTATCCAGCCGACTCAAGCGTCGCACGCGCCGCATTGCGCAACGCCATGTTGAGTGTCGCCAACAGAATCCTCATCGAACCTCCCATGATGTGCGTCCCATTGCCTGTGTTCAGCATAAGGTGCATGGAGGAAAAACGACGGAATTCCGATTCGTCGACCGGGCTGGCGACAACGTGCGTGCCCCGCGTTCCCCACCATGTGACACCATGTGATGGGACCAATGCGACGACCGTCGTCGCGCACACGGTACGGAATGGATGGAACGCGATGATTACCGAAGTGGTGATGGTGCGGCACGGGCGCACCTGCTTCAACCTCGAACGCAGACTCCAAGGACAGATCGACGTCCCTCTCGACATCATCGGACAATGGCAGGCGGATCAGACCGGGTTCGAACTCGCTCGCCGATACTACTGGGCTAAGGTCAGTCGCATCGCTGACCGGCCGGAGACCCTTCCCCAACCGGGTCCCGGAGCCGCTCGACACAGCGATGTCGAGGAATACCGCAAGGCCTCTGCCTCCCGCAGAACCTTGCGCGTGGTGGCGTCGGATCTGTTCCGAGCCCGGCAGACCGCTCATGCGTTCGCCGATATTCTCGGTCTCCCTGTTGAACTCGACGAACGGATGAGGGAACGCTCATTCGGACGATGGGAAGGTCTCACCCGCCCGGAAATGCGCGCAATGGACGCCGAAGCTTATGCATCATGGAAGGCCCATACCGGGGGAGAGACCAAATACGGCGTGGAAACGCGGACCCATGTCGGACGGCGTGGCGCGGATGCGGTGGTGGACCTCATCGAACGCGCCCGCGGCGAGGAACGCGAGACCACGCTGGTCATCGTGGGACATGGATCCTGGATCGTCGCCACCATCGAGACGCTGCTTGGCATGGACCCCGACAATCTGAGCAATCTCGGTTCCATGCGCAATGCCTTCTGGTCGAGGCTCACCCCCGTGTATACCGGTGACGGCGCGCTGCGATGGACGCTCGATGAATTCGACACCGGTCCCGCCATCGCCGGGTCGATGGACTGGGAGAACGGTCCCGAGGACCTGCGCAACGACGATATGCCGCGATGGAAGCCCATTCCGGCCTGAGAGTGGGATAATCAGAGATATGACGTTTCATCTGCATCTGGTCCGTCACGGACAGACCTATTTCAACCGATACAACCGTCTGCAGGGCTGGTCGAATTCCCCGCTGACCGAATCCGGCATCGCTGACGCCGAGAAGGCCGGGCACAAGCTGGAGGGCGTCGATTTCGCGGCGGCCTACTGCTCCGACACCACGCGCGCTGAACTGACCGCACGATCTATCCTCGACATCAACGAAAAAGCCGGACACCAGCGCCCGGAGCTGACCGTCGACATGCATTTCCGCGAGCAGTTCTACGGCTACTATGAAGGCCTCGACATGGCCATGGCGTGGTATGCCGCCGGTGCTCCGCACGGAGTCAAGACCTATAACGCCATCGTCGAGAAATACGGTCTGGCCGCCACCAAGGACTTCCTCAAGGAAGCCGACCCGTTCCATGACGCCGAAAGCGAAACCGAATACTGGACGCGTGTGGAGGGAGGATTCGACCTCATCGCCGGCAATGAACGACTCTCCGACGGCGACGATGTACTGGTGATCTCACACGGCAACACACTGCTCAGCCTGATGCACCGATTCGCCCCCGCGGGATACGATCTGAGCGAACGTCCTGCGAACGGCAGCGTCACCGTGCTTGATTTCGATCCGACCAAGCCGTTGGACGACGGCGGCATCACCATCATCTCCTATAATCAGTGAGTTCCATCGGCGAACGGTGATGCGATTCAGACGCCACTGTTCGCCGTAGGTGATAGCCTTTGGATTTGTATTTGCGTCCGGGACTGCTGCAATGTCCGGGAAGTCGTCAAGGAAACGAGGTATTCGGCAATGGATATCGGTCAGATCGCCGGCCTGATCGCGGCCATCGCGTTCGCCATTCTGGCGGGCTTCATGATCTACCCGCTGATTCGTTTGGGAAAGCTGTTCGACCAGATCGCCCAGACGGTCAAGGACACCGGAGACCATGCGCTTCCCGCCCTTGACGAGGGCGTGACCACCGTGCAGAAGGTCAATCGTTCTCTCGAGGATGTCAACACCATCTCCGATGCCGCCCAGCGCTCCGCCTCGAACGTGGGCGCGCTCACCGATCTGTACGGATCATTCCTCGGCAAGCCGGTGATCAAGGCCGCATCCACCGTGTGGGCGCTCAAGGCCACCGCACAGGACTTCCTGAATCGACGCGCATCCGGTCGCCATGCCGAGCCGTCGCCGCTGTCGGACGACGCCAAGGGGGAGTAGACGAATGTTCAAACGCATCTTCTGGATTTCGCTCGGCGTGGGCATCGGCGTGATGGCCGTGACCAAGGCTCAGGCCTATGTGAAGGCCCACACGCCGGAGCCTGCCAGACAGTTCGTGTTCGGCCCCGACGAGGAGCAGCCTCCCATCACCCTGCAGACGGTGCAGGCCCTGTTCGACGACTTCCAGCAGCATCGTCGTGCCCGTGAGGAGCAGCTCAACCGCGAGTTCATCGAGCGCAGCGCCCGCTAACCCGATAACCCATCATGCAATCATCGCGGATGGTTCTCCGCGAGTCATGACCAGTAATTTTTCGCGGGCCGATCGCCGCGCTCGCAAGCCAATCAATTAAAGGAGTCGCACGTCCATGCGCACATCGGAAATCGCCAAGCGATATCTGGATTACTTCTCGAAGCATGACCATCTGGTCGTCCCTTCGGCATCCCTGATCTCGCCGAACCCGACCACGCTGTTCACCATCGCCGGCATGGTGCCGTTCATCCCCTATCTGCTCGGCGAGCAGACACCGCCCCGCAAGCGTATGGCCAGCAACCAGAAGTGCGTGCGTACGCTTGACATCGACGAGGTCGGTAAGACCACCCGTCACGGCACGTTCTTCCAGATGCTCGGCAACTTCTCCTTCGGCGACTACTTCAAGGAGGAGGCCATCCATTTCGCCTGGGAGCTGCTGACCACCCCGCAGAGCGAAGGCGGCTATGGCTTCGACCCGGAGAAGCTGTGGGTCACCACGTACACCGACGACGAGGAAGCCCGCTCCATCTGGAAGAACGAAGGCTTCGATCCCGAGCACATGCAGATCTTCGGCATGGAGGACAACTTCTGGACCACCGGTGGTCCCGGCCCCGGTGGCCCCTGCTCCGAGATCTACGTCGATCGTGGTCCCCAGTATGGCAAGGACGGTGGCCCCGCCGCCGATGAGACCCGCTTCATCGAGATCTGGGACCTCGTGTTCGAGAACTACGAGGTCGACAACGTCAAGTCCAAGACCGACCTGCACATCGTGGGCGAGCTTGAGAACAAGAACATCGATACCGGTGCCGGTCTCGAGCGTCTTGCCTACCTCATGCAGGGCAAGGAGAACATCTACGAGACCGACGAGGTCTACCCGGTCATCGAGGAGGCCGAACGTCTCTCCGGTCTGAAGTACGGCGAGAATGCCGATGCCGATGTGCGCTTCCGTGTGGTGGCCGATCATGTGCGTTCCGCGCTGATGATCATGAGCGACGGCGTGCGTCCGAGCAACGTCGGCCGTGGCTACGTGCTGCGTCGTCTGCTGCGCCGCACCGTGCGCTCCATGCGTATGCTGGGCGTCACCGAGGAGGTCATGCCGCACCTGCTGCCGGTCTCCAAGAACGCCATGGCCCCCAGCTACCCGGAACTTGAGACCACGTTCCACGAGGTCTCCGAATCCGCATACGCCGAGGAGGACGCGTTCCGCCGTACGCTCGACAACGGCACGTCCATTCTCGACGTGGCGGTCAAGAAGGCCAAGTCCGAAGGCTCCGATCCTGTGGTGTCCGGCAAGGACGCCTTCACCCTGCATGACACCTACGGTTTCCCGATCGAGCTGACGCTCGAGATGGCCGCCGAACAGGGTGTGAAGGTGGACGAGGCCAAGTTCCGTGAGCTCATGAACGAGCAGAAGTCCCGTGCCCGTGCCGACGCGCTCAAGAAGCGTCACAATGTGGACCTGTCCGTGTACGACGACTTCAAGAAGACGCTTGAGGCCCCGCTCGAATTCCTCGGCTACACCGAGTTCTCCAGCCGTTCCAACGTGCTGGGCATCATTCAGGAGGGCAAGGGCTCCGTGGCGGCCGTCAGCGCTCCCGCCACCATCGAGGTCATCCTCGATCGCACCCCGTTCTACGCGGAGGCCGGCGGTCAGCTCGCCGATCAGGGCGAGATCCTCACCGACGACGGTGCCGTGCTCGAGGTGGACGACGTGCAGCACCCGATCAAGGGACTGACCGTGCATCAGTGCCGTCTGACCGAAGGCACGCTGGTTCGCGGCGCCAAGGTCACCGCCACCATCGATCAGGATCGTCGTGGCGCCATCGCCCGCTCCCACACCGCCACGCACATGGTGCACAAGGCGCTGCGCGAGGAGCTCGGCCCGCAGGCCACCCAGCGTGGCTCCGAGGATGCCCCGAACCGTCTGCGCTTCGACTTCCAGTGGGGCAAGGCGCCGAGCAAGGACGTGATGAACGCGGTTGAGGCCCGTGTGAACGATCGTCTGCGCGACAACCTTGCCGTGACCACGCAGGAGATGAAGTTCGACGACGCCATCGCCCTCGGTGCCATGCACCTGTTCGGCGAGAAGTACGGCGACATCGTGCGCGTCGTCTCCATCGGCGAGGATGGCTGGAGCCGTGAGCTGTGCGGCGGCACCCACGTTGACCATGTCGGCAAGATCGGTGCCGTGTCCATCATGTCCGAGGCCTCCGTTGGCACCGGCGTCCGCCGTGTCGACGCCGTGGTTGGTCAGGGAGCCTACGACTTCCACGCCCGCGAGCACGCGCTGGTGTCCCAGCTGTCCGACAAGCTCAACGCCCGTCCGGACGAGCTGGCCGATCGCGTCAATGCCCTGCTGGCCAAGCTCAAGGAATCCGATCGACGTCTGGCGGCCATGTACGAGAGCAATCTCGCCGCTCAGGTGCCGCAGATCCTCGAAACCGCCAAGGATTCCGCCGACGATGTGGCCGTGGCCGTGAAGAACGTCGGTCACTTCGGATCCGTCGACGCCCTGCGCAAGTCCGTCATGGATATCCGCGGTCGCTTCGGCGAATCCAAGCCGCTCGTGGTGGCGCTTGCCGGCGAGGGCGAGAACGGCAACCCCGTGATCATCGTGGCCACCAATGAGGCGGCCCGCGGCGCTGGCATCAAGGCCGGCGATCTTGTTCGCACCGCATCCAAGACCCTTGGCGGTGGCGGTGGCGGCAAGCCCGACTTCGCCCAGGGCGGTGGCCAGGATGCCGGCAAGATCGACGAGGCCCTCTCGTCCCTGAAGGCCCAGGTGCTGCAGCACTGAACGGGACGGAACATTCCATGTCATGTTGGTTAGGCGTGGATCTCGGTAATGCTCGGGTCGGACTCGCGAAGTCCGACCCAGAGCTTACCTTTGCGCACCCCATCGGCAATGTGCAGGTATGGGGAAACGACTATTTTCATGTGCTCGATGATGTGCTCGATGTGATCGAGGATGAGGACATCACCCACGTAGTGGTAGGGCACCCTTTGCAATTGAACGGCGCGGAAGGGAAAAGCGCCAAGAAGGCACGGCGATGGGCCGGCGCGTTGGAGCGGCGCATCGCGGAGGAAGGCATTGCCGTCACGGTAGAATTGCTGGATGAGCGGTTGACGACGGTTGATGCGCATCGTCAGCTTCGTGAAGCTGGACTGAGTACGCGTGAGCACCGGCCGAGTATAGATCAGCAGTCAGCCGTGGTGCTGTTGCAGGAGGCTTTGGACAGGAACGCGCGAGAACGCGCCGGAACAGCGGTTATGGAGGTTTGATGGCCGACGACGATATGCAGGACTTTTTCGCTGAGCAGGCCGAATGGGTCGGTGAGGACGGTAAGTCGGAGCCCGACGCATCCGTTCCTCCGCGACCTCCTCGTTCCCGCAAGGAGATGCAGCAGTATCGGCGCAAACAGCAGCGGGCCCGGCAGGTCAAAGTCATCATCGCTGTGGTGTTCGTTTTGTTGCTGCTCGTATGCGGATGGCTGGTCTTCTCCAAGATCGGCGGCGCCCGTGACGCCCTGCAGATCACTCGTTCTGAGGCCGCGGACTATCCGGGGCCGGGATCGGGTGATGTCGAATTCACCGTGGAGACCGGTCAGAACAGTGTGCAGATCGGTGACAATCTCGAGAAGGCGGGCATTGTCAAATCCAGTGCCGCATTCCAGCAGGCGGTCAAGAATGCCGGACTCGAAAACCATCTGCAGCCAGGCGTGTTCCAACTGCAGTACCGTATGAAGTCCGACGCGGTAGTGAAGATCCTCACCGATTCCAATAACGCCAAGGGATTCCTGGTGGTCAATCCCGGTGAGCGACTCAGCACGGTACTTGATCAGGCCGCGGACCTGTCCGGTATCGACCGGTCAGAATTCCAAGCCATCGTCGAGGGCAAGGGCGAAGGCATCCTTCCCGCGGAGGCCGGCGGCAGCTTCGAAGGATGGCTGGAACCCGGAAACTACAACGTCAAGGAATCGAAGTCGGCCGCGGACATCATGAAGACGATGGTCGACAAGCGCATCGCCAAGCTCGACAGTCTTGGCGTACCCACCGGCGACGATCGTGAACGCATCCTCAAGATCGCGTCCATCGCCGAAGGCGAAGTCAACAAGTCCGACTACTACGGCAAGGTCACCCGCGTCGTGGAGAACCGACTTGCCAAGGACATGCCCCTCGGCATGGATTCGGTGATCGCCTATGGCAACAACGTCGAACCCCGCGCCCTGACCAAGACGATGCTGTCCGACACCAGCAACCCCTATAACTCCCGTGTGCAGAAGGGGCTGCCGCCGACACCCATCAACCAGCCCGGCGACAACGCCATCAAGGCGGCGATGCATCCCGAGGACGGCGATTGGCTGTACTTCGTGACGGTCAACCTCGACACCGGCGAAACGAAGTTCACCGCCGACGAGAACGAGTTCCAGCAATTCTCCAAGGAATACGAAGACTGGGAGGCTAATAACTAGCCGAATCGTGATCCTCAGAACAGACTCAGCAGGACCACGATCACGGCTGCCAGGACAATGGCCGGGGCGAAGGGAATCGAATCCCCGCCCCGGCCTTTGCATAGGCCCAGCATGATCAGACCAATCAGTCCCATAAGCATCCACCATAACAGCACCGCCGTCAGACCGAACCAGCCGACGGCAAACCCCATCATCAGCGTGCAGGTCACATCACCGAACCCCAGCGTGCCGGGACGAACCATCGCCAGACCCAACTGAACCAATGCGGAACCCAGTCCCAGCACGACGCTCATGGCCAGCGACGGCCACTGTCCGTAAAGCACGCACCAGACGACCAGACAGAGCAGCTGCGCCGCCGAACCTCCCACGATCACAGCACGCGGCACCCGGCGTGTCCGTATATCGGTACACGTCACCACAAATCCGGCCACTGCTGTAGGAATGAAAAGGTACGTCATTACTCGTAAGATATACCGAGGCTGAACGACAAACGTTCGGTTGGAAATACACGTGGACAAAGGAGCGGGAGATGTTGCGCTGGCAGACGGCTGGGGAATCACATGGCGAGGCGTTGGTGGCCATGATCGAGGGATTGCCGTCCGGCGTGGCCGTCACATCCCAGGACATCAAGGACGCGTTGGCCCGCCGACGTCTGGGATACGGTCGTGGAGCCCGTATGAAGTTCGAAGAGGACAAGGTCCGTATGCTCACCGGCGTGCGCCACGGCTCCACGCTCGGCTCGCCGATCGCCATCGAGATCGCCAACACCGAATGGCCCAAGTGGACTGAGGTCATGAGCGCCGATCCGCTTGATCATGACATTCCGCGTGAAGGGCGCAACGCTCCGCTGAGCCGTCCCCGTCCTGGTCATGCCGATCTCACCGGTATGCGCAAGTACGGTTTCGATGACGCTCGCCCCGTGCTGGAACGCTCCAGCGCTCGCGAGACGGCGTCCCGAGTGGCTCTCGGCGCGGTCGCCGCGAAGTTCCTTGAGCAGACGCTCGGCATTCGCACCGTCTCCCATGTCATCTCCATCGGAGGGGCCGGCGTCGACGAGAACGCGCCGCTGCCCACTCCCGACGATGTGGCTGCGCTTGACGCTTCCCCCGTCCGTACCCTCGACAAGGACGGCGAGGCCCGCATGAAGGCCCGCATCGATGAGATCAAGAAGAGCGGCGACACCGTCGGCGGCGTGATCGAGGTACTGGCATACGGCGTACCCGCCGGACTGGGAACCTACGTGGAATCCGATCGTCGTCTCGATGCCGCGCTCGCCGGTGCCGTCATGGGCATTCAGGCGATCAAGGGCGTGGAGATCGGCGATGGCTTCCTCGAGGCCGTCCGTCCCGGCTCCCAGGCCCATGATGAGATCGTGACCGATGAGCATGGCCGTATCACCCGTCTGTCCAACAGGGCCGGCGGCATCGAGGGTGGCATGTCGAACGGTCAGCCGATTCGCGTGCGCGCGGCCATGAAGCCCATTCCGTCGATTCCGCGTGCGCTGCGTACGGTGGACGTGCTGACGGGCGAGGCCGCACAGGCCATCAACCAGCGTTCTGACACCACGGCGGTTCCCGCGGCATCCGTGGTGGCCGAAGCCATGGTTCGTCTGACGCTCGCCCGCTTCGTGCTGGAGAAGTTCGGTGGTGATTCGGTGTCGGAGATTCGCCGCAACGCCGAGGCGTACCTGGCATCCTGGCCCGAGCATATGCGCTAGGGGAGTCCGCTGTTATGACATTGATCCCCAAGGCCGTGCTTATCGGCATGCCGGGTGCGGGCAAGACCCGCATCGGGCAGGATGTGGCCGATCTGCTTGATGTGGAATTCATAGACTCCGATGTGGAGATCGAAGCCCGGGAAGGCGTCAAGATCCCGCAGATCTTCGAGACGCGCGGTGAACAGGAGTTCCGCCAGATCGAAGCGGAGGTGATCCTCGATTACCTCCACGATTTCGATGGCGTGCTGTCGCTCGGCGGAGGCGCTCCGATGACCGACCGCGTCTATGACGCCCTCGAATCGTATATCGCTCAGGGCGGCACCGTCGCCTATCTTGATGCGGATCCGAACGAGGCCATCGCTCGCGCGTCCCGTTCCGGGAACCGCCCGTTGCTTGCCGACGGTGCTGCGAAGAAGTGGCGCCGGCTGTATTCCCAACGTCGTCCCGTATTCGAACGGCTGACGAATTGCATCGTGCACACGAAAGGAAAGACTCCCATGCAGGCTGCACAGAACATTGCGGATTCAGCAAACGAACGCGTGGTGCATGTCACGGGTACTGATCCGTACGATGTGCGCATCGGCGCACACGTGGCAGGCCATCTCGCCGAGGTGCTGGGCGACAAGCCGGTGCGGATCGCGCTGATCCACACCACCCCCGTTCAACGTCATTCCGACCGGGCGCGCACGCTGCTGCGCCGCGCCGGATACGAGGTGTCCGACATCACCATTCCCGATGCCGAGGCCGGCAAGACCATCGAGGTGGCCAACGGCATCTGGAAGCGTCTGGGCGAAGAAGGATTCACCCGATCCGACGCCGTGGTGGGGCTCGGCGGAGGCGCAGCCACCGATCTGGCCGGATTCGTCGCCGCCACCTGGATGCGCGGCATCCGCTACGTGAATTGCCCGACGTCGCTGCTGGCCATGGTGGACGCCTCCACCGGTGGCAAAACCGGCATCAACACCGATGCCGGCAAGAATCTGGTCGGATCGTTCTACACGCCGGCCGGTGTGCTTGCCGATCTGACCACGCTCGCCACCCTGCCGAACGACATCTTCGTCGAAGGACTGGGCGAGGTCGCCAAGTCCGGCTTCATCATGGACACCGAGATCCTGCGAATCCTCGAAAAGAACGCCGACGCCCTGCGTACCTTCGATCCTGAGAACATATCCGACGATCTCGAGCATGTGATCGCCGAACTCATCGAACGCACGGTGAGGGTGAAGGCATACCACGTCTCCTCCGATCTCAAGGAGAAGGGCCTGCGGGAGTTCCTCAACTACGGACACACCATGGGGCACGCGATCGAGAAACTCGAGCACTTCCGCTGGCGTCATGGCAACGCCGTGGCCGTCGGCATGGTGTACGCGGCCGAACTGGCCCACCTGCTCGGCTACATCGATCAGGATCTGGTGGACTACCATCGCTCGTTGCTGTCCTCGCTCGGCCTGCCGATCTCGTGGAACGGCGGTGAATTCGAAGACGTGCTGGCGCTGATGCATCGTGACAAGAAGGCCCGTGGCAACATGCTGCGCTTCGTGGTACTCGACCGCCCCGGTCATGTCGTTCACCTCGACAATCCGCCGGCAGACGTCGTGGAAGAGGCGTTCCGTCGCGTCCAGCAGTAAGCAGATAACGAAGCAAAGGAGAGCATCATGACCAAGGTCATCGTTGTCAACGGGCCGAATCTCGGCCGTCTCGGCGTGCGCCAGCCGGATGTGTACGGACGACAGGATCTTGAGGAACTTCGGCGTCTGTGCACCGAATGGGGCGGGGAACTCGGACTTGACGTGGAAGTGCGTCAGACCGACGACGAGGCGGAGATGGTCCACTGGATGCATCAGGCAGCCGACGAGAAGACCCCGGTGGTGATGAACCCCGCCGCGTTCACCCACTACTCGTATGCGCTTTCCGACGCCGCGCACATGGTGGGCGACGCAGGTTTGCCGCTCATGGAGGTGCACATCTCCAATCCGTCCGCGCGCGACGAATTCCGCAAGCGTTCCGTGATCAGCCCAGTCGCCACCGGAACCATCACCGGCATGGGCTTCTTCGGATACAAGCTCGCCCTCGAGGCCGTGGCGCACATCGTCAACGGCTGACCGCATTTCGCAGGCCCCGTCCGCTTCATCGCGTGACGGGGCCTGATTTGTCACGTATAGGTAAAGGACGCCAGATGTCACTCACTGCTGCCGAACGCCAACTCATCGCCTCGGCATCGCACTGGTTCGACGACAACCGTGGACGCTTCATTGAAGAGCTTTGCGAACTATTGCGCTACCCGTCGGTTTCCGACGAATCCGATCCATCACCAAAACCAGGCGAACCATACGGTCATGAAGTGCGCCGCGTCTTCGACCACATGCTCGACAAGGCCAGATGTGACGAATTTCCAACGCATGACTACGACGGGCACGTCATCGAAGTCGCATACCCGCAGACCGCTTCGGACGAACAGACCACAGACGACGGACAGGCCACGGATGACATCGCCTTCATCAGCCATCTTGACGTCGTACCCGCAGGACCGGGGTGGACGCACGACCCGTTCAAGCCACGCATCGAAAACGACGGCGATATCATCATCGCCCGCGGCGCGCTTGACGACAAAGGCGTCGCCCTGATCACCTATTGGCTGCTGAGGTTCTTCGCAGAACAGGGTCAACGGTTCCACCATCGGGTCCGTATGCTGTTCGGCGGCTCCGAGGAGCCAGCGTTGAACGACATCAAATGGTTCGTGCGTAACGGGGGAGCGCCATACCAGTCCATCGTCACCGACGGTCCGTTCCCCGTCAACAATATCCAAAAAGGACTGCTTGACATCGACATCGCCATCCCGGTAGGCGAACAGCTTGCGGACTGGCACTCTGGATCCTCGACCAACACCATTCCTGCGGTCGCATCCGTGGAGTTGCATGGCATCGACATCGATGACGCGCGACAGGCGCTCGCAGCTGCGAACAGTGACGGTGCCGACACCGGGGACGGAGGGGATGCGTACCGGCGTATTCATGTTCGCGGAACGTCGTCGGGCGTCACCGTCGAGGCACATGGTATCTCCGGTCATGCGTCCAAGCCGGACGGCACCATCAACGCCATCGCGCTGCTCGCCTCACGCCTCGATGACGCCGGACTGCTTTCCGGGCGCGACGCCACGGCGGCGGCGAGCATAGCCCGATGGGCAGCGGACCCATATGGTGCCGCGCTTGGCATTGATCACGACAATGAGGAAAGCGGCCCGACCACCGTTAACGTCGGCATCATCATGCCTCGTCATGAATTCGATCCCCAGGCCATTGCCGACAATGAGATCGTCTCGGTGTCGAATGGCAATACGACGGACGACGATACACCGGATAACGACGGCAACGCCATCGTGATGCATCTTGACATTCGTTACGCGGTCGGCCAGACGAAGGATGAGATTCTCGATGCCATCAGCGCCAGAGCGGCGATGATCGGCGGTCGACTTGTCGCCGTGGTGAACGATGACCCGTATTATGTTTCCGCCGACGACCCTCGGGTGCGGCTGTTGACCGACACCTATAACGATGTGACCAGCACCGCCGAACGCGCGAAGCCGGTTGCCATGGGCGGTGGTACCCATGCCCGTTTCGTTCCGCGCGCCTTGAACTTCGGTCCTGAATTCCATGCCGACAGCGTGCCGGCGTCCGAAGGACTGGTGTTCGAACCGCCGGCATGCATTGCGCCGGGAACCGGTGCCGCGCACGGCGTCGACGAATGGGTATCCATCCGCAACCTCAGGGCGGCGTTTCTTATGTACGTGCTAGGTCTGGTACGTCTTGACCAATATTTGGATGGGAAGGCATAGTACCAGCCAAACTGGATACCATCGGGCATGGTGAAATCCTCCGCGACAGCATGTTGTTGTCATCGCTGTTGTCCGGAAGACCCAAAGTGGAAGACCCCCACGGGCGAAAAGAGGGAAGAGCATGTCCATGAAATCCATTACCCGAGTCGCGGCGGCCGTCGTGGTGCTCGCTACTACATTGTCGTTTTCGGCCTGCGGCACATCCGATGCGACCGACTCCACTGCAAGCGATAGCGGGGATCACAGCCTCAGCGGCAATCCCACCGACGGCTACGACGTCAGTGGGGTGAAGAAGGATGACGCCATCGCCGCGTTGCTTCCCGAATCGGTGACCAGTGACGGCAAGTTCGTCGTCGGTATGGACACCTCGTATGCTCCCGCCGAATTCATCAGCACCGACGGCAAGACGCCGATCGGCTATGAAGTCGATATGGCCAAGGCGTTGGGCAACATCTTCGGATTGGAGACAGAGCCGACCACGGCCGTGTTCGACTCCATCATCCCCTCCATCGGCTCCAAATACGATGTCGGCATTTCATCGTTCATTCCCAGTCCCGACCGCGTCAAGTCCGTGGATTTCGTGACCTATCAGACCGTCGGCACCGCGTTCGTGGTGAAGAAGGGCAACCCGCAGAACATTGATCCCAATAATCTGTGCGGCAGGAAGATCGCCGTGCAAACCGGCAGCACTCAGGAAACGGAAGTCAACGCATCGTCCGATCAGTGCAAGGCCGATGGCAAGGATGCGGTTGATGTTCTGTCGTTCAAGCAGCAGACCGACGTGACCACCTCGGTGATGACCGGCAAGGCCGAATCCTTCTACACCGGCACCGACGCGA
Source organism: Bifidobacterium tissieri (assembly GCF_002259645.1). Taxonomy (GTDB): domain Bacteria; phylum Actinomycetota; class Actinomycetes; order Actinomycetales; family Bifidobacteriaceae; genus Galliscardovia; species Galliscardovia tissieri. Next base: position 58,928 of record NZ_MWWV01000019.1, read on the forward strand.
CCGGATACGCCATCAAGAAGTCCGATGGTGCTCTTGAACAGCTTGAGCCCGTGCGTGACACCGTCAAGGTCGGTGCCGCCGTGAAGAAGGGCGACGCCCAGACCCGTGAGGCCATGCAGAAGGCTTTGCAGAAGCTCATGGACGACGGCACCTTCCAGAAGATCATGGACTACTGGGGCGTCGGCTCCACCGCCGACAAGACCGCGGAGGTCGTCACTGAGTAGGATGTCTGGCAGGCTGTTGCATGCTACAGAAACCGGCATTACCGGCACTCCAGCAGCATGAGTTTCTGCGGGTATGCATCCGAACGGTTTATACAAGATGGAACACGCCGCGTCATGTGCCGATGATAAAGTGAAATTCCATGGTTAGAAGAAAACATGGCATCGCGCAAGAGCACATCACCAAGCACATTTTCGTCACCGGCGGAGTTGTGTCCTCGCTCGGCAAGGGACTTACGGCTTCGTCCCTTGGCCGTCTTCTTCGCAGCCGTGGCATCCACGTCCTGCAGCAGAAGCTCGACCCCTACATCAACGTTGATCCGGGTACCATGAACCCGTTCCAGCACGGCGAGGTCTACGTGACCGAAGACGGTGCCGAGACGGATCTCGACATCGGTCACTACGAGCGTTTCCTCGACGTGTTCCTCTCCCAGAAGGCCAACGTCACCACCGGTCAGGTGTATCAGGAGGTGCTGCGCAAGGAACGCGCCGGCGAATACCTCGGCCAGTGTGTCCAGGTCATTCCTCATATCACCAACGAGATCAAGTCCCGTATGCGTGCCCAGGCGTCCGATGACGTCGATGTGATCATCACCGAGATCGGCGGCACCGTCGGTGACATCGAATCCCAGCCGTTCCTTGAGGCCGCCCGCGAGGTCCGTCGCGACATCGGTTCCGACAACTGCATGTTCGTGCACGTCTCCCTCGTGCCGTACATCGCCGCCGCCCATGAGCTGAAGACCAAGCCCACCCAGCATTCCGTGATGATGCTGCGCCAGCTCGGCATCGCCCCCGACGCGCTGGTGCTGCGCTCCGACCGTCCTCTCAACCAGAGCATCAAGGACAAGATCTCCCTGATGTGCGACGTGGACGAGGAAGGCGTGGTCAACTGCGTGGACGCTCCGAGCATCTACGACGTGCCGAAGACGCTGTTCAATGAAGGTCTTGACGCCTACGTGGTCCGTGAGCTCGGTCTGCCGTTCCACGACGTCAACTGGGCCGAATGGTCCGACCTGCTCGACCGTGTGCACCACCCCAAGCACGAGGTCAACATCGCCATCGTCGGTAAGTACATCGATCTGCCCGACGCCTACCTGTCCGTCACCGAGGCCATCAAGGCCGGCGGTTTCGCCAACTGGGCTAAGGTGAACGTCGAATGGGTCGCCGCCGATGATTGCGAGACCGAAGAGGGGGCAGCCAAGGCCCTGGCCGACGTCGACGGCATCGTGATTCCCGGCGGTTTCGGCATCCGTGGCATCGACGGTAAGATCGGCGCGCTCAAGTACGCCCGTGAGAACCGTCTCCCCGCTCTGGGCCTGTGCCTTGGCCTGCAGTCCATGGTCATCGAGTACGCCCGTCACGTCCTTGGACTCGAGGACGCGAACTCCACTGAGTTCGAGCCCGAGTGCGAGAACCCGGTCATCGCCACGATGGAGGAGCAGAAGGACATCGTCGCCGGCAAGGGCGACATGGGTCACACCATGCGACTGGGTTCCTACCCGGCCGAGCTGGAGGAGGGTTCCCTCGCCGCCCAGCTGTACGGCACCACCCACGTCACGGAGCGTCACCGTCATCGTTACGAGGTGAACGTGGCCTACAAGGATCGTCTGCGTGAGGCTGGTCTGCGTATCTCCGGTCAGAGCCCGGACGGTGAGCTCACCGAGTTCGTCGAGCTGCCGCAGGATGTGCACCCGTTCTACATCGCCACTCAGGCCCATCCGGAGTTCAAGTCCCGCCCGACCAAGCCGCACCCGCTGTTCGCCGGACTGGTCAAGGCCGCGCTTGATCATCAGGCCACGCACTGATCGACACGATCGACGCATACTGGTCAACTCGTACCGGTAATCCGATCGATGAATCGAGGCCCGTCGCGCATTCTTGTGTGACGGGTCTCGTCTTTTTTCAAGCGTGGCTTCTGTAATCTTTCTCACGTTTGCCAATGGATAATTCACGGAACGCCGATTAGTGTTGTTCGTGATGTTCTGTTAGGTTTGCTACGGACAGAAAGCACTTTCGTCAAGGTCCCGGTATTCATGACATATCGGGCGATGGGAGGACACTCAAGGTGACGGATGAAATGACGTCGCAGGAGACCCCGAATACGGGATCCGCGGCGGCTGACGTGGAGATGAGCCAGTATGTGGCCGACCGTTCCCGCGTCAACGAGGACAAGATCAAAAAAGACGATGAGATCATTTCGCAGTTCGGCGACTACAGCTATGGATGGCATGATTCCGATGCCGCCGGCGAGGCTGCGAAACGTGGTATCGATGAGAACGTGGTGCGTGCCATCTCCGCCGATAAGGGCGAGCCTGAATGGATGCTCGATATGCGTCTGCGCGGCTACAAGGCGTTCCTCGAAAAGCCGATGCCTGATTGGGGTGTCGATCTTTCCGGCTTCAATGCCGATGATTTCAAGTACTACGTCAAGCCGATCGACAAGCAGGCCAAGAGCTGGGACGAACTGCCCGACGACATTCGCAGCACCTATGACCGACTGGGTATCCCCGAGGCCGAGAAGAAGCGTCTGGTCTCCGGCGTGGCCGCCCAGTACGAGTCCGAGGTGATCTACAACTCCATTCAGGAGGATCTGAAGAAGCAGGGCGTGATCTTCGTTGACACCGACACCGCCGTGCGCGAATATCCGGAGCTCGTGAAGAAGTACTTCGCCACCGTGGTGCCGCCGGAGGACAACAAGTTCGGCGCGCTGAACACGGCGGCATGGTCCGGTGGCTCGTTCGTGTATGTGCCGAAGGGTGTACACGTGGACATCCCGTTGCAGGCGTACTTCCGCATCAACACGCCGGCTATGGGACAGTTCGAGCGTACGCTGATCATCGCCGATGAAGGCTCCTACGTGCATTACGTCGAGGGATGCACCGCACCTATCTGGTCCGAGGACTCCCTGCACGCGGCCATCGTCGAGATCGTGGTGGAGAAGCACGCTCGCGTGCGCTACACCACCGTGCAGAACTGGTCGAACAACGTGTACAACCTGGTCACCCAGCGCGCCTACGTGCGTGAGGGCGGCACCATGGAATGGGTGGACGGCAACATCGGCTCCAAGGCCACGATGAAGTATCCGGCATGCATTCTTGCCGAGCCGTACGCCAAGGCAAGCACCATGTCGCTCGGCTTCGCAGGCAAGGGCCAGTATCAGGACACCGGCGCCAAGATGATCCACCTCGCCCCGCACACATCGTCGACCATCGTCGCGAAGTCCATCTCCCGTGGCGGCGGCCGTTCCGCATATCGCGGACTGGTGAAGATCATCAAGGGCGCGGAGGGATCCTCCAACTCCACGGTCTGCGACGCCCTGCTTGTGGACAACTACAGCCGTTCCGATACATATCCGCATGTGGACGTGCGTGAGGACGATGTGTCCATGGCTCATGAGGCCACTGTGTCGAAGGTCTCCGAAGACCAGCTCTTCTATCTGATGAGCCGTGGTCTTTCCGAGGAGGAGGCCATGGGCATGATCGTACGAGGATTCGTGGAGCCGATCAGCCGCGAGCTGCCGATGGAGTACGCGCTCGAACTGAACCGACTTGTTGAACTGCAGATGGAAGGATCGGTGGGCTGATATGACCGAGGCAACGAATACCGAAACCACAAGCGTCGAAACGGCCAAGGAGGTCGCGGCCGAACTGAATATTCCGGTGGCCGATCTCAACGATCCGTATGCCGTTCCCGCTCTTATGCCATCCAGCGCCGACAAGGCCAAGCGTTCCTTCGAGGCCGATGATTTCGCCATGCCCACGCGGAAGCAGGACGACTGGCGCTATACGCCGATCGAACGCATCGAGGAATTCTTCACCGTGTTCAAGCCGAGCGGTGAGACCACCGTGGAGGTCGGCGCAATCGACGGTACCGAAATGTCCGCCGACAACGTGAAGCTGTACCAGACCAAGCTGGGCGAGGAGCCGTCCGGCACGGTCTCCAAGCCGACCGACCGCGCCGCGGCCGTGGAATGGCAGTCCGGTTCCACCGCAACCGTTGTGGAGCTCTCCGGCGAACTGCCTTCCCCGGTATTGGTGAAGGTGAAGGGTTCGGGACTGGATCTCGACGCCTTCCATCTGGTCATCAAGGCCGCCGACAAGACCCATGCCGATGTGATCGTCGAACACGAAGGCAAGGCCCGTCTTGCCGAAGGCGTGGAGATCACCACCGGCAAGGACTCCCATGTCTCCACCACCTTCGTACAGGAATGGGACCCCGAATCCAAGCATGTCGGTAACCACCGTATTCATGTGGGCGAGGGCGCATCCCTGCGTCACTCGGTGGTCACCCTCGGCGGTGACGTGGTCCGCCTGCGCATGGATCAGGACTTCGGCGGCGAGCAGGGCGAGCTCAACATGCTTGGCATCTACTTCGTGGATCCCGGTCAGCACATCGAGAACCGCACCATGGTGGTACACAACCATCCCGACTGCAAGTCCCGCGTGGTCTACAAGGGCGCCCTCGACGGCAAGGGCGCACACTCCACATGGGTGGGCAACGCACTCATCCAGCCGACGGCTCCGGGAACCGATTCCTACGAGCTCAACCGCAACCTTGTGCTTACCCCGGGTGCAATCGCCGACTCTGAGCCGAATCTGGAGATCGAGAACGGCAACATCATTGGTGCCGGCCACGCCAGCTCCGTCGGACGTTTTGACGATGAGGAGCTGTTCTACCTGCAGTCCCGCGGCATCCCTGAGACCGAGGCCCGTAAGCTCGTGGTCCGTGGTTTCTTCGCCGAACTGATCGAGGAGATCGGCATTCCGTCCATTTCCGAGCACCTGATGAGCGTCATCGATCGGCGTCTTGCCCGCGGTGAAAGCGCGGCCATGGCCGAGGTCCTCGAAGAGAAGTAACGACGGAGCCAGCCGACAGGCAACGACAAACGACATATTCGCATAGTTGAGGAGAACAACAATGTCAACGTTGGAAATCAAGGACCTGTATGCCTCGGTGGAAACCAAGGACGGTCGCAAGCAGATTCTCAAGGGTGTCAACCTCACCGTCAACTCCGGTGAGACGCATGCCATCATGGGCCCGAACGGCTCCGGAAAGTCCACGCTCGCCTACACTCTGGCCGGCCACCCCAAGTATGAGGTCGATTCCGGTCAGGTGCTGCTCGACGGTGAGGACATTCTCAAGATGACCCCGGACGAGCGAGCCAAGGCCGGTCTGTTCCTGGCCATGCAGTACCCGGTCGAGGTCCCCGGCGTCTCCATGACGAACTTCCTGCGTACCGCCAAGACCGAGGTGGACGGCAAGGCCCCGGCCATCCGCACGTGGGCCAAGGAGCTCGGCGAGGCGATGAAGCGGCTGCGCATGGATCCGAAGTTCGCATCCCGTTCCGTGAACGAAGGCTTCTCCGGCGGCGAGAAGAAGCGTGCCGAGGTATTGCAGCTGGAACTGCTCAAGCCCAAGTTCGCCATTCTCGACGAGACCGACTCCGGTCTTGACGTCGATGCGCTGCGCATCGTCTCCGAGGGTGTGAACCGTGCCAAGGATGCCAATAACTTCGGCATCCTGATGGTCACCCACTACACGCGCATTCTCAAGTACATCAAGCCGGACATCGTGCACGTGTTCGCCGACGGACACTTCGTGAAGACCGGTGGCCCCGAGCTGGCCGACGAACTCGAGGAGAACGGCTACGACCAGTATCTGCCGGAAGGTTCGGATTCCGAAAGCGCACTGGCGTAAGGTACTTGGTTGACCGCCGAGGGACAGGACGCATGATGTCCGACACACTCAAGGCCGTTTGGCCGAGCCTACAGTTGGACATCATGCGTCCCGTCCCTCGGCTCACGCCAACTATTGGTTTACTGAAGCGAAAAGACGATATAAGGGGGAAAGCATGGTTGATTTTCAAGCGATTCGGGACCAATTCCCGATCCTGAATCAGCAGATCCACGGACACCCGCTGGTGTACCTCGACTCGGCGGCCACGTCGCAGAAGCCTCAGACGGTCATTGACGCGGAATCTGAGTTCTACCGCACCATCAATGCCGGAGTGCATCGTGGTGCACACGAGCTGGCCGCGCTGAGCACCGAGGCCTTTGAACAGGCCCGCGCCAAGGTTGCGGCACTGGTCGGTGCCAACGCCGCGGAGGGCGAAGAGGAGATCGTCGTCACCGCAGGTGCGACGGCGGGACTGAATCTGCTGGCCACCGCTATCGGCAACGCTTCGCTGGGTCGCGGGGGAGACGCGGCGAAGCGCTTTGCACTGAAGCCCGGTGACGAGATCGTCGTCAGCAAGGCCGAACATCATTCCGTGCTGTTGCCGTTCCAGGAGCTCGCTGCCCGTACCGGTGCCACCTTCAAGTGGTTCGATCTGGACGATGAGGGACGTGTGCGTTCCGACACCGCCGACGAGGTGATCACCGAACGTACCAAGGTCGTGGCCATCACGCATGTTGGCAACACCACTGGTGCCATTACCGACATCGCACCGATCATCCGTCGTGCGCACGAGGTGGGCGCGATCTTCATCCTTGACGCATGCCAGTCCGTGCCGCATCTTGCGGTGAACTTCCATGCCCTGGATGTGGACTTCGCTGCGTGGAGCGCTCACAAGATGTACGGTCCTACCGGAGTCGGATTCCTCTACGGGAAGCGCGAACTGCTCGAGGCGTTGCCTCCGGCCAATTTCGGCGGTTCCATGGTCGAATTGGCGTGGATGGACCAGCCTGCCCAGTACATGGCTCCGCCGGCACGATTCGAAGCCGGTACGCAGCCCGTCGCACAGGTGGTGGCCGCAGGCGTGGCCGCCGACTGGATGCGATCCGTGGGCATGGAAAACATTGAGGCCCATGAGAAGACCATCGCCGCCGAACTGCTCAAGCTCGGCGATATCGACGGCGTACGCATCCTCGGTCCGCGCGAAAACGTGAATCGTATCGGCACGGTGGCGTTCGATGTGCAGGGCGTGCATCCGCATGATGTCGGCCAGTTCATCGACGCGCAGGGCATCGCCATCCGCGTGGGACATCACTGCGCTCAGCCGGTTCACCGTCATTTCGGTCTGTTCGCATCCAACCGTGCATCGAGCGGCGTGTACAACTCGGTGCAGGATGCTCAGGTATTGGTGGAAGCCGTCGGCAAGGTGCGGGCCTTCTTCCGCGTTTGACGGCATAAGGCATCGGCATCCAGGTGGGCCTACGATCGGAATCATGATCCACGTGGCTCTCATAGTGCAACGGGAAGGTGGCGCGTCCGAGTCGACGATTCGCACGCGCCGCCTTCCCGTTTTCGCTGGGAGAGGTACGGCGCGTCCAAGTCAGGGCGCGCCACTAGGTTAGAGGGCATGGCAGATTACGGAATGAGCGGAGAAGAGCTCGAGCAGATGTATCAGGAGGTCATTCTCGAGGCTTCGAAGGCTCCACACGGCAAGGTAGATTTCGCATCCGGTACCGGATCTCATTCGACCATCGGAGTGAACAGCCTCAGTGCCGGAGAAAGCAAACTGAGCGCGACCCACGAATACTGCGTCCCGGCTCAGTCCCATCAGTTCAACCCCACATGTGGTGACGAGGTCACCGTTCGCGTGGAGATTTCGGACGGTAGCGACGGCAAGCCCCAGCATATCGAGCATCTGATCTGGGACGGTCAGGGATGCTCCATCTCCCAGGCCAGTCTTTCGATTATGGTGGATCTTGTGGATGGCAAGACCGTGGACGAGGCCATGGATCTCTTCCACGCATTTCATAAGCTCATGGAATCCCGGGGCGCCGGTCTTAACGATGAGGCGATGGAGGAGGAACTCGGCGATGCCGTGGTCTTCCAAGGCGTCTCCCGTTACCCGATGCGCATCAAGTGCGCATTGCTCGGCTGGGAGGGATTGAAGGATTCCATGGCACAGGCGTTGGCTCAGATGAACGCAAAGGAGGCGTAACGATGGCCGATAACAGCAATCTGGTTCCCGAACCCAAGGATTCGATTTTCGCATCCGTACAGAACGTGTTGGGAGATGAGAAGGCGGCACGTCAGGTGATGGCTAATCCGAACCTTATTAACAGCGTGCAGGCACAGTCCGCGGAAGACGGATCTGCACCAGCCGCCGATACCTGCGGCTGTGGCAATGGTCATGGTGCGTGCGGCTGCGGGGGAGAGGAACCCGAGGACGGTGGCATCGAGCTGAAGGCCGTGGACGATATCGGACGTGCGACTGCCAAGGATGTGCAGGAGGCCATGCATCAGGTCATCGATCCCGAACTGGGCATCGACGTCATCGATCTTGGTCTGGTCTATGGCATTGAGATCGACGAACTCGGCAGGGCCATCATCACCATGACCCTTACCACGCCGGCATGCCCGCTCACCGATCTCATCGAGGACGAGACGGCAAGCGTGCTCGCCGGTCTGGTGGAGGAGTTCCGCATCGACTGGACCTGGACACCCGCGTGGACGGTCGACAAGATTACTCCCGAGGGACAGGCCCAGCTGTCCGCACTGGGATTCAACTTCAACAATCTGCCTACGTACGGCGCATGATCGGCGTGGCTCGCTGACGGGCAGTGGATATGTCGGCGAGCCACGTTCAGGCACATCCTATCCAGGAGCAGAAATTGTGCCCCGATAAGTAACGGCAGGTTTTGCTGAGACCAAATTGTCCAGCTAAATTGTCTACGTATAGAGAAAGCCGGTACCGAATCACAATGGTTCGGTACCGGCTTCCTCTGGTTTTGGTCTATGGGCTGTTCCGAGTGTTCTGAGACAGACGATCAGTCGGTGACGATCGTGCCCTTCGGGACCACGGTGATGCCTTCGGCGGTTACCGTGAATCCACGCTCGAGATCACGTTCGGTGTCGATGCCGACGGTCGCGTTTTCGGTGAGCACGACGTTCTTGTCCAGAATCGCCTTGTACACGCGTGCGCGACGGTTGATCGTGACGTTGTTGAACAGGACGGAGTCCACGATCTGCGACCACGAGTGGATGCGCACATTCGGGGAGATGACCGAGTGATGCACCTCACCACCGGAGATGATCACGCCGGGGGAGATGATCGAATCGGTGGCGTGGCCAAGACGGTCACGGCCGGCGTGCACGAACTTTGCCGGCGGCAGCGAACCGGCATAGGTGTAGATCGGCCAGTCCGTGTTGTACAGGTTGAACTCGGGGACGTAGGCGATCAGATCCATGTGGGCATCATAGAACTGCTTGATCGTACCCACGTCACGCCAGTAGGCGTGATCCTTTTCGGTCGAACCGGGGATCTCGTTGGTCGTGAAGTCGTAGACTCCGGCCTCGCCGCGAGAAGCGAAGTAGGGGGCGATGTCGCCACCCATGTCATGCTCGGTGTCCTTGGCCTTCTCATCCTTGCGCAGCGCATCGAACAGCGCGTCGGTGTTGGCCACGTAGTTACCCATGGAGGCCAGCATCATCGAGGGATCATCCGGCAGACCCTGCGTGGTCGCGGGCTTCTCCTCGAAGTGGGTGATCAGTCCGGGATGGTTCGGATCGGTGTTGATCACACCGAACTGGTTCGACTGGCTGATCGGCTGACGAATGCCGGCCACGGTGAATTCAGCTCCGGACTCGATGTGCGATTCCACCATCTGCTGGAAGTCCATGCGGTAGACGTGATCGGCACCCACGATCACCACGATGTCGGGCTTGACGTCCTCGATGATGTTGATCGTCTGGTAGATGGCGTCAGCGGAACCGAGATACCAGTGCTTGCCCAGACGCTGCTGCGCCGGAACGGGGGAGACGTAGTTTCCCAGCAATGACGAGAAGCGCCAGACCTGGGAGATGTGACGGTCCAGTGAATGCGACTTGTACTGCGTCAGCACGATGATGTGGCGGAAATCGGAGTTCACCAGATTGCTCAACGGGAAGTCGATCAGGCGGAATACACCGCCAAATGGCACGGCCGGCTTGGCTCGGTCGCGAGTCAGTGGCATCAGACGCGTGCCTTCGCCACCTGCCAGCACTATCGAGAGCACTTTCGGGTTTCTCTTCATGGGTATCCCCTGCCTTCTACTCGTCGGTGAGTTGAAACAATGCCTCTATAATCTCACAAAAAACATGATTATGTGAGCGGCTGGCGGGGTGTTGCGTGTTTTTCGTTAATCGTTTGCCGCATCGTCACCCGATGGACATGTTTGTTCCGCAGGGGACGATGCGGCAACAACCGGTCGCCGGATGATTCAGCGTCGGCGTGTCGCCCAGAACGTGACGGCGCTGGAAGCCGCGACATTCAAGCTATCCACGTCATGGCTCATGGGGATCTTCACCGTCAGGTCGGCGTTGGCGATGGTGTGGCGACTCAGGCCATCCCCTTCGGTGCCGAAGATCATCGCAAGCCGATCGATGTGCCCCGGTGTGTCGGGCGTGTTGTTCAGTCGTTCTACCAGATCATCCAATCCGATCGAATCGTCGGTAAGTGCGAGCGCCGCAGTGGTGAGCCCGCATGCGCGCAGCTCTTCAAGTCCCTTCCATGGCCAGTAGTGTGTGCCGTCTCCTCCGATACGTGTCCATGGCACCTGAAACACCGTTCCCATCGACACGCGGGCGGCACGGCGATACAGCGGGTCCCCGCAGGACGGAGTGACCAGCACGGCATCCACGTCGAGTGCGGCGGCCGAGCGCATCAGTGCACCCACATTAGTGGGGTCAACGATGTTCTCCATCACGGCGACGCGTGACGCCCCACGGCAGATGTCCTCGACGCTGGGCAGTGTCCAGCGTCGCATGGTGGCCAGTGCGCCGCGATGCAGCCGGTATCCGGTGATGCGTTTCAGCTCCTCGCTGGTGGCGATGTAGACGGGAACGTCTGTGCCCCAGCGCGCGTCGACCTGTGCGAATTCGGATTCCATGCCGGACAGCCATGATTCCTCGACGAGGAAGGAGACGGGTTCGACGTCCGCGGCGAGCGCCCGGTCGATCACCTTGGGGGATTCGGCGATGAACATGCCCATGGATGGCTCGAGTCGGTTGCGCAGCTGCGGTTCGGTGAGATGCGTGAACGTGACGAGACGTTCGTCGTCGATGGAGTCGATGTGAATGTAGCGCATGATTCCTCCCAGCCGTCGTTGCGGCGTCGCCGGGAACCGGAGTCGTGGATGGTGAAGGCGGTCGGCCCCTCGGCTTGAACAACAAAAAACCCGGAAGTCGTAACTCCCGGGTTATTCGGTGTCCGGAGCGGGACTTGAACCCGCACGGTTGTATAAAATAACCACTAGCACCTCAAGCTAGCGCGTCTACCATTCCGCCACCCGGACAGGTGCCGTGCTTGGCAACGACATGAGACTCTATCATCACTATGGGGGTGTCTGTCAAATCGATATGAGCCTTCGGCGTGTCGCGCTGGTTTGCCGGATTTCTGGGGCAAGGATCAAAACGTGGGTCTTAAAGGGGCGCCGGCCTGTCTTGGCTGCGAGGAGTGCCAGTCTGCGACTGCCGATCCGCTGGAGCCTCAGACCCCGATGGTTTTCGACTCGCACCGCTTTCCGCATTGCGCACGATCATCAAGCGGTCTCGTCACCGGCAAGACCGCCTCGTCACCGGCATGATCTCCACCATCAAACTCCGAACCGTTACGGGGCGAACCGGGCACGGCCATCGACCATGGCCTCATCACCGACGCCGACATCGACATCGACACTGACATCGACATCGACAAGATCCTCGCCGACCAGAGACTCGACACCACCCGCGACCCCAGTACCGAAAACCCATGCCCGGCGTCAACCATGCCCCCAACACACCTGCCAACCACGCCTTGGGACATGACGTCAACCATGCCCCAACACATGCGTAAACTATCCGCTCGAACTAGACAATCTGGGTCAAACCGGACAGAAGTCTGGGTCAAACCGGACATATCAGATTCCGACCAACCCCGTTCCGGGTCGAACCGGACACGGGTCTGGGTCGAACAGGACAGAAGTCTGGGGCAAACCGGGTCATGAACACCGGCTCTGGGTATAACCATGTCACGAGCCCCCTCTTTTCCGCCGCTAACCTACCCGGTTATACCCAGATGTCCGGTTATACCCAGAATAAGAGTCTGGTAATACCCAGAGCGGGAGCCGACAAGACGTCCACGGTCGAAATCCGGATGATCAGCGGAAAACCCGAAACACCATGCCGGAATACGAGAAAGAAAGGAGAAGAGGAAAAGGGGAAGCGGAAGAGAGAAGCGGGAGAAGCGGGGCCGGCGTCAGAGAAGGGCGACGGATAACCGCCAATACACCGACGACACATGCGAATAAGACCCACGTTTTGACTCGTAACCCGACTTCCATACCCAGATCGAATGGCCATCCAACGACTAGACCACCAGACACACATTTTGGCCTATAAGCCAGAAATGTCCCACGCGGGCGGGGAATACAAAAAGACCCCTTGATTTTCAAGGGGTCTTGATAGTGTCCGGAGCGGGACTTGAACCCGCACGGTTGTATAAAATAACCACTAGCACCTCAAGCTAGCGCGTCTACCATTCCGCCACCCGGACAGGTGTCGCGCTTGGCAACGAGATGGAACTATAGCATCCCGGCATAGGTGCGTGTCAAATCGGATTGTTATCCGGCGTGTCGTATACGTTTGAGCCATGACGTTTCCGCTTTTTCTGATTGACCCCGATACGGACGAGACCCCGGTGAACAGCGACGAGCTGCATGACGGCTGGGTGCTGACCCTTCCGCAAACCGTGGCCCGTCACGCGTTCAAGTCGATGCGCCTCGTCGAAGGCGATCGACTGCAGTTGTCCGACGGCCGGGGATTGCGTATTCTCGCCACGGTTCACGATCCGCAGAACCGACAGGTGCGTGTGGATGAGTTCTCGCGAGAGCCGGCGGCGGTGACCCGCCTCGCTCTGGTGCAGGCATTGGCCAAATCCGGAAGGGACGAGCAGGCCATCGAAACGGCCACGGAAATCGGCGTGGATCGTGTGGTGCCGTGGCAGGCGAATCGTTCGATCGTGCAGTGGAAGGGTGGCAAGGAAGCCAAGGCCGCGGCCAAATGGAGGCAGGTGCTTGACGCCGCCACCGAGCAGTCCCGTCGCGCATGGGCCCCGGAGCTCGGCGACAAGGTATCCAGCAAACAGATTGTGGAGATGTGCCTCCGTGCCGGCGTGCATGGCGATCTTGTGGTCGTGCTGCATCAGGATGCCACTGACACCTGGGACGGTATCGAGAACAAGGTCAGGGCCATGGGGGAGCGCTGTCTGGAGGATGGGCGTCCGCGTACCGTGAGCGTGGTCGTCGGTCCCGAGGGTGGCATCAGTGAGGAGGAGGTGGCCGCATTCGTGGATGCCGGTGCCTCGGCGGTGGTGCTTGGCCGCAACATCATGCGCACGTCGAGTGCGGGTCCGGTAGCGCTTGCACTGTTGGCACGCGTGCTTGGACGTTTTTCCTGACCGCTGATTTCGGGCTTATTCCACGGATTTATCCGAAGTGCGCAATAGCATGAAGACGCAGTGCCACCAATGCAAGGAGGAAGCGTGAGCCAGGAAAACGACTGCCTGTTCTGCAAGATCATCGCCGGAGACATCCCCAGCACCAAGGTGTATGAGGACGATACCGTGTACGCGTTCAAGGACATCAATCCCAAGGCCAAGGTGCATGTACTCATCGTGCCCAAGAACCATTATCCGAACGTCGCCGCTCTGGCCAAGGATGATCCCGCACGGTTGGCTCACATCGTGGAAGTAGCTCAGTCCATTGCCGATTCGGAGTTCCACGGCGAATATCGTCTGGTGTTCAACACCGGTGTGGATGCCGGTCAGACGGTGTTCCACGTGCATGCGCATGTGCTCACCGGCGAGGTGCTTGACGAGTAGCCGGACCGGTTCGGGACGGATGTCACACAACGCTGCTGCTTGCTGCTGATTGCTGATCGAACCACACGAACGGAAAGAGACAACGACCTAACGTGGCCACAACAACACGTACCATTACGCTCCCGCCGGAACTTGACCCCGTCGCCGTGCTCGGCCCCGCCGATCAGGTGATCCGTGAAGTCGAGCGGGCGTTCCCGGAACTTACTATCATTGTGCGGGGCAACCGCGTGGCGATCATGTCGCGCTCGCGGCAGACCGAGGCACAGGCCAACAAGGCGCAGGAAGTCGTCGACGCGATCATTCACGCGGCGTACAGCGCCCCTATGGATGCGGATACGGTCCGACGCATGCTCGCATCCCATACGAGCCTCGCAGCGGCCAAACGTGAGCGACCGGTTCGACGTGGCGCGTCGTCCGATGCCGCGGATAGGGGGCGTGACAATCGGGGAGTCGTCGTGCAGACCGAGCGGAAACGTCCTCGTGTACCCGGTGTCATTACCTTCGCCCTGGGCGCTCCGGTTCGTCCGAAGACGCCTGGACAGATCGCTTATGTCAACGCGATCGAAAACCATATCATCACCTTCGGCATCGGACCGGCTGGAACCGGAAAGACCTATCTGGCCGTGGCCAAGGCCGTGCGTGCCTTCGAGGATGGGCAGATACATCGCATCATTCTGACCCGTCCGGCGGTGGAGGCGGGAGAGAGCCTCGGATTTCTTCCCGGCACGCTCAGCGACAAGGTCGATCCATATCTCCGGCCGCTCTACGATGCATTGAGCGATATGCTCGGCTCCGACCAGCTGCACCGGTATCTTGCGGATGGCACTATTGAGGTGGCTCCGCTCGCCTATATGCGAGGCCGTACGCTCAATGACGCCTATGTGATCCTTGACGAGGCGCAGAACACGACCGAACAGCAGATGAAGATGTTCCTCACCCGTCTGGGATTCAACACACGAATGGTCATCACCGGTGACATCACCCAGATCGATCTGACTGTGCCGAGTTCCGGTCTGAAGACCATCGAACGCGTGCTGCATGACATCGACGACATCGCCTTCGTGCATCTGAAGCCGGAGGATGTGGTGCGGCATGAGCTGGTTGGCAAGATCGTGGAGGCTTACGGACGCTACGATGAGGAACACCGGACGCGTCATGATCGGCGGTCGGGCACGCGCAATCACAGCAATGATCAGGAGAATAGCAACGCATGAGTGTGGACGTTACCAACGAAACCCCATGGACCATCGATCCCAAGGTGTTTTCCGATTTGGGCGTTTGGGTGCTCGATCAGATGCGGGTCAGTGTACAGTCCGATCTGACGATCATGTTCAACGATCCGGAGTCCATGGCCCAGTTGCATGAACGCTGGATGAACCTTGAGGGGCCGACGGACGTGATGAGTTTCCCAATGGACGAGTTGCGCCCGGGCAATGCCCGATTCACTCCGGAGGGGGTGCTCGGCGACATCGTCATCTGCCCGTACGTCGCCGCGGAGCAGGCACGCGCCGCAGGACACTCCACTATTCAGGAGATGCTGCTGCTCACCATCCACGGCACGCTGCATCTGCTCGGCTACGATCATGCCACTCCCGAGGAGGAACGTCAGATGTTCGGGTTGCAGCGTCAGCTGTTGCTCACCTTCCTCGCGTTGCGCCCCGGTGTGCTCGACGACGTGACATTGCCGCCGGGAGCGCCTGACCTTCTCGCCCGGTACGACGCCACTCATAGGGACGGTCGGTCCCGTTCCGCGAGGGGCTGAGCAGGAGTTGATGATGGTGAGTCTGAACGATCCCACGATTCCGGCAGTTGTCGCAATGGCGTTGGCGGCGCTATTGCTGGTGTGGTTCTCTCTGGTCATGGCCTCCACCGAAGGGGCTGTGTCACGAGTCACGAGATCCAGTCTGAACAATCTCATCCTTGATGTGCAGACCGGTCCCGACAGCCAGTTCACCAAGATGAAGCAGATTGATCGGATTCACAGAGTGCAGCGGCTCGTCGCCGATCGGTTCGCCACTTCGGGTTCGTGCGCGTTTTTCCGCATCGTGTGCAACATTCTCGATGGTGTTTTGGTGGCCAGCATCGCCGACGCGCTGGGTGCTCCGTTATGGATGACGTTGCTGGTGGGAATCCTGTTCGCTCTGATTGTGGGTGTGGTCTCCATCCTGGTACGTCCGCGCAGCACTGGGGCAAGCAAGCCGCTCCAGATCATGCTCAAGCATTCCCGAGTGGTGTCGTTCGTTGCATTGCTGACGCCGTTCGCTCGCGTCAATGGCATCGGTCGTGGATCCGGCAAGGCGGAACTGTCCGACGATGAGGAGCTGGAGAAGATTCACCTTGAGCAGGGACGCGCCATGATCGATCGTCTGGTCGAGACGAACGATTTTGATCCGGAGATCTCCGAGATGCTGCGCAATGTGCTCACGCTTTCCGAAACGCTCACCAGAGAGATCATGGTGCCGCGAACCGATATGATCTGCATCGGCCGCAAGGAACGACTCGGTAGCGTGTTGAAGATGTTTTCGCGTTCCGGATTCTCCCGTGTTCCGATCATCGGCGATTCGGTGGATGATCTGGTCGGCATGGCGTATCTTAAGGATGCCGTGAAGGCCGTGGCGTTCAATCCGGCTGCCGCCGATCGTCCCGTCGAATCCATCAGCAGGGACCCGTTACTGGTTCCTGAATCGAAGCCAGTTGACGATCTGTTCCATCAGATGCAGCGACAGCGCCAGCATGTGGCCATTGTCGTCGACGAATATGGCGGTATCGCCGGACTCGTCACCATCGAAGACGCGCTGGAGCAGATCGTGGGCGAAATGGAGGACGAGCACGATCGCACGCAGAAGTCGGAACCGGAGCGAATCGGCGAGGGACGGTGGCGGTTCCCCGCACGTGCACCCATCGCCGATATCGAGGAGATCTTCGAGATTGACCTTGACGAGGATGATGTCGATACGGTGTATGGACTGCTCACCAAGATGCTTGGTCGGGTGCCTCTGGTCGGATCCAGTGCCGTCACGCATGGTCTGAAACTCACGGCCGTCGATTCCGCCGGACGGCGTAAGAAGGTGTCCACCATTCTGGTCGAGTCTCTTGGGTCCGTCACCGATAAAGGGGCCAACAAGGAGCTGCTGCACAAGGACGATCGTCAGGATGGCGGCGATGCCGCATGATGGTGAGGCAGACGTCGCGCTAGAGTGGTGTCTCATGCAAGATGCTTACAGGTCAGGATTCATCGCGGTCGTCGGACGACCGAACGTTGGTAAGTCCACGCTGATCAACGCGTTGATCGGCTCACATATCGCCATTACATCGTCCCGCCCGGAAACCACCAGAAAGGCGATCCGTGGCGTGCTCACCACCGACAATGCGCAGATCGTGCTGGTGGACACCCCCGGTATTCACCGTCCCCGCACACTGCTTGGACAGCGTCTCAATGACATCGTCGATGATTCGCTGTCCGATGTCGACGCCGTCGCATTCCTATTGCCCGCCGATCAGCCCATCGGCCCTGGAGACAAGCGCATCCTCAGCCGTCTTCGTAGCGACTTCGCACGCAAGAACGATGACGGTTCCCTGACGTGGAAGGTGCCGCTGATCGCTGTGGTCACCAAGATCGACGAACTCGATCATGCCGCGCTGGTCGACAAGCTCATTGCCATCAACGAATTCGCGGCATTCTCTGACATCGTACCCGTGTCGGCGCTGGAGAAGGACAATCTCGATGAGGTCAAGCAGGTCTTCATCGAAGCTATGCCGGAAGGCCCACAGATGTACCCCGAGGACCAGATCAGTGAGGAGTCTCCCTCCGAGACGATTGCCGAGCTCGTTCGAGGGGCGTTCCTCGAGGAGCTTACGGACGAACTTCCCCATTCTCTCGCCGTGGTGGTCGACGCCATCGAATATCCCGACGAGGACGAGGACGCCGACTCCGACGAACCTCGCGCCGCAAATGCGCCCAAGCCCAAGGCGCAGGTGCATGTGTCCGTCTATGTCGAACGCGACTCGCAGAAGCCGATTATTATCGGACGCAAGGCGGAGCATCTGGTGAGGGTCAAGAAGAAGCTGCGTACGCCGATCAACCGCATCGTCGGATGCAAGGCCAACCTCGACATGCACGTCAAGGTGGCCAAGGAGTGGCAGTCCGACCCGAAGAAACTGGAAAGACTGGGATTCTGATGAGCGAACGCAATGGAACCCATTCGGGTACGGTGAATGTGGCGATTCTGGGATGCGGCCGCATCGCACGTCACATGGCGCAAACGCTGCGAGGCATGAGCCAGGACGATCGCTACGCCGATCTGATCCGTCCCTACGCCGTCGCTACACGGTCTGATGAGGCACGGGCCCGCGAGTTCGCCGACCAGTACGGTTTCCCCCACGCCTATGGTTCCTACGCCGATATGCTTGCCGATCCCGAGATCGATCTGGTCTACATCGCCACGCCGCATGCGTTGCATGCCGACCAGGCCATCGCATGCATGACGGCCGGCAAGAACGTGCTGGTGGAGAAGTCCTTCACGGCGAACGAGAGACAAGCGCAACGCGTGCTGGACGTCGCGCGCGAAACCGGGTTGTTGTGCACCGAGGCGATCTGGACGCGGTACATGCCCAGCCGTCAGCTGATTCTCGATGCGATCGAATCCGGAGCGATCGGCACGCCCCGTCAGGTGTATGCGAATCTTTCCTATCCGGTTTCCGCCAAGGCGCGCATGGTCGATCCGGCCATGGCCGGTGGTGCGCTGCTCGATGTGGGCGTCTATCCGATCAATTTCATCGCCATGGCGTTCCCGGATGCGCGGATTCAACGGACGATCAGCTCCTGCACACTGACCGATAGGGGAGTGGATGAGCAGTTTTCGGCCACGTTCTGGCTGGACAACGGCGTATCTGCGACGATCGATTCGTCCATGGTGTCCGTCGGTAGCAGGCAGGGCGTGATTCAGGGCGACAACGGATATCTGATCGTCGAGAACATCAACAATCCCGAACGGATCGACGTATTCGACAAGGATCACCGCAGCGTCAACACCATAGATGTTCCTGAGCAGATCACCGGTTATGAGTATCAGGTGGTCTCCGCAGCACATGCGATTCTTGAAGGACGCGGTGAGTGTACGGAGATGCCTCACACTGAGACCCTGCGGATTATGCGCATCATGGATTCTCTGCGTGAGCAGTGGGGCGAGGTCTACCCGTTCGAACGGGAGATGGCATCCGGAACGGAAGGATGAAAGGGATACGAAGTTGCCACGGCCGGACGAATGCCGATCACATGAATTGACGATTGCTCCGGCATGGCCGTTGGATATATGCGACAGGGGCGGTGACCACGGATCGAAGCCGTGGCCACCGCCCCTGTTTGATTGTTCGCAGTCGAACTCGGATTGCTTGCTCGCGGCTACTTCTTGCGCGGAGTGTACATCTGCGTGTTGAGCAGTTCGGCGTAGCGGGCGATCACCTTCGGACGGATCACCTTCATCGAAGCGGTCATCAAACCGTTCTCCTGGGTGAACTCCTCCGGCAGAACGATGAACTTGCGTACCGATTCGGCGCGAGAGACGCCGTCGTTCGCCAGATCGACGAACTTCTGAATCTCCGCACGTACGGCGGCATTCGCCGCGGCCTCCTCCATCGACATGTCACGGTTGAGACCCTTGGATTCCAGCCACGGGCGCAGATTATCCTCGTCGAGCGTGATCAGCGCGGAAATGAACGGACGCTTATCGCCGAGTACCAGTGCCTGCGAAACGATCTCACAGCGCTGAATGACCTCCTCGATCGGACCGGGGGAGACGTTCTTGCCGCCGGCGGTGATGATGAGGTCCTTCTTGCGGCCGGTGATGTACAGGAAACCATTGCCGTCGAGACGTCCCAGATCGCCGGTGACATACCACCCGTCCTCGGTGAACGACGACTTGGTGGCCTCGTCGTTCTTGTGGTAGCGGGGGAACACCGAGGTGCCCTTGATCTGAATTTCCCCATCCGTTCCGATGCGCAGCGTGAAGCCGGGGAATGGGATGCCGACGGAACCCTGATGGAATGGCACGCCCAGCGGGTTGAATGCGCAGGGGGCCGTGGTTTCCGTGGCTCCGTAGCCTTCATAGACGGGCACATTGGCTCCGCGGAAGAACGACATGAGTTCGGGGTCCAGCGGAGCGCCACCGGAGACGATCCACTGTGCGCGGCCTCCGAGGACGTCACGCAGCGACTTGTATACGATCGGGTCGAACGATGCGCGGCGGGCGCTGGTCAGCAATCCCGCATGGCCCTTGTCGTTGACTTCCTTCATGTAGTCCTGCGCGGCGGTCACCGCGGCGGCGAAGGCCAGTCCCTTGGCTCCATGACCGGCCTTCTGCGAGGCGGCGTTGTAGACCTTTTCCAGCACTCGCGGCACCACGATCATCACTGCCGGTCGTGCGACCTGAAGATCGCTGATCAGCGTCTTGATGCCCTGGGCAATGTAAACGTGAAGGTTGCTGGCGACCACGATGTAGTTGATGGCACGGGCGAAGGAATGCGCCTGCGGAAGGAACAGCAGCACCGAGTTATTCTCGTCATGCAGCAGATCGGGC
Source organism: Bifidobacterium tissieri (assembly GCF_002259645.1). Classification (GTDB taxonomy): domain Bacteria; phylum Actinomycetota; class Actinomycetes; order Actinomycetales; family Bifidobacteriaceae; genus Galliscardovia; species Galliscardovia tissieri. The sequence continues at coordinate 79,510 of NZ_MWWV01000019.1, forward strand.
ATGTAGTCGCGCAGGTTGAAGGCGTCGGCGCAGTAATGCTCGTGCGTCATCTCCACACCCTTCGGTGCGGCGGTGGAGCCGGACGTATAGACGATCGAGCACAGGTCGGTTTTGTGAATCGAACTGATTCGCTCGTCGAGCACGGCGTCGGATATCGAAGCACCATACGCCTGAATCTCGTCAAGGCCGCCGGTCTCCAGACATACGATGCGCTCCACCGTCGGACAATCGCCAATCACGGTCTCCGCCTCGGCGCGCATGTCCGTGGTCTCCACGATCAGCAGACGGGCATCGGAGTTATTGGCGATGTTGCGGATCTGCTCGCCCGAATCGGTGTCATAGATGGTGGCGAGCACACCGCCGCAGGCCATGATCGCCGCGTCGATGACATCCCATGCGTAGCTTGTGCGGCACATGAATGCCACGCTGTCACCCTTCTTCAGTCCGTAGTGCAGCAGGCCCTTTGCGGTGATGCGGATGTCGGCGAGCGTTTCGTCGGCGGTCTTGGTGATCCAGCGGCCGTCCTGCTTGAAGGTGTACAGCGGCTTGTCGCCCATGCGTTCGGCGCGCTCGGCATAGATGTCGTAGATGCTGGTTCCCTCGTCGAGCGGCGGATTGCCGTCCGTACGGGCCGTCAGCAGTCCGTCATCGTCAAGGAAGGTCGTCGTCGCATAGCCGGGACCCCAGAAATCGACGTGCGGCAGTTCATCGGGTGACGGTGCCTCATGCGGTGACGGATTGTCAGGCAGGCCGTCCTCGTTCAGATCGTCGCTGCCGGGATAGTCCTGATAATTGCGTCCGAGGGTGGAAGCACGATGAGCCGCCGACGCGACGGCGTTCTTCACGGAACCGATTAGACCCACAAGTTCTCCTTCAACATAAAGATTCCTCGCATACTCTAGTCCCCGGCGCGTTCGTTACGCTACCGTAGGCGGCTCGGTGCCGTCTCTTTTGGAAACGGGTCTGCATAGCGCATGCATCCGAATTCTGGGCAAGTGTTGCCAATTGTTGACTTTGATATAGACTTGACTGGGCATCGCGGATCATCGTGACGCCGTCACAGAAGTTACGAGGGAGGACCAGGTGGCGGAAGATACGCAATCGACCATCACTTATGGAATTTTCAACGAGACCGCGGAATATGAATCCCGCGTGGCTCTCACCCCGGATATCGTCAAGCGACTCAAGCGCTCGTCCGTAGCGTGCGTGATCGAAAGCAACGCAGGACATGCCGCCGGTTTCAGTGATGAAGAGTATGAGAAGGCGGGCGCCAGCATCGGCTCCAAGGATGAGGTCATCGCTCAGGCACAGGCATTCGGTTTTGTGGGACGACCCGATGAAGGGCTTATCGACAGACTGCCCAGGGGATCCTGGGTCATCGGCATGCTCGGATCATTCACCGATCAGGAATACGTAGACCGTCTCGACAAGGCCGGACTGGTCGGCGTCGGCATCGAAAAGCTGCCGCGCCAGCTCAGCTCCGCGCAGTCGATGGACGAGATGACCAGCCAGAACTCGGTCATGGGATACAAGGCCGTGCTCAAGGCCGCCGACGCCTATGGCTCGTTCTTTCCCATGATGACCACCGCGGCGGGCACGATCCGTCCCGCCAAGGTGCTGATCCTCGGCGCCGGCATTGCCGGTCTGCAGGCCATTGGCACCGCACGTCGTCTCGGTGCGGTCGTGACTGCGTACGATGTTCGTCCCGCCGCCAAGTCCGAGGTGCTGTCGCTGGGTGCCAAGTTCCTGGATCTGGGATTGGACTTCTCCAAGGGGCAGGGCGAAGGCGGCTACGCGCGTCAGCTCACCGCGGAGGAACAGGCCGCCCAGCAGGCGGCCGTGGACACCAAGGCCGCCGAATTCGACGTGGTCATCACCACCGCCAAGGTGCCCGGACGCAAGCCTCCGGTGCTGCTCACCAAGGCCGGCGTGGACGGATTGCATCGCGGTGCCGTGATCGTGGACTGCGCGGCAAGCGATCTCGGCGGCAACGTCGAAGGATCCAGACCGAATGAGACCATCATCACCGACAACGGCGTCCAGCTGATCGGCGCCCCGGATCTGGCGAGTGGAGTAGCCACCACGGCCTCCAACTTGCTGGCCCGTAACGTGGCCGATGTGCTTGTGCATTTCGTTCAGGACGGCAAGCTCGCCATGGATCTGAATGAGGAACTCGACAATGCCATGGTCGTCGCGGGACGCGATGAGACCACGGCGACCAAGGAAGAGGAGAAGTGATCATGCCGGATCTCGTCGTTTCGATCACACTGTTCGTACTCGCGCTGCTCATCGGCATCGAGGTCATCGGCAAGGTGCCGGCCACCCTGCACACCCCGCTGATGTCCGGAGCGAATTCGATCCACGGCATCGTCATCGTCGGCGTCGTCATCGTCGCCGCCGAGGCCCACACCCCGCTCGCCTATGTGTTCATCTTCTTGGCCGCCGTGCTCGGCACCATGAACGTGGTCGGCGGCTATGTGGTCACCGACCGCATGCTTGAGATGTTCAAGAGCTCCAAGCCCTCCAAGAAGGATGAGAAGGAAGGCGATAAGTGATGACTGCGACTCCTATCGATATCGTTGCATGGTTCGTGTATCTGCTGGCCGCCGTGATGTTCGTCATGGGCCTGCACTTCATGAACTCCCCGAAGACCGCCCGTAAGGGCAACCAGATCTCCGCCACGGGCATGGTGTTCGCCGTCGTCATGGCGTTCGTGCATCTGTTCGTGCAGGGCTTCATCTCCGTCACTGCCGTGATCGTGCTCGTCGTGGGAATTCTCATCGGCGCGATCGCCGGCGTGGTGTCCGCCAAGAAGGTCAAGATGACCGACATGCCGCAGCTGGTTTCCGTGTTCAACACGGTCGGTGGCGGCGCGGCGGCGTTGGTCGCACTCAACGACATCCTTACCAACGAGAACCTGCCCACGCTGGTCGTGCTCATCACGGCCGGACTGGGTATCATGATCGGCTCCGTGACCTTCACCGGTTCGCTCATCGCCGCAGGTAAGCTGCAGGGCGTCAAGTTCGTCAAGAACCTCAAGCTGCCCGGCAAGAGCTTCTGGAATGTACTGTTCATCATTCTTACGATCGCCGCCTTCGTGATGCTGTGCGTTCAGCCCGAACAGCGTCTGCTCTGGTCCGTGCTTACCACCGTGTTCGCCCTGTGCTATGGCCTGGTGTTCGTGATCCCGATCGGCGGTGCGGATATGCCCGTCGTTATCTCCGTGCTCAATGCCTGCACTGGTACCGCCGTGGCCATGTCCGGTCTGGCCATCGACAACGTGGCGCTTATCGTCGCCGGTGCCCTCGTCGGCGCTGCCGGCGTGACCCTGTCCATCCTCATGGCCCAGGCCATGAACCGTCCGTTGATGTCCGTCCTCGCCGGTGGTTTCGGAGGCGACAATGCCGCGGGCGGCGATGACGGCGTGACAGGCACCATGAAGGAGACCACCGCCGACGACGTGGCCGTTCAGCTCGTCTATGCACAGAAGGTCATCTTCGTGCCCGGCTTCGGTCTCGCCATGGCCCAGGCCCAGCGAGAGCTCGCCGATCTTGGTGAACTGCTCAAGAGCCGTGGTGTGGAGGTCGCCTATGCCATCCACCCGGTTGCCGGCCGTATGCCTGGACACATGAACGTGCTGCTTGCCGAGGCCAACGTGCCCTATGAGGAGCTTGTGGATCTTGACGACATCAACCCGCAGTTCCCCACCGCCACCATCTCTCTGGTGGTCGGCGCGAACGACGTCACCAATCCTGCCGCTCGTCGTCCGGGAACCCCCGTCTCCGGCATGCCGATCCTTGACGTCGACAAGTCGCAGAACGTAGTGGTCATCAAGCGTGGTCGTGGTAAGGGCTACGCGGGCATCGAGAATGAGCTCTACTTCGAGGACAACACGCAGATGCTGTTCGGTGACGCGAAGAAGGAGCTGCAGGCGATCATCGCCTCCGTCAAGGAGCTCATCGCCTGATCGGATCGTTTATCGTTCCGTATGGCGTGAACGTCGGAATGACGGTAATGGCATTCCGATGACAGGCGACATTGATTCAGAAGGATCCCATCCGACATCGCGCGGATGGGAACCTTTCTTTGTTTGTTTTCCCCAGCAAGGATGTGCGATCGACTATCCGGAACGCCGAAACGCATAGGGAAGGACGATGTCAGGCATAGGGTGATGTAGGGTGAGGCACTGTGAAGAAGATCGTTGTCCGTATGCTTGATGTGACGCCGGCCGTGGTGATCGTCGCGCTTGAGGGCGCGTTGATGTATGTGGCCACCGGGGTGGCCAAAAGCGTGTTCACCCAGATCCATCCGCTGTGTGCGGCATGGTATCGTTTCGGCTTTCTGGCCCTGCTGATGGTCATGTGGCGTAGGCCGTGGCGTCGTGAAGTGCGCAGGACGTTGCCTGCCACCCGTCGTGATTGGGTGATCACCGCCGGATGCGGTGTGGCCATCGTCGCTATGAACACCATGTTCTACTTGGCCATCAGCCAGATGAACATGGGCATGGCGGTCGCCATCGAATTCATCGGACCGCTTGGCGTGGCGGTACTTACCGGTCGGAATTGGAGGGAACGCGTCGGTATCGTCATCGCGGCCGTCGGTGTGGTGTTGCTGGCCGGTATGTCGCTTGCCTCCCCGGACGGCGGTCGTTTCCTCGTTGGTCTTATCGCCATTCTCATCGGAGGCTCCATGTGGGGCGTATACATCGTGATGGGACGCAAGGTGGCCAGTACGGGTAGCCCACTGAACCGTCTGTCCGTCGCCATGTGCATCGGATTCGCCGTGCAGTCGGTGTTCCTCGCCGTGCCTGCCGTACGAGGTCTGTTCGTGCCTCCTCAGACCGCGACCTGGCTGGTGTCGGAAGGAGGTTGGGGCATTCTCCATCTGCTGGCGCTCATGCTCGTCGTGTCCGTATTCAGCTCGTTCTTCCCGTATGTGATTGATCAGGTGGTGATGCGCAAGACCACTCCGGGAACGTTCTCCGTCATGCAGTCCATGTATCCCGCCATGGCGGTGGCGGTGGGGCTGCTCTTCGCGGAGTTCCCGACCATATGGGAGATCGTCGGCGTTGGATGCGTGATGCTCGCCGTCGTCATCACATTCTCCGGGACCTCGCGTGTGCGACACCCGGTTCGTCGTGATTCAGTGGATGTGGTAGACTAGTCGATTGTTGTCTTGGCGAGGGAGTGGTGATGAGCCCATCATCCTCCGTAATCGACTCGACGTGTGATGGTTCCCATGCTGTGCATGGGCGTTCTCCGCGGCGCGTCGATGCGCCGAAACGAATTCCGAGATTTCGATCCATAAGGAGAACATCATGGCAGATATCACTCTTGAAGGTGCCGTTCGTAGCGAGTTCGGCAAGGGCGCTGCCCGCCGTCTGCGCGTCGCCAAGCTGGTTCCGGCCACCGTGTACGCCGGCGGCGAGGCCCCGACGTTCCTGCAGCTCCCGATGAAGGAGACCACCAACGCCCTGCGTCACACCAACGCCCTGTTCGAGCTGAAGTTCGGCGAGGACTCCAAGCTCGCCGTCGTCAAGGACGTGCAGCGCAACCCCGTCAAGCAGCAGATCGAACACGTGGACTTCTACGAGGTGCGTGCCGGCGAGAAGATCGAGGTCGAGGTCCCGGTCTTCGTCGAAGGTACCCCGAAGGGCGCTGCCGTGGCGTTCGTCGACATTCAGGAGCTCAAGGTGCGCGCCGACGTGACCAACCTGCCCGAGCGCATCACCATCAGCGTTGACGGCCTCGTTGACGGCACCAAGGTGCTTGCCAAGGACGTCGTCCTGCCCGAGGGTGTGGAGCTGGTGCACGACGATCTGGAAGAGTCCGTCGTGACCGTCGAGGTTCCGGAAGACGCCGCTGCCGAGGCTCCTGCCGCTGCTGCTCCGGCTGCCGATGCCGCCGCTGCTCCGGCTGCCGATGCCGCCGCTCAGGCCTGAGATCGGTCCTTTCGCTGACTCCACCGCCACTTGGCGATGATTCCAGCCGATGGGCATGCCATCGGGGGAAGAGCCCACCATCAGTGTGGGCTCTTCTAATTTCAGGGATGCCTTGCGGTTTTCACAATATGAACTTTCTCTTATACCGGTAACGTGCATGTGAGAAAGTGTTACTCAGTTCGGTGCCAGAAGCGCTGACGACATACTGACTGCCGATTGCTGCGATCGGCAATGAATACAAAGAAGCTGAGAATGACAGAAAATACTCATCACGATCCGACGGCCCTGTCCAAGCTGGCCGACGCGTTCACCGTGCTGCCCAACGACAATCCGGCCTCCGACGCCAAGCGTCAGGAGCTCATCGACAAGCCGGCGTTTGGTCAGGTCTTCTCCGATAACATGACCCATATGACGTGGACCAAGGGCGAAGGCTGGTCCGATCGTCGCGTTGAACCGTATGCCCCGTTGAAGATGGACCCGGGCGCATCCGTGCTGCACTACGCGCAGGAATGCTTCGAAGGCCTCAAGGCCTACCATCACGCTGACGGATCCGTCTGGCTGTTCCGTCCGGATGCCAACGCCGAGCGTTTCCAGAACTCCGCGAAGCGTCTGTACCTGCCTGAGCTGTCCGTTGACGATTTCCTCGGCTCGGTGGCCGCTCTGGTCAAGCGCGACGCGGCATGGGTGCCCACCCGTCGTGAGTACACGCTGTACATGCGTCCGTTCATGTTCGCTTCCGAACCGTTCCTGGGTGTGCGTGCTCCGCAGGAGGTCGATTACTGCGTGATCGCCTCTCCGTCCGGCCCGTACTTCCCCGGTGGTGTCAAGCCCGTGAGCATCTGGGTGGAGGACAAGTGGTTCCGTACCGGCCCTGGCGGCACCGGCTTCGCCAAGTGCGGCGGCAACTACGCCGCCTCGCTGCTCGGCGAGTACACGGGTATCGAAAACGGCTGCGAGCAGGTTTGCTTCGTGGACGCCGCCACCAAGACCTACCTTGAGGAGCTCGGTGGCATGAATATGATGGCCGTGCACAAGGATGGTCACGTGGAGACCCCGTCCCTGACCGGTAACATCCTGCCTGGCGTCACCCGTCGTTCGCTAATCCAGCTGTTGCAGGACAAGGGTCGCGACGTCGTCGAGACCATGATCCCGCTCGAGCAGCTGCTTGAGGACATCAAGTCCGGTGAGGTCACCGAGGTGTTCGCCTGCGGTACCGCCGCCATCATCACCCCGATCGGACGCTTCAAGTCCGAGAAGTTCGACGTGACCGTCGCCGACGGTGGCTCCGGCGAGCTGACTGTCGCTCTGCGTAACGAACTGCTCGGCATCCAGCTTGGTGAGATCGAGGATCCGCACAACTGGATGTGGAAGGTCTGCTGACCTCCACGTTCGCGTTCGCGAATCGTTGCAAATAGCCGCTTGGCCCTACTCCTGATTGGGCTGAGCGGCTATTTCGTTGTGACCGCAGTTGATGCGTTTTGACCGTGTTTGACGGAAAAATGTGGGCAAAATGTGGGCGGAGCTCTTTCGTTGCTACGGATCTTATCCTTATCTATTGTTCCTTTTTGCCGAAAAGTGACAATAGAAGTAGAATTCTGGCAACTCTTTTGATTCAAAAACACTGAAAGGGGTCATATGCAATACAAAAGCATCCGGCAGATGACGCATATGAGCCGGTCCACGGAACCCCTAAAAACCATCGCCGAACACGAATACCAGCAACGGCTGGAGGGATGGAGCACATTCCGGTCAGGCATCGTCCTGCGCGGACACGAGGTATTCGTCGTCAATTTCCGGGAGCTCGCCACCATCCTCGACCGCGTCCGCGAACAGGAAAACATGGTGAACGCCCTCTGGAACGACCTGCCCCCCATCGCCCGACGCGCCTACATCATGGACCTCATCGGCGCCGAAATGCAGAGCACCAACAGCATCGAAGGCGTTCGGTCCACCCGCAAGGAGATCAGCGACGCACTCGAGACCGCCATGGCGAACGGTCCCCACAAACGGTTCAGCGAATTCGCCAAACTATTCCTCGCACTCAGCGACAACGATCCCGAACACCTCGCCCTCCCGCATAGTCTGGAGGACATCCGTTCCATCTACGATCAGGTGGTCTCCGGCGAACTGGACGACAACGACAAGCCGGACGGGGACCTGTTCCGCAACGGGCCGGTGTACATCGACGACGAGGCCTCAGGACGGCTCATCCACACGGGCATCACCCCGGAATCCGAGATCAAGGTGCTGCTCACCCAGTGGCTCGCCTTCACCGGCAACCGGGACGTACCACCGCTGCTGCGGGCCGCGATGTGCCATTTCGCGTTCGAGTACATCCACCCGTTCTACGACGGCAACGGGAGGACCGGACGATTCCTGTTCGCCCTGCAGCTCAGACGACACCTGAGCGTGCCCACCGCCATCAGCCTCAGCCCCGTGATCTCGGACGGCAAGGACCGCTACTACAAAGCGTTCGAGGATGCGCAGCACCCGTTAAACTGCTGCGATGCGAGCCTGTTCTCCTACCGGATGATGAAATTCGTAGCCGACGCACAGAACCGTATCATCGACGACCTGTCCGAGAAGCACGGTGCGTTTTCCCGCGCCAAGACCGTGCTGTACGAGATCGGACGGGAACGAGGCTGGACCGATGACCAGATCGACATCGTCGGCGTACTCATCCAGGAGGAACTCTTCGGAGTGCCCCCACACCGGGTCACCCGTCCACAACTACAGGAAGGATTGCGGTTCGGTCGCAAACGCGTGAACGCGGCACTGGAGCCATTGACTGCCGACGGCATCATGGCGACGGAGGGCGTGCGCCCGGTCCGGTATTCATTAAGCGCTGACGCGAGAAGACTACTGGGCGATAATTAACGACCGCGTTCGTGATGAAGTCCACGACGCCAGTGGCGGGGTGAATGACGTTCGTGAGACTGATGGATCACAATCAATATCACAGTCGCGTTTTTTGGTCTTCTGCTGTTCTCTTATCTACGATTTATTGAGCTGTTCCGCCTCGTCGTCCGACGTCATTTTGCCATCAGTGGTCCGTGCGAGCAGATCCTAGGCAAGACAGCAAGGTGAACATCCGGACAACAATGCCGTGGCTTCTGTGTGTCCTGATGCCATGGTGATACTCTTGGCGTCGTTCCGCGCAAGCTTGATGTTCGGCATACGGGGATGGGGAGGCATGGTGGATCAGGTCGCACTGGAAAGCAACGCCGTATTCATGGGAATCGAGTATCTGGCGATCTTCATCTGCGGTCTTTCCGGCGGACTGGCGGCGATCCGCAAACACTACGACCTGTTCTCCATTCTGGTCATCGCCTGGGTCACCGCGCTCGGTGGCGGCATCACCCGAGACGTGCTGCTGGGGGATCTGCCACCCGTCGGCATCACTGACAAGGGATTCGTGCTCACCGCATTGTTCTCCGGCATCATTGTTGCCGTGGCGCATCCGGAGATCGAGCACCTCAAATGGTCGATGATCGTCACCGACGCACTGTCGTTGGGCCTGTTCGCGGTCAACGGCACCGCCAAGGCGCTGGCCTTCCACACATCCGGAATGACCGCAGCCTTTCTTGGCATGTTCACTGCGCTCGCAGGCGGCACCATCCGCGATATTCTGCTCAACGAGGTGCCGTCCATTCTCCGGGACAAGCATCTGTACGCGGTGCCATCCTGTGTGGCATGCGTGCTCACTGTATTCGCCTACCGGGCATCGGTGCATTGGAATCTGGGCCTCAATGGCGAGATGGTGCTTGACGTCGCCATTGTGATTCTGGTGTTCGTACTGCGCGTGATATCGGTGAAATTCAACGTGACGTTCCCAGGTGCAATGGAACGCCATCATATGCACCTGCCGGCGCAGGGACGGTATCTTAAGCGTCCGGTCATCCATCCGGAGGGCCGTGACGATAATGGTGGTCGGAGGGATGACGACAACGACGACTGACCGATATCGGGAGCGACGGCTTCTGGAATCGTGCTGCCAGTACGACATTTACGACATCGTGTGACAAGGATCGCAGTCCATTATTCGGGCAATTTGGTGGATGCGGATGATTCTGTCAGTGCGACAGTGTTTAATCAAAGTCATAATTCAATACGCATCTTCAGGGCAGGGTGAAATTCCCGATCGGCGGTATAGTCCGCGAGCATAGAGATTGCATCGACAGATTTGAATCGACATGCAGGAGCGTAAACGCTCATGAACCGGTGGGATTCCGGTACCGACAGTTACAGTCTGGATGGAAGAAGAATGCGGCGGCGCAAAGCGCACTACAGCTTTCGCACGGCCACAGATGGATATATGCCCCTGAGTTCCCATGGAGTTCAGGGATTTTTCATATCCGGCCTTGCCATAGGTGGTGCGGCGCGTCGCCACGTACCCTGGACATGCTCTATCGCGTTGAAAGGGGAAACGTGGACGATAGAGATTTCATGTCCGTGGCATTGCGCCACGCAACATTGGGCATGGGCAAGGTAAGCCCTAATCCCATGGTGGGTGCCGTCCTCGTACGCGACGGCCGGATCATCGCGACAGGCCACCATGACCATTTCGGAGGCTGGCATGCCGAGCGCTCCGCACTGGAAGCGGCCAAGGCGCAAGGCGTTCCGGTACAGGGAACGACAATGTACGTCACCTTGGAACCCTGCTGCCATCAGGGCAAGCAGCCGCCATGCACGCAGGCGCTGATCGACAGCGGCATATCCCGCGTGGTGGTGGGATCCTCCGATCCGAATCCGCTGGTGGCAGGCAAGGGCATTCGCCTGCTTCGTGAGGCCGGCATCACCGTGGAGCAGGGGGTGCTCCGCGACGAATGCAATGCCCTCAACGAGATATTCATGCACTACATCGTGAACCGTACGCCGTTCGTACTGTTGAAATATGCCATGACGATGGACGGACGAATCGCCACGGCAGCCGGACGCTCGCGTTGGATCACCGGTGAGGAATCCCGCAGACGCGTGCACGAGGACAGGAATCGCTACTCCTCGATCATGGTCGGCGTCGGCACCGTCATCGCCGACGATCCCATGCTCACCTGTCGCATCGAAAACGGCCATAATCCGCTTCGCATCGTATGCGACAGCCGTCTACGCACACCGCTGGACTCCGCACTCGTGCAAAGCGCCCACGATGTGCCCACCGTGATCGCCACCTGCGTTCATGACGACGACCAGGCACGGCCATACCGCGATGCCGGCTGCGAGGTACTGACGATCGCAGCCGATGACGATGGCCATGTGGGCCTCCCCGCCCTGATCCGAAAACTGGGGGAGCGAGGCATCGACAGCGTGATGATCGAAGGCGGCTCGGCACTGGCCTGGTCCGCACTCCACTCCGGGATCGTCGACAAGATCAACGCATACATCGCGCCCAAACTGTTCGGTGGCGCCGCAGCACCATCCCCGATCGGCGGCGAGGGCGTGCAGGACCCCGCCGACTGCTACCGAATCACCGATAGAAGGATCCAGACGATCGGTGACGACATTCTGCTCGAAGGAGGCATCGCATATGTTCACCGGAATCGTTGAAGACCTTGGAACCGTGGAATCACTGACCCGAGGTGCCGATTTCGCCGCGCTCGCAGTGACCTCCGACGTCGTGGTCACCGATCACACGATCATCGGCGAGAGCATCGCGGTCAACGGCGTATGCCTGACCGTGACATCGATCCACGGCACGACATTCACCGCCGACGTCATGCACGAGACGCTCCGTCGATCCAGCCTCGGCACCCTGCGCAAGGGAAGTCACGTCAATGTGGAACGAGCCATGCCGGCAAACGGACGATTCTCCGGACACATCGTCTCCGGACACATCGACGGCACCGGCGTGGTGGAATCCATCGTCCCCGACGGCATCGCCACGGTCTACACGATCCGAGCACCCCGGAACCTCATGCGGTTCATCGCCGAAAAAGGCTCCATCGCCGTGGAAGGCGTCAGTCTGACCGTCACCTTCGCCAATGAGGAGACCTTCGGCGTGTCGATCATCCCACACACCGCCGGGCACACCGTACTTCCGGAGCGGAAGCCGGGATCCGTCGTCAATCTGGAAATCGACCCCAGCGCCAGATACGTCGACCGACTGCTGTCCATGCAAACCCAGGAAACCAACCAGTCGGGCACGGCAGCGGGTCCCGCCTCGCCGATCACCAAGGACTTCCTGCTGAGTCACGGATTCTGAACACCAGTAAGTGATAAGTAGCGAATTCAACAACCCGGCAACTCATACCAATTCATACCAACCATCCAATCTGCATTAAGGATCTCACCGTGAATCACAACACCAATACGCCAGACACTGATCCCGTGGCGCTCGCCATCCGTGACATCGCCGCCGGCAGGATCGTCGTCGTGGCCGACGACGAAAGCCGCGAAAACGAGGGCGATCTCATCTGCGCCACACGATTCGCCACCCCAGGCAACATCGCGTTCATGGCCACCCATGGCCGAGGACTCATCTGCACCCCGATGAGCAGTGAGATCGCCGACCGACTCGAACTGCCACCGATGTGCGCGTCGAACACCGATAATCATCACACGGCGTTCACCGTCTCCATCGATCATGTGACCACCTCCACCGGCATCAGCGCGCGCGACCGTTCCGTCACGGCGATGGCATGCATCGACCCCGATGCCAAGCCCGACGATTTCCGTCGTCCCGGACACATGTTCCCCCTAGTCGCGCGACCGGGCGGAGTGCTGGAACGCAACGGACATACCGAGGCGACCGTCGACCTTGCCCGACTGGCGGGATTGGAACCCTGCGGACTGTGCTGCGAAATGATGAAGGAGGACGGCACGATGATGCGTCGAGACGATCTCCAGTCGTTCGCAGCCGAACACGGTCTGGCCTATATCACCATCGCCCAGCTGCAGGAATACCGCCGTACTCACGAGTTTCCCCATACGGTCCGTCGTGTCGCCACCGTCGAGCTGCCCTCCCGCTACGGACGATTCACCATGGTGGGATATGAGTCCGAGAACGGCGGCGAACATGTGGCACTGGTAATGGGCGACGACATCCGGGCGGCGCTCGCCGGCGGTGCCCCCGTGACCGAGCCGGTGCTGTGTCGCGTCCATTCCCAGTGCCTGACGGGTGATGTGTTCGGTTCGATGCGTTGCGATTGTGGGCCGCAGCTGCAGGAGGCCATGAGCCGGATCGCCGAGCGAGGCAGGGGAGTGGTGCTGTACCTCAGCCAGGAGGGACGCGGTATCGGACTGCTTAACAAACTGCGCACCTACGAACTGCAGGAGCAGGGGTTCGACACCCTTGACGCCAACCTTGAGCTTGGATTCCCGGCAGATATGCGCGAATACGGTACAGCCGCGGCCATCCTTCGGGATCTCGGCATCGAATCGATCGATTTGATGACCAACAATCCCGACAAGATCGACCAGTTGAAGCGGGCGGGCATCACCGTTGCGGATCGTGTGCCGATCGTCATCGCACCGAACGAATTCGATACCCGATACCTGTTCACCAAGCAGCATCGCATGGGTCATCTCATGAACGTCCAGGCGGACTGAGGTCTCGCTTCGGGAAGATCAACAACAACCAAACAATCACACAACCAAAGGAGTAGCCAATCATGACCGTATTCGAAGGAAGCCTTGTCGCCAAGACCCAGCCGCAGTCGGGCAAGCCGGTGCGCATCGGCATCGTGGTCGCCCGATTCAACGAGTTCATCACGTCCAAGCTGTTGTCCGGTGCCCAGGACGGACTGCGTCGGCACGGTGTGGCCGACTCGGACATCGACGTGGCGTGGGTGCCGGGCTCGTTCGAGATCCCGATCGTGGCGAAGCGCATGGTGAACACGGGACGGTACGACGCCGTGATCTGCCTTGGTGCGATCATCCGTGGCAGCACCTCCCATTACGATCTGGTGTGCAACGAGACCGCCAAGGGCATTGCACAGGTGTCGCTGAATACGGACGTCCCGGTGCTGTTCGGCGTCATCACCACGGAAAACATTGAGCAGGCCATCGAGCGAGCGGGCACCAAGGCCGGCAACAAGGGATTCGATTGCGCGCTTGGCGCGTTGGAGATGATCGACGTGCTGCGTTCCATCGATGCCGGCGAGTGACTGGCTGAGATGATCGACTGCGAATAGACGCACGGATATAGGAAAAGCCCCACAGGAAATATCCTGTGGGGCTTTCACGTCTATGGGATTCACATCACCGTCTATGCGTACTGCACATCTCGTTCATACTGATGTATGATTCCATGCCCTCATGCTTATGCATTCACATGGTCATGGATCGTGAGGTGCATCCCGAAGCGCCTTACGAGCAGTGAACGATGAATCAGAGGGCGTTCACAGCGAGGGCCAGACCGGACTTGCGGTTGGCGGCCTGGTTCTTGTGGATGATGCCACGGCCGGCAGCCTTGTCCAGCTTCTGGGCGGCGACGCGGTAGGCGGCCTCGGCGGCGGCCTTATCGCCGGCGGCGATGGCTTCGCGGACCTTGCGCACGGCGGTCTTCAGCTCGCTCTTGTAGGCCACATTGCGGATGTGGGCCTTCTCGTTGGTCAGGACGCGCTTCTTCTGCGACTTGATGTTTGCCACTATGTACTCCAAACGACGTGTTCTAAACGGACATACGAGCGAATAGTATACCACGAGAATGAACCGAGGCCAACTCTTTAGAGGATTTTCTCCTACTGATCATGTTGGATCGCGGAAAGGCGGTGCTCGGAACGGTATCCTGAAAACGGTAATGCCGGCCTTCGCCGGTTCGAGCCGAGGAAAGGACAGGTCATGGCAGACAAGTACAACGGCGTGCAGGAGATTCAACTGAATGACGGTGTGTCGATTCCCCAGGTTGGATTCGGCACCTATCAGATCCCGGCTCGGGATACCCAGCGTGCCGTGGAGGAGGCGCTTGAGATCGGGTACCGTCACTTCGATACCGCCGCCGCATATTACAACGAGGAGGGCGTGGGCGACGCGCTTCGGGCGACGGGCATGGCGGGCAAGGTGTTCGTGGCCACGAAGCTGCGCAATTGCGATCAGGGGTACGAGCCCACCAAGGTCGCCTTCGAGGAGTCCCGCCGCAAGCTCGGCGTCGATGTGCTGGACCTGTATCTGATCCATTGGCCGTTCCCGGCGATCGACCGGTATGTGGAAACGTTCCGCGCCCTGCTCGATCTCAAGCAGGAGGGGGTGCTTCGCTCGGCCGGTGTGTCGAATTTCCTTCCCGAGCACCTTCAGCGACTCATCGACGAGACCGGTCAGGCGCCTTCCATTGATCAGATCGAGGTGCATCCCCGGTTCTCCCAGCCCGACGTCCGCCGGTACTGCGCCGAGCATGGCATTGCGGTGGAGGCGTATTCCCCGCTGGGCCACGGCGGCGACATGAGCGCCCCGGTGGTGACCGAAGCCGCCGAACGTCATGGTGTGAGTACGGCGCAGGTGGTGCTGCGCTGGCATGTGCAGTCCGGCAGGGTGATCATCCCCAAGTCGTCGCATCCCGAACGCATGCGTCAGAATCTTGATCTGTTCGGATTCGAACTGACCGAAGCCGAGATGAACGCCATCGATGCGCTGCATGATCCGCAGGGACGCATCTCGGGTGATCCCGCGACCAACGTGAACTCGCAGTCGTGGGCGGACCAGTTCTCCCGCGGCAACGTCGTGCGCTGACCCGCCGATTCTGTCCGATCCCGTTGATCCTCTTCCGTGCCGGTTGCGAACGCATGCGTGACCGGCACGAAAGCCGCGCCCGCGGCCGTGCCGTCAATGGTGACAACGGTTGATTGTAAACTAGTGATTTTGGAATAACGTCGCATGCACATGCGGTTGACAAGGAGACTAGTTTGGCGATTGAGCAGAAGAACAAGCCCGGTTACACCGATCAGTCATTGATTCGCAATTTCTGTATCATCGCGCATATTGATCATGGCAAGTCCACGGTGGCCGATCGCATTCTTCAGTTGAGCGGCATCATCGAGGAACGTGAGATGCGCGACCGCTTCCTCGACCGCATGGATATCGAGCAGGAGCGCGGCATCACCATCAAATCACAGGCCGTTCGCGTGCCGTGGACCTTCGACGGTACCGAATACACGCTTGGCATGATCGACACCCCCGGACACGTCGACTTCACCTACGAGGTGTCCCGTGCCCTGGCCGCATGCGAGGGCGCGGTGCTGCTGGTCGACGCCACGCAGGGCATCGAGGCGCAGACGCTGAGCAACCTGTACATGGCCATCGACCACGATCTGACCATCATCCCCGTACTCAACAAGATCGACCTTCCCAGCGCCGAACCGGAGAAGCACGCCGAGGAGATCGCCGGCCTGATCGGCTGCGACGTCTCCGACGTGCTCAAGGTGTCGGGCAAGACCGGCGAAGGCGTGGCGGAACTGCTCGATCGCATCGTCACCGACATCCCCGCGCCGCACGGCGACCCCAACGCCCCCGCACGCGCGTTGATCTTCGACTCCGTCTATGACTCTTACCGCGGCATCGTCACCTACATCCGTATGGTCGACGGCGAGCTCAAATCCCGTCAGAAGATCCATATGATGGGTCTGGGCACCACGCACGACCCGATTGAACTGGGTGTGATCAGTCCTGAGATGCAACCGACGCAGGCGCTTGGCGCAGGCGAGGTGGGATACGTGATCACCGGCGTGAAGGATGTCAGTCAGTCCAAGGTGGGCGACACCGTCACCGAGGATGCGCGCCGAGCCGTCGAGCCGCTGCCAGGCTATCGTGATCCCAAGCCCATGGTGTATTCCGGTCTGTTCCCGATCGACAACGCACAGTTCCCGGATCTGCGCGACGCTCTCGACAAGCTCAAGCTCAACGACGCCGCCCTCGTCTACGAACCGGAGACCTCGGTCGCGCTGGGCTTCGGCTTCCGATGCGGATTCCTCGGCCTGCTGCATATGGAGATCGTCTCCGAGCGACTCGCCCGCGAATTCGGCCTCGACCTGATCTCCACCGCGCCCAACGTGACCTATGAGGTGACGATGGAGGATCGCAGCGTCCACATCGTCAAGAACCCGAGCGAATTCCCCGACGGCAAGGTGAAGAAGATCGTCGAGCCCATGGTCGCCGCAGACATCATCCTCCCCAAGGAGTTCATCGGCGCGGTTATGGACCTGTGCCAGGAGAACCGCGGCCAGATGGGCACCATGGAGTACATCAGCACCGACCGTGTGGAGATGCACTACCGCATGCCATTGGCCGAAATCGTGTTCGACTTCTTCGACCAGCTCAAGAGCCGCACCAAGGGATACGCATCACTTGACTATCACGAGGACGGCGAACAGTCGGCCGATCTCGTCAAGGTCGACATCCTCATCCAGGGCGAGAAGGTGGACGCATTCAGCGCCATCGTGCACCGAGACAAGGCGTACAGCTACGGTGTGATGATGACCAAGAAGCTGCGCGAGCTCATTCCCCGCCAGCAGTTCGAGATTCCGATCCAGGCGGCCATCGGATCGCGCATCATCGCACGAGAGACCATCCGTGCCCTGCGCAAGGACGTGCTCGCCAAGTGCTACGGCGGTGACATCAGCCGTAAGCGCAAGCTGCTCGAGAAGCAGAAGGCAGGCAAGAAGCGCATGAAGATGCTTGGCCATGTCGAAGTGCCGCAGGAGGCGTTCATCGCCGCCCTGTCCACCGATGAGCCGACCGACCGCGACACCAAGGACAAGATTCGCGCCGCACAGAAGAAGGAAGGCTGATCCGGCTGGGTCCCATCCCACTGAGTCAGTTGAGTCAATAGGCCCCTCCGATATCCATCGATATCCCTCGAGGGGCCTCCGTCGTTGTTGAAAGGGTCGGCGAATTGGCCTACGAAATCTACATTCACGTGCCGTTTTGCATGAGACGCTGCGGATACTGCGACTTCAACACCTATACCGCCCGGGATCTGGGCGGGGGAGCCAGCCGCGGCAACTACGCGACCATGGTGATCGAGGAGATGCGCATCGTGAAACGATGGCAGCTCGAGCATGGCATCCACGAGCCTGCGGCAAGCACGGTCTTCTTCGGCGGAGGTACGCCCACCATCCTGCCCGCGAACGATCTGAACCGCATACTGGCCGCCGTCCGTGACATCTGGGGTATCGAGGATGGGGGCGAGATCACCACGGAGGCCAATCCCGATACGGTGGATGCCGACTACATCGCAGCGCTCGCCGACGGAGGATTCACTCGTGTCTCATTCGGCATGCAGTCAGCCGTTCCGCATGTGTTGCGCACGCTGGATCGTACGCATACGCCGGCCAATGTGGAAGCGGGGGTTCGTGCCGCGGAACGCGCGGGCATGCGCTCCAGCGTGGATCTGATTTACGGCGCACCGGGGGAAAGCCTCGACGATTGGCGGGCATCGGTGCAGACTGCCATCGATCTGGGTGTGAACCACGTCTCCGCCTATGCGCTTACGGTCGAACCGACCACCAAAATGGGCCGGCAGATCGCCGCCGGTACGTTGCCCAAACCCGACGATGATGATGAGGCATCCAAATACGAGATCGCCGATGATCTGCTCACGGCGGCGGGTCTCGAATGGTACGAGGTGTCCAATTGGGCAAAGCCCGGCTACGAAAGCCGACATAACCTTGGCTACTGGAAAAACGTTGACTGGGCGGGAATCGGTCCCGGGGCGCACTCGCACTACAATGCCCGTCCGAACATACCGGATATGAAGGCCTTGCGTTCGTGGGACATCGCGCACCCGCGCCTATGGGGCACCGCCATCAGTGAAGGTCGTGTGCCATGGGCGGGCAGTGAGGAGATCACCCCGGACGAGAACCTTGAGGAGCTCATCATGCTGGGACTGCGCATCCGCGAAGGCCTGGATCTCACCATGCTGAACCGTGTCGCTCCGACATCGGTGACGTACAAGGACGTTCAGCCGATGATCGACGAAGGCCTGATCACGATGGAGCACGACCGCATCGTGCCGACACGGCGAGGCCGTCTGCTCAACGACACCGTCATCGAGCATTGCTTCGCTCTCGTTGGTGTATGACCGGACATACAAGAGAAGCATTGGACGCGAATCTCGTGAAGGCGAATAATCGGGTACGTAAGCGGAGAGTAAGTCGTGTCGGCAAAGGAGACGTTATGGAATACACGAAACTCGGCAACAGTGACGTGACCGTATCTCGCATCTGCATGGGATGCATGGGATTCGGAGATTCGACGAAGGGACAGCATTCATGGATTCTGGATCCCGATGCGTCCCGTGACATTATCGCCTACGGATTCGATCACGGTATCACGTTCTACGACACCGCCATCGGCTATGCGGGTGGTACCAGCGAGGAGTACGTGGGCCGCGCACTGCGTTCGATCTCACCCGATCGAGACGCCTACCAGATCGCAACCAAGTTTCCGCCTCGCACGGCCGAGGAGATCGAAAACGGCGTCAATGGTCGGCAGCATGTGCTGAACAATCTCGACGCCAGCCTCAAACATCTCGGCCTCGACTATGTGGACCTGTACATCTGCCACATGTGGGACTATCACACCGACATGGCCGAGGTTCTGGAAGGCATGAACGAAGCGGTCAGGTCCGGCAAGGCGCGCGCCATCGGCATCTCCAACTGCTACGCCTACCAGCTTGCCAAAATGAACGATCTGGCTGAACGCAACGGTTGGGCCAAGTTCGTGTCCATCCAGAGCCACTACAATCTCATCGCCCGTGAGGACGAACGCGAACTGGTTCGCCTGTGCCACGAGGACAACATCGCCATGACCCCATACAGCGCGCTCGCCGCCGGCCGACTGTCCCGACTGCCCGGCTCGGCCTCCACCAAGCGGCTGGTCGAGGATCAGGTGGCGCATTCCAAGTACGACGCCACGGAAGCGCAGGATGACGTGATCGTCAACCGCGTGGCTGAGGTCGCCGCCGCGCATGACACGTCGATGACGGCGGTGTCGCTCGCATGGCTGCTCACCAAGGTCACGGCCCCTGTGGTCGGCATGACCAAACCTCATCATGTCGATGGCGCGATCGACGCCGTGAACCTGACACTGACGGACGAGCAGATCGTCTATCTGGAAGAGCCGTACGTGCCGCACAAGCTGGTGGGCGTGATGGCGTTCAATCACTGACCGAGGGATACCGGTCGACGTTTGGAAGGGATGACGTCAGGAAGGTGTGTGGCGGTAGCCGTTCCGCGGTTGCCGCCACACACCTTGTTCGTTTCCTTTCGGGAAGGCGCGCATGCGAACGGTCATGCCTGGGTCATGCCTGGTCGCGCTCGCCAAGAAACCTGATGAACGCGGCTGCGGCCGATGAGGGCGTCGCCTGTTTCTTCCATACGATGATCGAACCGGTCTCGATCGGAGGCGCCAAGGCGAGGGACCGAACGCCGTCGTAGGCTGCTCCGGTGTCGATGCACAGGCACGCACCCAAATCGGCGGCGACCATGGCCGCCGCGTTGATGGGCAGATTGCAGGTGCCGACGATCCTCGATTCGTCGAAATACCCCCCGAGCCAGCTTGCCGCAGGGCGGGTTCTAGTGATCGTTGCAACGCCTGACCGACCGGCAGGAGGATCAGGTGGGCAGGTGGGTGTTCGAGGGCGTGGGGTACGCGACGAGGTCGCAGATGTGCGCGGCGCGGCGCCGCCGGTACGTCGAGCATCTCGAGGCGGGCATGAACTTCACGCAGGCCGCGCGGGCGGTGGGCGTGTCCAAGCGCACCGGCAAGGTGTGGCGCAACGGAAGGACACGTTTCACGGGAAGGAACGAGAAACCATCGGTGGACTGGTATCGTTCCACCGTGGATGTTCCCAGGAAGATCAGCTCGAGGTATCTGAGCCAGGACGAGCGCGTCAGCATCGCCGACTGGAGGAAGGCCGGCATGGGCGTGCGCGCGATCGCGCGCAGGCTCAACCGTCCGGCGTCGACCGTCAGCCGCGAGCTGGAGCGCAACATGAACCCCGCGACCGGCATGTACGAGCCGTACCGGGCCCAGCAGATGAGCGCCGACCGGCTCAGACGGCCCAAGCCGGCGAAGGTGCATACGGTGCCGGGCCTGCTCGACTACATCCGCTCCGGACTGAAGGCGCATTGGAGCCCCGAGCAGATCGCGGGGTGTCTGCGGGCGGACTTCCCGGATAATGAGGACATGCACGTGTGCACGGAGACGATCTACCAGGCCATCTACGTCCAAGCCAAGGGAGAACTGAAAAAGGACATCGCCAAGGCCCTCAGGAGCGGGCGGGCCCGACGTCGGCCCCACGGCCAGGCGGACTCGCGCAAACCCCGCTTCCGCGAACCCATGGTGATGATCTCGCAAAGGCCCGCCGAGGTCGAGGACCGTGCGGTGCCCGGCCACTGGGAGGGCGACCTGATCTGCGGCGCGGCCAACAAAAGCGTGATCGGCACGCTCGTGGAACGCACGACACGGTTCACGATCCTCCTGCACCTGCCCGACGGGCACGACGCCGAACACGTCCAACAGGCCGTCATCCATAAAATGCGGCACCTGCCCAGGCTCCTGCGCAACTCGCTGACCTGGGACCAGGGAAGCGAGCTCGCCCTGCACAAGCGCATCTCGACGGCCCTGGACATGCAGGTCTACTTCTGCGACCCGCACTCCCATGGCAGCGCGGCACCAACGAGAACACCAACGGGCTCCTGCGCCAGTACTTCCCCAAAGGCACCGACCTAAGCATTTACCCAGAAGACTACCTGGACGCGGTCGCCGAGGAACTCAACGACAGGCCACGCAAAACACTCGACTACAGGAAACCCAGCGAAAGAATCCTCGAGCTCATCAACGCCGCATGATACGATCACACCATTCCAAAGACCACCACTCAAGGTGGCAATCACTCAGGTGTTGCAACCACCACTAAAATCCGTCCAACATTGTTTCGCTGGATGAATCGGACATGGGGTCGGTCGAGGCGCGCGTGCGTATGGGGCTGTCCGTGCGGCCGGCGGGCGTCATCGTCTATGAGTATGGCTGGGCCGGCGTCGAGGCGCTGAAGCGGCTGCCGAAGGACGTGCCGTCCGTTGTGGTGGGAGGTGGTTTTGGCGACGGAGACTATCAGGTGATTAACGCCGAGCGCGACGGCGGACGTTGGATGACGATGCACCTGCTGGATCTGGGGCATGAGCAGGTCCTCCATGTCGCATGGGATCGTGAGACCGGCGACAACTCACGCTCGAACGGCTGGCGTGATGCGCTTGCCGAGCGTGGTGTCGAGGCTCTGGAACCGATTCTGGCGCCCTTCGGCGACCTCGGCGCGGCGGTCTCGCTCGGGCGGACGCTCGGCGCACGCAAGGATGTGACCGCCATATTCGCCGCCACCGACGAGATCGCCATCGCGGTGATGAAGGGGCTGCGCGAGGCGGGCCAGCGCGTCCCGGATGACGTGAGCGTGGTGGGGTTCGACGATATGCGCTTCGACGCCATGTGGGAACCGGCGCTCACCAGCTACACCCAGAATTTCCATGAGATGGGGGAGCGGGCCTTCCGCATGCTGTATGGGCAGATCGAGGCCCAACGCACCGGCCGTGAGCCGCCGCCCGCACAGGTCGAGGTGGTGCAGGGTCGTCCGCGACTGCGCGCTTCCGAGCGCACGCCGTTGAATCCGTCGAAGAATACGAGCCATGGGTCACGGTGAGCGGGGTCCCACATGGCACCACCATGACAGCGCGATGTGCCAGACCTGGGCGCGAGCGCAGTCACCACAGAATGTCCGCCGGTGCGGTGGTTTTGTTGTGTTCGATAATGAGACATATTTCCTCAGGGGATTCTTTGCATCCTCGTCGAATCCACAGCCAGACGATAGAGGCGACGGCGGAGACGAGAATTTCCATCGCATAGTCGGCCGGAATGCCGTTGTAGATGGTTTGTGGTTCGGCGTCTCGGTGTTTCGCTTGCGTGATGATGAGTCGTTTGAGCACGTCCTTGAAGCGCTCGTAAAGAGACATATCGTTGCCGGATTGTGATATCGCGTCGAAGAATGCATAGTCGTTTTTCACATATTGCAGTGCTTTGGCGATGGATTGAGATTGAAATACGTCAACGACTGATTTGCCGGCTTGACTGATCGTTGGTTCGGTTGGATTGACGCGTTCGACGAGAATGCGCGTCAAATCGTCAATGGTGTCGTTGATGAGTTGTTGGCGCAGGTTGAACTTGTCGACATAATGCATATAGAACGTGCCGCGATTGATGTCTGCGGTTCGAGCGATATCGCTGACGGTCATCGCTTCGAAGCCTTTCGACTTAACCAGCGTGGTGAATGCGGACTTGATTTTGGCTTCGGTTTTCGTATTGCGTTTGCCGGTTGCGGATGCCATGGGCTTCTCCTCAAGTATGAGTTGAGTTGTGTGATCGGCTATTGCTGAATCATAGCAATCTACAACAGAATCTATCAACATGCTGTTCATTTAATGCCATAATGAACGGATTTTATAAGTCTGTTCAATTTGAACAGAATGGCAGAAATCGTTCGTTGACATGGCTTTTGTGCCGTCTTTATCATCATGGCAGTGAATCAACATGTTGTTTATTCAAAGGAGGGTGGTATCGATGGCCTACATTGAAATGATGCATAGTTTCAAGCGTTACCATATGGGCGACGCCACTATCGTCGCCAACAACGACGTGAACTTCAGCATCGAGAAAGGCGAGCTGGCGATCATCCTCGGTGCATCCGGCGCCGGCAAATCGACTGTGCTCAACATTCTCGGCGGCATGGACACCAACAGCGAGGGGCAGGTGATCATCGACGGCAAAGACATTTCGAACTACACTGCACGGCAGTTGACCGACTACCGCCGCACCGATATCGGGTTCGTATTCCAGTTCTACAACCTCGTCTCGAATCTCACCGCGAAGGAGAACGTCGAACTCGCTTCCGAAATCGTGCGCGATGCGCAGGATCCGGTTCAGGCGCTCGTGGATGTGGGGCTGAAGGACCGCATCGACAACTTCCCGGCGCAGCTCTCCGGCGGTGAGCAGCAGCGCGTCGCCATCGCCCGCGCTGTGGCCAAGAACCCCAAGATTCTCCTGTGCGACGAGCCGACCGGTGCGCTCGACTACAACACCGGCAAGCAGGTGCTGCGCATCCTGCAGGACCAGAGCCGCGTCAAGGGCGCCACCGTGGTGATCGTCACCCACAACTCCGCCATCGCGCCCATCGCTGATCGCGTGATCCACATGCATGACGCGCGAGTTAAATCCATCGAGGTCAACGAGCACCCCATGGACATCGAGGACTTGGAATGGTGAACGCTATGACGTCTCGCAGGCTTCGCAGACCTCGCAAACGCATGCTGTGGCGCGACATCCGTGCCACCCTCGCCAAATCCAAGGGGAGGTTCGCCTCCATCGTGAGCCTCATGGCCCTAGGATCGTTCGCCCTCGTGGGTCTGTTCGCCACCGCGCCCGACATGCGGGCCACAGGCCGCGCGTTCTACGACGAGCACAATCTTGCGGATGTGACCGTGATCAGCGACTACGGCCTAACCGCCGACGACGAGGCGATCATTCGTGGAACAGCCGGCGTGAAGGACGCCGAATTCGGCTACTTCAAGGATGTGACGATCGCGGACAGCGATTACAGCCTTCGTATCCACTCGCTGCCCGAGACCGTCTCCACCTATGAGGTCGTGGAGGGCCGACTACCGCAAGCGGCCGGGGAGATCGCGCTTGACTCGGGGGAGCGTGATCGGTTCGCCGTGGGCAGCTCCATCCGCGTGACCGAACTGCCGGACCTCGCCGGCGACACCGTGCTCAGACGGACCGACTTCACCGTGGTCGGCTTCGTAGAGGCCAGCGACATCGTCTCCAACCTCAACATGGGACAGTCCACCGCCGGATCCGGCGAACTTGACGGATACGCCGTGGTCACTGCGGGCACGTTCGACTCGTCAGTGGCAATGATCGGCCGCGTCACCTTTGAGGACACAGCCGGACTGAACTACTGGGATGACGCCTACCGCGACCGCGTGCAGGACCACAAGACCATGCTCTCCCGGCGGCTCGCCAACCAGCCCGCCGCCCGCCGCGACTCCATCCGCTCCGAACGCCGTGAGCAGATCGCCAAGGCGCAGGAGCAGGTGGACGACGCCAAACAGCAGCTCGCGGACGCCCAAACTCAGCTCGACGACGCCAAGGCGCAGATCGAATCCGGCAAGGACCAGATTACCCAAGGCCAGCTCGACGCCGTCGATCAGGCATCCTCCGCGGCCGCCGAACTCGCCGGCGCCACCGCGCAGATCGCTTCCGCCAACTCCACGCTCTCCGCCGCCCAAACCCAGCTCGACGCCGGCGCACAGCAACTCAATCAGGGCCAGAGCGGTCTTGAACTCACCTGGCAGCAGCTCAATCAGGCCGGCAAGCAGCTCACCGTGGCCCGCGCGGCGCTCGACGCATCCAAGACGGCGCTCGACGCCACTGGCCGTCTCCTAGCTTCATGGGAGAAAACCGGAATAACCGGCAGGGCATACCAAAGCTTCAAGGGGCGGTACGATCAGGCGCTCGCCGACTGGAACACGGCCGCGGACACATACAACGCCATGCTGAACCAATACAACAGCGGCCTTGAACAGTTCAACGAAGGGGCTGCCAAGCTCGATCAGGGATCCGAGGAGTACCAAAAGAACGCGGCCGCGATCGCGGAAGCCCAAAAACTGCTTGCATCCAGGCAGACTGAACTCGGGCACGCCGTCTCCACGGCCGCATCCGGATCGGCGTCCGACGGTGCCTCACAGATGATCCAAGGCCAGCGCGACCTCGAGAAAGCCGAGGACGAATACGACCAGAAGCTCAAGGAATTCAATGACGCCAAGCCCGAGGCCGAGAAGCAGATCGCTGACGCGGAACGTCAGATCAAACTGGCGAGCGAAAAGGTGGACACCCTCGAAGTGCCCGCGTACTCGATCGACGGACGGCGTGAGGGACTCACCTCCGAGGGATATCGCGTGTACGAGATCATCGCGGACATCGTCATGAAACTCGCGCGCATCTTCCCGATCTTCCTGTACTTCGTGGCCGCGCTGGTCACGTTCACCACCATGGGCCGCATGGTGGATGAGGAGCGCACCAATTCCGGCACCCTCAAGGCGTTGGGATACGGGAACGCGGACATCATGAAGAAATTCCTCGTCTACGGCTTCTCCGCCTCTACAGCCGGCACGGTTCTGGGTGTGGCGGCCGGGCACACCATCCTGCCGCTCATTGTCTACCATGCCTACGATTCCGGATTCACCATGCCGCGCATCGAGCTGCACTTCCATCTGGGCGTGACCGCCGCCGCGTTTCTGCTTGCATGGGCGAGCGCCGTGGCGCCCGCGTGGATCGCCGCGTCCCGCGAGCTCAAGGAGAGGCCCGCCGCGCTGCTTCTGCCCAAACCGCCCGCCAAGGGCTCGAAGATCTTCCTCGAGCGGATCACGCCCGTGTGGGACCGCCTGAGCTTCACCCGTAAGGTCACGGCCCGCAACCTATTCCGTTACAAGTCTCGCGGCTTCATGACCATCTTCGGCGTGGCCGGCGCGGTGTCGCTGCTCACCGCGGGGCTGGGCGTACAGGCGTCGATCGGCCAAATCAGCGAGCGCCAGTTCGGCAGCATAATTCATTATGACCTGATCGTGGCGGAGAAATCAGACAACAACGCGGACCAGCGCGACGCCGTATCCAAGGCCGTCGCCCCGGCGGACGGGGATGACGGCAACAGGGCGATCGACCAATCCGCGCCGATCCGCTACGAGGAGCTCACCACCACCGCCGGCAAACAGGGCGACAAGCAGACGATCACGCTCATCGTCACCGACGACGCCTACAACTTCGGAGACTACATCACCCTGCGCGACCGCGTCTCGCACGACCCGCAGGTCCTGACCGACCGAGGCGCGATCATCTCCGAACGCATGGCGGACATGCTCGGTGCCAAGGCCGGGGATGCCATATCCGTGACGGATCCCGACGGCACGGAGCGCAAGGTGCGCGTGGACGGCGTGACCGAAATGTACATCGGCCACTTCATGTTCATGTCCTCCGGTGGCTACGGTCGCGCGTTCGACGCCGACTACCAGTCCAACGCCTACATGGTCCGTCTCAAGGATTCGTCCGTGGGCAACGCCAACAGGCAGGGAGCTGACCTTATGACTGTGGACGGGGTCAAGGGCGTGGTGCAGAACATCACCATGAGGAACCAAGTGGCCACGATCGTCGACTCGCTCGACCAGATCATGGAGGTGCTCATCTTGGTGGCCGCGCTGCTTGCGGTGGTGATTCTCTACAACCTCACCAACCTCAACGTGTCCGAACGCATTCGCGAACTGTCCACCATCAAGGTGCTCGGCTTCCATACCGGGGAAACGACCATGTATATCTATCGTGAAACGATCATCCTGTCCGTGCTCGGCGTGTTGGCGGGATACGGGTTCGGGGCCGTCCTGCACCGTTACATCATCACCGAGGTGCCGCCCGACGAGGTCATGTTCGACCCGGCCCTCGCCTGGTCTGCGTTCGCCGTGCCGCTTGCCGTGGTGGTCGTGGTGCTCGCCATGCTCGGCTGGGTGGTCTGGCGCCGCCTCAAGGACGTGGATATGCTCGGTGCGTTGAAGAGCGTGGAATGAGCCGGGAATGGAGGAAGAAAGGAAAACCTATGAACCATCCGGTCGAATCGAATGATGCCGCTCCGCTGCGCTTCCGCGGCAAGGTCGACTTCCAGTCGCACTACCTGCCGCCTGCGTACCTGGAATTCCTGCGTGCGCATTATCCCGGCAACCCGGACGGCTATCCCACGCCCGACTACTGGACTCCCGACTGGCAGCGCGACAAGATGGACCTGCTCGGTATCGCCTACGCGCATTTGGAGCTTTCCTCGCCGAACGTCTTCCTGCCGCAGATGGACGACTGTCTGCGGCTGGCCCGGAAGATCAACGACCAGGGAGCGGCGATCGCCGCCGAGGACCCAACCCGGTTCGGTCTGATTGCCACGTTACCACTGCCGTGGGCCGAGGCATCCGCGGCGGAAGCCCGGCGCGCGCTCGACGAGCTCAAGGCTGACGGCGTGGGACTGACGACCAACCATCACGGCGTGTACCTCGGCGACCCCCGGCTCGACCCGGTGATGAGCGAACTGGACGATCGTGGCGCTATGGTGATCGTCCACCCCACCGCGCCGCCCGTGTCCGTGCCTGGCGCATGCGAGGGCCTGTCCCTTCCTGCTTTCGAGTACTTCGTGGAAACCACGCGGGCCTTCACCAACATGGTGCTGGAGGACACGTTCGTCAAGTTCCCGAGCATCCGTTGGGTGATACCGCACGCCGGCGCGTTCGTTTCCATTCTCGCCGACCGGTTCGAAAGCTTTGCGTTCATGCTGCGCTTCGCTGATCCGGACCGCCGTGTCGACTATATGGACGCCATGTCCCACGTGTATTACGACCTCGCCGGATTCAGTGAGCCCAAGCAGCTAGCCGACCTTCTACGCAATGTGCCGGACACCCACCTGCTGTACGGGTCGGACACCCCCTACACGCCCATCGAGGCGGTGCTCGGTCAGGCTCGGGCGCTGGAGGGGACCGACAAGCTCACCGAGGAGCAGAAGTGCATGGCGTTCACCGGCAACGCGCTCGCCATCAACCCGAAGCTTGCGAGGATCCCGGCCTTGGTCCGGGCGGCCTCCGAACCCGCGGGGGATGTCGCGGTGAAGCGGGACGGACGGTGGCATGTGCGACTCCTGCACGATCTCTTCCCGCGCAGACATGTGGCCGTGCGCGTACCCGTTCCGCCGCACGAGGCGGCCCCGAAGATAGCCGGAACCGTCCGCGATGCCGCCGCCGCGCGTCTTACGCCCGACCCCGGCGACGACCCGGCACTCACCGCCCGCTACGACGTGCGGCTCAACTCGCCGGTGGGCGTAATTGCGATTCCCGTGATCGTCTCCTACGACGACGCGACCCGAACATCGTTCCACGGCAAGGCGAAGGTCATGGGAATCGTGGCATCCTACCGGGATGGCGTGCGCGACGGGACGCGGCATTCGTTCGACATTCGCGTGCGTCTGCCATTCGGCCCGCTCACCGTCCACCTCAATGCTGACGTGTCCGAACCCGACGGCTCGGTCGCGGGCACGGCCGTCGCGCCCCATCGCAGGCCCATGCCCTTCACCGGCCGGCGGCGCTGATCGATCTCGCATGCGTTTGTCTTCGAGCGCTTGAGGTGGGTATTACTGAAATCGAACGACAGACTGCCCGTATCGGGATGAAGGAAAGGAAGCATCATGTCCAAGCGCATGCTTGTCACGTATTTCTCCGCCACCGGCACCACGCGTGAGGTCGCCGAACGCCTCGCGCACGCGATCGGCGCCGACCTCAAGGAAATCGAACCCGCCGAGCCGTACACCGCCGCCGATCTCGACTGGCGTGACTCCGGCAGCCGCACCAGCGTCGTGCACCGCAACCGCGACATTCGTCCGGCGTTGAAGACTCCGATCGACGTGAACGGCTACGACGTGGTGTTCGTCGGATACCCGCTGTGGTGGGAGACCGCGCCGCGCGTGGTGCGCACGTTCCTCGAAAGCGAGGACTGGGAGGGCAGGACCAGCGTCACGTTCGCGACCTCCGGATCCAGCACGCGCGGTGCCGACGGCGTGCAGTTGCACGATTCGGCCCCCGCCGCCCATTGGGTGCCGGGTCGCCGCGTGGGCGCAAACGAGAGCGATACCAAACTCGCCAAGTGGGCCGAGGGGCTGGCTTTGTAAATTGTAAAGTCGGCCGTCGCGCCGCGAACGCCATATGGGGTTGCCGAACCATTGATGTCCGGCGGCCCCATTGGTCTCGTCAATACCGATTTCGACTGCACTCTGGTGGATGATATGCAGATTCGCACCGGCGACAGGACTATGAGCGCGTCCAACGTCTCCGCCCTGACACGATGTCCGGAGGCGTGAGGTGGCACAATCGGAATCGTCGCGCCGCCCAGTCGCTTGCTGATCGCTTCGCTGACTGCCACGGTGTGCCCCGTGAGTAGGCCGGAGGCTGATTGGCCTTGTACTGGCCTCTCGGAGGGCTCATGCGAGACTGAGGGAGGGGGGCTGCGGTTTCGCTCACGCGTTCATCGCGCGAATACGACGCAGATCCGTGAGCACCCGCTGTGGTTGGTCGGACGGCGGGAAGTTGTCCTCGTCACGCACGCCGTCGAGGTTGCCGGGGGTATCTCGTTCCAGTGCAGCGAACAACGGCGTGAGGTCGGCTTGTTCCTCGCCGCGCTCGGCGACGAGTTCGAGCGTCTTCCCCACGGCATCCCCGCAACCGAGGGCGTCCACCAGCGTTCGTGCTATCTGGTCGCGCGAGACGGCCCCATCTGACGGGCTGCCGGTGCGTCGGCCGTCCCCCTGCAAGAACACCAAACGGCGCTCGTCGGGCGATCCGTAGTCGAACCAGCCGGGTCGTACGATGGTGTACTCGTTGCCGCTCGCCCGCACCAGCCATTCCGACCGGCGCTTCCAATCATGGGCCTGATATCGTCTGTTGTAAGAGCTGTCCATGTTGGTGATGCCGATCGCGGTCATCAATGCGATGCGCACCTTGCGTCCGTCCAGCGCGATGAGCGCGTTGCGCACCGCGCCGTAGTCGACCTGTTCGATCGTCGCCGCGCTGACGTGCGAGCCCATGGTGAACACGATGCCGTCGATGCCTTCCAATGCCCGGGAGAGCGATTCGACCGAGGTCAGGTCGCCCTCGAAGAGTTCGGCGCCTTGGAGCAGCCCGGCGTGCGAGGCGCCGCGCACCAAGGCGCGCACATGGTATCCCTGCCGCAGCGCCTCGGCGACGGCGAGTCTGCCGACGCTGCCGGTAGCGCCGACGAACAATACGGATGATGGTCTGGTCATGATTGATTGCCTCTGTTCACTCGGTGGGCTGGAGCGGGCCGTAGAAGTAGCTGGCGGTGGCGCCGCCGTCCACGAGCACATCGGTGCCGGTGATGAACGCGCCGCGCTCGCTCATGAGCAGTTCGGCCACGTTGGCGATCTCGTCGGCCGTGCCGGGGCGTCCGGCCGGGCACTTGGCGAACATGTTCTTGTAGAAGTCGCCACGCGGGCCGTTGAACTCATCGATGGCCAGCGGCGTGACGACGATGCCGGGGGAAATGGAGTTGAGTCGCGCCCCGCGCTCGCCCCATACCACGGCCTGGGCCATCACGCGCTTCTCGTTGCAGCGCTTGGCCATCTGGTAGGCGTGCAGTGTGTCCGTGATGTTGCCGGGTTGCAGCATGTCGAGACCGAGCAGTTCCTCGGTGGGTGTGGTGGCCAGCAGACGGTCCTCTTCGGCGGTGAGCTGCTTCATGCGGTGGCCGGACTGGCTGGAGATCGTCACGCCCACGCCGCCGGGTGCGATGACCTTGCCGACCTCCTCGAGCAGCACGGCAGTGCCATACAGGTCCACGTTCAGGATCGTTTCGATGGATGCCTGGCTTGGAGAGACGCCGGCCGCGTTGACCAGCATGGTGAGATCGCCGAGGGAGGTCGCCTTGCCGATGAGCGCGGTGATGGAATCGCGTGAGGCGAGGTCCACGGTTTCCGGGCGGGCGTCGAAACCGGCGTTCGTCATGGTCCGCGCGATATCGGCGGCGTGGTCGGGGTTCTTGTCCGCCACGAGGATGGTCATGC
Organism: Bifidobacterium tissieri; assembly: GCF_002259645.1. Lineage (GTDB taxonomy): Bacteria > Actinomycetota > Actinomycetes > Actinomycetales > Bifidobacteriaceae > Galliscardovia > Galliscardovia tissieri. The sequence goes on from NZ_MWWV01000019.1 coordinate 111,078, forward strand.
CGTATCCCATGCGGCGGGCGATGGCCATGCCGATCTGCCCGGCACCGACCAGAAGCATGATGTTGCGGGATGGGTGAAGCGTTGCCATGGGATATCCTTTCGTTCTTTTCCGTATGGTGCGATTGGGGCTTCCAAGGGTGTTGCAGCTCCGTCAGGGCTGTTGTCTGCAATGGTATGAGGGGTGTTTTTATATTACAAATGTCGCTATAGTATTTATATATATGTGCTGTATGCATGTATTTAGCATTGCTGCCGTAGACGCGGGAGAGGGAACATGGAATTGAAGGTATTGCGTCATTTCATTGCGGTGGTCGAGGAGGGGGGCGTGACCGCCGCCGCGGATGTGCTGCGTATCAGTCAGCCGGCGCTGTCCCGGCAGATGAGCGGATTTGAGGATGAGCTTGGGGTCAAGCTGTTCGTCCGCGGCAATCGTGCTCGCGAGATCGCGTTGACGGGGGAGGGGCGTCTGATGTATCGGCGGGCCAGGGAGATCGTGGAACTCGCCGATCGTGCCCGTTCGGAGATGGGGGAAGGGCGCGACATCGTCGGTGAGGTTCATATCGCTGCGGCGCAGAGCGTGGTCATGCATACCGTCGCTCGCGCGGCCATGCTGCTGCGAGGGCGTCATCCGAACATCACGGTGCAACTGCATGATGACTTCGGTGCCAACATCATGGAGCGTCTTGACAACGGGCTGGCCGATTTCGGCGTGCTCGTGCAACCGGTGGATATGGGTCGATACGGGTCATTGCCGTTGCCGGGCGGCGATCCGATGGGTGTGCTCATGCGTCGCGATCATCCGCTTGCCGAGCGGACTCGGATCGAACCGAGGGACCTTGATGGCGTGCCGCTGATCATGCCGCGTGGCGTGCTGGAGCGCGGCGACCTGTCGGGTTGGCTTGGTCGGTATGCGAAGCGTCTGCGGGTGGTCGGTACGACGAACCTCATGTACAACGCCAGTTGCTTCGTGCAGGAGGGGTACGCATGCGCCGTCGGACCGGAGGGTATGGTCGACGCTTCGGATGCGACTGGTCTGTGCTTTCGTCCCTTCGCGCCGGAGGTATCCACGCATCTGGCAATCGCCTGGAAGGCGGCCCAGCCGCTGCCTCCCGCTGCCGATGCGTTCCTGCAAGCGCTGCGGGATGTGCTGTAGGCATCAATCGCCGTCGTCGGCGATTACGCTGGATCGGCGCGGGCGATCGCACCGGCATTGTTCCGCATCTGGTACGGATCGTGCCAAACGCAGCCGGTCCGTCCCGGAACGTCGCCCGATTGTCGCTACCATACCAGTGTGCCACTGTGGATGTGGACGGTAAGGAGCAAGGCGACGATGCATGATGGACGTGAGACAGATGACATGAACAACGTGGCGCGCAGAGATGCGGGACTGCCGTACCATTATGACGATCCCGCCATCATGGACGGGCAGCTTGCCTGGCAGGGCAAACTATGGGAGTACAACCAGACGAAGCCGACCGAACAATACTGCCGCGCCGAATTACTTGCGGACATGTGTGCCAAAGTCGGTGAGGGAGTGCATATCGAGACGCCGTTGCACGCGAACAACGGCTGCAGGCGTGTGCATCTTGGCAAGGGTATCTATATCAACGCGTTCATGAGCATGGTTGATGATGCGGAAATCTGGATCGGCGACTATGCGATGTTCGGTCCGTCCGTCACCATCGCCACCGCGGGACATCCGATTCTGCCCGTCATGCGTGAGCACCACTACACGTATGCGCTGCCGGTGCATATCGGACGCAACGTGTGGGTCGGATCCAATGTAAGCATCCTGCCGGGCGTGACCATCGGGGACAACAGCGTGATCGGTGCCGGTTCGGTCGTTACCCGTGACATTCCGTCGAACGTGGTCGCCATGGGCGTGCCCTGCACAGTGAAACGGCCCATCGGCGAACATGACCGCGAATATTATTGGCACGATCGTCGTCTTGACGTGACCGAGTGAGGGGAAGAGAAATGAACGAACTCGATAAATGCATGGCAGGAGAAGTCTACGACTGCCATGATCCGATCTTCCTTGACTACAAGAACACGGCCAGACGGCTGCTCGCCGAATACAATCGACTTCCTTATGATGCGAAAACGCGTAAACGTGAGATCCTCGAATCCCTGTTCGGCACGATTGGTGACAATGTGTCGGTTGGTCTGCCGTTTATTTGCGACTACGGCCGGAATATCCACATCGGCAGCAATGTGTCGGTCAATATGAACTGTACGTTTGTGGACTGCAATACGATCACCATCGGGTCGGACACGTTGATCGCGTCGAATGTGCAGTTGTATACGGCCACGCATCCGGTGGAACTTGCGGATCGTCTTGTCGAGGATTGGAAGCCGGGCGATACGCATTACCGCTGGAACACGTATGCCCGACCGATCCGCATCGGACGCGGTTGCTGGCTGGGCGGCGGTGTCATTGTGCTTCCCGGCGTGACCATTGGCGATGGTACGGTGATCGGTGCTGGTTCTGTCGTCACCCGCGACATTCCGTCGAACGTGGTCGCCGTCGGCAACCCGTGCCGGGTGCTGCGTCAGATCAACGGTTCCGATCCTGCCGGAGCCTGACGAGACGTCGTGCCAATGATTCGATGATGAACACGGCGGGCAGCTGGCTGGTTGCGTTGTATCCGCCGTTGACTCGTTCGGATGACAGTCCGGCTGCGAACGACCAGTCGGACATGGCCGCCAGCGTGCTGTCGGGAGTGTTGGTCAATGCGAGTACTGTAGCGCCGCACTCTGCGAGTCCTGTCGTCAGTTCCAGCAGCTTCGATGTTTCGCCGCTTTCCGATACGGCGATGACCGCCATGGTCTTCCGGGCGAATGAGGAGGTTGGGTAGAAGGCGTCCGTCAGACCGATGGCGAATAATCCTAGATTGGCAAACAATCGTGCACCATAATCGGCGATGGTGCCGGATGACCCCTCGCCGACGAACATGATCGGCTCGGCATGCTCCAGCAGCGCCGTCGCATGGCCGAGCATCGCTTCGAATGCAGGGGAGTCGGCACGTGAGAAGAACAATGAGAGTTCGCCTAGATCGGCCTGAGGCGCCGGATCGTCATTCCGCTGGGAGACCGCTCTGCGTACCGTGGCCCTGAACGAATCAAATCCGGTGAATCCCATCTTGGCGCACCAGCGCATTACGGTGGATGGCGACACGTAGGTGGCGGCGGCAAGTTCACGCACCGACATATACGACGCCGACTCCATATGAGTGGAGACGAACCGGCAAATCGCCAGTTCGGTCCGATTGCAACGCGTCAACTGCTCGAAGGTGAACATGCGCTTCACTGTATACGGCGAAGCCGCCTCCCACGAAAGCGGAATCGGTATGCGATACGGACGATGCGGTGTCGAGTGGCGAGGGGCTGATCGCCATGAATGTCGAAGAATATTTGTGTTCCTTGAAAAATCCGGGCGTGTCGTCGCGTGTCTTCCATTTTTCGTGTCGAATGACGACGTGATGGCATCGCATTCCCGGAGAAATGTTACGAGCTTGAAAAATGACGGCTGAGAAGCTCTCATATGACGACGAAAACTGAGGGTGTGACGGAAGTCGTCTCATTATATGGAACGTCTGTGAGCCCTAGAAAAGAAAAGTCTTTAAAACTTTCGGCAAGTGTGATATGTGCCCTTGATTGCGTCTAAGATACATTGTGGCTGTATTCTGTCAAGGCAATTCAAAATGCAGGTGAGTCCTGCCCTAGTCCAGAGGTGATTTCGGTGACAAAAGCTCCGCTTGACCTGACGATCCATACTCCAGAAGGCATGTATGATCCAATCTCGGAGCATGACGCCTGTGGTGTTGGCATGGTCACCACCCTCAATAAGATTCCCGAGCGCAAGATCGTCGATGATGCCATCGAAGTGCTGATCAACCTCGACCATCGTGGTGCCGTCGGCGCCGAAGAGAACACCGGCGACGGTGCGGGCATCCTGATGAGCATGCCAGACGAGTTCATGCGCAACACCATCGATGTGGCGCTTCCCGATCCGGGCCACTACATCGCCGGTATAGCCTTCCTTGATCGCGATATCGAGGCCGCATCCCAGCAGGAGAAGGCCATTGCCTCCATCGCCGAGGAGGAGGGCCTCGAGGTGCTTGCCTGGCGAGTCGTGCCCACCGATCCGAACGGGCTGGGTCTTCAGGCGCTGTCCTCCATGCCCGCGTTCAAGACGTTGGTGCTGGCCGATGCCGACGGTGCGAAGCTGGGCGGCATCGAACTTGAGCGCAAGGCGTTCCGTGTGCGCAAGCGCGTGGAGCACGAGGTGGGTGTGTACTTCGCCTCGCTGTCCGCGCGTACCATCACGTACAAGGGCATGCTCACCACGATGCAGCTCAAGCCCTTCTTCAAGGATCTGTCCGATCCCTCGATGAAGACCGTTATCGCCATCGTCCATTCCCGCTTCTCCACCAACACGTTCCCGAGCTGGCCTCTGGCTCAGCCGTTCCGTCTGCTTGCCCATAACGGCGAGATCAACACGATCCAGGGCAACCGCAACTGGCTGTCCGCCCGAGAGGGACGTCTCAGCTCCGAACTGCTCGGCGAGTTCAAGCCCCTGCTGCCGATCAATACCCCCGGCTATTCCGATTCCGGCACCTTCGACGAGTGTCTCGAACTGCTGCACCTCGCCGGCCGTTCCCTGCCGCACGCCATCTCCATGATGCTGCCGCCGGCCTGGGAGAAGAACGACAAGCTGGATCCCGACATCAGGGCCTTCTACGAATACAACAACACGCTGATCGAGCCGTGGGACGGTCCCGCCGACATCGTGTTCACCGACGGTACCCAGGTCGGTGCACTGCTTGACCGCAACGGCTTCCGTCCGGGTCGCTGGCAGGTTACCGACGACGGCTACGTGGTGCTCGCATCCGAGGCCGGTGTCCTCAATGAGATCGCCCAGGACCACATCGTCGAGAAGGGCCGTCTCGAACCCGGCAAGATGTTCCTCATCGACACCGCCGAAGGACGCATTGTCCCCGACGAGGAGATCAAGCGCAACCTCGCATCCCTGCATCCCTATCGCCAGTGGGTGGAAGGAAACTCCGTCGAGCTCAACCAGCTGCCCGCCCGTGAGCATGTGAACCACTCCGGCCAGTCCGTGCAGCGCCGACAGCGTGCCTTCGGCTACACGGAGGAGGACCTCAAGCTGCTGCTCACGCCCATGGCCAACACCGGCAAGGAGCCGCTCGGCTCCATGGGCAACGACGTGCCTCTGCCGGTGCTCTCCAAGCGTTCGCGCATGCTGTTCGACTACTTCACCCAGAAGTTCGCCCAGGTGACCAACCCGCCGCTTGACTGGGAGCGCGAGGAGATCGTCACCTGCCTCGAATCCGCCATCGGCCCCGAGCCCAACCTGCTCGAGGATTCCGAGCTGCACGCCAAGAAGGTCCTCATTCCGCTGCCGGTCATTGACAGCGATGAGATGGCCCAGCTCAAGCGACTCGATCGTGCCAAGGTGCTCGGCGGATACTACCGTCCGTTCGTCGTCAAGGGTCTGTACCAGGTCGCCGGCGGCGGCAAGGCTTTGGAGGAGCGTCTCGAGGAGATCTTCTCCGAGATCGATCAGGCCATCGCCGATGGCAAGAACTTCCTGGTGCTGTCCGACCGCGACTCGAACCACACGTGGGGTCCGATCCCGTCCCTGCTGCTCACCAGCGCCGTACAGCATCACCTGCTGCGCCGTCACACCCGCACCCAGATCTCCATGGCAGTGGAGGCGGGTGATGTGCGCGAGATTCACCACGTAGCCTTGCTCATCGCCTATGGCGCGGCCTGCGTGAACCCGTATCTTGCCCTCGAATCCGTGGAGGATCTGTCCCGCCGCGGCTATGTCAAGGTCGAGCCCGCTCAGGCGGTGAAGAACCTCATCAAGGCCCTTTCCACGGGCGTGCTCAAGATCATGAGCAAGATGGGTGTCTCCACCATCATGAGCTACCGTGGCGCCCAGCTGTTCGAGGCCATCGGCCTCAGTCAGGAAGTCATCGACCGCTACTTCACCGGCACCACGTCCCGTGTCGGCGGCGTCGGACTCGACGAGCTCGCCGAAGAGGTGGCGATCCGTCACCGCGTGGCCTACCCGAACCAGTGGACCGCCACTCCGCATCGCAACCTGCGTACCGGCGGTGAATACAAGTGGCGTCGCACCGGTGAGGACCATCTCAACGATCCCGAGGCGATCTTCCTGCTCCAGCAGTCCACCCAGCGTGGCGACTACGCGATGTTCAAGAAGTACTCGAGCCACATCAACGACACGTCGAACCGTCTGATGACGTTGCGCGGACTCATGAAGTTCAACTCCAAGCGCAAGCCCATCGACATCTCCGAGGTCGAGCCCGCCAGCGAGATCGTCAAGCGTTTCTCCACCGGTGCCATGAGCTACGGCTCCATCTCCCAGGAGGCGCATGAGACGCTGGCCATCGCCATGAACCAGCTCGGGGCCCGTTCCAATTCGGGTGAGGGTGGCGAATCCGATGACCGTATCAACGATCCGCTGCGCTACAGCAAGATCAAGCAGATCGCATCCGCGCGATTCGGCGTGACCAGCGACTATCTGGTGCATGCCACGGATCTGCAGATCAAGCTCGCACAGGGTGCCAAGCCCGGCGAGGGCGGCCACCTGCCCGGTGCCAAGGTCCCGCCGTGGATCGCCAAGGTCCGTCACGCAACCCCGGGCGTGGAGCTTATCTCCCCGCCGCCGCACCACGACATCTACTCCATCGAGGATCTCAAGCAGCTGATCAACGATGCGAAGATGGCGAACCCGAAGGCCCGAATCCACGTCAAGCTCGTCTCCGAGTTCGGCGTGGGAACCATCGCCGCAGGCGTGGCCAAGTGCCATGCCGACGTGGTGCTGATCTCCGGATATGACGGTGGTACCGGTGCCGCCCCGCTCAACGCGATCAAGCACGCCGGAACCCCGTGGGAGATCGGCCTGTCCGAAACGCAGCAGACTCTGATCCTCAACGGTCTGCGCTCCCGCATCGTCGTGCAGTGCGACGGCGAGCTCAAGACCGGCCGCGATGTGGTCATCGCCGCGCTGCTGGGTGCCGAGGAGTTCGGCTTCGCCACCGCAGCTCTGATCGTCGAGGGTTGCGTGATGATGCGCGCATGCCAGAAGAACACCTGCCCGCAGGGCATCGCCACCCAGGATCCGGAGCTGCGTGCCCGATTCCGTGGCAAGCCCGAGCACGTGGTCAATTTCTTCATGTTCATCGCCGAAGAGGTGCGCGAGATCCTCGCTCAGCTCGGCTTCCGCACGCTTGAAGAGGCGGTCGGTCACGTCGAGTGCTTGGATCAGGACGAGGCCATCAAGCGTTGGAAGTCCGACGGCGTGGATCTGAGCAACGTACTGCGTCAGGTCGGTCCCACTCCGGGCACGATCCTGCACAACACCGAGAAGCAGAACCATGAGCTGGAGAAGGCGCTGGACAACAAGCTCATCGAACTCGCCCAGCCTGCCCTGCAGCACAAGGAGCCAGTGCGCATCGAGCTGCCGATCCGCAACGTGAACCGTACTGTCGGCACCATGCTCGGCTATGAGATCACCAAGCGTTACCAGGCCGAAGGTCTGCCGGACGACACGATCGATATGACGTTGCACGGTTCCGGAGGCCAGTCCATCGGTGCGTTCATCCCGCGCGGTGAGACGATGCGCATCTACGGCGAGGTCAACGACTACGCCGGCAAGGGCCTGTCCGGCGGACGCATCATCGTTCGCGCCGAGGATGGCGTGCGCTTCGATCCCCACACCAACGTGATTGCCGGCAACGTCACCGGCTTCGGTGCCACCTCGGGCGAAATGTTCGTCGCGGGCCGGGCCGGAGAACGCTTCGCTGTACGTAACGGTGGCGCCACGTTCGTGGTGGAGGGCGTTGGAGACCACGGCTGCGAGTACATGACCGGTGGTGTGGTCGTGGTGCTCGGTTCGACCGGCCGCAACTTCGGTGCCGGCTTCTCCGGAGGCAATGCCTACGTGCTTGACCTTGACATGGCGAAGGTGAACCCGTCCGCCGTCAGGACCGGCGCGCTGAAGTTCCTTCCGCTGAACGGCGAGGATGAGGAGCTCGTGCACTCGCTGGTCAAGCGTCACGCCGAGGAGACCGATTCCACGATCGCCAAGGAGCTGCTGGCCAACTGGCCCGAAGCCGTCAAGCGATTCACCCATATCGTGCCTACCCAGTTCGTCGCCATGACCAAGGCGATGAAGAAGGCCGAGGAAGACAATGTCGATTTCAACGCTCCGGGGGCCTGGGAGAAGGTCTACGAGCAGGTTATGGAAGGAGTGCGCTGAACAATGGGCGATCCTAGAGGTTTTCTGAAGGTCCGTTCCCGTCACGAACTCGCGGAGCGTCCGGTCCAGGAGCGTATCAAGGACTGGCTGGACGTTCACGCCGAATCCGGTCTGCAGCCCTGGACTCAGGAGCAGGCCGCCCGATGCATGGACTGCGGCACCCCGTTCTGCATGACCGGATGCCCGCTGGGCAACGTCATCCCCGAATTCAATGATCTGGTCCGTCAGGGCCAGTGGGAGGACGCCTACGGCAAGCTGTCCATGACCAACAACTTCCCCGAGGTCACCGGTCGCATCTGCCCCGCGCTGTGCGAGTCCGCCTGCGTGCTGGGCATTCACCAGCCGCCGACCATGATCAAGCTCGACGAGCAGACGATCATCGATCAGGCGTGGAACCTCGATTACGTCAAGCCGCTGCCGCCGCAGCGTCTGACTGATCAGACCGTCGCCGTGGTGGGATCCGGCCCCTCCGGCCTCGCCTGCGCCCAGCAGCTCACCCGTGCCGGTCACACGGTGGTCGTCTACGAGCGCGCCGATGCCATCGGCGGTCTGATGCGTTACGGCATTCCGAACTTCAAGCTCGACAAGTCCCTGCTTGACCGTCGAGTGGAGCAGATGGAGGCCGAGGGCACCCGTTTCGAAACCAACGTGGAGATCGGCAAGGACATCTCCTGGGATGACCTGCGCTCCCGTTACGACGCCGTCGTGGTGGCCATTGGTTCCACGGTGCCGCGTGACATGAAGCTGCCTGGTCGCGAGCTCGACGGCATTCACTTCGCCATGGACTTCCTGCCGGACGCCACCCGTCGCGTGTGGGGCAAGAAGCCGGTCAACGACATCACCGCAAAGGACAAGCATGTGGTGGTGATCGGTGGTGGCGATACCGGTTCCGACTGCCTCGGTACCTCCATCCGTCAGGGTGCAAAGTCCGTCACCGTGCTGCAGATCATGGGCAAGGAACCGTCCGAGCGTCCTGCCAATCAGCCGTGGCCGACCTACGCCCGTATCTACCAGAAGACCTCCTCGATGGAGGAGGGCGGCACCTACGTCTATAACACCGATTCGGTGGAGTTTGAAGGCGCTACGGATCCGAGGAACGTGCATGAGATCGACGGTGCCACTGCCGAAGGTTTCGTGGCCGACGAGCGTGGACACGTCACCGGTCTGAAGATCGTGAGCGTGGCTCCTGGCGACAACGGCCCCTTCACGCGTCAGCCTGGTACCGAACGTGTGATCCCGGCCGATCTGGTGCTCATCTCCGTCGGATTCCTGCACCCGGACACCACGACGCTGGTCGACCAGCTTCCGGTCGAGCTTGACCGTCGCGGCAACGTGGCGAGGAACGATTCCTTCGCCACCAGTCAGGATGGCGTGTTCGCCTGCGGTGATGCCGGCCGCGGACAGAGCCTCGTGGTCTGGGCCATCTCCGAGGGACGCTCCTGCGCCGCCGCGGTGGATCGTTACCTGACCGGCGCCACCGAACTTCCCGCTCCGATCACGGCTTCGCAGCGTCCGATGATGCTTCCTCGCTGACGAACGGGTTATACTCACAGTCAGTGATACGTCGTCAAAGGAGCGATCATGCCGAATCGAGCGGAGCGCCGCGCCAACGCCAAGCGCAATCGTCGTGGAACCAACAACCAGCCGCAGCGTGTGCAGGCCCGTTCCCGTCAGGGATTGGTGGATGAGTATGCGCTGCAGGAGCGGTCTGTCCGTCTGCAGAACGGACAGACCGCGGAATGGAAGCCCACCGCTTCCACGGACCTGCCTGAGCAGACCGTGTCGTCGACACGGTCAATGGGCAAGCCCGGCGCTCCGCGCGGGGTGCGTGGATGGCTCCGTTTCGTCAGCTGGGCGCTGATCATCCTGTCCGCCATCGCGTTCCTTGTGGTCATGTGGATTCCGGGCATGCCCACGTGGTCCACCATCGTGGTGGCTGCGGTGTTCGCCGTGGGTGTGCTCAGCCTGTTCTTCGTGGCGGGCAATCCCAAGGACAATCCGAATCTGGACGAGTACGGCACCGCCGTCTGACGCGTGTCTGGCGTGTCGGGACGAATAATGCCGATACATGTACGAATTCGTACGAAACATATGATGAACCGCCGGGTTTTCCGGCGGTTCTTTCATATACTGGGATATGTTGTTCATTTGTTCAAAGGAGACGTCAATGAAAGTCGATATCCTCACCCGTGAGTACCCGCCGCATATCTATGGTGGCGCAGGCGTTCATGCCGAAGAACTTTCCAAGGTACTGGCGGAACGTATTGACGTGACCGTCCGCGCATTCGATGGTCCGCGCACCTCCGACGACATCCCGACGATCCCCGGCGATTCCCCCAAGGGCAGCCTCAACGTCGTCGGCTACAACACGCCGTCCGAACTTGCTGATGCCAATCCTGCGCTGAAGACCTTCGGCGTGGATCTGCAGATCGCCAACGATGTGGACGCCGACATCGTTCACGCGCACACCTGGTATGCCTGCCTTGCCGGACGTCTCGCCCAGCAGCTGCACGAAATTCCGCTGGTCATCACCGCGCACAGCCTCGAGCCGTTCCGTCCCTGGAAGCGCGAGCAGCTGGGCGGTGGCTACAATCTGAGCTCCTGGGCCGAGCGTGACGCCTACGAGCACGCCGATGGCATCATCGCCGTGTCCGGTGGCATGAAGAAGGACATCCTCGCCGCTTACCCGAACGTGGACCCCGACAAGGTGCACGTCGTGTACAACGGCATCACCATGAGCGAGTTCGCCACCCCCGCCGATGACGATCCGGCCTGGGGTGTTTTCGAGCGCTACAATATCGACCGCAGCAAGCCCACGCTGCTGTTCGTCGGCCGCATCACCCGCCAGAAGGGTCTGCCGTATCTGCTTAAGGCACTGCACTTCGTGGACAAGGATGTGCAGGTGGTCCTGTGCGCAGGTGCCCCCGATACCCCGGAGATCGCCGCCGAAGTGAAGAACTCATTCGCCGAGCTCGACAAGGAACGCGGCAACATCATCTGGATCGAGGAGATGCTGCCCAAGCCCGAGCTCAGCGCCCTTGAGCATGGCTGTGACGCGTTCATCTGCCCGAGCATCTACGAGCCGCTGGGCATCGTGAATCTGGAGGCCATGGCCTGCGGCCTGCCCGTGGTCGCCAGCGCCACCGGCGGCATCCCCGAAGTGGTGGTCGACGGGGAAACCGGATACCTCGTGCCGATCGATCAGCTGCACGACGGCACCGGAACTCCCACCAACCCCGACAAGTTCGTACACGACATGGCCGATGCCATCAACAAGGTCATGCGAGATCCCGAACTCGCCAAGAAGATGGGTGAGGCCGGCTACGCCCGCGCCCGTGACGTGTTCAGCTGGGAAAGCATCGCCGACCGAACCATCGAGGTGTACAACACGATCATCAACGGCTGATCCGGTACTACGCCGAAAGCAGTCATCAATGATGGGCTCCCTCTGTGGGAGCCCATCCCATATCATGAGGAAACGATTCCATGAGCAACGATATCGCCCTGCAACTTACCGACGTCGAATTTCGACGTAGCCGTCGCGTGATTGTCACCGGCGTGAACCTCACCATTCGCCGGGGGGAACGCTGGGTGCTGTTCGGCCCCAATGGCATTGGAAAATCCACGTTGATCGCCATGATGGCCACACGAAAATACCCGAGCGAGGGCACGGTGGACATCCTCGGCAACCGGCTGGGCAAGGTGAACGTGTTCTCCTATCGCAACAGGATCGGCCTGTCCTCGGCGGAATTGGCGCGTGCGTTCCCTCCCGATGAGGATCCGCTCGACGCCGTGGTGACGGCGCTCACCGCCACCACCGGCCGGTGGCGTGACACCTATACCGATGATGAGATGAACCGTGCGCGAGCCCTGATGCAACGGTTCGGCATCGATTATCTCGAAGGCAAGCAGATGTGGCGTCTTTCCGAGGGGGAACGGACCCGTGTGCTTATCTGCCGTGCGCTTATGGCGGACCCCGAACTTGCCATCCTTGACGAGCCGACCACGGGTCTTGACCTTGGTGGCCGTGAACTCGTCGTCAAGACGCTGGGTGATCTGGGAAGGGAGCAGGGCGACCGAGCGGTGATTCTGGTCACCCATCGGTTGGAGGAGATCCCCGAGGGTTTCGACCATATCGCCGTGATGGGGCGGATCAAAGGTGACGAGAAGCAGGCCCATGAGGCCAAGGTTCGCGGAGGGGACCCCGCACCGGGGACGATCATCTACACCGGGGATCTGGATCAGGGCCTGACCACGGAACGTGTGTCCCGCATCTTTGGCCTGCCGCTCACCGTACGGCATGAAAACGGCCGTTGGCAGGCGTTCGCCGAATAATCCCGTACCGGGCACCCGTCCCCGTCCGTCCCCGATCGGGCGTTTGTCTTGATGTCTTGCCAATCTGTGCAAGACATCAAGACACAGGTACAAGTCCAACGGGAGGAACAGATGGTGCGTCGCGGACCGCTACGGGCCGGAGAGAAGGTGCAGCTCACCGATCGCAAGGGCAAGAAGATCACCGTGCAGCTCATGGCGGGGGAGGAGACCCAGACCGAACGCGGTGTGATCCGCCACGACGACATCATCGGCGGTCCGGAAGGCGTGGTCGTCGTTACGCTCACCAGCGAGGGAAGCATGGAAAGCGCCGCGGAGGCCTATCGGCACAATCCGCGCAAACCGTGGAAGAACACCCGAAAGATCGGTGGATGGCAGTACACGGTCATGCGTCCCCGTCTGCAGGATTTCATCCTGTCGATGCCGCGCGGAGCGCAGATCATGTATCCCAAGGACATTGCCCAGGTCATTGAGGCGTGTGATATCCGTCGCGGTATGCGAGTGCTGGAATCCGGCGGCGGAAGCGGTGCCATGGGATTGCATCTGCTTGACGCCGTGGGTGAGGACGGCGAGCTGACCACGATCGAGATGCGTCCGGAATTCGCGAAGGTGTGTGAGGCGAACGCCACGGTGTATTTCGGCGAGCGCCCGGCATGGTGGAACCTGCTGGTCGGTGACTTCGATTCGAAGTCGCATGAACTGCCCGAGCATTATTTCGACCGCATCTTCCTCGACATGCTTGACCCATGGAACCGTCTGGAGAATGCGTGGCGTGTGATCGCGCCGGGCGGTGTGATCACCTGTTACGTGACCACCACCACGCAGTTGAGCCGTGTGGCCGAGGCGATGCGCGATTCCGGGCAGTGGACCGAACCGGAGATCAGTGAGACCCTGGAGCGGGGCTGGAAGGCTCAGGGGCTTGCCGTTCGTCCGAATCACGAGATGATCGGTCATACCGGGTTCCTCATCACCGCTCGGGCCATGGCTCCGGGCGTCGAGGCATTGCATAAGCGTCAGCGTGCCACCAAGGACACGTATTCCGATATCGATGAGCTCACTCCCGAACAGCAGCAGGCACGATTGGAGGAGCTGGAGCTGCGCGACATTTCCGACCGCAAGCTGCGCAAGGTGCTCAAGGATCTGGACACGCAGGTGGAAAATATCTCCAAAAGCGCCGAGGGGAACGGAAATCTGCCACAATAGAGTTCGTCGGACGTTGCAGCCGTCCGTCGAAAGGGGCAGGAATGGTCAACCTCAGCAAGGTAGCCAAAAAGACCAAGGCATATGAATATCAGCTCATCATCATGCGTCACGCCAACGCCGAGTCGAAGGTCGGCAAGGCTGACGTGGACCGCGAACTGACGGACAAGGGACTCAAACAGGCCAAGAAGGTCGGCAAGGCGCTGGCCGTGATGTCGCTGATTCCCGACCAGATTCGGTGCTCGGGTGCCACGCGCACCCGTCAGACGCTGGAACGCATGCTCAAGTATTTTGGCGACAAGCCGAGCGTGGACTATCGCAAAAGTCTGTATGAGGGCGGTACGCAGGCGATCCTCGATGAAATGGACCATATGAAGCCCAAGACCAAGCGACTCATGATCGTAGGGCATGAGCCCACGGTGTCGTCGGTCGCGCAGTGGCTTGCCTCACCGGACTCGGACCCGGCGACGCTCAACGTGCTGGGACTTGGCCTGTCCACGGGATCGTTGGTCATCCTCGGCTCCGATAAGCCGTTCGCCGAGTGGGGGTTGCGTGACGCCGAACTTGTGGCCGTACTCACACCCAAGGATTGCGCGGCATGACGCGTGGCGCGGGCGCGTCGCAATGATGATGACGTCGTGGATATGATCTAGGTCACGATCATTCGATAATTCAGGGCGGTGCCATCCAGTCGGCGATGGCACCGCCCGTACCGAATCGCTGTCATCGTATACGGGAAATTCAGGAAATCGATTTGGCCTGATCCGATGGAACTGTGTCGGGACGGCGCCCCGGGTTCTAGATAGAAGCGCAACACCCGCTCTATGGTTGGAAGTGTTCAGGTTCTAACTGGAGAAGGTGTTGCGCTCATGAGGAAAGTGTATTCCCACCTGTCGGCCGAGGAGCGGATCCGGATCGACGAGCTGAGGAACCGTGAGGGGCTCGGCGTGTGCCAGATCGCGTTGAGGATCGGCCGGGACAAGTCCACGGTCAGCCGCGAGCTGAGACGCGGCCTGTGGTTCGCGTCCAACGAGAACGACTCCTACCGTCCGTACCGGCCGAAACGCCTGAAGACGGGCGCGTGGACGGCGCGTCCGTTCTACTCGGCCATGACCGCGCAGCGCAAGGCCG
>NZ_MWWV01000002.1 GCF_002259645.1 Bifidobacterium tissieri
ATGATCCAAAACATCGCAACTCTGCTGGGACTCATCCAAGTCGTATTCGAACTCATCGACGCCATTGGCGCCGGAAGCCGGCCGGCACTCGTCGCGGCCGGGGCCCTGATGTTCATCCTGCACGCCATCCACCCGCTCATCAAACGCCGCGGACGCCACACCCGCCACAATCGGCACACAAACCGTGAGAAAGGACTCTAAAGCACCACAAAAGTTCCTATAGCCCTCCGTTCATGCGTCTCCTTTCACTTGCCGCAGGGCCGTTTGCCCCGCACACGCGGGGATGATCCCAATCAAACAGGGCAGACAGAGCCACTATTGTGGTTTGCCCCGCACACGCGGGGATGATCCGACGGGGGATGAACCGGCATGACTGTATCGACCGTTTGCCCCGCACACGCGGGGATGATCCGGTCGCGCAGAACTGGAAGCGGCTGGCTGAGAAGTTTGCCCCGCACACGCGGGGATGATCCTTCTTCTGCATGTCGCCGCGTGCCCGGAGCATCGTTTGCCCCGCACACGCGGGGATGATCCTGCCGCTGATGGTCGATCCCAGTTCCTCGAACCGTTTGCCCCGCACACGCGGGGATGATCCGGACAGCACGGCGGGGTCGGGCTGCTCGGTGATGTTTGCCCCGCACACGCGGGGATGATCCGCCGGGAACGGCGGCGACGGCGATGGTGGCGGGTTTGCCCCGCACACGCGGGGATGATCCGCTCCGGGAACTGCAGGCGAGGGACAGCCTCACGTTTGCCCCGCACACGCGGGGATGATCCGGACCTCGCCAAGGACGTCGCCACCATGGGCCAGTTTGCCCCGCACACGCGGGGATGATCCGCAGACCGACACGGGCGAGTCGATACCGTCCGAGTTTGCCCCGCACACGCGGGGATGATCCACCCGTGTACGCGCCGTTCTTCCGCATCGCATCCTGCAGGAGGCCGGATGCGCCGGGAATCGCGTCGGCCAGCTGAGTTTGCCCCGCACACGCGGGGATGATCCGATCAGCTGGCCCTTATGCCAAGAGTTCGCCCCGTTTGCCCCGCACACGCGGGGATGATCCACGACCGAGTTGCAGTCGGTTCCATTCGACCACTCTGGCAACCCACCAAGTGATATAATCGATGTGTTGAAGCGTCTTGGATTGACACCTCCTTTCAACACATGCATTGCGCATGTGGGTGACATTTCAGGGCGCTTCATCGTATTCTGCGTAATTGCCCGTCCTTGCCGATGATGTAGACCATGCCATCTTTGAAACGGCGGCTACGTTTGATGCACCGGATAAGCTCTTCGTCAGACATGCCCTTATTATCGACATTGTCGATAACCACTCGTTTAGCATCCAGCTTGTTGCTCGTCTTCTTAAGATGCGTGTCAATCGTGTTTTTGCTGGATGTATCTCGGAGGGTTTTTATCTCGATACCGTTCATCAGATCGGATAATCCGTAGTTTCTGTTTTCTCCCTTGACTGGATCGAATTTGTCTACGAAATCCTGTTTGAAGATGGCTGCAACACCATTCGCTTGCGTTTGCCCCGCACACGCGGGGATGATCCGTTGCCCACGGCCTTGCCGGACTGGGCGGTGATGTTTGCCCCGCACACGCGGGGATGATCCGCGCGTGCGCGAACTGAGCGCCACAATCACCGCGTTTGCCCCGCACACGCAGGGATGATCCGCGGACACGGTTGGCGAGCACGTCGACGGCCTTGTTTGCCCCGCACACGCGGGGATGATCCGTTGTTCACCTGGGCGACGTCGATCTTCTCGATGTTTGCCCCGCACACGCGGGGATGATCCGTCGTCGATGACGTCGATGGTGACGTCGAGTTCGTTTGCCCCGCACACGCGGGGATGATCCGTGTCGCGGCCCTTGGCGTTCAGGGCGTCGAAAGTTTGCCCCGCACACGCGGGGATGATCCGCCGTGGGCCTCAGCAAGAACGAATACAACGAGGTTTGCCCCGCACACGCGGGGATGATCCGCACGCCGTACCGTTCGGCGCGGCGGGCAACATGTTTGCCCCGCACACGCGGGGATGATCCGGAGGCCGCGAAACGATTGCACCAGTGGATCATGTTTGCCCCGCACACGCGGGGATGATCCGCGCGTAGCCGCCGGGACGGTTCAGCGCGGCCAGTTTGCCCCGCACACGCGGGGATGATCCGAACTGTTCAACCGTCTGCTGCCACGCGGACGTGTTTGCCCCGCACACGCGGGGATGATCCGTTCTGCACGATGATGGATCGTCCCGTTCCCTCGTTTGCCCCGCACACGCGGGGATGATCCGCTCCGCCCCTGCTCGTGCATGGAACACAGGATGTTTGCCCCGCACACGCGGGGATGATCCGTGCTCGGTGTGCAGGATTCACGGCGGGGTGAAGTTTGCCCCGCACACGCGGGGATGATCCGACCGACGGCATGACCGAGGCCGAAACCTCCACGTTTGCCCCGCACACGCGGGGATGATCCTCGTCCGCGGACGTGGGCGAGCAGATGGTCCACGTTTGCCCCGCACACGCGGGGATGATCCGGCATCGAGATATGCGAGGCCACCAACCGCGCTGTTTGCCCCGCACACGCGGGGATGATCCGACTATTTCATGCGGGTGAAGGTGGTCGATGCCGTTTGCCCCGCACACGCGGGGATGATCCGGGGACGGCGTTCCTGAGGCAGTCCAACGGCAAGTTTGCCCCGCACACGCGGGGATGATCCGACTATTTCATGCGGGTGAAGGTGGTCGATGCCGTTTGCCCCGCACACGCGGGGATGATCCGTTCCGCGTCCATACGGGTTTCCTCGCTTTCCTGTTTGCCCCGCACACGCGGGGATGATCCGCTGGTGGGTTGGGGCAGGATGCCGATGCGGGTGTTTGCCCCGCACACGCGGGGATGATCCGTTCATGCCGATGATCACCGGCGCGATGAACGCGTTTGCCCCGCACACGCGGGGATGATCCGTTCTACGACTCGTCGGGCGCGCGCGTCGGCGAGTTTGCCCCGCACACGCGGGGATGATCCTCAGCGGCCAGCTCGTACCCGACTGCCGCACCTGTTTGCCCCGCACACGCGGGGATGATCCGAACAGGGCGAGACCGGCCGCGAGCGCGGCGACGTTTGCCCCGCACACGCGGGGATGATCCGCTGGGAAGACCAGACCGCCTTGGTGGTCTGGCGTTTGCCCCGCACACGCGGGGATGATCCGCGCAGATCATCAACCAGTGGGCGCGGTTCGAGGTGTCGGCGGTGGCAGACTACGGAAATCTTCCCCATCAAAAACAGCACACGAGCGACGGCAACGTGTTCGAGCTGTCGTTCGACGGCAGAACATTCCGGATAAGCCAAACCGGGTCGAGAATGCCAAGATTGGACTACTGGTCGACCACATAAAACGTACAAACGTAACGTACCGCTACTGAGTTTGATCGAGGTGGTCGAGCGCATCGGCGTTATCAGGGGGCTTGGCCAACTACAACCTTCCCAGACCCAAAGCTATGGTCGGCCGGGCTCGCAGCTGGCCACCGTAGCTGGAATGGTTCTGGGTATTCCCGGACTCCAAAAATCGGATCTGGGTATTCCCGTATCATGAACACCCCCGACACAGGGTCTTCGTGATACGGAAATACCCAGACTCAGTTATCTATACCGGTTTGACCCAGACTTATCGTCCGGGAATACCCAAACCGGTGTCCGGAAATACCCAGACCAAAGTCCATCGAGTCCGGGTATACCCAAACCCGTGTCCGGCTTGACCCAGATCAGAGTCAACCGTGTCCAGAAATACCCAAACCGGTGTCCGGAAATACCCAGAACCGTGTCCGGAAATACCCAGATCAGAATCCACCGTATCCGGAAATACCCAAACCCGTGTCCGGTTCGACCCAATATTCGCCAAGATCCCCGATACCTGACCAGGTACGATCCCGCATGCACCTATTCCCGCTATCCCTCCTCGCTATCCCTCCGGCCAAAGATAGGCAAACATGGCATCGAATGCCGCCATGGCCTGTTCGATGGGCGTGGCGTCGGCGGGGACGGGCGTAGGTGATTGGCTGATGAGCAGGGCACGGTAGCCGTCGTAATACTCGGAATCGATGTCGGCGAGATAGTCCTCGTACCGTTCGGTCATGTACTGGTAGGCCATGTCCCGCGTGGTCTGTCCGGCATGGTTGATGGCGAGATAGTTATGTCCGTCGGAGCAGCACTCCCAGTAGGCGATGATATATCCGACGACTTCGGTGCCGAGTTCACCGAATTTTTCGAATTCACCGAGTTTCCCGAATTCATTGCGTGGCCGCATAGCGGATTCCTACCATTCTTTCATCATACGGATGCGATGCGGCATACGGATGCAACGAGACGCAACGAGGCCGCATCATAGACAGCACACTGCCATCATCGCATTCACCCAAACGGCGTACTCACCGGCCTCACGCCGTACCGTCGTCGTTCCGTCGTCGTTCCGTCACCGTCTGGAGACGTGCCACGACATGTCGGCGCGAGCTGACTCATCAGTCAGCCAACTCATCAATCAGCCAGCCAGCCCGCCGCCACGCCAGCCCTCCGCCTACTCCGCGAACGCGGCGTCCAACGCCTGGTCAAGATCGGCGATCAGATCCTCGGGATCCTCCAGACCGATGGACAGACGGATCAGATTGTCGGTCACGCCGGCGCGCAGACGGTACTCCTCAGGCACTTCGCGATGCGTGATGCGGGCCGGGTCCACGATCAGCGAGCGCGCGTCGCCGATGTTGGGGATGTAGGTGAATACGCGCGTGGCGTCGAGCAGTCGGCGTACATGTTCCTCGTCGCCGTCGATGAGGAACGAGAGGATCGTGCCCACGCCGTTCGGATAGTATTTGGCCACCAGATCACGCTGGTCGGTGTCGCCAAGTCCGGAGTAGTTGACCTTGAGCACGTGCGGGTTGGTCTGCAGGTGCTTGGCGATGGCGGTGGCCGTGGCGACTTCGCGCTGTTCGCGTTCGGGCAGGGTTTCGAGTCCCATGAGCTGCAGGTAGGCGTTGAACGGGGCCTGCACGGCACCGAATGTGCGCACGTATTTGATGCGCACGCGGCGGATGTATGCCTTGGGGCCGAAGGCGTCGGCGAAGCTGCGCCAGATGCCGTTGCGTTCGTCGCTGACGACGAGTTCCTTGCGGGTGAACTGCGGGTGGCGGCCGGCGGCCCAGTCGAATCGTCCGGCGTCGACGACCACGCCGCCGAGTGCGTTGCCGTGTCCGGTGATGCCTTTAGTGGTGGAGTGCACGACCACGTCGGCGCCGAATTCGATCGGGCGGAACAGGTAGGGGGTGGGTACGGTGTTGTCGATGATCAGCGGGATGCCGTGCTTGTGGGCGAGGTTGGCGAGCGCTTCCACGTCGGTGATTTCGGTGGACGGGTTGGCGACGGATTCGGCGAAGATGGCGCGGGTATCGGGCCCGATCTTGGATTCGACTTCCGCGAGGTCGTTGATGTCCTTCACGAAGTCGGTGTGGACGCCGAACTGGGGGAAGAAGGTTTCCATGGCGTCCACGGATGCGCCGTACAGGTTGGTGGGCGAGATGATGCGTCCGCCGCCTTCGGCTGCGCACAGCAGGGCGAATGACACTGCGGCCATGCCGCTGGCGACGGCTACGGCGTCGTCGCCTCCTTCAAGCTGGGCGAGGCGCTGTTCGAGCACGTCGATGGTGGGATTGGCCACACGCGAGTAGGAGAATCCCTGCTCCTCGCCGGCGGCGAGCCTGTCGCCACGGACCGCGGATTCCATGTCGAATGCGGCGCTCTGGTAGATCGGCGGCGTGGCGGCGTCGTGGTTGGCGCGGTTGTCGTAGCCGCCGTGGATGGCGATGGTGTGGAATCCGTTGGTCATGGGATGTTCTCTTTTCTCGTGTGTTCAGTTGCGCGTATTCGGCCGCGCGTTCAGTTGCTGGTACAGATCGTACGACAGATCGGACGACTGTGTGTCGGCGTGGTCTCGTTGAGTTCCGCGAGCGCATGCTGGGCGATGGCGGTCAGGAATCGTACTCCGGAGATGATGCCGTGCGGGTCGGGTGCGAAGGTGGGACCGTGCGGCGCGTTCGTGTCGCCGGCGCCGATGCGTACGAACAGTCCGGGTGCGCGGTCGAGGTAGTACGAGAAGTCCTCGCCGCCGAGGTCGGCCCATCCGGGGCGGGTTTCGAGTCCGGTTTCGGCGGCGATCTCGCGGCCGACTGCGGCCCAGTGCGGGTCGTTGTCGACGGATGGCGAACCGAAGAACCATTGGACGTCCGCGTTCACCCCGTAGGCGGCGGCTGTGTTCTCGACGATGCGTACGGCCCGGTCCTTGGCGATCTGCCGGTCGGCGCGTTCGGTGGTGCGTACGGTGCCTTCGAGGAATGCGGTGGATGGCAGCACGTTCCAGGTGTTGCCGGCCTCGATGTGCGTGACGGACAGTACGGCGGGGTGCACGGGGTCGAGGCTGCGGCTGACGACGGTTTGCAGCGACTGCACGATGGCGGCCGCGGCCACGATCACGTCGTCGCCTTTGGTGGGTTCGGCGGCGTGGGTGCCGTGCCCGGTCACGGTGATGGCGAATTTGTCGACGGCTCCGGATGTGCCGCCTTCCTTGATGTAGATGGCTCCGACCTCGCCGGGGGCGTCGTGCGTGCCGAAGAACGCCTGTACGTCGTCGAGTGCGCCGGTGTTGAGCACCTGTACGGCTCCGGTGGGGCGTTCCTCGGTGGCGCGGCCTTCCTCGGCGGGTTGGAAGATCACCTTGACCGTACCGGCGAGGGTGTTGCGCACGGCCTGCAGTTCAATAGCCGCGCCGAGTGCGACGGTGAGGTTGAAGTCGTGCCCGCAGCCGTGCATGTATCCCGCGTGTTCGGACGCGTACGGCAGGCCGGTATTTTCGGTGATCGGCAGGCCGTCGATGTCGCCGCGCAACGCGATCACCGGACCGGGTTGCGCACCGCGGATGACGGCGACCAGTCCGGTCTTGAGTCCCGTGTTGAGGATTTCGATGCCGTGGCTCTCAAGGATCCGTCTGATGCGTGCGGTGGTGGTGTGCTCCTCGTATGACGGTTCCGGATGCCGGTGGAACCACCGGTAGTGTTCCAGCAGACTCTGCTCAAAAGCCGATTCGCTCATGGGATCGTCCTTTTTCTCTTGATCGGGCGGCACGGGCCAGTCATACGCGTCCCGTGAAACGTGCAATGTTTCCATGTAAGCCTGTTTCCCGACACTTGACAACGCGCCGAGTATACGAAGAACTTATGGTCTGTTCGAAACCGTTCGCATGCATTCGTCTGCTCACGGCCATACCCTGAAGTCAGGCCCGACGGATATATCACATATCGGAATGAATGATCAGTATTCCGACATCACCGCCGCCGACGCCCGGACCGGGCATGATCGCGACGATCATCGCCCGTCATCCGAACAGGGCCCGACCATAACCAACGCCATAACCAACGAAGGACGACCGATGGACATCACCAAGGCATTGACCAGAATCCGCAGCAACGTCAGCACTCCCGTGTTCGTGCTGCTGCACGGCTGGGGATCGAATGAATATGATCTGCCGGATCTGCTGCGTTTCTGCGCTCCGGACGCGGATTACGCCTCGCTGCGCGCGCCCATCGAATACGGCATGGGCTACACGTGGTTTGGTACATGGGATCACGAGGGTGTGCCGTCGGGCGAGTCGTTGGACAAGCAGGCGCTGGACGCCGCCGAGGCGATCGACCGTTGGGTGACGGACAACATCGACGAGTCGCGTCGCGTGGTGACGATGGGATTCTCGCAGGGAGGACTGCTGGCCGGGCATATGCTGCGGGTGAACCCGGATCGGTATATGGCAGCCGTCAGCTTCTCCGGCTGGCTGGCTCCGGGCGCGCTGCCGGGCGATGCGAAGCTCGGCGAGACCACTCCCCCGGTGTTCTACGGCCATGGCGGCGCCGATACGATCTTCTCCCCCGATGAGCTGGCCGCCATGAGCGGGTTCTGGCAGTCGCACAGCACGCTTACCGAAAAGATCTATCCCGGCATGGAGCACAGCATCAACATGCCGGAACTGCGTGACGTGTCCACGTTCCTGCAGTCCATCGGCGCGGCGCGCCCCACGTTCTGACGATCATCGGTTCGACGGTTCGACATTTCGACGGACCGACGGACCGTATCGTTCGTTCCGTCGAACCGTCCGTGGTCTGCAGCCGATGAATCATACCGACTTGCAGACCGCGGAACCACACAATCTCAGAGTTCGCGCGAACGCTGGGCGGCGGCGGACACGGCCTTCATCACCGTGCCGCGGAATCCGGCCTCCTCGAGCACCGCGTATCCGGCGATCGTGGTGCCGGCGGGCGAGGTGACCATGTCCTTGGCCTGCGCCGGGGTCATGTTCCGGTCCAGGATCAGCTTGGCCTCGCCGAGGCAGGTCTGGGCGGCCAGACGGTATGCGGTGTCGCGGGGCAGCCCCTCCTTGAGTCCGCCGTCCGCAAGCGCCTCGATGAACATGGCGACGAAGGCGGGCGCGCTGCCGGAGAGTCCGGTCACCGCGTCGATCAGATGCTCGGGCACGAATTCCACAATGCCGATGGATGCGAACAGTTCCTTGGCGAATGCCTTCTCTGCGTCACTGAAGTCGCTGTCGGAGCTGAGCGCGAAGGCTCCGGCACCCACGAGGGCGGGCGTGTTCGGCATGAGTCGCAGTACGCGCGGGGTGCCGTCGACGGTGCTGCGGATGCGATCGGCGGTGACGCCGGCCATGATCGACAGCACGGCCTTGCCGTCGAATGATCCGCAGTTGGCGGCGGTGGCGGCGAATGACTGCGGCTTGACGGCCAGCAGGATCATGTCGGAGGATTCGACGACCTCGCGTTCGTTGGAGGCGGTTCCCAGTCCAAGATTCTTCGCTCGTTCGATGGAGCTGGCGTTCGGATCGTAGATGGTCACGGATGCGGGGTCGACCACGTGGTGTGCCACCGCGCCTCCGATGATTGCGCCGCCCATGTTGCCGAAGCCGATCACGCCGATGCGCGGAGTCGCCGTAGACGTTGTGTTGTCTGCCATGTCAGATCCTTTCCTTGGAGGTGCCCACCCGGAACGGCGTGACGTTCGTCGTCGTGTCCGAGCCTGCCGTGGTATCCATCCCATGCGCCACGACTAGAACGAAGTCTAGTTTTCGTTTGTGAACGATTATGCCTATGCCGCCTCATGCCGCGGACGCGATGCGACGAACGCCTTCGCGAATGTCGTCCTCGCTTGGGGGAACGGTCGAGAGCGCGCAATGAATGGAGAGGCCCTCGATCATCGCGTCGAGCAGCTGTGCCGTGCGCGGGTCGAAGAACCGTCGCAATTGTTCGCGACTGCGGCCCATCCATCGTGTGGTGATGTCACGGTAGGAGGGGTCGCGTGCGGCCAGCGTGTAGAACTCGAGGTTGAGGTTGAGATCATGCTGGCTGCGGAACACGTCCTCGGTGATCGTCCGGACCACGGCGTCGCAGGCCTGATCGCGGGTGGTGACTGCGGCGAACCGTTCCCGCATGCGTCGTACGCTTTCGTCGGCGAACCGTTCGAACGCCTGATGCAGCAGGTCGTCCATGCCGTCGAAGTAGTAGGTCATGGACCCGAGTGGCACGCCGGCGGCAGTGGCCACCACGCGATGCGAGGTGCCGGCCACACCCTTTTCCGCGATCACGTCCAGACACGCCTCGATGATGCGGTTCCGACGTTCGGGGTCACCGCGTCGTTCCCCGCGTCGCGCATGATTGTCGCGTTCAGATTCCGCCATAGTGTCCATCCATTCCGCGCCGTATGATCACCGTCTGATCATTCTCCTGTACATGTGTACACGATCAGTCGGATATTCGCGGTATTCGACGGCCATAGTCATGAAGGGTACGGAACGACCGCTATAGGTCGGTGCGCAGACGATGGTTCTCGGTGAACGCCATGCGATAGACGAGCATGACGATAAGCGTATCGGCGAGCGCGGTGAGCGACGAGATCACGGCGAGCACGACGAACTGGTATCGTGCGGCCTGCACCGGATCGCCACCGGCGATGATCTGACCGGCCATCATGCCGGGGATGAGCACAATGCCGCTGGACGCGAGCTGGGCGATGGTGGGGATCAGTCCGAGTCGTACCGCCGAGGTGATGGATGGCATGGCGGCCTCCAATGGCGTGGCGCCCCAGGCGAGCATCGTCTCGATCTCGTATCGGCGTGTGCGGATGTCGTCGAACAGTCGGGTGATGGCCACGGCGATGGCGGATACCACGTTGCCGAGCAGCATGCCGACCATCGTGACCACGACCTGCGGCGCGTACCACGGCTTGGGTCGGATGATGAGTTCCACGACCACGGAGAACATGAGCACGGCACTGGCGAGCAGGGTGAGGAACACCGGCAGCGCCAGCCCCTTCGGCAGGCCGCTGCCACGGGTGAGCGTGATCTGCACGGCGGCGATGATCATGACGCCAAGCAGGGCGAATACGAGCCACCACTGGTTCACCCGGATCACATAGCCGATGATCAGGCCCATGGCCAGCAATTGCACGAGTGACCGTACGGTGGCCCACAGTAGTCGGCGTTCCACGCCGAGTTTGAGCACCGCGGAGATCACGGACGCCAGAGCGACCAGCAGCAGGGCGACCAGCAGACCCCAGTTGTCGATCGGATAGTCGGACGCGGCGCCTTCCGTGCTGGTGACGAGAATACCGTTGATATCGTTCATGCCTGCACCTCCGTCGGGGACACTTCCGTCAGAACTCCATCCGCAAGTTCGAGAATGCGTGCGGCCATGCCGTCGGGGTCGCGATGGCGTACACGGCAGACGGCAACGCCCTGTTCCGCGGCCTTGGCAAGCAGGTGTGCGGCGCGCATGGCATTGTCCGGGTCGAGTCCGGCGTCCACCTCGTCGGCCAGCAGTACCTTCGGTCCGGTCAGCAGAGTACGCAACAGGCACACGCGCGCCTGCTGTCCCACGGACAGGTCCTGTGGCGACCGGTCGAGTTCCACGTCACGCAGTCCGATCTCATCCAGCGCCCGGCGCAACGTACCGTCGTCAGGGATGACGACTGAGGAATCACGACGGACCTTCAACGTGAACGGGTATCGGATCGCCTCCGCCACGGTCTCTCCCATCAGCACCGGACGTTGTGGTACGTACGCCACCTGCGTACGCCATTGTTCGGGAGTGAACCCGTCAGCGGACCTCCCGTCAAGCGCCATACGGGCGTCGGTGTCGGCGTTGAGCTGCGCCATGCACTCCATCAGCGTGGACTTGCCGGAGCCGGACGGTCCCACCAGATCGACGATCTGCCCGGCATACAACGTCAATGACAGCCCCTGGAAAATGGTCTTCCACTCGTCTCCATGCCGTACGCGGCACATGGCGTCGTCCACCTGAAGCACGGGTGTGAGCCCATTCGCCGACTGTTGGTCTCTTTCAATTGCAGCCATGACTTCAGTCTAGAATCGTTCCTTTCCATAGGTTCCGGCGATTCTCAGCGCTTTCTGAGAACACGTATCGCAGTCTTGGAATCAGGACGATCCCTGGACACTGTCTCGGAATCGACCGCACTCATTGCCATTGTCACGACCAATTTCACAAGGATCCGATATGCCAAGTTTTCTCAGTCCTGAATTCATCATCTCCGCGGCGGGTCCGTGGGCGCTGGTCATTTCCGCAATCATCGTGTTCGCCGAAACCGGTCTGCTCGTCGGATTCTTCCTGCCCGGCGACTCGCTCGTATTCCTGCTCGGCATGGTCTCCGCGGCCACCGCGCTGCCCGACTCGCCGCTCGCCCACACCTCGCTCGTACTGATCTGCATTGTGATCGGCATCGCCGCGTTCATCGGCGATCAGACCGGATACGAACTCGGCCGCAAGGGACGAGACAGCCGACTGCTACGGTCGTGGACCCAGGGCAAGAACGCCGAACGACTCGAACGCGCACACTCGTTCTTCGTCAAGTACGGTTACAAGGCCATCATCCTCGCCCGCTTCGTACCGATCCTGCGCACCTTCACCCCGTTCGCCGTCGGCCTGACCCACTACGACCACAGGAAGTTCATCTCCGCCAACCTCATCGGCACGCTGATCTGGGGCATTGCCCTGCCCACGCTCGGCCACCAGCTCGGCCGCGTGAGCCTGATCGCCAACAACATCGACGCCGTATGCATCATCATCGTGCTGATCTCCGTCATGCCGCTGGTCATCAAGGGCGTGCGTTCCGCGCTCTCCTCACGTGGCGCCACCCGCGCGTAAGACGTATTCCGTCACGCATTCCGTCGTGAAACGTGAAACAATGTGACCATACGATCGACGAAGGAGATGGTCATGGCGGACGAGACGTCGTATGCGATTTCCGATCCGGGGAAACTACTGCAGCCGGCCGTGCTGTTCATCGAGGATGATCCACGCATCGGGTCGATCACCGCGGAAATCCTTGGCGACCACTATCGCGTGGACTGGGTGACGACCGGCGCGGAAGGCCGTAAACGTCTCTTCGGCATGACCTACGATGCTGCGATCGTGGACCGTCGACTGCCCGACGCCGATGGACTGGAGCTGGTCCGGGAGGCCCGCGGCAGCGGCATCACCACGCCGGTGCTCATGCTCACCGCGTTGGGCAGTGTGGACAACATCGTGGAGGGGCTGGACTTCGGCGCCAACGACTACCTGACCAAGCCGTTCCATTTCGAGGAGCTGGAGGCGCGACTGCGTGCGCTGCTACGCGGGTATCGCGCCGAACAACGCGCCTACGACATCGGCGACTGGCGACTGCTGCCGAAGTCGAACATGATCGAATCCCCGGATCTGACCCGCATTGCACTCACCCATGCCGAATGCACGCTGCTGACCACACTCTGCTCCTCGCCGCAGCACGTGTTCTCCCGAGCGGAGCTGCTGCGGCTCGTGTTCAGCGAAAGCGACACGGAGGGCACGATCGACACGTATGTGTCATACATCCGACAGAAGACCACACGACATATCATCGACACCGTACGCGGTCACGGATACATCATCGGAGAGCCGCGCGAATAGAGGAAATTCATGGGTCACGATACGACATCGACAACCGCTCCGGCGTCTTCCAAACCGAACCGTCTCATCCATGCCGCGGCAACGATCGTGGCACGTGTGCTCGGTGATCGGGCGGCGGCCAGCATCAGTCTGCGCATGACGCTGGCCATGACCGTGATCACGCTGATCGGCAGCGGATGCCTGATCGCCGGTGTGCTGCTCGGTTCCCGGCACGAGTTCAGCGAGCGCGGCATCGATCCGAACGATGTGAACGCGGCGGCGTCATCGGTTGGCACGTGGGTGATCGATCAGAAGAAGGCGTTGGCGTTCATCGTGCTGTTTTCGCTGGGTATCATCGTGGCCACGGCGTTGGTCGGCTGGTATTTTTCGCAGCGCGAGTTGGCGCCGTTGCACGAGGCGCTGCGATTGCAGAAGAATTTCGTCGCCGACGCCAGTCATGAACTGAAGACGCCGCTGACGGTGATCAGTCTGCAGACCGATCTGGTCGAATACCGCCAGTCGCGCGGCATGCCGATCGACGATGCCGTGAAACAGTTGCGTGACGATGTGGATCGGATGAACGACATCATCAACGACCTGCTGCTGGCGGCGCAGGGGGCGCAAAAACCCGAACCGGTTGCATTGGGCGAGGTGATCGACGAGGCCATGTCGACGGTGGATCTGCTGGCCCGCAGCAAGCAGGTGACGGTCGACTGCAACGATGCCACGGCGATCACGGTGCTGGGCGGACGGTTTGGCCTGGTGCGATGCATGGTGGCCGTGCTCGACAATGCGATCGCACACTCCCCCGCCGACTCGCACGTTCGCGTAAATGCGTATACGACCGGCGAGTCGTTGCGTGCGGGCAAGCGTCAGGCGGTGATTCTGGTGAGCGATCAGGGCAGCGGCATCGGCGACGATCCGGAACGACTGTTTCAGCGGTTCGCGCGGGCGGATGACGGCACTGCGCATCAGGGGTATGGGCTTGGGCTTGCGTTGGCACGTGACGTGGTGTCCCGCTATCACGGCTGGATTGATGTGGAGTCCTCGTCATCGCAAGGCACCACGATGCGAATCACGCTGCCGGTGGCGTGATACGTCATGATGACGTTCGTGACACGCTGATTCGGCACGCCGGCCGCGTCGAGTGAGCCAATCGGTGAGCCGCCGAAAATTGCAAAAGGTCCGTGACCCATTCGGATCCCGGACCTTTATCCGTGGAGCTAGGGGGATTCGAACCCCCGACCCCCTCCATGCCATGGAGATGCGCTACCAGCTGCGCCATAGCCCCGTCAGCTGATCACCATCACCGCGATGGCAATCTGACTGGTCTCGTTCGGACTTGAGACATAGTACGCGTATACCGTACTTCATGCAACCATCGGCGTGTCTCATTGCACCGACGTTGTGTCGACTATCGAATCGGACGCAGTTCGAGATGCGCGTGCGCGTCGACATCACTCCACTTGACCGGATATCCGGCCCCGTGCGCGCAGAACACCGAGTCGGGCGTGTTCTCCAGATCGGATTCGGGATCATAGTCGGCTGATTCGATCACCTCGTCGGCGTTATGGCAGGGACGGTATCCGCCGAATGTGCAGCTGATCTGCCCCTGACCGTGCGTGTACGCGTTGACGTCCATCGCATAGTCGCGCATTTCGGAAACCGGTGCCGTGCCGGACAGCACCGCATACTCCCCGTCGTTCGACGGTGGGTCGAATTCGCCGCTCATGCGCTGCACGTCGGCCATGGCACGGCCGATCATGTCCTGCGGCACCTCGAGACGGAAGTCGTACCACGGCTCCAGCAGTCGGCAGTGTCCGTCGCACTTCGCCTTCATCAGTCCCTGACGGACCGCACGATACGTGGACTGACGGAAATCGCCGCCTTCGGTGTGCTTCTCATGCGCTCGCCCGTTGATCAGCGTGATGCGCATGTCGGTGATCGGGAAGCCGGCTAGCACGCCGAGATGCTCCTTCTCCCCCAGATGGGTGAGCACCAGACGCTGCCAGTTGCGGTCGAGGATGTCCAGACTGCAATCGGAGCCGAACGTGAGCCCGCTGCCGGCCGGAGCCGGTTCGAGCATCAGGTGCACTTCGGCATAGTGGCGCAACGGTTCGAAGTGGCCCACGCCTTCGATGGGCTCGGTGATCGTCTCCTTGTAGAGGATGCCGCCGGGACCGAAATCGATGTCGAGCGCGAACCGGTCGTGCATGATCTGCCGGATGATCTCCAGCTGCACGGCACCCATGAGCTGCACGTGGATCTCCTGCAACCGTTCCTGCCAGGTGACGTGCAGCAACGGATCCTCGTCGTCGAGCTCGCGCAATGCGGAGAGGACCTTGTGCACGTCGTTGTCGCCGGGCAGCACGGTGTAGGTCAGCACCGGTTCAAGCGCGGGTTCGCCGGCGTCCGGCTCCACTCCCAATCCTTCGCCGGGGAAGGTGCTCGTCGGGCCGGTCACCGCCACCACGGCACCGGCATGGGCCTCGTCGACGAGCGTGAATCGGGCCCCCGAGTACACACGCACCTGATCGGCCTTCTCATGCCAGATCGAATCGGAGGGCACCGCCGACGATGCCGGGGACGCCGACGGAGCCGGAGCCGTTTCCCCACCGTCGGCCGACGCACTCCGCTCGTTGGTCAGCACGCTTTTGACCGGCAGCGTGCCGCCGGTCACCTTCATCCACGTCAGCCGTCCGCCCTGCTTGTCGTGCGAAATCTTGAACACACGCGCACCGAACTCGTCGCCATGATCGGGTTGACGGACCAGCGCACGCAATCCATGAAGGAATTCGTCGACGCCCTGCAGTTTCAACGCCGATCCGAAATAGCAGGGAAACACCTTGCGTTCGGCGATCAGTCGACGAACGGTCTCGACGGTCAGCCTTCCCCGGTCGAGGAACTCGTCCATGGCCGATTCGTCCTGCGTGGCCATGGTCTCCAGAACGTCATCGGGCAGATTGGGAAGATCGGACGGATCGTGGGAATCGGACAGGGTCGATGACTCGGACGTCGCAATGGTGGCAGAGGCATCATCGACGCCGCTCAACCCGTCGAACGGCACGCAGGCGTCGGAGAACCGGGCGCGCATCTGCTCCAGCACGGCCTTGCCGTCCGCGCCCACGGCGTCCATCTTGTTGACGAATACGAATGTGGGTACACCGTACCGTGCCAGCAGACGCCACAGCGTTTCCGTGTAGCCGCGCACGCCATCGGAGGCGCCGATCACCAGAATCGCATAGTCGAGTACACGTAGGGTGCGTTCCATTTCGGCGGAGAAGTCGACGTGGCCGGGGGTGTCGAGCAAGGTGATACGCAGATCGTCGAGGTCGATCACCGCCTGCTTGGAGAAGATCGTAATGCCGCGCTGCTTCTCCATGGCATCGGTGTCGAGGAACGCGTCGCCGTGGTCCACGCGACCGAGCGAGCGGATCTGACCGGACCGGTAGAGCAGTCCTTCGGACAGCGTGGTCTTGCCTGCATCCACATGGGCGAGGATGCCCACCACAACCTGTTTCATCGTCACCTCGGCGCGCTCAGTCGGATTCATGTCACATGATGGCTCACATGATGGCGGATTTCACGGGATGACACGGGGGCCACCGCAAATCGCCATCATTCGACAGTACCGGCACCCGTGCACCGCGGCGCGCGCACGGGACGGTATGGATTGAGCTGAGACATCGACGACGCCCGCCGCCGTATCGACCGCCGACGGCTCCTGTCACAAACCGAGGATCTTCGCAGCGGTGCCGTACAGCACCTTGCGCTCCTCCTCCGGATGCAGATGCCAATCGCGAATGTTCTGCACCCCTTGGGCAATCGGACCCAACGGGAACGACGAGCCGAACAGCACCTGATCGGGGACCATGCGCTCCGCCGCCTGGCGAAGCTCCGGAGAGGCGTTGCCACGCGTGCCCTCGAAGTCGGCCAGCAGATACAGGTTCGTGTTCATGAACGCGATCGGCACCATTTCCGCCACCCACGGCCATCCGGCATGCGCGGCGACGAAGATAAGCTTCGGGAACGTGGTGACCACGCGGTGGACCTGACGCGGAATGGTTGGATCGATAAGATCGCTGGCGAACGCACTGACCGTCGCCAGGACCGGAAGACCGAGTTCCTGCAGACGCTCATAGATCGGGAAGACGCGTTCGTCGTCGAACCGCACGTCATTGCCGCCAAGCGGCTCGATGGACACCCCCTTGGCACCGCGCGCCACAACGTCCCGCTCGATCACGTCCAACGCCTCCTGAGGATTCGCCACGTCGAGGAACGGGAACACGAGAAACCGCTGCGGATCGCGGGCCGCATAGTCGAACAGTTCGGCGTTCGTGGTGTTGTACACCTTGCGCCCGGGCAGCACGGCCTTGACCACATGGGCTTCGTCGAGCTCGGTGCGCAGGGATTCGTAACCGCGGTCGATCGCCGCCGCGGTGATGTCGTATCCGAATCCGGAGAAGAACCGGCGAACCATCGTCTCGGAGAACCCGGCATCGTAGTGTTCGGAGAACGGGCGTAGACGGAAGTCGATGACGGGACCGAAGTCATCATTGTCATAATTGCCGTTCGCGGATGCGGCGGATTTCGCGGAATGTGCGGACTGTGTCTTGTTGTTCGACGATGCGCTTGTCATGGAGATCCCCCAATCTCGTTTTCGATCCCGTGTGGCCTGTGCAGCCCGTGTGGCCCGTATGGCCTGGGATTCGGCATTGCGGTTGCATTGCAGGCAATGGTATTCAGATCAGGGTGTTGCAAATGGGCGGAACCTCACATTCCGAACACCGGCGTTATAGACAATGGTGATGTCTCGTTCAATGCCGGTTCACAACTCGCAGGCGCCTTCGACGCCAACGCACAATACCGTCTCGATAACGCACAGCAACCGCGCAATAACCGCAATAACGAACGGTGGCCCGCGGTCCAAAACCGAACCGCGGGGCCACCGTGTAGGGGCGTCGCGTCATGCGATCACGAACGTCATGCGCCCGATATCATGCGTTGTCGTCACGCCTTGGCGACGGTCACGCCGAGCTCCTTGGCATCGGCGTCGGCGGTGATCTCCACACCGGCCTCAGCCAGGGTCTCCGCGGCGATCAGGTCGCGGAACTGCTCGGCCTTGGGGGCGTCGGCGGCGGGCACGACCAGCTTCAGCGCGATGCGATCGGCGATGTCGAGTCCGGCGTCCTTACGGGCGTCCTGCACGGCGCGGATCACGTCGCGGGCGTAACCCTCGGCGATCAGGTCGTCGTTCAGCTCGGTGTCGAGGATCACAAAGCCACCGGTCGGCAGTGCGGCGGACACGGAGTTGGCGGCCTCATGCGCGTTCTCCTCCTCCACACGGTTGATCAGCTCGTACTCGCCCTCGACGAGTGCGATCTCACCGTTCGGAGTCTCGGCCACGGGAGCGCCGTCCTCGCCGACATGCCAGGCACCGGTCTTGGATGCCTTGATGGCGAACTGGACGTCCTTGCGCAGACGCTTGCCGGCCACACGGGCGTTCACCTTGAGCTCGTGGACGATCTTGAGACCCTGGGATGCGGCATCCTCCATGGTGCAGAACTCGATGTCCTTGACGTTGAGCTCGGACTTGAGGATCTCGGCGTACGCCTTGACCGCGTCGGCGTCCTCCACCACGACGGTGAGCTTAGCGAGCGGCTGGCGCACGCGGATCTGCTGGGCCTTGCGCAGCGACAGCGTGCCGGAGACGACCTCGCGCACCTTCTCCATGGCGTCGACCAGTGCATCGTCGGCCTTGAGGGTGTTGCCGAGCTCGGTCGGCTCGCCGGTCTTCTCGTCGGCGAGGAACGGCCACTCGGCCAGGTGCACGGATTCGCCGCCGGTCAGACCGCGCCAGATCGTCTCGGTCTCCATCGGAGCGAGCGGGGCCATCACGCGGCACAGCACCTCGAGCGCGGTGTACAGGGTGTTGAACGCGTTGGCGTCCTCCTGCCAGAAGCGGTCACGGGTGTTGCGGATGTACCAGTTGGTGAGCACGTCGATGAAATCGCCCACCTCGTCGCATGCGTCGGAGATGGCGAACTCGTCGAGCGACTTCTGCACGTTGGCGACCAGCTTGCGCAGACGGGCCAGCAGGTAGCGGTCCATCTCCGGCAGTGCGGCCACCTCGTCGGCGGTGATCGCACGGGCGTCGAAGCCCTCGCCCTTGTTCGCCGCGTTGGCGTACAGCGTGAAGAAGTAGTAGGAGCTCCACAGCGGCAGCATGATCTGACGCACGGTGTCGCGAATGCCCTCGGACGTGACGATCAGGTTGCCGCCACGCAGAATCGGGGACGACATGAGGAACCAGCGCATGGCGTCGGAACCGTACTTGTCGAACACGCCGTTGACGTCCGGGTAGTTGCGCAGATGCTTCGACATCTTCTGGCCGTCGGAACCGAGCACGATGCCGTGGCAGATCACGTTCTTGAACGCCGGACGGTCGAACAGGGCCGTGGCCATCACGTGCAGCAGGTAGAACCAGCCGCGCGTCTGGCCGATGTATTCGACGATGTAGTCGGCCGGGAAGTGCTGCTCGAACTTCTCCTTGTTCTCGAACGGGTAGTGGAACTGCGCAAACGACATGGAACCGGACTCGAACCAGCAGTCGAGCACGTCGGAGATGCGGTGCATGTGGCTCTTGCCGGTCGGGTCGTCCGGGTTCACACGGGTCAGGTTGTCGATCCACGGACGGTGCATGTTGATGTTGCCGTCCTTGTCGCGCGGGTAGTCGCCGAAGTCGGCCTTGAGCTCCTCAAGGGAGCCGTACACGTCCACACGCGGGTACTTCGGATCGTCGCTCACCCACACCGGGATCGGGGAACCCCAGAAGCGGTTGCGGGAAATGGACCAGTCGCGCGCGTTGGCGAGCCACTTGCCGAACTGGCCGTCCTTCACGTTCTCCGGGATCCAGTTGATCTCCTGGTTGAGCTCGAGCAGGCGCGGCTTGATCTTGGTCACGGACACGAACCAAGAGCTCACCGGCTTGTAGATC
This sequence comes from Bifidobacterium tissieri, assembly GCF_002259645.1. GTDB lineage: Bacteria > Actinomycetota > Actinomycetes > Actinomycetales > Bifidobacteriaceae > Galliscardovia > Galliscardovia tissieri. The sequence goes on from NZ_MWWV01000002.1 coordinate 20,013, forward strand.
AGCGGCGTGGCGCAACGCCAGCAGTGCGGGTAGGAGTGCACGTAGCTCTTCTCCTGGAAGAGGATGGCGCGCTTGTCCTCGTCGATCTGGGCGAGCGGGCCGTCTCCGGCACGCAGGTTGCGCAGGATCGGCAGGTTGGCGTCGAACACGAACATGCCCTCGTATTCGGGGCACTGCGAGGTGAAGCGGCAGCCGGCATCGAGCACGTCGGTGCTCTTGATGCCCTTGGCGTTAAGCGTGTTCATATCGTCCTCGCCGTAGGGGGCCTGGTGGACCAGACCGGTACCTTCGACGGTGTCGACGTAGTCGGCGGTGAAGATCGTGTATCCCTGCGGACCGGGCACGTGGCCTTCGGATTCGGCCTCGTCACCGGCGAAGTACGGGAACACCGGCCAGTAGCGCCAGCCCTCCATCTCGGCGCCCTTGAGCTCGCGGACGATCTCGTAGTTCTCGCCGAGCTCCTTCTCGTAGTGCGGCAGTAGGGCCTTGCCGAAGTAGAACTTCTTGCCGGCGAACTTGCCTTCGATGGGCTTGACCTCGACGTAGTCGATGTCGGCGCCGACCACGATGGCGAAGTTGGTGGGCACGGTCCACGGCGTGGTGGTCCAGAAGACGGCGTAGGCGTCCTCATCGCGCAGCTTGACGGCCACGGACACGGTGGTGTCCTGACGGTCCTGATACACGTCGGCGTCCATGCGCAGCTCGTGCGCGGACAGCGGCGTGCGATCCTTGGGGCAGTACGGCAGCACACGGTAGCCCTGGTAGGCGAGGCCCTTCTCGTACAGCTGCTTGAACGCCCACATCACCGACTCCATGTACGGGATGTTCAGGGTCTTGTAGCCGTGCTCGAAGTCCACCCAGCGGGCCTGACGATGCACGTAATCCTGCCATTCGCGCGTGTACTTGAGCACGGATGCACGGCAGGCGTCGTTGAACTTGTCGATGCCCATCTTCTCGATCTGATCGACCGAGTCGATGCCGAGCTCCTTCTGCGCCTCAAGCTCGGCGGGCAGACCGTGGGTGTCCCAGCCGAACACACGATTGACCTTGCGGCCCTTCATGGTCTGGTAGCGCGGGATCACGTCCTTGGCGTAGCCGGTCAGCAGGTGGCCGTAGTGCGGCAGGCCGTTGGCGAACGGAGGGCCGTCGAAGAACACGAACTCATTCTGGCTGTGGTCGCCGGAAGGATTGCGTTCAACGGACTTCTGGAAGGTATCGTCCTTGTCCCAATAGTCGAGGGTCTTCACCTCGAGATCGGGGAAGCTGGGATTCGGGGCCACATGCTCCAGACTGGAGTCGGCTGCGGCCTTCGGGAACTTGTTGCTCACCGCTGGTCTCCTCATTCACAGTGTCACCATTACTACTGCTACGAGGACGACCGGCGTTCCACGATGATCACGAACATGCCCGGGCACATCCGCCATTCGTCGCGGCGCGTACCGACCGCGGTACCACCTCGCTTGCCGCACCGGTGTTCCAAAACCTCGTGGAACGGTGATGCGACCGCTTGTCTAGGGCTGTGTCGGGCCCACCCGCCGGTTCTAATAAGCCGCGCCACGCATATCCACATTGGACTTGGGCGACGTGCGACCGTTCTTCCGGAAGCTCCCCGCTGATGACGGATCGATGCTTACCATGTCACATGATAACACCGCCACGCGGACGCATGTCGCGCGCATCCAGGAAATGTGACCCGCACGACATCGTCTGGTAAAGCTACGTTTTATTCATTCATAGACGAAAATGGCACTGAGAATGATTCTCAGCAATACTTTTTCACTCAGCAAGCTACTCTGAGATGGACCGTTTTCACTATCGAATTTACAGCTCTATCTCTTCCTCGACCATGTTCCATCTTGTACCGCACAACGAGCGCTTACCAGTATTTAGTATGCAGAATTTAGTATGCAGATTATGTGATCATCGACGATTCGTTGCGTCTCTTAGTACGAACCCCGTTTGTCGAAAGCAATAAAGACCTGCCATGTTCTTTAGCTGTTTTGGCATACAGCGTCATGAGAAAAACGCTCACCCGATGCAAACTCATGCAGTAGATTTCATGATCTCCTACAGCATAGCCCTTCACAGCATCCGATTTGCCGAATAATGCGGAACGGGCAGCCAGGCGGCGGACGACCAGATGGCAGACAACCAAGTGGCAGACAACCAAGTGGCACGGAACGGACAAATAGTAGATCGGCGCATTCTCTGCCACGAGCCGTGGCACGGAATGGCGAAACCTCCACACGGGTCATTCCCTGCCACGGGTCACGGCAAAGAATGACAAGATCGCCCAAATCGACGCTCCCTGCCACGATTTCCTGCCACACAATGACCAGCAGGGCGTTTTGCGCGTTCCCTGCCACGATCGTCCGGCAAGGAACATACGAAACCGGTTCCAGCGACGTTCCCTGCCACGGCCGTCACCCCGTTATCACGCCCAGGACCGAGAAAACGACGGAATTCACGCCATATTCACTGGATTTACGCGCGAATAGGACGGAATTTCGCGGCAGGAAACGACGGAAAACCTCGTATCGTCATTCCCTGCCACGCCCTTTGGCAGGGAATGACAGCAACCGCCCATATCTCGTTGCCTGCCACCACAATCACTGGAACCTGCCATCCCGAATCCACCCCCAGAAGCCCCCTCCCAGAAGCGCAACCAGACACCTGCCACAACCGATCACTCTCCCCGAGCCCGAATCCCATCTCCCCTACTCCCAGACCACTTCCCGACGACATCACAACCAATGGCAGCCAAAACCAATCACACACCTACCGAGACACTCCCCACTACGAGGATTGGACCAGTAGGATGAGAAGCGTGAAATAAGAAATCTACTCGTCACATTGCCTCAAAACAAAAATCTACTGTTCATGAGAGCAGAAATGACGACTCCATACCGGTGTAAAGAATCAATGCCTTTCCACTGCAGAGGCGTCGTATGAATGCATGATACGCATAACAGGAAGACCTCGCCCATATAAAACATGGTCGTCTTCGGAACACCTCCGAGGATGTCCGAAGACGACCATGGCATGCGCGGTAACGCGATCTGCCTCGATCCGTTTGACCGTTAACGGTCAAACGGTCATGCGGTCATGCAGTCAGCGTATCGCAGCCAACGCCATGCTCAGCGCTGAGCCTTGCGCCGGTTGAGCACGAACGCGCCACCGGCCACGAGGGCGAGCGCCGCGAAGACCGCCGCGCCGACGATGGCCGTGCCAGTGGCGGACAGTTTCGGTGTCTTCTTGGCGTTGGTCGTAGTCTTCGTCGTGTCGATCGTCTTGCCAGTTCCCGTCTGGGTGCCGGCGTTATTGGTGTCGCCCGGCTGCGAGGCGGCCGTACCGTCGTCCTTCTCGAACACGGCCTGGATGGACACGTCCTTGTTGGTCATGGCGAACGTGTTGTCCTTGACCGTGACACCGCCGTAGAGCACCTTCCACTCCTTGAAACGGTAACCGTCGTTCGGCGTGACGGTGAGTGTCACCTGATCGCCCTGAGCAGCGGTGGCAACGTTCGCGGATGCCGTGCCGTTGCCGTCACCGCTCACCTTGACCGCATACTTCACCTTCTGCGTGTTGGGCGTGCGCCACAGCTGGGTGCCGTAGAACGGATTGGCTGTGCCGATCAGCAGATAGTCGCTGGTCTTGGCGAAGATACGCAGACCATGGTTGTACCGGTCTCCAAAGCCGTTGTCGGTCAGGGTCTGCACGCTCACCTTGCCGTTGCTATCGGTGACGGTATACAGGTCAAAGCCGCGCTTGGAGGTCTTCAGATACTTGTACGACCTGGCATAGGCCTCAAGATTATCCTTGGTGGTGAGCTTGAGCAGCATGTCGTACAGGGGCTTCAGATTGTCGGGAACGGCAAGCTTACCGTATTCGTCGAGCAGCTGATCATATGCCTCGCGGAAGCTCTGACCATCGGACGCCTTGGCACCGATCAGGGTGTCGAGCGTGTTGAGCTGGTTGTTGAGATCGTTGAGTCGATCGGCGAACGCGTTGTCGGTGATGGATCCGGGGACGATGGTGCCATCGTTGATTCCGGCAACGAGCTTGACCCTCTGGTCGTCTGTAAGGCTGACCTTGGCGTCGGATGTATTGGCGTTGCTGCCGGAATCCGCACTCATCGTCTGTGGCATGGTCTGTGCCTTGCGCTCAGACGCCTGTTCCACTGCCTGCTTGACGAGATCGGATGCGTCTGCGGATACGGTGTCGGGGGTTCTGGCGGAGAACGTTGCCGCACCGGCCGCGCCCGAATCGTTGCCGGAATCGTCGGGGCTGGCTGAACCGTCGGAATTGGTGGCATCCTTGATCAGCAGTTCAAGGAACACACGCAGATAGTTGATCTGACTCTTCCACTCCTCCGGCGTCATGTGGATCAGATCGCCGTTGGTGAACTGGGCGATCGGTTCGAGTAGCGTCGTCGTGTCCATCGTGCCGATATACAACTTGTCTTCGTAGACGGTTGCCTGCCACGTGTACTGGTTCATGTGGGTGTCGTATCCGGTGCCCTTGCCGGAGATGCCGCCCTCGGGGAACATGTCGGTCGGGTCGCCTACCACGAGTTCGATGTTCTCGTTGGCATCCATACGATACAGGTTGATGGACTGCTCGAGGTTGGTGGCCTGCGTCACGAAGTTCTTCTGCAGTACAAAGCCCTGCAATGCGCTGGACACGTCGTTGTAGTCGCCGATGTACAGGTGGTTCTTGTATTTGACGAGCGTTGCCGCGCCGGCGCTGATGCGCGACGGGTCGATGCCATACGTGTACTTGGCGCCCTGTGTAGTGTCGCCCACCACGCGACTCCACGTCCAGCTGGAACGTTCGGTCGGATCACCGTTCACGGTTCCACGCCAGATGGCGAACGCCTTCTTGGTGCCCTGCGTGTTCTGATTGGCGGGTGTGCCAGTGCACACCACCACATAGAGCTGACCGTTGAATTCAATCACCTGGTAGATTCCGCCGCCCCCGTTGACATCGGTACGATGCCAGGCTGGCTCACCGCCGAAATCATCCATGGTGGCGATGGTCTTGAATGAGTCCTTGCCTGCGGACGGATCCTTGGAGGCGGTGAGGAACACGCCGTTGTTATCGAGCGCGCCGGCGATAAGCGTGCCGTTGAAATCACCGATCGCGCGGGTGGATGTGAACACGTTGTCGGCCACCAGTTTGTCGAAGCGGGCCTTGCCCTGCTCGCTGGTCGTCTTGTCATCGGACAGGATGCCCAGCGCATCGTACACGCAGGTGATCTTGTCGTTGTTTTCCGGATCGATCTGGTAGATCACCGGGAAACCGTTCTGCACGGACAGCGCAGTGGCGAGTTCACGCTGGTTGAGGTGCATGGTATCGACCACCATGCCCACGAAGTAGATCTTGCCGTCAAGCACGAGCGCGTCGCGGAACGTGGGCATGACACCGGTTTCGCGCGACATAAGAACCTTCGTCTCGCCGGTCTTCACGTTCACCTTGACAAGGATCCCGCCCGATTGCACGCCGTCGGGCTCTCCGAAGTACAGGTTGCCGTTGTACATGGTGTCCATGGCGGCTTTCATCGCCTCCGCGGACATGCCCGGCACGCTGTAATTGAGAATGGTGGAAATGCCCAGACCACCGTACATGGTGTTGATATACACCCAGTCGCCGTAGACGGCGGATGCGTAACTGTATGACTGGCCTCGGGCGCCATTGCCCTCGGCGCTCACACCCTGCTCATACGGTTTGACCAAACCGTTACCGGCATAGTCGACAATGCCGTCGTTGGTTTCCACACCGGAGCCGGCGTGCGAGATCTTACTGAATGTCATGCCGTTGCCGGCTGTGTAGGTGGTTGTGGGGTTGAGCGTGGATGCGGTTCCTTCCGCAGCCGATGCCACAGGGGCGATCAGCATGGCAATCGATGCCACGACTGCGGCCGCGACACCTGCGATACGACGTCCGGAGCGGCCGGAGCGGTCTCCCCCACTGATATTGCGTTTACTGCGATTATCGATATCCCCGATGCGTCTATGGCGAGATATGGCCATGAATCTTCCTTCTTCATATGCCGAGGCTGACTCGATGGACGGGGGTACTGCTTCATTGCGTCATTGCATCGGGTCGTACCGGCAGACCGTTGTACTGGTACCGTCCTCTGATGAGAACCAATCTCCACCATACGCGTATGGGACTACATACGGGGGTACATCATTAAGTCGAGTGACGATCATAGACCAATCTTCAATTTCTGAAGTATTTTCCATATCCTGCAGACGTCAATCTCCAAGTTCTGAAGTTGATCACGACCAATAACGCGGTATGGGCGTTGGAATTCCAACGTCCATACCCCGAAACTCTTTCCCGGAGACTTCAGAACTCGGAGATTGATGGCTGTATGACGCCGAAATTACTTCAGAACTTGAAGATAGGCGAAGATAGGCGGGAAGCAGACTGCAACAGCACGCAAACGGGGAAGCCCAAAGGCAGGGGCATCAGGCGGCCGCGCGACGACGGTCGATCTCCTCCTGCAGTTTGAGCAGGTCGCGGATGGTGGACAGCGTGTGGAAGATGATCTCGCAACGGTGGGATGCGGCGTGCTCGCCGGTCAGCTGCTTGTGAATCAGTTCACGCTCCTCATCCTTTTCAGTGCCGTGAAGCGCCACGTTCATGCGTACGCAGAAGCCGACAGCCAGAGACTTCTCATCCTCCGTGGCAAGCTCCTCGTGAAGCTCAAACGGCTTGTTCGTCGGATCCTCATGCGTCAGCAACATGGCCAACGCGGCAGGCACCGGTTCAACCTCCTGCGACACGTTGCGCAATATGCGAATAATGCTCTGATTGAGTTCGCCCTCCTCAACCGCTTCGATGAGCCGTTCCACATTGTCGGGCTTCAGGTCGGCATGGCATTGCTTCTGAATCTGCCGACGGATCGCGAAGGCGATAAGGAGACCAAGCATCGTGGCCTTCTGACGGCCGGGTTCGATGTGGCCTTGGTGGGAGTGGGAGGATTCGGATGCCTGCGACGACTGCGCGTCGCGCGGAGTCTGCTGTTCGCTTGTCATGGTTTCCAGCCTAGTCCGCGGAACGCCGAGCCGCAGCCGTAGCGTACGGTATGTGGGCCGATTCACGCTGCGGCATGTTCACACGGGCGGTTGCAAGCCATCCTGTCATCGGCGCAGATCGCATGAATCTGCATATATCTCCAGACCGCTCATACGCATCCAGACCGATCGACGTCTACTTATACAGCGCTTCGACGCTCATGACATCATCCAAACCCGGCAACGATTCCCCAGAACGCGAGGTGCGCAATCGAGACAAGCTATAATTCCGCCGCTCAAAGCATTTCCGCACATCCTCAACGGGGACAGGCCGCCACGAGACCTCGCCAATGCGATCTCCTTCGACACGAAGCGTAACCCACGCCATACGATGTCGCTGCGTCCACCCGGGCATGGGATCGGGTTCACCGGTCAGAATCGTCCAATCTTCCGCGCTGACATACGCCAGGCTCTCGACCTCGCAAGTGGGCAGATCGTTGCGGAATACGATTCGATACACCGGACTCTGTTCCACGTTGTCCTCACCATGCCAATCGCCATCCCACACCAGCGCAGTGCGGAAATCGTCGGTGTTCACGGCGACTATATGCGGATCGGCGAACACATCCGTCGCAGACGGTTCCCTGCTGGACCGTTTCCGCGAATACACCGCGTACACGGCCGCGATGATGGCGACAAGCAGCAAGAGGCCGGGAAGCGCCATATTCCCCCAATCGATCTCCCCCATCTGAATGCCCTCGCCGTACACGATCACCCATGTGCCTTCAAGCGCTTTGAATATGCCGAACAATCCGAGGACTCCGACCACCACGGCCACCAGAATCGCGAATACTCTTCCGGCTTCGTTATCGGTTTCCTTGCGCTTGATCTGGTCGCGTACTTCCAAAGCGGTTGTGCGCGATCCCGTCAGCCAGATTGGATTTTCGATCGGGCTCAGTCGCTCAGTAGACACCGTCCGTGAATCCCCATTTACACCTTCCATATACGCCCCCATGCCATGCATATACACCGGTTTGAGTTCCGGATTCATTTTCTCTCGGATACGGCAACAAGACAACGGCCTCGAATCATCCGTACACCCACCCGGTTGATCTGGATATACCCGGATTCTTATTCTGGGTATACCCGGTTGATCTGGGTATACCCGGTTAGTTTAGGAGTGGAAAAGAGGGTGCTAGTGACATGGTTTTACCCAGAGCCATCCGTCATGACCCGGTTTGACCCAGATCCCTGTCCGGTTTGACCCCGAATCATGTCCTATTAAACCCAGATCTTTGTCCTGTTCTACCCAGAACGGAGTTGGGTGAGTTCTGATATGTCCGTCTTGCCCCAGATTGCTGTCCTGATTGACCCAGAGGGATGATCCGTGGTTGAGGATGATGTCATCTTGGAATTCGCTGTCTGAACAGTCGTTCGATTCTTTGCTGTGGGCCCGGAATCATCCCCGTGCATAGAGGGGAAACACCGAAATGACTGATCACCACAAGATATCCGCTGCGAATCATCCCCACGCGAGGGGAACACTTAGACGTCGAACCGATTGGAAAACTGATCGGGAAAATCAAAAGGTCCGCACTCCCCTATCGGAGAATGCGGACCTTGATCCGGGATGCGGAGATCTCAGCGCGATGACGACGCAGTTGCATCGTCACGCGCAACCACGAGCAACCACGCGTAACCGGGCAACATATAGCCACGCAACCGACATCACGCACAGTCGCGCAACCGCCCCTAATCCGCTAATCCAGCTCCACGGCGCCCGTGTACAGCTGGTAGTACTCACCCTTCTGGGCGATGAGCTCGTCGTGCGAACCGCGCTCGATGATGTTGCCATGATCGAGCACCATGATCACGTCGGAGTTGCGCACGGTGGAGAGGCGATGCGCGATCACGAACACGGTACGCCCCTTCATCAGGTTGTCCATGCCGGCCTGCACCACTTCCTCGGTGCGGGTGTCGATGGACGAGGTCGCCTCGTCGAGGATCAACGCGGGCGGATCGGCCACGGCGGCTCGCGCGATGGAGATCAGCTGCCGCTGCCCCTGGGACAGGCCGCTGCCGTCACCCTCGAGTACGGTCTGGTATCCCTGCGGAAGCATGCGGATGAAACTGTCCGCGTTCACCAGTCGCGCCGCCTCGATGCACTCTTCGTCGGTGGCATCCAGACGACCGTAGCGGATGTTGTCCATCACGGTGCCGGTGAACAGCGTCACGTCCTGCAGCACCACGCCGAGCGAGCGGCGCAGGTCCGGCTTGCGGATGCCCTTGATGGAGATGCCGTCGTAGAGGATCTGGCCTTCCTGAATGTCGTAGAACCGGTTGATCAGGTTGGTCACGGTGGTCTTGCCGGCACCGGTGGCACCGACGAGCGCGATCTTCTGTCCCGGCTTGGCGAACCAGGTGATGTCGTGCAGCACGGGCTTGTCGGGGTTGTAGCCGAACGTCACGTTGGTGAAGCGCACGTCGCCGCGCAATAGCGTGAGGCGTCCGTCGGGCGAGGTGATCGCCGATTCGCGGGCCTTCACCGCCACCTCGCGGGCCTTGCCGTGCAGTTTCTCGGCGGCGCGCAGCGAACGAGTGCCGTCGTCGCCCTCCTCGCGCTTCCATGCCCAGTGGCCGGTCTCGCGATCCGTCTCGGTCATGGTGCGGCCGTCCTCGCCGAGCTCCACGTTCACCAGGGTCACGGTGCCACCGTCGGTTTCGACCGGCTCGTCCATCAGCTGGAAGATGCGCGATGCGCCGGCGAGCGCCATCATCACCATGTTGAGCTGCATGGAGACCTGCCCGATCGGGTTGATGAACGAGCGGCTGAGCGTGAGCAGCGAGATGAGCGTGCCGAGCGTGAGCGGGCCCGCGCCGGAGAGGCCGAAGTTGCCGACGCCGGCGAGCGCCATGGCTCCGCCGATGATGGCGAGCAGGATGTAGAGCATGTAGCCCATGTTGCCCACAACCGGCATGGTGACGTTGCCCCAGGTATTGGCTTCGGCGGAGGCTTCGAAGAGCTCCTGGTTCTTCTGGTCGAAGGTCTTCTGGGTGGTGTCCTCGTGGTTGAACACCTTGATGACCTTCTGGCCGTTGACGGATTCCTCGACGAACGCGTTGACGTCGCCGAGCCAGTGCTGCTGCTTGACGAAGTAGCGTCCGGCACGACCGACGATCGCACGGATGATCATGAACAGCATCACGGTGAACAGCAGCACGAACGCGGTGATCGGCACGCTGAGCCAGAGCATGGAGATGACGGCCGCGATCGAGGAGATGGCTGCGGCGAACATCTGCGGGAATGACTGGCTGATGGCCTGTCGCAGCGTGTCGGTGTCGTTCGTGTAGCGGCTCATGATGTCGCCGTGTTCGTTGGTGTCGAAGTAGCGGATGGGCAGACGCTGCTGGTGGGCGAACATGTCGTCTCGGATTTTCTTGAGCGTGCCCTGTTCGACGGCGACGACGAGCCACTGCCAAAGCCATCCGCAGAAGATGCCGGCCACGTACAGGCATCCGATGAGGGTGATGGCGCGCAGCAGCGGCCCCCAGTCGGGGTTGGCCTGGCCGACCATCGGCAGGATGTACGTGTCGATGAGGGTCTGCAGGAACAGTGCGGATCCTGCCTGTGCGGCGGCTCCGACGAGGATGCAGACGACGATGACGACCACGTGCACCTTGTATTGCAGAATGTATCCGAAGATGCGTTTTATGGTGCCGGGTGCGGGCTTGCCGATGCCGGGTTTGCGATTGCCGAACGCGTTCTTGGTGGCGGACGCGGACTGTGCCTGGTTGTTCTGCGCGGTCTGGTTGTTCTGTTCCGTCATTATCGTGCACCTCCTTCGGCGGTGGGAGCGTTGTGGACTTCGTGGGCCAATGACTGTTCCTCCTCGGGCAGTTCGGTTTCGGCGCTGTTCAGCGCATTGCCCGCGGAACGATCGACCGGCGAGGTAGCGTCATCCGTCACGTCCTCCGGCCGGCCCTGGTTCTTGGTCTGGGATTCGTAGATGGACCGGTATTCCTCGCAGGTGAGCAGCAGTTCGTCATGCGTGCCGCGTGCCATGATGCGACCGCAGTCCATGACGAGGATCATGTCGGATTCCTGCACCGAGGAGACACGCTGGGCGATGATGATCTTGGTGGTGTCCGGGATCTCGTTGTGGAACGCCTCACGGATGAGTCGGTCGGTCTTGGTGTCGACGGCGCTGGTGGAGTCGTCGAGGATGAGGATCTTCGGCTTCTTCAGCAGTGCGCGCGCGATGCACAATCGCTGGCGCTGGCCACCGGACACGTTGGTACCGCCCTGTTCGATGTACGTGTCGTACTTGTCGGGGAATTCCTGGATGAAGCTGTCGGCCTGGGCGAGCTGGCAGGCGTGCCGCAGCTCCTCGTCGGTGGCGTTCGGGTTGCCCCAGCGCAGGTTTTCGGCGATGGTGCCGCTGAACAGCACGTTCTTCTGCAGAACCATGGCCACCTGGTCGCGCAAGGCTTCAATATCGTATCGGCGTACATCGAGACCGCCGACCCGCAGGGATCCGGCGGATACGTCGTACAGACGGGGTATGAGCTGAACAAGCGAGGATTTGGAGGAGCCGGTGCCGCCGACGATGCCGATGGTCGCGCCGGACGGGATGTTCAGGTCGATGTCGTCGAGCACGGGCTTTTCCGAACTGTCGGAGTAGCGGAAGGTCACGTGGTCGAAGTTGATCGAACCGTCGGCCACGGTCATGACGGGCTGGTCGGGATCGGTCACGGTGCTTTCCTCCTGCAGCACCTGGCAGATGCGTTCGGCGGACGCCTGCGAGATGATCACCATGACGAAGATCATGGACAGCATCATCATGGCCATGAGGATCTGCATGGCGTAGGTGACGAGCGCGGTCAGATCACCGGTGGTCAAGCCCAGTGCGGCGTTGTTGCCGGAGTCAGCGATCTGCACGGCACCCATCCACGAGATGAGGATCATGGAGCCGTAGACGCAGAGCATCATAAGCGGCATGTTGAAGCTCATGATGCGCTCGGCCTTGATGAAGTCCTTGAAGATGCGCTTGGAGATGCGGTCGAACTTGTTGATCTCGAACGATTCGCGGTTGTACGACTTGACCACGCGGATGCCCTGCAGGTTCTCGTCAACCACGTTGTTCAGCTCATCGTACGTGTGGAACACACGCTCGAACACGGGGTGGACGAGCACGGCCAGACCACACAGACCAAGTCCGAGAATCGGGATGCAGGCGAGGAACACCATGGAGATGCTCGGGCTGATGCGGAACGAGAAGATCCACGCGACGATGACCATGATCGGCGCACGCACGCCCATGCGGATCATCATGGCGTACGCGTTCTGCAGATTAGTCACGTCGGTGGTGAGCCTGGTGATGATCGAACCGGTGGAGAACCGGTCGATGTTGGTGAAGCTGAAGTCCTGCACCTTTTCAAACTGGTCATGACGCAGGTTCTTGGCGAAACCGGCGGCGGCGATGGCGGCGAACTTTCCGGCAAGGAAGCCGCAACCCAGCGAAACCAGCGAACAGCACAGCAGAATCAGGCCGAACTTGATGATGGCGGGCATGCTGCCGCCCGTGATGCCCTGATCGATCAGCGTCGCCATGATCGTGGGGATCACGATCTCCAGCACGCTTTCGATGATCACGAACACCGGAGCCAGCAGACTGTGCTTCCGGTATTCGCGCAGGGACCTTCCCAGCGTACGGATCACATGCTTGGGCTTGTCCGGTTCAACGGCCTTGCGCGCCTTTTCGATGGCCGCTTCGGTGGCGGCTGCGTCATCGGCCGGCCGCGTCTTCGTGTTTGCGGTAGTGCTCACGCGTTCTCCTCCTTCGTGTTCTTCTTGATGTCGTACTTATTGTTCTGATTGCGGTGATTCACGATGTCGTCGTCATGGTCCTCCGAGGCCGCGCCGTGCTCTCCCCGTTCGAACCGTTGCTGCGCCGCGGCGATGTTGTCGCGCATTCGGCGCACATAGTCGTAAAGGGCGCGCTCCTCCTCTTCGGAGAATCCTCCGACCAGCTGCCGTTCCATGCGCTCGCCGTTCGCTTTGAGGTCGGCGACGATGGCGTCAGCCTTCGCCGTCAGCACGATCTTCTTCAGCCGTGCATCGTGGGCGACCGGTTCGCGGATGATCAGCCCTTTTTTCTCCATCAGTCCCAGCACCCGCGACGCCGTGGAACGGGTGATACAGAATTTCTGCTCGATGGTGTGCTGGTAGATGTCCGTGCCACGGTTGCGGGCGAGGAACATGATGATGCGCGCATTGCCCCCCGTGGCGTCCGCGGCCGATTCTGGCATGGTCTCACCGAGATACCGGTCGACGGACTTACATAGGGCGCGCAGTTCAAGACTCAAAAAGCGTTTGTCCATGCGGCTCCTTGATCTCACACCCTCGCGGTCGACGACTTCTCGTCATTGCCGTCAATCCGCAATAGGAAATGTTGTATATGCAACGAGACACTCTAATACGTATCGTATACAACAGTTGCAAATGCAACAATTCGGTGTGTCGAAAGGGCAATCGCCGAGTTCTGTGCGGATTATTCGGCTTGCAGACATCAATCCGCGAGTTCTGAGCGGAGAATTTGCCTTACCCCAAGTACGACCCTTGATATTGCAAGCCTCATACTTCGCTTTTCGTCCCGGCAACGCACAGAACTCGAAGATTGGTGTCTGCACTCCTTTGAAATCCGCACAGAACTCGGAGTTAGGTCAAGTCACGCCGCTTCGGACAGGCTCGGCGTGGACTGGGTGTCGCCGCCGTCCTTGCCGGCCGCCGTGCCCGACGTGCCGTGCTCCTGCTCCTGTTTGCGCTCGTCGTTCTCCACGGCATCCGCATCCACGCCAGCGGCCTCGGCGGCCTGACGCTTGGCCTCGGCCTGCTTGGCGGCGGAGATCATGAGCTTGATGCGGTTGAGCTGGTTCGCCTGCGAAGCGCCCGGATCGTAATCGATCGACACGATGTTCGCCTCGGGGTGCTGTCGGCGGATCTCGCCGAACATGCCGCGTCCGGTCACGTGGTTCGGCAGGCAGGCGAACGGCTGCGCACACACCACGTTCGGCGCGCCGGACTCAATGAGTTCGAGGATCTCGGCGGTCAGCAGCCAGCCCTCGCCGGCCTGCACGCCCACCGACGTGACCTCGCCGGCCTTCTTCACCAGCTCGGCCATCGGCAGATCCTGCTGGAACTTGCCGTGCGCCAGATCGATGGCCCGGCGCACCGGGTTGAGGTAGCGATCCAGTCCCCAGCGCATGAGCGCATACAGTTTCTGGTTGCCGCCCATGCCAAGGTTGTGCTCGTTCCAATCCGTGATGTACGGGCGGGTGGTCATGAACTCCATGATGCCGGGCACCACGGCCTCGCATCCCTGGGATTCGATCACATCGACCACATGGTTGTTCGCATCGGGATGGTACTTGACGAGGATCTCGCCCACCACGCCCACGCGCGGCTTGCGCGGAATGTCACGCAACGGCAGCGCATCGAACGACTTGACGATCTCCTTGAGCAGGACCGGGTACGGCAGGTATCCCTTGCCGATCTTCGCCTTGGCGGTCTTCGAGAACCCATGGTGCTCGATCACCTCGCGGGTGATCGTGTCCCACATGCGGTACAGCTCGTTCGCGCTGCCCTTGACCTTCTCGTACGGACGCACGCGGTACAGGCACTTGAGGAACATGTCGCCCACGATCAGCGCCTTGATCGCACGATGCAGCAGCGCCGGGGTCGGCGTGAAGCCGGGGTTGGATTCGAGTCCCTGCGTGCTCAGCGCGATCACCGGCACCTGCGGGTATCCGGCGTCGATGAGCGCCTTGCGGATCAGACCGAAGTAGTTCGTGGCACGGCACATACCACCGGTCTGCGTGATGGCGAGCGCCACCTTGTCCGGATCGTACTTGCCTTCGACGATGGCGTTGACGAGCTGGCCGACGACCATGATGGCCGGGTAGCAGGCATCGTTGTTCACGTACTTGAGGCCGAGTTCCACGTCCTCGCGGCTGGCATGTTCGAGGACGTCGAACTTGTAGCCGCCGGAACGGATCACGGATTCGATGAGCGACATGTGCATGGGGCTCATCTGCGGCGCCACGATGGTGTAGTCCTTCTTCATGGACTTGCCGAAGGGGATGCGGTTGGCGTACTTCGACATGGTGGCGGTGTTGTGCGCGTTCTTCTTGGTCTGCGTGCTGGCCTTGGGGTTGCCGTCCATGACGGCGTCGAGCAGCACCTGACGGCCGGGCGTGGGGGCCTTGGAACCGGTACGGCGGAATTCGCCGGTACGGCCCTTCGGCGCGCTACCCGCTCTGGTGCCGGCACCCGCACCTGGCGCTCCGGCACCCGTTCCGGCAGCACCAGCACCCGCGCCAAGCGCGATCCTGTACGGCTTATCCACGAATCCGGCGTCCAGGTTGGCGGCCGGCATGGTAGCCTCCACCTCGGCCTGGGCGGCTTCAAGCTGCGCCTTGGCCTCCTCGAACCGGGCCTGCGCCTCGGCGAGACGATTCTCGGATTCGGTTTCGCGACGCACCTGCTCGGCGGTGATCTGCGCGGCGTGCTCCTCACGCTTCTTGTTGGCCTCACGCTCCTCCACGGCGGCCTTGAGCGAGCGCAGTCGGATCTTGGCGGCACCCAGGTTCGACACCTCGTCGATCTTGAGCAGCGTATACACGTCGGCCTTGTCCGCGAGGATCTCGGAGACCTGATCGGTGGTGATGGCGTCAAGTCCGCAGCCGAAGGAGTTGAGCTGCACGAGCTCGAGTCCCGGGTAGGAGGCCACAAAGTTCGCGGCCGCGTACAGACGCGAATGGTAGGCCCACTGGTTGGTCACACGCAACGGCATGCGGGTGACCTTGCGGTCGCCCACGTGACGGAATCCGGCGGAGTCCTTGGTCCGCGGGTTCTTCTCCCCCTCGGCGAGATAGTCGCTCAGATGCAGGTCCTCGCCGGGCTGCAGCTCGCAGATCGAATCCTCGGACAGCACGACCATGCCGAGCGCACAGATCGTCTCGGGAATGCCGTGGTTGATCTCCGGATCGATGTGGTAGGGGCGTCCGGCGAGCACGATGCCACGGCAGTTGTGCTCCTTCATGTAGGCGAGCGCGCGCAGACCCTCCTGCTGCACGTCGTGCTTGAACAGCTTGTCCTCGGCGTACGCCGCCTTGACGGCCTGTTCCGCCTCCTCACGCGTGACGTTGGCCCACGCGAACTCCTCGACGATACGGTCGACCATGAGGTCGTGGTTGGCGAGGTTGAAGTAGGGGCGCATGTAGCGGATCGACGGGTCGCGCAGTTCGGGCATGTTCGCACCGATCACGACCGGATAGTTGGCCACGACCGGGCAATTGTAGTGGTTGTCCGTGTTCTCGACCAGATTCTCCTCGTAGCTCACGCACGGGTAGAAGATCGTCTTGACGCCCTTGTGCAGCAGCCACTTGATGTGGCCGTGCACGAGCTTGGCCGGGTAGCAGATGTTCTCGGACGCGATGGAGTCGATGCCCGTCTCGAACAGTTCGTGGTTGGACCGGCCGGAGATCATCACCTTGAAGCCAAGGCTGGTGAGCAACGTGAACCAGAACGGGTAGTTCTCATACATGTTGAGCACGCGCGGGATGCCGATCTCGCCGCGGGTGGCCTTCTTGTCGGTGAGCCTGCGGTAGGCGAAGCACCGCTTGTACTTGTATTCGTACAGGTTGGGGCGGTCGCTGCGCTTGCGTTTGCTGTCGCCGCCGCGCTCGCAGCGGTTGCCGGTCACGTAGCGGGAGCCGTCGGCGAACGTGGTGATGGTGAGCTTGCAGTGGTTCTGGCACAGCTTGCACACGTCACGTTCGGAGGTCATCGACAGGTTGTCGAGTTCGTCGCCGGAGAGGATCGAGGAGCGCTTGTCCGGATCGTCATCGTCGTTGTAGTGCATGCGCGCGGTGAGGGCGGCGCCGAACGCACCCATGAGGCCGGCGATGTTTGGTCGGGTCACTTCGCGCTCAGTGAGCAGTTCGAATGCGCGCAGCACAGCGTCATTGAGGAAGGTGCCGCCCTGCACGACCACGGTGTCGCCGAGGTCGCCGGCGTCACGCAGCTTGATCACCTTGTACAGGGCGTTGCGCACGACGGAGTAGCACAGGCCGGCGGCGATGTTTTCGATCGACGCGCCTTCCTTCTGCGCCTGCTTGACGGACGAGTTCATGAACACGGTGCATCGCGAGCCGAGGTCGACCGGGTGGTCGGAGGCGAGCGCCTTCTGCGTGAATTCCTGGATGCTCAGTCCCATGGACTGGGCGAAGGTCTGCAGGAACGATCCGCAGCCGGACGAGCATGCCTCGTTGACGGCGATCGAGTCGATCACGCCGTCGTTGATGGCGAGGTATTTCATGTCCTGTCCGCCGATGTCGATTACGGCGGTGACGCCGGGGCTTACCATTTCCGCACCGCGATAGTGGGCCATGGTCTCGACCACGCCTTCGTCGAGGTGCAGGCCGGTGGTGATCAGTCCTTCGCCGTAGCCGGTGGCGCAGCTACGGGCGATGTACGCGTCGTCCGGCAGTTCGCTTTGGATTTTCTTGACGATGTTGACGGCGGCGGTCAGCGGGCTGCCTTCGTTGTTGGCGTAGCTGGACCAGACGATTTCACGATCGTCGTTGACGAGTGTGGCCTTGATGGTGGTGGAGCCCGCGTCGATGCCGAGGAAGTGCGGTCCGTGGGCGCCTTCGAGCGTGCCGATGTGGATGTGTTCGCGGTGGTGACGCTCGTTGAAGCGTTCGCGATCCTCTTCGGTGTTGAACAGCGGAGGCATGGTGGGCGTGTTGCTCGGCAGGTTCTTCAGGTTTTCCAGCGCCTGGAGGATGTCGGTGAGCGTGCGCGCCTCGTAGTGGACGGTGCCTTCCTCGTTCTGTTCGGAGTCCTCCTGTCCGGCGAGCAGCGCGGCGCCGTATGCCACGTACAGGTGTGCGTCCTCGGGGGTGATGAATTCCTTGACGCGATCCTTGAGCGCCCGGCGGAATGCCTCGCGCAGTTCGGAGAGGAAGAACAGCGGGCCTCCGAGGAAGATCACGGTGCCGCGGATCGGGCGTCCGGAGGACAGGCCGGCGATGGTCTGCGTGGCCACGGCCGTGAAGATGGATGCGGCGAGGTCGGGTTTGGCCGCGCCGTCGTTGATGAGCGGCTGGAGATCGGTTTTGGCGAACACGCCGCATCGCGAGGCGATCGGGTAGAGCGTCTCGTAGTTCTTGGCCATGTTGTTCAGACCTGTGGCGTCGGTGTCGAGCAGTGTGGCCATCTGGTCGATGAACGCACCGGTGCCGCCTGCGCATGAACCGTTCATGCGCTGTTCGGGTGTGGGCTTGAGATACGTGACCTTGGCGTCCTCGCCGCCGAGTTCGATGATCACGTCGGCCTGCGGATACTTGGCGTCGATCGCCACGGTTTCGGCGATGACCTCCTGTGCGAACGGCACGTGGAGGTTGTCGGCGAGGCCAAGGCCACCGGATCCGGTGATGGACAAGCGTACGGGTTCGTCGCCGCGTCCCAGTTCCTCGAGATGATGGTGGATGTCGGTGAGCAGTTCGGCCACCGTGGCACGCACGTTGGCGTGATGTCGCCGATAGTCGGCGTAGAGAATGTGCTGGCCGGGGGCGGCCAGCGGCGATTCGTCTCCCCCGTTTTCCTCGGTCTGGACGCCGTCCTTATCCAGGACCACCGCCTTCACCGTTGTCGATCCAATATCCAGACCGATCCTGATGCAGTCGTTCGTCTTCAACTCCGGCATACCTTTTCCTTCAATTCGTCCGTGTGCCTCTTCACGCCTACCCGGCCGCGCTCACTTCGTTTTTTGCTGCAACCCTTCATATGCGTTCGCACATTTCCTTGTAGTATCGTAGTCGTCACTACGGAACGTGGACGATCACCAAACCGTTACACGCCCGTATTTTGAGCCGACAGCGAATGATTCTCGACATACCTCGCAAAGTTGTTCGTTCTGCCATCACTGATTCCCCGCAGTTCCGTATCCACACACCTGGGAGTGTCTCGGGAGGTGTGTAACCGGAATTGGTCGCATGCGTGCGTCGGATACGCACTGGATCGGGTCTCCTACTGCGGGTTCGTCCCGGATGTCCGTCGGATACGCAGTGAAGCACGCCCTTCGGTGCGGGTTTGCCATACATGGATGCCGCATCGAAGCGCGTCCCCTACTGCGGGTTCGTCTCACGCGTGCGTCAAATGCGCACCGGAGCGTGTCCTTAACTGCGGGTTTGTCACAGACGTGCGTTGAATACGCAGCGAGGAGTGCGGCTCGGTGCGGGTTTGCCTCACGCGTGCGCCGCATGGGCACCGCGGCGTGTCTCCGGTGCTTAAGTGACGTATTCGTGCGTCATTTGATCACTGAGCAGTCTCTTGGATGCTTGTCGGACGCACGTATGCGTCATATGAGCATCGGAGCGTACGTCCGGTGCTTGTTCGGTGCATACGTGCGTCGGATACGCACTGAAGCGGGGAGCCGTCTTTCTCCATGTCGTCACTGCTTCGATCGGCACGGCTCCCAACGGGAGCCCCTTCCCGCCGGCCTCGCGACCGGCAGCCAAGACCAACTACACACCACCTACCAAGACTCCCACCGAAGGACCACCATTCACCCTCATCAGAAAGCCAAAATTCCCATTCACCTTCTAAGGAACCCAAAGGACCACCATTCACCCTCATCAGGCAACCGAAGGACCTAGGAGATGCGTCATGACGCGTGTGGCATCGGTGGCGCAGAAGGCGAAGGCGTACAAAGGTACGTCGAGTCTTCTGTGCCGCCGATGACACTCCGTCAGGATGCATCTCCTTCGCCGGCCGCGCGGTCCTTGCCATATATCTCGGGGATGAATCGCTCCTGGTCGTGGAGTTTGGCCCAGATGACGGGCTTGCCGGCGGTAAACGACTTCGGAACGTCGAGGATGCGCTGGTTTTTGGAGCCGCGGAATTGGAGGAGGGAGTCGTGCTGATCCTTGAGGTAGCGACCGTCGACGAGGATGTCGATGAGCTGGAGGAGCTCGAGCTTGTCGGGGGTTTCGCCGGGGCGCATGAGCTCTTCCCAGGTGTAGCCGGTCCAGCACCAGATGTCTTTGGTGTGGCCGAAGCGTTCGCGGATCTTGCGGCAGAGGGGGGTGAGGATGGTGGTGTTGAGGAGGGGTTCGCCGCCGAGGAGGGTGAGGCCTTGGACGAATGATTGGGAGAGGTCGTCCATGATCTGGTCTTCCAGTTTCTGGTTGTACTCGTAGCCGGCTTGGAAGTCCCAGATGGAGGAGTTGTAGCAGCCGTCGCAGCGGAAGGGACAGCCGCTGACGTAGATGGAGCAGCGGATGCCTTCGCCGTCGGTCATGAGGAAGCGTTTGTAGTCGGCGACCATGCCCTGACCCATGCGACGACCGTCCCATTGGCCGGCGCGGGGGTTGTTGGTGAGTTCGCTGGGAACGCCGGGACCACGGTCGGGTTCTCCGGCGGCGAAGTCGTGGTGTTTGACCTGTTTCCATGAATCAGGCATGGGCGTTCTCCTTCTGCTGGCGCGGACGGCGTCTTCCTCTGTACACGGCTTGTACGTGTTCTCAGTCATACGCCGCCGTGCGGAGCGCGCACATGACTGAGGGGAGCCCCTGCGTGCACAACAATGCAACGCGGTGGGCTCCCCTCGGTCGGCGTTGCCGACAGCTCCCTCGTTGGCCTGTGTTGGCTGTTAGCCGAGGGAGCCGGAGATGGCTGGTGGTGTCACCGGATCACTTGGTGTCTTCGAACCATTCGCGCTCGGTGCCGTCCTTGAGCGTCACGTGTCCGGTTTCGCCGGCCATGTGCTTGACGCGGTGGGCGATCTCCTCGTGGCGGCCGTGCACCATGGGGCGCTGGACCGGGTTGCCGAGGTAGCCGCAGGTGCGCTTGGTCACATTGCACTTGTCGGGGTCGGAGTTGCCGCATTCGGGGCACTTGAAACCTTCGTCGGTGGGCTCGAAGTCGCCTTCGAAGCCGCAGACGAAGCAGTGGTCGATGGGCGTGTTGGTGCCGAGGTAGCCGATGCCGATGTTGTAGGCGTAGTCCCACACGGCTTCAAGGGCCTTGGGGTTCGGCTGCAGGCAGGGGAACTCACAGTAGTTGATGAAGCCACCGGAGGCGAAGTAGGGGAAGTCCTTCTCGTAGGCGAGCTTCTCCATGGGGGTGGGCTGCAGCCACACCGGGTAGTGGAAGCTGTTGGTGTAGAAGTCGTGGTCGGTCACGCCTTCGACCACACCGAACTTCTCGCGGTCCATGCGGTTGAAGCGGTCGGTGAGGCTTTCGGCCGGGGTGGAGTACACGGAGTAGTGGTATCCCTCGGCGGCGCTCCACTGCTTGCACAGCTCGTTCATGCGGCGCACGATCGACAGGGCGAACTTCTTGCCGTCCTCATCCCAGTGGTGATCGGTCATCCAGTCCTTGCCGAAGAACACGGCGGTGGTCTCGTAGAGGCCGATGTAGCCGAGGGACACGGTGGCGCGACCGTCCTTGAACAGCTGATCGACCTTGTCGTTGGCGTTCAGGCGGCCGAAGGCACCGTAGCGGTAGAGCGTGGGGGCGTTGACCGGGGTGGCCTGCTTGCAGCGCATGATGCGGAACTGGAGTGCCTCGTGGGCGATCTCCATGCGCTGGTTGAACAGCTTCCAGAAGCGGTCGACATCGCCGTGCGATTCGAGGGCGATGCGCGGCACGTTCACGGACACCACGCCGAGGTTCATGCGACCGTCGGTGACGTCCTCACCGGTCTTCGGGTCCTTCCAACCCTGCAGGAAGGAACGGCAACCCATCGGGGCCTTGAAGGAGCCGGTGATCTTGACGATGTTCTCGTAGAACACCACGTCAGGGTACATGCGCTTGGTAGCGGACTCGAGGGCCAGCTGCTTGAGGTCGTAGTTCGGGTCGCCCGGGTCGGCGTTCACGCCGTGCTTGATGGTGAACACGAGCTTGGGGAAGATGGCGGTGTGACGATCCTTGCCGAGGCCGCGGATGCGGTTGAGCAGGATCGCGCGCTGGATCTCGCGGGCGAACCAAGAGGTGCCGAGACCGAAGCCGACGGTGACGAACGGGGTCTGGCCGTTGGACACGCGGTTGGAGTTGATCTGGTACTCCATGGTCTGCATGGCGTCGTAGATGGCCTTGCGGGTCATGATCTTAGCGTAGATCTCGCGCAGCTGCTCGATCTCGGAGAGGGTCTCGTCGAACGGGGTGTCCTCGCCCAGCGGCTCGCGGTTCTCGAAGTGCAGCCACTTGGGCTCCTGGGCCTTGAGGCCCTTGACGACGTCCTCGGCCACGTTCAGCGGCATCTCGTCGGGCAGGATGGCCTCGGCCATGCGCAGGTTCTTCTCGTAGTCGCGCTTGGCGTAGCGTTCGAGCATCTCGTCGCAGCGGTTGACGGTCTGTCCGCCGTACTGGCAGCCGGCGATGTCCTTGATGATCTGCGTGATCTGCGTGGCGGCGGTGCCGATGGACTTCGGGGAATCCATCATGGCATTGCCCAGGGCGAAACCGTGCTCGAGCATGTCGCCGAAATCGGGCAGCGAGCAGTTGCTCATGGCGGTGAACGGCGAGTAGTCGGCGTCGTGGAAGTGGATGTCGCCCTTCATGTGGGCGTTGGAGACCTGTTCGGGCAGCATGGAGAAGGCGGAGGCCTTGCTCACGGCGCCGGCGAGCAGATCGCGCTGGGTGGCGTAGACGTTGGAGTCCTTGTTGGCGTTCTCGCGCACCAGGGCCTCGTCCTTGTTGACCAGACGGCTCACGGCCTCGTTGATGTCGGTGGCCTTGGCGCGTTCGATGTCCTTGTTGAGGCGGTAGTTGGTGTAGGTGCGAGCCACATCGTACAGGTGCTCGCCGATGAGGGCGTGCTCGACCAGGTTCTGGATGTCCTCGATCTTGGCGGGGCCGGTGTAGCGGGTCTTCACCTCGGCCTCCACGCGGTCCGCGATGTCACGGATGATGCGCTCCTCTTCGGGGCCCACCTTCTTGTCAAGGTCGCCGAATGCAGCGGCCACGGCATTGATGATGTTGATCGGATCAAAATCCACGACCCTGCCGTCGCGCTTCTCCACGAGCACGGTTTCCTTCTGCGGACGAATCACCCCGGTCGTCTCCTGTTCCAGCACCTGTGCGCTCATCAGTCTCCTTCCGCCATGGTTCTCGGTGTGTCGGTTCAACGTTCTCCGTGGTCGTTAACGCCGGGACCACGCCAACCGGCCTATTGCACATTACAGCACTTCCACCACAATATCTAGTTGGGAAGCGCAATGACAAACGCATATCTAGTGTTTTCGGCATCATGACGCGGAAAAGTGACAGCTCGGTAAACACCTGCCGGCGTGTCATGGCCGAGCATCGATTGTGCACGAATCTCCGGACAGAAATCGGGACGACACGGCACAGGGTGAGGTATCTCACATCGTCCGCACGGGCACCGTCACAGGTCGTTCACAGACACGCATGTCCCGCACGCGACGGAAAGTGAAGGGCATGACCAATACGCTTTTCCCGGACTCCCCCGGAGCCCAGAACGTGCAGCCGCAGCCGCTTGCACGTCTGGCGAGGGACACCACTCCGGACAATCCATGGCCGATCAGTCTGCTGAGCCGCAAATACCACGATGCCGTGGCCAAATGGCCGGGCACGTGGATCGAGGGGCAGATCTCGGAGATCAACACCCGTCGTGCGGGATCCGCCTATCTCACCGTGCGGGACAACACGGAGGACATCTCCCTGAGCGTGACCGGCTTCGGCCGTTTCGCGCAGATGGCCCGTGAATTCCGTCAGGGCGATCGTGTGGTGCTGCACGGCCGGCCGGACGTGTGGATGAAGCAGACCCGTCTGAGTTTCATGGGCGACGACATCCGCCGTGTGGGCAAGGGCGATCTGATGGCGCAGATCGAGGAGCTGCGCAAGCGACTCAAGGGCGAGGGATTGTTCGACGCGGACAACAAGGTGCCGCTCCCCCAGTTCCCCAAGCGCATCGGCCTGGTGTGTGCCCCGCAGGCGCGCGCCGAGGGCGATGTGATCACCAACGCGCGGCTGCGCTGGCCCACCATCGAGTTCACGGTCGTGCATGCGCATGTGCAGGGCCCCAGCTGCCCGCCGGACGTGATCGCCGCGATCCAGCGGCTCGATGCGGATCCGACCGTGGACGTGATCATCGTGGCCCGAGGCGGCGGCAGCTTCGAGGATCTCATGGGGTTCTCGGACGAGGGCGTGGTACGTGCCACGGCCGCCTGCGTCACGCCGATCGTGTCGGCCATCGGTCATGAGGACGACTGGACGCTGATCGATCTGGCCGCCGATCTTCGTGCGTCCACGCCGACCGACGCCGCCAAGCGCGTGGTGCCGGACGTGAACGAGCAGCTGCAGATCGTGGACGAGGCGCGCCGTCGTATGCGCGATCGCATCCGCGCTCGCGTGGACAATGAGATGCGGCTGATCGAGGGCTATGCGAACCGTCCGAGTCTTACGCAGCCGCTGACGATGCTGGAACGTCCGCAGCGGTTCGTGGACGACGCACGGCAGCGTCTGGATATCGGCATGCGTCGCATTGTGGACGACGCATCGCTGACCGTGGAGAAGCTGCACGCCTCGCTGACCGCGTTGAGTCCGCAGTCCACGCTCGACCGCGGCTATGCGGTGATCCAGAACGCCGATGGACATGTGGTGACCGACGCCGACGACGTGAGAACCGGCGACGAGATCGCGGTCACGCTGCGTCACGGTCTGATCCATGCCACCGCGCGATGACGGAACCGCACAATGACGGCGTCAGGCGACAGTCCGGCATTCCGCGACCAATGACATAGCGACAACGACGAATGCACGGCAGATGACTATGCGCGTTGTTTCACGAACCCGTGTGAAACGCCCCCGTGAAACAGATTCGTGGAACAACGAACGATAGCCGTGAAACAACACATACATCTATATAAGGAATAAGGAGCATGATCATGACCGATCAGAACACGACCGAACAGCAGCCGTCCACCCTACCCTCGCTGAGCGCCGAGGAGCTCGAGCGCATCAATGCGCTGAGCTACGAGCAGGCGCGCGACCAGCTCATCCAGGCCGTACAGGCGTTGGAGGCCGGAGGGCTCGATCTCGACGCATCCATGCGCCAGTGGCAGTTGGGCGAGGCGCTGGCCCGTCGCGCGCAGGCCCTGCTCGATGACGTGCGCGCCCAACTTGACGCCGCCCAGGCCAATCAGGCCAGCGCGGGTGCCACCGCCGGCACCCAGAGCAATCTGGAGCAGTAATCGGGCATCGGACGCATCAGGCACCAATCGATCCACCAATGGGCTTCGGCCACACGCCTCAAGGGCGATGCGACCGAAGCCCATTCTCGTATCGCCTTCCCATGCATGACATCGCGACCCGTCATGCCGTGCCTGTTAACCGCAATCGTGCGTCATACGAGCACGGAACACTCCTCCCTGTGCCCATCCGACGTACACGTACGTCGCATAAGCACCGGAGCTCTTCTTCGGTGTCCGTCCGACGGACGCACGCGTCCGACAAGCACCGGAGCCTATCCTCCATGCTTGTTCGGCGCATGCGTGCGTCGCATAAGCACCACGGCCTTTCCTCCGTGCTTATTCGGCATATGCATGTGCCCGACAAGCACGGAACGCTCCTCCCGGTGCTTGTTCGGCGTATGCGTGCGTCAAATAGGCACTCTCCCGATTGCCCACGGGTTGCGGATATACGAAAAATCCCCGAAGCCTTTCGGCTCCGGGGATCACCTCGGGGTGGCTAACGTGGCTCGAACACGCGACCTTCTGAACCACAATCAGATGCTCTACCAACTGAGCTATAGCCACCATGTCGTCTTCACTCAGCGAGCTGAATGAGCGCAACAGGTGATTACTATACACGATCCACAGCAGCTGTCCACTTCGGCGTGTCGCGCTACATCATCCGGTCTTGGAATCCGCCGAAATCCTTACCCTACAAGGCCTTGAAGGACCGAATGCCACGCATACCGGGCAACGCTCCTCACCCGCCACGCCTATCCACCCACCGCACTCACTCCATCCACCGCGCCACTCCACCCACCACGTCACCACGTCCCGAAGTCCCCGAACCCTCACTTCCCACGAGCATGGTCCGCGATAGCCTCCCTCTCCATGGCAACGAACCGCTCCACGGACGACCGCACCGAATACCGCTCCTGCGTATGAGCCGCATACCGACGCCCCCAAGCCGCGCATTCCCCGGGGTGCTCATACCACCAGTCGATGCGCGCGGCGAGCGCCTGCACATCTCGCGCGGGGAACAGGGATTCGTCGGTGAGCGCGAACTGTTGCGCGGCACTCAGATCGGATTGTGCGATTACTGGAGGCAGACCGCAGGCCATGGCCTCGATCACGCTCACCGATTCGAGATCGGCGATGGACGGGTGGACGAACAGGTCGGCCGATCGCAGCAGGTCGGGCATGGTCGCGTTGTCGTGGAATCCGATGTCGGCCGGTCGGACAAGCTTGCGTCGAGCCTGCATCCGCAGGTAGCGTTTGAGCGGCCCCGTGCCGGCGATCACCAGTCGTATGTCGTCACGATGACGGCATACGGCGAGCGCTCGGATCAGCGTCATGTGGTCTTTTTCGTGGGAGAGTCTGCCGGATGCCATCACGAGGAACGGCTTCCGCACGGTTTCGGGGTAGTCGGTCTTGCCGGTGAACCGTGGGGAGTATCCGTTGGAGATGACGTGCAGATGGGCCGTATACCCGTGGTCGCGCAGGAGTCGTGCCGTCATTTCGGTGGGTACGTGGATGTGGTCGACCTTGCCGTAGAGCCAGTGGCGGAACAGCCGGTAGATGAACGCCGACATGCCTGGGATGAGTTTGAGCGGCCCTGCCGAGTACATGATGTTCTCCGGCTGGATGTGGTATCCGGCGGTGACGGGGAGGCCCATGCGTTGGGCGACTGCCAGTGCACGGCGGCCGAATCGGAAGGGCATGTAGATGTGCACGACGTCGACGCCGTCGAAGGCGCGTCGGAACAGTGCATCGTCGGGTTTGGCGAACAGCATCTGCTGTTTGGCGGCCACCCAGGAGATCAACGGCACGCGGTTGATGCGGGCCTTGTATTCTGGGGCCCCGACGCCGACGAGGCGTACCGTGTGTCCCTGTCGTTCGAGTTCCTCGGCGAATTGCAACGCCGAATTGGAGGTGCCGTTGCCCCGGTTGCCGAATGTGTCGAGCACAAGCGCGATGGTCAGCGGATGCCGTGTCGACTGCCGGCGTTCGGCCGTGTTCATGTCGTCTTGACTGCTTGCCATTCCTCAACTGTAGAACCGCCCGAACGGATTACGGGGGAACACGGGGTCATTCCCCGTCAACGTTCGACAGAACTGATCGGTTTGTCGTGTTGCATCGGTGTGGCATGACGCCTGTATGGAACAATGGGGAATGTGCATGGCCCGATGCCGTCGCATGGATGCGACGACGTTGCCATGGCCATGCGAGACTCGGAAGGGGGTCGATAATCATGGCTATTGGTGGATTCTTCGGAATTATCGTGGCGCTCGTCGTCCTAGCGCTGATCATCCTGCTGTTGATCGCCAGCCTGTACATCGTGCCGCAGCAGAACGCGTATGTGATCGAACGTCTGGGCAAGTTCCACACCGTGTCCACGGCAGGTCTGCATGTGAAGATCCCGATCATTGATCGGATCGCACAGAAGATGAACCTTCGCGTGAGCCAGCTGGACGTGAAGCTGGAGACCAAGACGCTGGACAACGTGTTCGTGACCGTGGTGGCGTCCACTCAGTTCCGCGTGGATGCGAAGAACGTGGCCGTGGCCTACTACGAGCTGCAGAACCCGGCCGCACAGCTGCGCAGCTACATGGAGGACGCGCTGCGTTCCGCCATTCCGGCCCTGACGCTGGATGACGCGTTCGCCCGCAAGGACAATGTGGCGCTTGACGTGCAGCAGACGGTGGGCAATGAGATGCAGCGGTTCGGCTTCACCGTGGTCAAGACGCTGATCACCGCGATTGACCCGTCCGGACAGGTCAAGCAGGCGATGGATTCGATCAACGCGGCCCAGCGTGAGAAGGAGGCCACGCGCCAGCGTGCCGAGGCCCAGCGCATCGCCATCGAAACGCAGGCTCAGGCCGACGCCGAGAAGGTGCGTCTGCAGGGTGAGGGCCAGGCGAACTACCGTCGTGAGATCGCCAACGGTATCGTCGACCAGATCAAGAGTCTGCAGGATGTGGGCATGGATATCGCCGAGGTGAACCAGATCGTCATGTTCAACCAGTATCTCGACGTGATGCGCTCGCTGTCCGAGTCGCCGAACGGCAAGACCGTGGTGCTGCCGGCGAGTACGCCTGCCGGGTTCAAGAACCTCTACGATGAGGTGACGAACGCGCTGCTGACCTCGCAGTACACGGGTCCGGACGCGTACGGCACGGGCAAGACGAAGTAATAAAAAGTAATGAAGCAATACGGCTCCCTGTATCAATCACAACTTGAGGATTGGTGTAGGGAGCCGCCTGCGTTCACTTCTTCTTGCGGGGAACGTAGATGACCTTGTCGATCAGATCACGGTAATGGTCCACGATCACGGCGCGCTTGGCCTTCATCGATGGCGTGGTCATGCCGTTCTCCTCGGTGAACTCGTCGGGCAGGATCACGAACTTGCGGATCGATTCGGCGCGGGAGACCAGATCGTTGGCCGCATCCACCGCACGCTCCACCTCGGAGTGAATGATCGGATTGTGTGCGGCCTCGTCAAGATCGGCCACCTGTTCGGCACCCTGCGACTTGAGCCAGGCGTTCGCATCAGCCAGATCGATGGTGATCAGCGCGGCGATGAACGGCTTGCGGTCGCCGATCACCACGCACTGGGCCACGACCGGCGAACTCATCACCGATGCCTCGAGAACGCCCGGGCTCACGTTCTTGCCGCCCGCGGTAATGATGAGATCCTTCTTGCGTCCGGTGAGCTTGATGAACCCGTCGGCGTCGATGTCGCCCAGATCGCCGGTGTGCAGCCAGCCGTCCACGATCTGCTGCGTCGTGATCTCGGGATGATTGTGGTAGCCCGCGCACACGCTGTCGCCCTTGATGCACAGTTCGCCGTCGTCGTCCACGCCGAAGCTCATGCCGGCCATCGGCAAACCGATCGTGCCGATCTTATAGCCGACGGTCGGATTCACACACGCCGGGGCGCAGGTCTCGGTCATGCCATACCCCTCCAGCAAGGGCAGTCCCAAACCATTGAAATAGTGCGCGATCGACGCATCAAGCGGAGCGCCGCCGGAGATCGCATACTCCACATTGCCACCGAACACGGCGAGGATCTTGCGATAGACGAGCTTCGAGTACGCCAGATGCTTCACACTCAGCCACAGCGGAATGCGACCGCCAGTCTCCAGCGCCTTCTGCTGCTCACGAGACCATTCGCGCGCCACGTCGGCGGAACGGGCGAACATGCGGCCCATCGTGCCCTGACCGGCCTTCTGACTGGCCGCGTTGTACACCTTTTCGAAAATGCGCGGCACCGCCAGGATGAACGTCGGCTTGAACGCGTTGAAGTCCGCGAGAATCGTCTTGAGATTGCTCGACAATCCCAGCGTCACATTGCCGTAGAAGCAGACGAACTGCATGTACCGGGCGAACACGTGCGCCAGCGGAAGGAATAGCAGCAGGCGACGGCCCGGCTTCATCACCACGTCATCCATGGTCTCACTGCCGTTGGCGACGATGGAATAGAAATTGGTATGCGTCAGTTCGATGCCCTTGGGCGTGCCCGTCGAACCGGACGTGTACACGATGGTTGCCAGATCGGAACCGGTCACGTCGTTCGCACGCTCGCGGAACTCGTCGTCGCTCACGCCACGGCCGAATTCCTTGATCGTATCGATCGCGCCGAGATCGATGACGTACACGTCCGTAAGATACGCGCACTGGTCACGTACGGAGTCGATCTTGTCGCGCTGGCCGTCGTCCTCGGCGAAAGCGAGCGTGACGCGGGAGTCGTTGAAGATCGTGCGGATCTGCGCCGCGGAGTTGGTCTCGTACACGGGGATGGTCAGCGCGCCGATCGACATGATCGCCATATCAAGCGCCGTCCACTCCCAACGCGTGTGCGAGAGGATCGACACGGCATCGCCCTTCATCACGCCCTTGGCGATCAGCCCCTTGGCCAGGGCAATCACCTCGTCGCGGAACTCGGCCGCGGAAAACGACTGCCAACCGTCGGCGTTCTTGTACTCCACCAGCGAGTCGCCGGGGGCACGGTTCGCGCGCTCGTCGAGGATCGAGAAAATGGTCTCCGAACCGGTCACGTCCACGAGAGCCGGCCTATGGGTTTCCTTACGCATGTTCCTCCCTTGTCTGGTCAGATGCGCCACTGATTAGAACACTATCAGCACAACCGACAAAACCGCGGAGAACGTCGTCCTTCCACACCGGCCGCGACACCGCGAAACACCGAACGTGACACCCACCGCGAGATCTGCCCGACGCCGCGCTCATTTCGCGTTTTCGCCTGCATACGGTATAGTGGAACGCCGTTGCCCGGGTAGCTCAGGGGATAGAGCACCGCTCTCCTAAAGCGGGTGTCGTGCGTTCGAATCGCATCTCGGGCACAGAGAAAGAGCCGAAGATCATGGTTATGGTCTTCGGCTCTTTTGCAATGCATCACCATGCCACCACTGTGTGACGCGCGTGACGCTGCGTGACGCGATATGCGGCAGGCGGGTCCGGGTACGAAACCGGACCGGCAGCTCTACGAACGGCAACCCGGCAATCCGATGTCTCTAATCCGAAGGATGGCGTATCGATGAACAAAGGCGCGATGGGCAGGATACTCTGCACGGCACTGGCCGTGATCCTCGCCGCGGTCACGGCGGTCGGCACTGCGGCCCGTCTGCTGCCAATCGGCATGTCGACCATCCCCTATGTGCCGAACATCGTCGCCGCCACGCCCTGGTTCGCACTCACCGCCGCATTGGCGCTGCTGTTCGCGTTGCTCGGCCGTCGTCGTCTCATCATCGTGCTCATGGTGGCGTGTCTGGGTGCGCAGGCGTACTGGCAGGGGCCGTTCTTCTCCAGCGTGGTCGGCTCGAACTCGGCGAACTCGTCGTCGTCGGACGCATCGGGGGCGTCAGGGTCGTCGGGAAATGCGACGATGTTGCGCGTGATGACCTGCAACGTCTACAAGGGCCGGGCCGACGCCGGGCAGATCGTGCGTCTTGTGCGGGACGAACACGTCCAGGTGCTTGCCCTGCAGGAAACCACCGCGGCGTTCGTGGACGAGCTGAACAAGGCCGGCATCGCCGACTATCTGCCCTATGCCAAGACCGCGTCAGCCGACGGCAAGTACGGCAACGGCGTATGGTCGGCGACCCCGCTCGCCGATACCGTCAAGGACGAGGTCAACTCCAGCGCATCGTTCATGCCGGCCGGCACGGTGAGCCTTTCCAATGGGAAGGCACTGCGATTCGTGTCCGTGCACACCACCTCCC
The DNA here is from genome assembly GCF_002259645.1 of Bifidobacterium tissieri. Classification (GTDB taxonomy): domain Bacteria; phylum Actinomycetota; class Actinomycetes; order Actinomycetales; family Bifidobacteriaceae; genus Galliscardovia; species Galliscardovia tissieri. The sequence goes on from NZ_MWWV01000002.1 coordinate 51,541, forward strand.
CTGTCAATCGATACTGGAATCTATGGAAGCGCAGCATCGATGAGATCGGCGCGCTGGACAGCCGGACCAACACTACGTACGTGATCATGGGCGACTTCAACGCCACCTATGATCATGCGCCGTTCCGCGACATGCTCGGCGATCGGTTCACCGACGCCGCACGGCAGGCCGGTCACGGATTCACGTTCTCCTGGCCAAGCGACCGACCGTACCTGCCCATGATGTTCTCCATCGATCACATCGTGCTCGACAAGGGGCTCGTCGCATCGGATCTGAAGAACGTCAAGGTGGACGGCACCGACCACGCCGCGTTGCTCGGCACGATTCGCGTGTCCTGACCGGAATCCGATCACCGTACCGAACCGGGTCATATAACCGACTCTGGGTATTTCCATGTCATGAGAGACCGTTATTCGAGGTCCTCGTGGTACGGGTATACCCAGAACCCATTTCTCGAGTCCGGGTATACCCAGAATCCCCGGACGGAAATACCAGAAAACCACGAGACAAACGTGGGCATCGACTTTACAAGCAGAGGAAAGAGGATTACTACAGGAATTGCCGGTTTTGTGAGCTCGGTCCGACGACAACGCCCGCCGCGATCGCAGGGACGGCATGATGAACAATATGTGAAAAAAGGAGTTCTCATGGACGAGAAGACACTGGTCGAGAAGCTCAAGAACGTCGTTATCGTGGATGACGTGCTGGCCGTTGCCAAGGAAGCCGGTCTGGACTGGACCTACGAGCAGGCCGACGAGGCTCTGGGCAAGATCAATGCCACCAAGAACGACATCGCCGAGCTGGGTGGCGACACCCTGGAGAAGGTCGCCAAGGAAGTCTTCGGCATCTGATTCCCGATAGTCGTTATTCACCCTTTCGCCGACGGCGGTCCACGTGACCCCGTCGGCGTTTTCGTTCGCGATCAAACGGTCGTCGGCCATCTTCGACCGGTCATTGCACAATGGAGTCATGACCGATACGAATCCCGTCTCCGAATCCGTCTCCCCAACCGCAATCCCCAACCGCCCTCTGGGTTCCCCGCTCGGCGAATCCGCGCCATGCACGCGCGTGCTGCTGCTCGGCTCGGGCGAACTGGGCAAGGAGATCGCCATCGAACTCATGCGTCTCGGCGCACGCGTGATCGCCGCCGACTCGTACGCCGGCGCCCCCGCCCAGCAGGTGGCCCACGAATCCCGCGTGCTCGACATGGCCAACGCCACCGAACTCAACGCACTGATCGCCGACGTCAGGCCCGACATCATCATCCCCGAGGTCGAAGCCATCGCCACCGCGGAACTCTCCCGCGCCGCGGACAACGGCGTGCAGGTGGTGCCCAGCTGCCAGATCGCCCAGATCTGCATGGACCGCGAGCGCCTGCGCCGTCTCGCAGCCGAGGAACTCGACCTGCCGACCACCCCCTATCGTTTCGCCGACTCCGAAGAGGAACTCGCCGCCGGTGCCGCCGCAGTCGGATTCCCCTGCGTGGTCAAGCCGGTGATGAGCTCGTCCGGCCACGGCCAGTCCGTGATGCGCGCGCCCGAGGACGTAGCCCACGCCTGGCATGTGGCACAGACCGAAGGCCGCACCGCCAAGGAGCACACCGTCAGCCGCGTGGTGGTGGAGGCGTTCGTCCCGCTCGACTACGAGCTGACCGTGCTCACCGTCGCGTCCTCGTCGGGCATCGTGGCGTGCACGCCGATCGGCCAGCGTCAGGAGAACGGCGACTACCGCGAATCCTGGCAGGGTTCCCCCATTCCCGAGGATGTGCGCATCAAGGCCGACGACTACGCCGTGCGCATGGTGCAGGGACTGGTCGACATCGCCCGCCGGAACGGCGAGACCGGCTGGGGCGTCTACGGCGTGGAGCTGTTCGTGCTCGTCGACGGCCGCGTGCTGTTCAACGAGGTTTCCCCCCGTCCGCACGACACCGGCATGGTCACCATGATCTCGCAGAATCTCAGCGAATTCGCACTGCATGCACGCGCCGTGCTCGGCGTGCCCGTGTCCGCCCGATCCGTGGCGTTGCGTGATCCCTCCACGGTGGGTGCCAGCCATGCGATCGTCGTGTCCGGCAAGGGCGAGGTGACGTTCGGTTCGATCGCACAGGCGCTCGCCGAGCCCGACACCGACCTGCGGATCTTCGCCAAGCCCGGCGTTGACGGTCATCGACGCATGGCCGTGACGCTCGCCGTGGCCGATACCGAGCAGGACGCGCGGGCCAAGGCCGGACGTGTGGCGGACGCACTCGCGATCGACGTGTTCTGAGGCGTGTTCTGATCGACGTTCCGCTGCTCTGATCGCATTGTGGGACCGATGCCGCATGGCGGTGGCGCGGCATCGGTGTTCCTTTGGTTTTGTAGCCGCCGCTTGATACTGTGAAAACGATCATTCACCCCAAGTTTCCACTCCGATAACGCTGTGAGATACCGTTGTGAGAAAGGCAATGATGGAGAAACTGGAAAAGCTCTACGAGGGCAAGGCCAAGCAGCTGTACGCAACCGATGATCCCGAGGTGCTCTGGGTCGAGTACAAGAACACGGCCACGGCTGGCGATGGTGAGAAGAAGGAGGACTTCACCGGCAAGGGTCGTCTGAACAATCTGATCACCACCATCATCTTCGATCTGCTCAAGAAGCGCGGCATCGACAGCCATCTCGTCAAGCGCGTGGACGATACCGCCCAGCTGGTGCGCAAGATGGACATGTTCCCGCTGGAGATCGTGCTGCGCAACACCGCCGCCGGTCACTTCTGCTCCCGTCTTGGCGTGGAGGAGGGCCTGCCGCTCAAGGAGCCGGTGCTTGAGTATTTCCTCAAGAACGATGATCTGCACGATCCGTTCGTCAACGACGACGATCTGGTCGCCCTGGGCGTGTGCACCCGTGAGGATCTCGCCGAGATCGCCCCGCTCGCCCGTCGCATCAACGAGGCTCTGATCGACATCTTCGCGAAGATCGACGTCAAGCTCGTGGACTTCAAGATCGAGATGGGCCGCACCTCCGACGGCACGCTGCTGCTGGCCGACGAGATCACCCCGGATTCCTGCCGCCTGTGGGATCAGAAGGATCACAGCGGCAAGGTCGAGCATCTGGACAAGGACCTGTTCCGCCGCGGTCTGGGTTCGATCATCCCCGCCTATGAGGAGATCGAGTCCCGCCTCGCCGAGCTAGCCAAGTCCGAAGGCATCGAAGTCAAGTAACCCGTAACCAACCGTTTATCGTGGCTCCCCTTCCATCGAGGGGAGCCACACGAGTCTGATAAGGAAAAACCGCAGTGGTCTTTCGCATCTATGTGGAAAAGAAGCACGGCTTTGACGTGGAGGCCCAGCAGCTGGGCAACGAACTGCGCACGATCCTCGGCATCGACGCGCTGACCGGACTTCGCATCATCAACCGTTACGACGTGGAGGGCATCAGCGAGGAACTGTTCGCCGAGGCCACGCCTGTGGTGTTCAGCGAGCCGCAGGTGGACGACGTGTTCTCCGACCTTCCCGACTTCGGCGACGCCAAGGTGTTCGCCACCGAGTTCCTGCCCGGACAGTTCGACCAGCGCGCCGACTCCGCCAGCGAATGCATCCAGCTGATCAGCCAGGGCGAGCGCCCCGATGTGCGCAGCGCCAAGGTGTACGTGCTCGAGGGCGCGCTCACCGATGAGGATGTGGCTACGATCAAGCATTACGTGATCAACCCGGTGGAGGCCCGCGAGGCCTCGCTCGCCACGCGCGACACCCTGAAGATGGATGTGGCCGTGCCCGGCAAGGTGGAGGTCATCGACGGCTTCCTTGATCTGGATGAGGCCGGTCTGGAACAGTTCATCGCCGACCGTGGTCTGGCCATGGATCTCGCCGACATCAAGGTGTGCCAGGAGTACTTCTCCGAGGAGAAGCGCAACCCGACCATCACCGAGATCAAGGTGATCGACACGTACTGGTCCGATCACTGCCGTCACACCACGTTCGGCACCCAGCTGACGAATATCGAGATCGACGACGCCGTGGTCAAGGCAGCGTTCGACAAGTACATGGCGATCCGTCATGAGCTGGGCCGCGACGCCAAGCCCGTGTGCCTGATGGATATGGGTACGATCGGCGCCAAGTATCTCAAGGCCAAGGGCGTGCTGAAGAACCTCGACGAGTCCGAGGAGATCAACGCCTGCACCGTGAAGGTGAAGGTGGACGTGAACGGCGAGGACCAGAACTGGCTGTTCCTGTTCAAGAACGAAACGCACAACCACCCCACAGAGATCGAGCCGTTCGGCGGCGCGGCCACCTGCATCGGCGGCTGCATCCGCGATCCTCTGTCCGGCCGCTCCTACGTGTATCAGGCGATGCGCGTGACCGGTGCCGCCGACCCGACCGTGCCGGTTTCGCAGACGCTTGAGGGCAAGCTGCCGCAGCGCAAGCTCGTCACCACCGCGGCCGCCGGCTACAGCTCCTACGGCAACCAGATCGGTCTGGCCACCGGTCAGGTCAACGAGCTGTACCATCCCGGCTACGTGGCCAAGCGCATGGAGATCGGTGCCGTGGTGGGTGCCACGCCGGCCGATCACGTGCGCCGCGAGACCCCGGCCCCCGGCGACAAGATCATTCTGCTCGGCGGTCGTACCGGCCGTGACGGCATCGGCGGTGCCACCGGTTCCTCCAAGCAGCTCGACATCGACTCCCTTGAGGAGTGCGGCGCCGAGGTGCAGAAGGGCAACGCCCCGATCGAGCGCAAGCTGCAGCGACTGTTCCGTCGCGGTGACGCCTGCCGTCTGATCAAGCGCTGCAACGACTTCGGCGCCGGCGGCGTGTCCGTGGCCACCGGCGAGATCGCCGACGGCCTGACCATCGATCTCGACAAGGTGACCAAGAAGTACGAAGGTCTTGACGGCACCGAGCTGGCCATCTCCGAATCGCAGGAGCGCATGGCCGTGGACGTGGCCGCCGACGACGTGGACGAGTTCCTGGGCTACGCTCGTGAGGAGAACCTCGAGGCCACGGTCATCGCCACCGTCACCGAGGATCCGCGCATGGTCATGACGTGGAACGGCGACACCATCGTGAATCTGAGCCGTTCGTTCCTCAACTCCAACGGCGCTCCCAAGTACATGGACGCGCACGTGGAGCAGGGCGGCACCTACGCCACCCCGTGGAAGGGCGACACGCTCGCCGATCGCATGCGCGATCTGGTCACCGACATCAACGTGGCGTCCAACAAGGGCCTGTCCGAGCGCTTCGACTCCACGATCGGCGCGGCCACCGTGTTCATGCCGTTCGGCGGCAAGCGTCAGCTCACCCCGTCGCAGGCCATGGTCGCCAAGTTCCCGGTGTTCGGCGAGACCGCCACCGCGTCCGCGATGGCCTGGGGCTTCAACCCGTACATCATGGAGAAGAACCAGTTCACCGGCGCGTACCTTTCGGTGGTGGAATCCATCTCCAAGCTGGTGGCCGCTGGCTTCCGCCGTGAGGACGCCTACCTCACGTTCCAGGAGTACTTCGAGAAGCTGCGCGAGGATCCGAAGCGCTGGGGCAAGCCGATGGCCGCCGTGCTCGGTGCGCTCATGGCGCAGATCGACCTTGGCGTGGGTGCGATCGGCGGCAAGGACTCCATGTCCGGCAGCTTCGAGGATCTTGACGTGCCGCCCACGCTGGTGAGCTTCGCCGTGGCCGTCGGCCCGATGGACCGTGCCACCTCCCCGGAGTTCAAGCAGGCCGGTCACCCCGTGGTGCGTATCGCACCGCGCTACCAGGCCGATGGTCTGACCCCGGATCCGGAAAGCCTGATCGAGGTGCTGGCCGCGGTTGAGGGCCTGATCGAGGACGGTCAGGTCGTGTCCGTGTCCACGCCGGGCTACGGCTGCACCGCCGAGACGCTGTTCAAGAACACGCTGGGCAACCGCATCGGCGTGGCGCTTGACGATGCGATCGCCGTGGATGATCTGTTCACCCCGGCCTACGGCAGCTTCATCGTGGAGCTGGCCGACAACGGCAAGCTGCCCGCGGTGTCGAACCTCGTGTGCATGGGCAAGATCGGCGAGACCACCGAGGACTACGTGTTGCACGCCGCTGGTGAGGATCTTGATCTGGCCGTGCTGCAGGAGGCTTGGGAGCACGGCATGGAGGATGTGTTCCCCTACCGCGGTCATGGCGACGCCGTCGAGACCGTGAGCTTCACCGCTCCGAAGAAGACCGTGTACGTGGGCGCTCCGGTCGCCAAGCCGCACGTGGTCATCCCCGTGTTCCCCGGCAACAACTGCGAGTACGACACGGCCGCCGCGTTCGAGCGCGCGGGTGCCGATGCCACCACGCTGATCGTAAACAACCTCACTCCGGAAGCCGTGGCCGAGTCCACGCAGGCTCTGGTGGAGGAGATCAAGCGCAGCCAGATCGTGATGATCCCCGGCGGCTTCTCCGGCGGCGACGAACCGGACGGTTCCGCGAAGTTCATCACCGCGTTCTTCCGTGCCCCGGCCGTCACCGAGGCGGTGCGCGACCTGCTGAAGAACCGCGACGGTCTGATGCTCGGCATCTGCAACGGCTTCCAGGCGCTCATCAAGCTGGGTCTGGTGCCGTATGGCGACATCGTGCCGATGACCGCCGAGTGCCCCACGCTGACGTTCAACACCATCGGCCGTCACCAGAGCCGTCTGGTGCGCACCCGTGTGGCTTCGGATCTGTCCCCGTGGCTGTCCCGTACCGAGGTCGGCGACATCCATACGGTGGCGATCTCCCACGGCGAGGGTCGTTTCGTGGCCTCCGACGAGGTGCTGGCACAGCTCAAGGCCAACGGCCAGATCGCCACGCAGTACGTGGACGAGAACGGCGTGCCGAGCATGGATCTGGACGTGAACCCGAACGGATCGTTGCTCGCCGTGGAGGGCATCACCAGCCCCGACGGCCGTGTATTCGGCAAGATGGGCCACTCGGAGCGTTCCGGCAACGGACTCTATGTGAACGTGCCCGGCGACAAGTACCAGCCGCTGTTCGAGGCCGGCGTGGAGTACTTCACCGCCTGACGCCGATACGGGGCCCGATAGTCCGATAGATTGACATAGTCGAGTCGTCGACTGCATTGGAAAGGGTGTGGAATCCGCTGCGGTTCCACACCCTTTCCGTTTCTTGCCGCCCCGCTTCCTGCCGTTTCCCCATTGCTCGACGTCCCGTGCCTGCGTATTTGCATTCAAGTGAACTTGAAGACCTAATCTGTGGTTCTGTTATCGACTACAGAACTCAGCATCAGGCAGGGGGATCATATGAAATATCGCAGCGTAGGCAAATCGGGGCTGAAGATCAGCGAGATAGCACTGGGCAGCTGGGTCACGCAGCTCAACGACACCGCGGAAATCGACACTGCCCGTGACATCGTCCGTCTCGCCTACGATTCCGGCATCAACTTCTTCGACTGCGCCGACGCCTACTCGGGCGGCGACGCCGAGCGCTTCCTCGGCGAAACGCTCAAGCAGTTTCCGCGTAAGGAACTCGTGATCTCCAGCAAGGTCTACTTCCCCACCGGGTCCGGCGTGAACGACCGTGGTTTGAGCCGCAAGCACATCTTCGAAAGCATCGACCAGACGCTGAAGAACATGCAGACCGATTACATCGATCTGTACTACTGTCATCGTTTCGACGAGACGACCGATCTGACCGAGACGCTGCGCGCGATGAGCGACCTCGTGACGCAGGGCAAGGTACTGTACTACGGCGTTTCGGAGGAATGGGGCGGCGCCCGACTCGAGGAGGCGCAGCGCATCATCGACCGGTACAACCTCTACCCGATCACCGTGGTCCAGCCGCAGTACAATCTGATCGACCGGTACATCGAGCACGAGATCATGGGCGTCTGCCGTCGCCATGGCATCGGCATCACCACGTTCTCACCGCTCGCGCAGGGACTGCTCACCGGCAAGTACCGCAAGGGTCAGCCGCTGCCCACCGGATCGCGCGCCACATGGCAGGCCGATCATCAGATCAACGACCTGCTCACCGACGAGAACCTGGACAAGGTGGAGCGACTGCGCAAGGTGGCCGACGAGCTTGGCGTGAGTCTGGCGGTGCTGTCGCTGGCGTGGATCCTGCAGCACCCGGAGATCAGCTGCGTGATCGCCGGTGCCAGCAAGCCGAGCCAGCTGGAAAGCAACCTCAAGGCATCCGGCCTGACCATCCCCGCCGACGCGATGGCCGAAATCGAGGAGATCCTCGGATTCCACCGCTTCGAACGCCACGTGGGGTGATGCGGTCGTTCTCGCACATCATACGCTGTGCGAAGACGATTGGCCTCGTGCCGTTGCCGGGTCGGGATGCCGGCCCGGCAACAGTTACTTCAGCCTTTGCCACTCATTGTTGACGGACCGACATCATCCTATCTATAGTTGATAGCAAGATGATCGACAGGAGGTTCCGCGATGGCTACGGCAACCGTTTCCGCAAGCGTTGACGTCAATACGAAGACCATAGCCAACGCTTATATCAAAGAGGCCGGCCTGACGCCCAACGAGCTCATCCGCCGACTGTGGGAAAGCATCGCCAACACTGGCGTGGTGCCCGAATTCACCGACTCGGATAACATGCGTCGACAGGCACGGCTGCAAGCCTACGAGAAAACACAGCATCTGATTGCCGAACTGCCGCACGGTACGGCGCTCGACACCATGAGTTACGAGGAGATGCGTGAGGAGTTGGAGAACCGTGCCATCTAGACTGCTGCTCGACACGAATGTACTCATCGACTACGCGGTTGAGGGACGACCAGAACATGCTTCGGCCGATGGCCTGATGAGGAAAATCGCCGTTTCCGACGTGCTCGGGTACACGACATCCGGCTCATTGAAGGATTTCTACTATCTATGCCGCAAACCATTGGGAGAACCGGAATGCAGGGAACTCATCAAACAGTTCCTCATACTGCTGACGGTGCTGCCGGTCGGACAGGAGGAGTGCCGAGATTCGGCCTATTCGGACGAACCTGACTTTGAAGACGGCCTGATCCGAGCCGCCGCGGAAAAGAACGACATGGACTTCATCATCACCCGCGATTCCGAAGCGTTCTCGCACTCCCCCGTAAAATCCCTGACCGCCGCACGATACCTACACCTGTTCTCCTGATCCATCTCCCACCTCGAACGGGAACATTCCAATCGATATCTGCAGGTGTAGATGATCGTCACTGCGAATGGACGATAGATAATGGGAACGGCGTTGCCGCCGCCCGACAGCGGCACTGGAAACGTTCCCGAAACCGAAAGGACGATGATCATGACCAAGACACTGGTACTGGTATTCCACCCGGACCTGAACGGCCAATCACGCGCCAACAAGGCACTCGCGCAGGCCGCCGCCGAACTGCCCGACATCACCGTACGCGACGAATACGCGCTCTACCCGGACGGAGTGATCGACGTAGCCGCTGAACAGCAGCTCGTCGAAGCGCATGACCGCATCGTATTGCAGTTCCCGCTCTACTGGTACTCCTCGCCCGCACTGCTCAAGGAATGGGAGGACAAGGTCCTCGCCTACGGCTGGGCGTACGGTCCCGACGGCGAGGCGTTGAACGGCAAGGAGATCATGGTCGTCACCACCGCGGGAGGAGACACGGGCGAATACCAGGCGGAGAACGACGGTGCCACCATGGATGAAGTTCTTTCACCGTACCGGATGATGGCCCGATACACCCACGCCGTCTGGCGCGAACCGTTCGTCATCTTCGGCGCGATGGAACTCGACGACAACGCGCTCGCCGCAGCCGCCGAGCGCTACCGCGAGGCGTTGCTCGCGTAGCGGCGATCGCGGCTGCGTGTCCATGATCATGAAACCGATCCGATAACGGTTGAGCACCCGCCGCCCGACCGCTATCGGATCGCGGTGAAGAAGAAGCGCGGGAACGGGAAGATGATACTGCCGTCGGATTGCACGGGATAGGCGTCGCAGACACGTTCAAATACTTGCTTTTCGAATGCCGCCCGTTCGACATCGTCGGACAGTGCCTGCAGATAGGGGCGCAGACCGGTGCCCCGATACCAGTCCATGATGGCTTCGTGAGATGGCAACGTATGCATGTATGTGGTTGTCCACATGCGGAAGCTTGCGGCATACCGATGCAAGAGCTCCCAGTATTCGGGCGGGGTGAGGTTGAAGAACTCCCGCTGCTGCGGCAGACGGTCGGCGTATTGCGCGGAATGGACGATCTCAGCGATGATCCGATGGATGGGCTCCTCGTAGTTCATCGGCGTCTGCACGGCGAGCGTACCGTCCTTCCGCAGCAGCCCCAGCATCGCGGGGATCAGATGCGCGTGATCGGGCACCCACTGGATGCACGCGTTGGAGAACACAACGTCGAAATCATGCGGCAATGCGTCCAGCTGGTCCTGACGTGAAACATCGCATAATGCGAATTCGATGTCCGGATGGGCCGACTTTGCCGCGTCGATCATTTCCGGCGAACTGTCAACGCCCAGAATATGCGCGTGCGGGTAGCGTTCACGTAGCACGGCGGTGCTGTTGCCCGGACCGCAGCCGATGTCAAGCACCCGCGTGACCGTACCGTCATCGGCGGGCAGTTGCATCGCCAGATCGCGCGACGGCTGCGTGCGCTCGTTCCTGAACCGAAGATATTGCGCGGAATCCCAAGTGACCATGCGATTCACGCTAATCTTCCGCAGCACGATGTCCATAAATGCGTCCGCATTTCGAGCATCGCCGTGTGGTTCATAATGCGGCGGCGATGCGACGGACGGCTTCGCGCAGTTCGGGTTCGGATTTGAGCAGACTGAGACGGATGTAGTCACGGCCGACCGTGCCGAAACAGGTGCCCGGCAGCACGGCGACGGACGCGGCGGACAGCAGATGGTCGGCGAGACGCTCGCCCGTCCAGACGCGCTCGTTCTCGCCGTCATGCCCAGCCCCAGCCGCGCCCGACCCAAACTCAGGCACACGGGCCCACACGTAAATCCCACCGGCCGAATCGAACACATCCAATCCCGCCGCACGCAGACCGTCGGCGACGATACGCCGACGCGCCGCATACCGCTGCGCGAGCTCGGCGACGCACGACTGGTCGGAACGCAGCGCCACAACGCCGGCGTCCTGAATGCTGCCGGTGATCATGGATCCCATCTGATAGTGGTAGAGCTTCAGCCGTGCGATCACGGCCTCATTACCGGCCACGAATCCGGCACGCCAACCCGCCATCGCATACATCTTCGACAGCGAGCACACCTCCACCGCCACGTCGAACGCGCCAGGCACCTCAAGAATGCTGTACTGCTGCGCGCCCGGGGCATCACCACCCACACCCAGCCCCGCGTAGGCGTAATCGTGCACGATAACGAAACGATGCTCATGCGCCAACTCAACAGCCCGCTGAAGGAACTGCAACGGAGCCTGCGCGCCGGTGGGATTATTCGGATAGTTGAGCACCAGCATCTTGACACGATCCCACGTCGTCGCGGGCACGGCGTCAAGGTCGGGCAAGAAACCACGATCGGCGAGCGCGGGCAGCAGCACCTCATGCGCCCCATGCATCACGGCCATGCAATGGTAGGAGGGATAGTAGGGATCCACGAACGCGACGGCATCGCCACGATCCACGAGAATCGCGTACAGTCCCGCCAGTCCGTCGACCGCGCCTTCCACGGCGAACAGCTGCGTGGGCCAGTCCAGCGCAACGCCATGCACGCGGCGGTACCAGTCCGCCGCCGCCTCAAGAAAGGCCGGTTTGCCGTCGAACGGAGTGTATCGGGCGTTGGCGGGATCATCGACGGCGCGTTTGGCTGCGTCGCGGATGAAGGCGGCCGGGTAGGCGTCGGGATTGCCCTTGGCGAGGTCGATCACGTCCGCACCCGAGGCCACGGCCTGCGCCACCTTGCGATCCATGACGGCGAACACGTTGGGTGGAATCGACTCGGCGATCGGCGCGAACGGCACCGGGCATTGGACCGTCTGGTCTGCGTAACTTACCTGGTCTGCGTGCCCGGCGCGGGGCGCGGGCTGGGATTGGAGCGGCGAGCGCTGCGACTCGTTCTGTGATACGGACATGATGCTTCCTCCCCTACCGGCAAAACCGCGCTTGAATATACCCATTTCGACAGTATTTCGCATCGGCGTTGTTATAGGAATTGATTATTGGATGTGCAAAATCGTAGGCCGTTCCAATTCATCGCGCACTCAACGAATCGGTATTCGAAGAGCGTGCGGCACATGACCGGGAAGGAACTATCTCTGCTCATCATCTTGATTTCGCACTCTCGCCGCAACCTTGGCGATGGCCTCGTCGTAGCCCGTGAGCGCGGCGAACGGCATGAACTGGGCCGCGCGGTTGTGCATCGACATGTGCGGGTGACGCGACGACTGGTGATGCGGCAGGTCGATGATGTCGTCGTAGCGATGGGTTTCGGCGAATGTCATGCCGCATGGCCTCCGATCTGACTGTTGCGCAGGCGACCGGTGGCCCCTTCCTCGAGGTTCATGGCCTTGATCACGGCGTTCTTGCCGAATTTGCGTTTGATATCCAACAATGATTGCTGGATGCTGCGCTCGCGGTCCTTGTCGGTTCCGGAACCTGTGCCTGTGGGTCCGGTTCCATCGGTTCCAGAGGTTCCATCGGCCCCGGCGTTAGTAACGATTACGCGTTCGTCGGCGGAATTGCGATCAACGGCATTGCGTGTATTCCCCGCCGGCGCATTACCGTCTTGCGCGTTCTCATCACCCATGGCCGAGAACAGATCCGGCTGCTCGTATCGGCGGCTTGCCGGCAGAGGCTCCCCGATCCGGTGCAGTCGTTCGACGACCACGGTGATGCGTCGCACAGCAAGATTCGGGTCCACGATCCGCTCGAAGATGTCGGTCATGGCGGCGATGATGCGGCGCGTGGACGACGTGTATCCGCCGAGATCAGCGGAACCATGCACGGGTTTGGGAACGGTTCTGCCATATCGGTCGATTTTGGTGGGCCCACCGTTGATGGTGCGCTCTGCCGATTGCACTGGCAGTGACGACTGTGCCGACTGTGTCGACCGCTTCGGAGCCACGCCACTTACGTCGTATCCGATCGCCAATGTCACGTGGTCGGTTTCCAATCCCTTGCCCACCATCTCAAGCACGAGCAGATCGGTCATCTCCTTGACCACCAGTCGCGCATGCGTGTAATCGTACGGCTGTTGCAGCACCTGACCGGAGCTCAGACTGGTGTCGGCCGGCTTGTACGCCTTGATGTCGGCGATGGTACATGGTTCCCATCCCCATGCGTGGTCGATGAGCAGTTCCGCGTTCACACCGAAGAGCCGGTAGAGCAGGTCCTCGTTGTAGTAGTCGGATGCACGGCCAAGCGAACATCGGGCGATGTCGCCCATGGTGTTGAGCCCGTGTGCTTCGAGTTTGCGCGCGTATCCTCGGCCTACTCGCCAGAAGTCGGTGAGCGGCGTGTGCGACCAGAGCAGTCGTCGGTATGAGTGCTCGTCAAGTTCGGCCACGCGCGCGCCGTCCCGGTCGGCGGGCATGTGTTTGGCGACGATGTCCATGGCAACCTTGGCGAGATACAGGTTGGTGCCGATGCCCGCGGTGGCTGTGATGCCGGTCTGTGCGAGGATGTCGCGCACGATGGTCATGGCCAGTTGATGCGCGGTCATGCCGGCGGCACGTAGGTAGCGGGTGGCGTCGATGAACACTTCGTCGATCGAATAGACGTGAATGTCCTCGGCCGCCGCGTATTGGAGATAGATGCCGTAGATCTTGGCACTGCAGTCGAGATAGTGGGCCATGCGCGGTTTGGCGGCGATGTATCCGGCGGCAAGATTCGGGTTCGCGGCGAGTTCGTTGGCGTTGACCGATTCGCCGACCAGTCGTTTTCCCGGCGCCTGAAGGCAACGATCCGCGTTGACCTGTCGCATTTTCTGCACGACCTCGAACAGTCGCGCACGACCGGGCAGCCCGTATGCCTTGAGCGACGGCGATACCGCCAGACAGATCGTCTTCTCGGTGCGCGACACGTCCGCCACCACCAGATTCGTGGTCAGCGGATCCAGTTTCCGCGCCACACACTCGACCGACGCATAAAACGACTTGAGATCAATGGCGATGTAGGTGTGTGAACATGCTTTCGATGATATGGACTTCGGAGAGTTGTCCATCATCGCATTCGCCGTCGCACGCACTACACCACCTCCGTTATTCAAACATATGTTCGATCATATCACGGAGTCATAGATCAGCACGTCACCGTAGGAGTATCTACCGGTCGGGGTCTGACCGAGCTTGGGATCACGGTTGAATGAGATCAGCAGGCAACGGCGGCCGTCAGCGTCCTCCGATGAATCCGATGAATCCGGCAACGGCACCACCAAAGGCCACACACTTCTGCCGTCCGGCTCCTGATCGAGATGCAGGAATCCGATCCTGCGCAGACCGTCATCCGGATCCATCGCAACGAATCGTCCGCTGTCGCCCAACCCGGCGAATACGTATCTCCGCCCGTCGACCGTTTGCAGGATCGGACCGGTCTGCGCGTCAGCCGGACCGGCAATGTCGGTGTATGTTCCATTCCATGTATCGGAGCGGGCAAGGAAGGTCTCGTACTTGTCCAATTCGAGGTTTCTTCGCACATAGGTCATAAGCCATTCCCCGGTCCGTTGGTCACGGACAATATGCGAATCCTCCTCATTGCCGATGGATCGATAGTGCATTCGCGAGGCTTGAACCTCCATGAACCCGCCATCACGCGGATCACACGGCAGAGTCCCCTGCCACAGCCCATGATCATCTCCGTGCGAGGTGACTGTGAACAGCCACGCATCTTTGTCACGGTCATACAAAAGACTGGCAGCATGCCACTGACGATCGGTACTACTCAGGTCATGGCCATCGATCGGGTCATCGGGACTCGGGCGAAAAGCCAGAATGGAGACCAGCTTCAGACGGAAAGAACGCAGATCAAGTTCGTACACGCCCTGACAGCTGTCTTCGACACGCATGTAACCGCGAGTGGTCATGGACAGCCAGATGCGGTCACGGTCCACGATCGGCTCTCCGCCAACGGTTTGCAGCACACGAGGATCGGCCTGTCCCGTCCCGCAGGTCAGATACTGACGAACGGCACGAACCGTGGCACGACCGCCGGCGGGGATTCGCACGCCCCCATAGAGACGAAAACGCGAACGCAACGCATTGTCACGGAGATCGAAGATGTCACCAATATCAAGACTGCCGCAATAGTCATGCCCTGGTGTTTCAGACATCACCGATTCACTGGCACCTTCACCATCCATAACCTCCCGAGACGGAACATGCACGCTTAGACACCGTCCGTTGAGTCTCACCCGCAGTACTCTGGAACGGAGTCCCTCTGGCACCGGAAGATCCCCGGCAATCACGATCGTTCCTCCGCTGGCAATCTCCACATGAATGCCGGTGGCCGAATCACCACAATGACGCTGAATCACGTCGATGCGATCATTATTCCCATCACGAATCGACACGATCGCATCCACATTCGCGGACGATTCCGCAGTTCCGGCAACATCGACATCGATCACGCCGTACGGGCAGACATTCCCCCGTCCTGGCATCCACAACACACAGCATCGTCAGCCGAAGCGTTGTCGACTTCCACTCCCTCCGGCACCGCACGTAGAGACACACTATCGAGATCGCCGACGACAAGATCGAGCTGATACGGATCCCATTCATCGAGCGGCACGGAGGAATCGAAGTAATGCCTGCGTCTGCTACGCAACGTCCACGTTCTCCGGGTCGTCACATCGTCGGGATTCCTCATATCGTTCATCGCATTCGCCTCGCTCATTGCATGCTCACACAAAAAGATCAATAACGAGGACGGCGAGCAGGCCGACCACGGAGTTGATCAGCTCCAGCAGACCCCACGTCTTGAACGTGTCCTTCATCGAAATGCCGAACGTCTCCTTGAACAGCAGGAAACCACCGTCGTACATCAACGTAATGGTGTTGGAGCCGCAAGCCACGCAAATCACCATCAGCGCCGGATCGAGTCCGAACTGGGTGACCAGCGGAGCAACCATGCCGGCAGCGGTGATGGCGGCCACGGCACCCTGACCGGTGAGCACACGAATGATTGCGGTGATGATCCATGCGATGATGAACGGCGACACCGGAATCGCGGACACCAGCTGCACGATGTGATCGGCGGCACCGGATTCGATGATGACCTCCTTGATGATGCCGCCGGAGCAGATCACGATCAGCACGTTACCCACCTGACCGATGGCCTCCTCCATCTTGCCGGTCAGATCGGCGATGGTCTGTCCCCGGCTCCGCATCAGCAGGAAGAACGCGGCGAACAGTGCAAGCAGCATGGAGATCTCGGCGGAGCCGATGAACCCGAACACCTTGTATACCGTGGACTTCTCGTCGAAGAACTCCTTGACCACGGACGACGCGATCATCACCACCGCCGGCGTGAGCGGAATGGAGATAGAGGACGCGAACGACGGCAGCTGATCCTCCGGCATGGTCGGAGCCGGTTTGAGCATGGAGTTCAGCGGAATGCTTTTGATGCCGGGAAGGAACTTCGGCAGCAGCAGTCCGGCGCACAGCAACGCCGGGATGATGGCGAGAATGCCGTAGATGTACACCTTGGAGATGTCGGCGTCGAACGCGGCGACCAGAGCCACCGGTCCAGGCTGCGGCGGGAACAGCGAATGACCCATCGTGCAACCGGTGACGATCGGAATGACCAGCTTCATGTACGGAACCTTGGCCTTCTTGGCCACGGCAAGCACCAGCGGCACGGAGATCAGGAAGGCGACCTCGTAGAACATGGCAATGCCGAAAATCACACCGATGAACATCAGCCCCACAGGCAGGAATCTGGTGCCGCATTTTTCGATGACGGTGTCGGCGATGCGCTGGCTGGCGCCCGTATCGGTCATGATCTTGCCGATGATGGCACCGAACAGAATGATGATCGCCAGTTTGCCGAAGATGCCGCCCACGCCGGTTTCGACGGCGGTGATGATCTTGTCGATCGGAATGCCCGCCGTTAGAGCGATGAACAGGCCCACCAGCAGCAGCGACAGCATGTTGTGCATCTTGAATTTCAGATTCAGGACGACCAACAGGCAAATGCCCACCAGCACCCAGATAAGTTGAATCATCTTCCCAACTCCGTTCAGTCGCGATTCCTAGGATCAGCGACATCTTGACTATTGCCCAACCTTGTGCGGCTCAACGGTGACGCCGACAACCTCATCAGCATCTTCGCCGAGCAGACGACACGGCGTCCCTGCTTGCCGTGCCTGTGCACAATTCGCCATTATTGTCGTTGCATCAGCGTCGAGAGCACCTGTTGCCATGTATTGCTCGACGCAACCCCCGTAGCGAGTCGCAAGGACGCGTGAACGGCGGAATGTAGCCCTTTGTTGGTAAAGTTTTATGAGCGATAAATCCCTTGACTTTTCCACGGAAGGAGCGGTTGCTTGTCCGCCGAACTGGAAGATATTCATGAAGAATGCGGCGTATTCGGCGTCTGGGGACACCCCGATGCGTCACGCCTCACCTACTTCGGGCTCCACGCCCTGCAACACCGCGGTCAGGAAGGTGCCGGCATCGTCTCCAATGACAACGGACATCTGATCGGCCACCGCGGACTCGGTCTGCTCACTCAGGTATTCGGCGACGAACGCGAGATCGCCCGACTCAAGGGCAACCGCGCCATCGGCCACGTGCGCTACGCCACCGCCGGCTCCGGCTCCACCGACAACATCCAGCCGTTCATCTTCCGCTTCCACGACGGCGACATGGCCCTGTGCCACAACGGCAACCTCACCAACTGCCGCACCCTGCGCCGCAATCTCGAGGATGAAGGCGCGATCTTCCACTCCAACTCCGACACCGAAGTGCTCATGCACCTGATCCGTCGCTCCAACCAGCGTACGTTCATGGACAAGCTCAAGGAATCCCTCAACACGGTGCACGGCGGATTCGCCTATCTGATCATGACCGAGGACGCCATGATCGGCGCGCTCGATCCGAATGGATTCCGTCCCCTGAGCCTCGGCAAGATGAAGAACGGCGCCTACGTGCTCGCCTCCGAAACGTGCGCGCTCGACGTGGTGGGCGCCGAGCTCGTGCGCAACATCCGCCCCGGCGAGATCGTCGTGGTCAACGATCACGGCTACAGGATCGTGCAGTACACGAACAAGACGCAGCTGGCGATCTGTTCCATGGAGTTCATCTACTTCGCCCGCCCCGACTCCGACATCTACGGCGTGAACGTGCATTCCGCACGCAAGCGCATGGGCGCCCGTCTCGCCCAGGAGTCCCCGGTGGATGCGGACATGGTGATCGGCGTGCCGAACTCCTCCCTGTCCGCCGCATCCGGCTACGCGGAAGCCAGCGGACTGCCCAACGAAATGGGTCTGATCAAGAACCAGTACGTGGCACGTACGTTCATCCAGCCCACGCAGGAATTGCGCGAGCAGGGCGTGCGTATGAAGCTGTCCGCCGTGCGCGGCGTGGTCAAGGGCAAACGCGTCGTCGTGATCGACGATTCGATCGTGCGCGGCACCACGTCGAAGCGCATCGTCCAGCTACTGCGTGAGGCCGGAGCCGCCGAAGTGCATATGCGCATCAGCTCGCCGCCGCTCAAGTACCCCTGCTTCTACGGCATCGACATCTCCACCACCAAGGAACTCATCGCCGGCAAGAAGAGCGTCGAGGAGATCCGCGAATACATCGGCGCCGACTCGCTGTCGTTCCTGTCGCTCGACGGACTGGTCGAATGCATCGGACTGAACACCGACGCCCCGTACGGCGGTCTGTGCGTCGCCTACTTCAACGGCGACTACCCCACCGCGCTCGACGACTACGAGCAGGACTTCCTCAAGTCGCTCACCGCGGAGGATCGCGTTCGCCTGCCGAAGTTCGCGCTGTACAAGAGCAAGTACATCGGCAACGAGTACTCCTGCCAGCGTGCCGGCGACGTCGAAGATCCCAACGAGACCAGCGCCGTATCGGACGACGAGTAGAACAGTCTCAATTCACAATCAATCCAATCAATTCAGGTAATCCAAGTTTTTCATAACATCGATCCCATCGATAAACCACTATTATCACCCAAGAAAGGTGCATCATGCCCCAAGCGTATGAGAATGCTGGAGTCAGCGTCGAGGCCGGTTACGAGGTAGTCAACCGCATCAAGTCCCATGTGGCCCGCACCATGCGTCCGGGCGCCGGCGGCATCGGCGGCTTCGGCGGTCTGTTCGACCTGTCCTCCCTCGGCTACAAGGAGCCGGTGCTGGTCTCCGGCACCGACGGCGTCGGCACCAAGCTCATGGTCGCCAAGATGGCGAACAAGCACGACACCATCGGTCAGGATTGCGTCGCCATGTGCGTCAACGACATCCTCGCCCAGGGTGCCGAACCGCTGTTCTTCCTCGACTACATCGCCTGCGGCAAGAACGATCCCGACCTGCTCGAGCAGGTCGTCAAGGGCGTGGCCGACGGCTGCGTGCAGGCCGGTGCCGCACTGGTCGGTGGCGAAACCGCCGAAATGCCCGACATGTACGACCCCGACGAGTACGATCTGGCCGGTTTCACCGTCGGCGTGGTCGAGAAGTCCAAGATCATCGACGGCAGCACCATTGCCGAAGGCGACGTCCTCATCGGTCTGCCGTCCTCCGGCATCCACTCCAACGGCTACTCGCTGGTGCGCAAGATCCTGTTCAAGGACCACGACCTGAGCATCGACGCCAAGCTCCCCGAGCTGGAAGGCGAAACCCTCGGCGAGGAGATCCTCAAGCCCACCCGCATCTACGCGAAGGCGCTCAAGCCCCTGTTCGCGGAAGACGATCTGCTGCACGGCGTGGCCCACATCACCGGCGGTGCCTTCATCGAAAAGGTGCCCCGCATCATCCCCGAAGGCCTGGCCGCCGCGTTCGACATCACCAGCTGGGACGTGCCGCCGATCTTCCGCCTGCTCCAGCAGCTGGGCGAGATCGACGAGCTGGAAATGTACAACATCTTCAACATGGGCATCGGCATGGTGCTGATCGTCTCCCCCGACAAGGTCGCCGACGTCGAACGCATCCTTGATGCCGAAGGCGAAGTGCACCACACCGTGGGCCGCATCGTCAAGGACATCGACGGCACGCGCGTCCAGCTGCACAAGGGTCTGTGAGTCTCGTACCATCCCCACATCGAAATAGCTGAAATAGCGTCGAACACAGTTCGGCCGGCGACCGTTCCTCCGTCGTCGGCCGAACCCATTCCCGCAGAAAGGAACAGAACATGGGACAGAAAGTCCTCGTCATCGGCTCCGGCGCCCGCGAACACACCATCGCCCACACCCTCCTCAAGGGCGACACCGTCAGCGAAGTCTCCTGCGCACCCGGCAACCCCGGCATGCAGTCCGACGGCATCACGATCGTCCAGATCGACGAATCCAACCACGCCGCCCTCATCGAATACGCCAAGCAAAACGCCATCGACTGGGTGTTCGTCGGCCCCGAAGTGCCGCTGATCGAAGGCCTCGTCGACGACTTCGAAGCCGCCGGCATCAAGGCGTTCGGCCCCAACAAGGTCGCCGCCCAGATCGAAGGCTCCAAGACCTTCGCCAAGGAACTCATGGAACGCCACAACGTTCCCACCGCCGCCTACGCCACCTTCGACAACCTCACCGACGCCCGCGCCTACGTCGCAGCCAAGGGCGCACCCATCGTCGTCAAGGCCGACGGACTCGCCGCCGGCAAGGGCGTCACCGTCGCCATGACCGAAGACGACGCCTACAAGGCCCTCGAAGACATCTTCGTCGACCACCGCTTCGGTGCCGCCGGTGCCTCCGTCGTCATCGAGGAATTCCTCGAAGGCCAGGAATTCTCCCTCATGAGCTTCGTCCGCGGCAAGGAATTCTGGGCCATGCCCATCTCCCAGGACCACAAGCGCGCCTACGACGGCGACAAGGGTCCCAACACCGGCGGCATGGGCGCCTACAGCCCCGTCCCCCAGATCCCCCAGAGCGTCATCGACCAGGCCATCGACACCATCGTCAAGCCCGTCACCTCCGCCATGGTCGACGAAGGCACCCCCTTCAACGGCATTCTCTACGCCGGCCTCATCGCCACCGCCGACGGCCCCAAGGTCATCGAATTCAACGCCCGCTTCGGCGACCCCGAAACCGAAGTCGTCCTCCCCAAGCTCACCTCCGACCTCGGTGCCGGCATCTGGGCCCTCCTCAACGGCGACACCCCCACCTTCACTTGGGACGACCAGCGCGCCACCCTCGGCGTCGTCCTCGCCTCCGACGGCTACCCCGTCAACGTCATCAAGGGTGCCCCCGTCCCCACCATCCCCGTCGACCCCGACTCCCACGTCTACTACGCCGGCGTCAAGCAGGACGGCGACCGCCTCGTCGCCAACTCCGGCCGCGTCCTCCTCGTCGAAACCACTGCCGACACCCTCCAGGCCGCGCAAGACAAGGTCTATAAGATCATTGACGCACTCGAAACGCCGGGGATGTTTTATCGCCACGACATCGGTGCCAAAGCCCTGAAGTGAGATAACGGAGTGTCGTCGGCGTTACGGCAGACTCGACGTATTCATATACGCCTTCGTCTGCCGCGCCTTGACGACACACGCGTTATCTCACTTCAGAAACAAGAAAAACTGCAGTGTCGTCGGCGTTACGGCAGACTCGACGTATTCATATACGCCTTCGTCTGCCGCGCCTTGACGACACACGCGTTATCTTGTTTCAGGTTTCTGGACAGGCGTGGTTGCGCTGAATGCCGGCGCAACCACGCCACAGGAAGGAACGGCATCATGGAACTGCGCGTGCTGCGGTATTTTCTGGCGGTCGCCGAGGAAGGCAACATCACACGGGCCGCCCAACTCCTACGCCTCTCCCAGCCCACGCTCTCCCGGCAACTCAAACAACTCGAAGAGGAACTCGGCGTCACCCTCTTCCATCGCGGACCACACACCATCACCCTCACCGACGAAGGGCAACTCCTCCGCGAGCGCGCACAATCCATCGTCGCCCTCACCGACAAAACCGTCGGCGAACTCAAACGATCCGCCCACGAACTCACCGGCGAAATCGTCATCGGATGCGGCGAAGTACGCGCCATGACCTACCTCTCCCAGCACATGAGCGCCTTCCGCGCCCTGCATCCCAACGTCAAATTCCACGTGACCAGCACCACATCCGACCTTATTCAGGAACGGATCGAACAAGGACTTATGGACTTCGGTCTGCTCACCGAACCAGTCGACGTCGACCAATACGACTATCTGCGTCCCGGAATCCCCGACCATTGGGGTGCGTTCGTGCCCGACGACCATCCATTGGCCACGCGAGAGACGGTCACGCCCGACGATCTGCGTGGTACACCGCTCATTCTGCCGTCACGTGCATCCGTACGTCGACTGCTCATCAACTGGTTCGACGACAACGCCCACGACTCCCAATTCAACAGTCTCACCATCGCCGGCTACTGCAATCTCCCCGGCAACGGGGCGAATATGGCGGCCAACGGCATGGGCATCTACCTGTGCTACGACCTCGGCAACACCTACCCCGGCGTACGCATGATCCCGCTGAGTCCGGCATTGGACTGCGAAACCGTGTTCGTCTGGAAAAAGCAGGGTATGCGATCACCTGCGGCCATTGAATTCGCGCGATATCTCGGATAACCACTCAAACGGCAAAACGGCAATTATCCGCAATTATCCGGACGGCGGAAGGATGGCAGACGTATCCAGACGCGTCTGCCATCCTCCGCATATCCGCAATGCAGTTCCGCGCGTATTCTACGCAAGCAACGCGTCGCGGCGGGCGATCAGCGCGTCGATGGCGGCATCCCCTTCGATCACGGTGAAGGTGATCGTCTTGCGTTCGCTGGTCTGGGGCGCGATCATGTGCAGATCGCCACGCTGCTCATGCCAGCCGCGGCCATGCACGCTGGAGTTCGACGGTTCGAGACCGACCACGTAGTCGCCGGAGCCCATCGACTTCCACTCCATGAAATACGGGAAGTCCTTGGCCTCGAAGTCGATGACGACGCCCAGTCCAAGCCCACGGTTCACCACGGCGGCGAAGCTGCGACCGTCCTTGTCCGCGGCCAGATCATGCAGGTACACGCTTTCCGGCTTGTTCGCCTCCGGGGCACCGATCTCGTTCCACGGGGTGGTGTCCGCGGCTGTGGTGTCATCGCGCGGCGTGGCCTTGCGGCTGGGAATGATCACCTGCGCACCGTTGTTCAGCAGCGGCCAGCCGAAGTTGCAGTGATACATCCACATCAGCGGTTCGTTGCGGAAGCTTTCGTTGGTCACCTCATCCTCGACCGTGATCGACGGGGTGCCGTAGACGCTGGTGATGCGACGGCGCAGCACCATGTTCTCGCCGAACAGTTCGGCCTCGCGCATCTCGCCGCTCAGTTCCAGCACGTAGTCGCCATCAGTGGTCCAATGGGCGTCGGAGCAGACGTGCTCGGCGGGCGTGGTGCGGATACGGCCGTGCATCGGATAGCTGCCGGCCGGGTAGTCGCTGCCCTCAGGCGTCACGTACGGGGCGCAGATGTTCTCGAATCCGCAGGTAAAGAACAGACCGCCCATAATCGAACGCTGTGCCTCCAATCCGTTGGTGTCGAACTGGTTGCGGCCGTTGAGTCCCGGCTTGGACAGGAACGTGAGGTTCTCACCACGGTATTCGATCTGGGCCACGTCCAGCGCACGATCCGCCATGGACATGAACCGCAGCGGACCGTTCTTCACCTCGATGGCGCGCAGCCCGTGGGCGCGTCCCTCCTGATACTCGATCGGACGCACGTAGGCGGCCTGCTGAATGCTGCCCATATGGGCGAGCATATCGACGCTGGTGGGCTTGCCGGCACTCGTTGAGGTTGCACTGTTCATTGAGGTTGCACTGTTCATTGAGTTCTCCGTTGGCATGATCCTGCCTTTCATCTGATCATCTGGTGAAGCGCCGGTTCGTGGCTCGTACGGCATCCACGCCGGCGAATCCAATTCCCACAATACTAGAAACCGGTTTCACAATCTGCCGGGAAATGAATGTCCACGCTTTTGACACCTATCCCTCGTTCACTAGGCAGATTCGGAGAATCCTCGGGATCTACTACGCCTTCGCTGGGCACTCGCCATAATAGCCCGCGACAAGGAAACAGAGATTTCTGCTGGAACCTATCCCATGAAGCCAATACACGGAGTAAATCACACAAGCCATAATTTCCCGACAACCTAGGGAAGCAAGGATAGATGCTTGCAAAGATCACAATCTGCCTAGGGAAAGCCATATAGACCGCCAGACCGGAGACCCCTCCCCCAAAAACGCGTTTGCCTCCAAATTCATCACCGAACACAGACAGCCGCCCTCCACCAGATTCCGCAGCAATTCATGGCCCAATACCCACCCTGATCCCCGTTCGGGCTTGTCCACAGCACCGATAGACTATTACGCGGATTTATGGGAATCCTCGCGGGGGCTACGTCATCAATCCGTGTCCGCGTCCGGCCAACAGAACCGGATTCCGCCGCGTCATCCGCTGTCCGTCCGTCATACGACACGGCACGCGGAATCGACATCGCACGGAGACACCAATGACGACCGAAATCGGCTGGATTCCATTCATGCAATACGAATACGACACGATCCGAGATACCTGCGAGGTGCCCTATGCCGACCACGTCAACGACCACGCCAACAAACAGCCAGAAGACCAGCCAATCGAAAACCCCGATCCTTCCCATCATCATCATGATGGTCGGCTCGTTCGCCGCAATTCTCAATCAGACGCTCATGACGTCAGCGCTGCCTCATCTGATGATCGAATTCAACATCACCAGCAACACGGCACAATGGCTGAGCACCGGTTTCATGCTCACCAACGGCATCATGATCCCGATCACCGCCTTCCTGATCCAGCGGTTCACCACGCGTCAGCTGTTCTTCTATGCGGTGGGCATGTTCCTGTTCGGCACGATCGTCTGCACTGCGGCCCCCGGATTCTGGGTGCTGTTGGCCGGCCGAGTGCTGCAGGCGTGCGGGGCTGGCATTCTCATGCCGCTGCTGCAAACCGTGCTGTTCCTCACCTTCCCGCCAGAGAAGCGAGGCACGGCAATGGGCTGGTTCGGACTGGTCATCGCGTTCGCCCCGGCGCTGGGTCCCACATTGTCAGGTCTGATCATTGACTTCCTGCCATGGCGCTTCCTGTTCGTGCCGTTGATCGTGATCGCCGTAATCGTGCTGGCCGCCGCCATCCCCACGGTGCGGAACGTGACGGAACAGACCGATCCGAGCATTGACATTCCGTCGATCATCCTGTCCACGCTTGGTTTCGGCGGTCTGCTGCTTGGCTTCAGTCTGGCCGGTCAGGCGGGATGGACGTCGCCCGAGACGCTGGGAACGCTGATCGTGGGCGTGGTGGCGCTGTGCGCGTTCATCTACCGACAGATGCATCTGAATCAGCCGATGCTCAACTTCCGCGTGTTCTCCCGACCGATGTTCAGTCTGTCGATGATCGTGGTGGTATTGGTATTCGTCACCTTCATCACCTCGATGAACATCCTGCCGATGTACATCCAGAACTCGCTCGGCATGACCGCCCTGCAATCCGGTCTGCTGCTGATGGGCGGCGGCGTGGCCGAAGGCGTGTTCAATCCGATCTCCGGCAGACTGTTCGACCGGTTCGGCATTCGCAGGCTCGCTCCGCCGGCAATCGCACTGGTCACGATCGCGGCGTTCGCCTTATCCCGTATGACCGCAGACACGCCGGCGTGGTATCCGGCGGTGTTCTTCACCCTGATGATGGCCGGCGTGGCGTTCTGCCTGATGCCGTTGACCACCACTGCGCTCAACCAGCTGACCGGACCGCTCATCCCCCACGGCACCGCCATGAACAACACGCTTCGTCAGACGATGGCCGCCATCGGCATCGCCCTGTATTTCACGATCATGACCATGAACACGCTGCCCGCATCGCAGGCGGGCTCGGCTCAGGCCGGACTCGCGCATGGCGTGGATGCCGTGTTCACCGTGTCTACGATCGTGGCATTCACCGCGTTCGTGTTGTCGTTCTTCGTTCGGGAACGGCCGAAGACGAACGCCTGAATTGCCTCTGGCAACCGTCGGCGAACTTCCTCCCCCTCGTCTACACCTACGCATACGTCTACGTATACGTCTACGTATACGCCACCCCCGTCGAGGGGTGTGCCGTATGGTGAGAAATTATGACGTTGACTGGTACTTCATGCCCGGTTGATTCGGGCGGTTTCATTGGCGCCATCTCCCAGTGGCTGGTCGGTCTGATGAGCACGCTGGGAGGATTCGGCGCCGGATTCGCCGTATTTCTGGAAAACCTGTTCCCTCCGATCCCCAGCGAGGTGATTCTGCCGCTGGCCGGACTCACCGCAGCGCAGGGTCACATGGGTCTGGCCGAGGCGATCATCGGCGCGACCTGCGGTTCGGTCGCCGGCGCACTGGTGCTGTACGGCATCGCCCGGGCGGTGGGCGCCGACCGCATCCGTCGCCTGTTCGACCGGATGCCGCTGACCGAGGCCTCCGACATCGACAAGGCGAACGCATGGTTCGACCGCTATGGATCCGTTTCGATTCTCGTGGGCCGCGTGATTCCGGTGGTGCGCAGCCTGATCTCCATTCCCGCCGGCATCGCCAAGACCAACCCGCTGCGATTCACCCTGCTCACCGCGATCGGCTCGGCCGTGTGGAACACGTTCCTGGTGATGGCCGGATACCTGCTCGGTGGCCAGTGGTGCGGCATTCTCACGATTCTCGACCGATTCGAATACGTGGTGATCATCGCCGCGGTCGTATTCGTAATCTGGTACGTGTCGCGCAAGCTGTTCACGCGACGAGGCCGGCACGCGCGCAAGTAGCGTAGTGCTTCACAGCAAAAATGCGGGCTGAATAAGACGATTCCCGCGATTCGTAGTGCTTTACGGACGGATTTACCTCTAAAAACGTCCGCCAGACACTACGAATTGCCAATTTCGTCCTGTTCAGCCCGTATTTCGTGGTTCGCCGCAGTTCTCCCGCGAACTGACTCGCATCACTCGGGGCTCTTCAGCGCGCCCACCATGTCGATGCGGTCAAGCGACTTGTTGGTCGCCCATTCGACCATGAGCGTGAACACGAGCGCGAGCAGCGCGGCCACCGCGTAGCAGTACCAGGCCACGTTCGGCACGATGTTCATGCCCGGCAGATCAAGCTGGCTGAGCAGGAATCCGAGCAGCCCGCGTCCACACGGCAAGCCGATCGCAATGCCGATGACGCTGAGCAACAGCAGCTCCTTGTTCACGTAGCCGTGCACCTCTTTGCGTCGGAAACCCAGCACCTTGATGGTGGCGAGCTCACGCTCACGTTCGGAGATGTTCGTGGAAGCGAGCGTGTACAGCACCACAATGGCCAGGATCGCCGCCATGACCACAATGAAGCCGATCATCACGAAGAAGATCATGAAGCTCTTCGAGAAGTCGCGCGTCTGCTTGGCCGTGCTCACCACGGACAGGTATTCGTCTTGCTCAGCAAGCCGGTCGGCGAACGAGATCTGCGCATCATCATCGCCGTCCACGGTGATCAGATCGGCGTTGAGCTGCAGATCCCCGGAATCGCTACCGGCATCGGTCCCGGAGCCGCTGGCATCATCCGCCATGAACGCCTGCCTGTAAGCGCTTTCGGTCATGACCACGACGTTGCCGGTGTAGTACTGCGCCACGCCGGTGACGGCGATATCAGCATCGTCCATCATGGCGTCGGCGAGGTTGACCGTACTGTTGTTCTGCAGTCCCAAGGTCTCCGCTGCGTTGGCGGTCACGATGGCCCCGGCCTTGCCGGAGGCGTCGCCGGTGCCGGAATCCTTGAGCGTCAACGGTTCGCCGTCCGTGGTGTGCAGATCGAGGTAGCCGTCGAGCGATTCCCCGTCGGGCACCACCATGAGCTGCACGGTGAGCTTCTCGCCGGAATCCGAAGACGAAGACGAAGACCCAGAAGACCCGGATTCCCCATCCGCAGCGGACAGCGTAGCGCTCTCGACATGCAGCGGCAGCGTGGACTTCACCGCGGAATCCTTGTCGAGATCGTCCTGCACCTTGTCATGATCGGCCGGCTTGGTGACGGCCATCACATCGTAGGTGGCAATCTCACTGAACTGCCGTGGCATCAGCGTCAGCGCGGAGTTACCCATGCCGAAGCCCGCCGTCATAAGCGCGGTGCATCCCACCACGCCGATGATCACCATAAGCGCACGGCTCTTGTAGCGGAACAGATTACGCGCGGTCACCTTGCCAAGGAACGACAGATGGTTCCAGATGAATCCAATGCGCTGCAGCAGGATCGTCTTGCCGGCCTTCGGCGCCTTGGGCCGCATGAGTTCGGCCGGTTCGAGCCGCAGGGACCCTCCGCAGACCACCATCGCGCTGCCGGTGATAAGCACCAGGAACAGCAGGATGCCACCGATGCCGATCGTCCAATCGATGATCAGCGGGTAGGTGGGGATCACGTAGAGGATGTGCAGCATGCGTTTGGTGAACACGAACGGCAATCCCAACAGACCGATGAGATCACCGATCACACCGCCCACGATCACCGCCGACGCCGAGTACAGCAGGTACTTGAGCATGGTTTCGTGCCGCGTGTAGCCGAGCGCCTTGTACGTGCCGATGAGCTGTCGGTCCTCCTCCACCATGCGCGCCACGGCCGTCAGGCTCACGAGGATCGCGATGACGAGGAACAGGATCGGGAACAGCTTGCCGAGACGGGAGATCATCTCGCTTTCGGTTTTCACATCCGCGTAGCTGGCGAGCGCGTTGCGGTCGCGGATGATCCATTTGGCCGTGGGAATGGCGTCGAGCTTGCTGCTCAGCTGCGCTTCGGCGTCGGCGATCTTCTGTTCGGCGACGGCCTTGGCGGGGTTGGCGTCGGGCAGGGCGTCGATTGTCGCCTTCTGCTCGTTGAGCTTGTCTTCGATGGGCTGGCGGATGGCATCCTTGACCGTGTTCGTGCGTGCCTGTTCGCGTTCGGATTGGATGGTTTCGATGGCCTTCTGGGTATCGGCCACGCGGGTGGTGTAATCCTCGTGATACGTGTTCAGTTCCTTGGCACCAGACACGGATACGATCACGGATGTGTACGGGGATTCGGTATCGACGACCGCGTCGGAGGACACGAAGAGCGGGTATACGGTTTTGGCTCCGGATACGAGTGCCATCGGGCCGGACGGGTTGACGATGTCGTTCGGGTCGATGACCGTGCCGACGATCATGTAGTCGCCATCGTCGAAGGTGCCTGTCGTACTGTCCGTGTCGGACGTATCGAATTCGGACGAGTCGGTTGTCGTCGACGTATTGTCGGCAACGGCCGTCACCGCGGTCGCGGTCGTTTCGGGGGTGAAGGTCATCGTATCGCCGATGCGCTTGCCGCTGTCGTCGAGATACTGCTGCGTGACGGCGATCTCATGATCGCTCTTCGGCAGTCGTCCGTTCTGGAGATACGGTTCGTCGAGGTGACGATCGTTGAGTGCGCTCACCGTGGCCGAGGCCTGTGCGCCATCGATTCTGGTGTAGGCGCTTTCGGTGCGCTGCCCGGCGGCGTCGGCCACGCCGTCCAAGTTGCGGATGGCGGCGATGTCGTCGTCATCGAATCCGAGGGTCGACACGATGGTGAGATCGTGCATGGACGTGCCGTCGAAGAAGTCGTCGAGGCCGCCGCGCAGATCGTTGCCGATGGACGACAGGGCGCCCATCATCATCACGCCGACCGCGCAGATCACCGCGATGGCGGCGAATCGTTTGCTGTTGCCGGCGATGGCCCGCCATGCGTCCTTCCACAGGGCGCCATGTCCGCCACGGCGCCGGGTGCGAGTATGAGTCTGTGCCATCGTATGTCACCTACCATTCGATGTCGGCGATGGGGGTCGGGGTCGGGTTGGCCGTGATCTCGGTGACCTTGCCCGACCGGAAGCGGATCAGACGGTCGCCCATGGGGGCGAGCGCGGAGTTGTGGGTGACGAGCGCCACGGTGATGCCGCGTTGGCGGCAGGAGTCCTGCAGGAGCTGGAGGATCTGCTTGCCGGTGTTGTAGTCGAGTGCGCCGGTCGGCTCGTCGCACAGCAGCAGCTTGGGGTTCTTGGCGAGGGCGCGGGCGATGGACACGCGCTGCTGTTCGCCGCCGGACAGCTGTGCCGGGAAGTTGGCGAGGCGCTCTCCGAGGCCGACCTTGTCGAGCGTTTCTCGTGCGTCGAGGGCGTTGGGGCAGATCTGCGACGCGAGTTCCACGTTTTCGAGTGCGGTGAGGTTGGGGACGAGGTTGTAGAACTGGAAGACGAAGCCGACGTCAAAGCGACGGTAGTCGGTCAGCTGCGCTTCGGTGGCCTTGGTGATGTCCATGCCGTCGAGGATCACGCTGCCGGATGTGGCGCGATCCATGCCGCCAAGGATGTTGAGTGCCGTGGATTTGCCGGCACCGGATGCGCCGAGGATGATGGCGAGTTCACCTTGTTCGATGTCGAAGGTGGCGTGGTTGAGCGCCTTGACCGCGGATTCCCCGGTGCCGTACTGCCGGATCACGTCATGGAATTGCAGAAATGCCATGATGTTCCTTTCCTTTGTAAATGCTTCATGAATCTGAATGTCTATTCGCTTGTCGCCGATTGGAAAATCGATTTGTTCGGCACCAAACGTCAGATTAATTCAACATTGTGTATAGTAAAATACACACTTTGCAGGAAAGTGTCGAGTTTACGGCCACGCTCTCCGACGACGAACAGACAATCACCATCAGCCCGGCGCACGGCGACAACGCAAAAGGGTGGCGACCGCACCATCACGATCGCCACCCTCCGGCCCTCGCTTCAGGGGAATTCCCCAGAGGAATCACAAGGAATTGAATAATACCCCCGAACCAAGCAATGGAATCAGGGGACTATCCTCGCATCGGCGGGATAGCCTTGCATCAGTTCCTCCGTGGTGAGCGTGTACTCGGTGTAGGGGATTCCCTCAGACGACGCGGAACCGCCCCAAGCCTGTTGCACCATGCCAATCAACTGGGTTCCGTCGATCAGATGCACCCTTTCCCGCTGGCCCAGTGCGATGGCCTGCGAGGAGTATCCTCCCGTGGTCATGTACATGAGTTCCTGCGTGCCCGCCAATACGTTCGCATCAACGAGTTTACGCACCGCCGGCAGACCCACGTTGGAATGCACGTTCAGACATGCGCAGGCCACCAGACCTTCCACGCCGCCGAGTTCGGCGGTGAAGTCGAACCCGGGCTCCTGATATTCAGTCACCTCATATCCCTGCTGGCGGCACAGATCGGCGCAGAAATGGCTGAACAGGTCAGGCTTGCCATAGAACGTCTGAATCAGCTCGGCCAGACTGGTCGCATGACGTGCCTGTGACATGACCGAGCCTTGGTTCATCTTCGTCTGCTCCTGCGGAATCAGACTGATATCGGTCCCCTTGGAACGCAACTCGGTGATCAGCGAATACAGATGTACCGGATTGGGACACCTGACCTCCCACGCACCGACGGACAGCGTGCTGTCTCCCCCGATCAATGAGTTCGAGCTCCTTCGTGCGTCCTTGGTTCCATCGGCCTTGGCATACTCCCAGTGCGGATAAACAAGAGTGAACTCGTTGACCGCCACCGGCTGACCGCGTTTTTTCAGCTTGAATTTTCCTACCGGGAAAACAATGTTGAATTCACTTGCGAAATCACTGCGCTTCTTTCTGCCATACGCCCAGATGCCGATGACGATGACGGCGATGATGATGATTGCTTCCATGGCTTCCTCTCATTGATTGGAATGATTGATCGCGATCCAGATCACACGGCCGCCAGCGACCGGTTATGAATGAAGAATCCATCCGTATCGGTATAGACGACCATCCACGCCATGAACACGAGCAACGTGATGGCGATCTGTCCGATGGACGGACCTGCGGTAATGGATGCGACGACGGCGATGATGCAGACGTTCGTGATGAACGCGTACAGGCAGCTCTGCGCGAAGTTGCCCAGCATACGGAGCATGAGGTCATGCACGGTCTGCGAGGTAACCACGAACGGCACCACCACGATGGCGGCGACCACGGCCACGATGGCGATGTATATCAACACCCGCCAGACGATCATCTGGGCATTCACCCACCCAAGCGCATAATCCACCATCCATGCGGAGAACAGTGCGATGCAGATGGTGGCAATCAATGATCCCAACAGCTTCCAGACCTTCGACATCAGCTTGTTCTTCGTGCGCTCATAGTCGGAATCACCTACGATCGAATATCCTCCCCGCTGATAGGGGGAGAACAGGAACGGGCCGAACAGCATGTTGAGCATCATCATGAGCGGTGACTGAATGGCTCCCTGCACGATGAGCACAAGGATGCTCATCAGGACAAACGGACTGGTCGTGATATTGAACAGACCGGTATCAACGTGCATGAACGCGTTGAGCAGAGCAAATATGCCGCCCGAGAACGGCAGGGCGCTCAGCCCCTGCGCGAATTCCGCGCCGGTCTCCGGATCAATGCTGGTGCGGATCATGACCGCGATCAGCCAGAATCCGACAATGAACCCGACAAGCAGGTATATCTTCTTTTGCATAGTCTCATCTCGTTTCCAGTTCACATACGGCTATCTGAAGGAAGCCGGCTATCAGCCGATGGCGGAAAGCGCGATCACGCCGGAGGCACCAATCATCACGATCGCGCCCAGCACATACACCGCAACGCGCTTCACCCTTGCGGTATCCGGAACATTATCGGCAACGTTCAGCAGCAAGGCACCAACGAACAGCACCGCAGCAGGCACCAAGGCGGACATCATGGCCTGCCACGGCAGGAGCCCTCCCGTCAGAGTGAGCCCGCTGGTACCGACGGCATTCGAAACGGCATTGTCCATCCCGCCGATTCGTGACAGCAGGAACGTGGCCACACCCGTCATGACGATGTAGCAGATTCCGCTTTGGAATCGATCACCTGCCGTCAGGACGCGAACATATTTCGTGCTCAGATACAGTGCGATGAACGTGCAGAAAACCACAAACGAGAACAGCGCTCCCCTGCCCGGCGTCATGGCTGTCATGGTATAGCCGTCGGGTAGCTGGCCCATAAGCTTGGCGACCACCTGAGTCTGCACGATGGCGACAAAAGGCCCGAACAACAAACTGCAGATGAGTCCCAGACCGAGGGACAGGAAGGTGATTGGCGTAACGTGCAGCGACTGGGATGACGCGGCCGTTGCGGCGGAGGTCGGTGCGGGGGCGGCGGCGAATTGTGCGGACGTACCGGCAGCGTTTCCTCCGGCAGAGCCGGCACCATACGGGCTGCCTGCCCCCTGCGCTGGCGTGCCCCATGACGATGCGGATGACGACGATGGCGAACCGCCGGAATATGACGTCGCGGCACCGGAAGGATTCATTGTCCCCCAGCCGGATGACGCTCCCGCCGGCTGTGGCGTAGGAGCCGGAGCGGGCGAGGGACTAGGACTAGGACTAGGACTACCCCAGGCGGAACCGTTCGAGGCGGAGGACGAAGGACCCGGTGCCGGAGCGGGGCTACCCCATGGGGATGCGTTCGACGCAGAGGACGAGGGAGACGGAGCGGGAGCGGGGCTACCCCATGCAGAACCGCTCGAGGATGCTGACGAGGGAGCCGGAGCGGGCGAACCCCATGCAGATGAGGATTTACCCTGCGCGCTGTGGCTCTGTTGCGATTTCGATGACGTCTTGGAGGTATTCGCCTTGTTCGGATTCGGGGTCCCCCATCCTCCAGCATTCGACGTATACGGACTGGACTGGTTATTGCGTGGCATGGCGTACGCTCCTTATCTCCTTAACTCCCCGCTGCGCCACCGGGCACAGCGCTCATTCTGCCTTCGGCCGACAGACGCTCTCGCATCGGATCAGTGCCGACCGAACGGCAGGAATTTCTTCATCTTGTCGATTACGCTCGGGTTGGCCGCCTCGTAAGCAGCCAAGCCGTCGATGATCATGCCGAACAACGCGGTGAAATGGCCCTTGGGAAACGCGGTACCGTAGGTCTGCGAGAATCTGACGGCCACATGCTTGTCGAATTTGCGTTCATCCTCCACGTACTTCGTCAGTTCGGAGGACTTCATATGCATACCGGTCAGCTGGCTCGTCAGGAACCGTGCCAGATCGATCGCCATGGCGTTCTGGTGAAGCTGGTCGGCGGATGCCCCGAAGCAACACGAATCCAAGGCCATCAGCAGCAGAATGTCATCGATCCGCTTGGAGCTGACCACGTTGCCGGCCACCTGCTTCATCACGGTCATGTCATACGTTGACGGCACCGCTTTCAATTGCAACGTGGCACCCGATTTCGACGTAAGCACCACCGGGGTGATGGCGTCACCGACGGAGGCGACGAAGGCATTGACCTGATTCCCGGCCGCGCTCAACGGCAGACGCGGCCCAGTCTGCATAAGCGCATTGCACAGACCGTCGATGACCATGGGATCGGGATTCCGCTGGGCATATGCGTTCGCCAGATTCGTTATGTGGAATTGATAGTCGATCAGTGTCAGACGCGCAGGCAACGGCAACGACACGTCCTTGCACAATGCGACGATGGCGCGATAGTCATCGTATACGCGGTTGTCCACACGCAGGATGGGAAGCATCGCACTGGCCTGATCGATCTTGGTACGGTACCAGGTAAGGGGCATCGGAACCATACTGCGCACCGTCTGCGCGCAGACGCACAGCAGCGCGGCGGAAGGGGTGTTTCCGATCGTCCGCTCGCATACGGCAACGACGTCCCTGGCATGGTCCTGCCAAAAATCCTTCGGCAAATACGGCCCCGTTGTTTTCAGGAAGGCAAGAAATGCTCCCGGATCGTGGGAAGTCCGCGCCTGCTCCGCGAGCAGCGACACAACCAGCGATTGCAGACCGCTGGCGTAGCAGGACTGCAGATACCCGATTCGCGTCCGGGAGCCTTCCCCATCGGAGGACATGTACAACGTGTGGAACGCCGTGTACGCCATCGTCACACTGGACGGCAGACCGGAGGCGGCGGAACCGCCCATAGCGCCCGCACCGGTCGGGTCTCCCTCCAGAATGATCAGCAGATCGACCATGCATCCCAACCGCGGGTCGGCACTGAGGGAACCCGCGAAATCGGTGACCAGACGGCGCGTGCCATTACCATCCGGATGATGCACCACAACCTTGATGATCTTGTCGAGCGCCGTCGCATTACGCGTCCCCAATGCGGCTTTCATCTGCGCTGCGGACATGCCCGGTCGCAGATCAATGCCCTTCGCCACGGCGTCAAGCACCGCCTGTGATGTCCATTGCGCGTAAGCGTGCACGGTCCACGGCAGCGATGTTCCGGTGCCGCCGCTGAGTCCAAGATTCACATCCGGATTGCCGGTCAGCTCGTCGAACAGCACCACGTCGACCTTCTCGCCCAGCTGGGCGAGCACCGTATCGGCGAGCGCGTGCGACTGCGCATACATGTCCTGGCTCGGTGCCGCATTGGTGAACACACCGAACAGCAGATCCAGCGCACGCTCCCGCGCGGTCAGCGCATACGTCTTGTCGCTTCTGGTCGCATACCCGAACACGTCGGCGAGCAACGTGCGCTTGTCCTCGGGGAACACCGTCGTGCGGCATTCGTCGAAGAGACGATCGGACACCTTGCGGAGTACGTCGCCGCCGCAGTGGTCCCTCATGAAGACCAGTGCCCGTTCGGCAGCGGATGTGTCGAGCTCATCGAAGGCGGTCAGTCCCTGCACCAGTTGGAACAACGTATAGGCGTCGGCGATCACGATGTCGGCCGTCGTATGGTCGGTGGCGTTGAGGAAGTCGTGGAATCGATGCAGGCTGTCCGGTACGGTCTGCATGGCGTCCACGAGGAAATCGCACAGCTGCCGAACGGTTTCGTCGACCATAGGGTTCGGCAGAGGTACTTCGCCGCGTTCGTCGAATACGTAGTTGCTCATGGCGAGCTGCGGCAGCGAGCCGTTCATGCCGTCCACGCCACGCATGATGTGCGCATCGGCGGCCATGGGGTCGTATTCGTAGGTGGAGAATGAGTAGGTGTACGCCTGCCGCAGCGGCAATGCCATCTGCAGCGCGGCGACCCACAGGTTGAAGTTTTCGGCGCTGTCCCGGATGATGATGCGACGCAACGCTCCTCCCTGCTCACGGTTGAGGAAGCAGGCAAGCATGAGCTTGAGCATCTCGTCACGGTCATCATCCATGAGGAAGTCCTGCACCGCATCGAAGGTGATCTCGTCGTTGGGTTCGATGTCGAGCGTGCCCAACATCGCGGGACGTTCGTCGCTGCGCGCCTTGGTGATGTCCATGGTGCGTTGGAAGCTCGGCGATTCAAGGTACTCGCACGGATAGGTGCCGGTCTGCATCATCGTCGCCAGCGGCAATGCGACGGCGTGGGCGATGAAGTTTCCGCCACGGATGGATCCCTCCGGGTAATCCCGTCCGATATAAGTGGATAGCGCCATGCCGTAGAGCGCGTCCGGACCGGACAATGGTCCGCTGTAATCGCGCTTGGGATAGCATTCCTCGATCTGTTCGGGGGTGGGCAACGGCGGGTACTGGTCTCCCACGGGTGCCTTGTACTGTTCGAGGACGCCGATGGCGTTGCGGTTGGCGATCCACTGTCGCATGCCCGGCGAGTACGAGTACACCTGATAGCCGGATGATTGTCCCTCGATGCCCTGTCTGCATGAGGTGTAGATGATCTGTTCGGTTTTCATCGATCAATCCTTCCGGTCAGAGTACCTTGTTGAGGTGCAGCAGCCAGAACATGGCGTCCTCGATGCGCTTGGGAATCGGCGGGGCGATAGTGCCGTCGCTCGCGGGTTCGCGACCGTATGCGGAGAACGCGAAGCAGTGGTTGGTGGCGTAGTTCATGTCAAGGGTGTTGATGAAGCTGCCATAGTCCCATCGGTCGAGCATCGACCTCACTTCCTGATTCACCGAGTCGGCGTCGGTGTCGTCGAACATGCCGCGCTGCACGTGCGGTGACGGCTGGGACAGTCTTCCTCCCGGAGGCAGCAGATTCTTGTCTTCAAGCACATCGAGCTTGGAGAATGCCGCAGCCAC
This sequence comes from Bifidobacterium tissieri, assembly GCF_002259645.1. GTDB lineage: Bacteria > Actinomycetota > Actinomycetes > Actinomycetales > Bifidobacteriaceae > Galliscardovia > Galliscardovia tissieri. The sequence goes on from NZ_MWWV01000002.1 coordinate 88,609, forward strand.
GGGGATGGCGATCTTCTGGCTTTCCTTCAACCCGTTCTGGTCGCGGATGAGCCTGGCAACGTCATTGATCACCTTCGTGGGGTCGGAGTCCGGCTCGTAGTCGGCGGAGATGGACGCGCGGATGGACGCATCGTCACTAATGGCATCACGGACATGCTGATTGGCCAGTGGATCGATAAGGAACACGATGCCGGATGACTTGGCCACGTATTTGGCCACGACCTGGATGGTATCCATATTGGTCCAATCCTCACCGGCGGAATCGAAGAACACCAGCATCTTCGGCTTCACCTTGCCGAAGAACCCACTGGACTGCATTTTCAGCATGCCAAGGATGGGCCTGTTCTCCGTCATGGTGTTGCCGGTTAGATGTGTTGTGGTCTGCGGGATAGGCTGCCCCTTGTACAGGTAGTCCTCGAACCGCGTGCGGTATTCACGCTGGTCCTCGCTGCCGTACAGCTGGAATGTGCCATGGAACGGGCCGAACAGGTGCTTCATCATCTCATGGATGAGCACGCCCACGTAGGTGCTCTTGCCCGAGCCTCGGGTACCGATCAGGGAGATGATCATGGCCTCGTCATTGTCGATGGTGGACGGCAACGTGTTATGGCATGACGGGCATACCCTTGTGCGACTGACCTGACGGCACCAGTCGCAGACCGCGCTATCCGGCATGGAGAATTTAGGCGTCTTGTGAGCGCGGAAATGATGAGGTCCAAGCGGGGCCTGACTCAGATGCTTGTATTCCTGCATCTTCTTGTCGGGCTCACCAGCACCGGGAACACCCACGATCTTCCCGCTGGGGTCGCGCTGGGCGCAGATCATACGGGAGTCGCAGGCGAACTCCACGTCACCAATGGCATGCTCGGCGAAACAGAATGGGCATACATACTTCAATTTCATGGTGATCATCCAATCTCCGGACTGGTTCCGGCGGCTTGTGTGAGTGATGATGTCTGATAGATGCTGAGGTCCTTGAAGAACAATTTGGCGAACATGCCCTTATTGAGCGAGCCCGCCGGCAGTTCGATACGATGCGTGCCGCCGCCGTTCTGCGCCGGAATGGACGCAACGAGCAGTCCTTGATTGCTGTACGCCGGTATCACGCCCATCTGTGCGCGGAGTTCCATCTCCGGGAGGCTGTCCGTGGATTCGATGACCAGCGTGGCGCTTTTGATCTTGCCGAGCAGGCTTTTGCGCACCTCCACGTGATAGGTGGCCTTACTGGCCTTCCCGAAGGAGAACATCCTGTTGCTGCCGGCCGAGTAGGAGGCGGAGTCGCCGCTGCCGAGCCTGGCAAACAGACTGAAATAATAGGGGACGTTGGGCTGGATTCCCTTGACAATGATCGCCTTATGCAGATCGTAGGTTCTGCGGTTCACGCTTGTGACCGTGGCACCACGCTCCTCCGCCGAGGCGGGATATCGATCGGTACGCCATGCCAGCAGCACACGGTCGGATTCCTCGGGCCAGTCGAACAGCACCACGGCGTTCGCACCACTGGCCGTAATGTTCGTGATCTCCACCGCACGTCTGCTTGACACCGTGGCGCTGGCGCCGATCACGGCCTGACCGTTCTTCACGGTGGCGGCGACGATATGGTAGATGGAGTCATCCGGCAGGGTGAACGTACCGGTGTCGTCCCCGGTCGCGGTGATCGGCAGCGGCATGGTCTGCGCGTTCAGCTCGCTTTCCGCGACGATATCGCCGTCCTTGAAGGAAAGGTCTCCCGTGGTGTAGGAGAACCGGGCCTCGCCGCCCTCGGGCACCTCCCATTCCAGCGTGAACGAACCATCGGCCTGCAGCTGGGCGAACAGGAAGTCGATGGGCTCGGGCGGAGCGGCGGGAATACCGGAGCATTGCACGCCCTGCGAATAGACGGTTCGGCCGTTCGCGAGACGATAGCTCACGAAGATCGCGTAGTAATAGGTGACGTCGTTCCTCAGCCCCTGATCAAGCAATCCGGAGCTCACGACATTCGTCACCTGTTCGCCGTCCCCGGGCCGGGTCGGCGCATGATCGGTGCGACGCCATACCGCCACCACCCCGGTACCCGGTATTCCATTCCATGTGATCTGAATCGTCGATTGGCTGGGCGACACCTTGACGTTGGCCACGTCGAACAGCACGGTGACGGTTTTCGACGCCGTAAGTGCGGATGACAATGGCCCGAGTTTCACCACGACCGCATATCCGTATGGCTCGCCCGCCTCAACCGTACGATCCACGAAGCTCGTACCGGACGTTTCCGTAAGGCGCTCGCCGTCATGCTCGTCCAGAGGATGGCTTCCCTGCTTGCGCAGCAGCACATAGCTGACCTCTTTGCTCGACGATGCGGGCCACGACACATACATGCAGTGGGCGGTGCCATCCGGGCGCACGGTGACATCGGCAACGGGTTTCGGCGGGTTAGCCGCCAAGGCTGCGGCCAATCCCGGATAATCGTGACAGGCGTTGTACGCTTCCAACACGCTGGAGATCGTGCGCGGAGCAGCCTCCATGGCGGCCTTCGCACGGGCCACACCGGCGTCGATCGCGTCCCGGAGTTCCCGGTTTTCGAATTTGGGAGAACGTCGACGGATGCCGTCGTATAGTTTGCCTGCCTCGATGAGATTCAGTGCCTTCACGGCGTCGGTAAGACGCTGCGCGGACGGCCCGACCAAGGTGCGCTGTTGGGCGATGGTCTGTTTGACGGCCTTCGCCTCGGCGAACCCCGGCCATAGATTCGCCGCCTGGTCGACAAGCTGATCGGCGTCGTCGAACCGCAGTGCCCCGGCCAGCGATTTCGCCTCGTCGCACATGGCGGATGCCTGGGCGAGGTTGGTATAGTCGAATCCGCACTGGCCGCAGTAGTGCACGTCTGCACGGTTGGTATGGTGGCACTGGGGGCAGTTTTCGAGAATCCTGCCTCCGCAGGATGAGCAGTTCACCGCATCGGGATCCGCCAATGCGCCACACCACGGACACGGCTCCGGCAGCGTCGATTCGTCGGCATGCTCGGCCGGCGGCATATAGAGGATGCTGCTCTTGCCACAGAACCACAGCAGATAGCCACTGGCCTCGTCTCGGGTGATCGGATGACCGTTCTTCGCACCGGCCTCATACAGACGGTCGATATACTGTTCGGCGAGCGCGGAATCGAGCTTCTTGGTGACGCTCGTGACCTCCTTGACCTCGTCGAGGATGGACATCAGGGATTCGTATGCCAGGTATTCGTCATAGGCGGCACGACTGGTGTCGTCCTTGAACGCGGTGCCGATGCACAGGTTGTACAGCTTCTGGTGATCGGAAACCTCCATGTTCACCTTGTTGGGCAGCGCCTTTTTGGCCGCCTCGGCTTTGGCTCGCCATGTGGCCGTGGGTACGCTTCTCACCTTGGTGTTGCCCGGATCGAGCATGTCGTAGAGGTTGGCGTGGCCGTAGACCTTGAGTTTGGACTCCTGACCGTGGTATTTGCTATATGACTTGGGTCTGGCCAGCTCAGTGCCCTTGGGCCCTTCCTCCTGCTCCTTGACGGGTACGCCATGCACGCGGCTGCGCACATCGGCGTCGGAGATGGCGCAGTTGCATTGTTTGCTCACCTTCTGCGCGATCTTGGTGATCTCCCCGGTAAGGATGTATCCTCGGGCGGCATACAGTTTCACCTGCTTGGTGATGGACTTCTCCACGATGTTCTTGGCCTCGAGAAACACCTGCTGGCGTTGTTCCGGCATGTTCAGCGTATTAACTGTCTTGAGCAGTTCAAGAGCCCGCTGGGCGGCCGGGTCGCCGCCTGCACGGTTGGCGCGCTGCGACAGTTTAGGCCGCACTGCGGCGACCGCCTGAGCGATGCGCTGTTCCGGCGCCGGGTCGGATTCAAGACTGTTGGAGAAATCGAACAGTCCGAGGATCAGATAGAGGTTGTCCTGTGCCAAGGTTCATTCACTCCGTGTGATGTCGTGTGCTTCCATGTGATGTGTGCTTATGCGGCCAACGGTCAGCTGATGGCTCGCGCGATCTTGGAGAAGCTTTCGCTCAGGTGGCTGAGATCGGTTAATCCGGAAAGATCCTGGATCGAGGAGATCTTCTGGAGGAATTGCTCATCAGCCTCGCCGATGCCGATGCCGATGGTGTCGATTCCCATATCGTTGCACCGCTGTGCTTCGCTCACTGCGGATCTAGCATCGAACCAGATGCCGTCCGTGAGGATGATGATCAGCTTGGCCCCGTCGAATTCGGAAAGCAACGGAGGCATATGGCCCAAGGGACTCTCCGTGCCGTATCCGGTCTCGCGTCCCACTTTCAGACGGTTGATGCAGTCACGAAGAGCACGCTCGTCGTGTGTGGGTGAACAGAAGTTCGCGAATTCATCGCCGAATCCTCCCACACCGATGGCGAATATCGAAAGGTCGAGCTGGCCGACAAAATCGTTTGCCGCCCTGATCGCCTCCTGTAATGGATGTCCACTCATGCTGCCGGACAGATCGATCAGCAGATACACCGTTCCCGGTTCCGCCACGGATTCGGGCTGGTTGTCCGCCGGACTGCCGTCGGTCCAGCTCATATCCTCCGGAATGGGTTCGCGGTGCATGACCAGTTGACGACCGGTCTCCTGCTGGACCGCGGACACCTGGATCACACCGTTTTCGTCGTACCGGTAGCTGACGTTGATTATGGTCCGGCCACCTTGCACGTACGGAATGTCTGAGAACACGTACTTGCCGGCCACCTCGTTGTCAAGCGGTCTGGTCTCGGCCCCCTGCAGCAGATACACCTCCAGTTCACCACCGGAACGGGGCACACGCAGCTCGGCGGAACGCGTGTTCTCCGCCGGAATCGACGAGTTCTTCGGGATGAGCACGCCATTGACATATCGACTTCTATCCGTCGACTCCAGAATCATGCCGAGAGCGTGCGACGTGGCATCGGAAATGCGTTTGCCGCCGATGAGCATCCGCGGGGCCGCAGCCGTTCCCCCGCCTGTGGTCGCACGTCGGCCAGCACCGATCGTCAGCATCGGCGACGCGTGACCAGCCGCGTCCTGATTGGCGCGGATGGCCGCACCAAGGGCCACGGCCTCGTCCACGTTCACGCCTCCCAGCGGTGGCTTGCCCGACATGCGCGTGATGTAGTCGCGCACCTGCAACATGCGGGTGGAACCGCCCACCAGAATGGCACCGTCAACGTCGGCCCATGTGACTCTGGGCCTGACGCTCGCAAACAGGCGGTCGACGATATCCGAGGTCTCCTGCAGCATGAAGCTCGTCACATCGTCGAAGGTCTCGCGATCCAGCACGTATTTGCCACGGTGTCCTTCGAAGTTTACGGCGATCGTGGCGGACGGCGCCTTGGTCAGGCGCTTTTTCGCGCTTTCCGCCATCACCGTGAGCCGGGCGAGTTCCTCATCGTTGTCGGTCAGATCGATGTCGAACTCGTCCGAGAACTGTTCGATGATCCATCTGGCCACGGCATCGTCCCAGTCCTTGCCGCCCAGGATGTGACTGCCATCGGAGCCGAGCACGCGGATGGAGTCGCCGTCCACCTCGGCCAGTGTGACGTCGAATGTGCCACCGCCCAGATCGTAGATCAGCACCTTCTGATGCGTGTCTTTACCGTTGAGACCATAGGCGAATGCGGCTGCGGTCGGTTCGTTGAGAATGCCGAGCACATTGATGCCGGCACGGCGGCCGGCCTCGATCGTGGCTTCGCGTTCGGAGTTGCGGAAGTATGCCGGCACGGTGATGTATGCGCCGTCGATCTTCTCTCCGCCCACCTGTTCGGCCTGTCGGACAAGCCCCTGCAACAGCATGCCGGACAAGTCAATGGGAGTATAGTCACGGCCGGCCATGCGGATGGTGTAATCCGACTGCCCCATATACCGCTTGAAGAACGCGGCGGTGTTGGTATCGCCGAGCTCCTGCTGCTCCTTGGCTTCCGTTCCGAACAGGATTCGCCCGTCGGGGGCGATGCCAACCACGGATGGTGTCACGGCACCGCCTTCGACATTCGGAATCACCTCGGCGCGCCCTGTCTGAGGATTGATACGAGCCACCGCCGAATAGGTGGTACCCAGATCGATGCCAACCGCAATACCCATATCTCGTCTCTCCTAACTTGCCCGACTATCGCTCAACGAACCGATGTGCCATCGATCACATGGTCATCTGCAGACCAGTGCTCACACGGGCCTTGGCCTCTTCGATCTCCTCCTGTGTCATCACGTTCTCGCTCTTGAAGACGGCGTCGACCTTCTCGCCCGTGTCAGGCTTCTGCGCGTGCAGGTTGATGGTGCCGTCCTCCTGCAGGTCGAGGGTGATCTCAATCGGCGAGTTGGCGGGCGTGTTCGGCGGCAGGATCAGCTCGGCGTCACCCAGCTTGAGATCCTCGTCCACCTCATAGGAATCCACCTTCTCCGGGGTTTCGTACAGCTCGATCGCGGCGAGGGGCTGATTGTCCTCCTGAGTGGCGAAGGTCTGCGTGGCGCGGGCGGGCAGCTCATCGTTCTTCTTGATGATGTTGAAGATGAGAAGCTGATTCGTCTCGGGGTTGAGCGCCTTGATGCCGAAGCTCTTGGTGGAGACGGAGATCACCTTGGTATCAGCCGTGATGTTGGTGGGCATGACGGAGCCGCCACCGATGGTGGGCAGGATACGGGTTTCGCCGGTGGTGGTGTCACGGGCCACATCGTTGCCTTCGGCGTCCTGTTCCTTGACCTCGTTCTCCTTGACCTCGCTCTGCTTGGTGGCCTGCAAGATCGCGAAGATTGCGGCGCCCTTGGCCACGGCCTCGTCCGGCTCGAAGTTCTTGGTCTCGATGTCGAACTCGCGCTTGATCATCTCCTGCACCTGCGGCATCTTGGTGGAGCCGCCCACGAGCAGGATCTCGTCCACCTTCACGCCTTCGGCCTCGGCATCGGCCATGGCCTTGCGTGTAAGGGAGACGGTGGTATCGAGCAGATCCTTGGTGACATCCTCGAATTCCTCGCGGGACACCTCAATGCGGGCGTGGTTGCCATTGTAATCAAGGATGGTCTTGGCGGTGGTCCTGTTCGACAGCGCCTGCTTCATCTTCTCGGCCTTGAGCGCCAGATCCTGCAGGAACTCATTATTGTCCTCATCGGTGAACGGATCGCCATCATAGCCGCTGCTCTCCAGGAACTTGTCGACCATGACGCCGGAAAGCGCATCATCCCAGTTCTTGCCGCCCAGATCATGATCACCTTCCGTGGTGATCACGCGGATCTCACCGTTGGTGATCTTCATCACGGTGATATCGAAGGTGCCACCACCCAGATCGTAGATCAGCACGTTCTTGTCCTCATCGGCGCGGGTCACGCCGTAGCAGATGGCGGCGGCCGTGGGCTCCTCGATGATCGCCAGCACATTGAGTCCGGCGATCTCGCCGGCCTGCTTCGTGGCAGTACGCTCGGCCTCGCCGAAGTACGCCGGGCAGGTGATCACCACGTCCTTGACCTCGTCGTCCAGCTGCGCGCCAGCCTGCTTGGCAAGCTCACGCAACGTATACGACGACACCTCCGTGGGGGAAATGTCCTTGCCGTCGATGGTGATGGCGACCGGGCTCTTGCCGATCAGGCGCTTGACGAAGGCCGACGTGCGTTCCGGTTCGAGCACGGCGGTGTCCTTGGCCTCCTGGCCGACGATGACCGTGCCGTCCTCGCCCCACTGCACCACGGAGGGCGTGGTGTCGGAGTTCGTATCCATGTTCTTCACCACGGTCGGGCGGCCATCCTCATCCTGATAGGCGATGCAGGAGTACGTGGTACCAAGATCGATGCCGTATACATACTTGGACATGATGATTCTCTTTCTTTCTGTGTGTTGTGATTGGTATGGTTGGAGTCACTCGCCGGCGGTCGTGACCGTCGGCGCCGCAGCTTGAACAGCCGGAGCGGCCGGAGCGACGACCTTGTACACGACGACCTTCTCCTTGAACAGTGCGGTCTTGCCGAACAGGTAACCGGGAGCGAGCGAGCGTACGACGGTCTTGCGCTTGGCTGGATCATCGGTCTCCTCGTACCTGACCATGCGCTGGCGTGACGCGTTGAACGCGTCTCCGGGCTCGCTCGCCACTTCCTCGACATCGTTCTTTTCGAGGATGTCCAGCAGCATGTATTCGATGTCCTCGAACGCACGATCCGTCTTCTCGCCTTCCGCTGACAGGTCGGCACGCATCTTGCGCACGGTGTCCAGAGCTTCGGCCACGTCGTATAGCACCGGCTGGATAAGGTTGTCCTTGAGTCCCTCACGCAGCTTGAGCAGTTCCGAATGCTGACGATCGATGATCGTTTCTTTCGTATCGTCATACTGGAGTCGCTTGGTGAACTGCTGTGACAGTGCGTCCAGGGATTCCTTGATATCGGTAAGTTCCGTTGCAGTGCTCTGCGCGGTCTGCAATACCTCCTGAACGGTGTTCAGCACCTGTTCGTCGGCGACCCTCTGTACGGGGACTTCCTGTGCAGACTCCGGCGTATCGGAGGATTCCGCTTCGGAAACGGATGGTGTCTCCTCGACGGGAGTTTCCTGTTCGACCGCGTCCGGCAACGGCATCGTCCGTTCCTCGGATTCGGTGGTCACCGATGGGGCAGCCGCCGGAGGCGTTGGCGGTACCGGAGGAAGTTCCGTGGATTGCGGCATTGCGCTGAATGTGGACGGACTGCCGTCGTATGACGGTTCCACCAGAACATCGTCGGCTCGTCCGGACTGCGGCGCGATGCTCGGAGGCATGGAACCCCACTGCGCGTTCTGGGGAGCGACCGGCTGCTGTGGCTGCTGTGGTACGGCCCCGAGCGGGGATGGCCAACCTTGATTGGTGTCAGTACTCATATGCTGTCCTTTGCATGGTGAGAGGAAATGTGGACCGGATCAGTGCCGCTTACGCGGCTGGGGGCGACGGGGAGCCAGCGGGGAGACCGGACGCTTTGGTTTCGCCGGAGGGGTTTCCAGTTGCGCTGGGCTGGGACTGGAACCAGCAGGTTCGACAGTCCGGGCAGGCTGGGGCTGAGAAGCCGGTTCGGGCTGCGGATTGGGAGCGGTCTGGCTCTGGGCATAAGACGAGCCCCATGCCGACGGTGTTGGAGTAGCTGTCGTCGGCTGCTCCGGCACGCCCGTAGTAGCCGACGAGGATTGAGTGGGAGTTGGCATCGGCTGTGGCGTCGCCTGCGAAGGAGCGGCCTGAGGCTGCGACGCCGCCTGAGCCTGAGCCGCGGCCTGGACCCTGGCATTCTCCAGAATCTGGTCGAACAGGCCATATACCGGTTCCTTGACAGGAAGATCCGCCTTGGCATACGTCCGGGCCCCAAGGGCCTTGCCGAGGGCTGGGTCCTGAATGTCCAGAATCCAATCGACGACGTCGGTCACGTTATATGGCTCAAACCCCTTGCCATTGCCGGCGGTGTGGCCTATGGAGCTTACGGCGAAGAACCTGGATGTCGCAAAGTCCTGTTCGATGTGAGCCACCACATCACCCATGTCATAATCCATAAGGAACTGCCGACACAGGAAATCGGTGGTGTTCGCCGGGTCGGTGAAGGTTTCGGGATCGGCCGCCATGACTGCATTCACGGCTTTGCTACCGATCCGCTCCTCCAACAACGGTGTGGAGTCGATCTTGTTGATCACCACGGCGAGAGGAGTGCGGATCCTACCGTTTCGGTCGGTGTCCGAGACGTTCTGCAGCTTGATGTGCAACGCGCTTCTCACATCCTCAAGAGGGGCATTGCTGATCGATCCACTGTCCCCGGGATCAAGGCTGTCTTTGCATTTCGCGGCAAAGTCCCGAATACTCAACGGGTCGATGACGAGGACAATGCCTTCGCAATGCTCATACTGGTTCTGCCCCTCATTCTCGGCTCCATTCACGAATGTCTCACCGGCGATGTCGAGGATCTGCATGAGTCGGGACGGCACAAGTCCATCACCTTCAAGGAAGAAGCTGAACGAGATCGTACTGCTACGATCCTGCTCGGTCACCGTCGCGGTCTTCTCCACTATGCCACTGCGATAGGCGGCGGTCATGGACTGATACATGCGCTCGCGATCATTGTCGTAGAACCGTACGTGCAAGCCGTTCTTCGGCGCGATGTCATCGATGACGGATTGCGCATACGCGGTAATGAACGCGCTCTTGCCGGCCGATGCTCCACCGACCACGGGAATGCAGATGGCACGGCTATTGCTGGAAAGGACGGACTCCTCACGACCGGCCTTGTAGCAGAACGGGCACAGGGCCTGCAAATCCCGTCGGGGATGCTTGCGGTCGAGCACACTGCATGCAAGTTTCTGCCCGCATGTGCAGGTGTGATGCAGAATACCGTACTTGCCAGGTAGCAGAGCGAGATGCTTGGCTCCGCATTGGTCGCACACGTAGACAGGCAAAGCGAATCGGTTGTGGCATGTGTCGCAGACATTCGACACCTTGCGGATCTGGAAGTACAGCAGGTCGAACAATCGCGCAATCTGACTGAGCACTATGCCGATGATGTCGATCAGCACGAAGCCGATCACATGAGGCAACAGCATGGCCAGACAGATGAACGCCGAGGCGATCACCATCGAACCCGCGGAGAACAGCCAGTAGATGTAGCGGAGCGCCACCTGAGGCACCATGATGATGAGTGAGGGCACGATCGGCTTGCTTGCTGCCTTGGCGGTGATATCCTCAATCGATTTGCCGATGTTCGCTTTGGTGGTAGTGATGACCCTGACGATATCGCCGAACCCCGGACCGTAGAAATACGATGTCCGGGAAGGTTCCTGTTCCTTCGTGTTGCCCATGGTTTCCTCTCAACGCTTCCGACTGGTGAATATCCGCATCCGATGAAGGGTCAGCTCATCTGCGAGACGGTCTGTGACAGTTGCTGGTATTGCTCGATCAGGCCAAGTATCGCCATGCGGCCGAGGAATACGATGACGCCGATCCAGACAAGGGTCAACACCACGCCGATAATCTTGCCCGCCCGGGTTCCGTACACGTCGGTCAATGTCGAGTAGTATTCCTTGAACCCTTGAGCCAAGCCCCTGATAACGCCGAACGCCAACGCAAGTGCCATAAGGCCGACGAAAAGCGTCATAATGGTTCCCGCGATCATCGGGACGAGTGACAGCAACCAGATGATCAGCTTGATGATCAACCAGATCGCTATACCTATGAGGATCAAAGCAATGATATATTGCATGGTCGTGTTTCCCTTCTTTCCCCTACTATTCCCTGTGTCTCATTCTTCTTTCAAAGTCTGTATTCGCCATACTCGCGGCAGACCCGATTCCGTCATGTCAGCCGCCAAACGGATATCGCTCCTTGATGGCTTCGGCATTCAGCGCATGGAACCGGATGTTCTCGCGCAATCCATCCGCTGTGATCATGACTGCCGTGCCGAAATCCGTCTCCCCTATGGCGAGCGCCGCCGCTGTTGCCTTCCGTGCCAAAGCGGCGTCCACTCCGTGTAGCATCGCCGCGGACTGCCCCTTCACCCCGATGCGGTAGAGGATTCGGGTCTGCGCGGATTCCACCAGATCGGCGGGAAACGCCTTGGCCGATGGGTTCTGTGTGGACAGCACCACGCAGCATCCGGCTTTGGCACCCTCATCGATGATCTTGCGCAGGTATCGTCGGATATCGGAAAGCTGCTCGGCCTCCGTTTCGTCGACGTCCGATTCACCGTCGGCACTGAACTTGTCGAACAGATCTTCACAGCCATGAAACACCATAACGTCAAGCGGCATTCCGGCATGATCCGGAACGGACCAGTAGTCCGAGACCCCCGTCTTGCGGAGTTTTCTCAGACGCGAATTGAGCGACGTATAGGCATCCTGCACTGTTCCACTGACCAGATCCAGCCCATCGCCCAAACGGGCATAGGAATGGGCGTGCTCGGCAAACGCGGAAAACTGCGAGGTCCGTTTGCAGTCAATGATTCGCAGATCCACGTCATCGGACTGATCAAGTGCCGCCACCAGCGCAAAGGTACGCCCCACTTCGCCGGATCGGTTGGCACCGGCAATCGTCATGCAGGAGACTCCGCTGAAGGACACCTCTACAGGATTGCCGTCGGCGTCCTCTCCACAGGTGACGGACATCGTAGCGGGATCGACCGTGGGAATGGACGACAGGTTGGATGCCTTACGACGGGTTGTTGACTTGCCGCGGCTGGATGAGGGGGAACCCTCAACAGTGGAACCCCGCTTCGTCGCCGGTTTCCGTGTCTTGGTTGTCGCAGCCGATGACGACGAGGATGATTCGCCACGGGTATCGTCGTGACGACGACTTGCACCGGCCTTCCCCTTAGCGGACTTGCCGGTGCCGCTTTTGGCCTTGCCCGCGCGTTTGGGGTTCGGGTATTCGATGCCCTGTGCCCTGTCGCAGGTGGGTCGCGGCCATAGGGTCCGGTCACGCGCCTCATCCGGAGAGAGTGTGGTCTGGTGCTCGTATAGCTTCACCAGAGACGCAAGATATCCTTCCTCCCATGTCGGCTCAGTCGACGCATAGGAGGGGTCCGTGGAAAACCGCTGCTGGATCATCGCCACGAACGAGGAATACGACATGGCGGGAATGCCACCCGGCCAGCAGATGTCGGCATCGAGCGTGGCCTCGCCCGCCTGACCGGGGACCAGAACCACATAGGATTCCACGGTGCAGTCGGATCCGCTGTCGGACAGGTACTCGCTCATGTGCTCCTGCGCGATGCCCATGTTGCAGCTGAACACATAGGGGTCGTTCGCCACCACACGTGCCACCGGATATACACAGAACATGGCGTGCCCTGGAATCAGTGTGTGGTAATCAAGACCCGCACGATAGTTTTTCACATCCACCAGAAAGATGTGGGATCCGAACTTCAATACACAGTCGATGTCGGTGCCATAGTCGTTTTTACTGCCATCGTCTTCGATGTTCCAGACGGACCAGAATGATACGCAACGGTCGAGCACGCCATCCCATGTCAGCAGTTTGGCGAATACCTCCTCGCCGCGGGAGCCGCTACGCACCTGCCTGCTGCCGAAGCCGGACTCGGACAGTCCTGAACCGGGATGACCATAGATACGTTCGCCGTGGATATCATGACCGAGTGTACTGCGATATGCCTTCACCCACTTCTGCTCGGCTTTGGGCAGTAGATCGGCGGTGATGACCGGAGTGCCATCAGGATTCGTCTGCAGACCATATTGTGCAATTGCCGCAGGCCATGCTGCGGCAATCTCCTCATCGGTGGCTCGGCGCAGACGATTGACATCCATGGAAACAGGACGCGGAGAGACTTGAGATGACGGCGCGGAAGGCTGGCCTCTGAAACGCGAAAACACGTTAGCCATGTTCGTGTCACACCTTCCTTCCCACCAATCACACACCGATGCGCGATCAATACCAACAAGCTAACCCCCCCCATAGACACTGGCACAATTCTGCCGTCACATCGCCATCATCGAACCGACGAACGAAAGGATCAAAATTTCGATACACTGTTGAATTATTGAATTCCATCAGCACACAACGAAGGAGCAGCCCATGGCACGGCCGAAAGCCGCCGAGCAACCGGCAACCATAAAGATGCAGAACGCGTTCTGGGAACTGCTGGAGGAGAAGCCATACGCCAAGATCACCGTCAGCGATGTCACCCGAGTCAGCGAGCTCAACCGCACGGCGTTCTACTATCACTACACGAACATCACCGAACTGGCCGACGACGCCATCGCATCCATCTATCAGGATCAGGACATCATAGGATACGTCACTCGACTGATCCGCCAGCCGGACGACATCGATTTCCGTAACGAATACACCAGATTTATCGATATACCCCGATACCTGACCAGCGCCCATCGAATCTCACTGATCACCGGACCACACGGGTCCACAAGCCTTTCCAAGCAGCTCAGGGAATTCGTCATCGACATCTGGCTGGATCTGATCGGACTCGACCGGCAGAACCTCAATCCCGGCCAGAGGCTCGTTCTGGAATTCGCTTCGAACGGCGTCCTTGGCGTGCTGTCGAACGCCACCGCGATATTCAATGCCGATGGCGCCCAGTGGATCGCCAGGACCAGGCTTCCCGAAACCGTATCACACCTGATCAATTCGATCCCCGATATCATCGATGACGTCACGCCGGATCAGGCGACCCCCACCCTCGAACCATACCTTTCCCCAAACGGGCGCAATGCATAGCAGAGTACGGCCGATATATATGCCGATATATAAGGAACGCATGCAAGTAGATTGACAATTGACAGATAGGTCGGATCACAGCCAGTACAAGGAGGGGTCATGCGGTCGGTCATCGTCTATTTTTCACGCGCTGACGAAAACTACGAGGTGGGAACGGTCACGGAGGGCAACACCGCGAAGGTGGCCCACGAGATCGCCCGGCAGACCGGAGCTCCCATGATCGAGATCCTGCCCGCCAAGCCATACCCGACAAGCTACGACGGCACCGTGGACCGTGCCAAACTGGAACTGGCCGAAAACGCACGCCCTGACATCGTCACACATGGCGACATGGAGGCGTTCACAGCGGCAGACATCATATATCTGGGATATCCGATCTGGTGCGGCGAGCCGCCGCTGGCCCTGATCACGTTCATCGAATCCCACGATTGGAACGGCAAGACGATTCTGCCGTTCATCACGCACGGCGGGAGCGGATTCAAGGAAACGCCGGCGCATATCGCCACCGCTGCTGGTGCCGGCGTTCGCATCGACAACGGACTCGCGGTACTGGGCACTACGGCGCAGTGCGATCCGGAAGCCACCGCTCAGGCCGTCCGACACTGGCTGAGCGGCACTGCGACGTCATGCAGGTACGGTGCGCAAACGGCAGCGCAATAATCCCAGATCCGTCGCTCCCCATCCGTCGAAACCCATCGAGGGTCAATGCGCTTGGGCCTGCAATTGCCCCAGAATTCGCCAGACACGCCTTCGACCTTGGGAGAGGATGCCATATATACGCTGGTCCGGGCGCCATGGCGTGCAGTGCGCATGAACGGCAGCCACAGTATCACCAGCGGAAGCATGAACGGCGATTTGCGCAGCGATTCGCGCTGCAGTCCGGTGACGGCCGAACCGGGTTCCACGGTGTTCACGGTGATGTTCGTCACACCGGCTGCCTTGAGCCGTGCATCGAACTGCCGCATCAGCCACCAGACGTACAGTTTCGAGAATCCGTAGGCGCGTATCAGGGAATAGCCATGCTTAAGTTCGATGTCGTCGAGCAGCGGCCGCCCCGCCTGTCGATATGATTCGCTGGATACGGTGACAATACGGGCAGAGGGACTTTCGCACAGCTTCGGCAGCAGAAGATTCGTCAGCAGAAATGGCGCCAACGTATTGATCGCGAACGTCTTCTCATGGCCTTCCTCCGTGGTCTCGCGACTGGAACCGAACTGGCCGCCGGCATTATTCACCAGCACATCGAGCGACTCATATGATTCCCGAATCTCCGCGGCGAAACGCACTACCTCGCTCATCAACGACAGATCGGCCACATGGGCGTGCACGTTGTGATTGCCACTGTGTTCGATCACCCATGCGCAGGCGCTGCTGGTTTTGTCGGGGTTGCGTCCATGCATGATCACCGTATGCCCTTGGACGGCGAGCGTCAGTGCGGTCTGTTTGCCGATGCCGCCCGAGGCGCCGGTGACAAGGATGGTTTTCGGTTCGGTCGTTACGCTGCGCGTCATGTTCACTCCATCACTCCATTGGTAGGCGACGAATGCGGCACGGTGCCGCCTCCGCTATGGATGTAACATGTGTATCATCCTTTTCGACACCACCACAAGGCCATTCGACTCGGATATGACAATTGGAAGGAAACTGTGACATGGCATTCAATTGCACCCACGAACCGGACCGCGCAAAAAACCTCAGACGCACCGGTCTCACCGATGACGCCGACCGACGTCTGGCCACGCTACGCCGCAATAACGAGGAGTCAAACGCATTCGTCAGAGCGTGCATCGAGTCGGCACTCATCCAACTCATGGAATCGAAGCCGTTCTCGTCGATCACCGTGACGGACATCGCCCGTCGGGCCGGCGTCTCACGCAACGCCTACTACCGCAACTACGATTCCAAGGAGGCGATCCTCGCCGAATATCTCAATGGCCTCATCGCCACCGTCGACACGACACTGACCACCTATGATCCGCTGACGCAGACCCGTGAAGCATGGATCGCACTGCTGGGCGAAGTGCGCGGCATCGCATCGCAGTATCGATTGCTGCTGGAAGCCGGATATGGCGAACGCATCGTGGATGCAATACAGCGGAACATGAATCGAGGAACAGCTGCGTCCGAAGCCGGGCCGCGCTATGCGAGCCGATACTGGGCCGGGGCGATCTGCGCGGTGCTGGAGCAGTGGGTAAAGGACGGCATGGCGGTCCCGGAATCCGAACTCGCCGACATCATGACCGCGCTGATGCACCGGGGCATCGACACCGCCGTCGAGTTCGACACCAGCTGCGCGACGCCGACGCCGACGCCGAAACAGTCACCGAAACAGTCACCGAAACAGTAAAATCCGCAGGAGCCAACAAACGACGAAAACCAACAATACGGGCCGAAAAAGACGATTCCGGAAATTCGTAGTGGTTTGCGGACGTTTCGAAACTCAGAAACGTCCGCAAACCACTACGAATCACGGATTACGTCCTATTCAGCCCGTATTTCACGTAGGTGTCGCGCCATCACTATCATGCAACGGCACGCGTGATCACTATGCCTCGTCGCCGGCCTTCGCCGCGTGACGACCGATCGGCAACAGTCCGGCGCATACGAAGATCACCAAACCAATGCACAGGATGATGAGCATGGGTTCGGATCCGGCGTTCCACCAACCCTCGCCGCGGTACAGCACCGCACGCACACCGTCGCCGATGAACCGCTGCGGAGCCCAACCATAGATCCAGTCGCGCCAGAAGTCGGGCAGCAGCTCATACGGGAACAGACCGCTGGTCATGCCCAGTCCCAGTCCCAGCACCGCGCAGATCAAGCCCAGCGGGCGGCTGATGTTCATCAGTCCCATGAACACGGTCATCAGCGCAAAGCTCGCCAGCCACAGGAACAGAACCATGGAACCAGGCAGCCATCCGGAGCCGAGCATGGCGAAAATGCAATCAGCGCCGAGCGCCACGCACAGCGACCAGACCAGACCCGTGCCGAGTTGCACGCCGAATACCGTCCATCGCTGCGTGCGGCTGTCATACGACTTGCGTCCGATAGTCATCACACATAGCAGCGACACGATCATCGACAGCATGTACGTCGGCATGATGAGCACGTTCTGTCCCATCATGGCGGCCGTCGGCAGGGAGCTGTTGGTCTTCACGTCTCCTTCGTTGAGCGTGGTGGTCTTCACCGTGGCGCCGGTTTTCTCCAGCATGGCGGGCAGACTCTGCTTGAGCAGATTGGCCAGCATCGGGCTCTTGGCGTTGTCGATGGTCAGTTCGACGGTCGGCGCATTCTTGGAATCCGCGACGGACGACGTCGACGCACCGGACGCAGCACCAGACGCCGTCTGCTGTTCGGCGAGCGCCTTCTGCATGGCGGCCTGCACGAAAGCCTGCGCCGCATCACCGGTCAGCCCCTGGGCCTGCGCCTGAGTCTGGGCCTGCGCCATGACCTGAGCCAGCTTGGTGGCGGACTCGATGCTCGACTTGGCCTCGGCCTGCTTGACAGCCACCTGCTTGGCGGTGAAGTCCTTGGGGATCACGATCGCCGCATAGTACTCGTGGTTGTCGAATCCTTCGTCAAGCTGTTCGCGACTGTCCACCTTGTGCCACGAGATCGCCTGAGTCTCGTCGGAGTCGGCCGACGCGGAGGTCATCTTGTCGACGAGCGTGTCGCCGATATTCGTAGTTCCCTGTGCGGTCTGTGCGCCTTCGTCAAGCGACAGTATGGCGACGGGCACCTCCTTGATGTTGGCGTTCATCATCGGATAGAACATCAGCGCCATCAGGCACGACACCGCGGCGATGGCCACCAGCGGAACGATGTATTTGGCGTATTGCTGTATCTGCGCACGCATGTTTCCCTCTTTTCCGATTACGGTTCACGACTCGCATTACCCGCGATTCGCTTCATGCACGCACTGAGTTTATTCATCACTCTGTTGAATAAAAATCATCAATATGCAATACGGTGTCGAGTTATTAATGATGCGCACGCAACCGCACGACGAGAGTACGATGAATCAGCAACGATCAGAATCAATCGTGCGCCCATCATTCCCACCCAGATGAACGCACACGAACGCAGTAGAAATGGAACCGCAACGATGCAGACCACTATAGTGATGACAGCTCCGTTTATTCTTACCGGTCTTCCTCTGATCATCGTGGGACTCGTCATCATCGCGCACCAGCGCAACAAGATACAGCGATGCGTTGCCGTCACCACCGGCTGGGTGGTCGACTACAAATACGGCAACGATTGCGTCTGCCCCATACTGGGCTATCAGGCGAACGGCCGAAACTACAAGATCACACGCAAATTCCGGGGCATCATCACCACAACCAAGATCACGCCGACGAATCCCTACGTGGACTCGGGAGCCTATGTATCAGACAAGGACGTATTGCATCTCAAAGCCGGCATGGTCACCAACTACAGGGCCGTGGCGGAACGTCTATGGCCGAAAGGCACCGCGATGCCGGTGTACTACGATCCGGAGAACCCCTCTCGGGCGTTCGCGCAGCGCATTCCGAACTACACACCCATCCTCGCCATCATCCTGCTGGCGATCGGCGCGGTCGAACTGGCGGCCGCCTTCGCCATCGGCATTGCACTGACGTTCCTCTGATCGTGACCGCTGCAGGCATACCAGGACTTCAGCGGTCACCCCAACGCAATAGCTCGAAAACGAGAATACACGCAAGCAGCGCGGCCGACGCCAGAAACACCGCCCTCAGAGCCAGTGTGAGCGACGGCAGAAACGTGGCGACGACACCGAACACCGCCACGCCGACCGAACCGCCGACCTGACGGAACGTGTTGAACATGGCCGACGCGATGCCAGCCTGTGCCGCATCCACGCTCTTGAGCACCACACCGGCCGCGGCGGGCGTGGTGATCGCCGCGCCGAATCCGACTACACTCAGACCAGTCGCGATCACCCACACGGGAATGGGCGCAGGATAGAGGAATTCGAACAGGAATCCGACGATCATGATCGAAAGTCCCATCGTGATCGAAAACTTCGAACCATGCGCGGTGATGATCCGACCGCCGATGAGGTTGCCGAAGATCGTGACGAACGCACTCGGCACGAACACAAGACCTGCTGCGAACGCGCCCATGCCGAGTTCGGTCTGCAGAAACATCGTGCAGATGAACACCATGCCATACCAGTTGAAGATCATCACAAAACCGATCATCAATGCCACCTGCATGCCACGAATGCGGAACAGTCGCAATGGCATCATTGGCGCACGAACTCGAGCCTGGGAGATCACAAACGCCACCAATGCGACCACGCCGGCCCCAAACAGCCCCCACGCACGGAGTGACGAAACGCCGAGCGAGCCGATCTCGATAATCCCGGCAATGAACAGCACGAAACCGAGCAACGCCAACGTCTGCCCCACCCAATCGAACGGTTTGATTCGACGCGGCGAAGGCGCGATGCGTACTGCGAGCACCAACACAAGCAGGCAGAACGGCACGTTGATCGCAAAGACCAGACTCCAATGGATCGGCGTCAACAGACCTCCGAGCAACGGCCCCACAGCGGAGGCGCTCGCTCCGCCGGCACCCCATAGGGCGAGCGCCCATGCGCGACGTCTCGGTTCGGGATTCGCTTCGTTGATCAGCGCCATCGATGCCGGCAGAATCAGCGCGGATGCCACGCCAAGCAGACAGCGTCCAACAACAAGCACCATCATCGACCAGGCAAATGAGCTGAACAGCGATGCGGCGGCAAACAGCGTCGCGCCGAACACAAACACACGTTTGGCACCCCAGCGATCGGAAAGATTGCCGCACAACAGCAGCAATGCGGCGAACAGCAGACTGTAGCCGTCAACCACCCACTGCTGGGTGGCCATGTCCCCGCCGAGATCACGCGCGATGGTCGGCAACGCCACGTTCACGATGAGCACGTCCATGCCGACGAGGAACGACGCGACCGACGCCGCAACCGTGGTCGCCAGCGCCGAGCCTCCCGCCCGTGTCCCCATACCAGTCATCGTCTTCATACCGTCTCTCGACTCCATCGTTTCCCTCGCCTCCATCATTGCCGCAGCACTCACCCCTCGCCCTTCGGCATCGTATATTCATCTGGTTATCGCAGCAGATATACTATGACGCAAGAACCGCGGAAAACAGCCATTAGTAAACGGTTTTGGTTGACGGATCATAAACCATTGGTTCATGGAGGATATTCAGGAGGCAACATGTACGATCGACGACTCGACGCGGTGATCGCCGCCGCGGAACTCGGCAGCTTCGCCAGGGCGGGCCGTCAGCTGCATATCTCCACGCCGGCGGTGGTCAAACAGGTGAACACCTTCGAGCAGGAATATGGCATCACACTGTTCGATCGGTCACGAAGCGGCGTCAGGCTCACCGCCGCAGGCGAGGGGTTCGTAGCGGATGCATTGCCGATCATCGACCGATGTCGGGAGATTCTGCGTCGGGTCCGCAATCGCGCTGAATCAGCGTCCGACCCTATTCGTCTCGGCGTATCGATGCTCCGTTCCGGACGCCGCATCCTCGATCTGTGGCAACGCGACGCCCGACGGCACCCGCAGATCCGTCTGGAACTCGTCTCCATGCCCGACGATCGCCAGTCCATCGACGACATCATCACGCATCTCGGCGAACAGGTCGATATGATCTCCACCGCGTTCGACGCCGAATCATGGCACGGTGTCTGCAATACGCTGACGCTTGCCGTCGAGCCGCTATGCATCGCCGTTCCGCGCGAGCATCGGCTCGCAAGACTCCCCCGCGTCACACTCGACGATCTTCAAGGCGAACGAGTTCGCATCATCCGACGTCATCATGGCGGCAATGATCACGCCCGGGACATGCTCGAACGGCATTCCGGCATCGAACTCGTGGATATCGACCATTACGACCTTGACGTGTCCAACCAGTGCGCGCAGATCGGCGATCTGCTCATCACCAAACCGATGTGGGACGGTGTGCATCCGCAACTTGTCAATGTCGCCGTGGACTGGCCGGAACCCGTCGAATTATCGTATGGACTGCTGTACGCACTCCATCCCGAACCGCAGGTGCGCGACTTCGTCGAGCGCATCCGCGAGCTCAATGGCATGCGCGGCGCGTAGTGGTGCATAGGAGAGGCGGATCAATCCCGGACAGGATTCGACTCCGCCGCCAGCCGCCAGTTTTAGTCGAGTTCGGCGGCGAGCCGCTCCTTATACTGTTCTCCCCACTGCCACATGGCGTCCACCACGAGCTTCAGACTGCGACCGGTGTCGGTGAGCGAATATTCCACCCTCGGAGGCACTTCGGCGTAGACCCTGCGATTCACCAGACCGTCCTCCTCCATCTGCCGCAGATTCGACGTCAGTACCTTCTGCGAGATATTGCCGATGGATCGGCGGAGTTCGCCGAACCGCTTGGTGCCGTCCAGCAGATCACGCACGATAAGCATCTTCCATTTGTCGGAGATCAGCGTGAGCGTGGTTTCCACGGGACACGCCGGAAGCTGTTCCAAAGTCGGCATTGTCAACCTCCCGATAATCGTTGCAATCATTCAATGGTTTCCAAAAGGTAACTATGGCACTTTATGGTGCCTTCTTCCTTTATGAACCATATATCAATAATCTACTGAATTGTCGACGGAAACACCACCGTCATACGGAAAGCAAACAACGAACGAATACCCATGAAGTAACCGTAAAGGAGAATCCCATGACCCGAATCGCAGTCATCGCAGCCAACGGCAAGGCCGGACGCCTCATCGTCAAGGAGGCCGTGGATCGCGGTCTCGACGTCACCGCGGTCGTGCGCGGCGAGAACCGCACCGTCGCACAGCACGCCATCGTCAAGGATCTGTTCGACCTGACCGCCGCCGATCTCGCCGACTTCGACGTAGTCGTAGACGCCTTCGGCGCATGGACGCCGGACACGCTCGACCAGCATTCCACGTCGATCAACCATCTGGCCGATATCCTCTCCGGAACGGACACCCGACTGATCGTCGTTGGAGGCGCCGGCAGCCTGTACGTCAATCCGGAGCATACGCTGCAGCTGTTCGACACCCCGGAATTCCCCGACGAATACGTGCCGCTGTCGAAGGCGCAGGGTGCCGCACTCGACGAGATCCGCAAGCGCGATGATGTGCGCTGGACGTTCGTCTCCCCCGCCGCCGAGTTCCTCGCCGACGGCGATCGCACGGGCAGCTACGTGCTGACCGGCGAGGAGCTGACGACGGATGAGGACGGAAAGAGCGAGATCAGCTACGCCGACTACGCCATCGCCATCATCGACGAGGCGACCGCGGATGCCGATCACGCCCACGTCGGCGAGCGCATCTCCGTCCGCTGGTAGCGACAGCGACAAGCCGATTCGCCGCCCAACCTACGGGCTGAAAAAGACGAAATCCGTAATTCGTAGTGGTTTGCGGACGTTTCTACGCCTCAAAACGTCTGTACACCACTACGAATCGGCAAAACCGTCTTTTTCGGCCCGTAATTTACCCTGCACCTCCGCGAACAGGTATCCGGGCATCATCCAATTTGCGGATCAACGCCGATGGATTGTTGAGTTCGTTGTAGTAGAAGCGGATCGTGTCAACGCCCTGTCTTGCAAGGCACTGCTGACGCCGCCGCTCCTCATCCACCACCTCACGAATTGTCTTCCGCCCCGTCATGTTCGGATCCACGTACTTTCTTGTGCCGTCGAATTCACCGGCGACTTTCGTACCATCATCACGAATCCATAGGAAATCCACGCGATGCGTACGATTTGCAACATCCAGACAGGGGAAAACAGCCTGCACATCCTGTACGGGGCGGCCCACCATATCGAACACAGCCCTCGCCTCCGATTCGCCTCCATTCTCACTTCGACCATCCGCACGATCGAACGCATGCCGCACCGCGCTACGCCTTCTCGTATATTTCACTGACTCAGGATAGGCATTCAGCACATTCTGCTCTACCAGACCAATGCGCAGAGCGCAGTCCAATGGGGCAACGGCATCGCGAAGCGGCAGACGGGCGGCGCAATCAAACAGCGTACGCAACACATCGGTCACCTGTACGCCATCGACGATAACGATATCGGGATGCGCCATGGGATAGTGGGCCAGACGATTCGTATTGCGATAATGCGTCCCGGGTTTGGCAACGATGCAAATCGGGAGCAACAATCGATAGGAGCAATCCAGCCTATGCATAATGGCTGCGGTGGGACCGCAGAACACCCACGTCGGATGCTTCTTGGCCAACGCACGAACCACATGACGAGTCTTGTCATGTCCACTCAACTTTTCCCAATATTCGGTCTCGGCATATAGGCCACGGTCCACCCGTACAATATCGCCGGTCAGCACACGACGAGACACCGCTTTGATGTCCGCGTCACTGAGCGGCATTGCGCATCGTTGCTCTTGTCGGGCGGCGGCGAAGAGCTTTTCCAGCGACTGATGGTTCCTCATATATCGAGATTAGAGGCATTCGGGAAATCAACTCGCCGCCCAATTCCCCCGTTGACCCCCGTACTCGGCATTTTACTGGCCAAAAAAGACGGTTTTGGCAATTCGTAGTGGTGTACGGACGTTTTGAAGCGCAGAAACGTCCGGAAACCACTACGAATCGGCGAGAACGTCTTTTTCAGCCCGTGATGTCATTCCGCCGGCGCTGTCAGATCGAGCTCAGATCGAGTTCGCCACGCAGCCAGTCGAGTTCGGCGGCGATCTCGGCGTCGTGCACGCGGATAATGCCTCGACGGTAGGGGTCGTCGATCTGATCGATCGATAGCGGGTTGCCAGCGTCGCAGTAGAAGAAGTGGACATCCTGACGGCTCAGCAGGTCGTATCGACGACGAAGCACGGCATCGCGGTCAGCTTTATCGGGCACCACGGAGAGGAACGTGAGCACGACCGTCCATCGCGTGATATCGGTGAGGTTGAAACCACTGGTGTTCTTCAGCTCCTCGATCAGCCGATCGCGGCCGGCATCCAGCAGTGTGAACACGCGACGCTGACGCCCATCGCGAGGCTCCGACCGTTCCGAAATCAGACCGGCCTTGGTCAGCCTCGCCGTCGCGGGGTAGATTGCGCCATCGCTGAATTTTCTCGCGTACCCCTGCAGTTGTTCCATTTTTTTGCGCAGTTCGTATCCGCACATGGATTTCTCCGAAAGAAACCCCAGAATCATCATTTCTATCAGGCTCATGACTTCATAATACCTCGTTTCGACACGCCGCGTTTCGACATATCTCTATTCGAGGTATATAGTCATAACCAACACTTCGAAATACCTCGATTAGAGATATGTCGAAGCGAGATACAAGCTGTTGACTCAATACACACAACATGTGGAAAGGAACACATCATGAGCACCATCACCATCTTCGGCGCAGGCAACATCGGATCCGCAGTGGCGGGCATCGCGGTCAAGGCCGGAGCAACTGTGCAGGTCATCGACCGCAATCCCGACAAGGCCTCCGCAGCGGCGGAGGGCGTTACCGGCGCGAAGTTCGGCACCGCCGAGATCGCCGGCGACATCGTCGTGCTCGCCCTGCCGTTCCCCGCATACGACGACGTCATCGCCGCCTACGGCGACCAGCTGGCCGGTAAGACCATCGTCGATCCGTCGAACCCGATCGACTTCGGTACCTTCGACTTGGCCCTGCCGAAGGGCGCACAGTCCGCCGCCGAATACCTGGCCGGCAAGCTTCCGCAGTCCACGATCGTCAAGGCGTTCAACACCAACTTCGCCGCCACGCTGGCCGCCGGCGTCATCGACGGCGCACCGACCGTGGCACAGCTGGCCTCCGACGACGAAAACGCCAAGAAGGCCGTCGCCGCATTCATTGAGGGCGCCGGTCTGAAGACCGTGGACGCCGGCCCGCTCAAGCGCGCCCAGTACCTCGAAGGCTACGGCGCCCTGCAGATCATCCTCGGCGTGACCGAGCAGACCCCGTGGACCGGCGGCTTCAAGGTTGTGAAGTAATAGCTGACCATGGCCGGATCAGCGTTCCCTCTTCGGAGATCAAGATAAGGGTATTCGGGAAACAACTCGATGCCCCGTACCGAGCATTTGACGGGCTGAAAAAGACGGTTCCGACAATTCGTAGTGGTTTACGGACGCTTTGAGACACAGAAACTTCCGTAAACCACTACGAATTACAGATTTCGTCTTTTCCAGCCCGTTATTTCACGTGGACGAACCGTTTCGTCCATGCAGCGCGAATATGTACGTTCGTACACATTCCGCGTTATCATGATCGACATGAGCGAACACATCACACGCAACGGAGCGAGCATGAAGGAACTTATGCTCGTCGGCGAGTATTACACCAGCATCGATCCCGAACTCGACGCCGAGCGGGAACGCGCCAAGGACCTGTTGTACGACTTCAATATGATGCGTCCCACCAAGCGCGCCGAACGCGAACGTATCATTCGTGAACTCTTCGGCCATGCAGGCAAGAACTGTTGGATCGAATCCGTATTCAACTGCGATTACGGCTACAACATCTCCGTGGGCGACAATTTCTATGCCAACACTGGCTGCTGCATCCTCGATTGCGCACGGGTGACCATCGGCGACAACGTATGGTTCGGCCCGAACATCGGCATCTATACCCCCGAGCACGTCTTCGACGCGGAGGAGCGCACGGCGGGATGGGAGCATTCGCTGCCCGTGACGATCGGCGACAACGTGTGGGTATGCGGCGGCGCGACCATCGTCGGCGGCGTGACGATCGGTTCGAACAGCATCATCGCAGCGGGTGCCGTGGTGGTCAGAGACGTGCCAGACAGCGTGATCGTCGGTGGAGTGCCGGCCCGCGTGATTCGCCAGATCACCGAGGCGGACCGACTGAATCTCGGTCCCGGCGCACGCTGACCGCCATCAGCGCCCGACGCCGCCACTGGCCTTGCCCTCGGCCTGCAAATGCTTGACCTTGTCCACGATGTCGGAGTTCTCCTCCAACAGACGGCGGGCGTCGTCATCCCTCCCCTCCGCAATGGCCCGCCAGTACAGCGTCTTGAACGACACGTACGCCTGCTGCATGCGAATGACCTCGGCCCTGGCCGCCAGTCGCAGGGCCTGCGCATCAAGCAGTTCCATCTGGCGACGGGCACCGGCGGCCCCCTCGGTGGCATTGGCGAGATACTCTCGCATGGCGTCGAGCGGCATGCCCGTGGACGCCAGACACGAAATCGTGGTCAGTCGTTCGATATCGGCGTTGGAATATGCACGATGTCCGGAACTCGGATCCCGAGCGATCGGCGGAATGATGCCGACCTGTTCGTAATAGCGCAACGTGGACTCCGGCAGTCCCGAAATCAACGACGCCTCGCGGATGGTATGCCATGCGGTTGTGTTGTTCACGGTGCTCATACCTTTTGAATGTAGGGACTTCGAGCGCTTGAAGTCAATCACGTTTACCGCAGCGACTTGAGGATGACCCGCTGAATGGGAATGGTGACCGCAAACGTGAGAATATCGGACACGGACTGCGCCATCTCCACGCCCAGTACGCCGAGGAAATGCGGCAAAATCAACACGGCGGGAGCAAGGAACAGGCCTGTGCGGCAGACGGCCAGGAAGGATGCGATGCCGGTCTTGCCCAACGTCTGACTCATCATGTTGCCCATCATGTTCACGCCGTTGGTCACCACCGTGGCGCATTGGAAATGCAACGCGGCCACGCCCACCGCCACCACGGCGGGATCGGAACGGAAGACCTCCACCAGCTGCGGCGCGAACGACCAGATCAGCACGGCGAGCGCCAGCAGCACGCCGGTGGCGAGTTTCACGCAGAACCAGTAGGCCTGACGCACGCGATCGAATTTGCCGGCACCGTAGTTGTATCCGCAGACGGGCTGGAATCCCTGACCGAGTCCGATGATGATCGAGTTCGCGCCGAGCATGATGCGCATGACGATGGCCATGCCCGCGATGGCCGCATCCCCGAACGGATTGGCCGCGATGTTCACGCAGGTGGCGGCTATCGAACCGGCGCTCTGCCGAACCAGCGACGGCAGTCCGCCTCCGATGATCTCGCGCAGCAGCAGTACGTTCGGCCGGCAGTTGCGCAACGACAGACGGATCACACCAAAACGGCGACTCATCGTCGTGAGGATGAGGAAGCTCACCGTCTGGCAAATGCCCGTGGCCAGGCCGGCACCGAAGATACCCAGACCCAACACAAAGATGAACAAGGGTGCCAGCAGGAAATTCAGCAGCGCGCCGGTCACCAGGCCCATCATGCCGAACGCCGACTGCCCCTGGTACCGCAGCAGGCCGTTGAGCGAGAACGAGCCGCACACGCAGGGGGCGGCGATGAGGATCGGCGTGAGATACTGCACGGCGTACGGCGCGATGGTTGCGGTGGAGCCGAGCATCATCACCAATGATCGCAATGTCAACAGTCCGATGATCGTCACGGTCAGTCCGCAGAGCACCGAACCGACGAACCCGATCGCCAGCAGCCGTGATGCACGTTCGTTGTTGCGTTTGCCCAGCTCACGGCTCATGGAATTGCCCGCGCCGTTGCCGAAGAAGAATCCGATGGCCTGCAGCACGGTCATGATCGAGAACGCGATGCCGATCGCACCCGACTGCGAGGTACCCAGCTGACCGATGAAGAACGTGTCGGTGAGATTGTAGGCCGTGGTGACCAGATTGGAGATCACGGCGGGCAGACACAGTCGCAGGATCAGCGGCCTGATCGGGCTGGCGGTCATCTCGCGGTATTTGTCGTCGGCACTCGCCCGTTTCATCGTATGCATGCGAACCACGGAATGTCACTGTACTCCACACTCGTGCCTCGCGGACGCTACTGCCGTCCATCTTTCCCCCCCCCCGTATCGATTGCGTATCGATTGTGCCAATCGCCTGTCAATTGCCTGTATTATGGTGCAATCGTTCGCATTGTGTAATTTCCATAAGGAAACTCCACGCGTCACTCTCTGTACATTCATTGTTTACCCATGCGTCATATTCATAGCCCCCGTACGCCATGTGAACGATCGACAATAGGAATATGGATATGTGTCTTTCCTGCGAATGGACGACAGGAAGACCTCAGCAGGGGAGATGAGATGTTCGGACCACAGACCGCATCGATAACACACATGTTGAAAGCCCGTATGGCTCCGGTGGTGGCGCTGATGATCGCCATGGCCATGTTGCTGACCGGTTGCGCGGCCGGCAACAATAACTCGAACACGAACGGGCAGTCAAACTCTTCGGTCAACGTCGACGGATACTCCTCCGATCCAACCTCGGGAGACGTCAAGACCCAGGAGTTCAAGCCGAAGTCCGGCTCCCCGACCGCCACGTTGAAGATCGCATCCGGTTCCGAGAACCGTGAGGTGGCCGGCGCAATCCAGAAGGCCGTCGACGATTCCAAGGTGGCCGTGACGCTCGACTACATGGGTTCGCTCGACATCATGAACACCCTCTCGAACGGCGGCGGTGACTACGATGCCGTCTGGCCGGCGTCGAGCATGTGGATCTCGATGGGCGACACCAAGCACATCGTCAAGAACGCGCAGAGCACGTCGACCACGCCGATCGTGTTCGGCATTGAGAAGAAGACCGCGCAAAGCCTCGGTTGGGCGGACAACGACGGCAAGACCAAGGCCGTCGCCACCACCGACCTCATCGACGCTGTGAAGGCGGGTCAGCTGAAGTTCTCGATGACCAGCGCGACCCAGTCGAACTCTGGCGCATCCGCCTATCTGGCGTTCCTGACCGCCATCGCCAAGACCGGCCAGGCGCTCACCAAGGATGATCTCAACAACGCGAACGTGCAGAATTCGGTGAAGACGCTGCTGTCGGGCGTGGACCGCTCATCCGGATCCTCCGACTGGCTCAAGGACATGGTCGTGGCCAACCCCGACCGCTTCGACGCCATGGTCAACTACGAATCGCTGGTGATCCAGGCCAACAAGCAGCTCACCAAGAACGGCAAGGATCCGCTGGTGGCCATCTACCCCGCCGACGGCATCGCCGTCTCCGATTCGCCGCTCGGCTACGTGGATCGCGGCCAGAAGAACGATACGGCGTTCGGCGACTTCAGCAAGGCCCTGCAGTCCAAGGAGGCCAAGCTTCTGTTCGAGCAGGCCGGCCGTCGCACCGGTCTCGGTGGCGTGCTCACGTACGCCAGCGACGCCAAGGTGAAGGATTCCTTCCGCTCCGAATGGGGCATCAACACCACATCGGAAGCGCTCAAGACCATCCCCATGCCTGCGGCTGACGTCATCAACGCGTCGCTGGACATCTACCAGAGCATCCTCAGGAAGCCCAGCTGGACCGTATGGGTGGTGGACTACTCGGGTTCGATGACCGGCACCGGCAAGGACGGCGTGGTGAAGGGACTCAACGCGGCGCTCAACCCCGATCAGGCCAAGCAGGCTCACATCGAGCCCGGCAATGAGGATGTGAACGTATTCATCCCGTTCTCCTCCGACGCATTCAGCCCCACCAAGACCACCGGCACCGACACGAGCGCCATCCTCAATAAGGGATCGGACACCATGCCCACCGGCGGCACCGACATCTATGCGGGTCTTCAGGCGGCATTGCAGAGCAACATGCCCGATGACTTTTCCAAGTACACCACGGCGATCGTGCTGATGACCGACGGCCAGTCCCAGACCAGCAACAAGGACGCCTTCACGGCCGACTACAAGTCCAATGGCCATGAGGTGCCGATCTTCTCGATCATGTTCGGCGAGGCCGATCCCAGCCAGCTTCAGGAACTGGCCTCCCTGTCGAACGCCAAGGTGTTCGACGGACGCAGCGAGGATCTCGCCACCGTGTTCCGTCAGGTGAAGGGATACAACTGATGCTCAGCATCATCGTCAGCTTCGTAGCGGGTCTGCTGCTCGCCCTGCTGGGATTCTGGATCTGCGGGGGCGGGATCCCCGGCATCATCGTGGCGGTCATTCTGGCCGCGGCCGGATACGTGGGCGTGAGCTTTCTCACCCAGCCCGAGCGCAAGCTCGGTCAGGTGCTGGCCTCCGCGATCCCCAACGGCCAGAAGGCCGTGGAGGCCATCGACGCAGCCAACGCGAACCTCAGCACCATCGGCGGACTGCGCTCCCAGGTACGCGACCAGCTCGTAGGCAAGGAGGTCGACGACTTCGCCGTGGCCACGCGTGCGCTCGTGCAGTTCGTGGAATCCAATCCCCAGTCGTACGACACGCTGCGCCACTACGTCAACGTGTACGGTGTGCAGACCGAAAAGCTGCTGCGCGGATACGTGGAGGTCGAGCAGTCCGGCGCCACCGATCAGATCGCCAAGGCACGATCCGAAACCATCGAGGCGCTGCAGGTGCTTGAACAGACCGCGGCCGGCGAACTGTCACGCGCCGTGGAGTCCAAGACGCTCGCGCTGTCCGCCGATTCCGACGCGATCGTGCGTCTGGCCAGTCTGGATGGATACACGCAGAATTCGCAGAATGATATGGACGCGGTCGGTAATAGCGGTGCCGGTGGCGCCGGTAGTGCGAATAACGGCTTTGCAGGCAACGGCAATGCGCAGGGAGGGAATCGTTGAAACTCGGAAAAACAAAGATCATAGGTCTCGCCGCACTTCTGGTCGTGGTGCTGGTCATCTGCGGTGCCGTGGCATTCCGCGGATGGCAGCAGAAGAACGCTCCGCAGCCGGTCAAGACCGAAACGGTGACCGGATACCTCGGCGGTGAGAAGATCAGCCTGTTCGAGGATCAGAAGTTCACCGAGCTGGCGAAGAAGAACGGACTCGACGTCGACTATCGCAAGGCCGGATCGCTTGACATGATGACCGCCGACCGCAA
Organism: Bifidobacterium tissieri; assembly: GCF_002259645.1. Taxonomy (GTDB): domain Bacteria; phylum Actinomycetota; class Actinomycetes; order Actinomycetales; family Bifidobacteriaceae; genus Galliscardovia; species Galliscardovia tissieri. Next base: position 119,573 of record NZ_MWWV01000002.1, read on the forward strand.
CGGCATGAGCTATCTGTTCCCCTCGTCCAAGGTGGCCGTGGAATACGGCAAGGCCCAGAACATCGACACATCCAGCGCGGACATCGTGTTCAACAGCCCGATCGTGATCTACACGCACAAGCAGGTGGCCGACGCGCTGGTCGGCAGCGGCATGATGAGTCAGGAGAACGGCGTCTACCACATCGACATGGCCAAGGCCGTGGACGCCATGAAGAACAACAAGACCTGGGCCGATGTCGGCTGGAACGGCGGATACGGCTCCTTCCGCATCGACTCCACCGACCCTGTGAAGTCGAATTCGGGCAACGAATACGCGGCGCTCGTGGCCACCGTCCTCAACGGAGGACAGCCCGCCACCACCGATTCGGTACAGCGCGATAGCGCCACGCTCCAGACCATCTTCGGCAAGTCCGGCTGGATGGATTCGAGCTCGGAGGACAGCTTCAACCAGTTCCTGACGCTCGGCGTGGGATCGAAGCCCATGATGATCGGCTACGAGAATCAGGTCCTCGACCTTGCGGTCAACCAGCCCGACGCATGGAAGCAGGTGAAGGACGACATCGTGATCGTCTACCCCACCCCCACCGTGTGGAGCACGCATATGCTGATTCCGCTCGACGACAAGGGTCGCAAGCTGCTCACGCTGCTGAAGAGCGATGATGTGCAGAAGCTCGCATGGCAGCAGCACGGATTCCGTTCCGCCAACTTCAGCGGCACCGACGGCATCAAGCGCTTCGGCGTGCCCGGAACCGTGGATCAGGTGACCTCGGTGACCGAACTGCCGAGCAGCGACGCCATGCAGGCGATCATCGGCATACTGCAAAAGCAGCAGGGCTGACGCGAGGCCGATATCCAATACCGATATACCGATCCGAATGATCGTTCCACGATGCTGTGGTTGTTGGGACTCGATGACTCGGACTTGATGAAAGGAAACACGACATGAAGGAAATATCCCTGAGCGATCTCGCCGGCTCCAGCCAGTCGACAAGCGCCGATCTGACCACCAGCACCCCGGCCGACGAGAACCTCGCCGTCACCCCCGATTCGCAGATCGCCCGGCTGAGCGAAGCCGATCAGGCACGTGTCGTCCAGTTGGCGGAGTCGCTTGATCTGACGCGCTCGGGCATCGAGTCCTCCTATGGCAAGGATGTGCAGCGCGCCACCTCGACCTTCGCCGACGACATTCTCTCACGCACCCGTTCCAAGGACGCCGGGCAGGCCGGCGAACTGCTGCAGGGTCTGCTGACCACTGTGGACGAGGCCGAACTCAGTGGCGTGAAGAAGGTTCCGATCCTCGGTACCATCGCCGTGAACATCGCCAAGCTTCGTCGCCGGTACGAGAAGGTGTCGTCGCAGATCGACGACATCGTCAGCCAGCTCGAGCGCGCACAGAGCCAGCTGACCAGCGACATCAGCATGTTCAACACCATGTACGACCGCAACGCCGAGCAGTACCGCGATCTCAAGATCACCGTGCTCGCCGGCAAGAAAGCCCTCGACGACTTCAACACGAACCAGCTGCCCAAGCTCGAGGAGCAGGCCAAGGCGTCGCAGGACCCGATGCAGGCGCAGATCCTTTCCGACTTCAAGGCCAAGCTGGAGCGGTTCGCCAAGCGTCTGGACGATCTCGACCGCGTGAGCGTGATCTGCCTGCAGACCGCACCGCAGATCAAGATCATCCAGAATGCCGATCAGATGGTGTGCGACAAGATCGACACGACGATCTCCACCACGATCCCGGTGTGGAAGAGCCAGATGGTGATCGCGCTCGGTCTGGAGAACCAGCGTCAGGCGCTTGAGCTGCAGAAGAAGACCGATGATTTGACCAACCGCCTCATTCAGTCCAACGCCCGCGCCTTGCATCAGGGCGCGGTGGAGGCCGAGAAGGCAAACCAGCGTTCCGTGGTGGATATCGAAACACTCGAGAAGGTGAACTCGGAGCTGATCGCCACACTGCGCGAGACCGTGCAGATCCAGCGCGAAGGCAAGGCCAACCGTGAGGCCGCCGAGGTGAAGATGCGCCAGCTTGAGGGCGATCTGAAGACCGCGCTGATCGAGAACGCCCAGTCCCTGGGGCGGTAAGCATATTAGTCTCATTGCCGCACAGAACGACGATCAACCATGATCGGTTCTGTGCGGCAATGTTGTTTTTGGGGACGGCGCGCGTCCTTCTCCTAAAAGAACAATCACACAAGTCGAAAGTACCCTCGAGAAACCATTGCAATTGCAAGGGTCGATTTTCGGTACTTTCGACTTGTGTGATTTTTATAGGGATGGATTGATTTCTACCGCGTTATCACCGGCCGAACATTCCTGATCGATCACTTCACCGCATTGGCGAAATCGTCGACCAGCGCACCCATCCAGTCAGTGAGGTCATCGTATTCCTGCGGCATCTGCTCGGTGAGGTCGACCGTGGGCACGCTGCCCTTGTTGGCGGCGTCGATCAGCTGCTTGGTGGTGGAGTCCTCCTCCTGGGTGTTCAGCACGAACACCTTGATGGATCCCGATTCCAGAGCGTCAGAGAACTGCTTGATGTCGGCGGGCGACGGTTCGCTCTCGTTGGCGCTGGCATTCTTGTAGCCGTCCGTCGTGGAGTCGGTCATGCCGAGATCATCGGCGAGGTACCATGCCACGGACTCGCTTGCCGCGTACGGCACGCCCTGAGTCTTGGACTTGGCGGATTCGATCTTGTCCTCGACCGCCTTCTCCTTCTCCTCCCATGCCTTGTGCTGCTGCTCGAAGTAGTCCTTCTGGTCGGGCATGGCCTTTTCATAGGCGGCGGTGATGGCGTCGGCGGTCTTTTCGCGCACATCCTTGGAGAACCAGACGTGCGGGTTATCGCCTTCCTTCTTACCTGCGGTTTCGGCGGCATCGACCACCGTGGCCTTGGTGGCGTCGGCGGCCTTGCTGGCCCACGGGTCGTAGTCGGCACCGTTGACCACGGCCACCTGCGCCTTGTTGAACGAGGCAACATCGGCGGAGGTCGGTTCGTAGTCATGCGCCTCGACGTTCGTGGCCTTCATGATGGATTCGACGTTCACCTTGTCACCGCCAAGATCCTTGGCGACGGACCCCCACTGGTTGATGCTCGCCACCACGGTGATCTTGTCATCGGCGCCCTGCGACGACGAAGCACCGCCGGCGTTCGAGTTACCACAGGCCGCAAGCCCTGCGACCATCACCAATGCGGCCGCACCGGCCGCAACACGCTTGACCATGGCTGTCATATTCATCTGATGCTCCATTTTTCGTGATGTACAGAAGACCTTCATATCGCTATTGATATCCGTTATCAACAGTTCCGGCGATCAGTATACATCGCAAATGAGATTCATTATCATCAGCGTGTCGTTCATCGGCTTCCCGACACACTCCACAACGTGAATTCATCAGTCTGGTCAAACCAGGACGCGGCCGGCACGCGCATTTCCTCATCGGTCAGCAGCAGCCATTCCAGCTGCAACGGAATATCGGTATGATTCTCGGACACCACCTGCAATACGGTCATGCACGGCAGATCACCATCGGCGTTATCCAATTCCTCGATGGAGACCCCACCCGGACCGCCGTCCCATACGAACACCGAGAACGGACGCGTCGGCACGGTGAAATGACCGCGAATATGCACACGGGCCGCCGATCCGGATTCCCCGAATCCGGCGAGCAAAGCGGACAACCGTCCGGGATGAATGGGCCGGGCCGAGTGAACCATCGTCGACTCGAATCCATCCGATGTGCACATCAGCCGCACCGGCTCATGCACCCGACTCGCCTCGCCACATTCCGCATGCAACGTCAGCGCATCAAGACGTTGCTGCTCGGCATCGGCATCATACCGGCCGCCCGCAATGACACCCCAGTCAGCATCACAGGCACGTTCGACACTCATGTCCTCACCTCCACGAATCTGGGCGATCAGCTCCTCCATCCATGTAAGTCCGCAATCCACGTAGGTCTCCCCCGAACCGACGGAGACGACAAGCAACCGATCCGCCTCACGCAGTAGCGTCGCCTGAATCTCTCCGACACTACGACCGTCATCGATCGGCTCATCCACATCCCCATCACCATCGGCCCGCACGGAGAACGGCGCATCATCAAACAGACAGGCTCGCAACCCCACCTCATCCACTGTGGAGACGACAGAAGACACACGCGGAGTCGGCACCACCTCACCATGACTCCCGATGTCGTCGGCGAACGCGAAGCAGTCCTCCATGTATCGAGCGATCGGAAACGCTTGCAATCCGATCGGCAGTGCCACGACAAACGTGACACCCGATCGCACACCGCACCGGCGAATGGCCTTGCCCAAACCGACGACCATGCGTTCGGCATCGGATTTGATGGCACAGGTGACGCAGCATTCGCGCATCGGCAAACGTTCCTCGCCGCGCGGCACCAGACCGCAACCCTGCACTGATCGCACGATGCAGAGATCACCATCCGCATCATTCATACCATTCACACCGTTCGTATCCCCAACACGCTCCACGCGATAGCGGATAACGCACACATCCTTCTCGTTTTCAGCGCAGAACGCCGACAGGTCCCGCGGCAGCCGCTCCGCTCCGGTCAGCAGAATCACACGATCCGGCAGCGGCGCGTCCCCCTGCGTATTGCGATCGACATCATTGTTGTACATATCGTCCTTTTCTACGGCACGATCGGAGTCACATTGGAGCGATAGTCAGACCGGCACCTGTGTCGACACGCCGAAGCGCATCCGTCGCAAAGCGCTGTCACCATTGCCCAACCGAATGGTTTCCAATCACCAATTTGTGATAATGATTCTCATTAGCTATGATGGCAGTCATGAGCAAATATTGTCAAGTCACGGGGCGTCACGCGGGAGTCGGCAACAGCATCTCCCACTCGCACCGCAAAACACGCAGACGCTTCAACGTGAATCTGCAGCGCAAGACCTACTGGGTGCCATCACTCGATCGCCGCGTCACGCTCACCGTGTCAGCACGCGGCATCAAGACCATCGACCGTCGCGGCATCAACTCCGTGATCGCCGAACTCATCCGCATCGGAGAAATCAAACCCTAACTCCTCCACCCCCATACTTAGTGTGATCACACTAAGAAGAGAGCTCCGGATCCGAAGCACCATTCCGGACCCGGGAAGCATCACAGACTTGCCGGTCGCCCTTTCCATCTTCAGCGGCCGGCAACCTTCTTTTGGCGAACGTCATCGAATCAGCACCGGAACCCGTGTAACTGAATCACCTACGACAGTGGTCGGTACAGCTACCAGCCGCGTCGTTGCGCGCCGACCCGCCGCCCAGCATCATCCATCATCATTCAAGAAAGAACGAACCGCATCATGGCCGGGAAATCATCAGAGATCCGTCCGGTGATCACACTGCGATCCACCGCAGGCACCGGATTCACCTACACCACACGCAAGAACCGACGCAATACGCCGGACCGACTGGAACTGTTGAAATACGATCCGATCGTCAAGCGCAAAGTCGTATTCCGAGAAACGCGATAAACGCCCACTCCCACATAACAGGGAACACATACAACCCCATACGCCCCACATACCCCCTACAACCCATACCAAGGAACATAGCAATGGCAAAGACCAGCGCAATGGCCAAACAGCGCCAACGCGAGCGCACCGTAGCGAAATATGCCGAACGCCGCGCCAAGCTGAAGGCAATCAGTGTGAATCCGCATGTCAGCGCAGAAGAGCGGGAGGCCGCCATGAAGGCGTTGCACGCGCTGCCCCGTGACGCCAGCCCCACCAGACTACGCAACCGTGATTCCATTGACGGACGCCCACGAGGATACCTTCGCAAATTCGGCGTATCGCGCGTCCGCATGCGCGAGCTCGCCCACGCCGGCAATCTGCCCGGCATCGTCAAATCAAGCTGGTAACCGTTACCGTCACGACGACCCGACGGCCCAACGCCACCGGAAAACCCACACACCAAGAGAGCAAGAAAACAAGAAAGCAAAAACTTATGAGACACGACATTCATCCCGTCTACGGACCGATTGTGGTACGCGACAACTCATGCGGCAGGATGTTCCTCACTCGTTCCACCCTTGCCGGCAATGCGCAGACACTGCCGACCATCGAATGGGATGACGGCAACACCTACCCACTCGTCGTCACGGAGATCACTTCCTACAGTCACCCCTTCTACACCGGCAAAAACGTGGTGTTGGACACCGCCGGCCAAGTGCAGAAGTTCAACGCCCGATACGGGCGCAGAACCGGAAAGGAGCAAGCATGAAAGTCAAGGCATCGATCCGATCCATGGCCAACAAGCCAGGATCCGTGGTCGTACATAGGCGCGGGCACACCTATGTGATCAATAAGAAGAATCCGCGCTGGAAAGCGAGGCAGGGCTGATGGCACATCCGAAAGTCAGGAAATCACGTGCGAATACGCATTCACGCCGCGCCAATTGGAAGACGAAACCCGTCGACCTTGCCACGGTGACCACCCCGGACGGCAGCACAGTCCAAGTGCCGCATCATCTTGCGAGCGCCGCGCGCAGGGGATACCTCGACATCTGATCGAGTTTGAAGAATCATACGAATCACCGGATTTCGGTCATTCATCACAGACGTTGCAACAGACATTGCAACAGACATTGCAATCGCAAAATCCACGACAACAACAAGACCATGGACATCACTGTCAGTACTCGGTAGAAAGATCATCATGTCCAACGACACCATGCCTAACGACACCATGCCCACCTCCAATACCTCTAATGACACCACTACGGCAGCCAGCCCTGCACAACGCAAGCGGCGAGCTCTCCTGTATGCGATCGGTGGCGGAGCCCTTGCGGCCGCGCTGATCATCGGATCGTTCGCCGCCGGCAGCGCCTACCGCGCAGGGCATCCCCAGCAGACCGCCGCGAACGCCAAGGCAGCCAGCGACACATCAATCAACGCCTCCGATTCCTGCGACGTCACACTTAACGTGGTCGCATCCGTGAACCAGTGGGGTTCACTCGCCCAGGAGCTCGGCGGCAATTGTGTGGAAGTGACCTCGCTCATCAACTCCACCTCCGCCGACCCACACGACTATGAGGCCACGCCGCAGGATCTTGCGAAGCTGTCGAAGGCACAGATCGTGGTGCTCAACGGCGCTGGATACGACGGATGGGCGGAAAAGGCCAATCTCGACGCATCCAAGCAGCGCATCGTGAACGTCGGCGACATCATGGGCGTCACCGCGACCGAAGAGCACAGCCACGAACACAATGAGGACACTGAGGGCGCGGGCTCCGAAGGCGAGTCAGGCCACCACCATCACCATCACGGTTCCACGAACCCGCACCTGTGGTTCAGCCCCGACGCCGTGCTCAAGGCGTCACAGGCGATCACCAAGGCGTACACCGATGCGGCACCCGACGGCGGTGCCACCGAAGCCACGGTGCAGCGCCATTCCAACGCATGGAACGGCGACTACGCGCAGTTCGTGGCGCTGGTGAACAAGGGTCGCACCCAGAATGTCGAACGGCATTATGCGGCGACGGAATCCGTGGCGAACTATCTGCTCGACTACATCGGCGCCGTGGACAAGACGCCCGCCACCTACACCAATGCGATGAACAGCGAAGCGGAGCCGTCCGCGTCCGATCTGAAGAACGCCATCGACACCGTCGAGAGCAATGACGTGGATATTCTTGTCGTGAACCCGCAGGAGATGGGTGAATTCGCCAAGAAGCTGGATTCCGCTGCCAAGGAGAGCAACAAGACGATCATCTCGGTGACCGAACAGCTGCCCGAGAACAAGAAGACCTTGCTCGACTGGCTGACCTCCATCACCAATCAGGCTCTGGCCATCGACACCACGAACGGCTACTTCCTCACGCAGGACGTGAAGGACCGCACGCTTGCGGACTATGAGGGCGAATGGCAGTCCGTCTACCCGTATCTTCAGGACGGCACGCTTGATTCCGTCATGGAGGCCAAGGCCAAGAAGGGCGACAAGACGGCCGAGGAGTACAAGCAGTACTACGACACCGGATACAAGACCGACGTGACGAAGATCACCATCAAGGGCGACCAGATGAGCTTCACCAGCGATGGCAAGACCGCGACCGCCACGTACAAGTACGACGGATTCAAGATCCTCGACTATGAGAAGGGCAACCGCGGCGTGCGATACCTGTTCACCGCCACCGGTGATGTGCCGGAAGGCGCGCCGAAGGTCGTTCAGTTCTCCGATCACGGCATCGCACCGTCGAAGGCCGCGCACTACCACATCTTCATGGGCAACGACTCCCAGGAGGCCACGCTCAAGGAGATGGACAACTGGCCGACCTATTATCCGGCATCGATGAGTAAAGAGGAGGTCGCTACGGAGATGCTCGCGCACTGATTCACGGTATGGTTGCGTGCGCGGTACGGCTGCGTAATCGGTACGGCTGTGCGCTGATCGTGAAAGTGAAGTGTGATTCACCGCGAAATGCAGCCGCATCATTCGAGAACACATAAGCACACAACAATAAGCACACAACACAGAACGCCCGCCGAACGACGACCATGTCGTGGCGGGCGTTCTCCATATATGCAAATACAAAAGTCGTGCGTCGCATGATCAGAGGTCACGCCACGTCACACCATGTCACGCATTATCGATGTCACATCGTTATGAACGCCTTATCGAGGTCACGCCACGTCACGCCTCATCGATGCCATCCGAATCCGCATGCGCGTCTGTATCACCGGCAGCGTCGCCGCCCTCCTCGGCCGCGCATTCGGCGCAGACGCCGAAGATCTCCAGAATATGATGACTTACGGTGAACCCGTTGTCCTTGGCAACCTTGCGGAACCATGATTCGCTCGGCGGCGCAATGTCGATCGTCTTGCCGCAGCGCTCGCATACCAGATGATGATGGTGGCGCAGGGTGTCCTCGCCGCAGTCGCGGAACAGCTGCTCACCGCCCATGCGAATGGTGTCGGCCTCCCCCGCCGCGGCCATGGCGTTGAGCTGTCGGTATACGGTGGCCAGTCCGATCCTGGAACCGGAATCCTGCAGGCGACGATGAAGATTCTGTGCGGAGACGAAATCATCGGTCTGTCTCAGCGCCTTACGAACCGTTTCCTTTTGAACCGTCCGCCTTGTCTGATGTTCGACCATGTACGCTCCTGATTGATTGGATAATTCGCGTTTCGCGCGCCACGCATCGTGCCTCGCACGGTTTCGCGTGTCATCCCATGATACGCGCCCCTCCCCCTTACCGGGGCGGCATGGCAACGAGGTGGCCAACACGGCACATAAACACTGCACAACGCATAAACGCAACATACGGGCTGAAACTCCCGTTATTCGGAATTCGCAGTAGGTTACGGACGTTGTGAAGCCCCAAACCGTCCGTACACCACTACGAATCGCGTATTTCGTCTTGTTCAGCCCGTATTTTTCGTCGACTCGGCCGTCGTCTCAGCGAGCGCAAGCGCACGCCGAGCCACGTACGACCATGCGGCCCTGCACGGTCTCCAGTCTGGACTGCGGCGGCTCCTCGCCGGCGCGCTTGGCCTGGATCTGCTCGTAGAGCATGGCAAACGCGCGCTCGCCCATATCGTTGAAGTTCTGCCGATAGCTGGTCAGCGCCGGCTTCCATAGCGGCGCGAACTGACGGTCGTCAAATCCGACCACGCTTACATCTTCGGGCACACGACGGCCCGCCTCACGCAGACCGTTGATCACGGCGATCGCGGTCTCGTCGTTGCCGGCGAACACAGCGGTCACGTCACTGCGACGGCCGAGCGCGCGACCGGCCTGCACCGCCTCCTCAAGATCGGTGGACGACACGCGCACGATCTCCGGAATCGGCACGCACGCAGCCACGAGCGCGTCACGCCAGCCGTTGGTGCGCGTATTGCCACTCGGACCTTCGGCACGGGCCACATGAAACACCGTCTGGTGACCAAGCTTGAGCAGATACTCGGTCATGGCACGACCACCGTCACGTTCGGAATTGATGACCTGGTACGGCCCCTCCCCCGCGTTGCCGCCGACGATGACCAGCGGCATGTCGTCGGGAATGTATCGCAACGCCTCGGCACCGGCACGATCGTATTCGTATACGATCACGCCGGCCGGATTCGCGCCGAGCGCCATCTGCACCATCTGCTGCACCTCATCGAGACGCTTCTCACTCAACGAGGTGACGGCGAACAGGTAGTTCTTCTCCTGCGCACCGTGTTCCACGCCGATGTTGGTCATGTTGGTGGAGAACGTGCCGGAGTTGGCAGCGAACACCATCACGGAGTCCATTTCCTTGTTCGCCAATGCGCGAGCGACGATGCTGGGCTTGTATCCGAGCAGTTTGATGGCCTGCGCGATGCGCTTGCGCTTCTCCTCGTTCACGTTGGCGGTGCCGTTGAGATAGCGCGACACCGTGGGCGCCGACACCCCTGCCAGTTTGGCGACGTCCTTGATCACCGGCGTGCTGCGCTGCGCGTTCCTAGGCATGAGGACTCCTTCATGTGCTCTCCGACGACTGGTGACATCCGCGTATTGTCTGTACCTTTGACGTACTCGCATGTACCCGCACGTTCCAATAAACAACGAACGGCATGAAATCGTTTCAGATCCCATGCCGAAAGTCGAACTGATACTGATTATTTCAAGTCATACTGACATGTTCGCAATCGTTGCAATCGGTTGCCTCCATGTCAGTATGACTCTCCCGTACGGCGTCGAACGCCGATCGGGCCGTCTGGGATTCTGATCCCTAGGCTTCCTTGGCCGCCTTGAGCGCCGGGGCGACGGACACCGCCGGATCGAGCAGCGGAATCAGCGTGCACTGCGTGGCGTGGTAGAGGTCGGACTTACCGGGCCATACCGTGTCGAGCACGGCGCAGATGCGACCGGAGACGAGTTCCTTCTCGAGGGCCTTGTGGTCGATCACGATGCCACGGGCGGAGTTGAGCAGCAGGGCACCATCCTTCATGAGGCCGAGCTCGTGCTCGCCGATCATGTTGGCGGTCTGCGGAATGCCCGGGGTGTGGATGGAGACGATGTCGGACTCGCGGAAGACGGTGTCGAGGTCCACCTTCTTGGCGCCGTACTGGGCGGCCTCCTCGTCGGTGAGGTGACGACTCCAGGCGATCACGTTGAAGTCGAACGGCTTGAGCATCTCCATGAAGTCGCGGGCGATCTGGGCGGTGGCGGTCACGACGCCGATGGTCTTGCCGTAGGTGCCGGCGTCGGCGTAGTTGACCTCACGATTGATGTAGGCGCGCTGCTCGCCGTACTGATGCTGGGAGAGCGTGTAGTCCTTGCTTTCCAGCAGAGCGACACCGAGGCAGTACTCGGCCACGGGGATGGAGTTGGCGGCCTGGACGTTGGTGGCGAGGATGCCGCGTTCCTTGGCGATCTTGCGGGCATCCTCGGTCAGACCTTTGTAGGCGACGCCCTGAGCGGCAATGATGACATTGAATTTCTCGGACATGACGCTCCTTTGCAACGGTCTTTGCACACACGACGTCGATATCAGATTCCATGAAAGTGATTTCTTGATTTCATGATTTGCGAGACCTTGAAATCATTACGATCGCCGTTTTCAAAACCGATTATATGAAATCGGTTTCAGATACGCAACCCCGACACGTCGTGACAATGACGCCATTCATACGCACCGGCTGAGCATCGCCTCGCTCCGGACCACCATCCCCAATCGACATGACACATGACATGACAACACGACATGACAAAGGGAGGGCAGCCATAGGCTACCCATTTGGAATTTCAACGGCCCAAATGACCTTTTGAGTTGTGTGATTTTTTGACGCCTATCGGTCACCGGCGAGGAAGGGAATCACGCAGAATCACGTCGGGACGCCCCTGCAGGAAGATCAGGCGACGGCCAGAACCACATTCATCGCCGCCAGCAGCGACAACATCATCGCATCATGGCACGCTTCGCATCCTCGCGTAGCGCGCCACGTTTTCACAGTTATCGTTACTGCCGGACCGGAGCCACGGACCCACGTACCACCAGCTGGGTGGGCATGGTCACATCAATACCGAAGTCATCGAGACCGATCTTGACGGCCATATGGCCCATATTGCCGAAGGGGGCATGCACGGTGGTAAGCGGCACCATCAGATCCTCGGCGTAGGGCATGTCATCGAATCCGCCGACCGACACGTCGTCGGGCACGGACTTGCCAAGCTTGCACAGTGCGGCGATCACGTACAACGCCAATTCATCGGTGACGGCGACGACTGCGGTGCAATCGTGAACGGTCGGGAACATGGCCATGGTATTGGCGATCGAGGCGGCCCGATCGATGTCGAGCGGAATGGTGCAACGCGGATCGAACTCGATGCCGGCCTCGCGCAACGCACGCAGGAATCCGTGGTATCGGGACATTAACACACTGGAGTTGCGACGCAGTCCGGCGAACATGAATCGACGGTGGCCGAGCGAGATCATGTATTTTGTCAGTTCATACATGCCGGTTTCGTTGGCGTAGTCCACCACCGCGATCTCCCGCAACAGCCGCATACGAGGCCTGGCGAGCACCACCAGACGCGTTCCCACGGATTTGAACTTGTCCACATAATCGTTGAGCACATCGTCGATCGGGTCATCGATCACATCACTGGCGGTAAGCACCGCCAAGCGGGGACGTTGGGAGAGCAGATCATCGAGAATCGGCTTGGGCTCGTCCCATTTGCCACCGGTGGATGCGATGCGGAACATCATCTTGCGATCGGACGTCTCACGTTCCACTCCAGCGGTCATCTCGCTGTAGGTACCGCCGGAGATGTGGTCCACCACCAGAGTGACGGAGTTGGGAGGCGTGGTGAGGGCCAGTGCATGTGCGTTGGGCACGTAGCCGAGTCGTTCGATGGCTTCCTGGACCTTTGCTCTGGTGGCGTCGGAGACCCTGGCGTTGCCGCGCATCACACGCGACACGGTAGCCGCGGAGACGCCGGCCGCCGCGGCGATGTCACGAATATTGACACTGCTGGTACGTGCCGGACCCGAATGGCTGCGATGACGAGTGCCGGTTTCTGATCTGGTATCCGAGGTTCTCGATCCGACATCCGACGATTGTGCATCGTCCAACTGCTTTCGATTCACGTTCGTCCCCTCTCGTCTTCCGTTTCAGATCGTTGTATGGTCTCAGACCCGCGCAGAGAGCGCAGGGGTACCGGCCGAAATCCCATAGAAACCAATGTCATCCAATATACGGACATCCCCTTCCCCTAGTGTGATCACACTAACGAAAGAGGATGTGCCATGATCGTTGAAATTTCAACGAATGTGACTCTTGCCAATCCGTTAGTGTGATCACACTAAGGGAGAGAGTTGTAGTGTGATCACACTAATTCTCAGTGAACTGAGCCCACTGATCCTGCAGCTGCTTGAACATGGAGCTCCAGTTCACGCCGGTGGTATAGGGGGCGAGGGTCTGATCGGCTTCCTCGACGACCTTGGCGGCGGCCTTGTCATCAAGCAGCTTGTCGGGTAGGGATGCCTCGACGTACTGGGTGGCGTCGGCGACGGCCGAGAAGGAAACGGAATCAATGGCAACAACGGAACCACCAATGGCAACTCCGTCAACAATGCCAACGGCTCTGGCAACGGATCCAAGAACGTTTCCGGCGCCAAGACGAATGGCTCCACGCTCAGCCGTACCGGTAGCGCCGTGGCCGGCATCGCGATCGCCACGATCGTGCTGGTCGGAGCCGGTGTCACGCTGGTGATGCGCAAGCGTCAGGCCTGACGGTATTTGATTCGGAGTCCGAATCTACTTCCGTGGAACCAGATTCCTGAACACGCCATCATCTGATCAAGGGTGGGATGTCGAGCAATCGGCGTCCCGCCTTTTCGCGTTCGAGGCCCTTCCCCGCTGCTCCTACATTCGAATCGGAACTGTCGCAGCACTTGAAGACTCCAATCCTTTCACGATACCGGCCGTATCAGCACACCACCTCGGACATTCGTACAGAACTCAAAGACCGCCCCCCATTGAACCGACGCCCTCTCGTCGGACTCCCGACAAGACCATCCCGCCTCGGGATACATTCGCCCGTCGACAAACGTCGTGCCGTTGACATATTATTGTGAGCGCTAACAAAAGGACAATATCCAGCGAAAACCGGAGAGCAGTCACGTCCAACGCACGACAACAGAGGAGACCATCATGAACATCGCAAAGAGCATGCTGCACGGACTCGCCATGTACGGATCCTCCATCGCCAGCACGAACGCCGGCATGGCCAATCGTCACCTTATGGAGGCAGTCATCGATCTGGCTCACGAAGACCAGCGCTGACGACCATCAACGATCAAGTCGATCACGTTTTCGACGAACCCGTCCCACACCTGCCGCCAACACACCAATAGATCCGCCTCTACATCGCAGGAAAACACACCACACGGTCCGCAATCATAGAGCGATCCGCCGGTCGCTATCACATATGACAGGCGAGGCGGCGGAAAGAGAACGGAAGGGTATCCTCCATCCACGGCCGGACAATGGCGTTCGCCCTTTTTGTCACTTGTGGTTTCGTAACCTCTTTCTCATTACCCGCAGTTTCACAGTCCCCTCCCCCACGCAAGACTTACGCACAACGGCCGCCGAAGCCCCGCCGAACGGTCCGCACGGCTCCTCGAAGATCGGAAATACGGGCCCAACAGGACGAAATCCTTAATTCGTAGTGCGTTACGGACGTTTTGAGGCTCAGCAGCGTCCGCAAGACACTACGAATCGCCAAAACCGTCTTTTTCAGCCCGTATTATTGCCGAGCAGGCGGCCCAAAGTCCCGGAGACAGCGCCCAATACAACACGCCACCGCACCGCTGACATCACCGCACCGCCACGCAATTCAGCGGCGCGACAGCACAACACACAACATCGCAACAACGCGGGAACGCTAGCTCGTATACCCTCGTCACCGCTTCATAACTTGATCGTACCCCGCAAAAAGTGAGCCCTCACATCACAAGCAAACGCAGCGGCCCGCCCGCACAAAAACCTTGTAACTTCAAGGAGTTCAGGACTTCAAGCCGCGACACGCCGACAGATCGGCACAATACCAACCACTTGGTAGGTTTCTCTGCGCCAGCGCTTGCGCAAATCGTGCCGATGCTCTATCGTTATTCATGTCAGCCAAACAAGGCGGACAACAAACAAGCAGAAAAGGGAACAGCAATGAACATGAAGAACAGCATGATGCGCAGCCTGGCCCTGTACGGCGCTTCCGTGATGGCCGGTTCCTGCAGCAAGATGAACCAGACGGTCATCGATCTGGCCCGCGAGGCAGAAGCCCGCTAGAGCACACCACGCGCCTCAAGAACGGCGCATAACGCATAACACACATACGCATAAGACTTAGACGACAATTTACAAAGACTAGATAGCAAGACTTAAGGAGAACATCATGAACATCAAGAAGAGCATCCTGCGCGGCATGGCCCTGTACGGCGCTTCCGCTATGACCGCCACCCCGTCCACCAGCAAGCAGATCTTCGACAGCATCCAGTCTCTCGAGAACGACGCCCGCTGAGCGACGCCAGATACCGCAAACACCGAATAAACGAGTAACCGAATACAACGAGTAAGGAACGATAATGGACATCAAGAAGAGCATGATCCGCGGTCTCGCCCTGTACGGCGCCGCCACCATGACCGCCACCCCGGCCGCAAGCAAGCAGATCTTCGATTCCCTGCGCGGACTCGAGAACGACGCTCGCTGAATCCTGCAATAGCGTCAGCATCGGAATGCTGCGCGTATCACCATCAACCGATTCAACACCGATTCATTCATCATCAATCAAGGAGTAGCAATGAGCTTCAAGAACAGCATGAAGAAGACCCTGGCCCTCATGGGCGCCGCCTCGCTGACCGCATACAACGGCCGCACCTACCAGCAGATCGCCGAGTCCGCCCTGAGCGACGACGAGCGCTGAGCCGGGCTAGTCGAGAGTAAGAACCACAGCAACAGGCATCCCCGAGGTCTACGATCATCACGATAGTAAACCTCAACCACAAGAGAAGAAGAACAGGAAACTGCGGACAATGACGTTCGTGTTTTCTCCGTCGCATCGCCAGTCGAAAACCACGCCCAAGCGCATTTGGGTGAGATTCCGGCCGACAGTACGTAAATCAAGTCCGCGCGAGTACGAGATCGCGCAAATCAAACCTGTCCCTGCGCGAGACCGCGCAATAGGGCGATTTCATCGCGGTGGGTGGTCGGCGTCAGTTCCTTGGTTTCCAGGATCATCGGCAAGGTGTTGAGCCTGGGATCGTTGACCATACGTGTGAAGAACGGTAGACCAAGTGCGCCGTCACCGATGTTCGCGTGACGGTCCTTATGCGAGTTCAGTCCGTTGATGGAGTCGTTCGCGTGAATGGCCTTGAGACGATTCAGCCCGATGACTTCATCGAAATTCGCAAGCACGGCGTCGAAGTCGTTCAGCAGATCGTAGCCGGCGTCGAACACGTGGCAGGTGTCGAGCGTCACGCCTACCAGAGACTCGGATTCCACTCCGGCTTCTTCCGGCTCCCCCGTTTGGATCGGCGTCTTCGTCATGGCCGACGTCTGTGGTTGCGTCAGACGTTCTTCGATACCGCTGATGATCGCCGCGATCTCCTCGAAGTTGCGACCGCATTCGGTTCCCTTGCCCGCCATGGTCTCCAGCAGGATCGGCACGACGACCTCGCCGCTTTCGGCGAGGTCGTTCAGTACGCGACTCAGGCTTTCGGCGATCAGCCGGCAACCCGTTTCGGCGCCTTGGCCCACATGCGCCCCCGGATGCACATTGAGATAGATCGGCTGGCCCGCCCGCCGGATTGCGGCCAAGAGGCGCAGGTCCTCCTCCATCGCGGTGATGGCGAACTCGCGTTTGGACTCGTCCTTCGCCGCGAAATTGTAGACATAGGGCGCGTGCGCCACCAATGGGCCGTAGTGTTCGGACCGTAATTGCTCGCCCAGTTCTCGCGCCCCCTGCTCGGTCAGCGTCTTCGACCGCTTGCCATACGGCGAGCGCGGGAAGAACGCAAATGTGGTGCCGCATTCCTCATGCGATCGTTCCAGTAGCTTCCCCCAGCCACCGGACGTCGACAGATGCGATCCGATGAACAATTCCCGCTTCGTTTCCGCCATGGCTTCCTCTTTTCATTCCACAGATACATTCCGCAGGACTGTCGTCAGTATGCCCGAAAGCGTGGTCATCGATAGCGAGGATCACGAGCATGCGGCGGAACGGCACTCACGACACACGGTTGCTGAAATCGGTTTCATGAGTTATGGTGAAGGTGTTGGGACAAGCAAGAGGAAACGGCGTGTCGCATGAGAATGGGCGGAACGAATTCAGCGAGGTCCACTTGTGGGCGCCCTGTACCCGCGGTGTCATTGGTGCCGCGTGGGTTTGTCGTTGAGTTGGACGTGGTAGTCGTCGATGATGTCCGCCAGCGTGATGGAGCGCATGGCCCCGGCTGTGGCGTGTTCGATCTTCTCGTAGGAGGGGGCGAGCGTGGCGTGGATATTCCGCGCCACGGGGCATGACTGTCCCTTGTATTGGTGGACGCCGATCATGGTGGCCAATCCATCGGGTTCGACGGCGTTCTGGATGTCGAGCAACGTCACATCCTTGGGGTCTTGGATCAGGTGTGCACCGACGTTGCCGCGTTGGACATCGATGATGCCGGCTTTTTTGAGCGCGGCGAAGAGCGCTCGAATGCTTGCAGGGTTGCAGCCAGTGCTTTCGGCCAGCAGCGTGCTGGTGACGCGGTCGTCGCTGCCGGCTTCGTTCATGAAGATGAGGCAGTGCACCGCCACTGAGCATTTCATGCTGATATGCATGTGTCCTCCCGTCCTTCGTGCCGTCGTCCCATATGTTCAGGCGTTGCGACGCTGCTATGTTGACGATATCCCGGCGTCACGATATGGTTTAATGTAATTCTAAATATTACATTACTGGGTCGTCGGAAATCCAACACCTGCGGAATCGAAGAAAGGACGCGCCACCATGCGAGCAGCGCAGATCAACCGTTACGAGAAAGACGTCGCCAAGGCCATTGCGGGGGTTGAGGTCAACGAGATCCCCGAACCGTCCATCGGCGACCGCGACATACTGATTCGCGTCAAGGCGGCGGCAGTCAATCCGCTGGAATTGCTGGTCGTCACCGGCGGAGTCAAGCTGATCCAGGATTATCCGATGCCGGTCACGCTCGGCAACGAGGTCGCCGGCGTCGTGGAACGCGTGGGCGACGCGGTGCGCGGATTCCAGCCGGGTGATCGCGTGTATGCCCGCACGCCGATCGACCACCCCGGCGCGCTCGCTGAATTCGTCGCATTGCCCGCCGACGCCGTGGCACCGATGCCCGAGGGCTATGATTTCGACGAGGCCGCGACCATCCCGCTCACCGGTCTGACCGCGTGGCAGGCGTTCACGGAGGTTCTGGACGCCAAGCCGGGGCAGGGCGTCCTCATTCCCGGAGGCTCGGGCAGCTTCGGACGCATGGCGGTGCCGATCGCCAAATCGCTGGGGCTGGACGTCACCGTCACCGGTAACGAGCGCTCGCGCGACGAGATTCTCGCCCTCGGCGCCGACAGGTATCTCGACTACCGTGCGGAGAATTACTGGCAGGCCGGCATCGGCGTCGACTACGTGATCGATACACTCGGACCGGCCGAGTTCGACCGTGAGCTGTCCGTGCTGAAACCCGGTGGTACGTTGCTCAGCTTGCGTGGCGTGCCCAACAAAGCATTCGCCGAACGCATGCAGATGCCGTTCCTCAAGCGCACGCTGTTCTCGCTCGCCGGATCGAAGCTCGACAAGAAGGCGCAGGCGCAGGGCAAGCGGTACGAATTCATCTTCGTGCGGGCGGATGGTGAACAGCTGCGTCATGTCACCGACATCGTGAAGGAGCGTGATGTGCGCCCCTCCATCGACCCGCACATGTTCCGTCTTGACGACATTCAAGCGGCGCTCAAGCTTGTCGCCGGCGTGGGAGGGCGCGCGTCGGGCAAGGTCGTGGTCCGGTTCTGATCATTGGGTAATTGACGAACGCGAATGAAAGGGAGTGGATTGGCAATGCCTATCGCCATTATCACCGGCGCAAGTTCCGGCCTTGGCCGGGCATATATTGATGCGATCATCCGTGAGTGCCCGGAAATCCGGGAGATCTGGATAATCGCTCGCAGCAAAGGCAAACTCGAACGAATCGCCTCTGAATATCAGAGCGTTCGCATCGTGCCGGTTTCGCTCGATCTGACCGATTTGCGCAGCTTTGACGAACTGCGTGACAGGCTTGACGCCGCCAAGCCGCTTATCCGTATGCTTGTCAGCAACGCGGGCATCGGTGCGAGCCGGCCGTTCGCTGATGAGGATCCGCAGCGCCTACTGCAGTTGGTGCAGCTCAACGTCATGGCGGCCACGATGGTCACGCGCCTATGCCTGCCGTACATGCAACGCGGGTCCATGATTCTGGAGACCGGCTCCATTCTTGGAGCCTCACCGGTGAGCAATCTGGCGGCATACAGCGCCAGCAAGTCCTATGTGCGCGCCTTGTCCGTCGTGCTGCGGCAGGAACTCAAGCCGCACGGCATCCATGTCACCGTGGTGCAGCCAGGACTGATGGATACGCCGATGCTGTCGCGTGGTTCGGAACCATCCGCCGATGCGGTCTCGGACGCGGGGCCGGGGAAGCGGACGTCGCTGCCGGTACTGGACCCGCGTGACGTGGCGGTCGGTTCAATCCGTGCAGTCAAGCGAAACAAGGCCATCTACCTGCCGCATCCGTTCAACAAGTTGCTCGCGTTTCTGGCCAAGATCCTGCCGATCACGTTTGGCGTATCGGTCGCGAACATGTGACCATACGCTGACTGCCGCGGTTCAACGGCGTCGGTGAAGATGCTCGATGCGGCGTGAATGCCGGCTTGGGTGAAATCTACTGAGTGAGCTCTACTGAAATGCCAGCTGATGCTTCCGTACCTTCTTGAGGTAATTTTTCTTGAAGCGCGTGCCGACCCGGAAAAACGTTCGTCGGTCGCTGTCTGTTCGTGATTCTCGTACTTGAGCGCAGTCAGTTCGATAGTGCAGATGAAATGCCGGGGGATTACCCCCGGCATGGTACACCGTCATCGACGTCTACTTATCGCCGCTCTACTGTCCGTCTCGCGCCACGAGCTGGCCGGTGGAGTGATTGGCGCGGGGGCAACGGCGGCGCACGGCGAACCAGCGCACAACCAGGATACCGATGACAAGTACCACGACCGAGACCGAGACAATGCCGATCGTGAGCATGCGCACTGGACTGTCGTAGTCGGTGGCGTCCGGTTCGACGGGGTTGGGGATGCGGTGACCGCGCACAAGCAGGCGATGCGTGTTCACCCCGTACGGCGTGCAGGTGATCACGGTCGCGTAATCCTTGCCGTCCTCAATCGCGAGATTGTCAAACTGGTTCGGCAACACAACGCTGATCTTGTCCACTTGGTAGGTATAGGTCTCACCCAGCACGTGGAACGCGAACGTGTCACCCTTTTCGAGGGTGTCGAGGCCGGTGAGCAGCTTCGCGCTCGGCAGTCCGGTATGCCCGGAAACGACCGCGTGCGTGGCCGCTCCGCCCACCGGCAAGCTGCTGCCCTCCAAATGACCGATCGCGATCTGCAGAACACTCTCGTCCGTACCGTGATACACCGGGAACCGTACCTTGAGCTTCGGAATCGTCACATACCCCATGACGCCCGTGCCCGACACGTCCAACAATGACTCGTACTCGACTTTCTGCTCCTTGGTAAGCATCCATCGGTCCGCGGTTGTTGGCAATTTCGTGTTGTACGCATGCGCGGCGTCCAGCATACGTTTGCGTTCGGTTTTCGACAGATCTTCGGTCTGTTCGATGTACGTGGCCACCGCGCGCGACTGATGCATGCGATTCCACCAGTCCGCCACCGTGGGGTACGCCAGCAGCGTCAGTCCTACGACGAGCACCATCGCGAAGAATGCGGAGATGATGCGCGAGACTGTATCCGTGGCCTTTTTGCGATGGGTGGCCATGCTGATTCCTTCCATATGGTCCATATAGATTGACCCCTCTTAGCCGAGGGAGCATCGTTTTGCTTTCCCTCAAGGTTGAGGGGAGCTAGCAGTGAAGCCAATTGAGAGGAGTTCACGAAGCTCCCGCGATCCACTACTTCGCCCTGTGCCTGCGGCGTATGAAGAGGATGAGCCCCAGTCCGCCGAGCGTGCCGGCGCAGATCGCGGCGATGCCCACGCTGGCGCCGGTCTTGCCAAGCAGTGGGGTGTTATTGCTCGGTGGGGTCGTCGGCGGCGTGTACGTGTTGGTGATGGTGACGACGTCGTTCTCGCGATCCGTCAGCACGGTGTAGCCGTCCGGCACGGTCTTCTCAACCACCTGATAGTCATGACCGACCGGCAGATCGTTCCATTCATGGGTCCAGTTGTTGGAGGCGTTGAGCTCCACTTCGTCGATCACCGTGCCGTCCTGCAACAGTTGCACGACGATTTTGCCCGGACGGTTCGCGGCGGAATCACCCTTCCAGACCTTGACCACCTTCTTCTTGACCGTTTCGGTGGGCGGTGTGGGAGGCGTGGTCTCGCAGTCGTTCTTCGGCTCGAGGGTGACGTCCATGGTCATGGCGTCGGCGTCGGCCACCGACTTGGATGGCAATGCGACCAGCACGTACGACGGGCCGCAGGTGATGGAGCCATCGTCATAGCCGTCGATGAGGACCAGATAGAGGCCCTTGGGAAGGCCGGAGAATCGGGCACCGCCGTTGGCGTCGGTGGCCGCGGTGGCGGCGGCCGTCGGCTTGTTCCTTTCGATGAGACCGACCAACGTGGTGGCGAACCGCTGATAATCAACGGAACCTCCGCTGTTCAGCAGCGACCAGTCAAGCGGGTACTTGCCGCTGTCTGAAAACGGGCTGATCGTCGTAAACGTATTACGGTCGGAGTTTGGCGCCCAGTCGGCCACATGGTACAGGTTGACCGTCGCGCCCGCGATCGGCGTGCCCGCGTTCGCATAGTCGACGGTGATGGAGCCGGTTCGGGCCTCGGCGCCGGACGTCTCGTCCGCGAGCGCGGGAACCGGCATGAAGCCCGTCAGGAGCATCGCGACGGCAAGCATCAGCGAGCAGACCGCCGCAAAGACACCGCCCGCCGCACGCGGGGCATGGGCCAGCGCGCCTCGCGCCTGCGCCGCGCCGCGGTCCTGGCCGCGGCCTTGCGCACGACCGTGGGTGTGACCTTGATCTGCGTGAATCATCATCGTTCTTTGCTTCAATCTCTTCGTTGACTTACCATTTCCGATTCGGCCGGCAGCGGCGGTGATGCCGCCCCGCCTTCTGGCAGAAGCGGGCCGGCATCACCGGATCGGCCGATCAGCGCATCGGCATATCAGCCGCGATCAGCGGGACGCGTTGCGGCGGCGCAGGCCGAACCACAGGCCCGCAGCGGCCACGCACACAGCGCCGGCCACGTACAGGATCGTGGTGCCGATGCCACCGGTCTCCGGAAGGTTGGAACCCTTCTTGTTGACGACGTCAATGCTGCCGCCGTCCTTGTTCGTATCGACGGTGAAGTCGTTGATCTCCTTGCCGTTCAGGTCGGTGAACTTCAGCGTCTTCAGCTGCGGGTCGTCCGCGGTGGCGTCATGCTCGGCGACGATTTTGAACTCGAGGCCCTCCCAGGTGTTGTAGCCGGCCGGGGTGGTGGTCTCCTCGAGCTTGTACTGGCCCGCGTCCAGACCAGAGAAGTTGAACTGGGTCATGGTGTCGCCCTTGATCTCCTCGCCGACGGCCTCGTACTTGCTGGAGTCCTTGTTGAACTTGTACAGGGTGAAGCCGGCGCCTTCGAGGGCCTCGTTGTTCTCGTCGACCTTGTTGGCCACGATCTTGAACGTGAACACGGTGACGACGTCCTCCGGGGTCTTGCCTTCGCCCTCGCCGTTCGGGTTGTTGGAGAAGGTCAGGTCCACCTTGTTCGGGTTGCCGGCGGAGCCAATGACCGCGTTCTCGTTCAGCGTGGCGTTGTACTCGACCACGATCCTGGTGTCCTTGTCGATGGCCGGGGTGTTGGCGGCATCCGCGGCGGCGGCCTGCTTGAGATCGGCGAACTTGAGGGTCAGCACGGTGCCGCCCTCGTACTTGTCGCCGGTGCCCTCGTAGGCGGCGGTGGCGACCGTGTAGCCGTCCTTGTCTGCGGAGTCTGCGGCAAGCTTCTTGATCTCGGTCCTGGTCTGCGCGTCGCCAGCGCCCTTCACCGCGTACACCTTGATGCTGTCCTGATCCAGCGTCAGGCCCTTGGACAGGGTATCGGTGAACGTGTAGGCGTAGGTGGTGTAGGCGTCGTAGTTGCTCGGCAGGGAGCCGGTCAGCTGGAAGGCGACGGTGTCGTTGATGTCGTGGTCGGCGGAGTCGGACCACTTGTCGTCGTTCGCGTCCTTGTCGTCGGTGGCGGAATCGTTGGTATCCCACACCTTCTTCTCAACGGTAGGCACGTCGGCCTTCGGCTCGACGGTCACGCTCTTGACCACCTGGAGGATGAACTCGGTGTAGGCCTCGGTCTTGTCGCCGAGGGAGTCGTCCTTGTCCTTGACCAGGTAGTAGCCGGCGTCCAGACCGGAAATCGTGTAGGTCTTCGCGCCCTCGTCGTACGCGCCGGTTCCGGAGGTCGTCTCGGTCAGGTGGGCGGCGGCGACCTTGGCGAACGCGGCCGCGTTGTCCGCGGTCAAGGCGGCGGCCACGTCGGCGGCGCCATTCGCGCTAGTAAACGTAGCACCAAGCGTGGCATCCTGCTTCAGCGCGGCGAGCAGTTCGCTACCCTTGACGCCGTTGCCCCAGCTGATGTTGGACAACGTGACGTCGTTGCCCTTCTCGGACAGGTCGCCGGCGAACACCTGATATGCCTCGAACGTGTGGTCCTTGGTGACCGGCTTGGTCTGCGTGCCGATGGTGATCGAATACTCTCCCGCCGCCATCGCCGTGACAGGCGCGATCAGCCCCGTGAATAGCATCGCCACGGCGGCGATGAGGCCGAATACGGCTTTTCCTATCTTCTTCATGATTACTCCTTCGAGTGTTCTTTGTTGTTGAAATCCTGATGGTTCCGAGTCGGCGCAGCCGACTACATGCTGAGACCGCCGCGTTTGCGGGATGCGTGGACCAGCGCCAGTGCTCCCGCCGCGAGGGCGACAAGCAGTCCGCCGGACAGTCGCCAGTCGAACATCGTCACGTCACTGCCGGTGTTTGGCAGCAGCACGGCCGAGTACCGGTTCGTGATCACGGGGATGATCTTGCTGTCGCCGCCGTATTCGCCGTCGACCTCCACTCTGGTGGTCAGCTTG
Organism: Bifidobacterium tissieri; assembly: GCF_002259645.1. Taxonomy (GTDB): domain Bacteria; phylum Actinomycetota; class Actinomycetes; order Actinomycetales; family Bifidobacteriaceae; genus Galliscardovia; species Galliscardovia tissieri. The sequence continues at coordinate 143,902 of NZ_MWWV01000002.1, forward strand.
CCGGCACCGTTGTCCGTGACCGTCACCTGATACGTGTGAGATTGTTCGTCGTAGGTGGCGCCGGCCAGATGTTTCGGATCGTTCTCGGCCGGTATGTTCTCCTTCACCGAGTAGGTGAACGTCTTCGACTTGGCATAGGTGCCGTCGGCGTTTCTGAGGTCATCCATGCCGAAGACGATGGTGTCGAACGTCACGAAGCTGTTGCCGGTCGTGCTCGCGGGCACGGTCTTGGTCTGCAGCGGCTTCGCCGATCCGTCAGCGGCATTCACATTGCCCTCGTAGAGCGTGAAATCGAACGCGTCCTCGGGAATCTCGTGGGCGGTGCCGTCGATATTCTCGAAGATCTTGCGCGTGTAGAACGTCACCGAACCGGCCGCGTCGTATGTGTTGGTGAACTGCGTGGTATCGCTGCCGGTATCCATATCGGTGACCGTCGCCTTGAGTTCGCCGGTCTGCTTGTCGAGCGTGACCGTCACCTTCACGTAGTTCCAAGTGTCCTTGTAGGTGACTCCGTCCTTGACATTGTTCACCGCCCCGTCTGGCACGTCCTCGATCAGCGAGTAGTAGGTCGAGCCGACTTGGTAGAAGGTGAGCTCGTCGAAGGAGACGTCGCCGTCCGCGTCGTTCGTCTTGGTCTGGAACGCCTCGGCTGTGAAGGATTGGCCCTTGGGATCGCCGAACTGGAATCCGTGGTACAGCTTGAACGAGAACTGGCCGGCTTTGAGCGTGCCTCCCCTCAGGGTCTTACGCGCCTTGAGCCGCACCTTGACCGGCTGAGGCGTGTACGTGTTCGAGAACCTCGGCATGGCCACATCGGTGCCATCGGCGTCCGTCACCACGTTGCCGTCCGCATCCTTGACGACCTGCGTGACGGCCAGCAGTCCTCCCGTATCACGACCGACCGTGATTTCGAACGTGTACACGGCCTTGTCATAGGACATGCCATGCTCGTCGCCTGCGATCTCGGAAACACGATAGGCGTACGTTTTGGCTGAGCCGTTCGCACCGAGGTCCTTGTCGGTGAATCGTATGTCCTTGAAGGACGCTTCACCGTTCGCCGTGTTCTTGGTGGTGAGTTCGTCCACGTCGGCGATGCTGCCATCGTCGCCGATCACGTGCAGCGGGGCGCCGTCGATTGGGACGAGCTTGAACGTGAACTTTCCGGCGGTCAACGGGTTGCCGCCGCTGTTGTCGACGTATTGCTTCCTGACCTTCGGGGACCAGTTATGCAACAGCGCGTCGTACACGTTGGTGATCTGCGCGACTGGTTCGTTATTGTCCGTCGCCTTGATCTTGACCGTGCGCATGGTGGTCACCGCGACCCGCTTCGCGGACGACGCCGTCTTCTTTGAGGCCGTCTTCGACGACGCCTTCCGCGTTTCGACGTCGGCGCCCTTCTCGACCCGTTCCAGTTTCACGGAAGAAGACAGAGTGCCCTTGCCGTCATCGGTCACGGTGACGGTGGCCCGGTACAGGTCGGTGGAGTAGCTCACGCCCGGCAACGGATTCTCCGGCTGTATCTCGTCGATGTTGTATAGGTACGTGCCGGGTTTGGCGAAGGTCATCTCGCCGAAGGAGAACGCGTTGCCATTGGTGGCCTCGCGCGTAAGCACGCCATCCGAGGCTCCGTCCGGCATCGGCATCGAACCTTTCGCAACGGCCGAACCGTCGACCAGCGTGCCGGAGATGGCCTGCATGCGGAACGTGAACGAGTCGCCGTCCTGCCAGTCACGGCCGGAGAGCGTCTTTTGCGCATACAGCTGTGCCGTGGCGGGCGAAGGCGTGTACACGTTGTTGAACGCGGCCTCTTCGGAATCGGGATCGTCGTCCGTGCTCACGTCACCGTCGCTCACACGATAGCCGACGCCAAGCGTGCCGTTACCCATGTCCCTGACCGTGACGATGACCTTGCGGGTGGTGGCGTCGTAGACGATGCCGTCCTTCGAGTAGCCCTGCGTGACAGGCTGGTCGCTGCCGTCGAGCTCAGCGACCGTGTAGGTGAGCGTCCAGTTCTTCGCCGTGGCGTCGTACGTGGCGTATCCGTCGGCCACTGCCTGCTTCAGAGACTCCGGCGTATAGATGATATCGTCGAAGACGATGTGGCCGGATGCCTCGCCGCCGTCTGGCACGATGTTCGACTTGGTCTGGATCGGCGTTTTGTTCTCCGCACCTTCGCCCTGATACAGGCCGAAGGTGAACATTCCCGCCTTGAGTGTCGGCGCGATGGCGCCGCTTGCGGCGGTGAGCTTCTTGTGCAGCAGGAAGAACACACGGCCGCTCGCACCGTACGTGTTGGTGAAGGCGGTCTTGTCGCTCACGTTCCGGTCCGATTCGGTTGTCGCGTCGGTGTTGTCGTAGGCGATATCGGTCACGAGCCCACCGGTACCGTTGTCCTTGACGGTGACGGTCGCGTAGGACACGTGCGTATCCTTGGTCGTGCCGGCCTTCACGTCACCGGTTTCGGAGATGCGGAACTTGAAGACTCCCGGCTTGGTGAAGTGGATGCCGTCGAACGTGAAGCCTGATGCCACGCCGTCCTGCGCGCCGGTCACGGTGGCCGTCATCGTTTCGGATGCCTTGTCGTCGCCGAAGACGATGGAGTCGTCCGCGAGACCGTCGCGTGCCGCCTTGGCTTCGGCGGTGTCGTCGGCCGCGGCGGCCAGTTGGAACGTGAACCGCTCGTTCGCATCCATATCACGCCCGGTCAGGGTCTTCTGTCCGGCGACGCTTGCGGTGGCGGGCGTCAGATCATACGTGTTGGAGAATACCGGGCGACCTTGGTCAAGCTTCGATGCATCAATCGGATTGCCTTGCGCGTCGAGGGTGGTCGTCTTGGAGACGAGTGTCGCCTGCCCATCGATGACCTCGTTGCTCAGTTCCACCTTGATCGTGTAGACGGTCAGGTCGTAGGTCATACCGTTGAGCGTGGCGGTTTTGCCGTCGTCACTCGTCACGGCACCGGCCGGCGCGTTCTCCTTGAGGGTGTACGTGTAGGTTTTGTCGCCGTCATCGAAGGTCGTGTACTTGATCGAGGGGAACGACACGGCGCCGTCCGAGGTGACGGTTGCGGTGACTGACCCTCCGGGCCTCACACCGTTGGGCATGGGCGCTTTGTCGTTGCCGGTCAGAGTGAACGAGAACATGCCGTCGGTCAACGGCTTGGAGCCGGTCTTATCGGTATAGTTCTTGATGGCGAGCAGGCTGAGGTTGATGCTTTCCGCGTCGAAGGCGTTCTGGAACCATGCCTTGTTGTAAGCGATGGGCTTGTCAGGATTCTTGTAGTCAGAACCGTCGTCGTTGGACACCTTGGTCATCACGACGCCCTTGTCCGGGTCGATGGACAACTTGCCTGCACCGTCATCGGAGACGGTCACCGCCACATGGTAGAGCGCGTTGGAGTAGTCGATGCCGGGAATCCTCTCGGCGTCCGGCGGCGTGTGCTCGTAGATGTTGTAGTGGTAGACGCCGGCCTTGGTATAGGTGATGTCAGGGAAGGCATGCACTTCGCCGTCGGTCACCGTAAGGCTCGTATACCCTTGCCTTTCGTCGGCTTCGGTGGCCAATGGCGCATCCGGGGTATCCGAGGAGGGCTCCAGACGGAATTCGAAGGAATACCCGTCCTTCCATGTGCCCCACAGATCCTTCTGCACCTTGATGTTGTTGCTCGCCTTCGCCGACGTCGGCGTATACGTGTTTTTGAACGTCTGCGTGCCGCGCACATCGTCCAGGCCTGTGATCTTCGACGTGGCGACAAGATCGCCGACGGCGTTCTTCGTGACCGTGAACACGACCTTCGCGGTGCGGGTGTCGAGCGTCAGACCATTGCCGCCATTGCCGGTCTCCTTGACCGTATAGGCGTAGGTGCCCGTCTTGGAGAATGTGAAATCGCCGAACGAGAACGCGGTGCTGCTGCCGTCCGCGCCGGTTCCGGTCTTCCTGACGGTGGCGGTTGTGGACTCCGGCATCGCGGCCTTGACCTCGTCCTCGGTCACGTCCTTGCTATCTTCCTCATCAGGAGACAGCTGGAAAGTGAACTGATCGTCGTCGTCCCATGCACGCCCCGACAGCTGTTTGCCGAGCGTGACGGAGGCCGTCGCCGGATTGGGAATGCGCGCGTCGGTCGCTGTGAAGGATGTGTTGGACGAGACGGCGAGCCCGAAGCCTTTGGCGCGTGCGAGCGCCGTATCGGCGTCGCTGGCATTGCCGCTCGGAATCATGAAATAGTGCGGGGCCGAATCGAGTTCGTAGCCGTTCGGCGCCTTCGTCTCCGTGAAATAGTAGAGCGTGTTATTGGCCAGTGGATTATCCGCACTGCCGAAGGTCAGCATGCCATTGGCATTCGTGGTTTTTGCCTGGACCTTGTTCGAGGCATTCTTTACCTGTTCGAAGGTCACCTTGGTTCCGCTGAGCTTGTCCATATCGACCTGATACAGCGCGAACTCGGCGCCTTGCAAATACCGGCTCAGGTCGTCTGCATCCACCTTGGTGACGGTGACCGTGCCGCTCGCGCCTTCGGTGCCGGCGCTCGCGTTGGTGATCGTCCATTTCTTCTCGTTGGTGGAGCTGCCGCCGGCCACGCCCTTGAGCGATGCCGTATTGCTGAGCGTCACCTTGTCACCGGGTTTGCCGGTCGGCTTGACGTCGTACACCACTTTGAGTGCTGTGGAATCCGGCAACGTGATGGTCAGTTTCTGCGTGGGATTGCCATCCTTGTCGGTCACATCCTCCAGAGTGACCGGCACAACGACGGTCTCACCGGTGCCCACGTTCGTGATCTTGAGCGAGCTGGGCATGAACGTGCCCTTGGCATCCATCACATCGGACAGGGTGATGGTGTCCGAGTCTTTGATCAGATCCGCGCTTTCTGGGTTCACCGAGATCGTGTAGCGCACATGGTTCAGATCCTTGATCTGCTGGGCCGCCTTGTCGATCACCGTGTTCTTGCCCTTGACCGTGGACGAGTCAGTGCCAAGATGTGTGGAACCGGATTGCGCGTCGACGCTGTTGGTGAAGTTGACGCCTTCACCGGTGCCTTTGGCGGCGGTCGAATAGGTGAGGACGGCGTATGCCTTGTCGGAGCCGTCTGCGTTCTGTACGACGGCCTTCGTGGGAATGGTGAAGGTGATCCGGCCGTCCGATTCCGACTTCACGGCGTCAAGGCTCTGGTTCTGCAACGCTCCCGGCCACCAGCCGGCCTGCACCGTGTACTTGCCGTCGTAGCCCGCACCGGCAGGAATGTAGCGCATGCCTTGGGGCAGTGTATCGGTCACGACGATCGGCTGGCCTTTGAGATCCACCTTGCCGGCACCGTTGTACGGGTCGTTGTCCTCATTCACCGTGACCTTCCACGTGGCGATCCACGCGCCCTTGGTCTTTTCCGACGAATCGACCTTCGACCAATCGAAGTCCTTGTCCCACTTCATCGAGCCGGTCTTGGACACGAGGTTGTCATCGTCGATTGTGTAGTCGGCCTCGGCGGACTTGGTCACGCCGTTGAACTTCACGCTCGCCTTGTTGTCGTACGTGCCGGGCGTCCTATCACAGACCGTCGTGTACGTGACCTTGATGTCCTGTTGGCCGATCGCACTCCCGACCTTGTCACCTTTGAAGGTGATGGTCATCGTGTCGTTGGCGCTGTTGAACTTGAGCGTGTAGTCGGTGTCCTTGACGAGCTTGGTTCCGTCGGCGAGCGCAAGTATCGGCTCGCCGTAGAACGTGAACGTGGCCTTGGTGCCGCTCGGCTCGGAGAGCTTATCGGTGAACGTGATCTTCTTCGGATCGGTGAAGCCGCTCATCTTCGACGTCGCGATGACCGATGACCATGTCGCCAGGCCGTTCGACGCGGCGGTGTTGGAATCGAGCGTCTTGGTGATGTAGGTGTTCGTGTCCTGAGGCGTGTATGTGCCGTCGTCACTGCCGTCGGGCTTCGTTGGATCGTTGCCGGGAGGTGTGATGGTGGCGCCATTGCTCACCGTCCCCTGCGAGGACGGATCGTCGAGCGCGGTGTAGTAGACGATGTGATACTGCTCATGACCGGCGTCATTGGGGAACGTGTAGGTGAAGCTCTTGGCGGTGCCGTCAAGAGTGCCGGAGGCGACCGGATTGCTCCAATCGTTGCCCTTGTATACCTGATATGTACCGGTGTAGTGGTGGCCGTCCTTGAGCGTATCGGTGAACGTATACCCGCCCATGTCGGCTTTGTAGTTGCCGTTGTTGAGGTTCACGATCCACTTGATGCCCCTGTCGCCGTCAAGCGAGCCGTTGCTCTTGTCGATCATCTGGTAGTTCAGGTACGGCGTGGTCTCGGCTTTGCCGGGCGTCTCGGAGCCGGTCCAGCTCCATTCGGCGGTGTTCTTCGAGTCGTTCTGGGAGAGCTTGCCTTCGGCGAGGAGTTTCTTTGCCTCGTCAGTAAGCGTAGCGGTGTAGGTGAGCTTATAGCCGTTCTTGGCGTTGGCCTTGAGATCGCCGAGATTGACTGTGGCGTTCTGGCCATTGATGGTGACGTTATCGAGGCTTTTGCCATCCAGCTTGAAGCTGCCCTTCACGAAGTTGAAATTCGTGCCCAACGTGTCGGTGACGACCATGTTCTTGACATCGAACTTGGGTTTCACGTTGACGGTGAACGTCACAGTGCCGTCGGCATTGATCGTGTAGGTCTTGGAGCCCTCGATCTTGGACTTGTCGATGTTGACGGTGATGTCCTCGCCCTTGGTGCCGAAATCGATGACCACCTTGTCACCGCTGTTGCTGCCATCATCGTTCAGGGTGAAGTCGAAGTTCACGAACGACTCGACATCCGTGGGATTGGCCTTCAGCCAGTCCTCGTTCCACTTGCCGTAGACGACACCGTTCGTGATCCACCAGCCGCCGGCTAAATTACCGCGTGCGTCGTACAGGTTCTTGGGGTTCTTCTCCGATCCCACGTCCTTGACGGTGATGTTCTTCGGGAACGTGTAGTAGCGGATGTTGTCGCCGATCGTCGGTTTCTCGCTCTCGTCCCAATCCCAGACGATATGGCCGTATATTGTGTCGCCGACCTGCACCTTGTCGGTATTTTCCAACGGTTGTTGATGGTTCGCGTCCTTGAACAGGTTCACCCGAATCTCGGACTTCGAATTGCCGGTGACCTCCTGTCCACCCTGACTGACGTCGTTCGAATTGGAGGAATTGGACGTGGAGGGTATGCCGGCATCCGCGGACTCGAGAGGATCGGGGGATTGGACGGTCTCGGACGATGCGGCATCGTCCGTCGTCTCGCCGAACGCTTCGGGAACGATATTGACGCCGGTGGCCAGCATCACCACCACTGTCAGGAACACGACTATCAACCGGCACATAGGTTTGCGGAGCATGCGCATCCCGTCTCTTCTTCCACAACAAACTACACTCATGGCGGATTCGACAACCTCAGACACGATGCCTGTCATCGCTACATCCACTGGCAGTAAAAGCTACCCCCCCCCCCACGCTCGATTTGTCAAAACGGGGTGCTACACGAGGGTATGCAACACGCGTCTCATACCCAATCCAGAGAACGCGCCACGCCGTGATAAGCCTGCCGGCCGTCACTTGCAAAACCACGACGTCTTCTGCGGACCTGTGCCGTACACGGGTCCGCAGTAATGTGACATTCGCAACGTGACATTCCAAGAGCCGGAGCCATCCCCCGACATCTCTCGCCTTCTTTAAGGTAGATGAAGTTTGCTCTTGTTGATTCGAAGACTTCGCGAAGCGTCTTATCGCGTTCCAGCATTTGGAAGCCCTCACCGGTTCGAGTGGTCATGCTCAAGTTATTAAGTCAATCAATGATATACTGTGAGCTGTTCGATAGGCCTGACCTATCGGTTGCTTTCACCGGCCCGCGTCCTGCATTGGAGGCGGGCCGAGTGCTTTCAGGAACCAGTGTGGATTACGGAGAGAGGACACATCCATTCCGTCGCTCTGCGCATTCTCCTATGGCACGCTTCGACAGCCCACGCGGGGCTCACCTCCGCCGACGCCGATTCCGGCACTGAATCCTACGAACCCAAGAGACTCAGCGATTCCTCACGTTTCCACGCAAAGGTCGTCGCCGACCGATCACCAGCCAGCGACTGCCACGCGACGACCCGTCGTTGAACGACCAGCACCGAATGACGGTAGAGGGAGAGAGCCCTTCCCTAAGTCTCCGGCACTCCCCGAGGCATAGCGCCGCTCTCTCCCCCGATTTCCCACAGCCAACCGATGCTTTGCAATCCGGGGCCGAATCTGATACCGTGTCTCCTACACAGGTCCGCAGCAATGTGAGACTTCCAAGAGCCGGGGGTAATCCCCCGGCATTTTTTATTTTTCAGGGGGCATCATGGCGGACGTCTCGATCTTCGCCGACGAGAGCGGCGAACAGGGATTCCAGTCCAAGTACTACGCGCTGACGCTGGTGTTCCACGATCAATCCGATCCCGTCATCCCCGTGTTCGCCGCATACGAGCAGCTGCTCCGCAATGCCGGCCTGCCGGATATCCCCATGCATGCTTCCCCGCTGTTGAACGGCCATGACGCCTACCAACACCTCGGCATCAGCCAGCGCAAGCGCCTGCCCACCTACTTCCTGTCCATGCTGTTCAAACTGCCGGCACAATACGTGACGCTCATCTACCGAAAGGCCGATTACGCGACCTTGGAACAGCTGGGAACGCGCATCAAACGCGATATCGTCAACATCGTGTTCGACCATCTGGCGCTCTTTCAGAGCTTCGACGCCATCAAGGTGTACTACGACGGCGGCCAGAGCCTCGTCACGCAGGCCATTCACGGCGCGGTGGAGTACGCGCTCTCGAAGAAGGCCATCGTCTACCGCAGGGGATCGCCGACCGACTACCGTCTTGCACAGATAGCGGATCTCATCTGCACCATCGAACTGACAGCCCTCAAGTACGAGAACCACGAACAGACCGCTACCGACGAACGCTTCTTCGGGCCACTGGGAAATTTCAGAAAGAATTTCCTAAAAAAGGTCCGGAAGCATCAGCTGACAGCTCGGTAGAGAGTTCTCCAATCCGTCTCAGTTCATCGCCATCGTGCTGGAGACCAGTTTGTTGGTCTTCGCCATGGCGCGGGTCACCGGCGTGTAGAGCACGAAGCCAATGAGCAAGGCGACCACGAGATAGATGCCCATGCGACCCATCTGCTCCCAGTAGACGTTGCCGTAGAATCCGCCGACGGTCTCCCTCAGCGCGGTGATGCCATGAGAGAACGGCAGGTAGGGGTACAGCTGCCTGAAACCGCTCGGGAGCATCTCCACCGGGAACGTGCCGCCGATGCCGGCGATCTGCGAGACCATGAGCACGGCGCAAATCACCTTGCCGACGGTGCTGAACACGGCCGACAGCGTGTAGACGAGCGTCGAGCTCACCAGCGACGACCACCACAGGCATAGCATGAACAGGAACGGATTCTCCGCCTGCGCGCGCAGATACAGCAGGTCGCCGAGCCCCAGCACGGTGGTTTGCGCCAGCGAGAACGCGACGAAGGTGAGGCCGCGGCCCAGATACAGCTGCCACGGCCTCGGATGGTCCAAGGTCGCGGCGATCTTGTCCGATACGTTCGCCTTGAGGACGATGCCTAGGAACATCGCGCCGACCCAGATGGCCAGCAGCGTGTAGAACGGGGTCATCGCGGAGCCGTTGTTCGCGATCGGGTACACGGCTATGCGCTTCGTCATGACGGGCGTGGTCATCGCCAGAGCGATGGTGTCCGTGGGTTGGGAGAGAAGTTTGCGCACCTCGTCCACGCCGCCGGATGCCATGGCCTCGTCCAGCTTGTCGGCGGTCTCGCCGAGCTTCTTCGATTGCTCGAGCAACGTGTCATGCGCCGTGTTGATATTATCCGTCACCTCACGGATGTCAGTCAGCGCACCGGCCGAACCACTGCCGTCGGTCTGACCGGTCACGTCGGCGAGCGCCGCGGTGGCGTCGTCGACCAATGCCTTGGCATCCGCACCAGTCCGCTTGGCGGAGTCGGTCACGCCGGAGAGCGTGGCGACGACGTTGTCCTGATACGACTTGTTCAGATCGCGGATCGACTGCGCGCTGGCCTGCGCCTGCGCGGCGATGTCCTTGCCGGCGTCGGTGATCGTCTGCCCCTTGGCTTCGGCCTGGTCCGCGGCGTCGTTGATCTTCGTGTCGGTGTCGTTGAGGCGTGTGAGGGTGCGGTCCACATCAGCGATGGCCCGGTCGATCGAGGCCTTGGCCGGTTCGGTGTGCAACGATTCCCTGATGGAGACCAGCGTATTGCGGTATTGGGTCAGGCTCGCGATCATTGGCCTGACGCGGTTCGTGGAGATCTCGCGCAGGGCCACCGCAGTGTTGGCGGCTCCCTCGGCGGGTTTGCTCAGCGTCTCCTCGGCGTTGTCGCCGACGGTATCGAAGGCGTCCGCCGAGGAATCGAGTCCGTTGGTCATGTTCTCGTTGATGCGGTCGATCGACGTGGATGCGTCTCCAAGCTTGCCGGTGAAGCCGTCCATGTCAACGGTGGAGGATTGCAGCGACCGCTTCGTCTGTTCCATCGACTTGTCAGATGCGTCGAGCAGGGATGCCGCGGAATCGGCGAGATCCGCGTAGCTCGAAGCGAGATCGGCAGCGTCGGCGAGATCGCTTGATTGCTGCCGCAGATTGGCACTCAATGCACTGATGGATCGTGTGCTCTGGTCCGTGTCGAGATAGGCGGACACGGAATCAAGCATGCCGGCGGCGGCCTGAGCAACGGCCGAGGTGAGGGTGTCGCTGATCTGCTGACGTACGGTGGAGGCGCCCTGATCGGTGACGGTGGAGCCGATGGGGTTCTTCTTGGGGTTGGAGTAGTAGACGAGCTGAGCCTGCCGTACCTCGGTCTTGTCCGTTTTCCCGGAATCCGCGGTCCTCTCGCTCAGCAGGGAGAACAGGTCCGTGCTGAAGTCCTTGGGAATCACGATTGCCGCGTAGTATTCGCCGGATTCCACGCCGCTTTTGGCCTCATCTTCGCTCACGAACGTCCAGTCGAGGCTGTCGTTCGCCCTGAGAGCATTGGCGACCTGATCGCCCACGTTGACCTTCGCCGGCAGCAGGTCGCCCTGATAGCCCTTGTCCGAGTTGGCGACGGCGACCTTCATGCCGCCGGTGTTGCTGTATGGATCCCAGTTGGCGTAGATGTTGAACCATGCGTAGAACGACGGCATGAGGATCAGGCCGATGGCGATGATGAGCGCGATCACGCTGCTGCGGATGTGCCGCATGTCGGTGTGGAATATGGTCCATACGTTCCTCATCAGTGGACATCCTTTCCGTTGGCATTGGTCCTGTTGGCATTGGCCTCGACGCCGGCGCCCTCATTGATATTGCCCCCGTCGCCGGCGTTCCCCGCGGCATGCCGGGCGACGCTTCCGCCGGCGTTTCCTGCGATGCCGTCGGCTATCACGGCGCGCCCGGCGGCCGCTACGGAGCGAAGCAGGCTTTCGGCGCCCATTGTGCTGTCATGCGCCTGCCTCGGCAGGTGGAGGTGGATGTATTCGAGGATGATCAGCGCGATGTCCACGACGACTACCATCGCCAGCCAGGCCACGAGGAATCCGATGCTCGGCCCGACGACCATCATGACGATGAGGAACACGACGGGGATGATCCAGATAAGATGGAACCCGATGCGCACCAGATGTGGGTACAGCCGCTCGAACTTCCTCGCCCGGCGTCGTACGCCGGCGCCCCAGGTCGGATCGGCGAGCATCTTGCGCACGGTGATCATGATGTTGCGTTCGGAGCTGACGATCTCCAATCGCTGCGCGTTGACCAGATCGGTATCCGCTAGTTCGCGGTTGAATAGATCATTGAGATTGGCGAGCGCCGGGCGGCACAGCATCGCCACGAGCAGGAACGCCACGGCGAACATGGAGGTCTGCCAGATGCGCGTCCAGAAGTCCGTGCCATAGAAGCCCCCGATCGATTCGCGCAGCGCCTCGACGCCATACGTGAACGGCAGCATCGGGTACAGCAGTCGGTAGAAGTGGGGCATCATCTCGATTGGGTACATACCGCCCGCGCCCGGCACCTGCAATATCAGGAAGATCACGCTCAATGCCATGCCGATGTGCCGGAACATCATGACCAGACTGTAGGCGATTGATACGTAGGTCATCGAGCATACGATGGTGCCCAGATAGTACGCCCATGGCACGTTGCACTGGATGCCGATGACGAGGTTGCCTGATGCGATGACGATGCCCTGCAGCACCGCAACAACCATGAGTAGCAGCCACCGTCCGAGGAACGCCTGCTTGGGCGTGAGCGCGTCAATGCCTTCCGAATCGGCATCATTACGTATGAGGGTGAGCGCCACAAACGCGCCCGCCCAGCATGCCAGGTTCGTGAAGAACGGGGCGATGGCGGTGCCGTAGTTCTTCATCGGATAGTACTCGCGGGTCTCCAGACCGACCGGGGATGCGAGGAACGAGGACACCTGATCGGCGTCCACGTGCGCAAGGCCCTTGACGCCTGCCCACGCGTCGCTCGCACGGAGGACGGCGAAATCGGCCTGCGTGCGTTGCACCGATGCACCCACGCGATCGAGGGCCTTGCCCGTCTGCCCCATCACCTTGGACGCCGATTCGAGCGTCGTGTCGAGCTGTGTGAGATCGGCATCGATGCGACCAAGCGATTCGGCGGTCGCACCCACGGTTCCGGACAGTCCGACGAGCTGGGTGGAGACACCTGTGAGGGCGGAGTCAATCCTGCTCGAAGCGTCCGAGGACAGGCTGGAGAGCCCGTCGGCCTTGCCGTTCAATGCGTCTAGGGAATCGGAGAGCTTCTTGCCGCCCGCCTGCATCGCCGAGGGGATGCCATTGTTCAGTTGCCTCATCGCTTCGATCTGTGCGGCGAGGTCGCTCTGATGCTGTTTCGCCTGTGCGAGGGCGTCCGAGTCTGCGAACTGTGGGTCGGATTCCATCGCCTCGATCGCATCCCCTAAGGCATCGTTCGCGGATTCGAGAGTGGACAGCGAGGCGTCGACACGGCCGGAGATGTCCGCAGCATTGCCGTTGACGGTATCCGCCATGCCGTTGATGCGGCCCTTAAGGGAGCCGGCCCCGGACTGTACCTGTCCGATGGTCGTATTCATGGAGTGTTGGAACGCCGACAATCCGGTACGTGCGGAGTCGACGGAGGATGCCGTGTCGTTGACGCTCGTGGAAAGGGCGTCGGCGCGACCGGCGATGCCCGTCATGCTTTGGCGGGACCTCGTGATTGTCGCTCGCGCATCGGTGATGGAGGACTGCGCGTCATCTACTTTGCCGCGGGCCGCCACGATGCTGGATTGGGCTTCGCTCAGCTTGCCGTCCAGCTGGTTCGCTGTCCCGTCGAGCTGGCCGTTCATCTTGCCGGCCTCTTCGGAGAGCGTCTTCGTGACGGTCGCGCTGACAGTGGAGACGAACGATTCGTTGATCTGCTGCTCAAGGGCCGCGGCGCCGGATTGCGTCACACGCGGCGCGAGCGTGTTGACCTTCTCGTTGACATAGTAGGACAGTTCGGGCCGCGTGAACTTCCCCTGCAGCACGCTGGTCAGGTCCGCACTGAAATCCTTCGGGATCACAATGGCCGCATAGTATTCGCCGGATTTCACGCCGTTGACGGCGGCTGTCTCGTCCACGAAGCGCCATCCCAGATCGTGGTTGTCCTTCAAGGCGTCCATGGTCTGGTCGCCCACATTCATTTCGGAGCCGTTCACCATGGTTCCCGCATCGTTGTTGACCACTGCAATCGGCACGTCGCCGGTATTCGCATACGGGTCCATGTTCGCCGCGATGTTGAGCCATGCATACAGTCCCGGCACGAAGCATGACGCCAGAACGATGAACACGGCGAAGGGCACCGCGCAGATCCGCTTCACATCGCGGATGAAGACGCGCAACACGTTATGCATGATATCCGTCCATTCCCTCGTGAATTCACCTACCGGCCGTCACCGCTGCGCCGGATGCGTGGACCACTGACGATTCGGAGAGCGACATGTCGATATTTCTGGTTAGCATGGCCAGCCCGATCGCATGCGTGTTGTTGGCTGCAATCCTGACCACAAGATCAATGGGTTCCCTACGTCCGCGCCGGTACCATTCCTTGAGCGCGCCGACGATCCCGGCCGCCAGATACACGAAGTGGTAGTCCCTCACGGTTTCGGCGGTCTGGGTTCGGCCGTTGTCGGACGCCAGGCTTGTGTGAGACGCAGAAATCGGATCAATGAGCTCGTTGCAGTATGCACCCATCGTGGTGATGAGATCGCTTGAGAGCGCGTCCCCAGACTTGCCAGTCACCAGCAGGGACATGGATTCATTGGCCGTGGCAAACTCGAAGATCTCATGGATGAGGGGTTCGTAGTCGTCATGGAGGATCTCCCCGCGATGGCGGGCGATGATGTCCTTGTACGAGTCGATGAGCTCGCGTTTGAGCTGATCGAACAGGGCGTAGATGTCCGTGTAATGCACATAGAACGTCGCCCGGTTGACGTCCGCGAGACGGGTGAGCTCCATCACCGAAATCTTGTTGAGCGGCTTGGTCTCCAGCAGTTTGACCAATGCATTCTGCAGCATCGCCCGAGTGCGGCGTGACCGCCTGTCCATGGGCTTGGATTGCCCTTCGTCAGATTCGCCGATACCCGTACGAGTGCCCACCTCTGCCATTCCGTACCTCCAATGATTCGATCCGTCACGCCACGCTGGTCGAAATACCAGAATCTTCGTTGTTGTGCATGGTCCGTCGTCTCGGCAATATCATAGCAAACACTCTTCGACAACTGTCGATAAACAATGCAACTGTCAAAAAGTAGACTCACCCATTAGATCAGCAACGTGACGCAGGCGGGAGATCCACAGAACAGACGTCAACCCACTGACGCCGGCTTGCAAATCTTCGCGACACGCCGAAGAGAGCGGCAAATTGAGCGGTCAGGCAGTTGGTCGGTACGACGATTTTCGTTGGAATACCGCCAGTTCTTCGGCATTAAGCTGTGAATCTCGTATCCTCCCGCAGTATGCGGCCGTCGAGGGTTTCAACGAAGTCCAGCCAAGGCTGAGAACCATCCTCCGCACCTTCGTGCAGGGAGATTTGTTGCACACGGCCATCGGTCAGAGTCACATCCACCGAAGTCGCGGAATCGGCGTTCACCCGCAGCACCCGGCGTTCGGTCTCATATGGCTCCAGAACGGTGATGAACCTCGCCGACTCCGACGCCTCAGCCGCCCGCACCGCATAGAACCGGCGGACCTGGTGCTCATCGCCAGGGAACGCATCCACGCCTACGCATGCGCGCAGTCGCACCGGCTCCGAGGCCAAATTCCCCGATGACAGCAGAGCATCCAGATTCCAAACCAAGTCACCCGGCTCGCCATGATCCACCGTGCTGGTGGGAATCGCCTGCGGGAATTCATGCCCCTGGATGGTCACGCGACCATCCGCGTAATCTCTGCCGATACCTTGTCCGGCATCAACATTGACCATCTCGTAGGGCAGATTGGCGAGCGCGATTTCGCTGCCATCCGCCAGCTCCAGCTGTGCACTCCCCCAGAACACCGACTGCGGCGTACGCACCGGCGTTCCCTTTTCATTGGCCACGTCGTGTTGTGTTACCCGCAGAACCAGGCGCCGCACGCCGTCGATCCGTATGTCCGTTTCGTCACGTCCGAGGATCCAGCCGTTGAGGCTGCCGTGTGCCAGCTCACAACCTTTTGATCATAGTCTCATTTCGAGGACTATGAACAGTGGTTTGCCGTTGGTAAAACAGTGGAGTTCCGCGCTTAACAAACCATGGGAGGCCTTCTATCATGGGAGCCATGAGCATTCCAACAGAGTATCCAATGAAGCAGTATCTCGGCGGCATCGTGGAAGCACTGAAGGCCGCTCCCACCAATGGCGCCAATCCGAACGACGTGGAGACCATCCGGTTCTACGGCGAGCTGGGCAACGATGCACCTGACTCGCAGTTGCCGAACGTGCTGGCCGCCATCGCCCGTGTGACCCGTTCCGTCTCCGAAGACGAGGCCGCCAAGGCCGCGTTCTCTAAGGCCGGCGGTTTCGGTTACGTGAAGGACGCACAGCACGCCATCATGGCCACGCTTGACAAGGATTCCGAGGATCTGGTCAAGAAGCGTGGCTGAGAGCCGACCGCTTACGCTATCCGTCCGGCTTTCATAGCGATTCTTCACCCGCGTTGGGGATCTGAATGATCTTCGCGCGGGTTTTTCGTATTTCCATTTCCTGGACCGTGCACGACGACATGACAACACGACGATACAGCGGCCCCTAACCCAAACGGCGGATTCTAACCAAAACGGCTTCGATCACGTACAAAAACGCGATCGAAGCCAGAAAGAGGAAAGAGGAACGAGCTTCTACTTGAGGTCGTCCCACACGCCGGTGGCTTCAAGCTCGGCCACGGTACGCGCCGGGTCATCGGTGAGCACGGTGATATGGCCCATCTTGCGGTTGTGCCGCACCTGGGCCTTGCCGTAGTCGTGCACATTCCACTCCGGATGGTCGGCGATCAGCGCACGGCTGGGCGCCACATGCTGACCGAGCACGTTCACCATCACGGCCGGGCTGAGCAGCTTCGGCTCAGGCAGCGGCCAGCCGGCGATGCCGCGGATGTGCGCGTCGAACTGGTCGATCGAGCACGCCTCGATGGTGTAGTGACCGGAGTTGTGCGGACGAGGCGCAAGCTCGTTGACCACCACTCGGCCGTCCTTGGTGATGAACAGCTCGATGGCCAGGGTGCCGGCGAGTTCAAAGCCCTTGGCCAGACGCAGCGCAAGCTCCTTGGCCTGGCGATGCAGATCCTCGCTGACGTCGGCCGGGGCGACCGTGGTGTGCAGGATGTTGTTGCGGTGATCGTTGCGCACCATCGGGAAGGTCACGTAATCCTTGCCGTTGCCGGAGACGAGGATCGACGCCTCGAACGCGAAGTCCACGAATCCCTCGAGGATGCTGGGTGGGAATCCGCCGCCACGATCGCCGCGGGCACGGATCTTCTCCAGGTCGGTGTCGTTCCTCAGCACATGCTGGCCATGGCCGTCGTAGCCGCCGGAACGGGTCTTGAGCACACACGGATAGTGCAGGTCGTCAATGGCGGCCTCGAGCTCGTCGAAGTCGTTGACCGCACGCCACGGGGCGGTCTCGGTGCCGTGCTCGTTGATGAATGTCTTCTCGTTCACACGATCCTGCGTCACGCGCAGCAGATCGGTGCCCTGCGGGGCGGCCACCAAATGACGCACCTCATCGATGGCGTCGGCGTCCACGTTCTCGAACTCGTAGGTGAGCACGTCGGACTTCTCCGCCAGATCATGAATGGCGGTCTTGTCATCGTATTCGCCAACCACCTGGAAGTCGGCCACCTGCGCGGTCGGGCAATCGGGAGTCGGATCGAGCACGCCAATGCGGAAGCCGCGGTACTTCGCCACGATCGCCATCATGCGACCGAGTTGACCGCCGCCGACGATGCCGATCGTCGCGCCCGGCATCAGCATCTTCACGGCGCCGTTGGTTTCCTCAGACAAGCTGGGCATTCGATTCCTCCACCTTCTTCTTCAGACCGTCGCGGTACTCCTGCAGTTCCTTGGCCAGACGCTCATCGGTGGTCGACAGGATGCTCACGGCCAGCAGGCCGGCGTTCGTGGCACCGGAATTGCCCACGGCCGTGGTGGCCACGGGGATGCCACCGGGCATCTGCACGATCGACAGCAGCGAATCCCAGCCGGACAGGGCATGGGAGCGCACCGGCACACCGATGACGGGAAGCGTGGTCTGTGCGGCGATCATGCCGGGAAGATGCGCGGCGCCGCCGGCACCGGCGATGATCACATGGAAGCCCTTCTCACGCGCGGAGTGGGCGAAGTCGGCCATGAGCTCCGGCGTACGGTGGGCGGAGATCACCTGCTTGTGGTACGGAACACCGAACTGATCCAGCATCTCGCAAGCGTGCTTCATGGTCTCCCAGTCACTGGAAGAACCCATAACCACCGCCACCAATGGTGTGTTTTCGGCCATATCAAACCTCCCGTTCGCGGCCCCGTAAGAACAGATACCACTGTACGCACGACTGGGGAAAACGGGGAGCCCTGCAAACGGCGCGGACGACCGGCCGAATATCCGCCTGTCCGCCCGTCAGTTCTCGGCAAGGACCTCCACACGGACCTTCTTGGAGCGCAGGAACGCGATCGCGTCGCGAATGTTGCGTTCGGGGCCTTCAAACACCGCCACGATGCCGCCGATCGGATACTTGCCCACGATCTGCACGTCGGCGAGCATGATGTTCACATCGATGCCGAACTTGCGCGTGACCAGCGACACCAGCGGCTCGGAAACATCCTCATGCACGTAGCGCAACGAAATGAGCTTCTGCCCAGGACGCAGATCCACCACCGGATCATGGCCGTCGAGCAGGGTCTGCACCTTGCCCAGACTGGACGCGGACTGGGTGAAGATGCGAGTCTGCGCGGCCTGCGGATCGGCGAGCACGGCGTGCGTGACGCCCTCCTCCACCACCAGACCGCGATCAAGCACCACGATGTGGTCGCAGATCTCCTTGACTGCGGAAATCTCATGCGTGGCAAGCAATACGGTGGCGTTCGACTCGTGGGCGAACTGCTGCACGAGCCGCAGAATATCAAGGCTTTCCAGATGATCCTGCGCGGCGGTCGCCTCATCGAGCAGCACGATACGCGGATCCGACGCGAACGCCTTCGCCACCGCGGCGCGTTGCAGTTCACCACCGGACAACTGTGCGGGATACGTATCCTTCTGCGAGCGCAGACTCACCTCGCGCAGCAGTCGGAACGCCTTGGCACGAGCCTTTTCGTCGGGTTCGTGCGCCTCCGGATCCTCGCCGGCGGCGATGGCGACGGATTCGAGGATGGTCCGGTCGGGATCGAAGTCGGGGAACACGCCCACCTTGCTGATCTGCGCCTGCACCGCGGCGAGTCCGCGATCGTCGAGCGCGCCGAGATCCTGTCCCAGCACGCTAATCGTGCCGGAAGTGGGGGTAAGGGTGTGGTCGACGAGTTTGAGCAACGTGGTCTTGCCTGCGCCGCCCAGACCGATGATGCCGTAGATGCCGCCGGCCTCGAAGTTGAGATTCACATCCTTGATCAGCGACTTGGGACCGTCCGCGGTCAGCACCGTCTTGGTCACCGAAGAGAAGACTATCGCGTCGACCATCGGGGGTTCCCCTTCCATTCCGTTCGTTCCGTCCATACCGTCATATCCATACGCTGCGTTTCGCGCGATGCGGCCCACCGTTGCGGTGGCGTCCATCGTTACGTTTGTTTCACGCGTATTCACTGATTGCGATGGTAGTGAAGTTCGCGCACGGTTTCCAGCAGCTCATGTGGGGATGTCGTGGCGGACCTGAGATGGGCCCATCGCGCTTTGCCTCATCGGATCGTTGCAATATCAACGATTGTGGGCACATGAGAGGAATTGATATAAGCGGCGATTGTAGGCACCGATCAAATATTCGTAATTGACGCGCCAAAGCGACGCACACAATCAGCACCCACAATCGACACATGCCGACCAACGCATACCGCCCGCACACCTACCGACCGGATGCACGCCGAACGTCACACGTGCAGCACGACCTTGCCGAACACGTCGCCGTCCAGCACCTTGCGGAATGCCGCCGGCGCATCGGCGAGCGCGTACGTGGAGTCGATCACAGGATGGATGTCGGCGTGTTCGACGAATCGCAGGAGTCGCGCGAAGTCGTCGCGCGTTCCCATGGTCACGCCCTGCACGCGGATGTCCTGGAAGAACACGCGGGTGAGTTCGGCACCCGGCTGATCGCCGGTGGTGGCGCCGCAGATGGCGATCGTGCCGCCGGGGCGTACGGATTTGACGGAATGCGACCATGTGGCCGCACCCACGGATTCGATCACCGCGTCGACCTTGCGCGGCAGTCTGGCCCCGGATTCGAACGCCGCGTCGGCACCCAACGCCACGGCACGGTCACGCTTGTCCTCGCTGCGCGAGGTGACGAACACCTCGAGTCCGGCCGCATGCGCGAGCTGGATGGCCGCGGTGGAGACACCGCCGCCCGCACCCTGCACGAGAATCGTGTCGCCGGGCTTCACGCCGGCCGCACTGAACACGAGCGAGTAGGCGGTCAGCCAGCTGGTGCCGAGCGCGGCGGTCTCGTCGAAGCTCAGGTTCGCGGGTTTGGCGAACACGTTGGCGCTGGGCACCTGCGTTTTCTCGGCGAGTGTGCCGGCGTACTTCTCGGACAGGATGCTGCGGCGCTCGCCTGGGGCCACGCCGTTGCCGTCGGCGCCGACGAACGTATAGAGCACGACTTCGCTGCCCGCCTTGAGTCCCTTGCGCACGGGGATGTCCTCGTCGAGGATGCCCGCGGCGTCGGTGCCGAGGATCATCGGGGTCTGTGCCGCGGACAGTCCCACGCCCTGCAACGACCACAGATCGTGGTGGTTCACGGTGGCGGATTTCACGCTGATCGTGGACCAGTACTCTCGCGGCGTCGGTTCGGGCCGCTCCCCCACTTCCAGTACGGACAGCGGGTCGTCGTAATTCACATCGTTCGCGTATACGGCCTTCATTGGCGTTCCTTTCGTTTGGCGTTCCGTCGGATTCCGGTTCGTACCGCACAGGCTCTCCGACAGGCATGTCCTCCGTATTTATTGTGCCGCCGACGCCCGTCAAAACGCATGTCTGACACACCCACGCCGCCGTAGCCGACGCCATAGTGTGATCACACTACGTCATGGCGTGATCACACTATGGCCTGGCGTGATCATGGCATACACGGGTACATTACGGGTGTCCATGGGTGCTCATGCACGCACTCGCCAACGGGGCATGAGCGGGATACGGAGATGTTGGGGGTATTGTGGCTGCTAGGTGCATCGATCGCATGGGTTCGGCTATGCTTTCGCCTTTGGAGCCTTTGGAAGACGAGCGATGCGCAAGCAGCGGAGGAGCAGCAGGGATGAGCGATTTTCTGGCAGGTATCGATGGTCCGGACGATCTGAAGCATCTTGCCGTGGACCAGCTGCCCGAGCTTGCGGATGAGATCCGCGGCGCGCTCATCGCGTTCTCCCATGCCCACGGTGGGCATATCGGCTCGAACCTTGGTCTGGTGGAGGCCACGATCGCGTTGCATTACGTATTCGATTCGCCGCGCGATCACATCATCTTCGACGTGTCCCATCAGAGTTATGTGCACAAGATGCTCACCGGCCGTCGCGAGGCATTCACCGATCCGACGAGGTTCGGCGAGGTGACCGGATTCACGAATCCGTTGGAGAGCGATCATGATTCGTTCGTGCTGGGACATACCGGCACGTCGATTTCGCTGGCGTGCGGCATGGCGAAGGCGCGTGATCTCATGGGCGGCGACAACAATGTGATCGCCCTGATCGGCGACGGTTCGCTCAGCAGCGCCGTGGCGTTCGAGGGACTCAACGAGGCCGGGGAATTCCACGGCAATCTGATCATCGTGCTCAATGACAATGAGATGTCGATCGCCGAGGATCATGGCGGCATGTATGACGATCTCGCCGAGCTGCGTGCCTCACAGGGGCGTGCGCAGCGCAATCTGTTCCGTGCCATGGGACTCGACTACCGATACGTCGAGCGTGGCAACGATGTGACCGCACTGGTCCGTGCGTTCTCCGAGGTGAAGGACATCGACCATCCGATCGTGATGCACATCCACACGCTCAAGGGCAAGGGATTGGGTGCCGATGAGGGGTCGGTGGAGAGCAATCACTGGCATAATCCCGATTCCGCGGCCGGTGCGCCGCTGAACGCGCGCAAGACATATGGCATGATGGCGATGGACGCGCTGGCCGCCCGATTCGACAGCGAACCCGGACTGCTGGTCATCTCCCCCGCCACGCCCGGCTCGAACGGCATTACGCGCGAATGGCGTGCCGCGGCCGGATCACACTATATCGACACCGGCATCACTGAGGAACATGCCGTGGCGTTCGCGGCAGGCGTCGCGCGGGCTGGCGGCACCCCCGTACTGGCCACCAGTGCCACGTTCTTCCAGCGCGCCTACGACCAAATCCATCAGGAGTTCGCCCTCAATCAGGTGCCCGGCACACTGCTGATCTTCGGCGGCGGCATTTCCGGCACCGACAACACGCATTCCGGCGCGGGCGACATCATGATGTTCGGCAACGTGCCCGGTCTGACCTGTCTGGCACCGACCAGCGGCCGTGAACTGCTCGACATGCTCGCCTGGTCCACCGGGTCCGCCGACCGTCCCGTGGCGATCCGCATGCCCGGCAACGATATTCTCGCAGCGGAGCGCGCCGGCAGCTATCCGTCGTTCACCGATGCATTCAAATTCGGCCACGACGATGATTCCAATGGCACAGCGGCGAATCATGTGAATCATGTCAACGCGTCCGTTCGTTTTACGACAGACACGTATGACGATGTCTACGGCGAGCGCGACATCACCGCGACGACCGCCCTCGGCAATCCGTGGGCGCGATACACCGTCACGCGGTCCGGCAGTCGTGTGGCGATCATCGGTCTGGGCGACGCCTATCCGACGGCCGAGGCCACGGCCCATGAACTCGACGCACATGGGGTGACGGCCACCGTGGTCGATCCGCATCAGTTCTCCACGCTCGACACGGCCGCGCTCGACCAGCTCGCCGTATCGCATACGGTGGTCGTGACCATCGAGGACGGTCAGCTCGAAGGCGGCTGGGGCGCGAAGATCGCGTCGTACTACGGCGGCCATATCCGTGCCGACGCGATCACGAACTCCGGTACGGAAATCCCGATGCGCGTACTCAATTTCGGTGCCCGCAAGGAGGTCACCGACCGTATTCCGCTGTCCGCGCTGCGCGAGCGCTACCGGCTGCTCCCCCAGCGCATCGCCGAGGCAGTGCTGGCCGTGTTGTGACGCCGGCCGTACAGGAACGATTGCCGCACGGCAACACCAACCGCACGGCAATCGTTCCGTAATCGCTATTGTTCGTTCTTGATCGCGTCCAGCGCGGGAATGCTCACGGCCTTGTTCGACGGTCCGAAACCGGAGATCAGGCCGATCGCCATCGAGAACAGGATCGCGAACACGAACAGCCACGGCGGGATCACCGACAGGCGGATCACGCCATCGCCGCCCACGATCGCCTGTTTCACGTGCTCCCAACTGAATCCGCCGAGTATGAGCAGATTGATGCCCAACGAGATGATCCCGCTGAATATGCATCCGATCGAGCCGCCGAGGAATCCGATCGCGCCCGCCTCGCCGAGGAACATCATGCGGATGTCACGCACATAGCAGCCGAGCGCCTTCATGATGCCGATCTCGCGAGTGCGTTCGGTCACCGACATGACCATCGTGTTCGTGATGCCGATCGCCGCCACCAGCAGCGATACCGCGCCGATGCCGCCGAGCATGAGCTGGATGAACCGCGACTGCTGCTCCAGATCCTTGCGCATCTGCTCGTACGAATTGGTGCTGAAGCCCATGTCGCGGATCTGCTGCTCCACGTCGGCGACCTGCGAGATGTCGTTCACCTTGACCAGTGCCTGACTGTAGGATGTGCGTTTCATCGCGGCCGACTTGTCCACCTTGGCGATCATGGCCTTGGCTTGGTTCACGTCCATGAGGATGCCGTTGGATGTGGCCTGTCCTTTGTTGTAGTCCTCCTTGAGGACGCCGGTCGCTTTGAGTTTGAACATGTTGCCGGTGCCGGACGCGCCCGTTCCGTTTGTTGTACCGTCGTTGCCGCCATCTGACGAACCGGAGCCGGAACCGGACGCGCCGGACATCATGCCGGAACCGGATGTGCCGCCTGCCGCCGAATCATTGCCGCCGACCGTGACCGTGATCTCCGTTTTCATCGGATCGAAGAACGGCTTGACCGCCTCGTCGGCGGGAACGAATTCACAATTGCCCTGCATATCGCACTGGCTGACCTGACCGTTGCCGGCGTCGTACGGCTGCTGCCGCATGTTGTTGCCTTCAGGCCGGAACTTGTCCATGAACTGGTAGGCGAAGTACTGGCCGACGAGCACCTCGCCATCGCGGACGGGCGCTTCGCCTTCCTTCAGTTCGTATCCCATGCTCTTCAGTTCGGCCATGTCGATTGATTCGATCACGCCGTAGTCCGTGTAGAACCGGCCGTTGGACGCCGCCATCGTGATGCGGTAGTCGAGCGTGAGCTGGCCGGTGGCACCCACCACGCCGGGGAGCTGCTTGAACGACGCCAGTGTGTCGTCGTCCAGTTTCACCTCGTTCTCCGTGTCGCCGGAGGTTCCCGACTGCGTGGCTCCGTATCCCATACCGCCGTATTCCGTTCCCGGCCTGTACACGGTGATGACGTTGAGATCGCCCATCTGCTTGAGCATGGCCTTGTTCTGCTCGCTGATGCCAGCGCCCAGCGAGATCATGAGCACGATCGAGCAACAGCCCACGATCACGCCAAGCACGGTGAGGATCGTCCGCGATTTGCGTCGGAACATGTTCTGCGCACACAGGCGCAGGATATCGTCAAAACGCATGATCGGCTCCGGTCAGTGACGACGGCGAGCGCCGGACGCGGAACCGTTGTCGGGCAGGTCGGCGACGGCGGCGACGGCGGGCAGGTCGGCCGTGTCGTCGCTGGGCACGGCGGGCACACCGGACGTGGCGGTCACACCGGACGCACTTGCACTGCCAGCCGGGCCGCTGCCGTTGCCATCGGACGGTCCGTTGCCATCGGATGGACCGCCGGCGTCGCCGTCGCCCTTCTCCCAATCGTCCCACGCCTCATCCACGCTGGCCTTCTTCTTGCGCTTCTTACGACGACGGATCATCACAATCGCAATGATCACCGCCATCACGATCACCACGCCCACGACGACCACCCACCACGGCGTCCCCGTCTGCTCCTGCGTTGTCATGTCGGCGTCGGCGGAGGGGATATCCGGCGCGGGCGCCTCCTGCACGCTCAGCGTCACCGGGAATTCCTTGGTCTGCTGGTGCCCGTCGGAATCCTCGTAGACAATGGTGAACTTGGCGTTCACATCGCCCGTGGTGGTGGGGGTGAAGGCGAAGCCGATCGAGCCGGACGCGCCGGATGCCACGTTGCCGAGATACTGGGTCTTGGTCACCGCCTCGATGCCGTCACCCTCCACCGTGGCCTCCACATTGGCGATATCCCCCTTGCCCTTGTTCACATAGGCCATGGTGACGGTGGATTCCTCGCCCGCGTTGAGACTTTCAGGCACCTGCGGATCGTTCACCTGGAATCGGTCGGGCTGGCTCACCGGCACAGACAGTTTGATGTCGGCGTTGTTCGAACCGCGCTGGTCCTGGTCCACGTATTCGTAGCGGAAGCTCACAGTGATGCCCTGCGCGCCGCTTTTGGCGCCGCTCACCGCCTGCATCTGCACCTCCTGGCTGAGGCTCTTACCCGCGGCCAGTCGGTCGAAGTAGAACGTGTTCGTGCCACCGGCGATGGTGAAGTTCTCGCCGCCGTCCACGGTGACGACCATGTTCTCCACACGCACCTTGCCCTTGTTCTGGAACGTGAAGTTGAGCGGGAACGTGGCGCCTGCGGCCACCGAATTGCCGCCGTACGTGTAGCCGGTGATGATGATGTTCGGTACGGGACCGGCGATCACGGTCTGTGTGGACCCGGATCTGTTGGCGGGGGCGGTTGTGGCGGTGCCGGCATCGGCGATCTCGTCGGCGAGCGCGGACTGCACACCGAACGACAGTCCGGAGGCCATGGCCAGTGTGAGGCCCAGCACGATCGAGAGCAGTGCGGCGATCAGGCGAGTCGTCGGCGCGGATGCCGTCGGCGCGATCGCAGTTGTTGCCGTTGCCGTCGTGGATCGCGCACTACAGGATCGTGTGTCACGGGTGGGTGTGGCCGTCATGGGGTTTCCTTCTGTCTCGGTTCCTGAAATATTGTCGATGTCGGCGATATCGCCGAATTGGCGTTGTGCCGTCAGTCGTTCATGGTGTCGTCGATGATCCGTCCGTCGAGCAGGGTGACGATGCGGTCGGCGTAGGACGCCATGTTGGGGTCGTGCGAAACCAGCACGATCGTCTGATTGAGACGCCGTGCGAACGAGCACATCATCGCCATCACGTCGGTTTTGGTTTTTGAGTCGAGGTTGCCGGTGGGCTCGTCGGCGAACACCACCTGCGGCTTGGCCACGAATGCACGCGCGATGCCGACGCGCTGCTGCTGACCGCCCGACATCTGGTACGGGAAGTGCTTCATGCGTCGTTCGAGTCCGACCCGTTTGAGCATGGTTCGGGCCGCCGCTTCGCGCTGCGCCTTGGGCACGCCGCGGAACATAAGCGGCATGGCCACGTTTTCGACCGCGGTGAGATTGGGGAGCAGATTGTAGGACTGGAATACGAATCCGAGATGTTTCTGGCGGAATTCGGCCAATTCGTGCTCCTCGAGCCTGGATATGGGCACGCCGCCGATCATCACACCGCCTCGTGTGGGTTTCTCCATGCCGGCAAGCTGGTTGAGCAGGGTGCTTTTGCCGGATCCGGATTCGCCGAAGATGCAGCAGATCTGTCCTTTGGGGATGCTCAGGTTCACGCGTTCAAGCGCAACGACGACCTCGTCGCCGACCGGGTATTCCTTGCGGAGGTTGCGAACTTCGATGATGGGCCGGGATCGGCGTTCGGATTGCTGTCGTTCGGATTGCTGTCGTTCGGATCGTTCGTCCATGGATCATCTCCCTCTGCCGACGACCGTACGCATCGTGGCGTTGATTACGATCGGCGGTTCTTCCTCATCGATGGTAGCCGGCCATCATCGTTTGTGTGTGCAAGGCCAAGGATCCCACGAACGTCTCATGGGGATCAACCCTTGCCGTGTCTGGCACGGCATACTGGTTTCCCGGGCAAATGACAGCGTGCTTTCAGCATACGTGAAATGATGTCGAACCCCCATAGTCCCCCGGAATGATTTTTCCGACCTCCTTGTCGGCCAGAACGGGAACGGGGAGGCAGATACGAAACCGGCTCCCCTCGAAGGAGGGAAGCCGGCGAACAACGACGCGCTTGATCAGCGTGTATTCAGTGCGCAGTCATCGCAAGGCGCACAGTCATCGCAAGATCAGCGACCGCGGGAAACGCGGAAGGGGGCGGCCTTCCTACGGGACTTGCGGAAGCCCTGCGCGGCGCGGGACGTGGTGTGTCCGTTGCGGCCGCCGTGCGAACCATGAGTACCGTGCGCACCGGTCATGCCGCTGTTCTGCTGCTTGCCCTGATGACGCTTGGCCTTGCGTTCGGTGGCATGCTGGTCGGCGTAGCGCGCCTCCGTGCCGCGACGACCACGGCCGCGCTCCTCGGCGTTACGGGCCACGGCTCCGCGCTTGCCGCCGCCACGGTTCTCGGCACCGCGCCTGACGTCGTTGCGCTCGTTACGATCATTGCGCTCCGCGGCACCGCGACGGCCACCGTGATGCTGATGCCTGGTGGTCTTCTTCGGCTTGGCCGGAACCTTGAGCTGCCATCCGAACACGAGCGGCGCATACTCGCCCACCAGCTCCTTGACGGCCGGGTCCTCGGGCTTGACCCATGTGGACTTCACCTGGATGCCGGCGCGACGCATCGTGGCGCGCACACCGCGCTCCTGACTCGGTAGCACCAGCGTCACCACGTCACCGGACTCGCCGGCGCGCGCGGTACGGCCGGAACGGTGCAGGAACGACTTCGGATCCATCGGAGGATCCACCTGCACCACAAGCTCCACATCGCTCACGTCGATGCCGCGGGCCGCCACGTCGGTGGCCACGAGCACGTTCACATCGCCGTTTGTGAAGGCGGCGAGATGACGGTCGCGCTGGTTCTGGTTGAGATTGCCCTGCAGGTCCACGGCCGGAATGCCGGACTTGACGAGCTTGGCGGCCAGCTTCTGCGCTTGGAACTTGGTACGCGTGAACAGGATGCGCTTGCCCTTGCCTCCGGCGAGCTTGTTGACCAGCGTGGCCTTGTTGCCCTGAGAGACGACGAACAGATGGTGGGTCATGGTGTCGACCTGCGCGTCGGCGTCATCCACCTCGTGCACCTTGGCGTTGTGCATGAACCGCTTGACCAGCCCATCAACACCATGGTCGAGCGTGGCGGAGAACAGCATGCGCTGTCCGCGGGGATCGACCTTCTCCAGCAAACGGGTCACGGACGGCAGGAAGCCCATGTCGGCCATCTCATCGGCCTCGTCGAGCACGGTGATCTCCACGGACTCCAGCGACAGCAGACCCTGACCGAGCAGATCCTCCAGTCGTCCCGGGCAGGCGACCACGATCTCGGCACCACGGTTGAGCCCGTCGACCTGACGGCCCTGCTTCACACCACCGTAGATCGTCACGGTGTTCATACCCATCATGGCGGCGAGCGGCTGGATCACCTCGTCGATCTGGTTCACCAGCTCACGCGTGGGGGCCAGCACCAGACCCAGCGGATGCGGCACATTGCCGTTGGCACGCTTCTCATGACGGCGGTTGTTGCCGCCTCTGCCCTTGGCATACTTGGCCAGACGGGCGACCAGCGGAATGGAGAAGGCGAGCGTCTTGCCCGAACCGGTCCTGCCGCGGCCGAGCAGATCACGACCAGCCAAGGAATCAGGCAGCGTATCGGCCTGAATGGGGAACGCCTCGGTCTTGCCATCGGCGGCGAGCACGCGCACCAGCGGCTTCGGCACGCCGAGTTCGGCGAAGGAGACGGGCTTGACGTCGTCCGCGACGTCGGCGGCATCATCGGCCGTCACGGCATCGGCGGCGGATTCGTTCATATCGTTGGTATCAGTCATATCGGTCACGGAATCGGATTCAACGGCATCGGACACAATGGCATCGTCAACAACAGTAGTGTTCGGCACGGCAGCCTTTCAAAACAATAATCAGCAGACAATCAATCGGTATGAATCCCCCGACAATGCGCCGTCATCCATATGACTATGAACACGGATCTGACATGTCTGGGGATCATCACAATCCAGGCCGGTTCCTCCGACCTGTGCAAACTTAGTGATGATACCCCAAGGTCGATACTTTCATACTTTCACTGCGGGTTCATACAACACGGTGGACAGACCCGCAGCGGAGGACTCTCCATACTGCGGCTTTATCTTTACTCGGCAACAAACCCGCAGCGAAGGGTCTCCCTCAGTGCGGGTTGTTCACGGCCATAGGGCAAACCCGCAGATAACGGGCCTCTCCGCTGCGGGTTTATCGAGGATTGGCACCCAACCCGCAGCAAACGGCCAACGACCAGCCACACCACCGCAACACGCAACTCGAATACTGTCCGCATCGCGGCGGCTATAGTCGGAATCAACCAACGAAGGGAGTCGGGATGGGTATCAACGCAAGCGAAAAGCCACTGGGCAAGGTGTTCTCCACCGACTACCAATTCGTCATCCCCGCATTCCAGCGCGCCTACTCGTGGCAGGTGAGCAACATGCTGCAGCTGGTGGAGGATCTCGAGGACGCCGCACGCGACCCGGAGCATCCATACTTCCTCGGCTCGCTGATCCTGGTGGGCGGCACGGATTCCACCGGACGCCTGTATCAGGTGATCGACGGCCAGCAGCGACTCACCTCGCTCACCATCATCATCGCCATTCTGCGCGATCTCGAAACGGACCCCGAACTCGTCGCCAACCTCAACACGCTGATCCTCGAGGAAGGCAACCGACTGTTCGGACGCGAGGCCGAACCGCGTCTGGCACTACGCGAACGCGACGCCGAGTTCTTCCGCAACTACGTGCAGGAAGGCAATCTCGAATCGCTGTTCGATCTGCGCGACAGCGACATGGAATCGAACGCGCAACGCAACATCGTGCAGAACACCAAGGCCGCCTACGATGCGCTGGATGCGTTGGACGAGAAGGAGCGCAGGGCCCTGGCAGGCTATCTGGTAAGCAACGTGTTCCTGATCATCGTGCGCACCGACGATCTGGCCGGCGCGCACCGCATCTTCGACGTGATGAACATGCGCGGACTGCCGCTGACCGCATCCGACGTGTTCAAGGCCAAGGCCGTATCGGCAATCCCGCTGGCCGACCGCGACATCTACGGCAAACGCTGGGATGATGCGATCGATCCGCTGGGCGACGACGTGGAGGCGTTCTTCAACGATCTGCTGCTGGTCACCTCGCCCAAGTCCGGCATGCGCGGACCGGTCGACGGATTCCGGATCAAGGTGTTCGACGAGTATCTGAAGAAGAACACAGCCGCAGAATTCATCAACGGCATACTGGCGCCGTACGCCCGCGCATGGCTGATGGTGAACCAGCCGCACGCGTTCGCGCTGCCACAGGAGGTGTCGGACTGGCTCGTGTCGCTCAACGATTTCCAGTCCACCGAATGGAAGCCCGTGGCCATGTGGGCGCTGACGAACATGGGCGGACTACAGTCCCTGACGAACGGCGACGTGAACGGCACCGCAGCCAACGCAGCCAACGACGACACGGCAGACACGGCAGACACAGGCGGCAAGACCGGCAAGGATGCTGACAGGGCGGAGCAGCAGATGCGCAAACTCGTGAATCTGCTGGCCGCACTGGAACGCGTGACCGGCGTGGACAATCTGGCACGACAGACATCGGCTGCACGCCGCACCCGCGTGGTGCAGATCCTCAAGGATCTCAAGAAGGGCAAGGACATCGGCAAGTCCACTGGATTCGCGATCAGCGACGATGAGCGCAAGACCGCGCTCGCCCGACTGCGCGGCGAACTGCAGGCCACAGGCACGCTCAAGAAGCTGTTGCTGCTGCGCGCCAACGATCAGCGGGCCGGCGAGCGCATCGTACGACCACGCAACATCAACGTGGTGCGCATACTGCCGGAACGGATCGGCGCGAATTCGTCGTTCGCGGTATGGCCGGAGTCCACGCGCGACCATTGGGTGGACAGGATCGGCAATCTGGTGCTCACCTCCACGAACGAGCAGATAATCGCCAAACTCGACAGCTACGCCCCACGCGCGGAACGGATTCTGGCCCAGCACAAATCGTTGAAATATCCGCTGACCGCCGAGCTCGAATCGGTCCGGGAGCTCACGCCGGATGTGCTGGAACGCCGGCAGGAGGAGATCGTGCATCTCATCGCCGAATACTGGCGGATCAGGTTCGATGCCGACAAGGTCGATCTGACCACGCTCAGCGAGGATCATCTGACGCGCGGCAGTGGCAGGTCGACGACCGGGTCGAAACGCATCACGATCGCACAGGTAATCGACGCCGGGCTGCTGGTGCCGGGCGAGACGCTGGTATGGAAGCGGCCGCGACTCGGCCAGGAGTGGATCGCCACGGTGACGCGAGACGGCAAACTGCAGCTGGAGGACGGATCGAAGCATTCCACGCCCACGGCGGCGGCCCGCGCGGCAAGCGGCAAGGCGTCGGGCGCAGGGCTGGACGTGTGGCGGAGGCAGTCGAACGGGCAGAAGCTCAGCGAGATCTGGCAGGCGTACCGTCTCAAGGCACTGGGTGGCCGCGGCCAATAATTCAACGCAGCATGTCGCACGTATGAACACTCGGCAAATCCTGATATACGCGCCTTTCCCGCCCGCATACCCGCGGAATACTGGAATTACGGGGTTGTTGCAGTATTCAATGCAAAGGGGGAGCGAGTGGAAGACGACGCATACGCGCACATTGGCATCAAGCGCGCCAAACGTAAGATGGTCACCAAAGTGATTCTGTTTGGCGTCGCGACCGTGCTTCTGACAGGACAGTTGATATCGTCGCTGTCCCTGCTCGTAGGCCCGGGAATGTTCCCGACTATGGTGGGGATGCTGTTGATGACGAACATCATTCCGATCATCCTGCTCATCGTATGTGTATGGAGACTGGTGGTCTGGCTGAAGGCGCTGAACACTCCCCCATCTCAGGATCATGGCGTGGTGGCGGAATTCAATACCACCACCGATGACGATGACGACACCACCACAACACATATCCTGCAACTCGACAACGGGAAGAGGGTGGATCTCAGCGACAAGTTGTCGTCGATATTCCAAGGAGATGACGAGACACGGAAGCGGCTGATCACCCCCGGTACACGAGTGGTCCTCATCTGGTATCGCGACACGCCGGTCTATGCATCGATTGCACTGGAGCAACCGCAGCAAGTGCAACAGGCAACGGCACAGCAGGCTCAGACGCCGCTGGCACCGCAGACATCATTGCCGCCGCAGACGCCGGTACAGCCAAATGCCGCGCCGAACCCGATCCATACCGCTCGCGCATGATCGACCTGATCGGCGCTGACAACACACGACTCGTACAGATGCACGCAATCACAGGATCGCAGGATTCACGATATACGCGGAAACCAAAGCATTCCAGATCATTCGGAAAGGAATCGGATAGATGATTCGCCTGATTGAGCGGTTGACGGCTGCGGGATTCGGCATCATTGTCGCGCTGTACATCATCTGGTTGGCCGTCGTGGATATTGCGAGTGGGTCGTCGAATGCCGGCGGCGCGATGGCCGGCGGCGCGATGGCGCTGGCACTGCTGTGCTTCTGCCTGTACAAGGCTGCCATCTATGTGATCGCCCTGCATCGAGGCCCCCGTACGGCTCACGCCATGGTTTGGCGGTATGTGCAGGTGCATGGTACGGATTCTGATGGCGATCCGACCACTGACACCATTCATACCCTACGACTGGATGACGGGGAAATCATCCATGTGTCGGACATCAGGATCGAATCCCTGCGCGACGGCATGACCATGAGGCAATTCACCACGCCCGGCGAGCATGTGATCATCACCTGGTATGAGAAACCGTTCATCTGCACGTCGGTGATCCTCGATCCGGAACGTCCGGTCCGCGCCACGCCCGAAGAACGCCATCGTATCCTCAACCCCAATTGGACGCCAGGCAATACGACCACCACGGCCAGCACGGCATCTGTTGTCGGAAACGGAACCGACTCCCCCGACGACGGATCATGGATCGACACCGATAATCTCGCTCCATCAGACGGTCCGAAACCCACCATCAAGGATCTGGCGCCGACGGCGTTCCGCACACTGAACTACGTACTCACCACCATCACGGGCGTACTCATTGCGGCAGCGGCGTTCACCTCGTCCCGACTGGGACAGTACGGCATACAGAGCGTGATCAAGGGTCTGCTGATCGGTCTGATACTCGCATGGTTCGCCCTGTGGGTATTCATTCATATGGTCGTCAAGCAGGTGCTCATGCATCGGGCCGTCACGGATCCGAACTTTCGCGCACGCGATGGGCATGAATCGATGTATCTGCCGCAGGAACAGGTCGATAACGAACAGCGTCGCAGTCTCATCCATCATCTTCTCGGCGTGATCGCCCTGTCGCTTCTGCCGGCATTCGCGCTGTCCCAATCGGTGGGTGCCCTGATCGAAGGCCCCCAGACCGTACCTGTCACCTATCAGGGCGTGGAACGACGCGTGGAGGAAGGCGACGATTCCGTCAATATCTACGCCGACTTCCAGTTCCGCACCGAAGACGATAAGACGATCACCATCACCACCGATTGGGACAAACGAGCCACGATTGAGCGGCAGGTGGGCGAGGAGAGCGGTCGGCATCTGCTGCTCACCTACTGGACCGACAACGGAAGCGTACCCACCTTTGACAACGCCAAACCGGATCCGAAATACGAGTGATCACATGTCGTGCGCGAACGGGCGTCGATTCACGCATGACAGGAGCAGCAACGACAGACAACGGCAATGACGCCTCAGGAAAGGTAGAAACATGGGTCGACTTATTGTGCGAATGGCGGCGGCGGGATTGGGCATTCTGATCTCGTTGTGGAACATATGGGGCGCGGTCTATAATCTGCTGGCCCCGGTGCCGTTCGCGTGGATGCGGAATGTATTCGGCGATATTGTCGGCTTTGTCATATTTCTCCCCTTGCTGTGCTTCTGCATATACAAGCTCGCCATGTATATCGGTCTATTGCGTCAGGGACCGCGGAACGCTTACGGCATGATCTGGGAGTACAGCAAGACGGAAACCACGGATTCCGATGGGGATACCGTAACGAGCATCACGCACACGATTCGTCTGAACAGCGGCGAAATGATCAACGCCAGTAGTATTCCCCAGTCGGCGTTTCAGGACGGTATGATGTGGCCGCAATTCATCACGCCCGGCACATACGTGATCCTGACCTGGTATGAGAAGCCGTTCATCCCCGTGGCATTGCGGCCCGATCCCGTGCATCCGGTGCCGGCGACCGACGATGAGCGTCATCGAATCATCGACCCGACCTGGAGGTCGGAGCCGACGATGACGCCGGTGCCAAATACGGTCTTGGCGGGAACGACGAATGGCACGCCTTCTGCCGTGACGAGCGACGATGCCGTTACGAACGGGACCGGAGCCGATGCCAACAACAACAGACACGTGGCACAAGCCGACACCAAGGACGCCGCCAAGGATTCGGAATCCACGCCAAGTATCGAGAAGCTGAATCCGAAGCCGTTCAAGCGGCTGAACGCCATCTTCAACATCATCATAGTGTTCGTCCTCGCCGGGGTCATGCTGCGATCGACTGGCCTCACGCCGTTTGGTATAGAGGGTATATACAAGCGCATGGCGTTGGGAGTGGCCTTTGGCTGCTTCGCCGTATGGACACTAGTGCGCATGGTCGCCCAATATGTGCTGCTGAGCGTTGTCGGCAAAACTACAACGATACGCGATCACGTTACGGGGGATCAGGTTCCGCTGCCGCAAGACACCATAGCCGCAGAGAAGAAAACCACCCTGATAATGCATCTGATCGGCGCAGCCATCGTGGCGGTAATCGCCACATTCATGCTGATCGGGCCCGTGCAGACGCTGATCGCCGGCCCGCAATCCGTGTCCGTCACCTATCAGGGCGTGGAGCGCCGCGAGGAGACCGATGAGGACGACGACACCACCAGCGTCTACGCCGACTTCCGCTTCCGTACCGAAAACGGGGAGACCCTGACCATCACCACCGATTGGGATTGGCGTTCCACCATCGAGAAACAGGCGGGAAACAACGGCAACCATCTGCTACTCACCTATTGGGGTAGCCAGAACAATTTCTTCGACCACAAACTCATCTTCGACAATGCAAAACCGGACCCGAAGTATTCGTGATCATATTGAAACAAAAAACCAGTGCCATTACAGCACTATTACCGAATAAAAGATGAACAGGACACGGACGCCATTGGCCGTATCTTCTTCAATGATTGGAGATGTATTGCAAATATAATGCAATGCGTTGGAACCGATGCAATATCTAGGATGATTCCGAATACCTGCAACGATTCCGGACATCCGAGACGATTCCGAAATGATTGTCTGATTCGCGAATGGCGAATCATTGAATCACTTCTCCTCTTCGAGCTGACGAGCCACGTACTGCATGGTCTTCAGCGTCTCACCGTTCACGTAATCGGTAGAGGCAAAATCAGCCATGGCCAGACCCAGAGACATCATCTTTCTGAACTTCATAATTTCCTCCTTGGTTATCGTGTTGGATCATTTCCAACTGACACCTGCGACTATAAGAACGCGATTATTACATGGCAATGATTTTCCACCTGTTGCACGCGGATTCCACAAAAAAAAGTTACGTAGATCACGTTTAGAACCTTCATATATTACGTAATGTATAGCAGATCACATTTGTCCAAGCAGGCGAAGCAGATCGTCCTTGGTGAGCGCGCCGATGGCGTTGCCGCCGGTGGATGCGGCATCCACGAAGCGTGACGCGAGATCGGTTTTGGTGTGTTGCAGGTTGAGGATGCGCTCCTCGATCGTGTCCTTGGCCACGATCTGATACACGTTCACGTCCTGCGTCTGCCCGATGCGATGCGCGCGGTCGGTGGCCTGATTCTGCGCGGCGGCGTTCCACCATGGGTCGGCGTGCACCACCACGCATGCGCCGGTGAGATTGAGGCCCGTATTCCCGGCCTTGAGCGAGATGAGGAACACGGGGGTGTCGTCGCGGTTGAAGGCGTCGACCAGCTCGAGCCGCTTGCGTTTGGGCGTGGAACCGGTGATCACGTCGTAGGGCACGTCGTCGGCGCGCAGCCGCTCGGCGATGAGGTCGAGATAGCTGGTGAACTGCGAAAAGATGAGCATCTTGCGTCCGGCATCGCGGCAGCTCGACACCAGTTCCTCGATGGCGTCGAGCTTGGCGGACGAGGCACGTCGTCCTGCCCGATGCGTGGTTGCACCAGCCGTGGCTGCGCCAGCCCCATCACCCGTACCGTTCTCATTCTTCTCACCGAACGCGAGCCTCGGATCGCAGCACACCTGGCGCAACCGTGTCAGCTGTGCCAGCACCTGGATCTTGGACTCGTCGAAGTCCTTGCCCTTCTGGTGAAGGATCGTATCGCGCAGCCGCTGCTCGAGCGCCGCATACAGTCGCCGCTGCTCACCAGTCAATTGCACGGTGATCACGTTTTCGATCTTGTCGGGCAGATCATGGAGCACATCGGCCTTGAGCCGTCGCAGAATGAACGGATTGACGAACGCCCGCAGCTTGTCCTGCGCCTTCGAGTCACCGGCGAGGATCGGCATTTCGAACCGTTCGCGGAAATGCGCGTACGATCCGAGCATGCCCGGCATGAGGAAGTCGAAGATGCTCCACAGTTCGCTCAGTCGGTTCTCGATCGGCGTGCCGGTGAGCGCAAACCGATGCCGCGCCCCGATGCGCCGTACCGCACGCGACACCTTGGTGGCGTGATTCTTCACGTACTGTGCCTCGTCGAGGGCCATCACATCGAAATCGATACCGTCATAGTCGTCGATATCACGACGCAGAAGATCGTATGAGGTGATGACCACGTCATATTCGCCGTGCGCGGCGGCTTCGATCATCGTGCGACGTGCGGCCTTGGTGCCGGCGATCGCCACCGCACGCAATCCGGGTGCGAACCGTCCGCATTCGGCGAGCCAGTTGTAGACCAGTGACGCCGGGCAGACGATCAGATTCATTGCCGGAGTCGCCGCCTGATTCGCTGCCTGATTCGCCGTCGCATCGGCACTCGCCCGCTCATGACGCTCCGCCCTCTCATGACGCGCCACCAGCAGCGACAGCAGCTGCACGGTCTTGCCCAAGCCCATCTCGTCGGCCAGAATCCCGCCGAATCCCTTGTCGCACACCGCATTCAGCCAGCGGAATCCCTCCACCTGATACGGTCGCAGCACACCGGCCAACGAATCAGGAACCGTATAGGTCGTCGGGTCGATCACACGCAGATCATTCAGATATGCGGTGAAACTCGCGCTTTTGTCGGCATCGTCGACTTGATGATCAAGATAGTAGGCCTCGTAGGCGGGCACCTGCAGCGTTCCCGTTTCCAGACTGGCGGCGGAAACGCCCAGATCGGCGGCAAGCTCGTCGATGGCACTGGTATCCACGTCACGCATCTCAACGAACGCGCCGTTCGACAGTCGATGAAACCGGCGTTTGCGACGATAACTGTTCAGCAGCGCCGGCACATCCTTGGGATCGATCTCATCGGCGATGGGCGAAATCCGAACCAGATCGGACGCAACGGACAGACCGACCCGGATCTTCGGACGCGGCGTGGCGGTCAGACCGTCGAACGCAGGCGTGGCGAACACCTCACCGAGCCCGCGCAGCACCGGCAGCCCTTCGGTGATCAGTCGGTGAATGGCCTCATCGTCGGATTCGGGAATGCGCGCCACCACATCGTCGGGCTGGGGGAAGTAATGCCGCACCGCCTCCACGGCAAGCCGTTCGGTATCCGCATCACGCGTCACATCGCCGGGCGCAATGCCGGCGAACACGTGGAACCGCCGATCGCCATACCGTGCCTGTACATCGCAGCTCACACCGTCACGCCCACGGTCCAGATAGGTTTCGATCACACATGGCAGACGCTTGCGCCGCAGCAGATCACTGGGCAGTTCGGCCGGAATGCCATGCGTTTCGGTCGAACCGTCCGCGTTCACGGTCACGCTCGTCCCCAGATACGGCAGTATGGTTCGGCTGAACGTGTCCAAGTCGTCACGATTCAGGAACAGCCCATGCTCCGAATCGTTGCACAGGATGGACAGCATGTCGAAGTCCTTGACGAACCGTGCGCTGCATCGGTGAAACACCGGCTGTCGTGAATCCGCCGTCCGTCGCACAACAACGTAGGACGTGTTGCGTCCCTCGGCCAGCAGATCAAAATACGTACTGTGTTCGATCACATACCCGTCTCCGGATTCGCTTTCCCGGATCGTGAGTCCCGGATCGGGATCGCCGTCGACCACCGCGGCGGCGACCGGGCCACGCGATGCGCCCAATCCGACCGACGCGGATAACGATGCCGGAGAAGCAACGGGAATATAGTCGATGGTCTCATCGGCATCGCAATACAGGTCCAGCAGTTCGACAACCTCATCGACGACCAGCGACATCTCGTTCGCGGTGGATTTCCGATGGTAGTAGTAGCTGTCGTACGGCTCGG
Source organism: Bifidobacterium tissieri (assembly GCF_002259645.1). Classification (GTDB taxonomy): domain Bacteria; phylum Actinomycetota; class Actinomycetes; order Actinomycetales; family Bifidobacteriaceae; genus Galliscardovia; species Galliscardovia tissieri. Next base: position 182,354 of record NZ_MWWV01000002.1, read on the forward strand.
TCACGCCAAGCGCCGCGCGGATATCGAACGCCTGCGTCAGCACGTCGATCAGCCGGCGAGAACGCTCGTCGAACGCATCACGGGAATGGACGAACCCGAGTTTCTTGCCGTAGTACAGATACGTGCCGACGCGTATCGCCTGCAGCAGCTCGCGAATGTTCTTCACCGCATATTCGATATTTCGATCGGGAACGCGAATTCGCAACTTCAGCCGCCATCCGTCATCAGACGGGTGCAGACATGGCCGCAGACGGACGCTACCGATGGGCATATGCCGACTGCCGTCGGCGGCACTCCCCCGGACGAGCGAAGACCGATCCGACGGCCCTTGGGAATCGCCGTGGGAATCAGCGAGCGCACTGACCTGTTTGAGCAGGTTCAGCCGCTGCTCGCGCATGGCCTGCGCCGCGTCATGCTCCCGTTGCCGCATGTAGACCTGCAATAGCCGCGAGGTGTGATGCGTGGCTGCCGCACGCGTGGGATCTCCAGTCTGGGTGAACGATTGCGGATGGTCGTTGTATTGCATGATCAGTGCGATCACATGCTTGCAAATTCCGCTGTACACCCCGTAGGCGGGGCAGGTGCAGGCCGAGTCGACCAGTTCGTGGTCGTTTTCATCGATGGTGGCGTGCACTTCGTAGTCGCCGCGGCCGCTGGCGTTGCTGCGGACGAGTGCGGAGATCACCGTGTCGCCGTCAGCGTCCGCATCGCAGTGCAGGTCGTGCATGCGGCCGCTGGTGATCACGTTGTAGGCACGGTAGAAGGCGGTGCCGCCGAGTGTGCGCAGTTCGTATTCGGGTATGGCGTCGGACTGGTGGCCGTAGGCGGATGTGTCGGAATGGCTGTCGTCGTCGGGGTCGACGGTGTAATCGTCGTAGTAGCCGTCAGCGTTGCCGAAACTGCCGCCGAAACTGCCGGCACCGCCGGTTCCACCGTTACGCCCGTATACGTCCGACCGCCAGTTCATTCACGCGCCTTTCGATCAGCCGGCCGATCAGCCGGCCGCATCCGCTTCGACCATATCAGCCACGACCGTCAGCGGCTCAGATGCGCGGCAGGGACTGCAGAAAACGGTGAACGTCGGTGAGTTCGGCGTCGCAGACGTCGTGGCGCATGCCGAGGTAGGCGCGTTCCTCCACGGTGGCGAATGCGGCGAGCGCCGCGCGGATCGACGTCTTCTGTTCTTCGGGGATCTGACGGTCAAGACTGCCGTAGCCGAGGAAGACCTTGGGACGACGCGTCGGCTCGGCGAATCGTGGCTGTTCATCGTGAAACGACGGCGCAAGCAGCACTGCGGCCGCAAACGTATCGGGGTGGTCGGCGAGAATGCGGTATGACAGGTATCCGCCCTGCGAGAAGCCGACGAGCACCTTGCGGCGCCCTTTGAGCGCCGACGAATCAAGCATGGACACGATCTGATCGCCGATGGCGGAACACTGCGACTGGATGCGCGCGTTGTCCCAGCCGGCGCTGTCGTACCAGGCATGGCCGCCGAGATACTGGCGATGGATGGGTCCCTGTACGGAGATGTAGTCGCTACTGGGGTCCACCGCGTCGATGATGCGGACCATTTCATGCTCGTCGTTGCCGTATCCGTGGAACATCACGTACACGATGTCGCTGGTCGCGGTGTCCGGCGGCAGAATCTGCCCGGTGATGGGTTCGGCGGGCGATCCGGCCGATTCCATGGTCAGTCGGGTCAGCATGTTCAGTCGCATATCAGCTCTCTTTCCTCAACAACGCCCACCAACGATACCATCCATATTCAGTCACTGCGCACGTCGACCCTAGTGATGACGACGACGGTGACGGTGACGACTGCGGCATAGTTGTGCAGCGGGCAGCCGCCTCTCCCTATCGTAGGCCTCCGATCCGATATGCTACGGAACTGCCATATGCCCGGCATCACCATGCACCGATTGTGTAACGATCTGCGATTCGTTCCCGATTCCACGACGTTCCCATAGCGAAAACGGCATGAGGTTGCTACAATGGCTACTCGTTGCTTTTCGGCCCCGTAGCTCAGTTGGATAGAGCAACTGACTTCTAATCTGTAGGTCGCCGGTTCGAATCCGGCCGGGGTCACCATCGAACCCCTTGGAAACACTAGGATCCAAGGGGTTCACTCATACCGGGTATTCCACCATAGGGATGCACTCGGATGCACCAAGCGCGGATGCTCTCCCCCTCGCCATTACATCCGCCACATCATCCAATCCAACCCGGCACTATTCCGCCACCTCGCACGATCCGTCATATCGTGACTATGGACGCCAACGCCGCACATGGAGTGCGGAGTGCTTATGGACGTCGGAAGGACTTGGTGATCATATGTGGATTGACGATCGTGATGGAGGATACGATTACGCGATTCAAAACGTGAAGACGGGGCTCTACTGTGCAAAAAGCGGTAGGGCGACTGCGAAATACGACGATATCCTTCTCGCCGAGGACATGGAGGAGAGTGACCTCAACGTGGTCGAGATGTTCCGCGGCCATCTTGACACCGATGCGCTCGATGCCGTGGAGCGCGAGGACTACTGGCAGGAGTCCGAGGCCTACGAGTTCGGCAAGCGGTTCGTCCTCCCGGGATTCCGCTTGGTTCGCATTCCGTTTTTCAATTGGGATATGGACGATGACGACCAGTTCTACGACGAGGACGGCAATTTTGATTTTGTGGCGATCCGTGACTTCGTGTTCGGTAAGGATCAGGCCATTGCTATGCCCGGTGAGGTCGTGCCCGACGATGCTCCGTGGTCCGCATGCGATGGCGATACGCTGCTTGACCGTCTTGCCATACCCAATTATGGCGATGAGATCGATTACATCGCGGTTCTCAACCATACCAACGACCAAATCAACCAGGCACTCAAGGAAGCCGGCGAACGCGACGGAATCACCAACCCGTTTGAGTGGGACTCCCGGTATCCGGACATCGTCGAAAGGGTCCGGGCCGAGGAAAATGCCAAGCTGCAGGAGAGGATTGCTCTCGGCAACGCCCGGATGAGTCAGGAACGACGCAGTCGGGGAACGCGGCGCTGACTCTGGTTCATGACCGGTTCGTGTGAACGGGACGGCCCCGGAACCCCGTTCACATGAACCGGCTACAGTGTCGATCATGACCGATGAACGACCTGAGGATCTGGCGGCGCTACGCAAGCCCGCCAAGCGTCATGACGAAAGAACCGTCGCCGGAGCGCATCGTCGCATGCGCCGCGCCGACCGCGAAGTGACCGACACCGAGCAGATACGACAGATCATCGACCATTGCGACGTGGTGCATGTGTCGTATATGGATGCGGAGGGCCTGACGATCGTACCGGTGAACTTCGGTTACGAATACACGGATGCGGCCCCTGCCGACGATGCTGGCACGCTGGTCCTGTACATGCATTCCGCGCCGGAGGGTCGTAAATTCGACGCGATTCGCACGGCCGGCAACGCGCTGCCCGTGGCGTTCGAGATGGATACGGATCGCGAGATCATCGAGGGGCGTGCCTGGTGCAATTGGGGCGAGGCGTTCAAGTCGGTGGTCGGCAACGGCACGGCAAGCATCGTGGACGATGTGGATGAGAAGATTCATGGCCTGCAGTTGCTGATGGGGCAGCAGATGGGCAAGTGGGGTGTCCCGTTCACTCCGCAGCAGGCCTCCAGCGTGATGGTGTGGAAGATTACGGCGACGCATGCGACCGGCAAGATCCACGCAAAAGTGCGGCAGGCGGCTCACACATCGGCGATGCCGGAATCACGGTGAGCGTTTGCAACGATCAATCATCGGCCGTCCCGTGTTGTGAACCGCAATTACGCTGAACAAATTCGCTGAATATCATGACGATTCATTCCAATCCGACCCACGTGACCCATGGATTCGGCCCGGTGTGGGATGCGGATTCCCGCGTGCTGATCCTCGGTTCGATGCCGAGCCCGAAGTCCCGCGAGGCGTCGTTCTACTACATGCACCCGCAGAACCGGTTCTGGCCGGTGATGGCGGCCTTGTTCGATGAGCCGGTGCCGGAGCCGGACCCCGAGATTCGTAGCGATTTCGCCCTACGGCATCGGTTTGCATTATGGGATGTGATCGCCGAATGCGATATCGTCGGAGCCAGTGATTCGTCGATCCGCAATGCCGTGCCGAACGATCTTGCGCCGATCATTCGCGCATCACGCATCAGTCACGTGTTCACGACCGGCGGCAAGGCGGCGCAATTGTATCGTCGTCTGTGTGAGCCGCATCTGGTCGAGAACGGCATCACCGTTCCCATGACTCCCCTGCCATCCACGAGCCCGGCGAACGCGAGAATGCGGCTGCCGGATCTGACAGCCGCATATCAGGTCGTGGTTCAGTCGATCACACGAACAACGACAGTGTGAGCACGGAGATCAGTCCCATCACCGACATGACGGTGGTGGCGGCCGTCCACGACATGAACGTCTCCTTGAGCGAGAGGCCGAAGTATTCCTTGATCATCCAGAATCCGGCGTCGTTCACATGGTCGGCGATCACCGAACCCGCACCCACGGCCAACACCATGAGCGCCGGGTTGACGCCCGACATGGCGACCATCGGTGCCACCAGACCGGCGGCGGTAAGCGAGGCGACCGTGGCCGAGCCGAGACACAGGCGCAGCACGGCGGCCACGATCCAGGCAGCGAGCAGCGGCGGCATGTTGATGTTGGCGAACATGGTGGAGATGTAGTCGGAGATGCCACCGTCCACAAGCACCTGCTTGAACGCGCCGCCACCGCCGATGATGAGCAGCATCATGGCGATCTGCTTGACGGATTCGGTCATGCTGCCGGCGATGTCGGCCATGGTGCGCTTGCGGGCGAGGCCCATGGTCCAGACGGCGAACAGCATGGATAGCAGCATGGCGGCGTCGGGGGCACCCACGAACTGGATCACCTGATTGACGATGTTGCCTTCGGGCAGCACGAACGTACAGATGGTGGCCACGGCGATGAGGATGACCGGCATCATGGACGTGACGACGGAGATGGCAAAGCCCGGGGTGTCCTCCTCCTTGAACTCCTTGAATTCGCCGAGCGCGGTGACCTCGACGTCGGTGTGGTACAGGTCGGGCTTGATGCGGTGCAGCAGCGAGTTGAACAACGGTCCGGCCACGATGATGGTTGGGATGGATACGATGATGCCGTACAGCAGCACGTGACCCATGTTGGCGCCGAGCGTGGAGGTGATGGCGGTGGGCGCGGGATGCGGCGGCAGGAACGCGTGGGCCACGTTGAGCGTGATGGCCATGGGGATGCCGAGGTACATGAGCGGCATGTCGAGCTCGCGCGCGATCACGAAGATGATCGGCAGCAGCACCACGAGTCCGACCTCGAAGAACAGGGCGATGCCCACGATGAACGAGGCGAGCACCACGGCGATCTGGATGTGCTTGCGGCCGAAGCGCTTGATCAGCGTCATGGCGATGCGATGGCCGCCGCCGGAGTCGGAGACGAGCTTGCCGAGCATGGATCCGAAGCCGAAGATCACGGCGAGATGGCCGAGCTGGCCGCCGATGCCGGTTTCGATGGTGGTGGGGATCTTGTCGACCGGGATCTGCAGGACGAGCGCGGTAAGGAATGAGACGATGACCAGCGAGACGAAGGTGTTGAGCTTGAGTTTGACGATGAGGAAGATGAGCACTGCGACGGCGCAGGCCACGATGACCAGAGGCATGGGAGCTCCTTTGCTGTTCTCTGGGGAGGTAGGTATCGAGTGAAAAGAAAGAAGTGAGATAGAAACCGGGTACCGTTCAGCCGTTCAGCCCCTTATTCAGGGTCTGAAAACCCGTAAGGAGGAAGACCGCCCTCCTTAGTGTGATCACACTAACCATGTCAGGATCAAGACCCTATCAGGCAAGAAGATGGCGCACGGTTCCTTAGTGTGATCACACTAACTGTGCCAGGGTGAAAACCCATCAGGCGGGAAGAACGGAACGGGGAAAAGCGAATCAGCGCAGCAGGTAACCGCCGTCGACGGGCAGCATCACGCCGTTGATGTAGTCGGATGCGGCGGAGCAGAGGAACACCATGGCACCCATGAGCTCCTTGGGTTCACCCCAATGTCCGGCGGGGATGTGCTCGCGGATCTCCACGCTGCGCACCGGGTCCTCCTGCAGGGCCTTGGTCATGGGCGTGTTGATATAGCCGGGCGCCAGTCCGTTGACCTGGATGTTATGCGGCGCGAGCGCGTCGGCGTAGGCGCGGGTAAGACCCATGACGGCGTGCTTGCTGGCTGCGTACGGGTAGATGAACTTGCCGGCGCGGTAGGACTGCATGGAGCCGATGTTCACGATCTTGCCGCTCTGCTGTTTGATCATGATCTTGGCGACCTCATGCGAGAGATAGTACAGGGCGTTGAGGTTGAGTTCGATCACGGCTTGCCAGTCGGAGTCGGGGAATTCGACGAGATCGTGCCGACGCTGCATGCCGGCGTTGTTGATGAGCACGTCGATACGACCGTATTCCGCCATGGCACGATCGACGATCTTCTTCGCCGCGCCGGGTTCGGTAATGTCCTGCAGCATGAAAACGGCCTTGCATCCATTGGCCTCGACCGCGGCACGGGTCTCCTCCCATCCCTTCTGGTCGTAGGACACGATGAACACGTCGGCACCGACCTTGCTGACGGCCTGCGTGTAGTACTGCCCCAGTCCGCTGGCGCCTCCGGTGATGAGCACCACCTTGTCGGTCAGATCGAAGCTCTTGATGGAAAACTCGGCCATGATTCCTCTCCTTTGGGTATTGGCTACGTTGCGGGCGGCTCACGTCTGTACGATATCGGTACTTCGATAGGTTATCGATACCATCACAACATCATACTTCCTTGCTTTTGTTGTGGTGTATCGATATCCCAAAGATATACCCGACCATCGAATCATGTCAACGCGGCGTGTTGCCGCGATTTGTCGGCGTTTTCGAAAACACGTTCGCGACGCACCTGCGGAACGCATTAGACTCGCACTAGAGAACCCGCACACCGGCAACGAAGCACAGCACACGCAGAAGGAGCACCATGGCCAAGGTAACCATCGCCGATATTGCACGCGAGGCGCAGGTTTCGGTGACCACGGTCTCACGATTCATCAACGGCAACTACGGCAAGATGAGCCAGGCCACACGCACCCGCGTTCAGGAGACGATCGATCGTCTTGACTACCGGCCGAGCGCGTCCGCCCGACGCATGCGCCAGCAGTCCACGCATGTGGTGGGCGTGATCGTCGCCGATATCTCCAACGTGTTCTCATCGTTGCTGTTCAGCGGCATCTACGCCGAACTGCAGCCCGCCGGATACGACGTGATGCTGATGAACGCGAACAATTCGGCCACGCAGGAACGGGACGAGATCAACCGTCTGCTCTCGCAGGAGGTCGATGGGCTGATCATCCAACCGAACGCACGACGGTTCGCCGCATACGAGCCGATCGTCTCATCGAAAACCCCACTGGTGATGGTCGATCGCGAATGTGCCGACCAGCCCGACGGCATGGCCTCGGTTGTCGCCGACAATGAGGATTCATGCCATCGGATGGGCATCGCACTGGCCGACATGGGATACGACAACATCGTGGTGCTCAGCCGCACGCGCAGCGAGATCTCCGCGCAGGCACCGCGTGTGGCGGGATTCACCAAGGCCGCGGAGGAACGGCATGTGCTCGTGGTGCCGATCGAGGCCGATTCGCACGACGATGCCTGGCTGCAGCAGCGAATCCGCACCACGCTCGATCATCTCAACGGCCGCACCGTACTGGTGTCGCTGATGGGACCGCTGCTGTTCGATATCCTCGCCGCGTTGAAAACACTGGGGATTCGTTTCCCCGACGACGTCGGTCTGGTGAGTTTCGACGATTGGCGATGGTCGCAGTATGTGCAGGATGGCATCTATCTGCTGGAACAGGATCCGCAGGCGCTGGGCCGCGAGGCGGCGAGGAATCTGCTCGAACAGATCGGCGCTCGGGGCGAAGACCGCACCGGCGACCCGTACGCGAAGAGCCGCAGGATCATCCTGCCCGTCACCGAGGTCGAGGCAAGTTCCGTCACCGAGGGCTGACGCGCAGCGCAATCGAACGCCGCAACACCAGCCGGACCGTGTTACTACCCGACCGTGTTGCCGTAGATCTCGGCCTGCAGGTTCTTGCGGGCAGCCTCCTGCTTGGTGATCTCGCCAAGCAGTCGGAACTTCTCCTCCCCCTCCGGCAGCAGATTCATGCGGCGCTTCCACATGGCGATCCTGCGCATGCACGCCATATCGAGCAGACGCACGAGCAGCTCCGAGGCATACTGACGCTCGGCCTCGCTGGCCGGACGCAACGGATTCGCGGCACCGTTGGCCTGTGGGTCGATCGGACCGTCCGAGCCCGCCACACCTCCCGCGGCGGCACCGGAGCCACCCTTGTCCAGATTCGGCAGCGGCAGCGGCATCACGGCAAGCTCGTTGACCACCTGTTCGAGCATCGGTCCCGTGGCCTTTGACAGGTTGTGCAGCCACAGCCCCTGTGGCGTATCGTCCGACGGCAGTCCACCGGCGGCCTCCAACGCCTGATACAGCGACCGGAACACCGGCGTGATGAAGCTCTCCTCATCCAGCCGTGAGAACAGGTCGCGGTTCACCGCGCGCGGCACCTGAATCAGAATCCCCATGAACTGCTGTTCGCAGATGAACACCGAATCGTCCACCCGGTAGTATCCCTGCGCCAAGGCGTCCTGATGCTCGATGCGTCGACGTCGCGCCGGACTGATCGTGCCGCGATCCTCACCGTAGTCATTGCCGAACCGGTCACCGTTGCCGCCATTGCCGTACCGGTTGTTGCGCGGCGCATACGCGTCCTCGTCGCGCACATGCTGCCGACGACGGGCCGTCTGCACCTCACGGATCATCACGTCCAGATCCACGCCGATGCGACGGGCCGTCTTGCGCGCATAGATATCGACAAGGGAACGGTCGCGAATCTGCGCGATGATCGGCGCCACGGCCTTCACCGCACCCATCTGTCCGGTCGTGTACTCGATGCCGAACTGGTCGATCGCCGCGTTGATCACGAAGTCATACAGTGGCGACGCGTTCTCCACCAGCGTGCGCACGGCCTTGTCCCCCCGCTGGATACGCAGATCGCACGGATCAAGATTGTTGTCGGCCACGGCCACGAACGTCTGCGACAGGAACGCGCCGTCAAGACCGAACGCGTGCAACGCCGCCTTCTGCCCGGCCGCGTCGCCATCGAACGTGAACACCACGCGCGACGTGTGATTCCTACCCGGTCCGATCAGCTGCAATGCGCCGAGCTTGTCGTCGGAGATCAGTCGCCGCACGATCTTCGCATGCTCATTGCCGAACGCCGTGCCGCACGTCGCCACCGCCGTATCCACACCGGCCAGATGACAGGCCATCACGTCGGTATATCCCTCGACGATCACCACCTGACGCTTCTTCACAATGTTCGCCTTGGCCAGATCCAGGCCGTACAGCACATGATTCTTGTGATACAACGTGGTGTCGGGCGTATTGATGTACTTCGCCTGAATCGTGTCGTCATCGAACAGCTTGCGCGCGCCGAAACCAAGCGTACGACCCGTGGCATCACGGATCGGCCACGTCACGCGACCGCGGAAATAGTCGTATACGCCACGCTGGCCCTGACGGGCGAGGCCGGCGTCAAGCATCTCCTGCTGCGTAAACCCCTTGGATGCGAGATGACGGACCAGGTTATCCCAGCCCTGCGGCGCGTATCCGCAGCCGAAGCGCTCACAGTCGGCCTGTGAGAAATTACGGCCGGCGAGCAGCTTGCGTGCGGCGAGCGCCTCCTTGCTCATGATCTGGGAGACGAAGAACCTCTGCGCGGCCTCGTTGGCCTCGAGCAGTCGGGATCGTTTGGAGCCCTGACGCTGCTGCGGCTGGTTGGAGTCGTAATGCAGTTCGATGTGGTATTTGTCGGCGAGGATCTCCACGGCGTCGGCGAATCCGACGTTTTCGGACTGCTCCACGTATTTGAACACGTCGCCGCCCAGACCGCATCCGAAGCAGTGCCACGCGCCGAGTCCGGGGCGCACGGAGAAGCTCGGCGTCTTCTCGTCGTGGAACGGGCACAGGCCCATGAATGTGCCGGAACCCGACGGCTTCAGCGTGACGTCGGCGGAGACGATGTCGTACAGGTCGGCTGCGGCTCGTACTTTCTCAATGTCTTCTTTCAGAATCAAACCCGGCATAACGCTTCAGTCTACGCGGAGGTCGGGTCGGATGAGTCGGCATGACCGGGTGCGACGGTCGACGTCCGATAGGCGGTCGGCATGACCACTGGACCTTCGACCATCGCACCCGACCATCGCACTAGGAATGCCGTAACGAGAATGCCGTAACGAGAATGCCGTAACGAGAATGCCGTAACGAGAATGCCGTAACGGCACTGGCCGGTTGATGCTGCAGCAGACTACAGCAGACTACAGCAACGACGCCGGATCGAGCTTGACCAGATCCTCGGCCGGCAGCACCTCGGCGGCGTTGAGATACAGGCGCGGAATGCGGTTGCGCAGGCAGGTGAAGATCTCGTAGCTGATCGTGCCGGCGGCGCGCGCCCAGTCGTCGGCGGTGGGCTCGCCGTTCGCCTCGCCACGGCCGGGGCCGAACAGCACCACGGTGTCGCCCTCGTGGACGTTGAGCTCCTCGCACTTGCCGTGCAGGTCGATCATGAACTGGTCCATGCACACGCGGCCGGACACATGGTAGACCTTGGGGCCTTCGGACGTCATCACGCGCACCGGACCACCGTCCTTCTGCACGTGCTTGGCGCCCTGCATGTCGAATCCGGATGCGGAGCGGTGGATGCCGTCCGCGTAGCCGAGCGGCACGATCGCGGTGGACGTGTCGTCGGGGGTCAGGTAGGTGCGGCCGTAGGAGATGCCGTGGCCGGCCTCCACATGCTTGACCGTGCCAAGCTGCGCCTGCAGCGTCATGGCCGGCTTGAGATCCCACGTGGAGGGGGTGCCCATGGCCGGGTCCGGCTCGTAACCGTACAGGCCGATGCCGGGGCGGGTGAGTTCGAAGTGGATCTCAGGGCGGTCGAGCGTGGCCGCCGTGTTGGCGAGATGACGGATCTCGGGGGCGATGCCGGCCTTCTCCATGCGCGCGGTGAACGCGTTGAAATGCTCGATCTGACGGTCGGTGGACGCCACGAATTCGGGGACGTCGGGCGAGTCGGCCACGGCGAGGTGACTCCACTGGCCCACGATCTGGAACACGCCCTCATGCGCGAGCTCCACGAACCGCTTGAGGGCCGCGTCGAACGTCTCCTCGGTGAAGCCGTTGCGGCCGAATCCGGAGTCGACCTTCACATGCACGCGGGCGGGCTTGCCGACCGCGCGCGCGGCCTCGGCGGCGGCCTCGATGCCGGCCATGGAGCCGATGGAGATGTCGATGTCGTTGTCGATGAGCTTGCCGAACGGCACGTTGCGGCCGTTGTACACCCAGGTGAGAATACGGCAACGGTCCGGTCCGATGCCCGCCTGACGCAGCAGCAGCGCCTCATGCGACTGCGCGGTGCCGAGCCATGTGGCACCGCCGGCGAGCGCGGCGAGCGCGGCGGGAATCAGTCCATGTCCGTAGGCGTCGGCCTTGACCACGCCCATCACCGCGGTTCCGGATTCCGGCCCTCCGACCACGTCGACCAGGTGGCGCATATTGTCACGCAATGCCTTGAGATCGACGATGCACTGCGCGGGGTACTGCTCGCATGCCCGCGCATAGTTGTTCCGTCCGGTTTCCGATGAGAAAGCCCATTCGGGCGCTGCACTCAATGTCATGTGCCCTATTGTGGCCCGGCTATGCGACGGATCAGCGACGTGTGTCATTTTCCTTTGATTTTCTTGACATTCACGCCGGCTTTATCGCCGTTCGCTATCACCGCTCACTGTTGTTGCCTGCCTTCATGCGTTCGTAGCGCTCGCGGATCAGATCGTTGTAATGGTCGACGGCGTCGTTGGGCGCGCCGTCGAAGACCACGCGATGTTCGTCGAGCACGAGCACGCGGTCGATGGCGTAGATCGGATCGGTCACCAGGGTCAGGTCATGCGTGGCGAAGACGACCTGTCGATCGTAGCTGAACAAGGCGCGGGCCACGTTGCGGGTGGCGGGTTCGTCGAGGCCCTTGGTCGGCTCGTCGGCCACGATGGCGGCCGGGCTGATGGCGAGCGCGCTGACGATGGCGAGCAGATGGCGTTTCTCGCTGTCGAGCGCGTCGGCCTTCTGACGGGCGTGGGCGGTCAGGCCGAAGTGGGCGAACAGTGCGCCGATGGTCTCGTTGCGCATGGCATCGGGCATCTTACGCTTCTTCAGCGGCGCGTCCAGGGCTTCCGAGATGTTCTCCGCCATGTAGTAGCTGTTGGGGATCTCCTCACGGCGCACGATGCCGATGATGTCCTTGAGCGCCTTGGCGTCGGATTTGTGCGACGGATCGTAGGCGGTGTCCTGCCCGTCGACGGGCTCGTCGTTGTCGTCGAGGATGTGCCGGACCACGCTCACGGTTCCGGATGCGGGCGTCATCGCACCGTCGATGAGCTTGAGCAGCGTGGATTTGCCGGCACCGTTGAGGCCGATCACAGCGACGCGTTTTTCGGAGATGGTCAGCGTGGTGGGTTCGAGTCCGATTCGACCGTCGTCATATACAGCTTTCGCATCGTTGAGCACGAACGAGAGCGACCGTCTGCGCGTGTCGATCTCCTTGCGTGTGAACATATCCAGCAATCCCATGGGTTCCTCCTCGTCGTTCCCGTGAATCGACTCGCGGTTTCCATACTAGCCCGGCCGTGTCGGGCCGGCGGGATTGGTCCGACTCGCCGGGCGACGGTAATTCAAGAAAGCGGCGTGTCGTTATCGTGAAGATCAGTGCCCACTGTCCTATAATTTGAGATTTTTTGCTGTTTTCAGACATCCGAAACATAAACGCGCATGTTATGCCCGTATGATGTGAGAGTTTCGTAATTATGAATTATTGAATACGAGAGGGAATCATGAGCAGCAGTCTTCTGCGCAAAAAGGACGTGGCGACCATCGTCGCCGAGTCCACCCCGCTGAAACGTACGATGAAAACCTTCGACCTGACGATGCTGGGCATCGGTGCGATCATCGGCACCGGCATCTTCGTGCTCACCGGCAAGGGTGCGCTTACCGCGGGTCCGGCGCTGGCGGTGTCGTTCCTGCTGGCCGCCATCTGCTGTGGTTTCGCCGGACTGTGCTACGCCGAGTTCGCATCCATGGCCCCCGTTTCGGGATCCGCCTACTCGTACGCCTATCTGGCGTTCGGTGAACTCGTGGCGTTCATCATCGGCTGGAATCTGATTCTGGAATACGCCCTGCAGGCGGCCACCGTGTCGGCCGGATGGGCGGGATATTTCAACAAGCTGCTGGAAGGGTTCGGCCTGCATCTGCCGGTGGAGCTCACCGCCGCGTACGGCACCACGCCGGGCGTGACCACGTACTTCAACCTGCCAGGCTTCGTGATCGTGCTGATCATCACATGGGTGCTGTCGATCGGCATCAACCAGACCAAGCGCGCCAACGACATCATGGTCATGATCAAGCTCGGCATCATCGTGCTGTTCATCATCTGCACCGTCTGGTACGTGAATCCCGCGAACTGGAAGCCGTTCTCCCCGTACGGCATCTACACGTTCCAGCCCGGTTCGACGCAGCCGTACGGCATCATTCCGGCCGCGTCGATCGTGTTCTTCAGCTTCATCGGATTCGACGCCGTCTCGTCCTCGGCCGAGGAGACCGTCAATCCGAACAAGACGCTGCCCCGCGGCATCCTGATCTCGCTGGCCATCTCCACGGTGATCTACATCGTCATGACGCTGGTGATGACCGGCGTGGTGCCGTACCAGGAGTTCGCAAAGTTCATCGACGCTCCCGTGGCCGGCGTGATCCTGGCGACCGGTCTCAACTGGCTGGCCGTGATCGTGAACCTCGGCGCACTGGTCGGTATGACCACCGTGATGCTTGTGCAGCTGTACGGCCAGTCCCGCATCTGTTATGCGATGGCCCGCGACGGCCTGTTCCCCAAGCTGTTCGGCGAGGTGCACAAGAAGTACCTGACCCCGTTCAAGGGCACCTGGTTCTTCGGCATTCTCACCGCCGTCGCCGGCGGCTTCATCAACATCAACATCCTGTTCGAGTTGGTGAACATCGGTACGCTGTCCGCGTTCATGATCGTGTCGGCCGGCGTGCTGTGGATGCGCAAGACCCAGCCGAACGCACACCGCGGATTCAAGGCGCCGGGCGTGCCGTTCACGCCGATCCTGTCCATCATCTTCTGCCTGGTGTTCATCGCCGGTCTGAACTGGGAGACCTGGGTGCGATTCGCCATCTGGCTGGCGATCGGCCTGTGCGTGTACTTCGGCTTCAGCCGCAGGAACTCCAAGCTCGGTCAGGAGGCGCAGAAGAAGGCGCGTAAGGCCATCGACGCCGCCATCGCCAACCAGCAGCGCGAAGCGGTCGCCGCGGATACGACCGCGACCGCGGCTGCAAGCGTGTCCGAGGAAGCCGCCGAGGCCAAGGCCGAGACCGTGGTCAAGGAGGCTGAGGCCAAGGAGGTCAAGTAAGCGTAGGCGATCCCCCACACTCGCGATCGCGGATCAACGAAAATGGGCTCCCCTCGAGCAACGAGGAGAGCCCATTCGCATATGTGGTGCAACGACGACCGGGACTGGCGGCCGGCAATCGGCGTCACACCGATCGCCGATTCATCGATCGAGTTCGTCGGCAAGAATGGCGTCGATGGGACGGTAATGATCATCCACCGCCCTGCGGTAGGCGTCGGCATCGCCGGCGAGCGCGGCGTCGAGCATGTCACGATGCGCTTCGGCACTGTCCCTGAGCTGTGCGGACACCTGCAGTCCCAGACTGGGCAGCACGGCCATGTGCACCATCCACAGACTGTCGGACAGCTGGCTGAGCACGGCGTTGTCGGCGTAGGCGAGCAGTCGGGAATGGAAGGCGATGTCCTCGTCGAGGAAGCTGTCGCCCTCATTGGCCCGCTGCATCATACGATCGGTGATCTCGACGAGTTCGGGCTGTTCGGTGCCCTTCAGCGCGGCGACGATCGGCTCGGCCACACCCTTGTCAAGTGAACGACGGACCTGCACCACGTTGCGCAGCTCGCTGAAGTCCTGCTTGCTGGTGGCCTTGACCATGGCGCGGAACGCCAGCGTTTCGACGAGCGGTTCCAGGGACAGGTCGCCGACGAACGTGCCCCTGCCGTGCACCACCTTGACGATGTGCAGCGCCTCGAGCTTGCGCACCGCTTCGCGGACGGACGAGCGCGATGCCTTGACCGCCTGGCACAGTTCGGTTTCGGTGGGCAGACTGTCGCCGGGCACCAGCTTGTGGTTGATGATGTACGACTTGATCGCGTCCATGGTGATATCGCAGCGGCTCGGCTGCTGGGGGGTATCCGTATCGATCGGAGAACGATCCAGATAGGACATCGACGGTACGGAAACCACGAAATCACTGACCGGCGTGGACGGCATCTACGTTCCTTTCAGAATATGCATGATCATCGGCGTCGGTACGGACGCTGATATCGGCTACGTAATTGGAGTCGTGTCCCTCCAAACCGCTCCGGGACATGGTCAACGGCAACCACGGATACTCTTTTTATAGCACGGTTCCGGCGTCGAATCAGCGTAAAGGGTCGATTCGACGCCGGGGAATCATTGATTGCACCAGCGGATGTCACTATGTAGTAACCGACATCCGCCGATCGATCAGATGCCCTGCCAGGACGGCTTGTTCACGTAGACCCAGCGATAGTAGTCGGCGAGCCTGAGCTTGCCGGCCGCGGCCTCGTCCACGATGAACGTGGCATGCGGATGCAGCTGCAGCGCCGAGGCCGGGCACATGGCCGAAACGGGTCCTTCGATGCTGGCGGCCACGGCGTCGGCCTTGTTCTCTCCGAACGCGAGCAGCACCAGATGCCGGGCCTTCATGATCGTGCCGATGCCCTGCGTGATGCAGTGCGTGGGCACCTGGTTCATATCGCCGTCGAAGAAGCGGGCGTTGTCGACGCGCGTCTGCTGGGTAAGCGTCTTGATGCGCGTGCCGGATGCCAGAGAGCTGCCCGGCTCGTTGAATCCGATATGGCCGTCGGTACCCACGCCGAGGATCTGCACGTCGATGCCGCCGGCCTCCTCGATGGCGCGATCGTAGTCGGTGCCCGCGGTGGCGATGGTGTCCAGTGATCCGTTGGGTACATGCACATGCCTGGGATCAAGACCGAGTGGCTCCACCACGGTTCGTGTGATCACGCTCCGATAGGATTCCGGATGCTCGACCGGCAGTCCGGCGTACTCGTCGAGCGCGAATCCGCGCACGTGGGAGACGTCGAGGCCGCGGTCGCGCACTTCGAGCGCCAGATGTTCATAGGCCGTGAGCGGCGTGGATCCGGTGGCCAGGCCGAGCACCGCGAAGGGCTTGCGTTCGATGAGATCGGCGACGGCCTTGGCATATAGTGCGCCTGCCTCATCCTGGTTCTTGACGATGATGACTTCCGCCATGGGAGATTCCTTTCAACGATCGTTGATGGTTCAGGGTTCAGATGGTTCAGTGCGTGGAGTTGGTGACGTCCTCGGGGGTGCGCACGGGTTCGAGTCCGCATTCGCGCAGCACGGCGGCCACGGCCGCCACGTTCTCGCCCTGCAGCGCCTGCACCGGATTGGGCATCTGGTTGGTGTCGAACACGCCGAGCAATGCCATGGCGGTCTTGAATGCACCCACGCCCGCACCGAATCCGGACACGCCGGACGTGACGGTGACGATGCGCATGAGTGCGGCGAGCTTGTCCTGTTCGGCGCGCACGGTGGCCCAGTCGCCGGCCTCGCACGCCTGCCACATGCGCACGTATCCGGTGCATTCCACGTTGCCCAGACCGGGAACGCTGCCGTCGGCACCGGCCATGTACGCGCCGTCGACCACGACCTCCTGACCGGTGAGCAGGGTGAGCGGATGGCCGGCCTTGTTGTTGTCATCCACGAGGAAGCGGAAGGCCACGTCGTCGTTCGACGAATCCTTCACGCCGGTCAGCACGCCCTCGAGTCCGAGCCGTACCAGCAGGTCGCCGGGCAGTTTGACGTGCACGCAGACGGGGATGTCGTAGGCGAACAGCGGCAGGTCCACGGCCTGATGGATCAGGCGGAAGTGGTTCTCGATCTCCGGCAGGCCGCCGAGCGCGTAGAACGGCGCGGTGGCGACGATCGCGTCGGCACCGAGTTCCTTGGCGACCTTGGCGTGTTCGATCACACGGTTGGTTTCGGTGTCGATGCAGCCGACGAGCACGGGCACTCGTCCCGCCACGAATTCGATGGCGGCCTCGATGATCTCGCGACGACGACGGTCGGTGCTGAACGCGACCTCGCCGGAGGAGCCGAGGAAGAACAGGCCGTTGACGCCGGCGTCGATCAGTCGATCGATCGAACGTTTGAAGCTGGCACGGTCGAGTTCGCGCTCGGCGGTGAGCGGGGTGACGACGGGCGGGATGACGCCGCGGAAGGTGGTGGTCATGGTTGGGTTTCCTTTGTTCTGTTGTGTTGTGCGATTGTGGTGATTGTGGCGGTATGAGGATGGTGTGACCGATGGCCGGCGGCTGATTCAATCGGTCAGCCGCCGGCCGGTCGCGCATCCGGTCAGATGCATTCGTCCGGCGTGGGGTGCAGCAGCGATGGCGCAGCGCCGAGCAGCATCCGCGTATAGGGGTCCTGCGGGTTGGTGAGCACGTCGTGGGCCTCGCCATGTTCGACGATGGTGCCGTGGTTCATCACCACGATCTCGTCGGACACGTATCGCACGGTCTGGATGTCGTGGCTGATGAACACCATCGACAGTCCGAGCGATTTCTTGAGATCGCTCAGCAGATTGAGGATCTGCGCGCGCACCGACACGTCGAGGGCGCTTGTCGGTTCGTCGGCGATGATCGCGTCCGGGTTGAGCGACAGGGCTCGGGCGATGGCCACGCGCTGACGCTGGCCGCCGGAAAGCTGGCCGGGCAGGGCGTTGAGCGCCGACTTGGGCAGACCCACCATGTCGATCAGTTCGTAGGCGCGCTTACGGCGTGATTCCTCATTGCCGAGGCTGTGCACCACCAGCGGGTCCATGAGCTGCTCCTGTACGCTCATGCGGGCGTTGAGCGCGGTGGCCGGATCCTGGAAGACCACGGAGACCACGCGTCCGATGTCCATGCGCTCCTTGGCCGTGCGCCGGGTGACGTCCTGACCCTTGAAGAACACCGTGCCGCCGGTCACGCTTTGCAGTCCGCACATCACGTTCGCGGTGGTGGACTTGCCGCAGCCGGACTCGCCGACGATGCCGATCGTGCGTCCGGGCATAAGCCGGAGGTTCACCTTGTTGACGGCGGTGATCTTCTTGGGGTGGAAGAGCGATCCGGCGCGGGTGGTGAACACGACCTCGATGTCCTTGAGTTCGATGATGGGCGTAGCCTTGCTGGCGTTGCGCTTGCTGTTCGTCTCACTCATCGCTGTGCTCCTTTCAGCGCCTTGGCCGCCTCGCGGGCCGCCACTTCGGGGGTTGCCGCGAACCAGTCGTAGGTGAAATCGGGGGCCGGGCCCGGTTCGGGGTCGTCGGGCTGGCAGGCCACGTAATGCTGGGTTCCAGGTACGACCTTCATCACCGGGCACACGTCCAGACCGTGGTCGGGGCGCGAGGATCGGGGCGCGAAGCGGTTGCCCTTGGGGAAGTCGGCCGGGCTGGGCACGGTACCGGGCACCTGATGGAGACGGCCCTGACCGGCTTCGATGGAGGTGACGGATCCGAGCAGGCCTCGCGTGTATTCGTGACGGGGGTCGGTGAGGATCTCCTTGGTGGAGGCCTGTTCGACCACCTGTCCGGCGTACATGACGGTGACGGAGTGGGCCACCTTGGCCACGAGCGCCAGATCATGCGAGACGAAGATCATAGCGAAGCCGAGCTTCTCGCGCAGTTCGTTGAGCAGGTCGATCACCTGCTTCTGCACGGTCACGTCGAGGGCGGTGGTGGGTTCGTCGGCGATGATGAGCTTGGGATCGCGGGTGAGGGCCATGGCGATGAGCACGCGCTGACGCTGACCGCCGGAGAGCTCGTGCGGGTAGGATTCGAGCGTGCGCTTCGGGTCCAGGCCCACGAGTTCGAGCAGTTCCTCGGCGCTGCGGGTGCCGCCGCGGGAGGTGAGCTGTTTCATCTGCGCCTTGATGAGCATGGACGGGTTGAGGCTGGAGAGCGCGTCCTGATAGACCATGGCGATCTCGTGGCCGCGCAACGCGTTGTGCTCCTTGGGGTCCATGCCCACCAGGTTCTTGCCGTCGAACAGGATCTCGCCGCTGATCTGGGCCTTGGGGTCGAGCAGTCCCATGATGGCCAGCGAGGTGATCGACTTGCCGCAGCCGGACTCGCCCACCAGGCCCATGGTCTCGCCGGGGCGTACGGAGAACGACAGGTGGTCCACCACGTTCACGTCACCGTGGCGCGGGAACTTGATGCACAGGTCCCGAACCTCGATGACCGGCGGTTCCTGCGAAAGCGGGATGAAGCGGTCCTTGCGCCTGAGCTCCGCCTCGCGCAGCTGGGCGAGACGCAGTTCGAGGTTCTCGTGCTGGGCCTTGTAGGCGGCCACCGGATCGATGAACAGACGATCCTCCTTGCGCTTGAGCTCGGCCTCGTCGGCGGTCTGCCTGATCGGCGCGGTGGGGGCGGCCACCATGGCGTCGGTGATGCCTTCGGACAGGATGTTCAGGCACAGCACGGTGATCATGATCGCCAGACCGGGGAACATGGCCTGCCACCAGTAGCCGTACAGCACGCCGGCCTTGGCGGACGAGAGGATGTTGCCCCAGGTGGGCGTGGGCTCGGGGATGCCGGCGTTGATGAAGCTCAGCGACGCCTCGAACACGATCGCGTCGGCCACCGACAGCGTGGTGAACACCATGACGGGGGCGGCGATGTTGCGCGTCACATGCTTGAACAGGATCCACGGCGCGCGGGCGCCGGAGACGATCACGGCACGCACGTAGTCCTTGCCGTATTCGCTGATGATGTTCGCTCGTACGATGCGTGCGATCTGCGGCACGTAGAGCACGCCGATCGAGATGATGATGCCGATCATCGACTGTCCGAGAATCGACACGAACACGGCGGCCAGGGCGATCGTCGGCACGGACATGACCACGTCGATCAGTCGCATGATGATTTCGGAGATCCACGTGCGGGAGACGGCGGCGATCGCGCCGATGATCGCGCCCACGACGAGGGCGAACGCGATCGACGTCAGGCCGATGACAAGCGAGTACCGGGCGCCGTAGATCACGCGGGAGAACACGTCTCGGCCGAGGTTGTCGGTGCCGAACCAGTGGTCGCCGCTCGGCGAATCGTAGCTCATGGTGATCTCGGTGGGGTCGTGCGGGGTGACGACGGGCGCGAGGATGGCGGCGAGCGCCAGCACGGCGATCACGATCACGGAGATGCGGGTGCCGATGGTCATGCTCGACCAGCGACGGACCTTGACCTTGGTTCCGGGTTTGCTGAATTCCTTGGTTGCGTTGTTGCTTCCGAACATGTCACACCGTCCTGATTCGCGGGTTGATGAGCACGTACAGCAGGTCGACGATCACGTTGACCACCATGAACGCCAGGGCGACGACGAGCACCACGCCCTGCACGAGCATCGGCTGGTTGTTGTTGATGCCGTCGAACATAGCGGTGCCCATGCCGGGCAGAGAGAAGATGACCTCGATGACGATCGCGCCGCCCATCAGGTAGCCGATCTTCATGCCGAGTACGGTGACCGGAGTGATCAGCGCGTTGCGGAACACGTTGCGTGCCACGACCACGCGTTTGGGCACGCCCGCGCCAATGGCGGTGCGCACGTAGTCCTTGTCGAGCTCCTCGACCATGGAGGTGCGGATGATGCGGGTCAGCGAGCCGGCGACGGGCAGGCCGAGTGCGAAGCTGGGCATGGCCATGCGGGCGAGGTAGCCGGACGGGTCCTGCGTGAATGCGGGCAGTTCGCCGGCACCGGGCAGCCAGGACAGCTGGATCTGCAGCAGGTAGATGAGCAGCACGCCGAGCCAGAACGACGGGGTGGCGATGGCGATGATGGACACGACTCGGATGGTCTGGTCGACCCAGGTGTCGCGGTAGAGGGCGGCGAGTACGCCGAAGATCACGGCGAGGACCACGGCGATGAGCAGACCGATGAACGTCAGCTGCAGGGTGATCGGGAAGGCGTCGGCGATGCGCGCGCCCACGGAGTCCTTGTTGACGCCGTATACGCCGAGGTCGCCGTGCAGCAGGCCGCCGAGGTAGGAGAAGAACTGCTCCCACCAGGGGCGGTCGAAGCCCATCTCGTGGCGGTATGCGGCGAGCGCCTCGGGGGTGGCGTTTTCGCCGAGTGCGGCGACGGCGGGATCGTACTGTGAGAACGACATGAGGAAGTAGACGAGCAGTGTCACTCCGAATGCCATGAATGGCAGGGCGATCAGTCGTCTGCCAAGAAGTCGTAGAAGATTATTCACGTCTGTGTCTCCCAATGAATGGTGAACATGAATGCGGTCGGTCGTGTGGCCGACGGACGGTGAGGCGGCATGGCTGTCGCCGGGCCTTGACGAACAGGAGAAAGAACAAGAGAGGAACCGGCCCGCGGATGCGGATTGTGTGGGTGTTGGATCAGTGATCCGGTCCACGGGCCGGGGCATTGATCAGCCGTTCGCGATCGATGAATGATGGCCGCGAACGGCTGAACGACTGCGGCCGGCTTGCGGCCGTTTGTTGGTTGGGAAGGGGTGGGCTACTTGCTGAGCTTGGCTTCCACCAGATTGATGCCGGTGGAGCCGATGGGCTGGAACTTCTCGAACACGCCCTTCTTGACGGCGGTGGTCGTCTTGCGGTGGAACAGCGGGTAGAGCGGCACCTGCTCGCTGAGCAGGTCGAAGCACTGGTTCCAGTACTCCTGGCGTTCCTGGTCGCTGCTGGCTGCGATGGCCTTGTCCATCAGCTCGTGGAGCTGGTTGTAGCCGTCGGAGTCCTTCCAGAAGGTGCGGGTCCTGGTCCAGGCGTTGTCGCCGTACCACCAGTTCATGAGCAGATCGGGGTCGTTGCCGAACACGGACGGATCACCGGGGGCGAGGACCATCGAGTAGTCGGCGTCGGCCTTGTCGGTCACGTTCGGGTAGAGGGCGGAGGATGCCATGGACTGGATGTCCACGTTCATGCCGATCTGGGCGAGATCGTTCTTGATCTGCGGCGCCAGCTGGGTGATCCAGGACTGGTCGGTGGTGTACAGGGTGAATTTGAGCTCACCGGTCACGCCGGCGTCCTTGAGCAGTTTCTTGGCCTTGGTCAGATCCTGCTTGTAGACGGTGCTGGCCTTGTGGTAGTTGGGGAAGTTCTCGGGCAGGAAGCTGGTGGCGGCGGTGGCCTGTCCGTTCATCTGGTTGTCGATGAGCTTCTGCGTGTCGATGGCGTAGAACACGGCCTGACGCACCTCGGCCTTGTCGAACGGGGCCTTCTTGGTGTTGAACATCAGGAACGGCTGGTTGAAGCCCTGCACGGTGTCGAGTTCGGATCCGGAGGATTCGAGGGTCTTGAACGCGTTGGCGGGCACCATTTCCATGACGTCGGTCTTGCCGGCCTGCATGGCGGTGACGCGGGAGGTGTCGTCCACGGCCACGTTCCACACCATGTGTTTGGTCTGCGCCTTGTAGTCGCCGTTGTACTGGTCGTTCCGGTCGAACTTGACCTGCTGGTCGGTGATCTCGGTGTACTTCCACGGGCCGGAACCGACGGGCTGGGCCTTGAGGTCGGCGTCGCTCATGGAGGTCGGCACGATCTGGATGAGGGCCAGACGCTGCTTGAACATCGGGAAGGCCCGCTTGAGCGTGAAGGTCACCTGGTTGTCGCCCTTGGCCTCCACGTTCTGGATGAAGTCGAGCATGGAGACGTAGAGGCTGCCTTCGGCGGTGGTGCGCTTCCACGAGCTGACCACGTCCTCGGGGGTGACGGCGGTACCGTCGGAGAACTTGGCGCCGTCACGCAGGGTGACCACGTATTCGGTGTCGGACACCTGCTCCGGCTCACCCTTGGCCAGGGCGTTGTAGACGGAGAAATCCGAGTAGTTGAGTGCGTAGAGCGGTTCGGTCACGTGCCAGTTGCCGGCCATGGCGAGGGCGCTGGACGTGGTGGATGGGGCGAAGTCACGGCTGGCGTATGCCACCTGTGCGGTGATGGTGTCGGCCACGGCGGTGCCGGACGAGGTCTTGGCGGTATCTCCACCGCCGCCGCATGCGCCGAGACTGAGCGTCATGGCGCCGGCGACGACCAGGGCCGCGGCCTTGGTCAGTCGGTTCCTGAATAACGACATCGTAGTGCTCTCCTTTGATTTCCTACTTCCTTGAATGCCCGGGATGCCTCGACGCGTCCCGAACTTGGCATAATCATATGACGTCTGATGTCTTACCGCAATACGGAGTGTCGTATGACATCTGATCTCTTGGCTGTCGTACACACTTCGTCGTATATACGCCAATTCCAATCCCTCGGGCACACAGTACGGTACCCATACGACGCACGCATACGTCATATGGGCACCAAACAAACACTACGGTGCCTGTTCAACACACGAATGCGTCGGACAGGCACCGGACGATCGGCTCGGTGCCCATATGACGCAGCCGTGCGTCAGACAGGCACCGAACCCGCGAATCACAAACCGGACTCAGCCTTTGAGCCGCGCGGCGAACCACCGCGTGATGCTGGTCGGATGGGTGATCGCCGTGCCGACGACCGCCGCCCAGGCTCCGCGCCGCATCACCTCGGCCAGTTGATCGGGCGTGTGGATGCGTCCCTCGCACAGCACCGGCACATCGGGGAACGCGTCGACCATCTGCCCGAGCAGTTCGAAATCGGGACCATCGGTTTTCTCCCGTTCGCCGGTGTATCCCGACAGCGTGGTGGAGATGATATCGGTGCCGGCGTCGACGGCCTGCTGTGCATCGGCGAAACTTCCGCAGTCGGCCATCACGATCACACCGTCGCGATGCAGCGCCTCCACGGTCTGCGCATACGTGAGGCCGTCGGGCCGCGGCCGACGTGTGGCGTCGATGGCCACGATGTCGGCTCCGGCGGCTGCGCAACAGCGCGCATGACGCAGCGTGGGCGTGATATACACGCCGTCGTCACCCTCCTTCCAGATGCCGATGACCGGCACCTTCACCTGCCCCTTGATCGCGGCGATGTCGGCGAGACCCTGGCAGCGGATGGCCACCGCCCCGCCGATCTCCGCGGCCATGGCCATCTGCGCCATGGTCTCCGGATGCCGCAGCGGCTCGCCCGGATACGCCTGGCAGCTGACCACCAGACCGCCCTTGATCTGTTCGATGATCGGATTCATATGATGCTCCTTTGCATGATCACGTATGACGATTACGCATGACAGATATCTGAGTATGCGGCGAACGCCGCAGCCGCGCCGATCAGCGGGGCGTCACCGCCAAGCCGCCCGCGCAGCAGCGGCGTGGATCGCAGCAACGGCAGCGCGCCGTCGGCGAACCCCTCGCGCAGGGCCCGCCACCACACCTCGCCGGCGTTGACCACCGATCCGGACAGCACGATCGCCGCCGGGTCGATGAGATTGCCCATGCCGGCGAGGCATTCGCCAAGCGCACGCGCGCTCATGGTCAGGATCTCCACGGCGTACCGCTCCCCCGCCGCCGCGCGCCGCGCGATCGCGGCGGCGTTCGCAGCCGGAGCCACATCATCGGGACGACGGGATTCGAACAGGTCGGCGATGCCGGTGCCCGATGCCACCGGTTCGATATGCCCGCTGGTCGTACCGCACGAACAGCGCATGCCTGTGCCCAGACCGTGTGGCATATGACCGACATGTCCGGCCACGCCATGCGCGCCGGTGATCAGCCGCCCATGATCCACGACCGCGCCGCCGATGCCCGTACCTACGCCCACCGACAGCATGATCGGATATCCGCGACCGGCTCCATACAATGCCTCGCCGATGCCGTGCGCACCCACGTCGCCCACCATATGCACGGGCAGGCCCGTGGCCTCGCCGACCGCCGCCGTGATATGCTGCCCGGCCCAGCCCGGCATCAGATCGGTGGCGGACAGGATCACCCCGGACGACGAATCGACCACGCCGGCCGAACCGATGCCCACACCGACGATGTCCACGCCATCATGCGCGCATCGTTCGATCCGCCGGACTGCGAATTCCACCAGACGTTCGCGCACATCGTCGCCGCCACGATCGGCAAGGGTGGGAATCATCTCGACATCGGCGACCACGGGCTGAGCCAGCGAATCAACGGACGGCAACGACACCACGCCCGACGCGATCTTGGTGCCGCCGATGTCGAAGGCGAGATACCGGCGCTCGCCATTCGCCATGCTGACGCCGTCCGTCGTACCGACGCCGCTCATTGCCCCACCACCGCGTGGTGAATGCGTTCAAGATAACCGACCCGCTCACGCAGATCGCTGTCACCGGGCACGCAGACCTTGGCCCCGATGTATTCCAACGATTCGCACGTCATGGCCGCAGCCACGCATGCGCGGATATGGTCGGAGTCCATCAGCGACGTGGGCTCGTCGGGGTTCATGGGCAGGTGGCCGTCGATCCATGCGTAGCCGTATTGCGTGACGTCCGGACCGGCTCCGGAGAACATGAGTCCGGTGAGCACGCCGGCCTGCGCCGCCGCCGTGACGTGGGCAAGCGGCAGGTTCGCATCCCGCCCCTCCACGCAGCTGCGCCCCCAGTTCACGGTCAGGCCCACGCCGGCCTGTCGGCACAGTTCGATTTCGGCGTCGATCGGCAGGAAGCCCTTCTCCGGCTTCTGTCCGTCGACGAATCGATCGCAGTGTTCGATCACCAGTCGTGTGCCTCGCCAGTCCCATGACGTTAGTTCGGCGAGGGACCGCCGCATGGCGTCGGCATCGGCACGGCCGGTGGGTGCCGAATGCAGCTCCACGAAGGCCACGTCGTTGGCTCCACGACGCTCGGTCAGATCGGCGATGACGTCGTTGATGTTCCGAACGAACTCGATCGCGGCATGACGTCCGTCATCATTAGGACTTGCCAAACCGAAACCGGGATCGCGCCCGACTGCCTGCATGGTGCCGGGAATGGCGGTGATCACGTTGCGGCACCAGACGGGCGGCAACGCGTCGGCGTACCATGCACGATCCGTTGGATCGGCAAGATCGCCGGGGTATGGGATTTCAATGGCGTCGACCCACGACTGTTCGCCAAGCAGTTCATAGTATTTCCGCTGGTCGTCCCTGTGATGCGGGAGCGACGCGTATGCGCCGACCACGAAGGTGGGCTGGATCATCATTCCTCCTTGATACGCCGTTGCGTGACTCATCGTCGAATACGCATATCGTCCGATTCAGTCGGACCGTGCATGTCGGTTGCATAACCCGGCAATGACCACAGTCTACCACGACATCAGACGTCTGATCTATTTCATGTCGGCGTACCGCCCGATAGCCCCCTTGATTACAGCTCAGTCGCAACGCACAATGTGACGCAACCCGCACATCCACCCACGACTACGGCTCGTTCCACAATGACCACGAAAACGTCCATAGCCCCCGATGACGTTCCGTGCCATATACACCGTACAACGAAATCGGCCCGCACCTGGCGAGTGCGGGCCGACGGAAAACAGCAAACAATGCGGCACGGGCAACGACACCTCAGCCCAGCCGAGGCACACCACTCAGTGCGTGGCGATCTCGTCGACCTTGGTGACGTGGCCGCCGAACTGGGCGCGCATCGCGGTGACCACGCGCAGGATGTCGTCGGCACCGCCGCGCGAGGTCTGCCGCTGCCACAGGGCCGCAGCGGTCGCCGGCGTCGGCACGCCAAGCTCAAGGGCCGCCTCGATCATCCACTTCGCCTCGCCGGATTCGTTCGCCACGGCCGGCACATCCGCCAGCTCGGGATCATGCTCGGTGGCGTTGTCGAACAGATCGAGCAGCCAGGACGCCACCACGGATCCCTCGCGCCACGAATCCATGGTTTCGGCCGGATTGTCGATGTACTCGCTTTTCATCATGGTGGCGAAGCCCTCGCCGAACGCCTGCATCATACCGTATTCGATGCCGTTATGCACCATCTTGGCGAAGTGGCCGCCGCCCACGGGCCCGGCCAGCACCAGACCGTGCTCCCCCTCCGGCTTGAGCGTCTCGAGCAGCGGACGCACATATTCGAACGTCTCGCGATCCCCGCCGAGCATGAGCGCATAACCGCGTTCGGCACCCCACACACCTCCGGACACGCCGCAGTCAAGGAACCGGATGCCGCGTTCCGCAAGCGATGCCGCATGGTTGCGATCCTCGGTGTACTTGGAGTTGCCGCCGTCGATCACCACGTCGCCCGGTTCGAGCAGCGCCTTGAGCGCATCGATAGTGGATTCCGTGGGCTTGCCGGCGGGAACCATGACCCATACGATGCGCGGAGCGTCAAGCGCGGCGACCAGCGCCTCAAGACCGTCGACGTCACGCGCCGATTCGGGATTCACATCGAAGCCGACGACGGTGTGTCCGCCCGCCTTCAGACGCCTGACCATGTTGCCGCCCATACGGCCGAGTCCGATCATTCCGATTTGCATAGTGTCCTTCTTTCCGATTCCTGTGATGGTTGTGGTTGGTACTGGTTCGTAATGATTACGGCGATTCCCGGAGCGTTGTCTGCCGGCTACTGCGCCAGCGCACGCTCCTCCTTGGCGGCATGTTCCTTCACCGCGGCGATGGCTCTCTCGACCACCTCCTCCATGGTGCCTTCGATGGAGATCTCGATGCCCGGCTCGTCGGGCTGCAACGGTTCGAGAGCGGCGAACTGGCTGGGCAGCAGCGCCGGCGGCATGAAGTGCCCCTTACGCGCGGCGATGCGCTCGCCGATGAGCTCCGGCGTTCCGGCAAGATGCACAAAAAACACCGGCACGTTCTCACGCAGCACGTCACGATAGGACCGCTTGAGCGCCGAGCTGGAGACGACGGTGGATTCCCCGATCGAATCACGCGCCACCATCCAGCTGTTGATCACGCGCAACCATGGCCAGCGATCCTCATCGGTCAGCGGAATGCCGGCGGACATCTTGTCGATATTGGCCTGCGGATGGAAATCATCGCCCTCCGCCATGGCATATCCCATACGATCCCGAATGGCCTCGGCCACCGTTGATTTGCCGCATCCGGCAACACCCATAACCACTACATGCACGCTCATTGTCCGCTCCTTCGCCTGACTGACCGGTCAGCCGACCGATCCGTTCGTTCCGTCCAATCCAATCGGCTGGACTGACCAACTGATTCAACCGACCGCATTGCCTGAATGTGATTCCCGGATTCCCGACGCCGGTCGTCACACACCGAGACTGTCATGCACCGCGGTTGCTGACATCCACTCTATCGTCAATAAGTACTCTTTGTCAATTTAAAAAGAGTACTTTTAAAAAATGATGATCGGTCCAGTCGTCCGCGGTCGTCCATGATCGACGCAGTCACACCTGGCCGCACAACACGGATCCAACGCATTCCTCGTCCGAGACACACAGAATTGGTAGTCTTTTTCCTATGACAGATACGCCGAAATCCCCGTCGGCATCACCATCGATGCCGCCCAACGCCAACGAATCATCCGCGGACGGCAAGCTTATGCACCTGCCCATCGCCGATCAGCTGGCCATCGACATCATCGACGGACGCTGGATCGTGGGCGGCAACATCACACTGGAGGACATCCAGAACCGTTTCGGCGTCTCCCGCACGGTGGCCCGCGACGCCGCACGCTACCTTGAGGCGGCCGACGCTGTGACGATCCGTCGGCGCGTCGGACTGGTGGCACAGGACCCGTCCGCATGGGCGGCACTCAATCCGCAGGTCATCCAGTGGAAACTGCACTCGAGCCAACGCAAACAGGAGCTCATGTCCCTCACCGAACTTCGACTCGCTATCGAACCGGCCGCAGCCGCCGGAGCAGCCACCCGCGCATCGCTGGATGTGCGCGCCAAGATGCCGGTGCTTGCCATGGAGATGCGCAGGCACGGCGAGGCCGGCGATCTGGAACCGTTCCACGATCTCGACATCGAGTTCCATTCGATGCTGCTTCGCAACAGCGGCAACGAACTGTTCGCATCCCTTGCGCCGATCGTGGCGACCATTCTGCGCGGTCGTGTGGAGATCAACATGTATCCGAGCCGACCGTCGCCCAGCGCACTCGACGCGCACGACGCCGTCGCCGACGCCGTGTGGAAGGGCGACGCCGAGCGAGCCCGCAAGGGCATGCACGACATCGTCGACGAGGTCAGCAAGGTCATCGCCGCACGCTAACGCAGACGGCAGCCAGCAAAATCCGGTACAAAAAGGACGAAATCTGCAATTCGTAGTAGTTTACGGACGTTTTCGTTGCCAAAAACGTCCGTATCACACTACGAATTGCAGATTTCGTCTTTTCCAGCCCGTATTGTTCCGGGCGCTCCCGCATGTTCGAACCGCGGACCGCCGGAACCAGCAGGCCTCACACCACCTTGCGCTCGAACGGATCGGAGCTGATGCCCTTGGCCAGGATGTCCTTGCACCATTCCTTGGCCGTGAACAGGCTGTGGTCACGGTAGTTGCCGCAGCTTTCGATCGTGGTGGCCGGCACGTCGTCCCACGTGGCCTTGTACGCGATGAACTCCAGCGACTCCTTGAGCGCCTTCGCCACATCCTCGGTGGAGTGCTCGCCCCACGTCAGCAGATGGAAGCCGGTACGGCAGCCGAACGGCGAGCAGTCGATGTAGCCCGGAATGCGTTCGCGCAGCAGCACGGCGATCGTATGCTCGATGGTGTGCAGACCGCCGGTCGGAATGGCGTTCTCATTCGGCTGCACCAGACGCAGGTCATAGTTGGAGATCACGTCGCCGTGAGGGCCGGTTTCCGTGTCGATGTAGCGCACGTACGGTGCCTTGACCTTGGTGTGATCTAGCTGGAAGCTCTCAACAACCGGCTTCTCGTGTGTTTCGTCCGTCATGACGACTCCTTTTGACTGTGATTCATGACGACGCATACCGAATCCGTGCCGGCACACGTCGCATCCGTCCGCAACCGCGGCCCGGCGTCCGTCGATCCCGAACGGATCGGGACCCATCCCCTACTGTTGTCCGCGACGGCCGCCAAGTCAACCACCCCGCCACGCATGTCGGTATGAGTGTCGGTTATCGTCCGTTATCAGCGAGTGGCTTCGGGCATCGGTAGGTGCCAAAGGAACCCAACGCCTCTGGCACCCGTCAGTCGCCGAAGTCGCGGATCACAGCAAGAAAGCGCCCGCCGTACTGTTCGAGCTTCTTCTGCCCCACGCCGTTGACCGCCAGGAATTCGCCGTCGTTCCGCGGCCTCCGCACGCACATGTCGCACAACGTCTTGTCGCCGAATACCCGATATGGCGGAATGGCTTCCGCGCGGGCGATCTCCATGCGCAGTTCACGCAATCGTACGAACAGTTCGGCGTCCGCACCGTCGAGTTCGACGGGTACCGCACTGCGGGTCCTACGCGACGAGCCGCCGGTCTTCGAACCGCCCGAACCACCGTAGGTCGTGCCGCCGCCCGAACCGCCGCCATGATCGTCACTGTCAGCCGGCCGGCTCACCTGCTTGATCACCATACGGAAGCCAACCCGCCTCATATCCATGCTGCGAACACCGAACCAGACGAGCGGGAACCGCCCCTCCTCCACCGCAAGATATCCGTCGGCCACCATCTGCGACAGCACATCGCGGATCCGGGAATCCGGCACGTCACGCAGTCTGCCGTACATGGGGCAGGAGTCGAGACGCCGCCAGTCGTGCATTTCCCGGGCATCGGAGCCGCGCAGCACCTGCACGATCTTGCCGGCACCGTATTTTCGCGCCTCCTCGCCCTGCCGTCGGCCGCGCTGCCCCATTTCGGACACGCATTTGCCGATGGACACGGCGATGTCGGTCACGTCGATCGTTTCGAATTCGCCGTCGCAGTTGGAGCACCCCGAACACTTCACCTCGCCGGTCTCTCCGAAATACGAGGTGATGTACCGGTGCAGGCAGTCGGTGGTACGGCAGTAGCCGATCATGCCGTCGAGCAGTACGCGGCGACGGTTGCGCACGGCCTGCGCCTCCTCGTCGGTAAGGCGTTCGTTGCCGTTCTCCATTTCGATGAATCGACGACGGGTGGCAATATCGCCGTCGCTCCACAACAGCGTGCAACGCGAGGCGAGCCCGTCTCGTCCGGCGCGGCCGGCCTCCTGATAGTAGGCCTCGATGCTGTCGGGCATGTTGTGATGGATCACGTAGCGCACGTTGGATTTGTCGATGCCCATGCCGAACGCGTTAGTGGCCACCACCACGGGCGCCTCGTCGTTGACGAATGCGCGCTGGGCCGCATGACGCTCCTCGGGCGGCAGTCCCGCGTGATAGCACACCGCGCGCACGCCATGCGCACACAGGTCGGCGGCGAGCGACTCGGTCTCCTTGCGGGTGGCGCAGTAGATGATGCCGGATTCGTCGGGGCGGGCGGTCACATACCGTTCGATCCACTGCCGTTTGACGGTGGGTACGGCCTTGATCACGTCGAAGTAGAGGTTGGTGCGATCGAATCCGGTGACGCTGATCTGCGGATCGCGCAATCCCACGAGGTTGACAATGTCGCGGCGTACGCGTTCGGTGGCGGTGGCGGTGAACGCGGCGACGACGGGCCTGTCGGGCAGTCGGCTGAGGAAGTCGCCGATGCCGAGGTAGGCGGGACGGAAGTCCTGTCCCCATTGGGATACGCAGTGGGCTTCGTCGATGGCGACGAGCGCGATGTCGAGCGTGGCGGCGAATTCCACGAATCGTTGGGTGTCGAGTCGTTCGGGGGCCACGTACATGACCTTGCAGCGGCCGGATCGCGCTTCGGCGAGCGCGACGGACTGTTCCTCGGGGCTTTGCGTGGAGTTGATGCAGACGGCGTGGATGTCGTTGCCTTCGAGGCCGGCGACCTGATCGGCCATGAGTGAGACGAGTGGCGAGATGACGATGGTGACGCCGTGCATGAGGACGGCGGGGATCTGATAGCAGAGTGATTTTCCGGCACCGGTGGGCATGACGCCGAGTGCGTCGCGCCCCTGCAGGATGGCGTGGATCAGCGGTTCCTGCCCGGGTCGGAATCCGTCGTAGCCGAAGTATTGCCTGAGTGCGGACCGCGCATCGTTCATGTCTGCCATGATCCCGACCATAGCACTCCATAGCACCGAGGGCGGGCGCTGTCGAAACCGACCGGCACCCGCCCTCGATAGGCGATCGTTTTGCTAGACGCTTGCCAGAGCCTTGCCAAGGGGCTTACTGCGCGCTGCGTTCGAGCGCCTGATCGAGATCGGCGATCAGATCGTCCACGTTCTCCACGCCGACGGACAGGCGGATGAGGTTGTCGGGCACCTGCAGGGTGGTGCCGGAGACCGATGCGTGGGTCATGGCGGCCGGGTGCTCGATCAACGATTCCACACCGCCCAGCGATTCGGCGAGCGTGAAGATCTCGGTGCCGGCGGCGAATTTCAGTGCGGCGTCACGGCCGGCGGCCAGCTGCACGGAGACCACGCCTCCGAATCCGCCGTGCATTTGACGCGCGGCGATCTCGTGGCCGGGGTGCGATTCCAGACCCGGGTAGAGCACGCGCTCCACTTCGGGACGGGCCGCCAGATGTTCGGCGATGGCGAGCGCGTTGGCGCTGTGTCGCTTCACGCGCAGTTCCAGGGTCTTGAGGCCACGGGTCTGCAGCCAGGAGTCGAACGGTCCGGGCACGGCGCCGGCGGAGTTCTGCAGGAACGCCACCTTGTCGCGCGTCTCCTCGTCGTTGAGCACGATCGCGCCGCCCACCACGTCGGAGTGGCCGCCGATGTACTTGGTGGTGGAGTAGACCACGGCGTCGGCGCCGAGCTCGAGCGGATGCTGCAGCACGGGCGAGGCGAACGTGTTGTCGACGACGATCCGAGTGCCATGCTCGTGCGCGAGGGCGGCCACAGCCTCCACGTCGGTGATGCGCAGCATCGGGTTCGACGGGGTTTCCACCCAGATGGTTGCGTAGTCGTTGGCGCTGAGAGCCTCACGCACCGCGTCCACGTCGGAGATGTCGACCACGTCCAGCCCGATGCCCCACGGCACGAACACCTTGCTCAGCAGTCGGTAAGTGCCGCCGTACACGTCGTTGCCGAGCAGCACGCGGTCGCCGGGCTTGAGCGTGGATCGCAGCAGCACGTCGATCGCGGCGAGTCCGGAGGAGAAGGCGAGCGCGTACTTGCCGCCTTCGATCGCGGCGAGCTGCGTGTCGAAGGAGTCTCGGGTGGGGTTCACCGATCGGCTGTAGTCGTAGCCGTGGCGCAGCTGGCCGACGCCGTCCTGCTTGAACGTGGAGGTCAGGTAGAGCGGCGGGACGACCGCACCGGTGATCGGATCGGGCTCCTGACCGGCGTGGATGGCGCGGGTGGCGAGCTGGGTGGCGGTGAAGTCGATGGTCATGATGTGCTCCTTTGGATGTGATGGCTGGTGCCGTAGTGAGTGTAATTGCTAAGTGTGGTGATTGCTGACGTGTTGTATTGGTGTTATGAGGTTTGGGATTGTGGCGTATCAGTGCGGTTCACGAGGGACAACGCATGAGGAAGCACCGTGCGTCGCCGTCACGCGTTCGCCGACGTTCCGAGCACCGTATCCACGAGCGAGGGCTGTGCCGTGCGGTCCACGATGTCGCCGAATCCGTTGTCTCGCATCCACTGATCGTTGAAGATCTTGCCTAGGTAGCTGCGTCCGGAGTCGGGCAGCAGCACCACCATGAGCGCGTCCTTGCCGAGCTGGTGTTCACGCGCGTACTTGAGCGCGGAGACGACGGCCATGCCGCTCGAACCTCCCACGAGCAGTCCCTCCTCGGCGGCCAATCGGCGGGTCATCTCGAACGCTTCGGCGTCGTTGACCTGTACGATCTCGTCGACCACGGACGGGTCGTATGCGTCGGGGTAGAAGTCCTCCCCCACGCCTTCGATCTTGTACTGGTGCACGTTGTCGGGGCTGGAGTAGATGGATCCTTCCGGGTCGGATCCGATGACGGTCACCTGGTTGGCGGATGCGTCCTTGAGGAAGTGACCGGTGCCGGAGATGGTGCCGCCGGTGCCGATGCCGGCCACGAAGTGCGTCACCTTGCGGTCGGTGGCCTCCCAGATCTCGGGGCCGGTGGTGCGATAGTGGCTTTCCGGTCCGTTGGGGTTGCTGTACTGGTTGGGCTTGAACGCGCCGGGGATCTCACGGGCGAGACGGTCGGATACGTTGTAGTAGGAGCGCGGATCGTCGGGTTCCACGTCGGTGGGTGCGACCACGACCTCAGCGCCGTACGCGCGTAGCACGGATCGCTTGTCTTCGGAAACCTTGTCAGGTACCACGAATATCGTGCGGTATCCGCGTTGCTGGGCCACGAGCGCGAGTCCGACGCCGGTGTTGCCGCTGGTGGGTTCGACGATCACGCCGCCGGGCTTGAGCTGTCCGGAGCGTTCGGCCGCGTCGATGATGCGGGCGGCGATGCGATCCTTGGATGAACCGCCGGGGTTGAGGTATTCGACCTTGACGGCGATGGTGGCGTCGATGCCTTCGGTGACGTGATTGAGCCGGACGAGCGGAGTGTTTCCAACGAGTGCGGTGATGGAGTTTGCGATGGTCATGATGTTCCCCCTGCGGATTGACCGGTTTTCTATATCCGATTGCTGATTTTGGTGTGGATTGGCCGCCGTGCGCTGTTACCGTATATGTGCGTCGTGCGACCGGATGACACCGCCTGCCCCTTTGCCGGCCGGTGTTGCAATCGCGTGAAACATGACGGGGGAATGATTCGTAAACCGTTAGAGTTCGATTTCGATGACCGTATCGTCGTGGGAATCGTATGATCGACGATCGCCGCACCGGGATGATGCTGGATTGATGATCATGGATTCATGGCCCGACGTGGCCGAAATGAAAAACCGTCCTGTTTCAGTTATGCGTCACTGACCAGCACCCCCATATGCTCCGGTACATCGTACGGTACCCGGTTTGCATACCCAGAGGGGCGGCGGCTAGCGACAACAACATGAAAAGAACGTCATGACTCAAACGTTAGCACACCCGTGCACCCCCGCGTGTCGTTACAATCACACTCATAAAAGAACAATGCAGCACGGCAACGGCCAGTACTCGACCATTCCGTTGATCTTTCAACGCAAATGCCCAAATTCCACTATCACCGTGTCAACATATTGTTTTCACATTCCTCGATCTCATTATGTGAAATCCTGACTTCAGGATCTCCCGATTCGCATCTT
The DNA here is from genome assembly GCF_002259645.1 of Bifidobacterium tissieri. GTDB lineage: Bacteria > Actinomycetota > Actinomycetes > Actinomycetales > Bifidobacteriaceae > Galliscardovia > Galliscardovia tissieri. The sequence continues at coordinate 217,736 of NZ_MWWV01000002.1, forward strand.
CTTGTCGATCTTCAATCGGGGTGAATACACGCGCGCCCGCCGAATATCCGACGTCGTCGTCGGGATTTCGGAACTCCAAGGCCGGATGACAAAGCGGTTCACAACACGGGGATGCCTAGCGATTCCGCCCATTCTTCAATGGTGGAACCAATGGAGTCAAGATATCCCCGTGTTGTGAACCGCTATATGCGCTACTTCCTGGCAGCAGCACCCTCCGCAGCGTTCTCCTCGACGAGATCGGCATCCTTGGCGTCCTCGGACTCGATCTCACCGCTGGCGAGCTTGGCCTCAAGCTCCTCGACGATCTCGGCATGCATCTTCTCATCGATCTTCACGGTGAACATGAACACGAGGAGGCTGGCCACGATCAGGGCGAGCGGCGTGTAGAAGGCGAACATCTTGAAGGTGCGGATGTTGGCGGCGGTCATGTCGGCGGCGGTGGCGGTGCCGACCATGCCGGCGGCCACGGCGATGAAGCCGACGATGCCGTTGGAGAATGCGCCGGCGATCTTGTCGAGCATCGGTCGCACGGACAGGGTCACGGCCTCGTTACGACGACCGGTCTTGAGCTGACCGTACTCGATGGAATCCGTAAGGCTCAGAATGGCGGTCATCTGGATGAACGTGGCGGGGATGTAGAACAGTACGAGGGCCACGATCACGAGGGTGAGGCTCTGCGCGCCGATGATGAACATCACGTAGCCGGCGATCATGAACACCATGCCCGCGAGGTAGAGGTAGCGGCGCGGGATGTAGCGGTTGAGGATCGGGTAGAGCGGCGCGGCGACCAGACCGGTGATGATCGGGATCACGCCGGCGATGGAGAAGGCGGCCGGCTGGCCGAGTACGAACTTGAACAGGTAGAGCAGCACGCCGGTGGTGGCCACGTTGGCGATGGCGTACAGCAGGTAGCTCAGCGCGACCCACAGCAGCTGGTCGTTGTGGGCCAGGGCGCCGAACGCCTGCAGCGGGTTGCCGTTCTCCTGGGCCTTGGAACGCAGTGCACTCTCGTTCTCCTTGGTGCCGAACGCGACGGTGAGCGCGGTGAGGATGCCAAGCAGCGCGACGATGACGCCGAACGCCGTCCAGCCGGACTGGCTTTCGGTGTGGGAGCCGGTGAACACGTAGCTGAAGTAGGTGACGATCGGGATGACGACCACGGTGATGCCGTTGTAGCCGATGGAGCCGGTGAAGGAGCCGAGAGCAGTGTAGACGCTGCGCTCATGGGAGTCCTCAGAGATGGC
>NZ_MWWV01000020.1 GCF_002259645.1 Bifidobacterium tissieri
CGCATGTCCTACTCGCCGCTGCTCGCATGGGTGATGGACGCGTTGCGCAAGGGATGGACGCCCGAACGGATCGAAGGACGGCTCAAGGTCCAGTTCCCGGCCGACGCGCGCATGCGGATAAGCCACGAGTGCCTCTACCAGTGGATCTACGCGACACCGCAGAAGGCGCTGGACCTCAGACAGTACCTGCCGCGAGGCAAACGGCACCGCACGCGCGCCAAGGGCCGCAGGTCGAAGGGACCGGGGATCCCGATGCGCGTGCCGATCGCGCAGCGGCCCAAACGCGTCGACTCGCGGCATGAGTTCGGCCACTTCGAGTCCGACACGGTCATCGGCACGGCCCCCTCGAAACGGTGCATCGACACGCAGGTCGAACGCAAGAGCCGCCGCCTGTTCGCCCGGTTCATCCCCGACAAGAGCGCGCTGGCGACCGCGCGCGCCGAATACGACATCTACAGCCGCATCCCCGCGCCCGCGCGCATCGACCGCACCTGGGACAACGGCACCGAATCCTCCTGCCACCTGCTCGTGGACGAGGCATTGGGCATGCTCACCTATTTCGCGGACCCGTACTCCTCGTACCAGCGCGGCACCAACGAGAACCGTAACGGCCGCATCCGCCGCTACCTGCCCAAAAGGACCAGCTTCGACGACCTGTCGGACGAGGACCTGCAGGCCATCGTCCAGGAGATCAACGACACCCCGTTGAAGGTCCTGAACTGGGAAACGCCCAATGAGGTTTGGTACCGCGAGCTCGACAAGGTAATGTCAAAGACAAGCCACCCAAAGACGAGTGTTGCACTTACAAATTGAATCCGGGCGCAAATATACCCTGTCGTTATGCCCGGTATAATTGAGAAAAGCGGTATCACTACAGGGAAGTCGATGATATCGCCGCTCGTATTTCGTAAATATCAGCGCCATAACCTGTGCCTATAGCGACACCCAAAATTGGTGGATATCCTCAATTCGCTCCAAGTTTGTTAACCTTTTTCCGGTTTTGACTCACATCGTATTGGAGTATGTATGAGTGCACTGACATCTGTAATCGGTTTCCCCCGCATCGGCAGCAACCGACAGCTGAAGAAGGTCATCGAAGGCTACTGGAAGGGTGCTAACAGCCTTGAGGACGTCAAGACGACATCCGCCCAGCTTCGTGCCGAACACTGGAAGCTGCAGCAGCAGGCTGGTGTGGATCTGATTCCGAGCAACGATTTCAGCTATTACGACCAGTTGCTGGACACTGCCATTCTGCTCGGTGCGGTTCCGCAGCGGTACAAGGATCTGGGACTGGGCGCCGAGGACACGCTGTTCGCCATCGCCCGCGGCTATCAGGGCGACAAGGGCGACGTGACCGCCCAGCCGATGAAGAAGTGGTTCACCACGAACTACCACTATCTCGTTCCCGAAATCACCGCCGACACCGAAATCGCGCTGAGCGGCACCAAGCCGTTCGACGAGTTCAACGAGGCCAAGGAGCTTGGCATCATCACCAAGCCGGTGGTGATCGGCCCCTACACGTTCCTCAAGCTGGCCCGCGGCGCCGAAGGTGCCGATCTGGACCTCACCGACAAGCTCGTGGCCGACACCGCCAAGGCCTACGCCGACGTGCTCGTCAAGTTCAATGAGCTGGGAGCCCAGTGGGTGCAGTTCGACGAGCCGTACCTGGTGCTCGACAAGGAAGAGGGCGACCTCGACCTCTTCGCCAAGCTCTACACCACCATCCTCGCCGCCAAGGGCGACGTGAAGGTGCTGCTGCAGACCTATTTCGGCAACATCGCCGACACCTACAAGACCGCCACCGGTCTGGACTTCGACGGATTGGGCCTCGACCTGATCGAAGGCAAGGACGAAAACCTTGCCGCCATCGAGGAATACGGCGTGCCCGCCAATCTGACCATCTTCGCCGGTGTGATCAACGGCCGTAACATCTGGCGCAACAACTACGCCGTGTCGCTGGGGCTCGTCGACGCCGTGAAGACCAAGACCGCCAACGTGGCCGTGTCCACCGCCGACTCCCTGCTGCACGTGCCGTTCAGCACCGCCGGAGAGGATAAGCTCGGTGCCGATGTGCTCAAGCACTTCGCCTTCGCCGTCGAAAAGCTCGACGAGCTCAAGGCGGTCGCCGACCTTGCCGATCTCGACGATGCCGCCCGTGCCGCCGACGCCAAGCTCGCCGCCAATCAGGAGCTGTTCGACGGCACCCGCGTGGTCGCCGATCCGGCCGTGCACGAACGCGTCGCCAAGCTCACCGCCGACGAATACGTGCGTCAGCCCGCCCGTGCCGAACGTCAGGCGATTCAGAAGAAGGAGCTCGGCTTGCCCGAACTGCCGACCACCACGATCGGATCCTTCCCGCAGACCCGCGAGGTGCGCTCCGCCCGCGCCAAGTTCCGCAAGGGCGAGATCTCCAAGGCCGAATACGACAAGTTCATCGCGGCCCAGATCGACGAAGTGATCGCCAAGCAGGAGGAGATCGGACTCGACGTGCTGGTGCACGGCGAATTCGAACGCAACGACATGGTCGAATACTTCGGACAGAACCTCAACGGCTTCCTGTTCACCAGGAACGCCTGGGTGCAGTCCTACGGCACCCGCTGTGTCAAGCCTCCGATCGTGTGGGGCGACGTGTCCCGCGCCAACCCGATCACCGTGGAGTGGAGCTCCTACGCCCAGTCCAAGACCGACCACGTGGTCAAGGGCATGCTCACCGGTCCGGTGACCATTCTCAACTGGTCCTGGCCGCGTGAGGACATCACGCACGAGGAGCAGACCACGCAGCTGGCGCTCGCCATCCGCGACGAGGTGCTCGACCTCGAGGCCGCCGGCATCAAGGTCATCCAGATCGACGAGGCCGCCCTGCGCGAGAAGCTGCCGGTGCGCCGCTCCGACTGGCACAAGAAGTACCTTGACTGGGCCGTGCCCGCGTTCCGTCTGGTCCACTCCGCCGTCAAGCCCGGCACCCAGATCCACACGCACATGTGCTACTCGGAATTCAACGACATCATTCGCGACATCGATGCCATGGACGCCGACGTGATCTCCTTCGAGGCATCCCGAGGCGATCTGGTCGTCCTCGACGCCATCCACGACGCCAACTTCGAGACCGAGGCCGGCCCGGGCGTGTACGATATCCACAGCCCACGTATCCCCTCCACCGATGAGATCGTCGACCGTATCCACGAAATCCTCAAGAAGATGGACGTGGAGAAGGTGTGGATCAACCCCGACTGCGGTCTGAAGACCCGTGGCAACGCCGAGACCTGGCCGAGCCTAGAGCACATGGTCGAGGCGACCCGCAAGGTGCGCGCCGAACTTGCGTGATCATGCACAAGCCGATCTTTTCGCTTGAGGTGTTCCCGCCGAAGCGCAACGCTCCGGTGGGAACCATCTACGACACGCTCGACGGACTGGAAGGACTCAACCCCGATTTCATCTCGGTGACCTACGGGCATGGCACCCAGTCCGACCGCACCGCCACGGCGCGTATCGCGCATACGATCCGTGCCGAATACGGTATCCCCACCGTCGCGCATCTGACCGCGCTCTACGCCGACTATGAGGTCGTCGATCGTGCGCTCGACATGTTCGACGAAGCCGGAGTGACCGCCGTGCTGGCATTGCGAGGCGACGAACTTCCCGATCACGAAACCGTCGGCGTGTTCCCGCACGCCAGTGATCTCGTGGCATACATCCGCGAGCGCAGACCGGAATTGAAGATCTTCGGCGCATGCTATCCGGAAGGACACTACCAGGCCGAGTCGTTGGACCAGGACATCGAAAACCTGAAGATCAAGGTGGATGCCGGCGCATCACACCTGATCTCCCAGCTGTTCTACGACAACGAGGACTTCTACCGGTTCCTTGACAAGGCCCGTGCCGCGGGTATCGAGGTGCCGATCGAAGCCGGTATCATGCCGGTGCGTGGCGCCAAATCGGTACGTCGTATGGCCGAACGCAATGCCTCGCGCATTCCGAAGGGACTCGAGACCATCCTCGATCGCTGGGAAGGCAATCGTGACGCGTTGCACGCGGCCGGCATCGCCTACGCGTCGCAACAAATCAACGACCTCGTCGCACACGGTGTGGATGGCATCCACCTGTATTCGATGAACCACCCCGGTACCACCAGACGCATCTGGAACAACGTCAAACCGCTGTTCCAGGAGGTCTGAGGCCAACCAGAAATTCGTCGGGATAAGGGGTTCCGACGAATCGAACAGAGCGGGCCCGCCGTGTCGCGCATGCACGCACATGCACGGCACGACGGGTCTTTTTCATCGTTTGAGCTCATGCGATCAAACCGGACACGCTCGCTGATTCCCGTGCATACGCATTCCATAGTCCATATACACAACAGCTCATATACGCACGAATGGCAACAACCATAAGGACACGGCGATGCAAACCCCTGACCGGCAAGCCGGCCGGTAGAATGGAACACCATGGAAGCTTCACGATTGCCGTTGCGTGAGATCATCAGAGCCGGGATCTCCGACCTTAACCGGGCACAGGAACTGTTCACCACCCTCGCATCCCTCGGAGTCGAAGGATACTACCGCTCGGAACTGCTCGAAGCCCTGTCCTCCGCATTCGACCCGGACACCGCATTGCGTCATGTGACCGAACTCGCCCAGCACACGCACGAGTCCGGCAATCCCCTTGAATCCCTGTTCACCGGGCTCGACGGACTATCCCGTCTCGTCGCAGTACTCGGAGCCTCCGACGAAATCGGGCGACTCATGCTCAACCGTCCGAACCTGATCCGCGCCGTAACCACCGGCACCGGATACGAAACCCATCTATGGAACCGCAGCCAACGACGTCAGGCCATACTTGAACGCATCGGAGCCGATCCACAGGCCGCCACGCCCATCAGCGACAAACCCATCGCGGAATCCACCACCGAACTACGATGCTGCTACCGGGAACAGCTCGTAGCCATCATGGCCAAGGACGTCACCGCAGCCGATCCGCTCACCATCCAGCCCACCACCAGCCGATGCCTGTCCGATCTGGCCGACGCAGCCCTCGAGGGCGCGCTCGCCATCGCACGGCATGAGGTCGCCGGCAGCGAACGATGCCGGTTCGCCATCATCGGCATGGGCAAGCTCGGCGCACGCGAACTCAACTACGTCTCCGACGTGGACCTCATCTACGTGGTCGAACCCGCCGATCCCGAACTCGGACACGAACAGCTCATCCGCATCGGTACCAAACTCGGCGTCACCCTGCAGCGCGTCTGCCAATCCGTGGTCATGGGCGTCGCCGAACCCGTACTCTGGCAGATCGACGGCGGACTACGCCCCGAAGGCAAGGACGGTCCGCTCGTACGCACCCTCGACTCGCATCTGGGATACTACGACAAATGGGCGGAAAGCTGGGAATTCCAAGCACTGCTCAAAGCCAGACCAGTCGCAGGAGACCCCGAACTGGGTAAGGACTACTACGATCGCACACGACCCCTCGTCTGGTCGGCGTCCAAACGCAAGAACTTCGTCTACGACTGCCAGCAGATGCGCAAACGCGTGGAGGATCTCATCCCCAAGGCGCAGAAGGACCGGGAGATCAAACTCGGCCGAGGCGGCCTGCGAGACGTGGAATTCACCGTGCAGATGCTGCAGCTCGTCCACGGACGCACCGACGAGGCCCTGCACACGGCCAGCACGCTCGACTCGCTCCAGGCGCTCGCCGGCGGCGGCTATGTCTCCCGCAAACAGGCGGCCCGTCTCGCCGTGGACTACAGTTTCGAACGTGTGCTCGAACACCGTCAGCAGATGTGGGCGCTCAAACGCACCCACCTGTTCCCGGATCTGGGCAAGGGCAACGCGGGAGGCATCGAGACGCAGCGCCAGCTCGACCGGGACGCGGTGCAGAACAATGCGGAACTTCGGCGGCTTTCCCGCGCGTTCGGCATGCATCCGGAGGAGCTGATCGAACGGTATGACGCCACGCGACGCGAAGTGCGCAGACTGCATCTCGACATCTATTACCGTCCCATGCTGCCCAACATCGCCACGCTTGGCGAGGACGAGATCACACTGAGCGCGGAGGCCACGCGTGAGCGCTTCGCCTCGATCGGATTCGCCGACCCGGAAAGCGCCGTACGTCACGTGCAGGCGCTCACCAGCGGCATCAGCCGTTCCGCGAAGATCAACCGCATCATCCTGCCTGCCGTGCTGCAGTGGCTGGGTGACGGCCAGAATCCCGACATGGGGTTGTTGACGTGGCGCAAGCTCGAGGAGAACTTCGGTCAGGGCAGCGACTATCTGGGGTTCCTCCGCGACTCCGCGTCCGCCGGACAGCGCCTGTGCCATATCCTGTCGAATTCCCGGTATCTGGGCGATGCGATGAACAAGTCCATGGAATCGGTGACGTGGCTCGGCCATGACGAGGACATGCAGCCGCGTACCCGGGACAGTCTGGACATCCAATGTCATGCCGCCCGCACCCGGTACCGCGACCGGATCAATGATTTCGCAACCGTGCTGCGTGCCATGCGTCGTCATGAGATCGAACGCATCGGGCTGGGCTGGATGAGCTCCGTCATCGACGACATGCAGAGTCTCGACGCCATGACCACCGTGTATGACGCGCTGATCGACTGCGCGCTCGGCTGGTCGATCGAACACCAGTGCGGCGAGCAGGGGTATGACGAGCCTCCGGCGAAACTGGCGGTCATTGGCATGGGACGATATGGCGGACGCGAGGTCAATTTCAGTTCCGACGCCGACGTGATCATCATCTACCGGCCGAACGGGGGAGTGGAGGACCAGTCGGCCTTCACCTTCGCCAAGAACGTGGTGGATGACCTCCGCCGCATTCTCATGGGGCCGATCTCCACCGAGGCCAAGATCGAGCTTGATCTCGATCTTCGTCCCGAAGGCAAGAACGGGCCGCTGGTGCGATCCTACGAATCCTGTCGCGAATACTACACGTCATGGGCCAGCACATGGGAGCATCAAGCACTGTTACGTGCCCGTTACGCGGCCGGGGACGAGGCTCTTGCCCAGGACTTTCTGGAAACCATCGTCAATCCGTTGCGGTACCCGTCCGCGCGTCTGACCGACGCCGAGCTGATGGATATCCGCCGGCTCAAGGCCCGTGTGGAGGCCGAACGTCTGCCGCGTGGCGTACGTCGCGAACGTCATCTCAAACTCGGCAAGGGCGGTCTTTCGGATGTTGAGTGGACGGTGCAGCTGCTGCAGCTGCAGAATGCGGGCGAACATCCCGAGTTGCGGGTCGTTTCCACGCTGCCGGCATTGGATACGCTTGAACGGCTTGGCGTGGTCGGGGAGGATGACGCGGCCACGCTACGCAAGGCGTGGACCATGGCCACGAACGCACGCAACGCGAACTACCTGTGGTCCGGTCGAGCCAACCGCGCCGACGTACTGCCCGACGACGCCTATTCGCTTGGTGGCATCGCGGCCGTGCTTAAGCGTCCCGCCCATCGAGGACAGGATTTCGAGAACGAGCTGCTCGGCGTGATGCGCCGCTGCCGCGAAGTCACCGATCGTCTGTTCTACGGCAAGGAGGACGAGGAGTAGTGACGGAAAGGGAAGGCCGCGCATCGGAATAATCTCGGTGCACGGCCCTCCCTGACTCGGACGGCGAGCATGGCGCCGTCCGTTGTCATACCGCGGAATCCACCAGATCCGCGATGTCGTCGTCGCCGCGTTTGCGCAGTCGCGCGATGACGGTATCCGTGGTGGAATCGTCAGCCAGTCCGATCGCGTGTGCTATGGCGGTGATGGCGTCAGTCGGATCGACGGAATCACCGCACGCGGACATGGCCAACGCGTCATGCAAGGGGATGCCGGTAGGCATGGTCATCAGTACGATGTCGAAGGTGCCGTCGTCGCCGAACCGGAGAAACACCTGCTGGCCAGCGACCAGTCCGTACGAGTCGACGAACCGTTTGATGGTCCCCAGACTCGGACTCATGCCGTTCCAGTACACGTGCTGGTCTCCCAGCGGGGACCGCAGCACACGTTCCCCCTGGAAATCGATGCCGAGGACGTTCGCCATCGCCAGTGGGAGAATGCTGCCGCTTCCTCGCTGATGGTCCTTGGTCAACGTGATGCGCAGCATCCATGCATCATGGTGCCGGAACAGACGTGCCGCCATGTACGGATCATTGTCCGCCTTCATCCGTTCGTCACCGGCCCTGGCCACCACGCCGCGTGCGGTCTGGAAGGGAAGGATGGAGGCATAGGAGATGATGCTTCTCTCGGATGCCCCGGACCGTCCGGCGATCTCGCGGACCAGATCGTCCAGATCGGCGGAACCACCGTTGCGATCAAGGATCCGCTGGATCTCCCCACGAATGGTGGAGTATTCGGGCATCCCCCATACGGACAATCCATACTTGTCCTTGCTTACCCGAATGACACGGTCGTCCTTCGCCAATGCGTTTCGCAGGGAACTGACGTTCCTCCTCCTGGGATCGGCGTTGGCGATCTCCTCCAGTGTCAGCGGACGATCCTTGACATAGAGCAGCGCGGCCGTGAAATCCTCCACGCTTCGACAGGAGATGAACGCGAAATCATCCACGACCGTCATCCCGCAGTACCGAAGCCACAATTGCAGATTGCGAGCGCTGTCATCGATATGATCGAATTGCGCATGAGACGCATTGCCCCCGATACGCACCACGCCGAATTCATTCGCATCGGCGCCAAGCGTCTCATTGACGAAATGCTTCGCATCGTCGATGGACGGTGCCGCCATCCAACCATCGGCGATCTCGAACCGCGGTTCCATCTCAAGCTCCTGAACCAGACGCCACAGCGGAACATCCACAATGGGAACATTCTCGACAAGCAGTGGCATATGCCGGAAGGCCTTGTCCTGAGGCAGGATCTCTCCCTCCTGACGGAACAGATCACGCAACTGCCTCATCGTATCCGAATCGGCGATGATGGACGTCAGCTGCGTCTTCAACTCCTTTTCCAGCTGACGAATACGTTCCCTCGTCACTCCCTGCTCCTTGCCTATCTCATCCAAGGTCTTCGGATCGTCGGCCAATACTCGTGACGAGAGGGTGGCCATACGCCGCTGATCGCAGGAGCACAGGAACGTATACAGCGAACGGATCACCTCGGGACCGTCATCAATGCCGGGCCCATCGTCGATTGCATACGGATCATCGGACGACAGGTCGTCGATCGCCTCGAGGTCCTCCTCACTGAGAAAGTTGGAATAATCGTCCGGGTCGGCGATCACATCGGTCGTGGCGAGGTTGATGCGCGATATTGCATCTCGTATCTCCTGCGGAGCCCGTTCGGCGACGTCGGCGTTGACGGTGACCAGAGTCGTGTGATCGAAGCCGTTGGCTTTCGCCCACTGTGCCACATTGACCAGATCGGCGCAGAAATCATTGAAGCTCGTAATGGCCATGACGTCATCGACCATGGAAAAGTCCCCTCCCGTATGCGGTGGATGCAGACAATGTATTCCATGGTAGTGCGTGATTTACGGTTCGGCCGGATTGGGCGTCGATGGAAACGCTACTTCAGAGGGGTCCGAGCCGAACATTGCTGTCTCCGAGTAGTGAAGTGGAACCCCTGTGCCAGGGGTACTTTCAGAGTTTTTGATTCTTTTGATATTTTTGATATTTTTGATATTGAGACGAACTAAGACCGGTGTACTTGGAAGGAACAGTATGAGGGCCAAAGAAAACCCGTTTAAACCTACGGCTGGAGGAGAACCGCCGCTACTCATCGGGCGAAAGCGTATCATACGCGACTTTGAAAAAGGCCTTGACAACGGGGTAGGCGCTCCTGGACGTATCATGCTGATTACGGGAGCTCGGGGAACGGGTAAGACGGTCATGCTTACCGTATTCGGAGACAGAGCGCGTGCCCGTAAGTGGGATGTTATCGAGGAGACCGCGTCAGAAGGATTGTGCGAACGTCTGGTCAATGAACTGCGCGCTAGGGATGCGGCGCTGGATCGTCTGAGTATCCGACCGTCATTGAGCTTTGCCGGAGTTGGAGTCAGCTTGGGAGAGGCCGATCTTTCTCCGAAGCGTATGCCGGAGACCTTACGCAAAGCGATGGCGGAACGTTTGTCCTCGTTGGAGAAGCGCCACGCAGGGCTATTGATTTCGATCGATGAAACGCAGGCCGCGGAACGTTCGGACATGATCGCCATAGCCACGGCAATACAACATCAGATCCGTGAGCGACGCAACATCGCCATTGTATTTGCCGGATTGCCGCAAATGGTCTCCGATCTGTTCAATGACGAAGTGATCACATTCCTACGTCGAGCAAGGACTAACGTTCTTACGGACATTCCAATCGACGAGGTTCGGTCGGCATTGGCAACAACATTCGAGACATCCGGCATGACCATTACTGAAAAGCAACTTCAAGTGGCGGCCCAGTCGACTGCCGGATATCCATATATGATTCAGCTGGTCGGATACCACATCTGGGATGCCGGTGATCTACGTGATTCCGACACCATATCCGATCAGGATGTCCATGATGGTCTGGTCGAAGCTCGAAAAGACCTTGACAACGCCGTCTGCATTCCGGAACTGCATGGACTGTCCCGGAGGGACAGGGAGTATTTGGAAGCAATGTCCCAGTCCGATGGTCCTGTCTCCACGGCAGAGGTCGCCGAGCGCATGGGAAAAAGCGCAAATTACGCGGCCACCTACCGTAAGCGGCTTCTTGATGCCTATGTGATCCGGGAGACCGAACGAGGAGAGGTCGACTTTGCCGTGCCGTTCCTTCGGGAATATCTGCGTCGCGTCGCGGCGTGATCGTCATATCGATGATTCGGGATGTACACTGAAATATTCGTGTGAATTGAGAAGGAGCGTGATGGTGGCGGATCGGTATCATTTATCGTTCACGGTCGGGGGCTGTTGACGCGGCAGGGCATAGATGTTGCCAGAGCGTTTCTGGATTGCGGGGATTGGGAACAGTCCCGTCTGATCGTGCTGGAGGATGGCCGTTTCGGTGTCAGGACATTGTCCGCTGGCAAGCGCGTTGCCAGGGAGGTGATCAAGCGGCTTGGTACGCTTTCCGGAGTCGAACTGCGATACCTTGCCGCGCCGGATACCCCGGTCGGGGACTGTGATGCGATCATGTGGGTGGCGATGTGTCGATACTACGAACTGGTGGGTGAGTTCGCCAACGAGGTGCTGCGCGATCATTATCTGCTGGGAGTGCCGAACGTGACTTATGAGGATTACAACCAGTTCGTGCTCAAAAAGAGGCTCTTCGGGTGTTTGTGTGGGTGTGAGTCGTTGGTTGTGCCTGCTGGTTATTGGCGTCCGGGGAGTGTGGGGTTGAGTCCTCTGCATTTGAGCATGACGAGGCTGATGAGGTTGTCGAGGTTGCGGTAGCCGTAGCCGATCTTGATGGTGGTCTTGATCTTGTTGTTGATGGCCTCGAGTTGTTGTTGATGGCCTCGAGTCTGGCGTTGGACAGTCCGGAACGGATGGTTGTGAGGATGTCGAAGTGGCGCCTGGCGATCTTCTCTCCGAGCGGGACGAATCCTGGGATGCCGGACAGGGACGCGTCGGCGGCCCATTGGCGCAGCAGGGGCGCGGCCTCGTCCGTCGTCTGCTTGAGGATCATCCTGAGGCGTTCCTTGAGTTTGTACGCCTCCCAGAGGGTCTCGTTGGTGTTGGCGACGCACTCCAGTTGGGCCCTCTGTCCGGCGGTCAGGTCGCCCTCGTTCTTCAGCAGCGTCCATCTGGCGCCCTTGATCGGGTCCTTCGCACCCTTCCGGGCCGTGCCGGCCTTTCTGGCCTCGCGTCATGCGGCGGTGCGGACCTTGTCGAGCGCGTCGGTGGCTCAGGACACGATGTGGAACCCGTCGAGGATGCGTTCGGCCTGCGGGCACCAGCGGAACGCGCACTCGTCGATCCACCGCGCCCCGTCGCCGGTGATCACCCGGATGGAGGCGCGCTGCGCCTCGGTGAGCGTCCGGAAGAACAGGTCGGACACCTTCTCCCCATGGCCCTGGTGCATCCAGACCACGCGCCCGCGGTCGTGGTCGACGACCACGGTCATGTACGTGTGCCCCCGCTTGTAGCTGGTCTCGTCCACGCCGATGGAGCGCAGACCGTCGAACAGGCCCGCGCCCTGTTCGGCGCGAAGGTCGTCGGCGACGCGCTTGCAGATCGGGCCCACGCTCTTCCAGTCGATACGCATCAGCGCCGACACGGCGCTTCTGGGCGCGTGCACGCTCAGCCAGGCGACCTGCTGCTCGAAGTCGCGCGTGTACGCGCTTTTCCTTCTCGCCCACGGCACCATCGCGACGGTCACGCCGTGCTCGGCGCATTCGACGCGCCGGGGCGCGTACTCCAACAGGAGCCTGACGCACCCGAGGTCGAGGTGGCGCCAACGCCGCACGCCCAACCGGTCGTACGGCCGGCCATGCCCGCCGCGCCTCGCGCACCGGTCCATATCGCCCACGTGCGGGCGCACCGGCACGATGACGACGGTCCCGTCACGCGGGTCGTCCTCGACGCGGGGCGTGGAGACCACGACGTTGGCGGGCAGGTGCAGCATGCGCTTGAGCGCGCCGGCTGATATGGTTGGCACAGGCGTTCCCTTGTTCTTCGGTTTTACTTTCTTGGCGGAAACAAACCTAACAGGCGAACGCCCCTTCCATACCCGCATACGCAAATCCCAACGACAAGACCCGCACACTCACCACACAAACTGGCGAAGGCTCGAAAACAACTGGCTCCTCGACCTCGAATTCGCCTACGGACCCATATTCTCCGCGGACAAGCTCATGCTCATCCTCAACGAGACCCTGCCCGAGGACGCCGGCAGCGAAACCCGTGAGGCATGGCTTGATGTGATGAAGCAGACCAAACCGTTCTTTGACAATGACGGCTACGTGACCGAGCTCGCGAAGCGTCTGACCGCAAACGATGACGCACGCATCATGCAGGCGAAGATGATCGCCGCACTGCTCGACCTGCCCAACGGCAAGCATAGTCTGCAGGACATCTGGCGACGCTTGCTCGAACAGTACACCGACGGCAATGATGACGGCATCGAGCGCATCAAGCAGGCGGGATTGTCCGACTTTCACTGGAAGGGGACATGCGGTATCTATGGATACGTGTGCCCAGGAGATCTTCCCGTGGATTTTCCATTTGATCTTGCTCCCATGGGTGAGGACAAATCGCCGACCGTCAAGGACTTCGTGATCTGGCTGTTCCGACTCGCATGGAACGACTTCACCCAGGACGGCACCGGTTCGGACCGGTACGCCAACATTCGTCGTGATTTCGAGAACTGGCGTAACGACCGCACCTTCACCGCAACATTCAAAAGCCTCGCCGAACAAACATGCGAGGAACTCGGACTCAACCGGGAGATCCTCGCCATGTCCCTGCAGGAACTCGCTGAACACGGCCTGTTCGGCGAAGTGGACCAACAGATCGTGACCCTGCTATATCAGGGCGTCGGCAACGAATCCATATCCCACAAGGACGTGCAGAACATCATCCGGGAACGAGAGCCACGACTCTGGTACAACGACTACCAAGACGATTATGAAGCCATCAGTGCGGCAAGTGGACTACGTAGTCTGCTCGATGAGAACGAACCCCTCATGGACGATATCGACTCGCCGAAACAGGGCTTCACGTTGTATGCCAATCGACTGTATCTGGTCGATCAGGCATATCGACTGTTTGTATGCGCGTGGAAGAACAGCACCCGACAAATCGAATGCTCAGGCATTCGCGACAATCTGGAGCACCGCTATTCGCTGTTCCAGTCGCATCTGGGAGGCGTCTGGCAGCGACAGCTTGACACTCTCGACCATTGGGACATCGACGACGTACCCACGCAGCAGGACTTCTACGAACGCTGCATCAGCAAAACGGTCAACGCCGGCAGGAAGATCGCCGTCATCATCTCCGACGCATTGCGCTATGAGGTAGCGCAATCATTCGCCGAACGACTGCGCTCGCAGAACCGTTGGAGCGCCCGGGCGGAAGCCCAGCTGGGTGTGCTGCCGTCGTACACGCAGCTGGGCATGGCGGCCTTGCTGCCGCACAAGACGCTTGCATTCAACCCGGTGGGAGAACACTCCACCGTGCTTGTGGATGGTGCTTCTTCGCAGGGACTTGACAACCGCGCTGCGATTCTGGCGAAGGTGGGAGGCAAGGCTGTGACCTACGAGGATTTCATCAAACGCAGCCGTGACGAATCCCGCGAGCTGGTGAAGTCATGCAACGCGCTGTACGTATTCCATAACGTCATCGATAAGATCGGCGAAAACAAGGAAGAGGATACGTTCGACGCCTGCGAGCAGTGCGTCGACGAACTGGTGAGCCTTGTCAAAAAACTGGCGAACGCGAACGTGACCAACATGATCGTCACTGCGGACCACGGATTCCTGTATCAGGATCACGACGTGGTGGACAGTGAATGGCTGAGTGTGCAGCCGCAGGGCGATATCGTATGGCAGAGGAAGCGGCGATTCGTCATCGGCTCGAACCTCGCCGAATCCCCATCCTTTACCACGTTCACAGCCGACCAGCTCGGACTGGACGATCCCAAGGACGAAAGCGTGACCGTGCAGGTCCCCAATGCGATCCACCGGCTTCGTATGCAGGGACGTGGTGTGAGATACGTGCACGGCGGGGCTTCACTGCCGGAGATCGTGGTGCCGGTGGTGCATATCAGTAAGGGGCGCTCCGCTTCGGAGGACGTGCGACCGGTAGACTTCTGCATCCTGCAGCAGACCGACAGCATCACCACCGGTCAGCTGGCCGTCGAATTCTTGCAGACCGAGCCGGTGCAGGACAAGGTGACGCAGCGTACGGTGTTCGCGGGATTGTATGGTCGTGAAAACGGTAATGCCGTGTCCATCTCCAATGAGGTGCCGGTGACGTTCCTGTCGAACAGTCCGGAGGCGCGGGAACGCCATGTTCTCGCCACATTCCTGCTGACCAGCGACGCCGACAGATTCAACAACACGACGGTGGAGCTGCTGGTATTCGAGACGATTCCCGGAAGCAGTCAGCGGTGTATGTTGGAGCAGAAGGCCGACTACGTGCTGCGTCGAGGATTCTTCGACGACGGCATCGATTTCTGACGAACGCGATTCGGACACAATGGCAAAACGAATGAAGGTTGAGATATGACAAGCCTGGACACTGCGATGCAAGGTCAGCGGGATCACGATGCGACGGAGGTCTCGGAGACGGTTCCGTCCGTCTCGAGTGGACTCGATCGGAAAATCGTCGACGCATTCCCCGAATATACCGTGCGCAAGGATCTGGTCGGCAAGATCAAAGGCAACGCTCTGGTGCCCTCGTATGTGCTCGAATACCTGATCGGCCAGTATGCGGCCACCACGGATGCGGCAAGTCTCGACGCGGGCGTGAACCGGGTGCGTCAGATTCTCGCGGACCACTACGTTCACCGCGAGGAAGCCAATCTGGTGCAGTCGAAGATTCGCGAACTCGGACGGTACAGCATCATCGACCGTGTACAGGTGGTGCTGAACGAGAAATATGATCGGTATGAGGCCTCGTTCTCGAATCTCGGGATCAGCGGGGTCACGGTTGATCCCGCTGTGGTGAAGAGGAATCCGAAGTTGCTGGTCGCGGGCGTATGGTGCAAATGTGCCCTTGGCTATGCGTATTCCGGCGACCCGCATGAGGTGCCGTGGCAGTTGCTGAAGCTCGTCCCGGTGCAGATGTCCCATGATGATCGGAAGAACTACCTGACGCTGCGCTCCCGGTTCACCACGCAGGAGTGGATCGACCTTCTCATGCAATCGATCGGTTTTAATCCCGACATGTTCGGACCCCGGGCGAAGCTGCTGCATCTCGTGCGCATGATCCCGTTCGTGGAACGCAACTACAATCTCATCGAACTCGGTCCCAAAGGTACGGGCAAATCCCACATCTATTCCGAATTCTCGCCGCACGGCATGCTCATTTCCGGCGGTGAAGTGACCGCCGCGAAACTGTTCGTCAACAACGCGAACAACAAGATCGGGCTGGTCGGATACTGGGACATCGTGGCGTTCGATGAGTTTGCAGGCAAGGCGAAGCGTGCCGACAAGGCGCTCGTCGACATCATGAAGAACTATATGGCCAACAAGTCGTTCTCTCGCGGCAGGGAGATGATGCAGGGCGAGGCCTCCATGGTGTTCGTAGGCAACACGTCGCACAACGTGCCGTATATGCTCAAGAACTCCGACCTGTTCGAGGAACTTCCCAAGCAGTATCATGATCCCGCGTTCCTCGACCGCATCCACTACTACGTGCCCGGATGGGAGTTCGAGCAGATCCGCGGGGAGATGTTCACTAGCGATTACGGTTTCGTAGTCGACTATCTGGCGGAAATCCTGCACAATCTCCGAAACGTGGACTATGGGGGAACATACGAACGATATTTCACCCTTTCGTCATCGTTGAGTACGCGAGACAAGGACGGTGTTCGCAAGACGTTCTCCGGCCTGATGAAACTCATTTACCCGACCGGGGAAGCCAACGCGGATGAAATGGAACCACTGCTGCGCTGCGCCATCGAAGGACGCAAGCGCGTTAAGGACCAGCTGTGCCGTATTGATTCCACCATGGCGGAAGTGGACTTCTCCTACACGCGCCGAGGCGCCGACGAGGCAACCACCGTGCACACGTTGGAGGAGATGGAATATCCGCGACTGTACTGGCGTGGCGTCCCGGAAGATGAGACGGACGATGTTCCGGCAGGGGACGATGCTGAATCCTCGGATGGCGGCTCCATGCAGTCCTCGGTCTCCCGAACCGAATCCGTCTCTTCTGGGAATGTGAAGCCTCAGCCCGCGTCTCAGCCGAAACTGAGTGCGCGTGAACGGCTCGCTTTGCAGGCGAAGCCCGGCCGCAAGGAATATCAGGAGGGGCAGCACGGCGTGAGTTACGACAAGCTATTCGGACCTTGGATCTACGGAGCCAAGAACATCACCATATGCGACGCGTTCATCCGCAAACCCTACCAGATCCGCAATCTGGCGGAGTTTCTGGAGACCGTGCTGCGGTTCAGCGACCGATCCGAGGAGATTCACGTCCACCTGATCACAGGGCGGGACAACCCGCCGGAAGACCGACAGGACAACGACCTCGCGCAGATTCAGGAGAACTATCACCAGTTGGGCATTATGTTCTCATACGAATTCAGCGGCTCCATCCACGATCGTTCCATCAGGACCGAAACGGGATGGGTGATCGATTTTGGTCGTGGACTGGATATCTACCAGCGTTATGAGGCTGACTGGTTCAGTCCGTTGCTGCGCATGCCGGCGCTGCGGGCGGTGAGGAACTTTACGGTGAATTATTCGCGGACGGAGTAGGAGCAGGGGAGTGAGAGGGGGCAGTGACCTTCCCGCTGTCCCGGCATGTGCCGGGACAGCTCCCACCCGAGGAGAGAAAATAAAGAGAAAGCCGCGCTACTGGGAAGGCTGAGGGCTACAACACCGCGTCGGCCTGCATGAGATACACGTTCTGGCGCATCATCTTGGCCTGGGCGCGGGTGATCTCATCCTCGTCAAGCATCTCGCGGATCGTCTCCAACTCCAGCCGGAACGTCTGCGTGCGAATATCCGCCACACCCTGCCGCGAAGGCAACGTCTGCAGACTTACCAGCGACGACGTCTTGGTATGCAGACTGCTCAGCGCGGCACGATACTCGCCGATCAGACGGGCGATGATCTCCGCGTTCTCAACATCGGTGAGCACCTCCCGCTGCAGGTGGGCGATCGTGGCCTTGAACAGCTCGATCTGGATGGCACGCATCATATCCACCTTGCTGGAGCTCAGACCGGGCGCCACGCGGGCGATCACTGCCCAGGCGCGACGGGCAAGAATCGCGAGCTGACGACGGGGCTTGGCCTGACGGATCTGAATATGATGCCCATTCGGACCGGCCATATGATTCAACGACGTGTTCAGACGACCGAGCAGCTCCTCGGCAGCCTCCTCCTTCTCGGGATGGTCCTCGACCAGCCGGTTCAGCCACTCACGTTCCCACTCAAGCGTGGTCATACGCACCTTCTGCTCACGCTTGACCGTCTCCTGCGGCACCGCCAGCTTCACACGGTCGATGCGCTCGCCGTACGAATGCATCACGGCACGGACCTCGGTGTGCGTGTCTGGGGTGTCGAGTTCGGCGATCTTGGTGAGCGTGCGACGCAGCATCTCGACGTTCACCCGGGCGTATTCCTCGCCCTGCGCGTCGTCGTCCTTGGGTGCGAGCAGCGGCAGTACGATGTTGGCCGACACCAGCGAGACGACGATATAGCCGGAGATGATGAACAGCAGGGCGCTGCGCAGCGGGATATGCGTGGCCTCATCGATCCCGTAGGGCAGCGTGAAGGCGAGCGCCAGCGAGATCGTGCCCTTCGGGCCGCCGAACGTCATTACCGCCGCACTGTGCCAACGGTCCTTGGTCATGGGACGGCGTTTGCCGGTCGTCGCATCCTTGGTCACGCGCAGCATGCCGGCCATCCACAGGAATCGGATCGCTAGGGACACCACGGTGAGCACCGCCACCGCCAGCACGAGCATCCGGCTGCTGACGGACGGGTTCTCCCAGCTGGCGCGCATGGCGATCGGCAGTTCGATGCCGAGCAGAACGAACACGGAGCCGTTGAGTGTGAATTCGACGAACTGCCATACCGAGTTCGACACCAGGTTCGTGCGGGCGATGTCGCTGCCGAAGCCATAGCGCTGGAAGGTGATGAGCAGTCCGGCGGCGACCACGGACAGTACGACGGAGACATGCAGATGCTCGGCGGCGGCATAGGCGGTGAAGGGGATGAGGATCTCGATGCCGATGCGCAGCGTCATCGTTTCCATGCGGTATCGGCGCAGCAGCAGGACCAGATGGTTGAACAGGAAGCCGATGACCACGCCCACGGTCACGCCGCCGAAGAAGCTGAAGGTGATGCCGCCGGCGAATTCGGACATCGAGAACGTGCCGGTGAGCGCCGCGGCGCAGGCGAACTGGAAGCCGACGATGCTGGCCGCGTCGTTGAACAGGCTTTCACCTCTGAGCACGTTGAGCTGACGGTCGGTGAGCTTGGCCTCCTTGCCCAGTGAGGCGACGGCCACCGCGTCGGTCGGTCCCAGTGCGGCGCCAAGCGCCAGTGCGGCGGCCAACGGCACCGCCGGCCACAGCACGTGCAGGGTCACGCCGGTCACGGCCAGCGACAGCAGGACCAGTCCGATCGCCAGCGACAGCGAGGGGCCGAGGTTCTTCGCGACCTCGCGTCTGGGGACGTTGCGCGCCTCAAGGAACAGCAGCGGTGCGATGAACAGCACCATGAATAGTTCTGAATCCAGTTCCAGATTCGGCAGGAACGGGGTGAAGTACCAGCAGACGCCCAGCGCGATCTGGACCAGAGGCGTGGACACGCGTGGTATGAAATGGCTGAGAGCCGAAGAAATCAGAACGGCGATCAGAATCTCCAGTACCAACGTGAGTACAGCCATGGCGAAAAGAATCCCTCTAGTCTCATTGTCTCATCATCTCGTTGCGGAAAGCGATCCTCTCCGCGCATTTCGACTCTAACAGTCTGATGTTTCGACATCAGATGAATTCGTCATGGGCTTACGGAAAATACCTCGTAAACCCAAGCTGAACAACGCGTGTCCTATTTTTGTCCTAATCGTCCCCGTTACCCCTTAGACTTGATTAGGTCGCGACGATGTTGTGGCCGCCTTGATCCGACGTTTCAGAAAGGCGTGCGCATGTCATTATCAGCTGCTCAAGCCAGCTCCAACTCCTCCCCGAGCAAGGATTTCATCGGTAAAAGCGTGGTGACGCTCGATGATCTGACGACAGAGCAGATCGAACTGCTGCTGCGCAAGGCGCAGTACATTGATGCCAATCGCAAACTGGTCTCACACACCTGCGATGGACGTGTCATCGCCACATTGTTCTATGAGCCGAGCACCCGCACCCGTCTGAGCTTCGAAACCGCGATGCTGCGTCTCGGCGGCCAGGTGATCGGATTCGCCGGCGCGCAGCTCGCCTCGGTGAGCAAGGGCGAGTCCATCGCCGACACGCTCAAGACGGTCGAGAACTTCGTGGACGTGGTGGCCATCCGACATCCGAAGGAGGGTGCCGCACTGGTCGCGTCCCACGCGGTCGACATCCCCGTGATCAACGCCGGAGACGGCGGCCACATGCACCCGACGCAGACCCTGGCCGATCTGTGCACCCTGCAGTCGCGCTTCGGACGGATCAACAACCTCACCGTCGGTCTGTGCGGCGATCTGACCTTCGGTAGGACCGTCCATTCGCTCATTGAGACGCTGTGCCGTTTCGGCAATGTGAACTTCGTGCTCATCAGCCCCGACGAGCTGAAGACCCCGCAGTACGTGATCGACCGTATCAAGGCGACCGACAGCTGCACCTATGTGGAGGTCAAGGATCTGGTCTCCGTGATCGGCGACCTCGACGTGCTGTACATGACCCGCGTGCAGCAGGAGCGCTTCTTCAACGAGGACGACTACCTGCGTCTGCGCGACACGTACATCCTCGACGAGGACAAGATGCGTCTGGCCAGGAAGGACATGGCCGTGCTGCATCCGCTGCCGCGTGTCAACGAGATCTCCGTGGACGTGGATGACGATCCGCGTGCCGCGTACTTCGAACAGGTGAAGAACGGCATGCTCATGCGCATGGCCCTGGAATGCTCGGTGCTGGGCGATGAACTGCCCGGATTCGACCCCGATGGAATCGACGCAGTCAATATGAAGGAGGTGGCCGCCTGATGGAGGTGACCAGCATCAGCGAAGGCATCATCATCGACCACGTGCCGGCGGGCACGGCGCTCAAGGTGCTCAACTATCTCAACATCGATCCGTCGACCACGCGTCTGGCACTGATCATGAACGCCACAAGCCACCAGTTCAAGTCGAAGGACATCATCAAGATCGAGGGCGATGTGGACATCGACCTCGACGTGCTCGGCCTGGTTGCCCGTCAGGCCACCGTCGATGTGGTCCATGGCGGCAGGATCGTCGAAAAGCTCTCGCCGACGCTGCCCGAGCATGTGACCAACGTGATCACCTGCGTGAACCCGCGTTGCGTCACCACCATCGAGCGTGGCATCAAGCAGCGCTTCCACCTGTCGAACGCGGAGCGTGTGGAATACCGCTGCGACTACTGCGACGAGGAAGCCAAGCTCTGATCGCATGACGTATCGGTCCCGTCCGTCCGACGGCGACGGGACCGAGTACGGGTCATGGATCCAACGGACATAGGAAAGGACGGCGCATGATCACCCTGCGCGACATCACGGTGTGGGACACCGGAGAGACCATCGATCTGACGATTCCCGAAGGGGTGATGCCCGACGGTGAATACGATGCCGCGGGGATGACGCTCGCGCCCGGCTTCGCCGATCCGCACGTCCACTTCCGCGATCCCGGACAGACCTACAAGGAGTCCATGGTGTCCGGATGCGCGGCGGCGGCCTCCGGCGGATACACCGACGTGCTCATCATGCCGAACACCGTTCCCGCCATGGACGGCGAGACGCTCGACGATCCGGACGCCCCTGGCGCCCGGGAGGTGCTTGATGCGGGCTGCACCGATGTCATCGACTACCTGCAGCATTACGAGGCCGTCCACAAGGTGGATCTGCCGGTACGCTACGACCTGTGCGTATGCGCGTCGAAGGGACGTGCCGGGCATGAGGCCACCGAGCTCGATCATTGGCGCCGTCACATGCCCGGACAGGACGATGCGGCCAAGGACCGTTATCAGCTGGCCCATCCGGTCACCGCGATCAGCGACGACGGTTCGGCGGTGACGCCCGGCATCCTCGATGACGTGTTCGCCATGACCCACGAATCCGGACTCTATCTGATCGAGCATTGCGAACATCATGACACCGGCGCGGTCAACGACGGTCCGGTCTCCCGCAAGCTTGGTGTGCCCGGCATCCCGGAGGACACGGAGCTCAGGATCGTCGAACGTGACATCGCCAAGGCCCGTGAGACCGGAGTCCACGTGCATTTCCAGCATGTGAGCACGGCGATCTCGTTCGACGCGATCCGCAGGGCGAAGGCGGAGGGACTGCCGATCACCTGCGAGACGGCGCCGCACTATCTGGCCCTGTGCGACGAGGCGCTGCTCAAGTACGGTACGCTCGCCAAGATGAATCCGCCGCTGCGTTCGGAAGCGGATCGTCGCGCCACCATCGAGGCCATCGCCGACGGCACGGTGGACATGCTGGCCACCGATCACGCCCCGCACACGCTCGAGGAGAAGGAACGCGGCTTCCTCGAGGCCCCCAACGGCATCATCGGACTGGAATGCGCGTACGGCGTATGCCACACGGTGCTCGTGGACGGCGGATTCATCCCCGACAAGCGCCTGATCGAACTGATGAGCGTGGCGCCGATGCGGCTCATGGGCCACGAGCCCACCGACATCAGCGCACTGCTCGGCGGACGCAAGCCGGAGACCGGCACGGTCGCCAACCGCGTGCTGGATCTTGGTGCCATCGACCCCACTGCGGCCGCAGGAGTCGGTCTCGCCGTGCTCAACACCAACGAGGCATGGACCGTGGACCCGGAACGGTTCCACTCCAAGGCCCGCAACACCCCGTTCGGCGGTTGGTCGGTGACCGGCCGCCCGCTCGCCACCATCATCGGGCCGAAGCTCGTCTTCAGCCGCATCGGACGCTAGCCGGACCATCCCGGCCGTACAAGGGTGGCCGGGAGCGGGAACGACGACGCAAACGGCCAGAGCAGACAGCAAGAAAGGAACAAGGAAACACCGTGGATCGACTTATCGACGCCATCGCAGCCGCGGACAACCCCAGTGTGGTCGGTCTCGACCCCAAGCCGGCGCTGCTGCCCAAGCAACTGATCGACAACGCCCGCGAGGCGACGATCAGCGAAAGCGAAATGGGCAACCCCATGGGGGCGGAAGCCGCCTGGTCCATCAACTTCGCCGCCATGTACCTCAGGTTCAACACGGCGATCATCGACGCGGTCAAGGACATCGTTCCCGCGGTCAAACCGCAGATCGCCATGTATGAGGCGCTCGGCGAGGCCGGATTGTGGATGTACGCCCGCACCTGCAAGTACGCGCAGGACAACGGTCTGTACGTACTCGGCGATGTCAAGCGCGGTGACATCGGCTCCACGGCCGAGGCGTACGCCCACCATCTGAGCGGCTTCCCGCTGAAGTTCGCGGACGTGGCCGATCCCGACGAGGTGGAGAACGTGGAGCGCAACGCCGAAGCCAACGCCGTGCGGATCGACGACGTGGAGGAGAACGGCGACGAGTTCCAGTTCGGATCCGAATGGTATGAGGATGCGGTCACCGTCAACCCGTACCTCGGCACCGACGGCATCACCCCGTTCATCGACGCGGCTGCGGCCCACGACAAGGACATCTTCATCCTCGTGCGCACCTCGAACCCGTCCAGCAGCGAGATCCAGGAACTCGAACTGGCCGGTGGCGGACGCGTATACGAGCATGTGGCCGATCTGGTCGAAGGCTGGGGTGCCGAGACGATCGGCGACCACGGCTACTCCCGCACCGGTGCCGTGGTCGGCGCCACGCACCCCGAGGAGGGTGCCCGGCTGCGTGAGCGCATGCCCCACACGTTCTTCCTCGTTCCCGGCTATGGCGCTCAGGGCGGCACCGCCGCCGACGTGGCTCGCATGTTCGATGCCGATGGTTCCGGTGCCATCGTCAACTCCTCCCGTGGCATCATCGGCGCATGGAGGAACAACCCCGACTATGACGAGGAGCTTGGCGTCGACGATGCGCTGCACGTCGTGGCCGAAAGCGCTCGCGCCGCGGCGATCGCCATGCGCGAGGACCTCAACTCGGCCCTGAAGGAGGTTCGTCGATGAGTGCGGACGTGTTCATCTCCACGGCGGATCGGGCGAAGCTCGACGCCAGCGAGCGCCTCGTCGCTTCAGCCGTCGAACATGGCTGGTTCCCGCCGCGGCATACGGTGGCGATCACCGGCATGCGTGAGCTTGACACGAACGTGATGCTCATGACCATCCGTGACCCGTATATCGCCAGGCATGGCAGGCCGGCGCAGTTCGTGGATTTCTTCACTCATGACCCCATGCGTCTCATGCCACGCCCGTTCGGCATCGGCGAGATCAACGGTGATGAGGTGAGCTTCATCTTCGCAGTGGTGGGGGAGGGCACCCGACAGTTCGCCGAGCTACACGCCGGTGATGTGATCGATGTGATGGGTCCGCTCGGCCGTCCGTTCCAGACCAAGCAGATCGCGAACTACGTGCTTGTCGCCGGTGGTCTTGGCGTGCCTCCGGTGATCGCCGCCGCCCAGCATATCGCCGGACTGGAGGGGTCCCGCTCCACAGCCGTGTTCGGATACCGGAATCATCATTTCGCCGACGACATCGTGGCGCGTCACGCGGATGTCGTGCACAGCATCGACGAGTCCGAGGGCAACGTGATCACCGTGCTCGACCGCATCGAGGGGGAGCTCATGGCCTCCGATCTGCCGCCGGTGATCCTGTCCTGCGGACCGATGCCGATGATGAAGGCCATCGCCGCATGGGCCGCCAAGCGGAACATCCCCTGCCAGTTCAGCCTCGAACAGCGTATGGGATGCGGGTACGGCACCTGCGTGCTGTGCACCACCGACACCGTGGATGGCCGCCTCAAGGTGTGCGCCGACGGCCCGGTGTTCACCCGTGAACAGTTGGGATGGGAGTGATGACGATGAGCGATACGACACCGATCGACCTGTATGAGCCGTACGAGTGGCGGCACTCCACCGTGGTTGCCGGCGTACCGTGGAAGAACCCGGTGGGCACGGCCTCCGGCACGTTCCAGTATGCCGCCGTCCGTTGGTTCTATGACGTCAGCCAGCTTGGCGCCGTATGCACCAAGGGCGTCTCCCCGATACCGTGGGAGGGCAACCCCGGCGTCCGTACCGCCGAGGGGCCGGCCAGCAACATCAATGCCGTGGGCCTGCAGAATCCCGGCGTGGACCATTATCTCGTCGATGATCTTCCCAAGCTCAAGAAGATCGGCGCGAACGTGGTCGCCAACGTGGCCGGACACAGTGACGACGACTATGCGGCTGTGGTCGCCAAGCTCGCCGATTCCGCGGCCGACATGCTGGAGATCAACGTCAGCTGTCCGAACGTGAGCCATGGCGGCATGAGCGTGGGCACTGATCCGGTCGCCCTGAGCAAGCTCATCACCCGCCTGCGCGCGATGACCGACAAGCCCATGATCGTCAAGCTCACCCCGAACGTCACCGACATCACCGTTCCCGCACGTGCCGCCGTGGAGTCCGGAGCCGACGCGCTGAGCCTGATCAACACGATCGTCGGCATGCGCATCAACACGCGCACGGGCAAGCCGATCATCGATCACGTGACCGGCGGCGTGTCCGGCCCCGCCGTGCTGCCGATCGGTCTGGCCCGCGTCTGGCAGGTCCGTTCCGCGCTTCCCGAGATTCCGATCATCGGCATCGGCGGCATCGACACCGGCGAGAAGGCGCTCGAATACCTGTATGCCGGAGCCAACGCCGTGGAGGTGGGCGCTGCGGCGCTGTTCGACCCGATCGCACCGTTGCGTGTGGCCCGCGAACTCGACGCTCTGCTTGACGACCGTCCCGAACTGGCCGCCAAGCTCGCCGCCGGCAAGACCTGGCGATAATCGTTCATTCATCAGACAAAAGGAGCATCCCTTGACCACCGCATCCCTTGACCACCGTTTCACCGAGTTCCTGCTGGAATCGCAGGCTTTGAAGTTCGGCGAATTCACCCTCAAGTCCGGCCGCAAGTCCCCGTATTTCATCAATGCCGGCGCATTCAACGACGGCCGTAAGATCGCCACGCTGGGTGCGTTCTACGCCGAGAAGATCGCCGACGAGATCAAGGCCGGCAACCTTCCCGCCGACATCGACACCGTGTTCGGACCCGCCTATAAGGGCATTCCGCTGGGCGTGTCCACGGCCATCGCGTTGACGAGCGCCCATGGCATGGAGGTCGGATACACGTTCGACCGCAAGGAGAAGAAGGATCACGGCGACGGCGGCATGATGGTCGGCACCCAGCTGACCGACGGCATGAAGGTGCTGCTCGTCGACGATGTGATGACCGCCGGCACCGCCGTACGCGAGGTGATCCCGAAACTCAGGGCCGAAGCCGATGTCGAGGTGGTCGGTCTGGTGCTGTCCGTGGACCGCATGGAGAAGACCAAGGATTCCGACACCTCCGCGGTCAAGGCGGTGGAGGCCGAATTCGGCTTCCCGGTGTTCGCCATCGCCAACGTGCGTGAGATCTTCGAAGCCGGCCTCCACATCGCCACCGCCAACGGCGAACCCTATGTGACCGACGGGATCAAGACCGCCGCCGACGCCTATCTCGACCAGTACGGCGCCTGACCGGCGCACGCCGTCATATCCGCCGCAATGAGGCATGGCGTATCCGAAATCGTGAACCGTCGATGGGTAAGATTGACATCGACGGTTCACGCTATGCAAAGGAGGATACATGACTGACGCCGAAGCATCCTACACCGATCCGGACGAGGATCTGTACGACGCCGAACTGATCGACGACGATGACGATTGCCGCGTCTGCCCGTTCAAGGCGAACCGGGACAAGCTCATCCCCGGTCTGGTCACCGCCGTGATCACCGTGGCCAGCATCGTGGTGGGCGTCTACCTGCAGTATGCGATCACCAAGGTCGCCGTCAAGGACGCACTCAGGGAGTCCATCCACCGGTAAGCCGATAGGTAGACGGCCATTCCCGGATGATATGAGCGGAGCGCTCGTTTGTCATGCGGTCTCATCTATGACAACCATGGGTTGCATGTGACGATGCCGCGATATGACAGACGTGCGCTCCGCTCTGTTGTCATTCTGCCCGGTTCCGCTTGTTCGCGCGGATCGCGGATCTCAGCCGAGCCGCACGCCGAGCGAGGCGAGATCACGGCGGGTCTGCTCGGCGTCGGTGAACCGGAACGCGCGGATGCCCACGACCTCGGCACCGACCACGTTGCGCATGGTGTCGTCAAGGAACACGCAGGATTCGGCACGGAGGCCGAACCGCTCCAACGCCAGCTCGTAGATGTCGGCATTCGGCTTGTGCATCTTCTCCACACCCGAGACCACGGTGCCACCAAGCAGCTCCTCGATCTGCGGGAACTTCTCGAACGCCAGATGGAACGTCTCATGCGACCAGTTCGTCAGCCCCCACACGCCGTAACCGGCGGCCTTCAGATCACGGAGCAGCTGCTCCATGCCGGGTAGCATGCGAGGCAGCGCATCGGCGTAATGATCGATGTAATAGCGGAAGATGCCGGCGATCTCCTCACCCTGCTCACGCACCACGTCCGGATAGATGTCGGCGAAGTCCTCGCCGGCATCCATACGATCCTCATACCGGTAGAACCCGTGCGGATCATCGTCCGCGCAGATCGCGTCGACCGTCTCCTGCGGGAAACGTCCCTCCAGACATGCGCGGCACTGCCAGTCGAGCAGCACCCCGCAGAAATCGAAGATGACGTCGGTGATGGGGGAGTCGTTGCTCATGCGAATTCCTCTTTGCTCGGAACGGATTGATATCGTCTGACAGTGTAATGCGCACCCATGAGGCACGACCATCGCATTCCGCCCATTGAGCCACACGACTGGTTCACCGCAGCCGGACACATGGAACGAAACCATATGCGGGCCTGTATTCGGGCGATGGCACAGAGTAAGCTGAAGGAAGGCATGCCGAACGAGCGGCATCGGGGCCGAAGGAGTGTCTAGCCCATCATGTCCGATTGGAATTCAGCACAGTATCTCAAGTTCGAAGCGGAACGCACGCAGCCCTCCGTCGATCTGGCGCGTCGCGTCAGGCAGATCATTCCCGGCCCCAACATCATCGCCGACCTCGGATGCGGACCGGGCAACAGCACCACCGTGCTCCGCGAACAGTTCCCCAACGCCCGACTGTTCGGCATCGACAATTCGCCGAACATGATCGCCAGCGCCAAGGAAAACCATCCCGGCATCGATTTCATCCTCGGCGACGTACACCATCTGCACGGCCGATACGATCTCATGTTCTCAAACGCCTGCCTGCAGTGGATCCCCGGGCACCGACTGCTCATCCCGCAGCTCATGGAATCGCTCAACCCCGGTGGCGTCCTCGCCGTGCAGATCCCCATGGTCGGCCACATGCGTTTGTTCAACATCATCAACGAAGTGGCCTGCGACCCCCGTTGGAATCTCGGCGACATGCTCGTCGGACGCAACGGCACGCTGCAACCCGACGAATACTTCGACATCCTCGCCGCGGTCAGCGCCGACTTCACCCAATGGGAGACCACCTACTACCACCGCATGCCATCGGCGGACG
>NZ_MWWV01000021.1 GCF_002259645.1 Bifidobacterium tissieri
CGCAGCCGCTCAAGATCGGCGTTCAGCGAGGCGATCTCGCCGCGCAGCGCATCCGCATCAGCCTGCGGTGCGGTATCCTTGCGTTCCGGTTCGTCCTTCGCCACCGCGGCCCCTTTCGTCTTGTCGAGCAATCGCCGCTTCCAGTTTCTCACTACCGACGAATCCACTCCCAATCCCTCCGCCGCCTCACGCGAGCTCGCTCCACCGGACGCGACCTTGAGCACGGCCTCGCGCTTGAGCTCCTCAGGTATGGGCCCGTGGCGAAGCCGGCGTTCGCCGGGCGCGAGCTCGTCAATCCACGAGGCCAGCAGCGTCTTGCTCGGATACCCCATTTGGCGGATCGTACGGCTCGCTCGCCGCCCGTGCGTCAGGTAATGGTCCACCGCGGCCCGCCTCTGCTCCAACGTGTAGCGCGAATACCGCTCGCCACGCGTCGAGGGTATTCCCGTCCTCTGTTCCTCGAGCCAGTCCCGATGCCACATACGCAACGCCTCACGACTGGGATACCCCAACTCCCGGATCGCGTCCGCCGCGCAGCACTCATACCTCACATACAACTCCACCGCACGCCGACGCTGCTCCCTCGTATACCTCGCCATGATGACTCCTCCCGGATCACAGTCCAAGAAAACGTCACCACCTCGGAATACCCATTCACATTGTGGGATTCACGCCCGCTCCAGTGCCTGACATAGGACGTATGGTGTTACGTGGGCCGTGTTCCTGACAGCGCAACGTTACGTGGGCCGTGGGCGGCCCACGTAACACATACGCAAAAAGGTTGAAATTTCAACGATTATACGTGTATGTTACGCGGGCCGTGCGCGGCCCACGTTATGTGGTGCGCGGCCCACGTAACATATACGGCCCACGTAACGTGCGCGCGCCGGCGGCCGGACGCCGGTTACTGCGCCGCCTCGGCCTCCTCGAGACCGTTGAAACCACCGAGGATCACCGTCGTGGCGATGGTCTGCTCGGTCAGATTCACTCCGGCGTTGCGCAGATCGATGACCATCAACGCGTACTTGTGGAACGTGCGATCCGAATACGTGCCGAGCTCGCCGCGCAGATACGTTTCGAACGACGTCGTGCCGATCACATCCTCGTCCGTGGTCAGCACACGCATGGCCTGGCCGAGCTTCGGATACCGTTCGCGGAAATCGCGCGCCCACGCCACCTGTTGCTTGATCACGGCCTCCTGCGCTGCCACGCGTTCCGGGTCCAGCACGGGCAGGGACGGTTCGAGTTCGGCGTGATACCGTTCCGGTTCGGTCGACTCCATCATGCGCGCGTACTTCTCGGTGAGCAGATTGCGTCCCGATTTGTCGGCGTCGTCAAGGTCCTGCGCATAGCTGTCGAGCAGATCCAGCCGCCAGGTGAGGAACTGGCTGATGCGCATCTGGTGGAAGGTGGGCCAGTTGCCCTGACAGTTGGCGCGGCCGCCCTCGTTGTTGACCTGCTGGAACTGCTGCCATTCATGACGCACGATCAGTTCGGCCTTGTGCGCCTGTTCGTTGATGTTGTGCTGGTCGTCGTACCACAGCGTGCTTGTCAGCACGTTCTTGTCCGATGTTGTGGTGTTTTCCATGGTGCTCGCTTCCTGATGCTTGATAACCCTGATGCTTGATTGCCTTGATGGCCTTGATGGTCCTGATAGCCGAATGGCCTTGACGGCCCTGTGATGATCACAGACTCTTCAGCCACGGATTGGCGATGTGTTCCTCCACGTACGGCCGCTGCCATTCGAGGAAGGTCTCGTCACTGCGGGTGAGTCCGTCGCGCTTGAGTTCGGTTACGATCTTCGTACAGACGTGATCGACGATCTCGTTGATCTGCGCCACGGCGGGACCGGAACCCTTGCCGCCTTCGCCGAATCCGGCACCACCGTAGCAGGCTGCGGAGGAAAGACGCAGCACCGTCTCCAGCTGCTCGCACACGTCCGACATGCGGGTGGCGAGTCCGCGGCTGAGCCGGCGCAGCGCGGCGAAACTCCACTTGTAGTACGGCAGATACCCCACGGTGATCGGCTCGTTGACCAGATACACGAACGAGGCGGTCGCCCTGACGAACTCGTTGAGCGACAGCCATGCGCCCGCGCCGTCGCCGCGTTCGATCATGCGCGGGAAATTGTATTGTCCGGCCTGCGAGATCATGCCGATCCTGCGCGACAGCAATGCCACGCGCACATCATCGGGCATGGTCTTGAATCCCTGACGTGTCTTGGAGAACTGTCCCAGCGGGTCGGCGAACACCTGCCCGTTCGTGGCGGCGGCCAGTGTGGCCTCGTCGAGCATCAGCCATTCGTGGGCCTTCGACGGATCATTGCCCGGCGCCTCGCGGTATCCGGTGATGCCTTCAAAGAAATCACCGATCGAGAACACGCCCTCGCGACGGCTGGCACCCTGGGCGCGCGGCGTCGCGGAATCGGCGGTCTTCACCGTGAACCCCATGAACTCATGCGGCAGTAGCGTCTCGTAATCATGCTGCAGGCGCTCGCCGATCGCGGCGTAATCCTCGTCTGTGAGCCACAGGCAGAACCGTGGCGCGAAATCGTGATCCTGCGAGATGGCGTCGTCGAGTCCGTAGCATTCCGAACCGTGCCCGACCAGTCCGGCGGCGATCCGGCCCTGATATTCGGGGTAGCGATCGGCGATCATCGGCTTGCCGCAGTGCAGCCAGTACTGCTTCGCCAGTGCCAGTCCGCTGATCTCCGGCTGGATGGACGCGCGCGGGGTGGTGCTTGCGGCAGTGTTCGCGCCGCCGGCCGACGTCATATTCGCGTTCGCGTCGCTGCCGGTTCGCGGTGCCGCCTTGGCCTTCGCCGCAGCCGCCGACGACGTCATCGGCTGGTCCTCATGCTGGATGCGCCAATCGAATTCCTGCGCGGCCCCTGCGATTCTGGCGGCGGTCTGCGAATCGTCGGCGAACTGGTCGCTGTCATCGTTCCAGAAGTCGGACCCGTCGTCGGCCGGCACGGTGACGCCGGCCTTGGCCGCGGCCTGCTCGACGGCGTCCAGATTCTCCTTGGTGATGGTGTAGTAGTCGTTGTGCCCGTAGCATTCCTCGATCACCGCCAGCGACTTGCGGTAGGCGCGTACGGCGTTGTCGAGTCGTCCGGCGTGGAAGCATGCCTGCGCGTAGCCGGCCAGTGCGGAGGCGAAGTGCGCACTGTTCTCCAGATGGCCGCGCTTGTAGATGCGCAACGCCTCGGCGGCGTGTTTCATGGCTTCGTCGTCACGGTTGGCGTTGAGCAGGATCAGCGCAAGATTGGTATGCGTGGACGCCACGTCCACATCCTCGGCGGCATTCACGCTGGACGATTCGAGGATGTGTAGGGCCTTGCGCAGCTCCTGCTCGGCCGGTTCGTACCGGTTGGTCTCGCTATAGAGAATGGAGAGGTTGTTGTGCAATGCGGCCAGACGACGGTCGGTGGGGGAGAGCGTCTTCTCCGCGGATTCGAGGGCCTCGCGATAGAGCCGTTCCGCATCGTCGTACTTGCCGGCGGCACGCATGGCGGTGGCGGCGTTGATCAGCGTGGTCGTCCACGCGTCACTGCCTTCGAGCCCCATCCGCTTGGCGAGATCCAGCGACTCCGTCACCAATGGCAGATTGTCGTCGTGGCGGCCCTGCGAGCGGTAGAAGCCGAGCAGTTCGTTGATCACGGTGAGCTGTCCGGCGTCATCGTTGAGCCGTCGTGCCTCGTCGAGCGCCTGCAGCAGGTACGGTTCCGCCTTGGTGGCCGCGTCGTGCGCGGAGAATATGGCGTCCAATCCCTGAATGAATCCGTTGACGTCGAATGTGCTGTTTGCTTCGTTGCCCATGCATCCCCCTGATCCGGTCGGTTGCGGCGGGCACGTTCGTCGTGCCCCGCGGTTTTCCGTTTCCCAGTGTAGATGTCCGTACGATACGAGGAAGACGCGGATCGTGTGAAACGGCTGTGATCTTACCCACACTGGACCAAATGGAGCCGAATACGACGAACGGGCCGAATCCGATGGTCGTCCGAACCACCGATTCAACCCGTTCGCCATACCCGTTCGCCATTATCAGTCGGGCTCACCCATTCGCAGCGACATGGACACGATCACTAGGCCGTGACGTTATCGTCACACATGCACTTCGCGCATGCGTTCGTAGGCGCCGGTATTCGTCTCATGCCGGGCCGAGTACACGATAAGACAGATCACACTCAGCAACGTCAGCGGAACGCCGGACAATGCCGTGAAATGATAGTCCATATTGGTCAGGGTCAGTGCCGTACCGCCGATCACGGAGCCAACGGCGTTGCCGAAGTTGAACGCCACCTGTACGGTCGCGCCGCCGATCAGTTCGCCGCCGCCCTTGCCCGCGTTCGCCATGAGCAGCTGCTGCGGGGAGCCGACGAAGAACAGACCGAACGCCACAATGAACGTCATGATCGCCGTGCCGATGCGTCCGCCGGGAAGGAAGAAGATGATCAGCAGTCCGATCATGGAGATGAACTGGCCGAGTGCGGCGGTTCCGGCATATCGCCATGCGTCGCAGATCCTGCCTCCGGCAATGCCGCCGACCACCATGCCGAATCCGGCGAGCATCATGAGCATGGGAACCATGCCGGACGGGTATCCGCCCACGGTGGTCAGCCACGGCGAGACGTAGCTCCACCAGCAGAAGACGCCGCCGTTGCCGACGAACACGGCGATAAGGATCAGCCAGGGGCCGCGCTTCTTCAGGAATTCGAACTGGCCGGCCAGGCCCTTGTCCGGTACGGCGGGGATGCGAGGAATCCATGTCACGTCGAACACGATCGTCACTGCGGCCCAGACGGCGAGCACGACGAACGCGAGTCGCCACGACAGGAATTCGCCGAGTATGGTTCCCGCGGGAACGCCGAGCATGTTCGCGACGGTCTGGCCGGTAACCATTGCGGCGACGGCCTGTGCCTCCTTGCCCTTATCGGCCACCGTCTTGGCGATCAGCGTGGCGGTGCCGAAGAACGCGCCGTGCGGCAGGCCGGAGATGAATCGTGCGATGATCAGCATGACGGAATTCGCGGAGATGGCCGACATGCTGTTGCCGACAACCACCAGCACCATGAAGAGGATGATGAGGTTCTTCGGCGGAACTCGACGACCGAAAACGAGGATCAGCGTGCCGACGCACACGCCGATCGCATAGGCGGAGATGTAATGTCCGGCTTGGGGGATGGTGACGCCCATGTCGTGCGCGGCCTGGGAAAGGATTCCCATCATCACGAATTCGGCGGCGCCGAGTGCGAATGCGCCGAGTGCCAGCGCAAAAAGACTTTTCTTCATGGCTTTCCTATGAACAGTGGTCGAATACTTACTGGTGGCGATACTGATGGTGATGTGAACAATGATGAATAATAAAAAACCCCGCTCATTGCTGAGCGGGGTCAGTGGTCGGGCTGGCGGGATTTGAACCCGCGGCCTCTTCGTCCCGAACGAAGCGCGCTACCAAGCTGCGCTACAGCCCGTCGAACCTCGATAGATATTA
Source organism: Bifidobacterium tissieri (assembly GCF_002259645.1). Lineage (GTDB taxonomy): Bacteria > Actinomycetota > Actinomycetes > Actinomycetales > Bifidobacteriaceae > Galliscardovia > Galliscardovia tissieri. The sequence continues at coordinate 5,497 of NZ_MWWV01000021.1, forward strand.
CACGAGTTCGTGATTCGTGCAAAAGATCGGCGTGTTGCACTAGTTTTCAACGGTTGTTCAGGTGTTGTACATGGTGTATCGTCGCATCGCTACACTGTGCAGTTATGAGTGAAGACATCATCGAAAACGGCGAGAACACTGCCGAAAACACTGCGGAAAGCAGTGAACGCCGTCACCTTACCACCGTTGAACATGCCGAACTGCTGCTGAATCAGGACGCCGACATCCGCGCCCGCATCGAATCCGGTGCCACGCTGGACGAGGCCGTCGATCCGAACAACGCCAAGCTCGGCGATCTGTCGTCCTATGGCCACCCCGAGCAGGTGCAGATGCGCGTCGCCAAGCGCGCGATGATGCTCAAGGACGGCATCGAGCCCTACCCGGTGCATCTGGACGTCACCGACACCATCGAGTCCGTCCGCGCCAAGTACGACGGCAAGCTCAACGCCGGCGACGAGACCGACGACGTGGTGGGCATCGCCGGCCGTGTGCTGTTCCTGCGCAACGCGGGCGGTCTGTGCTTCGTGCAGCTGTCCGCCGGCGACGGCACCAAGATCCAGGGCATGATCTCCAAGCGCGAGATCGGTGCCGACTCGCTGAAGCAGTTCAAGCAGATCGTCGATCTCGGCGACCATCTGTACATCCGTGGCCGCGTGATCTCGTCGAAGACCGGCGAGCTGTCCGTGTTCGCCACCGACTGGGCGATTGCCGCCAAGGCCCTGCAGCCGCTGCCCGCCCTACACAAGGATCTCAACGAGGACACCCGTACGCGCAAGCCGTACATCGGCATGATCGCCGACGAGAACATCCGCAACATGGTGCGCAACCGTTCCAAGGCGGTCGCCTCCCTGCGTCGCACGTTCGACGATCACGACTTCATCGAGGTGGAGACCCCGATGCTGCAGACCGTGCACGGTGGCGCCGCCGCCCGTCCGTTCACCACGCACATGAACGCCTTCGACCTGGACCTCTACCTGCGCATCGCGCCGGAACTGTTCCTCAAGCGCTGCCTGGTCGGCGGCATCGACCGCGTGTTCGAGATCAACCGCGACTTCCGCAACGAAGGCGTGGACGCCACGCATGCCCCCGAGTTCACCATGGTCGAGGCCTATCAGGCCTATGGCACGTACGACACCATCGGCAAACTCGTCAAGGAGCTTGTGCAGAAGACCGCCATGGACGTCTTCGGATCCTACAAGGTCACGCTGCTCGACGGCACCGAATACGACTTCGGCGGTGAATGGAAGCAGATCAGCATGTACGACTCCCTGTCCGAGGCCCTCGGTGAGGAGATCGTGCCCAACGGCGGCCCCGATCACCCCGGCACCTCCGTGGAGCATCTGGGCGCCATCGCCGACAAGCTCGGCGTGGAGCGCGACGACGTGGAGAACCACGGCAAGCTCGTCGAGCACCTGTGGGAGCACTTCTACGAGGACAAGCTGTATGAGCCCACCTTCGTGCGTGACTTCCCGGTCGAGACCAGCCCGCTCGTCAAGGGCCACCGCTCCAAGCCCGGCGTGGTGGAGAAGTGGGATCTCTACGTGCGCGGCTTCGAGCTCGCCACCGGCTACTCCGAGCTCAACGACCCGATCGTGCAGCGTGAGCGCTTCGTGGCCCAGGCCAAGGATGCGCTCGCCGGCGACGAAGAGGCCTGCGACATCGATGAGGACTTCCTCGAGGCCCTCGGCGTTGGTATGCCTCCGGCAGGCGGCATGGGCATGGGCATCGACCGTCTGCTCATCGCGTTGACCGGCGCCACGATCCGCGAGACCATCACCTTCCCGCTGGTCAAGCCGTTGCAGAACTAACGGAATCGTCGGTTCGCCGCGATTTGACGTCGAACCGTCGCGATCGCAATCATCTAGGGGACACTCCATACCGGGGTGTCCCCTTTTGCGTTGATCGGCATTCGGTCAATGCGCGGCGATTCGCATGACATGTCACGGTGTGCCGCGAGGCGTTGCCGAGGGAGTTGCGTGTCGATTTGCCTTTTTGAACGTTCTATTAATAAACTCTGTCAATTGTTTAACGACGTTACTTCGTGATCTCATCGAAGAATCCCACAGCCTTTCGATCCGCGGAGTTGTTGTTGCGTATATTCGACGGTCGTGCATTCGGCGGTCGTAATGAACAGATGACCGTTCCGCAGGGGACGGATATGGAGAGGAAAACAACGATGAGCAGCGCACAGCCTACAGAGGTCGAGGAGACCTCCGCGCAGACCGCCGACAAGCTCGGCAACGCTCCCTTCGCGGTGCTGATTCCCGTCATGATGTCGTTCTTCGTGATGGGCTTCGTCGATCTGGTCGGCACGGCATCGAACTATGTGCAGTCTGATTTCGGTCTGTCCGATTCGGTGAGCAACATCTTCACCACCATGGTGTTCTTCTGGTTCCTGGTGCTGTCCGTTCCGGCCGGCATGCTCATGAACCGCATCGGCCGTCGTCATACCGTACTGGTGAGCATCGGCATCACCGCGCTGGGCTGCCTGCTGCCGATCATCGGCTATCTGATCCCGTCCAAGGGCGCGCAGCTCGCATTCATCGTCGTCTCGTTCTGCCTGCTCGGCATCGGCAACACGTTCATGCAGGTCTCGCTCAACCCGCTCGTCGGCAATCTGGCCCACGACGAGAAGCTCGCCGGCATGCTCACCTTCGGCCAGTTCGTCAAGGCCATCGCCTCGTTCATCGCCCCGCTGATCGCCGGCTGGGCCGCGGTCACCTTCGGCAAGTGGTGGCTGCTGTACCCGATCTACCTTGTGGTGGCGGTGCTGGCGTTCGTCATGCTGAGCTTCGACGAGATCAAGGAAAACGCCCCCGACGCCGGACGCACCAGCATCGCCGGATGCTTCGCCCTGCTGAAGAGCCCGGTCATCCTGCTGTGCTTCCTTGGCATCGTGTGCCATGTGGGTGTGGACGTCGGCATCAACGCCACGGCTCCGAAGATCCTCATGGAGCATTCGAACCTTGGTCTTGAGACCGCGGGCGGTGCCACCAGCGTGTACTTCGCGTTCCGTACGCTTGGCTGCCTGTCCGGTTCCGTGCTGCTTCAGAAGTTCAGCCGCAAGGCGATGCTGCGTGTCTGCGGCGCGCTTATGGTCGTTGCCGCCGTGTGCTTCCTCCTGTTCTCCGGCATCGCCGGCATGCCGACGTGGCTGGCCTATGTCGGTCTGGCCTGCGTGGGCATGGGCAATGCGAACGTGTTCTCGATCATGCTGACCACTGGTCTGCTGCACCTGCCCGAACGCCAGAACGAGGTCTCCGGCCTGATGATGATCGGCCTGATCGGCGGTGCGATCTTCCCGCCGCTTATGGGTCTGGCATCCGATGCGATGGGCATGCAGCTCGGCGCGATCCTCGTCATGTCGATTGGCGTGCTGTACATCGCATGCATGGGTGCGTTCTTCAAGTCCTACGGCACCACCCGCTGATCGACGCAGGCCGTCTGCGCGGTCGTTGACGTGATCGTCGTCGTTCGCACAACCATCGCTCAAGGTCCCCTCATCCGGAAACGGGTGAGGGGACCTTGTTGTTGGTCGTTCTTTGTTGAACGTCATTCACGACTTCCATATCATTCACGACTTCCATATCACTCATATCACTCACGTCACTATGCTGAAAACCATGAATCTGGGACTTTGGGTGCGGGGGATGCGTCCACGAACATTGCCGGCGTCGATCGCTCCGGTCATCGTCGGTGCTGCCGCCGCCTATGGCGTACTCACCCGCGATGACGGTTGGGGATTGCGATGCCTGTCGACTGATGACGCCGTATGGGTGGATGCGGAGACCGGCAACGGTCCGTGCGCCACGACGTGGACCGCCATCGATGGCGCATTGCCGCGGTTCTTCGGCATGATGCTGCTGTGCATGGGCGTGGCCCTGTTCCTGCAGATCGCCGTGAACTTCGCCAACGATTATTCCGACGGCGTGCGCGGCACCGATGGCCATCGAGGCGCCAACGAAAGCCGCACCGGCAAGCCGCAGCGACTCACCGCCTCTGGCTTGGTTCCACCGAAACGGGTGCTCGCCGTCGCTGGCATATCCGCGGCGCTGGCGTGTCTGTGCGGTCTCGGCGTCGCCATCGCAAGCCGTCAGTACTGGCTGATCGGTCTCGGCGCACTCTGCCTGATCGCCGGCTGGTTTTACACCGGCGGTCGTCATCCTTACGGATATGCGGGATTCGGCGAACTGTTCGTATTCCTGTTCTTCGGACTGGTGGCCACGCTTGGCACTGAATTCGCCATCTGCCAGTCCTTCGACGGATTCGGCATCCCGAACGTGACGGCGTTCGATTTCACCGGCATCGGCGAATCATCGTCCGTGAGTGTGGCCTGGCTGCTACAGGGGGAGTACGGCATCGATGGCGTGGGGATGCTTGCATCCATATGTGTCGGACTGCATGCCGTGATGGTGCTGATGGTCAACAATCTGCGTGACATCGACGACGATGTGGTCCATGGCAAACGCACGCTTGCCGTACGACTGGGCTGGCGTGGCGCATGGATAGCGCTTGTCGCATGCTGCGTGGCCGATTGGATCGCGGCTATTCCGCTGATGCTGGTGGAGTGGGCTCCGTATGCGTCATGGTTGTGGATTGCGGCCGGTGGCATCATGCAGACGCAGATCATTCGCGCCGTGTTGAAGCGCGATTTCGGGCGTGCTCTGGGTCTGTCCGGCATGCAGTGTCTGGTCTTTGCCGTGATCGTTGTCATCGGCACGGTGTCGTTCGGTACGGAAGTGCAGTCGGCCGCGTTGCCGCTGGCATGAACCCGATCGGCGATACTGAGCCTGATCATCAATGGATTGTTCACCGTAAGTGTGATCACACTAGTGAATACACACGCCGAATGTTTACCTGAATGTTATGGAACGGCGAGGGTTTTCCATGGTTTTCGTCGCAAGATTGGCATAAACTATGCCGTATGACTTACAAACTAGTACTGCTCCGTCACGGACAGAGCGCATGGAACAAGACCAATCAGTTCACCGGCTGGGTGGACGTCCCGCTGACCGAGCAGGGCGAAGCCGAAGCCAAGCGCGGTGGCGAGCTGCTCAAGGAGAAGAACGTCCTTCCGGACATCGTGTTCACCTCCCTGCTGCGTCGCGCCATCAACACCGCCAACATCGCGCTGGATGCCGCCGATCGTCTGTGGATTCCGGTCAAGCGTAGCTGGCACCTCAACGAGCGTCACTACGGCGCTCTGCAGGGCAAGAACAAGTCCGAGATCCGTCAGGAGTACGGTGACGAGAAGTTCATGCTCTGGCGTCGTTCCTACGCCACCCCGCCGCCGGAGATCGATCCGAACGACGAGTACTCGCAGAACAACGATCCGCGTTACGCCGGCGATCCGGTGCCTGAGACCGAGGCTCTGGCCAACGTCGTGGCTCGCGTGACCCCGTACTGGGAGTCCGAGATCATCCCCGAGCTCAAGTCTGGCAAGACCGTGCTGATCGCCGCCCACGGCAACAGCCTCCGCGCCATTGTCAAGATGCTTGACGACCTGAGCGAAGAGGAGATCGCCAAGGTGAACATCCCCACCGCCATCCCGCTGGTCTATGAGCTTGACGAGAACTTCAAGCCGATCAAGCCGCGTGGCGAGTACCTGGATCCGGAGGCCGCCGCTGCCGGTGCCGCCGCCGTGGCCAACCAGGGCAAGTGATTCGAGCGGTGATCGTCGGCCCATCGATGGCTGACGGTCACCGAACAGAACACCGAGACTGAATCTCAGAATCATTCCGAAGGGTTTTCCGTCGTATGGCGGGAAACCCTTTTCTTGTTTTCATGGTTTGCAACCGTCAGAAGCGATGCGTTTGCAATCGTCAACGAACCGCCGACAAACGCGACTATCCGACAAACGCGACTATCCGACAACGAAAAAACGTCGACCTCCCGATCATCTCGGAAGGCCGACGTTCTGTCAGTTGAAAAGATGCCGAATGAATCGGCGCATACCTTACTTCGCCGGAGCGGACAGGTACGGATCGTTATCGGAGGAATCGGCCTTGACCTGCGGGGCCTTGGTAGGGTCGAAACCGGAGACGATGTAGACCAGACGACGGGCGGCGGACACGGCGTGGTCTCCGAAGCGCTCGTAGAAGCGACCCAGCAGCACCACATCGATGGTCTGCTGAGTGGAGCCGGTCCAGTTCTCACCGTTGACGATGTCGAAGATCTGCTGGTGCAGAGCATCGAGCTTGTCGTCGTTGATGATCAGCTGCTCGGCAGCTTCAACGTCGCGATCGCTGAGCACGTGGAGAAGCTCTTCGGTGGTCTTGTCGAGGAAGTCCTGCATCTGAGTGAAGACCTCACGGGTCTCCGGGGTAAGCGCGGACTCGGGGTAGGTACGACGAGCAATCTCGGCCACGTGGCGGGCGAGATCACCCATACGCTCAAACGTGGAAGCCAGACGCAGCGTGGACACCACGACACGAAGATCGGTGGCGACGGGGTTCTGACGAGCCAGCAGCTGCACGCACTGGTTGATTACGCTGGTTTCCAGAGCATCGATCTCCAGATCGCCATCAATGACGTTCTGGGCGACTTCGACATCAGATTCAAGCAGAGCCTTGCCGGCGCCGAGGATCGCGGTGCGCACTTCCTGCGCCATGCGATCGAGATCGTCGGCCACCTGCTTCATCTCCTCGGTGAAGATTACGCGCATTTCTCTTTGCCTTTCATTTCATTGCAACAGTCAGCTGCAAACCTTTTCCCATTCTAGGCGATGAACATCGAAACGACGCCGTTGCCGCACGGTGTAAACCACGAGTTGTCTGAGTGTTCACCGGCATGTTCACTTTGCTTTCACCTTGCGACGTTCCGCGATTTCCCAGCGGATTCCCCGCGCCGTGCAACAATAGTGCCATGACTACGCAAAACGCCCAGATCGTATCAATGGTGATCTTCGTGATCTTCTGCGTGATGATGCTCATCGCGCTCGTGGCTCTGATCTCCAGGTTGTACAACTGGGCGTATCCGTTCCTTTCCCAGTATATAAACACCGATGCCATTGCGCACTGGCGTGCCAGCATCGGGTTTCGTCGGTCCCGCAGGCGAGGTGATGACGACGACGATGACGACAACGGTCTTGATTTCGAGACCGTGCGCATTCTGTCCGTCATTCCCGGGCTCACGGTGGTGGTCGATGAGAACGACGAAGTGCTGCAGGCAAGTACGGACACGTATCGACTCGGCCTTGTCAACGACCAGAGTCTTGTGAACGACCGTATTCTCGAGGCCGTGCACAGCGTTCGCAAGTCGGGAGGCAAACGATCCTGCGAACTTGTGACACAGACCCCGGAACAATACGCCGAGCAATATCGGTTCGACGGCGACAACAATGGGCTGGCCGCGGAAACGGAAACGCCGGAAGGCGACGGCATGGCGGTGGTCTCCCGTCCCAACTGGCTGAAAGTGACCGTTGGACAGATCAGCGATACGAAGACGCTGGTGATCATCGACGACGTGAGCGAGGAACACCGGTTCGCACAGGTCCGTGATGATTTCGTCGCGAATGTGACCGAACAGCTGATCAAGCCCACGCGGGCATTGGAAACGCTCGGCGAGGATCTGGAACAGGACGATGTGGATATCAGCCAGATCCTTGTGGAGGCGTCCCGCGTACGCAGCTATGCGAGTCACCTGAGCCATCTGGTAGCCGATCTGCTGTTGCTGATCAAGGCGCAGACCAAGGTGGTGCCAAGCCGGAGCAACCTTGTGAACCTGCTGGATCAGGTGCATATCGCCGCGGATTCCGCTGCGGCGCTCGCCAAGGACCACCATATTCGTGTGATCGTCAACGGTGCGGATGACATCATGGTGCATGCGGAGACCGAACAGTTGCAGGGCGCATTGTCCAAGCTCATCGAGAACGCCATCGACTATTCCCCGGCGAACAAGGCGGTGGGCATTGCCGTCTCACGGGCCAAGGACGGCGATCATGCCGTGGTTCGTGTGGTTGATCAGGGATGCGGCATTGCCCGCGAGGAACAGCCGCGCATCTTCGAGCGCTTCTATCGTGGCTCCAATCAGTCCTCCCGCACCGGCGACGGCGTGGGACTGGGTCTGGCGATCGTCAAGCACGTGGCGCTCACCCATCATGGTTCGGTGGCGGTATGGAGTGCCCCCGGTCAGGGCAGCACGTTCACCTTCTCCCTGCCGCTCGCCGAATAATTCACATATTCACTATTCGGACGATCGATTCATTATGCATTTATGCATCGTGAATCGACAATCGTGCCGACCGGACTACTTCTGATTACCCAATCGACGGTAATACCAGCGGTTGAAATGCTCCCAGATCAGCAGCAGCACGCCGATGATCATGCCGGATACGCATACGATGAGCGCGCCGGTGGCGTGTTTGCCGAGCAGAACGAGAATAAGACAGACGATGCCGGCGATCAGCCATAGCGTCGTCCCGATAAAGAACACCCTGTGCAGATCCACCTGTGCGGGCTTGGGACCGGGCCTGCGAGCGCCTGGATCGAGAATGGGTGCCAATTTCATAGGGAATACCTTACCGCCGGGGGTTGTCTTCCGGTACGTGTTGGGTAACCTTGGGAGGGTGTGCCCGGACGGGACGCGTCGGAATGGGTCCGACCACGGCGGCGGAAAGGGGATGGCGTGATTCCGATTCGACCGGTGCCGAAGCCGTATGCATGGGGATCCTATGACCGTCTGCAGTCGTTGGTGCCGTCCATGCGTGATATGCGTGGCCCGTTGGCTGAATTATGGTATGGGGGACACCCGCAGTCGCCGTCCATGGTGGTGCTTGGCGATGATGAGATGGCGTTGGATGCCGCGATTCGCCGTGATCCTGAGCATATGCTCGGCACGGTGGTCTCCCGCCGATGGGGGCCGGCGCTGCCGTATCTGCTCAAGATGATCGCCGTTCGCACGCCGTTGTCATTGCAGGTGCATCCGTTGGATTTTGAGGCGCGTGCCGGATTCCATCGGGAGAATGCCGCCGGAGTGCCGTTGGATGCCGACGTCCGATCGTTCCGCGATGATCGGGGCAAATCGGAAATGGTGGTGGCGCTGGATGATTTCCGTGCCTCCATTGGGTTCGCTCCCGTTGCCTTGCAGCTGGCGGCCCTTCGGCTGATCGACCATGATCTTGCCAGGCTGATGGTCCGGCTGCTGGAGGGGGATGCCGTTGCGATGTCCTCTGCGGCGGATGATTGCATGCCTCCAGCCGCGGCATTGTGGGGGCGTTCGGAACGAAACATATTCCGTGCATTCTGGTTGGCGGTGATGGCCGGTCAGGGCGTATGCGATTGTGACGTGTGGGAATCGACGGATTGGTTGCCGCTGCTGATCGCCGCCCAGGATCGGGCGTCGCGTATGGGAGCCGTAGGCGGCGCGGAGACGCCGTTCATGATCGACGGCGTTCGTTCGGCTCTTGGCAACGCCGTGGATGCCGCCCGGACGTTCCCGGGCGATTCCGCAGTGTTGGCGCTTGCGATGATGAATGCCGTGCATCTGGCTCCCGGGGTGGGGGCGTTTATTTCCACAGGCGTTCCCCATGCCTATATTCGGGGAACGGCGGTGGAGATCATGACGAATTCCGATAATGTGCTGAGGGCCGGTCTGACGGTGAAGCACCGGGATGTGCCGAATCTGCTGCGTAACCTCCGCCCCTCGCCGGAGCCGGTGAGGCGTCCGGAGTCCTTTGCCGTGGCTGATGGCGTGCTGTATCGTCCGGGGCTTGATGAGTTCTCGCTCAAATATGGTGTGGTGAATGCGTTGGATCCGTATGCGGCGGCTGTCGGTGTTTCCGATGCTCATCCGTGGTATGAGACCTCGGCGATTGTGCCTCCGCCCGAGTGCGTGGATCGTCCTCGTGTGCTGGTCTGCCTGTCCGGCGAATTGCGTTCTCGTGTCGGACATGTGACGGATGCGGGTGCAGTCGCGGGTCGGGGTGGTCTGCGAACCGTGGTGATGCGGCAGGGCGATGCCGTGTTCATTCCCGCCGCCGATGGTCCCGTGTCGATCGACGGCGGGAATGAAACGACCGGTGGGACCTATCTTCTGGCCTCCACCGGTCTGTGATTACTAACGGATTATTCGAGTCGACGCTGATTCATATTGCTGATCTATATATATGGACACCATATGGACCGACGTCGGTTCGACCCGTGTGAATCTCCTACTGCAGGTGCTCCACCACGTAGTCGATGCAGTAGGTGAGCGCTTCCACGTCGCTGGGCTTGACGGACGGGAACACACCGATGCGCAGCTGGTTTCGTCCCAGCTTGCGGTATCCCGAGGTGTCCACGATGCCGTTGTCGCGCAGCGCCGCAACCACTGCGGCCGCCTTGATCGAATCGTCCAGATCGATGGTCACCACAACGTTGGAACGCAGTGACGGATCGGAGACGAACGGTGTGGCGTAGTCGGACTTTTCGGCCCAAGTGTACAGGATGTCGGCCGACTTGGCGCAGCGTTCCTGCGCCCAGGTCAGGCCGCCGTGCTCGTTGAGCCAGCGAACCTGCTCGTCCATGAGCACCAGCGTGCTGATGGCGGGGGTGTTGAGCGTCTGATCCTTGCGGGAGTTGGCGAGCGCTTGGGTGAGCGACAGGAACGGCGGGACCCAGCGGCGTGCGCCTTCGAGTTCGGCGCTCTTCTCCACATCCTCGGCGCGCTTGATGGCGTCGGGGGAGAGGATGGCGAACCACAGGCCGCCGTCGGATCCGAACACCTTCTGCGGGGAGAAGTAGTAGGCGTCGGTCTGGCTGATGTCGATGGGCAGACCGCCGGCACCGCTGGTGGCGTCGATGAGCGTGAGGGCTCCCTGCTCCACGCTGCCGGGGACCCTGTGGACGGGGGCCATCACGCCGGTGGAGGTTTCGTTCTGCGCCCAGCAGTAGGCATCCACGTCATCGGTGTACTGGGGGATGGCGCACGAGCCGTATTCGGCCTTGTAGATGACGGGTTCCTCAAGGAAGGGGGCCTTGGAGGCGCTGGTGGCGAACTTGCCGCTGAACGATCCATAGGTGCCGAATGCGGCCCTGCGCGAGATCAGTGAGGCGCAGGCGACCTCCCAGAAGGCGCTGGCGCCGCCGTTGCCCAGTGCGATCTGCCATCCTTCGGGGATGGAGAAGTAGTCGGCCAGTCCTTCTCGAATGGAGGCGACCACATGCTTGACGGGTGCCTGGCGATGCGAGGTGCCGAGCAGGTTGTATCCGGCCTCGGTAAGTGCCTTGACCTGCTTATGACGGATTTTGCTGGGCCCGCAGCCGAATCGACCGTCTTCGGGCAGCATGGACATAGGAATTTTCACGGGTTCGATCATGTGGTCCAGCGTACCCAGACCGCCATATTTTCTCATAATGTGAGATTGTGGACATTATGATTCTTTTTGTGCGTTTCTGTCGATATATCGAAAATCATCCGGAAGACTGATGGTTTGACAAGAAATATTGGGGTTGATGTTGCACGGTCAAACCGGGGGAGTTTCAGCGCTTCGGATGATTTGACAATATGGTGAAGATTGCTTTTATCAGAGAGTTATTGATCTGTCAAGTCCGTCAAACGTTTCGCCTTTCCGATCGGTAGGTTCGATTTGTATCCGTCATGCGGACCGGTTACTATCCAAGTTTGGACAAAGACATCCAAGGAGTGATTAGCAATGAGACATGCGGCTCATAAGGCCAATGCCCAGAGCACCGGTTCGGCACGCGTATACAAGCCTGCCCGTCCGGGACGCGCGGCGCATACTTCGGCCGTAGTGTATGCGAAGTCTCCTCTTGCGGTGGTGCCTGAGGTCGCCAAGATGCTCAACGAGGGGGCTCCGGCCACTCGTAGGGCCATTCGTCAGGCGGCTCGTCAGAAGGCCCACAAGAAGCAGTTTCTGAGCGCATCGGCGTTTGCGTTGCTTGCGGCAACCGCCAGTAGCGTCGCCTACGCGTCCACGGCCTCCTCCGCCGGTCTGCCGTCCGCATCCGACGCGGTCTCGTCTCTGGTGACTGATGCCACCACTTCGACGCCCGCAACCGATGAATCCTCGTCTTCCACCACGACGACGTTGCGTGACACCAACGTCGACGTGTCCTCCACCACGGTCTCCCGTTCCGAGGCCCGTGTGAGCGCCGACGAATCCGCGGCCTGGAGCCTGTCGTCCGCATCCGATGCGCTCGACACCTCGCAGATGTCGAAGTCGTTGGCCGACAACCCCGAGGTCGCCAAGCTGATGGACCGTGATGCGGCCGATTTGCCCGCCGATTTCAATCCGAACCATGCCACCGGAGACACCGGCAACGCCTATTCGTTCTCCCAGTGCACCTGGTGGGCGTATCTGCGTCGCCAGCAGCTCGGTCTGCCCGTTGGATCCTACTTCGGCAACGGTGCGGAATGGGCCGATTCCGCGCGTGCCCTCGGCTATTGGGTCGACAACACCCCGCGCGTCGGCGATATCATGGTGTTCCAGCGCGGCCAGGAGGGTGCCAGCTCCGTCTACGGTCATGTGGCCATCGTCGAGTCGATCAACCCCGACGGTTCGGTCGTCACCTCCGAAAGCGGCGCTTCGCTCAACGGCCAGACCATGTCCCGCACGTTCTCCAACGTGCATGATTTCCAGTACATCCACTACTGATCCGTACTGGTTGTACCGAGTATTTGCGTTACCGTCGCGAGTATGCGACGTGTGGACGTGACCGATGATGTGCGTGGTCGCGTCCGGTGTTCCTCGCTGTTAACGTTCTGAGCGTTTTCGGCGCATAGTGTTAGGGTAGTGAGGTAATGATGAAAACACGTAAATCTATTTCTATTCTTGCCGCGACGCTTGCCGTCGTGTCCATGTCCGCATTCGTCGCTCCGGCGGCCAGTGCCGCCGATACCGGTGTCGTCACGTCGTCGCGTTCCTTCAAGGGACAGCAGTCCCGTAGCTCCGCCCTGCTGAAGGAGTCCACCGCCACCAGCGTGGATTCCGATTCCACTTACGGCGGCATCGAGTCGCTGGATGTTCCGCAGACCAAGTCCCAGGCCGAGAAGGACGCCGAGGCAGCCGCTGCCGCTGCGGCCGCTCAGGCCCAGGCGCAGGCGGAAGCCGAGGCTGCGGCCCGTCAGCAGGCCGCACAGCAGGCCCAGTCCGCCAGTCGTTCCAATGCACGTAGCTCCCAGACCGGAACCACGGCGGGAACGTCGTCCAATTCCTCATCATCCAGCTCCGCGGCTGCCGTCACCCCGGTGAACGGCACCAGCGCCTCCGCCGTGATCGGCTTCGCCATGCAGTTCGTCGGCAACGCCACCTATGGCGGATGCAACGTGTCCGCACGTCAGTGGGACTGCTCCTGCTTCGTGCAGTACGTCTACTCCCAGGTCGGCGTCAGCCTTCCCCGCACCTCCGGTGCCCAGGCCACGGTCGGTACCGCAGTGCCCAGCCTTGATCAGGCCCAGCCCGGTGACATCATCGCCAACAGCGTTCACGCTGGCATCTACATCGGTGATGGCAAGGTGGTCAACTCCCTGAACAGCCGAGTCGGCACGGCCGTCACTCCGGTGAACGTCGCCTTTACCGGTGGCTACTCCATCCGTCGAGTGCTCTGATCCGACCAGTGCCGTCGCCTCCGACGGTCCGATGATTTACGTGTGGCGCCCCCATCCGGGGGCGCTTTTTTGTATCTCCGATCATTCCAATGCCTTGATATCAACACCTTGATATACTCGTGTGGTGATGATGAACTCACAAATCCACGTCAGGCTCTTCTCCATCCTTACATCCGCTCTTGCGGTGGTCTCCATGTCCGCGTTCCTCGCTCCCACGGCCAGTGCCGCGGGCGATCAGGTCGTGACATCATCCCGTTCGTTCAAGGGACAGCAGTCCCGATACGCATCCCTGCTCAAGGAAGCGGCCGCAACATCCGTCGACAGCGACTCCAGCTGGGGCGGTGTGGAAAACCTCGAAGTCCCCAAGACCGAATCCCAGGCCGAGAAGGACGCCAAAGCCCGTGCCGAGGCCGAAGTGCAGGCGCAGCAGGCCCGTGAACAGGCAGCAGCCGCAGCCAGCCGTGCCTCCGCCGGCCGCACCTCATCCGCACAGTCCGAATCCGCAACGGCCACCGACTCATCATCCGCGGCGGTCGATCCCTCCGCCGTAACCGCGCCCACCAGCGCTTCCGGCGCTGCCGTGGTCTCCTATGCCCTGCAGTTCCAAGGCGTGCCCTACGTCTACGGCGGCACCACGCCGTCCGGTTGGGACTGCTCCGGCTTCACCTCGTACGTATACCGTCAGTTCGGTCTGGAGATCGGTCGTACCGATGCCGATCAGCGCGCCTACGCCGTGGCGCATGGCGTCAAGGTCACCAATCCCGAACCCGGCGATCTGATGTGGAAATCCGGCCACGTGGGCATCTACATCGGTGGGGGACAGATGGTCCATGCATCCACGCCGAGCACCGGCACCATCGTCAGCTCCGCGTCCTACGCCAACTTCGAGTACTACCGCATCATCTGATTCATCTGATCATCGTTGACGTCATCTGACTCCCATACGGGAACGATGACGACACGCATTCATCATGTTCATCATCGGTTGCCCGCATCGGAGAACGATGCGGGCAACGTCGTATTCGGTTGGAAAACAGCCGTTTCCGACTCCGCCAATATCCACACGTCAGACGTATCATATGTTCGCTGACGGCACCTCCCGCGTTTCGCGGTTTCAGACGCTATCCTTGCAAGTAGGAGCCATGCACAGACGCATGGTCCTTTCCCAGCACACAAGGGGAGGTACATCATGACTGTCAACGAAAAGGCCATTCTTGTTGGTGTGGACGGTTCGGATGCCAGCTACAAGGCCACTTGGTGGGCGGCGAACTACGCCAAGCACGCCGGCCTGACACTACAGATCGTCTGCGCGTATTCACTGCCGAGCTATGCCGCGGTCTCTTTCGACGCCACCTATACCGCCATGGGCGACGACAATGTGGCGCATACCGATGCCCAGGAGATCCTGTCCAAGGCCAAGGCGATCGCCGACGAGCAGGGTGTAGAGGCCGCCACGCTTATCGTCACTGGCGATCCGAGCTCGGTGTTCGTGGAGCTTTCCCGCAACTACAATCTCATCGTCATCGGCAACCGCGGCAAGGGCGGATTGGCCGAACGTCTGCTGGGCACCACCAGTTCCAGCTTGCCCGCCTACGCATACTGCCCGATCGTGGTCGTGCCCTATACCGACGACGACGGCAACCTCATGCACCTGAACAACACCATCACGTCGGTGGTCGTGGGCTCCGACGAATCCAAGTGGGGTCTCAAGGCGCTCGACATCGCCGCCGAATTCGCCCACCAGTGGGGTGCCAAGCTCACGGTGATGAGTGCCGTACCGAGCTTCGGCGGCATGGGAATGTTCGCATCCGGCGGTGCGACCGGTGCCGAGGCGAACAGCATCATGGAGTCGTATCTGGAGGATCTGGACGTGCGCATCGCCCCCATTCAGGAGCGCTTCCCGGATCTGGTCATCGCCAAGTCCGTGGTGCCGGGGTCGGCCGTCACCGCGCTCACCGAGGCCAGCCACAACACCGATGTGGTGGTCGTCGGATCCCGTGGACGTGGAGGCTTCACCGGTCTGATCCTTGGCTCCACCAGCCAGGGTCTGCTGCAGCACTCCGTCAGCCCCGTCTATGTGGTGCCGCGCAAGTACGTGGAGGCCGCCGAGTCCCGTCTCGACACGGTACCGGCATCCCCGGCCGATGTCACGCCCAAGTCGCTTGACGACATCAGCGGCGTGCAGGAGGTCTCCGTGCCCACCGCCGACGCCGAGGCCGCACACGCCATCGAGGCCACCATCGACCCGGAGCACAAGGACTGATCGGCTTCGCCCGGCGTCTACTGTAGCCCGTGTAGCCCGCGGCATGCCGTGCATATGAGAAGATCCCTCCGACGATAACCATTCGTCGGAGGGATCTTCAGGTTGTGAGGACGGTGTCAAACCAGCCCCTGCATGCCGTTCGTCAGGAACGAACCGTGATGTCCATGCGGCAGGGGGTGTCCTGCTCGTAGGTGTGCTTCACGGTGCAGCCCTTCTCCACGTGGCGGCGGATGCGCTCCTTGAGCTTCTCCACGTCCTCGGGGCTCAGGCCGGCGTCCACGGCGTCCACGGTGAGCTGCTCGGTGAAGTTGATGTAGGCGTCGTGATACTGGTCGTACGTGCCGTCCACAACCACCTTGGCACCCTTGCCCTCACCGCAGGCGCTCTCCACGGCGAACTGGCTGCTCAGCGCGGCACAGCCGGCCAACGCCACCTTCATCAGATCGCCAGGCGTGAACTGTCCCTTGTCCTTGCCGAACTTGATATGCGCTCCATCATCGGAGAAGGCGTCCCAGGAACCGTCCTTGTTCCGCTCCACCCAAATACGCTTGCCCATGATTCCTCCTTGATATCGAAGAATTCGTTATGTCCCGGCATGACCGGCGGGTATGCCGGCATTCCACCCTCCAATGTAATCCACGGTTGTGTTCCATGCGTTCATATACTCTCCCAGTGGATTCGCATTGTGGAGGATCACACGTTTCCGTTTCCCGAGTGTCATCCGAGTGCCCTCTGAGCGATGTCATCGGGTTCTCCGGTCGCTAGACTGGTGCCCATGGCTTTGACTCAAGAACAACTCGATGACATTCGCGCACGCATCCCCGCGCGGCCGGAAACGGACATCCCCATGCCGTACGAGGATCTGGTGCGCACCATTCTCACCGAAGGCACACTGAAATCCGACCGCACCGGCACCGGCACCATCTCCCTGTTCGGCCGGCAGATGCGCTTCGATCTACGGGAATCGTTCCCGCTGCTCACCACCAAGACCGTGTATTTCAAAGGCATCGCATACGAACTGCTGTGGTTCCTCAAGGGATCGAACAACATACGCTGGCTGCAGGAGCACAATGTGCATATCTGGGATGAGTGGGCCGATGCCGATGGCAATCTTGGCCCGATCTATGGCGTGCAGTGGCGCAGCTGGCCGGCACCGACCCCCGATGATCCCAACCGCACCATCGACCAGATCGCCAACGTCATGGATCTGATCAGGAACCATCCCGATTCCCGCCGCATGATCGTCTCCGCATGGAATCCGGCCGAAGTGGAGAACATGGCCCTGCCGCCGTGCCACGCACTGTTCCAGTTCTACGTGGCCGATGGTCGACTGTCCTGCCAGCTGTACCAGCGCAGCTGCGACATGTTCCTGGGTGTGCCGTTCAACATCGCCTCGTACTCGCTGCTCACGCTCATGATGGCCCAGCAGGCCGGGCTCGAGCCGGGCGAGTTCGTATGGACGGGCGGCGACTGCCATGTGTACGACAACCACATCGAGCAGGTGCTCACTCAGCTGGAACGCGAACCGTACCCCTATCCGACGATCCGCATCCGCAAGGCCGCGTCGATTTTCGACTACGATTACGATGATTTCGAGATCGTGGACTATCGTCATCACCCGGCTATCAAGGCACCGGTGGCCGTCTGACTCAACGATTCCGGCGATGGTTCGCAGGGCGTGACGCTGATCGGCGTCGAATGACGTTGTTGCACGCCCCCGTCTGGCCGGATCGTTAGGATGAAAACACTGCGTACGAAGGAGTTTTTCTATGGAGCATGACAGTAGCCGAAGCGGCTATCACGAACCCAAGCCCGGTTCTGCCGGGCTTTACGATGAGGATTGGGAGAACGAGGACCTGCATGACGATGGTCTGCGTCCGATCCGCGTCAATCTGATCTGGGCACAGTCCCGTAGCACGGACGGTCGCGAGGGCGCGATCGGATTCGAGGGGACCATGCCATGGCATCTTGCCGAGGATATGAAGCATTTCAAGGATCTGACGATCTCGCATCCGGTGATCATGGGCCGACGCACATGGGAGTCGCTGGGGGAGCGGTATCGTCCGCTGCCGAACCGCGACAACATCGTCATCTCCCACGACGATCGGTATCGCGCGCCGGGAGCCACCGTGGTCGACTCGATCGACGACGCCTTGGATCTGGCTCGTCAGGAGGCCATTCCGGACGATGGCATCGAGCGCAACGAACTGTGGGTGATCGGCGGAGCACAGATCTTCCGCGAGGCGCTGCCGTTCGCCGACAAGGTGTTCATCACCGAGATCGATGCCGAATTCCCCGCCGATACATTCGCCCCGCCGCTGAATGAGCTGGTGGAGGCCGGTCTGTGGCAGGTGTCCGGTGAGACCGGATGGATGAAGCCATCCAAGGACACCGACACCGGCATCGCCGGATATCGTTTTGTGGAATATGAAAGGAAGTCATGACCGATACCCGTTCCGCCAATCAGCACGATGACCGTTACACGGTGATGACCGTTTGCACCGGCAACATCTGCCGTTCCCCCATGGCCGAGATCATTCTGCGGCATGTCGTGGAGGAGCGCGGGCTCGGCGATCGCGTGCGCGTGATGTCCAGCGGCGTAAGCAGCGAGGAGCACGGCAATCCGATCGATCCGCGCGCCCAGAAGGTGCTACGTGAACGTGGTTACGCGGTTGATCCGCATCACTTCGCTCATCGCATCACCCGTGACGAGATCGAGCAGACCGATCTGTTCCTGCCCATGACCGCGTCACATATGCGGGCTCTGCTGCGGCAACTGCCTGCGGGCAAGCGGGCGGAAGTGCACATGTACCGCAGCTTTGATCCGAACCTGCCGCAGCCCAAACCCGGTCAGGAGGACCGGATCGATCTGGTGGATCCCTGGTATGGTGGTCCGCGCGAGTTCGATGTGGCCATCGACCAGATCGAGGAAGTAGCCCCCTACATCGTCGACTGGATCGAAACCCAGCTCTGACAGCGGCTTGGCGGTCAGAGCGACCGCCAAGCCGTGGCGGCCCCTGATATACGGGCTAAAAAAGACGATATCGGCAATTCATAGCAGGATACGGACGTTTCCGCGTGTCAGAACGTCCGTACCCTACTACGAATCGTCGGAAATGCCTTTTTTCAGCCCGTAATCGTATATACGTTCGTCGTGCTCGTCGTGCGAACCCCGGATACGAAAAATCCCCGACCGGGGTTATAGGCCAAAATGTGTGTCTGTTTCGGCTTGCTTTCCTTTATGGCAGTAGGCGTTTCCCCTGTTCGAGTTGTATGGGCGGGGAACTCGAAGTCGGCCAGAATGTGTGTCCGGAACAGGCTGTGAGGCCTTTCGGGACAACGGTTGAGCGGCTTTCGAGTTGGCGTGGCAGATTGGGTGGATGAACACACCCAGTTGCGCCGTGTGCGGCGAGCCGATGAAACGGAACGGAAGAACAAGCTCGGGGCGGGTCAGGTGGCGGTGCCGGGACGCCGGCTGCGGGAGCTCGCGCACCCAGTCGCGCGACAACAGGGCCCGTGACCTGCGGTGCGGACTGGACTGGCTGTTCTCCAAACGGTCGCAGGCCGAGCACGACCTGCCCTCCCGCACGTTGCGCCGCCGGTGCGAGCTGATGTGGGGCCTGTGGCCGCCGGTGCCCCTGGTGGACGAGGTGCGTCACGTGGTGCATGTGGACGGCATCCACCTGCACCGCGACGCCGTGGTACTGATCGCCATCGCCGACGGGCACGTGATCGGCTGGCACATCGCCAAAAGCGAGCGGTCGGCGGCGTGGCAGAGCCTGATGGCGCGCATCGCGCCACCGGACGTGCTCGTGTGCGACGGCGGGGGCGGCATCATGAAGGCCGCGAAG
>NZ_MWWV01000022.1 GCF_002259645.1 Bifidobacterium tissieri
CGATGATGAACATCACGTAGCCGGCGATCATGAACACCATGCCCGCGAGGTAGAGGTAGCGGCGCGGGATGTAGCGGTTGAGGATCGGGTAGAGCGGCGCGGCGACCAGACCGGTGATGATCGGGATCACGCCGGCGATGGAGAAGGCGGCCGGCTGGCCGAGTACGAACTTGAACAGGTAGAGCAGCACGCCGGTGGTGGCCACGTTGGCGATGGCGTACAGCAGGTAGCTCAGCGCGACCCACAGCAGCTGGTCGTTGTGGGCCAGGGCGCCGAACGCCTGCAGCGGGTTGCCGTTCTCCTGGGCCTTGGAACGCAGTGCACTCTCGTTCTCCTTGGTGCCGAACGCGACGGTGAGCGCGGTGAGGATGCCAAGCAGCGCGACGATGACGCCGAACGCCGTCCAGCCGGACTGGCTTTCGGTGTGGGAGCCGGTGAACACGTAGCTGAAGTAGGTGACGATCGGGATGACGACCACGGTGATGCCGTTGTAGCCGATGGAGCCGGTGAAGGAGCCGAGAGCAGTGTAGACGCTGCGCTCATGAGAGTCCTCGGACAGCGCCGGAATCATGCCCCAGTAGGAAATGTCACGCAGCGAGTAGAACACGTCGAGCACGATGAACACGATCACGAACAGCACGATGAACCACGTCTCGCTCACATTGACCAGACCGAACAGGCCGGTGTAGACGAGGGCGAGCAGCACGGCGGATGTGCAGCCACCGATGACCTGCCACGGGCGGAAGCGGCCGAACTTGGTTGTGGTGTTGTCGATGAGGTTGCCCAGCAGCGGATCGATGAAGATCTCACCGATACGGATGGCCACAATCAGACCGGTGATGATGCCGATGAGCTTGGTGGCGAGCGCCTTGTCGACCCCGGCGAACATGGTGCTGGTGACGTAGACGACGAAGTAGGTGCTCAGCGCGTTGTAGAACGCGGACTGACCGAAGTTGCCGATCGCATAGCAGATACGGCGTCCGATGCCGCCCGATTTGGTTGCGGCTGTGGTTTCTTCCTTCATGATCGTGCTTCTCCTTAGAAGACTGATGTGCAAGATCTTCCGTTGATCTGACAAGCGTCAGTGTACGACGTTACCCCTATAAAGTAAAATCCATTACTGATTAATCAGCAATCCGGGCGTGTCGTGTTCACTTGCAGCAGCGAGGCGTCCAGCATGCATCACGCATCGCCACCATCAACAATCGTTGCAAAATCAGACGTCTGGCACGATAGGAAGTTACCGAACCGCGCTCGGACACGTCAATCGGCGTATCGACCGGATATTAGAGGACAATCCATCTATCCCCCACTACAGAAAAACCGAACATTATCACATCATAAATCGCACAAAAAAGTAACAATATCAATCTACAACAGGGTAGATTGCCACACATAGGCAACAATCCTCCAACACTCTGACTCCAACGACTTGCATAAAGAAAGAATTGATATTACCGTGATTAGTAAAGAGTTTTATTGCTCTTGACCGTCGACCGACGAAGCGACGGCCACCCAGTACACCACCGACCACGACTGCGACAACGACGTTCATGTCAGAAAGACAGGGAACATGACCACCCAACCCACCTCATCCACTGCACCGCTCACCGAATCCATCCACATCAGGCACGCCGCCGAGGCCGACGCCGCATGGATCACCGACCCGGAGACGTACGCCGTCAACCGACTGCCCGCACACACCAGCCACCGCTTCTACGACCACGCACCCCAGCCCGGCGAGACCATGACCCTGCGCACCAGCCTCGACGGCCAGTGGCGCGTCCGCGTGGTCACCACCGGCGCCGAAGGCTACCCCGTGGCCAGCGAACCTGGCAAGCACGCCCCCGCATTCGCCGACCCCGACTACGACGACTCCGCATTCGGCACCATCGCCGTGCCCGCCCACCTGAGTGAAGGCGGCTATCTCACCCCGCAGTACGTGAACGTCCAATACCCGTGGGACGGCCACGACGACCCGATCGCCCCCGACGTTCCGCAGAACAACCACGTGGCGCTCTACCGCCGCACATTCACCGCCGGAGGCGAGATCGCCGCCGCCATCGAAGGCGGCCGCCCCGTCACGATCACCTTCCAAGGCGCGCAAACCGCGATCTACGTATGGCTCAATGGCGTGTTCATCGGCTACTCCGAGGACTCCTTCACCCCCAGCGAGTTCGACGTGACCTCCGCCATCCGCAACGGCGAAAACGTACTGGCCGTCGCCTGCTACGAATACACATCCGCCAGCTGGCTCGAGGACCAGGACTACTGGCGTCTCTACGGCCTGTTCCGCAGCGTGGAGCTCACCACCCACCCCGCAGTGCACGTGAACGACCTCGCCGTGGTGGCCGACTACGACCACACCACCGGTGAAGGCTCGATCGACGCCACCGTCACGCTCACCCGCACCGACGATGCCCCCGAACTCGGATCCGCGCTCGCCGAAATCACCGACGTCGACGGCAACGTCGTCTGGAAGCAGGAATACGACGGCGCGACCATCGCCGACGGCACGCTGCACATCGCATCCGGCGTGGGCGAGGTGAACCCGTGGAGCGCCGAGGAGCCCACCCTCTACACGCTCACCGTCACGCTCAACGGAGCGTTCGAGGACGTCGTCGATGATGTGATCGAAGTGGCGCAGACCCGCATCGGCTTCCGTCACTTCGCCATCGAGGACGGCATCATGAAGCTCAACGGCAAGCGCATCGTGTTCAAGGGCGTGGACCGCCACGAATTCGACGCCCGCCACGGTCGTGCCGTCACCGAAGAGGACATGCTGTGGGACATCCGCTTCTTCAAGCGTCACAACCTCAACGCCGTGCGCACCAGCCACTACCCGAACCAGACCCGCTGGTACGAACTGTGCGACGAATACGGCGTGTACGTGATCGACGAGACCAACCTCGAAACGCACGGCACGTGGAACGCCCCTGGTGACCAGGTGACCGCCGACACCAACGTGCCCGGCAGCCGTGACGAATGGCTGGGCGCCTGCCTCGACCGCACGAACACCATGATCCGCCGCGATTTCAATCACCCGAGCGTGATCATCTGGTCCATGGGCAACGAATCCTACGCCGGCACCGTGATCAAGGCGATGAGCGATCTGACGCATCAGATCGACCCCACCCGTCCGGTGCACTACGAGGGCGTGTTCTGGAACCGCGAGTTCGACGCGCTGTCCGACATCGAAAGCCGCATGTACGCCAAGCCGGCCGAGATCGAGGAATATCTGACCAACGACCCGAAGAAGCCGTACATCTCCTGCGAGTACATGCACGCGATGGGCAACTCCGTCGGTGGCATGAAGCTGTACACCGATCTGGAGCGCTACCCGCATTACCAGGGCGGATTCATCTGGGATTACATCGATCAGGCCATGTGGCAGAAGCTCGGTGACGGCAGTGAGCGCCTCGCCTACGGCGGCGATTGGGGCGACCGTCCGCACGACTACGAGTTCGCCGGCGACGGCATCGTGTTCGCCGACCGCACCGTGTCCCCCAAGGCGCAGGAGGTCAAGCAGCTGTATGCGAACGTGAAGATCGAGCCGACCGACGCCGATGTGACGATCACGAACGACAATCTGTTCGTTTCGACCGCCGGTTACGTGTTCACCGCACGTCTGCTGGTCAACGGCGTGCAGACGTGGAGCGCCGATTATCGTTTCGACGTGCCGGCCGGCGAGACCCGTCGTTTCGACGTGGCGTTCCCGGATGTGTGCGAGCGCGATGACGTCGAGGTGACGTACGAGGTGGATCAGCGGCTGGCACAGGCCACCGATTGGGCGGAGGCCGGCTATGAGCTGGCGTTCGGCCAGCATGTGACCGTGGTGAAGGGTGCCGGCGCGGATGACGAAGCCGATGAGTCGGCCGAGACCGCAGCGGCCGCTGGCACCACCAGCACCGACGCCGACGCCAATATCGAGATCGTGAACTCCCGTTGGAATCTCGGCGCTCACGGCACGAATGGCAACGATTTCGAGGTGATTCTGTCCCGCACGCAGGGCGGCATGGTGTCGTTCCGCTCCGGCGAGCGCGAGATGGTGATCCGTCGTCCCGATCTGACGACGTTCCGTCCGCTCACCGACAATGATCGCGGCAACGGCAGCGGTTTCGACCGCGTGCAGTGGTTCGGTGCCGGCCGGTACGCCCGCGTGGTGGATACCGCGTTCGATGCCGACGTTGATTCCGCGACCGCCACGTATACGTATGAGCTGGCCGAGCCGAACCGTACGCGTGTGACCGTGCGTTACGAGGTGGCGGCCGACGGCAGCGTGCATCTGACCGCCTCCTATCCGGGTGGCGTGGATGCGCCGACCCTGCCGGCGTTCGGCCTCGAGTGGACGCTGCCGGTCGAGTACGAGAACCTGAAGTTCTACGGTTTCGGTCCCGACGAGACGTATCTCGATCGGAAGAACGGCGGCAAGCTGGGCGTGTATGCCACCACGGCGGCCGATTCCGTGGCACCGTATCTGGTGCCGCAGGAGACCGGCAACCACGAGGATGTGCGCTGGGCCGAGATCACGGATGTGACCGGTCATGGCATGCGCGTGGCCGCCGGCCGCGGCGAGGCGGGTGCCACGGGATTCGACGTGAGCCTGCTGCCGTACAGCACGCTGATGCTTGAGGAGGCGCGTCACCAGAACGAGCTTCCCGCGCCGCGCCACACGTTCCTGCGTCTGCTGGCCGCACAGATGGGTGTGGGTGGCGACGATTCGTGGGGCGCCCCGGTGCATCCGCAGTTCCAGCTGGACGCGGATCAGCCGCTCGTGCTTGACGTGACGCTGTCGCTGATCTAGCGGGCACGCTGAATACGCAGATATACGCGATCGGCGTCCTGCCCGGCCCCGTACTGGGACCGTAGGCAGGACGCCGATGTGTTTGCAGTGCTGTCGATCGGTCACCCATGCTTCGCCGGCACGAAACTGTCCCGGGCCACCAGCGTGGTCGACAGCAGTACGTGATGCTTCACCCGGT
The DNA here is from genome assembly GCF_002259645.1 of Bifidobacterium tissieri. Taxonomy (GTDB): domain Bacteria; phylum Actinomycetota; class Actinomycetes; order Actinomycetales; family Bifidobacteriaceae; genus Galliscardovia; species Galliscardovia tissieri. The sequence continues at coordinate 4,983 of NZ_MWWV01000022.1, forward strand.
GCAATCCGGACATCGCCTCACCAAGCAGGTTGATGCCGGTACGCACCAGCTCATGCCGGTCGATGTCATACGTGCTCAATGCGGGTGACGTGTACTGTGCGATCGGCTGGTTGTTCACGCTGATCAGGCTCACGTCACGCGGCACGATCACGCCGGCCGCATTGAACGACTGCAGCACGCCCACGGCGATCACATCGGCAGCCACCAGAAACGCATCGGGCAGGTCGTCCCGACGTTCGGCGATGATTCGCTCCCCCAGCTTTCGTCCGCTTTCCACATTGAACGGACCATCGATGTAGATCAGGCCATCGGTGTCGAATCCGAGTCGGTTGGCCCAGTTGCGGAACGCCAGCAGCCGCATGTCCTCGGGGTATTCATGCGTGCCGCCGATGAAACCGACGCGCTTCATGCCCGCCGCGGCGAATTCGTCCAAGGCGTCGATCACGGTCTGCTGCAGGTCGGGCTGCACAGAATCGAACAGGTTCGGCGCGGGGTTGGTGTCGAGAAACACGCCATATGGCAGTACCTCGTGCAGTCGGCGCAAATCGTCATGGGCGATCACCTCGGCGCCGATCGTGATGAATCCGTCGTACTGCGCACTGGCGTCGATCAGCTCGTTCACATCGGTGTGGAATTCGATGTCCATATGCTGCTCGACGGCACTGCTCACCACCACATCGCGCAGTTCGTTGAAGTAGGCGTCCTCCAGATGAGCGCCAGGGTCGACCATGTCAAGAATGGCGACCTTGCGCGGCAGCACAACGCGTCGGGAAGCCTGCGTGGCATACCCCAGTTCCTCGCTCACCTGAATGATCCGGCGACGGGTCTCGTCCTTCACCGACAGCGTGGGGTCGCCGTTGAGCAGACGGGACACCGTCGCCTGCGAATACCCCGCCCGTTTGGCGATTTCCTTGATCGTGACCATGCTTCTCGTGTCTCCAATACGCGCCTTTGCCAGCGCGACATTACGCAGTAAATGTATTTACTTAACAATATTACCGCACGATAGGCAATATGACACGTATGCAACACGGAACATGTGACATTATGTTGGACAATGATCGACAATGACCACAAATCAACGACCGGTCCGACCGCGATTATCACGATCGGACCGGTCAGTCAGTCACCAATTCAGTAATCGTCGTCACGCCGGACGGATCACAAGCTCCTGGATCCGCCCGTCATCGTCCACGCTTTCGATCTGCGCGAGCGCGTGGATGATGGTGCCGGCGTAGTTGGCGTAGAAGTTCACGGTTCGGCCGTTGACCATATGCGGGTCGCTCACCGAGAATCCGCCGATCACGAACTGGTTGTGGAAGAACATGTCGATGGCCTTGTCGCCGTAGAGGAAGATGTTCTCCTTGCCTACGAGTGACGGGCAGTAGTCGAACATGCGGCTCTGTTCGGCGAAGCACGAGCCGAGCGCTTCGTAGTCCTTGTCCTGCAGGGCCTTGATGTAGTCGTCGATGATCATGAAAAGTCTCCTGTCTGCAATGTTTCTGGTGGTTGATTCGCCGCGGACCGCCGCGACGAATGTCGGGGGTGAGAGCCGGATCAGTAGACCTTCTCGGAGTGGAGGAGCGCGTCGGTGCCGCCGTCGGCGAAGAGCACCACGCCATTGAGACCGGCGGCCTCGGGGCTGGCCACGAACGCGATCACGTTGGCCACCTCCTCCGGGTCCATGAGCGGTTCCTCGCCGTAGTGCGTGGGCACCTGGATGGCCTCCATGGCCACGCGCTGCTCGGGCAGCAGGTTGCCGGTCATGGCGGTGCGCACGTTGCCGGGGGCCACGGCGTTGAGACGCACGCCGGAGGCACCCCACTGGGCGCTCATGCGGCGGGCCCATCGGGCGAGCGCGTACTTGGTGGCGGCGTAGAAGGCGTGGCCGCCGATCGGATCGTAGTCCTTGACGAGGTTGACGATGCGGTCCTCGTCGGGGTTGTTGTTGAGCATGCCGACCACGTCCATACGGGCATCGCCGTGCGCGATGGAGTTGGAGGAGGTGACGGTGCAGCTGCCGTGCTTCTTCTTGAGCAGGTCGAACACGCCCTGCGCCATCACGGTGGCGCCGAAGTAGTTGAGGGAGACGATCAGCGGGATGGGTGCGCGACCGCCGGCCACGCCCGCGTTGCAGATCATGGCGTCGATGCCGTCGGGGTAGCGTTCGTGCAGCTGGTCGATCGCGTACTGACGGCCCTCCTTGGTGGCCAGGTTCGCGCTGATGTCGCCGTCCTTGAGATCGATGTTGACGACCTCATGGCCGCGATTGCGCAGGATTTCAGCGGTTTTGGCTCCGATGCCGCTCGTCGCGCCGGTGATGACGTACACGCCCATGTCTGTCCTTTCGATGCTCGATCCGCACATATCACGACCATCGTGAAACGAAACCGAACAATGTGAGATTCCTCCCGAAAGCATCACTGCCGGAAGGTGCTTCTCACTGTACAGGCATTGCAATCATTAACGTAAGGACTTGCCACGCTTTGCCAATATCATGTTCCCGCTCACATTTTCCATGTGCACAATACGGCACAATACGCACAATACAGCACTGCCTGTTCCCTAGTGTGATCACACTAAGAAACAGGCAGGCACCGGACGAGTCCGGTTCAGTGCAGATCGTCGTGCCGAGTGCTGGCGTACCGGGAACGGATGAACAGGAACACCAGTGCGATGCCGCCGAAGATCACCGCGACCTGCACATAACGCATGATCGCGGCACCGGTCTTGGCGATGTTCGACTGCTGCGACGGCACGGCCGGAGTGGGCGACGGGTTCTTCGACGGTTCCGGCGTGGGCTTGCCGGACGGATTCTCCGACGGTTCCGGACCGGGACCGGGAACCTGTTCGAACTTGGGCGATGCAACCACGGCGTAGTTCGCCGCGGATGACGCTCCCCCGGACGTTCCCGGCTCCGTCTCCGGAATCGCCACCAGAAACGCGTCGCACACGTACGCGGAATTCGCATCGGCCACGGCGGTACGCGATACCAGATACAGTCCCGGCACAAGGTCTCGCACGACCGCACGTCCATCGGCACCGGTCACGGCATGATCGGTCACGTCATAGAGACCGTGCGAGGATGCATATTCGGCGAGTTCCTTGGCGGCCTCATTGTATTGTGACGAGCTGAGCGATCCCCAGTCCCTGCCGACTGCTGAGAACGCATCGCGTGTGGAAAATCCGTTGATCGTACCATCGTCTCCGATCGTCGCGTCGGCCACCTGCGCCACGGCATACGTGTCGCCGGCAAGCACGCGGGTGGTGCCGCCATCAGCGACCGTGGCCGAGATCGTCAGCGTGCCGACACGCCCCGATGCCGCAGACGCCGATGCAGACGTGGGGAACAGCAACCCCCACGATATGACCAGCATCACGGTTAGTGTGATCACACTAAGAATGGCGGCTGGCAAGGCGAACAGTCGAATGCCGCCCTCACGGGTCGACCGCCGCCCGGATGCGCCATGCGCGCTATGAATGTCTCCCATGTCGCGGTCTCCTTTCGTTTCCGCCGTCACGCTTGTCCGCGTGACCCCGTTCGCCGCTGTGATGCGCGGCCACGGCGTGCCGCCGTCGGTAGATGTGATGCGCTATGCCGCCGCCTACAAGCAGCACCGCCAGCCCGATCAGCGGAACGAGGTACTGCACCGGAATGTCGAGTCCGAATCGTTTCGCCGACTCCGCGTTCATGGCGGGCGTGTATGGCACGCGATGGCCACGCACCAGAAGTCTGTGTGAGTTCACGCCGTAGGGCGTGCAGGTGATCAGCGTCACCTGATCCTCGCCATCCTGGATGGCGAGTTCCTGCGTGTCAGTGGGCAGCACCGTGGTGATGCGATCGACCTCGTACGCATACGTGTCCTTGAGGACTGTGATATAGAACCGATCGCCGGTTTTCACCCGGTTGAGATCGGTGAACAGCTTGGCGCTGGGCAGTCCCCGATGCCCGGACACCGCGGCATGCGTGGACGCCCCGCCGATGGGCAGCGACGTGCCCTCCAGATGACCGATGCCCACCTGCAGTACCTTTTCGGCGGTGCCGTGGTAGATGGGCAAGGTCTCGTGAAGGCGTGGCACGGTGATGTACCCCATCATGCCGTCGCCGTTGAGATTGAGCAGGCTCATGTATTCGCTGTCGGAGGCGTCGGCACCCACCGCGTTCGACAGTGCGTTCGTGGTGCCGCCGGCGTCCTGTTCGGCGATCTTCGCATTGTATGCGCGCGCGGCATCCATGATCTTCTGGTATTCCTCGTCGGACAGCGCGTCGACGGCCTCATCGTAATGGCTGACGACATGGCTGGAGTTGCGCATGATGAGAATGTTGCTGATCGTCGGGTAGAACAGCACGAGCAGTCCTCCGATGATCACCAGAATGGGCAGAATGTCACGCAGTTTTTTCATGATAAGACGCTTGTGGATGGTGACGGCCGGCCGTCACTCGGCGATGTTCCGATGTGTGGAATATCGATCATCGCCGAGGAGACGACCGACCATGACGTCCGGGTCAGTCCCGAGGAGAGACCGACTCAGACATGGCTGGCTCAGGCGTTGGCGCGCTTGCGCTGGATGGCCCAGGCCACACCGAGGGCGATCACGATCACGCCGACCACGGTGAACGCCACAGTACCCATACCACCGGTGCCGGGGAGGAGGGTGCCTTCATTGTTCTTGACGGTGATCGTGGTACCGGTACCCTTCTCAGCACCGTATGAGTACGCAACATTGGAGGTGTTGAGCGTACCGTCGGCGTTATAGGTGGCGGTGATCGTCACGGAGATCGGATCGGTCAGCTTGTTGTATCCGTTCGGAGCCTGATCCTCGACGAGCTGATATTCGCCGGCAGCCAGACCGGTGAACTTGATCACGCCGGTTGCCGGAGTGGTGACCTTACCATCCGCAACGCCGGTCTCCCCGTCCTTGACCGGACGGTAGGATTCCCCATCCTTTATCAGGTTCACGAGCGTGCCATCCTTCTTTGCCAGATGGAACACGGCTCCGGCAAGAGTCTTGTTGGCATCCTTGGCATCGACCTTCTTCAGATCGAAGTTGAAGGTGTAGGTGTGGGTCTTGCTTTCCGGAGTGTCATCCACACTGTCCTGGTTGTTCGGATCGTTGCTGTAGATCAGCTTCACGGAGTTGCTGGCCGTATCCTGTCCGGCCACTGCCTGTTCGTTCACCGTTGCGGAGTAGGTGACGACGATCTCCGTGCCGATGGTGGCCTTGTCAGTGGCGAATCCCTTGATGGACTTGGCCAGATCGATGGTAAGGGCCGTGGCATCATCGGTGGCATTAGTGGAGGTAACGTCGAACTGGTCTGCGGTCAGCGCTGTGCCGTTCACGGTCACCTTGACGTCATTCTTGAACGTGAGTCCCTTGGACAGGGTATCGGTGAACTTGAAGGTGTACTTGAAGTCGGCAGTGTACTCGGTGTAATTCGGCACCTTGGACTTTACCGTGAAGTTGACCGTGTCGCCGATCTGGGCGCTGCTGCCCTTATCGGTGTTTTCGGGCTTCGTGCCCGTGCCGGTGACCGTCTTGTCTACGGTCGGGTATTCGGACTTCAGCGCAACCGAGTTGTCAGTCTTCGTCACGTTGGTGAGGATGGCGTGCGGAATCGAATCCGCGCCATCGTTGGTCACCAGATAGTAGCCGTAGTTCAGGCCCGAGAAGGTCGCCGTGTACGGCGCTTCCTCGGTGGCAGTAACGGAAGCGGGGTCCAAGGTGGTCTGCTTAGCGGCCCAGGCCGATGCGGATGCCGCGAACTCGGCGATCTTGGCGGAATCGGTCAAGGCGGACACGTAAGTATACGCATTCTGCGAGAATGCGTTGTCATCCGCACCATTGACGCCCTTGGTCTGGAAGAAAGCCTTCCAACCCGAGTTCAGCGTGTAGGTGGCGCTCTCGCCATCGGTGTTCGGCGTGGCCGAGAACATCTGGTAGGCGGTGACTGTATTGCCAGAGAACCCGGCGTTATCGCTGGTCACGGTCAGGGTGGCCGGTCCAGCGGCGTTGGCGGTCGTCGCGGCGACGCCCGCCATGCCCAGCGCGGTCGCGGCGGCAAGCGCCACGGCTGCGATCTTCTTCATCAGCGATTTCATCACTGTTTCCTTTCCTTGTTGTGTGAACATTGGTGTGCCACCCGGTTCCCCGGGTGGGAAATCTGTTGTGTGACTCGGGACCGGCTATCGTGAGTGCCGGCCTCGCGTCTTCGCCGTTCGGGATGCGCGTGGCGGCCGGACCGTCGAATCGGCATGTCTGCCAACTCGTGAACCTGCCAATCCAGCCACACCAGGGCCTTCGACAACGTTCGTGCCTCCCGAACCGCGGGCACCTACGACCGCCAGGGCCACTCCCCTGCCGTCACGCCGGTTGCGCACATACCATGCCGCGCCCAGGCCGATGAGCATCAGGCCGAACAGCATGATCCACATCACGCCCTGTCCGCCGGTGTCCGGCAGCGGACGGGAGCTGGCATTGGTCACGGTGGACACGTTCTCGATGCCGTCGTGGCTTACGGAGACGCTGTATCCGGCCTTGGCCGGCGTCACGTCGCCACTGCCGTCGACGTTGATGCCGGTCTCCTCCACGCTGTACGTAAGGTACTTCGGCTGGCCGTTCACCATCACGGCGACGGGCAGTCCGCTGATCACCTTGCGCCACGTGTTGCTCCAGAAGGAACCGTCCGAGGAGTCGAGGGTGACGGTCCACGGGTTGGTCTGCTCCTTGGCGGTGCAATCACCGTCGAAGCATTGAATGGTCTTCGGCGTGACCACATTGCCGTTGTCGTCCGTGTAATGCGCGGTGATCCGCAACGTGATCGACTTCGGCTTGGACAGTCCGGCGTCCTTCCACACCTTCTGCACGGTGAGGTCCACGGTTCGGCAGCCGTCCGTACCGCAGGGGTCCTGACCGTCTCCGGGCTCGGGAGTGAATCCTCCGTTGTTGTTGGTCACGGCCTTGTCCAGCATGAGCACCGCCTTGGCGGCGGACACGTAGGCGTTGAGCGGCTTGTACGACGCTTCGCCGGTGGCGGCCACGGCATCCTTGATGCCCACCCACGTGGTCTTGTCGTCGCCGGCCGCTCCGCTGTTGGCGGTTGCGCTGTCGTAGGCGTTGACCACGTCGAAGTAGTTCACGTCCCAACGGTCGAGTCCGGTGTTCAGCGTGCCGTCTCCGGTATCCGCGGTCTTGGACGCGAACGTCTTGCGACCGTCATTCGCGGATGTCACGGCAGATCCAGCCGCCGCGTCCGCCGTGCGGTAGATGCGGTACGTGTTGTACTTGCCGTCGCTTGTGGGACCGATGATGTCGTTCTTGTCGTTGAAGAACCAGTTCGAGTCCAGCACGGTGTTGGCGAACGGGTCGACCAGACCGGAGGTGCCGCGGATGGTGTCCGCATAGGTCATGGCGTTGGCCTGCAGCACACCTTCCTGATTGAGTCCGGCGAATCCACCGACGTACCCGGTCTTGAGACCTTCCACGCCGTCGGAATCCTGCGTGGCACCGCCACCGAACACGTCGTATCCATCGGCGATGCCAGCCACGGACGATTCGGTCACCTTGGTGCGGTTGCCCTTGATGAGCTGCAGCTTGACGTTGTTCTCCTCGCCCTTGTTCACGCCGTTTTCGGTGCATCCGACGGAGATCCTCGAATCACCGATGTAGATGTAGGCGGTGTCGTCGGTCTGCGATTCGGTGTCGTGCTTGTCGAGCGCCACGCCGACCTTGAGTCCGAACAGGTTCACATACAGCACGTTGCCTTCCGCGAACAGGTCGAGATCGACGAACTTGATGAGTCCGCCGAAGTACTGCTTCTTGATGTTGGCCCATTCGTCGGTCGTGTGCTCGATGCCTTCGACGTAGAGGATCTTCAGCAGCGGGTTCACCACCAGACTGAGCAGCAGGTCCACAAGCTTGGAATTTACGCCCGCATCCACCAGATAGGCACGCGTGGTCTGTCCGACGAAGCCTCCGGAGATCTCGCTGCCCGTCACCTTCTTGAGTCCGGTGACGGTGCTGCCGGAGACACGTGCCAGATCGGCGTATCCGACGAAGCCGCCGGCGACCTCGGCTCCCTTGCGTTTGACGGAGTCGTTGAGCGCCGCGTCACGACCGTAGTCCTGACCGTTGTGCGTGGCGGTCACGGTGAAACCGTCGGCGATGCCCACGACCGAGGAATTCCCCACGTGGGAGCCCCAGATGTCGAGTACGCCCGCGGTCAGTCCGGCGAGTCCGATCGCGGAATCGGTGACCTTCACGTCATCGGCGTCCACTGTTCCGGATTTGCCCAGATGCCCAATGAAGCCGCCCACATAGTTGAGTCCGGTCACGCTGTTGAGGTTCGTCACACTGGACTTCTTCACGGAACCGTTGATCAGTCCGCCACCGAAGCCGCCCGCGGCACCGGTGAAGCGCGTGGAGTCAAGCATGCCCTGCGTGGAGGAGTCGTGCGCCACCACCTGGATGCCGTCGGCCACGCCGTTCACCCGGCCGTCGTACACGAACGTGCGGAAGGCATCGAGCACGCTCACGTTGCCAACGCCGAGCAGCTTGAGCAGCAGGTTCGTGTTCTCGTCCTGCATGGTTCCGCCGCCAACGGAGGCCACGCTGGAGATGTCGGCGATGCCGAAGAAGCCACCGGCATACTGGCCGCCCTCCACACCTCGCAGCCCATTGACCACAAGCTCGGCCGGATCATTGGCGGGATCCGCCTCCGTGCCGCTGCCCTTGGCCGAGTCCTTGTCGCCAAGGATCGCGGCCTGCAATGATCCGGCGAAGCCACCAGCGTTCACCGCGTATCGGGTCTGACCGTCCGCCTTGTAGGCACCTTCCACGGTGAATCCCCAACTGTCACTGTCCGCACTCACATGCGCGCCGCGGATGGTGACCACGGTGGCCTGCAGCACGTTGACCAGACCGGTCGGATTGGTGTTCTTCACGAGCGTGTCAAGCAGTCGCTGCAGGAAGCCCTCGGATACGTCGTTGGTGTTCACGTCGGCGACCGAACCGGATGTCGCCAGACCGATGTAGCCGCCCACGTTGTTGCGTCCGGACACCTTGCGCAGATTGCTCACGTTCGCGCCGCTGGCGATCGCACCGTCCTTGAGCGTGTTGCCCTCGGCATCGCGATCGCCCCAGATCTGTCCGCCGATCGCCATGCCCGCATAGCCGCCGGCGTTGCCGACGCCCTTCGAGACGTTGCCGTCAACCGTATCCACGCCGGTCGCCTCCACGCGCAGTCCCTTGCGGTAGCCTTCCGTACTCGACGACTTGATGACGGGTACGAACACCTGCGGCGTGCTGACCAGACTGCCGAGATCCAGCTTGAGTCCGGCGAGATCGACGGTGCCGATCGTGGCCACCGAACCGGCCTCCATCGAGCCGGCATAGCCGCCGGCCGCACGCATGGCCCTGACCTGCTTCACATCCTGCGACTGTCCGTCGGTGATCGTACCGGTGCGCATGAGTCCCACATGGCCGCCGGCCACGCCGGAGTCACGCAGATTCGCGCCGGTGTCATGATGGCTTCTGCCGGCCACCACGTTGAATCCGAAGACGTAGTCCTTCAGGAAGTCGTCCAGCGATGCCTGATCCTTGACCTTGTCCGCGCCGGCCTTCACCACGTCGGTGAATTCGGCACCGTATGCACCGTATTTGCCGATGTTGTCACGCCACGTCTCCCACTGGCCGTAGCTCATGCCGCGCAACGGTCCGGTGACCCGCGAATGCTCCTCGGTGGGGTATACCAGTCCGAGCACACCGACCAGATTGTCGACGCTGATCAGTCCGCCAAGCACGCCGAGGCTTCCACCCTGTGCGGTGTCGGCAGCCTCCATGAATCCGGTGTAGCCGCCGGCGAGTTCCGCACCGTAGACGCTGCGGATGCGAGCCGCGTACGCCACCTGTTCATTACCGCTGAGCGGAGTGCCCGAAAGGCTTGACCATGCCGCATCGTTGTTGCCCCAGATGTGGCCGCCACGATTGTGTCCCACATAGCCGCCGGCCATGCCACGCCTGGTCTTGGTGTCGGACGTCGCCTGGGCACGAACCGCGCCGCCGCAGATCGCAGCGTCGGTGGAGCTGTTGCGGATCGTCGGCACGAAGTCCTGCACGGCGGAGAGCACATCGTTAAGATCCACGATCTTATTGAGAATGCTGCCCTTGCCGACCACGTTGGCCGCGGCACCAGGCTGCATGGTGCCCACATAGCCGCCGGCGGAGATCTGTCCGATGATGTATACGAATTCGTGCGCGTTGGAATGCTGGATGTGCCCGCCTTCGATGTCGCCGACAAAACCTCCGGCCATGCCGATCGGCGCGTCGGAGTCGGCGACGTTGCTGGCACGAACGGAGTAGCCGCCCACGCCACCGGTCACGTCCGAATATTCGATGGTGGAGACCACCACGTTGAGTGCGCTGAGCAGATCAGTCACAGTGATCTGCAGATCCGTGCCGCCGAGCACATCGAGGGCATCGCCCACCCCGGCGGCGGCGCCGATGTCCATCTTGCCAATGTATCCGCCTGCATACCGGGCGGCATCCACGGCGTAGGTGCTTTTGTCGCTCAGATAGGTGTCGTTGATCGAACCGCTGGTTTCAAGATTCTTCGGCGCGATCACGTCGGTGCGCCGCAGTTGCGTGACCGACGACGTGCTCACCTGCACGCCCGATCCGTATCCGATATATCCACCCGCGGAACCGGCGTTGGCATCCGTATCGTCGTCCAACCGCATGGCGCTGACCTTGATACCATAGTCGGCCTTCGCGTCAACGGCGCCGCCCGCGTTTTGGAACGTCTCGCCATCGGACTTCACTCCGGCGTAGGAGATCAGCGGCACGTAGGCCTGCATGAGCTTCACTAGGTTGGCAAGGTTCACCGTACCGAACTTGCCGAGAATGGAGACGCCGCCACTGCCTGCGGAGGCGAGTGCACCGGCCACGGCCTTGCCGGCGAATCCACCGGCGTAGGCACCGCCGGTCACATGATCGATGTTCGTGACGGCGACCGGATTGTCCTTGGCCGTATTCACCAGATCGACCAGTGTCTGGTCTTCCTTGTCTTTATCGGACAGTTGGTTGATCTTGCCGCTCTGGAAATCACCGGCGAAACCGCCTGCGACATCGGCCTGCACGTAGCCGCCGTTCACATAGGACACATCGACGAGCTTGTAGTCGGGAACGAGGTAGGGCACCGCGCCGAATAGGCCCGTGACATTCACCAATCCGCCGTCGATCAGGCCTTGCAATACCGACGAATCCTTGGAGTCGTTGATCGCGTCGATCAGACCGCCGGTGGTGGAGAAGCCCACGAAGCCACCGGCCATGCCGTCGGAGGTCTTGTCGTCCGCCGTGACCGACTTCAGGTTGCGCACGTGTGCGTCCCGGGTCTTGGTGCTGTTCGCCTGACCGTAGAAGCCGCCGGCCGCGTAGGAGTTGGTTTCCTTGTTCTCGTTGTGCCCGGACGCGACGACGGTGAATCCGTCGCTAATGCCGGTCACGGTCGCCTTGCTTACCGTGACGCCGGAATACTGCGCCACATTGGCAAGACCTGAAATCTTTACCAGGCCAAGCAGGTTAAGCCCCTTGCCTGCGCCAACGACGTCGCCCGGACCGGTGAAGCCGATGAAACCACCGGCCTCGCCCTTGGCCTTTACGGTGTTGAGGTTGGAGACCGTGGTGTTGGTCATCGTGCCACCGGTGGCCAGGCCGATCGCACCGCCCGCATAGTAGCCGTTGTCGCCCGCGGTGACGCTCAGTCCGGTGTCCACGCCGACGAGCGTCACGTTCGATACGCCGAACAGCGAGAAGTCCAGGTCGCCTAAACCGAGCGTGTTGTTGAGCAACGCCGCAACGGTGGCCGGCTGCAGATCGCCGACGATACCGCCTGCATATGAGCCGCCGGCGGAGACGGAACGTAGACCGGTGATCGTCGTATCCCGGGAGGCCGGGGCCGGACGCTTGGGATCATGCTTCCAGAACGGGAGATTGCCCAATGCATCCGAGGTCGACGACGTGATCACCGCGCCGGACCCCTGCCCCACCAATCCACCGGCGTAGTCGCCACCGGCCTTGACGGTAATGTCGCCGTTCATCTGTGCGCCGAGGATGGCTGAGGGCTTCACGCCGGCGAGATTAAGCAGATCTCCGGCCTGATCTGGGATGATCTGGCCACTGGTGAGCAGACCGGTAAGCGTACTGGCCAACGTCTTGAGCAGCGAGGTGTCGGAGGCGCTGTCACTGCCGACCTCCAGTCCCCATCCCACGGACGAGATGCCGGTAAAACCACCGGCATGGGTCTTGGTGGCGGTAACGGACACCGTTCCGGCAATATCGTCGTTTACCGCGTAGGAGTTGGCCATCACGCCGCTGAATCCGCCGGCGTAGCTCTCCGCTTCAACGGTGAATCCGTTCTGCGCCGATACCTGGGAGCCTTCGATCAGGCTCTGTGGGCGCAGCACCGCCAGCAGGTGCACGCCAAGATTGCTGAGCAGGCCTCCGACGTCACCATTGCGGCTTGCTCCGGCGAAACCGCCGGCATAATTCCTGGCCTGCACGACGAACGCGTTCTCGCTGCTCGCCGACGAGTTTTCGATGACCGTGCCCATCTGCAATCCCACGAAGCCACCGGCATAGTCCTTCGACGCGCTGCCCAGGGTCACGTTCTGCTTGAAGTTCGTCACGTGGTTGTCGGACAGCAGCGGGTTGTAGTAGGCGACGGGAATGAGCATATCGAGGCCCAACGTGCCGTCGAGCAGCCACCGGGTGAGATCGCCGAGTCCGATGAACGGAATGACATCGAGGATCTTCCCCAGCAGATCGGTCAGCGCACCCGCCGCATTGGATACGACGTCATATTTGGTCGCGCCTTCCACATATCCCACGAAGCCGCCGGTCATGTCGCTTGCGCTGGATACGGCGACGTCGTCCACCTCGTTGTTCGTGACCTTCGCATCGCCGTAGATACGGCCGGCGAAGGCGCCCGTGGCGAGGTTGGAGGGGTTGCTCTTATGCAGGTTGAGCAGATCCGACAGATTCAGGTGGATGTTCAGAAGCCCGAGAAGGACATCGAGCAATCCGCCGACCGCGCCAGTCAGCGCGCCGAGCAGCGTGGTCGGCACGATCGCCTCGGTGGCCTTGTTCGTCACCGTCACGTTGCTGAGTTTGAGGTTGGTCACGGTGACGGTTCCGGCGCTGCCGAGACTGTTGTCAGACATCGTGCTCTTGTTGGCGATGGTGGCGAAGAACCCAATGCCCTGCTGCTTGCTGACGTCAAGCTTGGTGTCGTTCTGCTCCACCTTCACGTTGGCGATGACCGGCTTGTTCGCGGTGTCGTTGACGCTTGCGCCATCGGCGCCAAGCGTGCTCCACAGGGATCCGGCCGTGTCGCCATTCCCGCTGACGGCTCCGAGCATGGTGCCGGCGAACATGAGTGGATTCCATGTGGCGTTCGCGGTCGTGCCATTGGCGGCATCGGCGCTGAGATCGATGTTGCGGAAGATGATGTAGTTCGCGTCGGCGGTGTAGGTCAGACCGGTATTGGCGCCGTAGGTGGCATCGTCCACGGATTGGCGGTTGCCGTTGGCGTCCTTGGTGAAGTACTGGGTACGCGTTGCCCCATAGGTGAACAGGAGCCCGTCATGATCGGGGATATCCGCATTGTGCAGGGTGGCTCCAGCGGCCAGATCGGCGTCGCCATCGTAGTACAGGGACTCCTGACCGGTATCGGACCAGCCTCCGGTGAGGCAGCCAAGCAACTGCTGGCATTGCTGTGTGATCTTCCAGACCCGTCCCACGACCTTCGTCTTGCCATCGTTCGCCCCGATCGCACGCAACTGCTGTTCGTTGCCGATCAGAATATAGGATTTGCCGTTGATGGTCTTGGCGGCCTGTCCGACGAAGTCACGGCCTGACAGGGAATCAGCGGCCGCCGCAACGGTATCGGCAGCGGATGCATCGGGTTGGTCGGACTCCCCGTCGTCGGTGGAAGCGGCATCGGATGACGACGATCCATTCGCGGTGGAGGTCGAATCGGCGGATCCTTCATTTGCTGTCTTCGCCGTCGTTTCGTTGACGGCCATGATCTGCCCGGCGTCGCCCTTCGGCGTGGTTGTGGTGAATCGTGCGGACAGCACGTACCGGTGGGATGCGCCATAGGTCAATGCCTTGCCGTTGGCACCGTTCACAGGCTTGCCAATGCCGAACTTGGCGGCATCCCAGTCGCCGCTCATCACCGGTTCGGATTCACGGTTCTTGGACGCGCTTACGGCAAGCTGATACCGATTGTGCAGGGTGATGGTATCGGTTTTGGCGTCGTACAGCGTCCGTTCATCGGATTTCACCGCGGAATCGGCGTTGATCGTGCCGGAGAATCCTTCGGGCAGTTGCCACGTCACACCGGACGGCAGTTCGATGTCGTTCATCAGCACGTAGGAGGCGTTGTTAGCGTAGGTGACCGCATTGCCGTTCGCGTCGGTCACGGTCTGGCCTCCGCCCACGAATCCGGCGGTGGTATCGGCACTGGTCACCTTGGCGTTCGTGCCGATCGCGGCCAGCTGGGCATAGGTGTAGATCAGAATGGAGCCGTCACGATAGGGCTCATTGGCACTCATTCCGCTTTTCATGGCACCGTCAGCCGTTGCGATACGGGCTGCCGGCAGACCGGTTTTCGTTCCTGATTGCGAAGTGGCGGCATCATCGGCCGAGACAATCACGTTGGACGACTCACCGACGTTGATGCCAGCGGATGCGCTCGTGGTCGTCAGGACGGTATTCGATGCCGACGCACTGGAAACAGGGATCAGCGAGCACATCGACATGGCGATGGACAATACGACGGCGATGGCACGACCGCCAAGGACGCGGCCTCGTCCATTCCTCGAATCAGCGCGTACGGCAATACCATCCGCAACGACGTCGAGTCGGTTATTCTTCACGTCGAATACTGACATCGGTGCCTCTCTTGTCTCTCCTCACATGTCACTTCGCAAGCGCACTCGGGGGTACACCAACTCCGTTACTCGTGATTCAGAGTATTTAGCAAAAACGACAAATACCGACAAAGTGTCTATTCTATTTACCCCCGATACCCCCCCCGAGCCTATGGACGTGTCGGCATAATCCATTGCGATCATTGCGAAATCATCAATACATGACTCTCTTCACGACATGCCACCTTTTGCCTCGGTATTCAAACAGAAACGATCATGGTTTCCGGTACGGCCAAGTCACACTTCACCATGGATTGTGACGAAGATTACAGCGACAATCTTTGGCATGAAGTGGCATCGCCCGTAGCCCACTTACTAAACTTGTATCGGCTTTGACGGGGACTTCCCGCAGAGACTTGGACACCGCGACCCGCAGGCCGCGACCTGACAGGGCACGAGCCGACGGACGGCCGATCCGCGATCATGACGACCACGAATCATCATCGTCCACGAGGGCGTATCGTGCCATATGGAGGCAGCGCAATGAACGCCATGCTCAACGACGACACGCATCACGACGGCGCCGAATCCGCGAACCGCCGGCACTCGCACTCCGCTACGCAGCATCGCCGCCGCAAGACGCAGCGTCCGATTCATATTCTTCTCGGCGTCACCGGATCAATCGCCGCGTTCAAGGCCTGCCAGCTCGCCTCGAGTCTGACCAAGCACGGCTGCGAGGTGCGCGTGATGATGACCGCGGCAGCACAGCGATTCGTCGGCCCGGCCACGTTCGACGCACTCACGCACACCACCACGCGCACGGTCATGTTCCCCGACTCCGAATACGCCATCACCACCGACGAATACGGCGACGCACGGGTGGGTGTCAGCCACATCGAGGACGCCAAGTGGGCCGACATGGTGGTGATCGCCCCCGCCACGGCGAATGTGATCGCCAAGTTCGCGTACGGCCTCGCCGACGACTATCTGACCAGCACCGTGCTGGCGGCGACCTGTCCGAAGCTGGTCTGCCCGGCCATGAACGTGCATATGTATGAGAATCCCGCCACCCAGCGCAACATCGGCATCTGCCGTGAACTCGGATTCCGATTCGTGGATCCCACATCCGGCATGCTCGCATGCCAGGACGTGGGCAAAGGACGCATGGCCGAACCCGACGATATCGAAACGGTGATCGGCGAGATCCTGGCCGAAACGCTGACCGGAACCGGGGAATCCAAGAATACGGACGATACGAACACGACCGCGAACGCAGGCGCGGCCACCCCCACCGCGGTCACCCCCTCCCTGAAGGGACTCAACGTACTCATTACCGCCGGTCCCACGCAGGAGCCGCTCGACCCGGTACGCTATCTGACCAACCACTCCACCGGCAAGATGGGCTACGCGCTGGCCGAGGCGGCACGAGACATGGGCGCCACGGTCACCCTCGTCTCCGGACCGGTGGCACTGCCCGAACCGCAGGGCATGAACATCGTGCACGTGACCACCGCGCGTGACATGTTCGCCGCGGTGTCCGACCACTTCGCACATGCCGACATCACCGTGATGGCGGCCGCCGTCGGCGACTTCCGCGCCGAAAACGCCAGCCCGCAGAAGATCAAGAAGCACGGACGCACCACGCTTACGCTCGAGCTGGTCGCCAATCCGGACATTCTCTCCTGGGCCGGCGAACACAAGCGCGCCGACGGCTCGCAGACCCTGTGCGGATTCGCCATGGAAACCGAGCATCTGGTGGAGAACGCCGCCCGCAAACTCGCCGAAAAGCACTGCGACATGCTCGTGGCCAACAATCTGCGCGACCCGGGCGCCGGATTCGCCACCGACACGAACGTGGTGACGATCCTCACGCCGGCGACCGACACCGACGATCAGAACGACGAATCCCACAACATCGCCGATATCGAGCGCATCGGCCAGATGCCCAAGACCGAACTGGCGAAACTGATCCTCGCCCGGCTTAACGGTCTGCGCACCCGGCAGTGACAGACCCATCTCGACACCATGTCAAACGTCATGTCAAACACAGCAACGAGAAACAGGACAAGAAGCAGGAAAAGAGGCACCATGCTGATCGCCGTCGACATCGGCAACACCAACATCGTCATCGGATTCATCGACGGTGACGACATCGTGGGCACCTACCGTCTGACCACCAAGACCCGCCGCACCAGCGACGAGTACGCGATGATGCTGTCCACGTTCATGTCGATGTCCCGTATCAACCCCGACGAGGTGGACGACGTGATCATTTCCTCGGTGGTGCCGAAGGTCATGTACGCGTTCCGTTCCAGCATCAGGAAATTCCTTGGAACCGAGCCGATCATCATCGGACCGGGCATCAAATGCGGCATCAATCTGCGTCTCGACGAACCGAAGACCGTGGGTGCCGACCGTATCGCCGACTGCGCGGGTGCCTATTATCTGTACGGCGGACCGGTGCTCGTGATCGATTTCGGCACGGCCACCACCTACGACTACGTGGACGAGAACGGCGTGTTCAGCGCCGGCGTGATCGGCGTGGGTCTGGAGACGAGCGCGAATTCCCTGTGGAGTCAGACCGCGCAACTGCCGGAGATCGAGATCGAACGCCCCGACACGATTCTCGCGACCAACACGAAGACCGCCATGCAGGCCGGCATCTACTTCCAGTTCCTTGGCGGCGTGGAATACACGATCGCCCAGTTCCGCAAGGAGATCGGTAACGACTTCAAGGTGGTGGCCACCGGCGGACTCGGCCGCGTGCTGTACGACGCCACCGATTCGATCGACGTGTACGACAGCCAGCTGATCTTCAAGGGTTTGGCGATCATCTACGCCCGTCTGCACGCGCAGAGCAAGTCGGGCGGCAAATCAGGGAAGTCGGTCAGGTCCGGCAAATCCCACCGTAGGTAGCGGTACATCAGACGAAGGCAGCAAGGCATCATGAAAATCGGGTTCATCGGGGCAGGCAAGGTCGGTTGCGCCATGGGTGCGCATCTGCGTCGGTCGGCGCTCGTCACCGTCAGCGGATACTACAATCGTCCGTCCGACGCCGCCGAGACGGCCGCGAACGCGTTGGATGTCGACGAATTCACATCACTGGCCGACATCGTGGAACACAGTGACATGCTGCTCGTCACCGTGCCCGACGACGCAATCGCGTCCGTCTGGCGGGAGCTTCGGGAACTGCCCGGCAATCCCATCTCCGGCATGGCGGTGGGCCACTGCAGCGGATGCCTGTCGTCGCGCGTGTTCGACGGCAGTGCCGAACTCGGCGTGTCCGCGTTCTCCATGCATCCGATGCAGGCGGTGAGCGAGCGCTTTCCCGCCGACGGCCGTGATCAGCTCGACGGCGCGTTCTTCGCGCTCGAGGGTGACCCCCGATGCACGGAAATGCTGGGACAGCTGCTCGGTTCGCTTGGCAACCGGTCCCGAGTGATCGATGCCGCCGCCAAGACCCGGTATCATGCGGCCGCCGCCATGGCGAGCAATCTGCCGATCGCGTTGTGGAATGCGGCGGTGGAGACGCTGCGGTCGTGTGGATTCACGGAATCCGACGCCCGGGAGGCACTCCGCGCGATGATCGTGCACAACGCGGAAAGCTTCTGCGAGCGCGGAGCGAAGTCGGCGCTTACCGGTCCGGTCGAGCGCGCGGATGTGGGCACGGTTCGCGCGCATCTCGAGTCGCTCTCTCCCGAAGCACGGGCGTTGTATGAACCGTTGTCGCGTGCGCTGCTGTCGATCGCGGCGGCGAAGAATCCCAATCGCGACTATGCGGCGCTGCGTGATCTGCTCGATGACGGTCTTGCGAATTCCTCGCATCCGAACGTATCGGGTCGAACGTCTCAGGCCGAACGTCTGAACGGCTCAGGCAACAACTGACACTTCATGTCATAACTGAACATCATCACCGATAATTGAACACGGCGCGGATCGGGAGGCCGACCGCGACCAACGAAAGGAATAATCAATGAAGAACACCGCAGTCACATTCCGTGCGGCCAAGGCCAAGGGCGAGAAGCTGTCCATGCTCACCGCCTACGACTACACCACCGCGAAGCTGATCGACGAATCCGGTATCGACGGCATTCTGGTCGGCGATTCGCTGGGCATGGTCATGCTCGGCTATGATTCCACGCTGCCGGTGACCATGGAGGATATGATCCATCACGCCAAGTGCGTGACGCGTGGCGCCAAGAACGCGCTTGTGGTGGTCGATCTGCCGTTCATGGCCTATCACACCGTCGATCAGGCCGTGGAGAACGCCGGACGACTCGTCAAGGAGGGCGGCGCGCAGGCCGTGAAACTCGAGGGCGGCGTTGCGTTCCACGATCAGATCAAGGCCATTGTGACCGCGTCCATTCCGGTCATGGCGCATCTGGGGCTCACCCCGCAGTCGGTGAACGCGTTCGGCGGCTTCAAGGTGCAGGGCAAGAACGTCAAGACCGCACAGCAGATTCTCGACGACGCGCGTGCGATCGAGGATGCCGGCGCGTTCGCCGTGGTGCTTGAGGGCGTGCCCACGCTGCTGGCCAAGCGCATCACCGAGGAGCTGTCGATTCCGACGATCGGCATCGGTGCGGGAGACGTGACCGACGGTCAGATTCTCGTGTATCAGGATCTGCTGAACATGTACGGCGAGATGAAGCCGAAGTTCGTGCGTCACTACGCCGAGATCGGCGCGCAGATGCGTGACGCGTTCGGTCGTTATATCGCCGACGTGAAGTCCGGTGCCTTCCCCGACAACGATCGTGAAGGCTTCAAGATGGACGAGGCCATTCTCGACGAACTGAAATAACGACTGAAATATCGCGGAAATACCTCCGGACGATACCGTACATTCACTCGTCATCGTCACTATCGATATCGTCAATAATCCAATAATCCGTAATCCAATAATCCGTTGAGAACAATTCATTGAGGAGATCATCATGACTACTGAAACCACTGCGTCCGCAGAAGCATCATTCGCCGTCGTTCACACCATCGCCGAAGTGCGCGAACAGGTCAAGGCATGGAAGGCCCAGGGCCTGACCGTCGGTCTGGTGCCCACCATGGGCTTCCTGCACGAGGGTCACAAGAGCCTGATCGAGCACGCCGTGGCCGACAATGATCGCGTGGTCGTCTCCGACTTCGTCAACCCCGTGCAGTTCGGGCCGAACGAGGATCTGGAGGCCTACCCGCGCGATCTCGACCGCGACTCGAAGCTCGTCTCCGGCGCGGGCGCGAACCTGCTGTTCAACCCCTCCCCCGAGGAGATGTACTACCCGAACCGCACCACCGCCATCACCATGGCCACGATCACCGAGGAGCTGTGCGGCAAGAGCCGTCCGGTGCACTTCGGCGGCGTGTGCACGGTGGTCGCCAAGCTGTTCAACATTGTGACGCCGAACCGCGCCTACTTCGGTCAGAAGGATGCGCAGCAGCTGCTCGTCATCAAGCGCATGGTCCGCGATCTCAACTTCGACATCGAGATCATCGGCTGCCCGATCATTCGCGAGGCCGACGGTCTGGCCAAGAGCTCGCGCAACACGTATCTGAACCCGGAGGAGCGCGCCGCCGCGCCGATTCTGCACAAGGCGCTGGAGGCCGGTCGTGCGCTAGCCGAGTCGGGCGAGAAGAACGCCGACGTGATCAAGGCGAAGGTGCGCGAGGTGCTGGCCACCGAGCCGCTCGCCGACCCGGAGTATGTTGAGGTGGTGGATCTGGAAAATGTGCACCCGGTCGCCACGCTTGACCAGCCCGTGCTCGTGGCCATCGCCGTGCGCATCGGCAAGACCCGTCTGATCGACAACTTCTTCTACCCCGAACTTCACTGACCTGATCGCGCGATTATCACGTCGCGGAATCGATAACGCTAAGGAACACGAACACATCATGCAGCTCAATATGCTCAAAGGAAAGATTCATCGCGTCACCGTCACCGAGGCCCGTCTCGACTACGTCGGTTCGATCACCGTCGACTCCGATCTGCTCGACGCGGCCGGCATTCTCGAATACGAGAAGGTGGCCGTGGTGAACGTGAACAACGGACAGCGTCTGGAGACCTACACCATCGCCGGCGAACCCGGCAGTGGCGTGATCTGCCTGAACGGCGCGGCCGCCCACTTCTTCGACCCCGGCGACACGGCCATCATCATGTGCTACTGCCAGATGGACGCCGAGGAGGCTAAGAACCACAAGCCCAAGGTGGTGTTCGTGGATGAGAAGAACCACGCCACCCGCGTGACCAATTACGAGAAGCACGGTCAGATCGCCTGATCCGATCTTGTGTGGTCTTGTGTGATCTTGTGAGATCTGGTTTGGTCTCATGGTCTGATGAGATCTGGTTTGGTTTGGTCTGGCCTGATGGTCTGATGGTCTGATGGTCTGATGGTCTGATGAGATCCGGCTCTCTCATGAGATCTCGTTGATGTCCCAGTCGTCCCCAGTCGTTCGTGTGATCCGGCTGGGGACGACTACTATCCATGGCCGGAGAGGGAGAATTAGCCGGATTAGGGACGACCGATGGGTAGTTGGGTGGATACGGTCTGGCAGGTACGGTCTGGACTGTCTGACGGATACAGTCTGGCGGGTATTGGCCGGGGATATTGACCGGTACTGTCTGGCGGGCAGTCAGACGGGTACGGCCAGATCCTCCGATCGGACAGGTTGGATCATGCGAATCCAGACAGACAGGCCAAATTAGTCAGATTGGGTCAAACAGACCGGACCGGGCAGACAAGCGGAATCAAACAGACCGAATCAGTTAGACCGGACCGAACAGACCGAATCAAACAGACCGATAGATCAAGTCCGCACGACTTCCAACGACCCAGTCATCGATGAATCAGCCCGGGATATGGGCCATCCCCTCGAGATTCCACATATCCACCCTCACATCCGAATCGTGAACACCCCAACTCATTACTGGGTAAATCCGGACACCACTCTAGGTAAACCCGGACAATAACTCTGGGTCAAACCGGCACATTTACCCGACTCTGGGTATTTCCGTATTATGAGGGACCTTAGTTGGGGGTCCTCATGATACGGAAATACCCAGAACCAATCCTCGTGAGCCGGAAATACCCAGAACCCTTGGCTCAATTGAAACCGAGACCTACCAAGACCAAGGGAACAGGACTCATACCAGTGGTTGTTTGGTTTCCAGTTCGCAGATGACACCGGTCTCCTTGCGAATCCATTCGATTGCCTGCAACGCGGCGAAATTCCACAACGCATACGGCATGCCGCCAAAACCGGGATGTTCGGCCCAAAAGGTCAGATTGTCGCTGTACGCGGTGATGCCGATGGCCTCATCGACCGGCATCACGGCACGATAGATCTGATCGGCCAACGTCGCAACGAACTCGTTCGCGGCACCCAGTGCATCCCTGAGATGCTGATCGGCCGTCGCCGGAGGGCCGATGATCTCCCACGACTCCACGTCGTCGGCATCCCATTGGGCATTCTCACCGTCCACTTCCCTCTCGACCGTGACGAACAACCTGGCGAATTCGTCCGAGGTCAGGCCCGTCACCCTGCGGCGCGTGGATAGCTCAATCGGCGTCACAATCGTCTCCTTCGGAATCCAGTCCAACCCATCACCAAACCAGCCGCCAACCCCTTACGGCGGATACACTACAAGACAGCATAGGCACCATTGCAACCTTCTGTCACCTTCGTTCTTCCGTAACATCGCGTACTAGAATTGAAACGATTGAGTACCCGCAAGGCAGCAAGACAACAGAGGACAACAGAGGAACAATCATGGTTGAACGTCGTGTCATTCAATACCCGAACGCCGATGTACTGCACGAAGCAGTGGCCGCCCGTCTGCTTATCAAGATCTCCGATCGTCTCGCCCGGCATCAGCGCGTGGACGTGGCCCTCACCGGCGGCACCGACGGCATCGCCGTACTGCGTGCTGTGGCGGCAAGCCCGCTGAGCGAGGCCGTGGATTGGAGCCGTGTGCATCTGTGGTGGGGAGACGAGCGTTTCGTTCCCGCCAACGATCCGGATCGCAACGCGATACAGGCCCGCGAGGCATGGTTCGGCAAGCTCGTGGACAATGGCGTGATGCCGGAATCGCATGTGCACGAGATGCCGGCTGATACGCGTACCGCCGACGAGATCGCCGCGGCGTCGGACAAGGACAACTACGATGTCGCCACCAAGGCCGCGCACGCCTATGAAAAGGAGATCGTGAACGAGCTGGGCAAGAAGCAGGCGTTCGACATCGCGCTGTTCGGCGTGGGTCCGGACGGTCACTTCGCATCGCTGTTCCCTAACCATCCGGCGTTGAAGAGCCACGATAAGAAGACCCGCGTGATCGGCCTGAGCGACTCCCCGAAGATGCCGCCGGTGCGTATCAGCCTCACGTCTCCGTTCATTCGCAAGTGCCGTCGCGTATGGATGATCGCGTCGGGCGAGCGCAAGGCCGATGCCGTGGCGAAGGCGCTGGGCAGCATCAACAATCCGCAGGTGCCGAGCTCGTTCGCCGGTGGAGACAAGGAAAGCCTGTGGCTCGTGGATGACGCCGCGGCCTCCATCCTGCGCGCCGGGTCCGCCGAGTAATCCACGGCTCGCGGGCTCCGGTTCGAGGGTTTTGACTTACAGGCTCTGGCTTACGGATCTCTGACCACGGATTCCGGTCCGTAACTCTCGGATTCCAGATTTCTGACCACAACTTCAGGATTCCAATCCACAGTTCCCGGCCCACGGCCGATTCATGATCGCAGCCCGCGGTTCACACTCCGATTTCCATGGTGTGAACCGCGGGCTGCGGCATATGGCCTCGAAATCCCCAGACTTCAGTCCACAATCCACATCCCCTTGACCGAATTGTGGACACTCTAACACGGTCTGGGTATTCCCGGACACCGGTCTGGGTGTATCAGGACATAGGTCTGGGTAAACCCAGACGATAACTCTGGGTCAAACCCGTACATATAACCGGCTCTGGGTATTTCCGTATCATGAGGACACGTTTTGAAGGTCCCTCGTGAACCGGAAATACCCAGAGCCGGTCTTTGAAGTACGGAAATACCCAGAGCCGACGGGCCACGCCAATTCAGGCTCAACCCCCAACCCGATCAAACTGATCCAACCCAAACCCAGTCAATCCTCACAGACAAAAACCGCGGCCTCCCTTACATGGAAGGTCGCGGTTTTCCCAACTCCGGAATTCTCATGCGATTCCCCGAGTCAGCGAATCAGCCTAGCGGTAATCAGGCCTGCTTGATCTCCTCCTGGCCGGGCTCGGTCCACAGCGTGTGGAAGACACCGGGCTCGTCCACACGCTGGTAGGTGTGGGCGCCGAAGAGGTCGCGCTGACCCTGGATCAGGGCGGCGGGCAGACGCTTGGAGCGCAGACCATCGTAGTAGGCCAGCGAGCTGGAGAACACCGGCATCGGGATGCCGAAGCTGATGGCGCGGGAGATCACGCGACGCCACGAACGCTGCACGGTCTCCACCGCGTCCTTGAAGTACGGGGCGAACAGCAGCGACACGTTGGCCTCGCCGGACTCGAACGCCTCGGAGATACGGTTGAGGAACTGGGCGCGAATGATGCAGCCGCCACGCCAGATGCGGGCCACGGCAGCCAGATCGATGTCCCAGCCGTATTCCTTGGCGGCCTCGGAGATCTCGTTGAAGCCCTGAGCGTAGGCCACGATCTTGGATGCGTACAGCGCCTCGCGAATGTCGTTGATGAACGCCTGACGCTCCTCGAGCGGCATCGGCACCACTTCGGACGGGCCTTCGAGACCCTGCTTGGCGGCCTCCTCGCGCAGCTCGGTCTGCGACGACAGACCACGGGCGAACACGGCCTCGGCGATACCGGTCACCGGCACGCCCAGCGACAGGGCGGTCTGCACGGTCCAGGTGCCGGTGCCCTTCATGCCGGCGTGGTCGAGCACCACGTCGATGAACGGCTTGCCGGTCTTCTTGTCCACGTGGTGGAGCACTTCGGCGGTGATCTCGATCAGGTAGGAGTTGAGCTCGGTCTTGTTCCACTCCTCGAACAGGTCGCCGATCTCGGCGGGCTCCATGCCCAGGCCGCGACGCATCAGGTCGTAGCTTTCGGCGATCAGCTGCATGTCGGAGTACTCGATGCCGTTGTGCACCATCTTGACGAAGTGACCGGCACCGTCGGAACCGATGTGCGTGACGCACGGTTCGCCTTCCGCCTTGGCGGAGATGCTCTCCAGAATCGGGCCGAGGGTCTTCCAGGACTCCACGGTGCCGCCGGGCATCATGGACGGGCCCTTGAGCGCGCCTTCCTCACCGCCGGACACGCCGCAGCCGACGAAGTGCAGACCGCGAGCGCGGATGGCCTTCTCGCGACGCATGGTGTCCTTGTAGTAGGCGTTGCCGCAGTCCACGATGATGTCGCCGGGCTCCATGAGGTCGGCCAGCTGGTTGATCATGTCGTCGGTGGGCTCGCCGGCCTTGACCATGATGATGGCGGTACGCGGCTTGGTGAGGGACGCGACGAACTCCTCAAGCGTCTTGGCGGGAACGAACTTGCCCTCGTCGCCATGTTCGTTGATCAGGGTTTCGGTACGCGAGTAATGACGGTTATATACGGCTACCGTGTTGCCCTTGTGCGCCAGGTTACGAGCCAGGCTCGCTCCCATCGCCGCAAGACCGACAACACCGATATTGGCTTGTGCTTCGCTCATCATTGCCTTTCGATAGAACAGCGGGCGGCACGTTTCGTTCCGTGATCGTCGCCACGGTTCCGCCCATGAGCACGGTTTTCCCCGCGGTTAGAAGTATACCATTGTCGCGAATAGTAGTACCTTTTGAATTCAAAGGTTTCATTTGTCGGACACTGACAATCCCCATGTACCCCAGATTCCCATACACCCCATCGGATCTCGAATACGACGATGCCCGCCGACGCGTTCCGCATATCGCGGACCGTATCGACGGGCATCGTTTCGCCGTGATGGCGGGATTCGGATTGTCAGATCAACGGATCACATCACCCACACGGACGATTCAGACAATCGACTTCGACCGATAGTCCATAGTCCAGAGCCGCTCACTTGACCGTGAAGCCCTGGGTCTTGCCGAATTCGACGAGCTTGTCCTGCCACGCCTTCACACCATCGGAGAGCGAGGTGTTCTTGTCGGTGAACGCCTTGCCAGCGTTGTCGCCGTAGATGTCGCGGGCGTGGACCTCGAAGGGCAGGAACTGGTAGTCGGTGGAGACGTTCTCAGCGGCCTTGGCCAGCTCCTCGTTGTACTTCTGACCACCGAAGTAGTCCACGTCCTCACCGTCGGAGTTCTTCACGGTGGTAGCGTTGAGGAAACTGTCGCTCTTCATGGTGTCCAGATCGGCCGGGAAGGCGCCACCTTCGACACGGGTCTTGATGCCCTCGGCGTCATGGTTGGCGAACTCGATGAACTTGTAGGCCGCATCCTGCTTCTTGGAAGAGGACAGAATCGCCAGCGAGGAACCGCCGTTCTCGGAGTTGGTGGCCTTGCCGTCCTGGGTCGGCATCTGGGCCACACGCCACTTGCCGGTGGCTTCGGAGGCGGAGTTGACCAGCGTGGCGGGCATCCACGCACCGGTCATCAGCGAGGCGATGGAGCCGTCACCGAGGGCCTTGTTCCAATCCTCGGACCAGCCGACGGTCTTGGTGTCGATCAGGTCCTCATCGATCATCTTCTGCCAGAACTCGGTGAAGCTCTTGGCACCGGAGTCTCCGGTGAGATCGATGGTCACGGTCTTGCCGTCCGCGGAGGTCTTGAACGGCTGACCGCCGGCGAGCCAGACCATGGAGTCGTAGAAGCCTGCGTCGCCGGAGTCGGAGGTGATGTAGGAGCCGGTGGCACGGATCTTCTTGGCGGCCTCATAGTATTCGTCCCATGTGGTGGGGACCTGGGTCACACCGGCCTTGTCGAACACTTCCTTGTTGTAGAACAGCGCCATCGGGCCGGAGTCCATCGGCAGGCCGTACACCTTCTTGTTCCACTGCACGGAGGCCCAAGTGCCGGGCGTGTAGAAGCTGTCGTAGCCGGAGGTCTTGGAGGTGATGTCGGCCAGCTGGTCACTGATCGCGTACTGCGGAATGGCGTAGTACTCGATCTGCGCCACGTCCGGAGCACCCTTGCCCGCCTGGATGGCGTTGTCGAGCTGCGTGTACTCCTTGGCGTTGGTGCCCACGTTCTGCAGGTCCACCTTGATGTTCGGGTTCTTCTCCTCGAACTTCTTCACGACATTCTTCAGCGTGGGCTCCCATGCCCAGACGGTAATCTCCGTCGTGCCATTGGAATCCGAGCCGCTATCGGATGCGTTGGACGATCCGCATGCGGCCATCGAGCCCAGCATGGCGATGGCGCCGGTGACGGCGATCGCCTTCTTGAGTGCAGTGAACTTCATCGTTCCTCCTTGTTTCCCTGGCGTTCGAAGTCTCCGAATGCCAGCTTCCATAACTTCCTTTGTCGTTGCACAAGTCCATTACGATGATCGACGATCAGTGGAGATGGTCCTTTCGAGGTGGTGACGTTTTCTTGGACTGTGATCCGGGAGGAGTCATCATGGCGAGGTATACGAGGGAGCAGCGTCGGCGTGCGGTGGAGTTGTATGTGAGGTATGAGTGCTGCGCGGCGGACGCGATCCGGGAGTTGGGGTATCCCAGTCGTGAGGCGTTGCGTATGTGGCATCGGGACTGGCTCGAGGAACAGAGGACGGGAATACCCTCGACGCGTGGCGAGCGGTATTCGCGCTACACGTTGGAGCAGAGGCGGGCCGCGGTGGACCATTACCTGACGCACGGGCGGCGAGCGAGCCGTACGATCCGCCAAATGGGGTATCCGAGCAAGACGCTGCTGGCCTCGTGGATTGACGAGCTCGCGCCCGGCGAACGCCGGCTTCGCCACGGGCCCATACCTGAGGAGCTCAAGCGCGAGGCCGTGCTCAAGGTCGCGTCCGGTGGAGCGAGCTCGCGTGAGGCGGCGGAGGGATTGGGAGTGGATTCGTCGGTAGTGAGAAACTGGAAGCGGCGATTGCTCGACAAGACGAAAGGGGCCGCGGTGGCGAAGGACGAACCGGAACGCAAGGATACCGCACCGCAGGCTGATGCGGATGCGCTGCGCGGCGAGATCGCCTCGCTGAAC
>NZ_MWWV01000023.1 GCF_002259645.1 Bifidobacterium tissieri
CCCACCTGTCGGCCGAGGAGCGGATCCGGATCGACGAGCTGAGGAACCGTGAGGGGCTCGGCGTGTGCCAGATCGCGTTGAGGATCGGCCGGGACAAGTCCACGGTCAGCCGCGAGCTGAGACGCGGCCTGTGGTTCGCGTCCAACGAGAACGACTCCTACCGTCCGTACCGGCCGAAACGCCTGAAGACGGGCGCGTGGACGGCGCGTCCGTTCTACTCGGCCATGACCGCGCAGCGCAAGGCCGAGACACGCGCCCGCAGGTCGCGCAAGCCCCTGCGCATGTCCTACTCGCCGCTGCTCGCATGGGTGATGGACGCGTTGCGCAAGGGATGGACGCCCGAACGGATCGAAGGACGGCTCAAGGTCCAGTTCCCGGCCGACGCGCGCATGCGGATAAGCCACGAGTGCCTCTACCAGTGGATCTACGCGACACCGCAGAAGGCGCTGGACCTCAGACAGTACCTGCCGCGAGGCAAACGGCACCGCACGCGCGCCAAGGGCCGCAGGTCGAAGGGACCGGGGATCCCGATGCGCGTGCCGATCGCGCAGCGGCCCAAACGCGTCGACTCGCGGCATGAGTTCGGCCACTTCGAGTCCGACACGGTCATCGGCACGGCCCCCTCGAAACGGTGCATCGACACGCAGGTCGAACGCAAGAGCCGCCGCCTGTTCGCCCGGTTCATCCCCGACAAGAGCGCGCTGGCGACCGCGCGCGCCGAATACGACATCTACAGCCGCATCCCCGCGCCCGCGCGCATCGACCGCACCTGGGACAACGGCACCGAATCCTCCTGCCACCTGCTCGTGGACGAGGCATTGGGCATGCTCACCTATTTCGCGGACCCGTACTCCTCGTACCAGCGCGGCACCAACGAGAACCGTAACGGCCGCATCCGCCGCTACCTGCCCAAAAGGACCAGCTTCGACGACCTGTCGGACGAGGACCTGCAGGCCATCGTCCAGGAGATCAACGACACCCCGTTGAAGGTCCTGAACTGGGAAACGCCCAATGAGGTTTGGTACCGCGAGCTCGACAAGGTAATGTCAAAGACAAGCCACCCAAAGACGAGTGTTGCACTTACAAATTGAATCCGGGTGGCATGTGGGCAACGAATACGGATGCCACAATCGATTCGACTATTCCGACGACGCCATGCGCGCCTTCCAGGAATGGTGTCGCGAACGCTACGGCACGATCGACGCCGTGAACGACGCGTGGGGTGCGAACTTCTGGTCGCAGCGCATGACCGACTTCAGCCAGATCATCCCGCCGCGATTCATCGGCGACGGTAACTTCATGAACCCTGGCAAGCTGCTCGACTTCAAGCGGTTCTCGTCCGACGCGCTCAAGGCGTTCTACGAGGCCGAACGTGACGCGCTCGCCGAGATCACGCCCGACATGCCATTGACCACGAACTTCATGGTCAGCGCATCGAATTCGGTGATGAACTACGACGACTGGGGTGACGTGGTGGACTTCGTGTCCAACGACCACTACTTCACTCCCGGCGAGGCGCATCTTGACGAGATGGCGTACGCGGCGTCGCTCACCGACGGCATCGCGCGCAAGAACCCGTGGTGGCTGATGGAGAACTCCACGTCCGCGGTGAATTGGCGTCCGATCAACTATCGCAAGGAACCCGGGCAGATGATTCGCGACGCCATGGTCCACGTGGCCATGGGCGCCGACGCGGTCGGATTCTTCCAGTGGCGTCAGTCGCGCGCCGGCGCGGAAAAGTTCCATTCCTCGATGGTGCCGCTGGCCGGCGAGGATTCGCAGGTGTTCCGTGACGTGTGCACGCTGGGCCGTGATCTTGACGCCCTCGCCGACGCCGGTCTGCTGGGGTCCCGTGTGGAGCGGGCCAAGGTGGCTGTGGTGTTCGACTATGAGTCGCAGTGGGCCACCGAGCACACCGCGACCCCGACGCAGCAGGTGCGTCACTGGACCGAGCCGCTCGACTGGTTCCGTGCGCTGCTCGACGTGGGGGTGACCGCTGATGTGGTTCCCGTACGCGGTGAATGGGATGCCTACGACGTGGTGGTGCTGCCGAGCGTGTATCTGCTGAGTGAAGCCGATTCGCAGCGTCTGCGCGACTACGTGCAGGGTGGCGGCAAGGTGATCGTGACCTATGCCACGGGCATCTCCGACGAGCGTGATCACATCTGGCTCGGCGGATTCCCCGGATCGATCCGCGATGTCATGGGCGTGCGCGTGGAAGAGTTCGCCCCGCTGGGCGACGACTTCCCCGGTACGAAGAACGAGGTGTCATTGTCGAACGGCACCACGGCACATGACTGGATCGACGTGATCACGTCGGTGGCCGACGGTGCGGACGTGATCGCCACATATGACGACGATCCGTGGAGCGGATTGGACGGTGTGCCGGCGATCGTGGCCAATCGGTTCGGCGAGGGGCGTTCCGTGTATGTGGGATGCCGACTCGGTCGGGACGGTCTGGCGGCGTCGTTGCCGGAGGTGCTCGATGCGCTTGGCGTGGCTGATTCCGATTCTGGTTCCGGTGATGCCAAGGTGCTGCGTGTGGTGCGCGAGGGTGCCGACGGCACGCGGTTCGCGTTCCTGTTCAACCGCACCCGCGGCAAGGTCACCGTGCCTGTGGACGGAGAACCGCTGCTGACGTCGATGGCCTCCGTCGTCGGTGATGGTGACACGGCCGAGATCACGCCCAACGGATTCGTGGTGACACGGTCGGTTTGTGCTGACTGATCAGAGGATTGCGGTTTCGGCCGTCACCGGATGACGGCCGAAACTTCGGTGGATAACCACCATAGGCATGATCTGGATTGATTACGCAAACACGCCAGAAACAGCAAGGTTTTGCAAACCGCAGAACCTGTGTATAATCAAAAATGTTAACGCAAGCATAAACGATCGATGATGATATATGACGGACGTCATATCGAGGTCATGGACATCAACGGCATGATGTTCGTGACGTCGTTACGACTTCCCCTCCACATAAATCTCTGCAACGGAACCACTCCTTCGGACGCGGACACTTTTCCGTGATCGAAAGGGGGTGGTGACGTTTTGTTGGACTTCGTTGTCTGAATGGTCGTTCAGAACGATATCACATGTGTTCAGGCGACGAGCCCGAGCTGGATGCGCTTGTCCATGATGCTCATCCCGTATTCGAGTTTGATGCGCTTGTCCCGGTACCAGACCATGTACTCGTCCAGCATCGCAATGAACTCGTCGATCGTGACGCCCTGGAAGCTCCTCTTGTGGAAGAACTCCTGCTTGAGCCGGCCGAAGAACCCCTCGGCGGCGGCGTTGTCCGGGCTGCAGCCCCTCGCGCTCATCGACCTCGTCAATCCATGATCCGTGCAGATGCGAATCCATTCGGGCCACCGGTAGTGGCATCCCCGGTCGGAGTGGATGACGGGCGTCTGACCGGGTTTGAGCGTGGCGCACGCGTCCTCGAGCATCCCATTGGCCAGCGCGGCGTTGGGGCTGGTGCCGATCGTCCACGCGACCGGCATGCCGTCGTAGCAGTCGATCACCGGCGACAGGTACACCTTGCCCGCGGGGATCGAGAACTCGGTGATGTCGGTGACCCACAGCTCATTCGGATTCGCGGCGTGGAAGTCGCGGTTGACGAGATTGGCCGGCGCGCCGCCGATCTCTCCCTTGTAGGAGCTGTAGCGCTTCGCGC
>NZ_MWWV01000024.1 GCF_002259645.1 Bifidobacterium tissieri
AGTTCGAACGACTGCGTATCGTCGTGGAAGGTGATGTCGAATCCGGTCTTGCGGCTCGGATCGGGCGTCATGATCATGTCGACGTGGGTTTGCGATTCATGGCCGCCGTCCGCGGCGTCGATGCCGAACGTCGTCGTCGGCGCGTCGTGCTGTTCGGCCGCCTGCAGCAGCAGACCGAGATGGTCGCTGTCCGCGCCGATCACCATGGCGCGGCTGTTGGCGATGATCTGGCGTTTGCAGTGGAAGTAGTCCTCGAAGGTGGGGTGTTCGATGGGGCTGATGTGGTCGGGGCTGATGTTGAGGAAGGCGCCGACGTCGAAGGTCAGTCCGTGCACGCGGTGGACCTTGTAGGCCTGGGAGCTGACCTCCATGACGAGGTATTTCATGCCGTTGTCGACGGCCGTGCGCATCATGCGGAACGCATCCAACGACTCCGGAGTGGTCAGATGTGACGGTTCCCAGGTTTTCCCGTCCAGACAGACGGCGATCGAGCTTGTCATAGCCGCATGGCCGTCGGAGAATGCGTTGAGAATCGCGTGGGTGAAATAGTCGGTGGTGGTCTTGCCCTTGGTGCCGGTGATGCCCACCACGGTGAGGGAGTCCTGCGGGCGTCCGAAGAACTCGGCCGACAGCAGACTCATCGCCTTGTGCACGTCGTCCACGATCAGTCCGGGAGCGGTGGTGCGATCCTCATGGTCGGTTTCCGCCACATAGCAGGCGAGACCCTGATCGTCGATGCCGTCGAGGAATCTTGGGTCGAATCGTCCCTTGATGAACAACAGGCTTCCCGGCTTCACTTCGCGGGTGTCGTAGGTGATGGTGGTGAACGGCGTCTCGCTGTTCGGTAGATCGTGTGCGTCAAGCGTCCAGACCTCGCCGGCGATGATCTCGCGGAGCAGTCCATGCTGGGCGAGCAGCTGCGCTGCCGAAGCCAGGCACAGTCCGGAACGATTCGATTCCATGGGCATACGGTCCTCTTCTCTCAAATATCCGTCGTGCACGCCACAACTTCATCGGCATGCACGACGGATATTCTACAGCGGCCGTGTAGTGCGGGTCACTCCTGTGTGCCGAACAGGCGGGCGATCAGACGGTCGTCGCCCTCATAGGCCACATGACGGTTGTGATCCTTGATCCAGCGTTCGTCGCCCTTGCCGATGAGCAGCAGCACGTTGAGGCGTCCGTCGCGTTCCCGCGCGCGGTCCACGGCCCAGGTCACGGCTTCGGTGCGGTCCACGATGATCGTCGACTCCACGTTCGGTGCCGTCACGTACCCCTGCATCTGCCTGCAGATGTCGAGATACGGTTCGGTATCGCTGTCCTCGGTGGTGAACACGAACTGGTCGATGCGTGACTGCGCGGCGTTGACGATGCCGTCGCGGCGGTCGTAGGCCTTGTTGCCGGCCGAGCCGGTGACCAGCGTGATATGCGGGTGATCCGCGCCGAAGCGCTTGTCCACGAAGTCGAGCAGCGCGTTCACGCTGGCGTAGTTATGCGCGTAGTCCACGATCGCCACCGTGTTGCTGTGGGAATCATGGAACTGTTCCATACGGCCCGCGATACGTACGGTGTCCATGGCGTTCAGCGACGGATCGCCGTCGGGGACACCGATCACATGGGCGATCGCCAGGGCCGCTGCCGCGTTCGCATAGTTGAAGTCGCCGTCGATGGCCAGATTGTGGGATTCCATCACCTGCTCGCGCGGTGCCGTCTCGGTCACGGCGATGCCGGCACGTGCGGCGTCCTGACGGATCAGATCGGAGTGCGCGCATCCCTTGCCGAGAACAAGCGTGCGGCTGTTGGCGATGATCTGGCGTTTGCAGTGGAAGTAGTCCTCGAAGGTGGGGTGTTCGATGGGGCTGATGTGGTCGGGGCTGATGTTGAGGAAGGCGCCGACGTCGAAGGTCAGTCCGTGCACGCGGTGGACCTTGTAGGCCTGGGAGCTGACCTCCATGACGAGGTATTTCATGCCGTTGTCGACGGCCGTGCGCATCATGCGGAACGCATCCAACGACTCCGGAGTGGTCAGATCGGATTCCTCGTAGTGTTCGCCGTCGAGGCAGTTGTCCACCGACGAGAACAGGGCGGCCTTGCCTCCCGACCAGGCGTTGAGTACGGCCTGCGTGAAGTAGGCGGTGGTGGTCTTGCCCTTGGTGCCGGTGATGCCCACCACGGTGAGGAAGTCCTGCGGGCGTCCGAAGAACTCGGCCGACAGCAGACTCATCGCCTTGCGGGAATCGTCCACGATCAGTCCGACGGCATCGGTGTGCTCCGAATAGTCGGTTTCCGCCACGTAGCAGGCAAGACCGGCCTTGCTGGCGGCGACCATGTATTCGGGCTTGAACCGGCCCTTGCAGAACAGCAGCGTGCCGTGGTCCACGGTTCGAGAATCGTAGGTGACCGACGTGAATTCGATGTCATCGAAAGCCTGGGGGTCGAGTGACCAGTGATCGTTGCGAATGATTTCCCGGAGCAGCCCCTGCTGTTCGAGCAGACGAGCGGCGGATGCGAGTGAGAGCGTCATGGTTTCCATTGTTCCTGACTGGACGTTGCGGATGATGGTACCTCCATCCGGCGGATGACGCGGAACATGCCCGTGCCGCCGGAATCGCTGACAGTGTATCTCCGCATGCGTTCAAGAACGCTGGGAACAATATGATGATTCCGTGATGATCCGAGTTTCTGCGATCATCACGCGGCTCCTAGGCGAACCAGGAGTCGGTGCTGGGAGTCCGTCCCTTGGACGTGAGCCATTGGTTGAACGAATCCTGCCAGCGGCGGTAGGCGTCTCGCTGCCAGTCCATGAGCTCGCCAAGGGTGATCCTGCCGGTCTGTGGATAGAGCCGGGTGATCGGTGCGATCAGATCGACCGCTGCAATGGTGTCGGCGGTGGCGTCGTGGAAGTCGCCATGCGGCTCCACTCCGTAGTAGAACGTGGTGTCGGTCAGTGTGCGCTTGCCTTTGCGATGGGAGATCTCGCGGTCGATCACCAGCGGGTCCACCACGGTCAGTTCGCCGTGCAGACGGTCGTTCAGCGGGGTCAGTCCCCAACGGGCCAGATCGCCTTCAAGCATATGCACATCGAATGGCGCGTTGTAGGCGAGCAGGGGGATGCCGTGGTTCTGCGCCGTGGCGATGACATTCGCGATCTGCTCCAGCAGTTCGGTTGGCTCACCGCCGTGCTCCTGCAGGAAGGCGTCGGTGAAGCCGTTCACCCGACTTGCCGCGGGTGCGATCGGCTGATGAGGATTGATCAGCCATTCGCCGACCACATCCGCCTCGTATCCTCTGGCGGGATCCCGTAGCACCAGCGTCGCCGAGCAGATGGCATCCCTGCCGGGGGCGATGCCTGTGGTCTCGGTGTCGAATCCGAGCAGCCAGGAATCGGCCAGCGTCTGATCAGCGGTCTGATGTGGCGCCGTGTCAAGCGCCGTAAGCAATTCGGTCATGTCTTGTATTGTCGGCGTGATTGACGACAACGGATGAGCTCAACGGTTTGGATGGTCGACCGTGGCACAATGGAATGGTGGTTGACAACAAGATTCCCGAGGCGACCGACGGGGGCCGGCGTGCCGAATTCGAAGCGCTGGCCATGCCGGCGGTGGATGGCCTGTATCGTCAGGCGATGAAGCTGACCAATAATCCCGAGGACGCACAGGATCTGGTTCAGGACACCTTCGAACGTGGGTTCAAGAACTTCGACTCGTTCAAGGCCGGCACCAACTTCGCGGCATGGATGACCACCATCGAGCGCAATCTGTACTTCAACCAGTACCAGAAGGCGAAGCGTCGTCCGCAGCGCGCCAATGATTCGACGGGGGAGTACGACGACTGGGATATCTACTCCGCGTCCGAGCATAGCGGCGAAGGGCTGAAGTCCGCCGAGCAGACCTACTGGGATGCGTTCGCGCCAGAGGAGATCATGGCCGCGTTGAACAAACTCAGCCCGGAACGCCGGCAGGTGTTCATCGATGCTGCCATCGATGGCAAGTCGTACCAGCAGGTCGCCGATGAGCAGGGCGTGAAGATCGGCACGGTGATGAGCCGTCTCAACCGCGCCCGCACTCAGCTGAGGCGCGAATTGGAAAGCTACGCCCGCGAACGCGGGTACGGCAAAACGGGCAGGGTGAAATCCGCGCGGAAGACGGTTTCACCAACCGCGAACCCCGAAGACCGCGATTCAGGCGATAATGGAAAACAGCGGCCGCATGACGATCGGCGGACGACAGTCGATGGCCGTGCCGTGGGAAAGGAGCGCTCATGAACGGTCATATCGAACGCCATACCAGCGTCAGCGTCACGAGTGATCCGGCCGGTGTTCGGCATACGACGATCACGCAGACGGTGATCGGCACTGCATCGGCGTCCCCATCCGACGGCGGGAATGACGCGAACGCCGACAATCCGGGTGAGTGTTTCGATATCAACACCTGCTGTGACGATCGTGAGAAGGCCATGATCGAAATGCTGAGGGCCTATCTGCGTCCGGATGGCGCGCCCGACTGCCTGATCGAGCGTCTGCGTCAATGTCTGCGCGATGAGGGCCGGTAGAAGGCGGACGGAGATCAGCTCGCCGGCTATACCCTGACCATACCGGTGACCATGCTGATTTCTTCGTGTATGCGAACCTGAATTGGAGCGAATCGCGAGCTTTGGACGAAAGCCCTGATTACAAAAAGAACCCCGGATGTCGATATGACATTCCGGGGTTCTTCCGCTTGGAAAGCCTGCCTGCAAAAATCAGGCGTTCGGCCTCTTGCCGTGGTTTGCAGCCTTCTTACGGCGGTCACGACGCAGACGTCCGCGCTTGCCCATGATGGACTCCTTTACTGATGATGAAATAAGCCTGATGGATTATCCCATATTTGTGGGACAAATACAACTTGAGGTCAACCCACGGTTCATTTTCCGGTCATCCATCCGGGGGCCGTCACTATGCGCCCGTCACTGTGTTCGTGGATATTCGTGGATATCCACGAACGGGTGATCACAGGCTTGCGCTGATGAACAGCTTGCTGGTGAAGGTCTCACCGGGCTTGATGCTGACCAGATCGATGCCGGTGTTGAAGGCGTTGGCATAAGCGGTCTGCGGCTCCACAGCGGTGCCGGCCGGGTGCATGAACGCGGGGAATCCGGTTCCGGTGCACACCTGGAACGAGGTGATGGTCT
This sequence comes from Bifidobacterium tissieri, assembly GCF_002259645.1. Lineage (GTDB taxonomy): Bacteria > Actinomycetota > Actinomycetes > Actinomycetales > Bifidobacteriaceae > Galliscardovia > Galliscardovia tissieri. The sequence continues at coordinate 5,170 of NZ_MWWV01000024.1, forward strand.
CGTCGCCGCCCACCTTGACGGTCAGACCGTCGGGACGGGTGAACGTGGCGGTCACGGTGCCGTCGGCGTCATGATGCAGGTCGGTCCAGGCGTCGTCGAACGGCTGGTCGACCAGCAGCGGGTTCTGACGCAGATCGTACTTGGTTCCCTCCACGGATTCGGTGCCGGTGGGGATCAGGTTCTCATCCACGGTCACGTGCGTGTCGCCGGGCACGGTCAGATGGCACTGCGCGTTGTGGCCGTCGATCTCGTCGCCGTATCCGTTGAATCCGTTGTCGAGCCACGGGTGGATGGCCATGGCCCACGGTGCGTTGATGTCGCCGTTGTTGTAGGCGCTCACGGTGATATGCATGCCGTCCTCGGCCAGCTCATGCGTGCAGGTGACCAGCAGATCGAACGGATATCCGTTCATGTTCGGCACTCGCCACGTCTGCGTGACGGAGGATTCGGTGAGCGTCTCGAGATTCCAGAAGGAGCGGTAGCCGTATCCGTGGATGGCGTTGTTGCGGTCATGCTCGTCGATGGGCAGTTCATAGGTCTTGCCCTCGAACGTGTACTTGCCGTCCTTGATGCGGTTGGGGAACGGGATGAGTAGCTGTCCCTGGCAGCAGGTGATCGGATCGTCCGGGCCGAGGGGAACGATCACGTTCCTGCCCTTGTAGGTCACCTTGCGCATTGTGGAGCCCAGCTCCGTGATCACGGCCTCGTAGTCGCCGCATGAAATCGAATACTGCTGGCCGGTACGCGGCGGCAGGTTCTTGCTTGCCATATCCATCACTCCCGTAGTGAACATCCGAATCGGATGCATGTCGATTGGTCGTTGCGGCAATCATGTTACCGCATGTTACCGCTCTCATTAGTGTACCCGCATATGTGGGATGTCTGCTCTCGACGCGGGCTCTTCGCCGTGATGCCTTACCATGGGTTGCAGTTTGTGTTGATAGGGAAAGGCTGTATCCATGGGCAAGGGCATTGTGCTGGCCGATCCGCGCGGCTTCTGCGCCGGAGTCGACCGCGCCATCCAGACCGTCGAGACGATTCTCAAGGCGGCCAAGAATGGAGGGGACGCCCATCCGAAGGGGCTGCCTCCCGTGTATGTGCGCCGCCAGATCGTGCACAATCGTCATGTGGTGGGTGATCTCGCCGCGCAGGGAGCGGTGTTCGTGGAGGAGCTCGACGAGATCCCCGACGAGGCCGTGGCCGCGGGCATCCCCATCGTGTTCTCCGCGCACGGCGTCTCCCCGGCGGTGCAGCACGAGGCCGCGCGTCGCGGCATGCACGTGGTGGACGCCACCTGTCCGCTGGTCAGCAAGGTGCATCGTGAAGTGCTGCGGTATGTCAAGGACGGCTACGAGATCGTCTACATCGGACACCGTGGGCACGACGAAGCCGTCGGCGTGGTGGGGGAGTCGCCGGAGCACGTCCACCTGATCGAACACGCCGATGATGTGAGCGCACTGGACTTTCCCCCCGAATCGAAACTCGTGTATCTGTCACAGACCACACTGTCGATCGATGAGACCCGTTCCGTGATCGAAGCGCTCAAGCAGCGCTTCCCCTGGATCATCGAGCCACCGAGCTCCGACATCTGCTACGCCACACAGAACAGGCAGACCGCCGTCAAATCCGTTGCCGAAAAGTCCGACTGCGTGGTCGTGGTGGGATCGGCGAACTCATCGAATTCCGTACGCCTCATGGAGGTCGCCGAGCAGGCGCTCGCCGGCAGGGGGCGGGCATGGCGGGTGGACGATGCCAGCGAACTTGATCCGGCATGGTTCGAGCACGCCTCGTCGGTGGGTGTCACCTCCGGCGCATCCGTTCCCGAGGCGCTCGTCTCCGGCGTGGTGGATGCGCTCAAGGCCATGGGGTATGAGGATGTCTCCTACGTGACCACCACGAAGGAGAAAATGCATTTCGTCCTGCCCGCCGAACTACGCCGCGTCCGCTAAACGAGACTGTGGGCCGCTACCACGTGGCGATTGGCGCGGTGACGGCATCCAGCACGTCGATGAGATCCCTTGGGGCCACGCCGATGCTCAGTCCTCGCTTGCCTCCGGAGACGAGCATCTCATCGAAGGCAAGCGCCCCCTCATCGATCACCGTACGGTGATGGGTCTTCTGCCCGAGCGGGGAGATGCCGCCCACCACATAGCCGGTCTGACGCATGGCCTTCTTCGGGTCGGCCATCTGCGCCTTCTTCGCGCCCACGGCCGTGGCCAGCGCCTTCATATCCAGGTGTCCGCTCACCGGCACCACAGCGGTCACCAACTCGTCGCCGGTGTCAGCCAGCAGCGTCTTGTATACCTGATGCTGGTCGTAGCCGAGCTTGGTGGCGGCCTCCACGCCGTAGCCATCGTCCATGTGGTCGTTGGAATGCTCGTATTCATGCAAGGTGAACTCCACGCCCGCGTTCTCCAGTTGCAGTGTGGCGGGTGTGGACCCCTTGCCCTTGTTCTTCGCTTTCTTAGACATGCCTTCAGTAATACCCTCAGCGGTCAACCGGGCAACCGGCATCGTTCCGGACTGTCCGAGCGATCGTTTGTGATCCGGGATGCCGAATCATGCGGCCAGTGTGTGCATTCGTCAAATCAATCCTGAGGATGATGACCATGATTCGGTGTCGGGTCTATCGTTTCTGCGTTGGAAAACCGTATTGACGATACGTGACATGGCGAGACGAAACGAGTGAGGTGATCCGGAGTGCGTTCGAAGTGGGTTCGCGATCTGCTGCGTATTCATATCGACTCGGGATGGCTGCCGATGGGCTTGTTCGCAGTGGTCTGCATCGGCGTGATCATCCTGTTCGTCATGTCGCTCCGGACGGCGAACGACGCCTGTGAACCATCCGATTCGAATGAGAGGACCCATGGTCCGATCGCGGGCATCGTCGCGCGTATCCGCTCGTATCGCGCATCGTGGATGCCGGCTGGTGCGGTCATAGGGTTCGTGGTGGGATTCGGCATCACGTTCCTGCTCGACCGGCTTCTGGTGTTCGGCGTGGAACTGGGAATCGCGGTTGATCTTGTTGTGGGTGCCGGATGCGCGGTCATCGGCGCGCTTGCCGCCGCCATCATGGTGTTCCGCGCCCGCCGACGGTTGCTGGCGATCGTGCTGGTGCCGTTCGCTGTGCTGTCCTGCGCCGTGAACGTCAACGGCGTGTATGGCGAATATCCCACATTGGGTAGTGTGCTCGGCGTGTCCACGTTCCGCACGTTCGACCCCTCCCTGATCCATCCGGCGACCACCACTGTCGAAGAATGGAACAATGCCGTTGAACGAGGGCATGACCCTGTGGTGTCCGAGCACGGTCTGGTGGCGTCGGTCGCCATCCCGGCGACGCAGTCCGGATTCCGGGCCCGTGACGCCGTCATCTATCTGCCGCCGGCCGCTCTGGTGGATGATCCGCCGAAACTGCCGGTGTTCATCATGATGTCCGGTCAGCCGGGCAGTCCCGACCGCACGTTCCTCGCCGGTCAGCTACGGCGCATCTTCGACGACTACGCCGCCTCGCACCACGGGCTGGCGCCGATCGTCATATCGCCGGACCAGCTGGGCAATGCCTTCCACAACACACTCTGCGTCGACTCGGGAAAGTACGGCAACGCGGAAACCTATCTCACCCGTGACGTCACGAACTGGATTCGCGACACGCTGCCGGTGGAGCGCGACGCCGCCCATTGGGCCATCGGCGGCTTCTCGCAGGGCGGCACCTGCACGATCCAACTCGGACCGTCGCATCCCGACCTGTACGGACATATGTTCACCGTGGGTGCCGAGCTCGGTCCCCACAATGGCAGCGAGCGTTCGATGATCCAAACGTTCTTCAACGACGACGAGAACGCCTATCGCCGGCATGTGCCGATCGACATCATGCGTGCACGGAAACATTCCGATCAGACGCTGATCATGGCGGCTGGCGCTCTGGACGACGAATCCATATCGAACATCACGCAGGTCGCGGGCGTGGCCAAGGATATCGGCATGGATACGACCACCTTCGTGGTGGAAGGGACCGGACACGACTGGCATACCGTGCAGTCCGCGTTGCGTGCCAGTGTCGACAGGCTCGGCATGCAGCTCGGGCTTGGCGGTCAGGCCCGGCCACTGGAGGATTTCAACAATATACGACCGCTTGACGTGGCAACGATCCCGGACAAAGGGGAGTGATGACCGACACGATGACGACAGCCAACAATGAGGCGCAACATACGGAACCGTCGCCTCAGGAAGCATCCAAACCGATGAAGACGGAGAAATTGAAACCGGCGAAGCCGACACGGCGATCGTATTCGTTCAGGCCGCTGCTCACCGACGTGACGCAGTGGATTCGTTCCAATCCGCTTGCCGTGGGGTTCGCGCTTGCCGTGGTGGTGATCAATCTCGGACTTGCCATCTGGACGGCGGTCACCGGAAGCGCGTTCCCGCCGCAGTCGGCGCGCATCAGCTACGACAAGCTCGGGCACGGCATGCTTTACGTGGTGCCGTTCGCTCTGCTGATCGTCATGCATCCGTTGCGGCTGCTGCTCGATATCCCCGTGCTGCTGATAGCCGGATCGGTTGCGGAGTCCCGATTCGGTGCCGTCAAGACGGTGTGGATCGCGTTGATCTGTTCCGTCGGCGGCATCGCCGCGGGCATGGGCGTGTCCGTGATGGTGAACGGACACAGCATGGTGTGGCGGACCATGGCGCAGACGGGCACCGTGCTCGGACCGCTTGCGGTGGTTGTCGGTCCCCTGATGGCGGCGAGCGCGTTCACCTCACTGCTCTGGCGGCATCGCATCCGCGTGATCGGCTACGCGATTGTGGCCACGCTTGTGCTGTACCGAGGCGAGCCCGGCGACTATTGCATTCTCGCGGCCGCGCTGTTCGGGCATCTGCTTGGCTATCTCATGGCGCAGCGTGACGATGAGCGTATCCAGTGGAACCACGGTACGGTGCTGGAGACCAGACGCATGCTGGGCATTGTCTCGGCCGTGTTCGCGCTTGGTCCGCTGGTCGCCATGTCCTCGCCGATCCATCACGGACCACTGTCCACGCTCGGACTGCTGCTCGGCCCGAATTCATTGGACAACACCCGTCTGGAGCAGTGCCTCAACGGCGTGGGTTCCATGGACTGCTTCATGCAGTATCGACTGCAGCGACTTTCCATGCCGGGCGGCATCCTCGTGTCACTGCTGCCGTGTGCATTCATGCTGGTCGTGTCGTGGGGTCTGTTCAAGGGGCGCCGACTGGCGGCGTGGACGAGCATCATCGCCAACATCGGCACTGCGGAACTCGCTCTGATCTACTACTTCGTGTTTCCGCTCGCCCAATCGCCCGATGGCATGCGCGCGCTGATCGTGCACGGTGCGTGGCGGTCCGCGCTGTTCACCGCGGCGCTGCCCATCATCTTCGCGCTCGTTGTTGCCATGTCCATGCGATGCTTCCGACTGCCGACCGACCTGCGTCGTCTGGCGGCGGGACTGGCGGCGTCCGCGGGCTCGTTCCTGGTGCTGTCGGCGGTCTACCTGTTCGTCGGCATGTCCAGACCGGGGGAGTTCACCGAGCGCCCGACATTCGTCCTGCTGCTCGAGGATCTGCCCAGACGATTCCTGCCGATCGGCTTCCTCAACGAGATCACGCCCGACTTCCTGCCCAAGAACGGTACCGCCGCATCGGCGGTCTATCAGGGTATCGGTCCAGTGTTCTGGGCGGTTGCGTTGGCGGCGGCGCTCTGGTGCTTCACCGATGCCGCACTGGAAGGTCATGAGGCGCAGGCCAAGGCGTCGCAGCTGGTGGAGATCGACGGCGAATCCATGTCGTTCATGGGCACTTGGGACGGCAACCGCTACTGGTTCTCGTCCTCAGGAAGATCGGTGATCGCCTATCGTGTGGAGCATGGCATCGCATTGACCGTCACCGGCCCGTTCGGCGACAGCGCCGAATGGGAGCGGGACTTCAAGGATTTCATCGACTACTGCGCCGAACAATCATGGACGCCGGTGTTCTACAGCGTGCACGCCGGCCAACGTGATCTGCTCGCCTCGCTCGGCTGGCAGTCGCTGGACATCGGCACCGAGATGGTCGTACTGCCTGCGCAATGGCAGACCCGCGGCAAGAAATGGCAGGATGTGCGCACCGCCATCAACAAGGCCAAACGCGACGGTGTCACCGACGTACTCACCACATTCGAACAGGCGTCGCTGAGCATGCAGGCGCAGATCATGGACATCTCCGAGCAGTGGGCGGAGGAGAAATCACTGCCGGAGATGAAATTCACGCTCGGCGGCGTGGAGGAGTTGCTCGACCCGCGCGTGCGGCTGCTGTGCGCCGTGGACGCCGACGGCACCGTGCAGGCCGTGACCAGCTGGCTGCCGACGTGGCGCGAGGGACGAATCGTCGGCTGGACGCTGGACTTCATGCGCCATCGTCCCGACAGCGCCAACGGCGTCATGGAGTTCCTGATCGCCCGTATGGCGGAACGGCTCAAGGAGGAGGGAGCCGAATTCATGAGCCTGTCCGCTGCGCCGCTCGCCGGCATCAGCGTGATGGAATTCGAGGGGCAGGGCAGCGGAACCGAATTCCTGCAGCATGTGCTCATGGCCGTGGCCGACATCATCGAACCCGTGTATGGATTTCATTCGCTGTTCCGCTTCAAGAAGAAATTCCAGCCGCAGGAACAGGGCGTGTACATCTGCTATCCCGATTCCGCCAAGCTTGCGCAGATTGCGCTCGCCGTGGTGCAGAGCTACCTGCCGGACATGAAACCGGCCGATGTGGTGCGGTTCGTCAAGGCGCTGCGCGATTGATTCCGTGCCATCCGTGAGGCGTGGCCGGGTCATGTTCTGGACGCTAGGCGACACTTCGGCGACAAATGAACAAACTTTCACCGAAAACCCCCGAAAAGTACAGATAACCAAGTAGTATGGGGAGCGTTGGCAACAGCTGGCAGAGGTGTGCGAACGCTCACACGGGCGTTCGTCTCATGCGCCCCTCCACTTCCATTCAGGAGATAAATAAATGACAGTTAAGATTGGTATCAACGGCTTCGGCCGCATCGGTCGTCTCGCTTTCCGCCGCATCTTCGAGCTGCAGGCTCGCGGTGGTCAGGCTGGCGATATTGAAGTCGCCGCCATCAACGATCTGACCACTCCCGCCACGCTGGCCTACCTGCTGAAGTACGACAGCACCCACGGCACCTTCCGTCACGACGATGGCACGCCGGTCGAGGTCACCTCCACCGACACCTCCATCGTGGTGGATGGCAAGGAATACACCGTGTACGCCGAGAAGGATGCTAACAACATCCCGTGGGTCAAGAACGACGGTGTCGAGTACGTGCTCGAGTGCACCGGCTTCTACACCTCCGCTGAGAAGTCCCAGGCCCACATCAACGCTGGTGCCAAGAAGGTCCTCATCTCCGCTCCGGCCAAGGACGACACCACCCCGACCATCGTCTTCGGTGTGAACCACGAGATCCTCAAGCCGACCGACGTCATCGTGTCCGCCGGTTCCTGCACCACCAACTCCATGGCTGCCATGGTCAAGCTGCTGAACGACAAGTTCGGCATCAAGGCCGGCTTCATGACCACCATCCACGCCTACACCGGCACCCAGATGATCCTCGACGGCCCGCGCGGCACCAAGACCGGCCGCAACCTGCGCGCCGCCGGCATCAACACCATCGCCCACTCCACCGGTGCCGCCAAGGCCATCGGCAAGGTTGTGCCCGAGGTCAACGGCAAGCTGCAGGGCCACGCCCAGCGTATTCAGGTTCCGGATGGATCCGTCACCGAGCTGACCTCCGTGCTGGAGAAGCCGGCCACCGCCGACGAGATCAACGCCGCCTTCAAGGAGGCCTTCTCCAACACCGAGTACTTCGGCTACAACGATGAGGGCATCGTGTCCTCCGACATCATCGGCGACACCCACGGTGGTGTGTTCGATCCGACCCAGACCGACGTCAACACCGTTGACGGCGTGACCCTGGCTCGTACGGTCACCTTCTACGACAACGAGTACGGCTTCACCTCCAACATGATCCGTACCCTGCTGTACTTCGCTGAGATCTCCGAGTGAGTATAGCGAGACGCTGATCAGTACTGATTAGTCCAACAAGGCCTCACCGCCGGGCAACCGGTGGCGGGGCCTTTCCCATATCGTCTCCCATGTCGTCACGAGCGCTTCACGAACGTGTATGCGTGACGTTCATTGATGAGACGTTGGCTGATGCCGACGTCTGTTTCGGAAGGACCCCGTCATGTCCCAGCCACTGTTTCTCTGCCATCCCCGTTGCTCCACCTGTGCCAAGGCCCGTACGTGGATGAATGACCATGGCATCGCCTACGTCGAACGAGACATCCGCACCGACAATCCCACGGTCGAGGAACTGACCCGGTGGCATGCGGTCAGTGGTCTGCCTATCCGACGATTCTTCAACACCTCCGGACAGCTGTACCGGTCCATGGGATTGAAGGACAAACTGCCGTCCATGAGCGATGCCGACGCCATTGCCCTGCTCGCCACCGATGGCATGCTCGTCAAGCGTCCGCTGCTCATCATCGGAGATGATGTCGATGCTCCCACGGCCGTTCTTGTCGGCTTCCGCCAGCCCGAATGGGAATCCGCTTTGCTAGTGTGAGCTCACACTACCGGACAATGTCCGCAAATCGTTGCAAATTCCAACACCCACAATTTTTAGTGTGATCACACTAAGTGAGCGGTTCGCACGGTATGTGGGATTATGGCCATTATGCGAGGTGCGCGGGTATGTGAGAGTCGGGGCGCCGAGAGTTATCGTTGCTCACCGGCGTGCGAGCAGGGAGGAGATCTCCAGATCGAGCTCGCCAAGTGCGTCGGGGCCTTCGGGCCCGCGAGTCGTACGCCATGTGGGGGAGGGGGCTCCGGCGGAGAAGGTGATGTCGAGGATGCCGTCCCGCACGCTGATCGTCGAGGCGACGTCCATGAGAAACTCGTTGCTGACGCCAAGCGCCCGCGTATTGCGGAGATCCACGTCATCCACCTCGTATTTCAGGCCGCGAATAGTCACCCCGTGAGCCCGGTCGGAATGAGCGAAGACGGAGACCATGCTGCGGTTCGGCGCATCCCATGCCGCAAAGTCCAGCGTGGCGTCGGCAATCGACGTGGCCACGAAGCCGTTCCCATGCAGGAAACCGATACCGCCATGGCATGCGACGCGCGCCAGCATCTGCATATTCGCCAACGTGTGATCAAGGCGGCCGCCGAGACCGCCGTAGATGTGGAATCGTCGGGCCCCTTGCGCCCACCCGATCTTCACAGCGGAGAGCATGTCGGTTTCGTCCTTCTCACTGGGTAGTCGTGTGATATTTTTCAGCCCGATGTAGGCGGAGAAGTCATCCGAGACCGAGTCGAAGTCGCCGATGATGGCGTCGGTGTCGATGCCGAACGCGCGCGTATGATCGAGTCCTCCGTCGGCTGCGACGACGTAGGCGTTTTGGGGGATGATCGGCGTGTCGCCATAATAGTCGCCCGCACCGAAGATCACGCAATCCTGAATCGTGTGCCTGGTCATGAATGCTCCAAACTCTGTGTTCTTGTGTGGCTGTGTTCTTGTGGTTATGGTTCTGTGCGACGATGTCGTTGTCGTTTTCATCGCACGGTCATGCTCCCGATGATGACGGACGGTCGCGAGTCGTCGAATCAGATCAGGTGGACTCAGATCCGGTTGCGTTGTCGCTGATCGTTCACCGCGGGGAACACCGTGTTGAGAATGAACGTGATGAACCGGTCGATGGGCATGCGGTCGGCCATTTTCAACCATGAGGTGACGGCGGCCATAAGACCGGACAGGTAGAACTCCTTGAGCAGTTCGCGCTCGTCATCGCTCATGTCCGGCGACTGCGTGATGCCAAGGTACCGGTCCACCAGCGGCCAGATGATCGTCTTCATCCGGGTGACGAATGTGGGGTCGCCCTTGTCTCCGAGCAGTACCGACATGTACCGGGAATGCGATTTGGCCGCCTTGAGGATCACGCCCATGTTCGATTCGATATCGATACGGTCGTCGTCCACGAGCATGTCGGCCACCAGTTCGTCGATCATGTCGAGCAGGCTGTCCTCGATCTGCGAGAACATGTCACGTACGTCGCGATAGTACAGATAGAACGTGCCGCGATTGTATCCGGCCTTCTCCGTGATCTCACGGACCGTGATCTTCTCGATCGGCCGGGTGCGATACATCGACCAGAATGCCTTGCAAAGCATGGCCTTGGTTCGTTCGGTCACCTGTGGCTGCTTCTTCATGGTGCCGCCTTTCCGTGATGATCACCGTGGGATCGTTCATACCGTCATAGGACTAGGATCTGGACCGCCGATAATCCGGGAGCGTGTCGCGAATCGCACATCGACGTTGATCGATTCAATCCCAACCGTTTGCCGGACCATCGCTCGACATGGCATACCCGCTGTGTTGAGCGATGGCCGTCCGCGTTGCCGATACAGTGATTGTATAACACAACACGATGTTCAATGGCGGGTCTGTGGAGGTGGCACGATGCCGTATATCGAATTCAATGACGTGACCAAGCAATACGGTTCCGAGGACACGGCGATTCTGGCGCTCGACAAGGCGTCATTCCAGGTGGAGAAGGGCGAGCTGGCCGTGGTGCTCGGCGCGTCCGGAGCGGGCAAGACCACCGCGCTCAACATTCTCGGCGGCATGGATCGCGCCACATCCGGTACGGTTCGCGTGGACGGTCGTGACATCACCGCATGCACCGAGAACGAGCTCGTCGACTACCGACGGTTCGACGTCGGATTCGTGTTCCAGTTCTACAATCTCGTTCCCAATCTCACCGCGCTGGAAAACGTGGAGCTGGCCTCGCAGATCTGCGAGCATGCGTTGGATGCCACGACGACACTCGCCAAGGTGGGATTGGAGCACCGCATGGCGAACTTCCCCTCGCAACTGTCCGGAGGCGAGCAGCAGCGTGTCTCGATCGCCAGGGCATTGGCCAAGAACCCCAAACTGCTGCTCTGCGACGAGCCGACAGGCGCGCTCGACTACGCCACCGGCAAGCAGATTCTCCAGCTGCTGCAGGACACCTGTCGCAACGATGGCATCACCGTCGTGCTCATCACCCACAATTCCGCGCTCGCCCCCATGGCCGATCGATTGATCCGCTTCCGCTCGGGCACCGTCACCGACATGATGGTCAATCCCGATCCCACGCCCATCGCCGACATCGAATGGTGAGGTGAGCCCGATGACCATACCAGCGAGAACCTCGCGGAAACCCGCGCCTCGCCGCAAGCCGGCGCATTCGGCGGCGTCACGCAGACGTCCGGTCGTCAACACCGCGTTCGCCAAGGACATCCGCCGTACGATCGCGCACAACGGCAAACGGTTCATCTCGATTCTCATCATCACCGCGCTAGGCGTCACCATGGCCACCGGACTGCATGCGGCTTGCCTGGATCTGCTGCGGTCCGCCGACTCGTTCTTCGACGGGCAGCATCTCTATGACGTGTCCGTGGTCTCCACGCTGGGACTCACCGATGATGACATCACCGCACTGGCCAAGGTCAAGGGCGCGGAGAACGTGCGCGGGGGACGTTCGGAAGAGGCCAACGTCAGCGTGAACGGCGACACGGCCACGGCGACGCTGAGCCAGATCGTCACCGGCTTCAACACCCCGTACGTGCTCGATGGGCGACTGCCCGACAATGATCATGAGACGGTGACCACCAGCGCATACCTCAACAACAGCGGCGCGAAAATCGGCGATACGGTCAGTTTCACCAATGCGGCAAACGACACGAACACGGCCGGGGACTCCGTCGGATTCGATGACGGTTCCGGTACGAACGAGATCTTCTCCCGACACGACTACACGATCGTCGGCACGGTGATCGACCCGACCAACACCAACAACAGTGAAGGGGCCACCGCGTTCCGTGACACGTCGTCCGTGCCCGACTACACGTTCTTCATGACCGACGCGGCGGTGAATGCCGACGCCAGAGACGTATACACGGCTGCCTACGTCAGCGTATCCGGAGCGAGTGCGGAGCGTGCCTATTCCGACGCCTACACCACTCGCGTGGACACGGTGAAGAACGCGATCGTCGACATTCAGTCCGACCGAGAACAGACCCGTACCACGTCGATCAAGGACAAGGCCACCGCCACCGTGGACGACGAGGAGCGGAAGGCCAACGACGAACTCGGCAAGGCCCAGGCGCAGATCGATGACGCGCGCAACGAACTTGCCGACCGCCAGCGTCAGATCGATACGCAGGAAGCCCAGCTGGACGCGCAGGAAAAGCAGCTTCAGGCAGCCCGATCACAGCAGAGCGCCGGTAGAAGCGCCAGCCCGACCGCAGAATCCGAAGCTGAATCCGAACCCGCCGACGAAACCAGTGCCGCACAGGCCCAGGCGCAAATGCAGGCCGCGCAGGCCCAGGCCGAAGCCGCCGCGCACCGAATCGCCGAAGGACGGGCGCAGATCAAGGACGCCAGGCAGCAGATCGCCGACGCGCAGAGCAAGCTCGACTCCCAGCAGAGCGAACTCGATCAGAACAAGGCGGAAGCCCAGCAGAAGATCGCCGACGCGCGCGTCGAGGTGGACAAGATCGAACCAGCCCGCTGGTACGTGCGCGACCGCATGGCGCTCGGCGGCTATTCCAGCATCGACAGCGACACCAAATCCATCAACGCCATCGGCACCGTATTCCCCGTCATGTTCCTGCTCGTGGCCGTGCTCATCAGTCTCACCGCCATCACCCGCATGGTGGAGGAGGAGCGCGGACTGATCGGCACATACAAGGCGCTTGGCTATCGTCGCGGCGAGATCCTCCGCAAATACGTGATCTACGCGTTGCTCGCATGCCTCGCCGGCGGGCTGCTTGGCGATCTTCTCGGCTTCATCGCCATGCCCAAGATCATCTTCTCAATCTTCGAGACCATGTACCTGCTGCCCGCATTCACCCTGCACTTCGACTGGCTGTACGGCGTGGCGGGCATCGCCCTGTTCGTCGTCGCCATCGTCGGCAGCGCGATTCTGGCATGTCGCAGTGAACTCAGACTCAGCCCGGCCGCGCTCATGCGGCCCAAGGCCCCTCGCGCCGGCAAACGCATCCTGCTCGAACGCATCGGATTCATCTGGAAACGCATGTCGTTCCTCAACAAGGTGACCGCACGCAACCTGTTCCGATACAAGTCCCGCGCATTCATGACCATCGCCGGCATCATGGGCTGCACCATGCTGCTCATGTGCGGATTCGCCATCAAGGACTCCGTGGTGGAGCTTTCGCCCAGCCAATACGGCGGCGTCTACGAATACGATCTCATGGCCGTGACGAATGACGGCGACCATGATGCCGCACTCAACGAACTGAGCACGAACAACCGGGTCAAGGACGTACAATCCGTACGCATCGACTCCGGCACGGTGAACGCCATCAACGGCAACCGCGAGGAAAGCGTACAGATCCTGGTCGTGCCCAGGGCCGGCGATATCAGCGGATACATCAACCTTCGTGAAGCGCAGAGCGACTACAGCGCCGCAGTCGGCGGGGGAGCGCCGGTGACGCTCACCGACACTGGCGTGGCCATCACCAAGAACGCGCAGCAGATGCTCGACCTGACGGAAGGCGGCAAGGCCCATCTCAAGGATTCCTCCCTCAACGGCGTGGACGTGACCGTCGACTCGGTGGTCGAAAACTATCTGGGCAACACCGTGTACATGACACAGCCACTGTACGAGAAGCTGTTCGGCGACTACAAGGCCAACGGCATGCTCGCCCACCTCAACGGCGATGCGGACGCGCAGATCGGATTCACCACTGATCTGCGGCACGATAGCCGCTACCTGTCCGTGACCGGCACCGCCGAACTCGTACGGGACTTCGCCAAGAACTTCACGCTCATCAACACCGTGGTCTACGTACTGCTCGTACTCGCCGGCGCGCTCGCCTTCGTGGTGCTGTTCACGCTCGGCACTACGAATATCTCCGAACGGCAGCGGGAACTTGCCACCATCAAGGTGCTGGGATTCCGCAAGCGGGAAGTGCGGCATTATGTGAACAAGGAGATGATCATCCTCACCCTTATCGGCGTGGTGTTCGGCCTGCCGTTCGGGCGTCTGGTGGCCGAGGGATTTACTGTGGCGCTGCGTATGCCGAGCATGTACTTCGCCGTGCATGCGCATTGGATCAGCTACGTGTATTCCGCTGTGCTGGCGCTTGGCTTCGCGCTGGTGGTTGCGCAGGTGACCAATCGCATGCTCGACCGCATCGACATGGTCTCCGCGCTGAAGAGTCCCGAGTGATGTTTCTCACAGCCCGGAAATCACGCGTGCCGCCATATTGCGGAGTAGGCTTGATCTTGGCTGTATCGAACGTGAAAGGATTGCATTATGGCAACGCTCACCGCTGAGATGAAGACCTTCATCGAGAACAATCTGGGCTGGATCGCCACCCAGAACGAGGACGGCACCCTGGACCTCGGTCCGAAGATGTCGCTCTTCGTACTGGACGACAACCACATCGCCTACCACGAGCGCACCGCAGGTCAGGCATACAAGAACCTGCAGGCCAACGGCAAGCTGGTCATCGCCTTCGCCAACCTCGCGGAGAAGAAGGGCTACCGTTTCCGTGGCAACGTGGTGCTGCACACCGACGACGCCATCTACGAGGAGCAGGTGAAGGTGGCCGAGGAGAAGGGCACCAAGAAGCCCGCCGCCATTCCGGTGCTCGAGATCACCGAGATCGAGGACCTCGCCTCCGGACCGAACGCCGGCAAGACCATCGTCAAGGACTGAAAAGGCCTGAGCTTGGTGTGCTGAGTATTCGGTTTTTCTGAGTACTCTGAGTAATTCATACTGTGTTGCAGGGCGGAACGGCAGACGGAAGTCGCCGGTCCGCCCTTGTCATATTTCAATGCGCTTATGCGTTTAATCGTGGAGTGTGTCGATACGTGCCGCTTCACACCGGGCCTTCGCCTTCCCGTTGTTTGACACATGCCTGACGTGCATGGCCCAGTCATGCAGGTATTGGGCGTCGACGGTACGGATTGCGGTGAACCGCAGTTCCGAATAACCGTTCGTGACGAACACGGGCATGGTCATGGATTCCACGCCGGCGGCGAGCCGCCATGGATAGATGCGGCGTCGTACATTCTGGATCCGGGTCCGTGTCGTGAACATGGTGACGAAGCCGAGTCCGCGGGCCCCGGTGACGACGATGCGGTCGCCGCCGAGCAGCGCATATCCCTCCGTACGCAGTTTCAGCCAACGTCGTGCACACGCATAGGCACCGACGGCAGCCGGAAGCGGCAGAAGCCATGGCAGCCAGGGCACCGAGATGATGGCGATCATGACGGCGGTCGCCGTGCCCAGCGTGCCGATGACGGTCAGCGTTATGGGCATCGTCAGCAGATACCGTCCCAGTCCGTGTGCCGTGCGCGTCGCCGGAGGAACGTGAAGATTCCACTCGGGCAGTATGACCGCCAGTGTCGCATACAAGCGGTCGTCCGCAACGACCGGCAGAATGCCGCCAGCCGACATCGCGGCCAGTTCGTCGTCATCGGCACCGGATGTGGTGAGACCGACTTGAACCGAACTGAGATGCAACGCCCTGCGCAACACCGATTGATGAATCGTCACGGTCTGCACATGACCGACCGGAATGGTGAACGAGCGTCGGGTGAAGAATCCGCGAACGATGATCAGATCATCACCGCGACGCCACACCTCGAATCGGTAATACAGCATCAGCGATTTGACGATGCTGATGGCCAGTATCATCAGCAGTCCCGTGGCTATCGTGATGATCATGCTCAGCGTGCTGCTGGAGGAGAAGCGGATGATCGACTCCTGTGCCGAGTAGAACATCTTCCTGGGAAGCAGATCCTCCAGATTCTGCGCGAATCCGTACAGTACGAGTAACGCTGCGAGGAATTCCAGATCAGTGAGCGCGAACAGCACCGTATCGCGTACCGATGCACGAAACGCCAGTCTGCCGGCGTCTTCGTGGACAACGGTTCGACGAACGGTCTCATGATCGTCATACTCGACGTCGTGCCGATCCTCGCGGGTGGATTCGACGGACACGGCCTGCCTGCGCAGCCGTTCCAGCTGCGTGCCCACCGATTGCGGTACCGCCGTGAGTGTGATGGATGATCCGTTGGATATGCCGCCCGATTCGACGGCGACGCTGACCAGTCCGAACGGCCGAAGAACGAACGGCGTGGTGATGTTGATCGTGTGGATGCGATCGTAGGCGATGGTGGTGCGTACCGTGTTGAGGATGCCCACCTCCATCGTGATGCCATCGTCGTTAAGACGATACCGTTTTCTCGACCATGCCACGATCCTGATTACGGCCATGCCCAGCAGAGTGGCCGCCACGGCCAGACGGATGGCGTGTCGCGGCATCCGCAGCCATGAGGTCATCACCAGCAGTGACACCATCGTGCCGATGATGGACCGGGCCCGTTCGGTGATGTCGATCACCAGCGACAGTGGATGCATACGGTGCCAGTCGGCCGATTCGTCGTGTAGCCGCACTGGCGTTGTCGGCGGATGCGGTGCCGTCATACGTCGTCCTTCGACGTCAGCACCCGCATGCTGATCTGATTCACGATCGAGGTGGCGCAGTCATCATCGAGCGCCGCGATCTCATGTTCGTCCACGGCGGTATGGAGCTCCACCGCGGTAAGGGAGAAGCGTCGCAGCAACGGCCCCTGTTTGGTCGTCACATGCTGTATGCGGTTGTAGGGGATCGTCGTGGTGGTGCGCAACAGCCATCCCTTGTGCAGCATCACATCATGGGGGCCGATCGAGTATCGGTTGAATGCGTAGGCGTACCGGATCCGCAGCGGCTGCGTGGCAAGATCAGCCATCAGCATCACGACGGCGACCATCAGCACAGGACCATGCCAGAACGTCCACCACCCGGCAAGATGACTGATCAGCGCGACGATGCCACAACCGAGAGCGCCGGAACAGTCCCTGATCGCCGACCGCAGCAGCCATACGCGCTTCACCGATGCAGGCAGACTCGTCCATGGGCGTTCCCCCTCCGACGGAGCGGATTCCATCGTGGTGTCTGTGGAATCGTCTCCGGCCACGGTGTGCATGGCGTCGTGCATGATCGCCTCCTTCCGCGACTCAGCGTAGCAGGGGACCGTCCGGATTACGTGTCTGGGCATCGAAGGGCGTTGATAATCTGAGAAGGAATGGGACGTGACGCGCTACGTGCAAAGGGAGACGAGTATGGACCATCAGATCAAGGCCGTGTTCTTCGACATCGACGGCACGCTCACCAGCTTCAAGACCCACGAGGTGCCCCAATCCACCAAAGACGCCATCGAGGAACTCAAGGGCAAGGGCATCAAGGTGTTCATCGCCACAGGACGCGCCCCCTCGCAGATGAAGATCGTCACCGCCCGGCTCGGTATCGATTTCGACGGCTATATGACCATGACCGGCCAGTACTGCTTCGATGATCATGGATTCCTTAAAACGCATGACATCGACAAGACCGATCTGCGCATCTTCCTCGACTATCTCGCCGACCATCCGCAGGTCGGCGCGAACTTCGCCGAAGAGGATTACGTGTACTTCAATCAGATCAACGAGATCATCCGCAACCAGTACGCAGGTCTTGGCGCCACGGCACCCTCGCTGGTGATCGACGACGTCAACCGCGTGTTCAGCCATCCCACCTACCAGTTCAGCGCATTCGTCAAGGAGGACGAGGAACGACGTATCGTCGATCTGCTGCCCGGATGCCGTTCGGTGCGGTGGCATCCCGCGTTCTGTGATTTCATTCCGGCGGACGGCGGCAAGCCGGCCGGCATCAAGGCGTTCATGGAACTGTACGGGTTCGAGCGCGAGGAATGCATGGCGTTCGGCGACGGCGGCAATGACGCGGACATGCTCGCCTACGCCGGAATCGGCGTGGCCATGGGCAACGGCGGTGAATTGGCGAAGGCCTCGGCCGACTATATCACCGCGGATGTGGATGACGACGGCATCCTCAAGGCGTTGCAGCACTTCCATGTGCTCTAGGGCCGATCGGCCGATCCGAATCTGGGCGGCCATTCGGGAGCCTGACCGACTGCCGGCCCGTACATAACGCATATAACGCATATACCTACCATTGGTGCCCGGCCTCCGTCCGTGGAGACCGGGCACCAACTCGATGTGTGGCGGGCGTGACCCGTGGTCATGATGACGAATGATCACGCCGGATCCGACATCAGTGCTTGCACGCCTCGATGTTGTTACCCTCCGGATCGTGCACGAACGCCGCATAATACGTCGGACCGTAGTTCGGGCGGGGGCCGGGTTCGCCGTTATCGGTGCCGCCGGCCGCAAGACCAGCCGTATGGAACGCCTTGATCGCGTCCTCGTCACCGACGAACGCCACATGAGCAGGCGTCACATCGCCATCCGTCCGGCTCACCCAGACGCTGCTGCCATCCGCGGACGCGAACTGCACGGCACCCGGGAACTCCGCACCCTTCGTGTATCCAAGCGGGGCGAGGGCGGCCTCGTAGAACGCGGCCTCCGTATCGAAGTCCTTCACCTTGATCGTCAGATGATCGAGCATCATATCCTCCTTCATCGTTGATGGAACGGCCCATTGCTGGAATCCACTACGATTCTAGGCACGATCCGTATCGACGCTGCGTATATTCGTTTCGCATGGGCGATTCGCGGAATCTTCGCCACAAAACCGCATCATGGTCGCATAATAGGTGGGACGGCATTCGACTGGCACGGCAAAGGCGGACGATATGAGAATGAAGGACAACGGAAACCGACCGATTCTGCAATCAAAGGTCTTCCTCTACGTCACCGAATTCTTCTCCGGCATGGCCGTCATGGCCGCCGAACTCGGCGCATCCCGACTGCTCGCCCCTTACTTCTCCAGTTCCCAGATCGTCTGGACCATCATCATCGGCACCATCATGATCGCGCTCGCCCTGGGCGCCGTAGTCGGCGGCCGGTGGGCCGACAGGAACCCCGACCCCGATCTGCTGTACCGTCGCATCGCCATCGCCGCCGCGTGGATCGCGCTGATCCCGCTCGTGGGCAAGTACCTGATCCTGCTCATCTCCGGCCTGCTGATCGTCACCGTCTCGACCAACTTCCTTGTGATCGCGGCGTTCATCAGCTGCATGGTCATCTTCGTACCACCGCTGTTCCTGCTTGGCACCGTCACGCCGGGACTGGTCAAATTCACCACCGATTCGCTCGACGACAACGCCACCATCGTCGGACGGCTGTCCGCATGCAACACGATCGGTTCCATCCTCGGCACGTTCCTGCCCACATTCGTCACCATTCCCGCGGTAGGCACGTTCGTCACCTTCCTGATCTTCTCCGGACTGCTGCTCGCCATCGCGTTGGCGTACTTCATCTCCTCGCGCATCAAACCGGTGGTTGGAGCCGTCTGCACCGTGCTGTTCATCGGCTCGGCGGTGTTCTCTCCCATGAGCGGATTCGCATTCTGGGAGAACAATCTCGCCTATGAAGGCGAATCCATCTACAACTATCTGCAGGTCAGGAACCTGTCCGACCGCACCATTCTGTCCACGAACGTGCTGTTCGGCGTGCAGTCCGTCACCATGAAATCCGACGGGCTCACCGGCATGTACTACGACACGGCACTGGCCGCGCCGGCGCTCGCCGATCATGCCGGCTCCGCGCTGATCCTCGGCATGGGAACCGGCACCTATGCGCGGCAGCTGCGTCGGTACTATCCCGACATGAAGGTGCAGGGAGTGGAGATCGATGGGAAGATCACGCGTCTGGCGGGGGAGTACTTCGACGAGCCGAGCGACATCCCGGTCAGCACCTACGACGGTCGGGCGTGGCTGGCCGCCAGCGACGAGACCTACGACGTGATCATGGTCGACGCGTATCAGGACATCACGATTCCGTTCCAGATGAGCAGCGTCGAATTCTTCCGCATGGTGAAGAGCCATCTGAACCCCGGCGGCGTCATGGTGGTGAACATGAACATGATCTCCGACGGCGAGGGGTCGATCAACGAATCCCTGCAGGCCACTATCGCATCCGTGTTCGGCGGCGGCAATGTGATCACGGCCGATGTGCCGCGGACCACCAACCGCGAACTGTTCGCCAAGACCCAGGGCGAGGACAAATCGTTCAAGGGCGTGAGCGATCTGGCCAAGGATTCCAAGGCGATCCCGCTGCGGGCCGTCACCTACATCCGCACGCATGACTCCGAGCTTCGCGACTACATGTCCGATGTGGCCCACCGTTTTGTGAAGGTGGAGGAGCCCGAAGCCGACAGCCCGCTTATCCTCACCGATGACAAGGCCCCAGTGGAACTGCTTGGCATGCGTGCCATCGACCAGCTCATCGCCGCGGAGGCGGGTCCGTACCGCACGATTCTTAAGGAGCGGGGCATTCAGGGGCTGATCGACGAGGTACGCTGATCGACGACACGCGCCACGCCGGTTGCGTAACGGAAAAACTGTGGTACTATCTTCAAGGCTTGAGAAATCAAGAAAGTGGAGAAATCCCACCTGGAAGCCTTTTACGGCCTCGGGTCCAAGGCCTACAGCCTTCCGGATCACTGATCACCACGATTCATGATCATGGTCTGACAGAGCAATGATGAGTCATCGTTTCATGATTCATGATTCCTGTGGAATCGCATGCCGTTGGCATGACAAAGGATTCCACACACGTATGGTCGTCTTCATGACGTTTTCGCGGATGACGATCGGTTGGACGTGTGGACGCTGTATGTTTCGGACGCAGATGGAATTTCGCCGGGCAGTAGGGAATGGAGTCATCATTAGCGCCGAACCACGTATCAACGAAGAGATTCGCGTACCGCAAGTACGCCTGATCGGCCCGAAGGGCGAGCAGGTGGGCGTCATCGCGACCTCTGTCGCGCTGAATCTTGCGCGTGAGGCAAGCCTCGACCTCGTCGAGGTGGCACCGAACGCGAAGCCTCCGGTGGCCAAGCTCATTGACTACGGCAAGTACAAGTACAACGAGAAGATCAAGGCTCGTGAGGCTCGCCGTAACCAGAGCACCGCGGAGATCAAGGAGATTCGTTTCCGCCTGAAGATCGACGACCATGACTTTGATGTCAAGAAGGGTCATGTCGAGCGATTCCTTTCCGGCGGCGACAAGGTCAAGGTCACCATCATGCTGCGCGGCCGCGAGCAGTCCCGCCCGATCGGCGGCGTGGAGCTGCTGCGTCGTCTGGCCGACGAGGTGTCGGAGCTGGGCACGATCGAATCCCAGCCGCGTCAGGAGGGTCGCAACATCATCATGGTGCTGGCCCCCAAGGGCAAGAAGGTGCACACCCAGTCCGAGCAGCGTCGACGTGGTGCCTCCGCCCGCGCCGAGCGTCAGGCCCGTCAGGCCGCTCGACTGGCCGCGAAGAAGGAAGCCCAGGCCGAGGCCGCAGCCGAGGCCCATGCCGAACTGAACAAGACTTCCGTGAAGGAACATACTCAAAAGGAGGGCAGCAATGCCGAAGATGAAAAGTAACTCCGCTGCATCCAAGCGCGTCCGCGTCACCGGTACGGGCAAGCTGATGCACGCTGGTAGCTCCATGCGTCACAACCTTGAGCACAAGTCGGCCCGTATGCGCCGCGCTCTGAAGGCCGACAAGGTGCTGGCCAAGACCCAGACCGCCAACCTGAAGAACATGCTCAACCACTGATCCGTGGTCTGCACAGAAGACGACTTAGGAAAGCTGAGGAAATAAGATATGGCACGTGTCAAGCGCGCAGTCAACGCCAAGAAGAAGCGTCGCGTCGTTCTCGAAAGGGCTTCGGGTTACCGCGGCCAGCGCTCCCGCCTGTACCGCAAGGCCAAGGAACAGCTGCTCCACTCCTTCAACTACAACTTCCGCGACCGCAAGGCTCGCAAGGGTGACTTCCGCAAGCTGTGGATCCAGCGTATCAACGCTGCCGTCCGCGCCGAAGGCATCACCTACAACCGCTTCATCCAGGGTCTGCGTCTGGCCGACATCGATCTCGACCGTCGCGCTCTGGCCGAGCTGGCCGTCTCCGATCCGGAGACCTTCAAGACCATCGTCGAGGCCGCCAAGGCCGCTCTGCCCGAGGACGTGAACGCCCCGGTCAACGCCTGATAGTATTCATCAGTCGATGGTTGCACCCCGTTACGTATACGCTACGTGACGGGGTTTTCTTTTGCCGCCGTAGGTGAGGGGGATGATCCGTGCACGAGCTGATCGAACGTTTTCTGGCATACATTGATGTTGAGCGGGGCCTGGCCAAGGCCACGGTGTCCGCATACCGGTCCGATCTGACCAGATACGAGCAGTGGCTGAACGCCCACGGCATCACCACGATCGACGCCGTCTCCCGTCACGATGTCGAGGATTTCATGGCGTCGCTCGCGGAGGAGAGCACAAGAAGCCGAGCCCGCCGTCTTGCGGCCGTGCATGAGCTTCACCGGTTCGCCGTCTCCGAGGGCAATGCCCCATCCGACGTGTCAGAAGGGGTGAAGCCTCCCAAGGGGGCGTCCACCTTGCCCGATGTGCTCAGCGTGGATGAGGTGTCCGCGTTGCTTGACGCCGCTGCTCCCAAAGGTGCCGTGGACCCCGTATCCCTGCGTGACCGTGCGTTGCTCGAGTTCATGTATGCCACGGGGTGTCGCGTCTCTGAGGCGGTGGGGACCGACCTCGCCGACATCGACCTCGATCGTCGTGTGGCGAGACTTACCGGCAAGGGGTCCAAGCAACGGCTGGTCCCCATCGGATCCTATGCGTGCGAGGCCATGCGCGCGTATCTTTCCGCCGGTCGTGAGGCTCTGGTGGGCAAGGCTCGCAAAAATCCTGAGTTGCGCGCCATCTTCCTCAACAAGCGCGGGCGCCGGCTGTCGCGGCAGTCGGTGTGGGAGATCGTCACGACGGCGGGGAAGCGCGCCCACATCGACAGGCCGCTGCATCCGCATACGCTGCGTCATTCCTTCGCCACGCATCTTATTCAAGGCGGCGCCGATGTACGCACCGTGCAGGAGCTGCTCGGCCATGCGAGTGTGACCACCACGCAGATCTATACGCACGTCAGCCCCCAGGTGCTCATGGAGACCTACCTGATCTCCCACCCCCGTGCCCGGTAGGGCCAATGGGCGATGGCAGGGATGCATCGAGCCGGGGATGCGGCAAGGCCATGGCAGGACGTTCATATGACACGTGGAGCACATGTGATTCAGGTGCGAACAAACTAGGCACGGTTGTTGTTAGCATGGAGTCTATGCCTACTGATCTGTTAGGGCGCGAATATGAGACGTTCCCCGCGCCGCAAGCTTTGGACCATCATGGACCCGCACGAATCATTGCCATGTGCAACCAGAAGGGTGGCGTAGGCAAGACCACTTCATCGATCAACATCGCCGGTGCATTGACGAACTTCGGACGCAAGGTGCTGATCGTCGACTCCGATCCCCAGGGAGCGTCGTCGGTCGGACTCGGCATCAACGCGAACTCCGTGGACAACACCATCTACACGGCCATGTTCAACCCGTCGCTGGACCCGCACGAAGTCGTGCATCACACGAGGTTCGAGGGACTGGACATCATTCCCGCGAACATCGATCTGTCCGCCGCTGAAGTGCAGCTGGTCACCGAGGTCGGTCGTGAGCAGGTGCTTGCCAGCGTGCTGCGTCCGCTGCGCGACGAATACGATCTGATCATCATCGACTGTCAGCCGTCGTTGGGTCTGCTCACCGTGAACGCGCTGACGGCGGCCGATGGCGTGATCATTCCCGTCGCGGCCGAGTTCTTCGCCCTGCGTGGCGTGGCGTTGCTCATGCAGTCCATCGAAAAGGTGAAGAGCCGCATCAATCGCGGTCTGGAGATCGACGGCGTGCTGGTCACAATGTACACTCGCACGCTGCATTCCGAGGAGGTGCTCGACCGCATCTACGAGGCATTCCAGGAGAAGGTGTTCCACACCGTGATCACTCGGTCGATCAAACTGCCGGACGCCACGATCGCCGCCGCGCCGATCACCATGTACGCGCCGGATCACAAGACCGCCAAGGAATATCGCGAGGTGGCGCGTGAGATGGTGGCGCGCGGAGTGGTGGCGTGACGGCGGCGGAGCATCCCCTCGAATTACCGGAGCCACAGTTCCCGGAGTCACAGACCGGCGGTGCCATCGAATCCGATGCCACCGCCGGTTTCCATGTGGACCTCGAGTCGTATCAGGGCCCGTTCGACGTGCTGTTGGGCATGCTGGCCAACCAGCGGATGGAACTGACCGAGGTCTCACTGGCGACGATCACCGAGGAGTTCCTTGCCTACATCGGTGCCATGGATCTGACCGACAATATGGACGAGGCCAGCGGGTTCATCGATGTGGCGTCGGTGCTCGTGGAGGCGAAAAGCGCGGCCCTGTTGCCGTCCTTCGACGACGGCGAGCGCGACGAACGCAGCATGGAGGCGTTGAGGGAGCGCGATCTGCTGTTCGCCCGACTGCTGCAGTACAAGGCGTTCAAGCAGGCCGGACTGGATTTTCGCACCCGTATGGACGCCAATGCGGGGCAAGTGGATCATCCGGGGTACGTGGATGACGTGATCGCCGCCATGATGCCGGAGCTACGGCTTGCCACGGATGCGGATGCGTTGGCTCGTCTGGCCGCCAGGGCGATCGCCGGCGCTCCTCCCGAGGAGGTTGCCGTCAGCCAGCTGCATGTGCCTCTGGTGGATCTGCGCGAGCAGGCGTCCATGGTCAGGGATCGGTTGCGTCGACTGCCGGCTGGTGGTTCCATGACGTTCGATCAGCTGACGGCCGACACGGATACGAGGATCGAGGTGGTGGCCCGTTTCCTTGCGGTGCTGGCGTTCTTCAAACAGGGCGATCTGCAGTTCAAGCAGGATGGACCGTACGCCGATCTGCATCTGCGATGGGCGGTCGGCGGGGATTCCCCGTCCGGGACGACGGATGGCGGCGAAGGGAATGCCGCCGTGACGATGATTGAAAAGGATTTTGCATAGATGGTGAATGTGGATGATTTTCCCGGTGGGCTTGCGGCGTGCCTGGAATCGGTGCTGATGGTGACCGATCATCCTGTGACGGAGGATTCGCTGGCGTCCGTGCTGGACGTGGATGCCGATCGGGTGCGTGTGACGTTGGAATCGTTGCGCGACGAATACGACGGTACGGAGGGGCTTCCGCGCCGCGGGTTCGAACTGCGGCATACGGTTCGCGGATGGCGTCTGGCGAGCCGACGGTCGTTTGATCCGATCGTGGAATCCTTTGTCAATGACGGCAGAACCGCGCGTCTGTCGCAGGCTGCCATGGAGACGTTGGCGATCGTGGCCTACAAGCAGCCGATCACGCGTGCGCAGGTCGCCGCCATCCGCGGCGTGAACTCCGACGGTGTGATCCGTTCACTGACGCTGCATGGGTTGATCGGCGAGCGGGGCGTCGATCCCGACTCCCATGCGGCGCTGCTGGTCACCACCGATGTGTTTCTGGAGAAAATGGGACTGGACGGTCTCGGCCAGCTGCCGTCGCTCGCTCCGTTCCTCCCCGAATCGGTGAATGACGTGGCGTAGGACGTAACGTGTCCGCATGATCGCTGTCAAGGAATACGGCTACGATTGGTGCGGTTTGTGTGTGTATAGGGAAACGGCAACGAACCATTCCGAATACTCAGAATCGACGCAAGAACTTTTTGCGACACAAATAGACAGTCAACTAAGAGAGGTTTTCGATGGCGGTACGCGGTGATATCCGTAATGTGGCGATTGTGGCTCACGTCGACCACGGCAAGACCACGCTCGTGAACGCAATGCTTCAGCAGTCCCATGTCTTCAACGAACGCGAAGAGGTTCCGGATCGTGTGATGGACTCCAACGATCTGGAACGCGAGAAGGGCATCACCATCCTCGCCAAGAACACGGCCGTGGAATACACCGGCCCGCTGGCCGCCAAGTACGGCCACCCGGAGGGCATCACCCTCAACATCATCGACACCCCCGGCCACGCCGATTTCGGCGGCGAGGTGGAGCGCGGCATCTCCATGGTCGATGGCGTGGTGCTGCTGGTCGACGCCTCCGAAGGCCCGCTGCCGCAGACCCGTTTCGTGCTGCGCAAGGCCCTTGAGGCCAAGCTGCCGGTGATCCTGTGCGTCAACAAGGTCGACCGCCCCGACGCCCGTATAGAGGAGGTCGTGGGCGAGACCTCCGATCTGCTGCTCGGTCTGGCCGACGACGTGCAGCATGAGGGCATCGATCTCGATCTCGACCAGCTGCTCGACATGCCGGTGATCTACTGCGCCGCCAAGGCAGGCTACGCCTCGGTCAACCAGCCCGCCGACGGCGGCATGCCGGACAACGACAACCTCGAGCCGCTGTTCGAGGCCATCATCTCCAACATCCCCGCTCCGGAATACGACGAAAATGCTCCGCTGCAGGCCCACGTGGCCAACATCGACTCCTCCGACTTCCTCGGTCGACTCGGTCTGGTCCGCATCTACAACGGCACGCTGAAGAAGGGCGCCACCTACGGCCTGTCCCGTGTGGACGGCTCCCTTGAGAACTTCCGTGTCTCCGAGCTGCTGCGCACCCAGGGTCTGGACCGTCAGCCCGTCGAGGAGGCCGGCCCCGGAGACATCGTGGCAGTCGCTGGTGTCAACGACATCATGATCGGCGAGACCATCGTAGACCCCAACGATCCGAAGCCGCTGCCGCTCATCCACGTCGACGACCCGGCAATCTCCATGACCTTCGGCGTCAACGACTCCCCGCTGGCCGGCACCGAGGGCAAGGACCACAAGCTCACCGCCCGCATGATCAAGGATCGTCTGGATCGCGAGCTCATCGGTAACGTGTCGATCAAGGTACTGCCCACCGACCGTCCCGACGCCTGGGAGGTTCAGGGCCGTGGTGAGCTCGCTCTGGCCGTGCTGGCCGAGCAGATGCGTCGTGAGGGCTACGAGCTGACCGTCGGCCGTCCGCAGGTGGTCACCAAGATCATCGACGGCAAGATCAACGAGCCGATGGAGAACACCACCATCGACGTGCCCGAGGAGTACATGGGCGCGGTCACCCAGCTCATGGCCGACCGCAAGGGTCGCATGGACAACATGACGAACCACGGCTCCGGCTGGGTGCGTCTGCAGTTCACCGTTCCGTCCCGTGGCCTGATCGGCTTCCGCACCGCGCTGCTGTCCGCCACCCGCGGCACAGGCATCGCATCCTCCATCTCCGCCGGCTACGCTCCGTGGGCTGGCGAGATCGTCATCCGCCAGAACGGTTCCAT
Source organism: Bifidobacterium tissieri (assembly GCF_002259645.1). Lineage (GTDB taxonomy): Bacteria > Actinomycetota > Actinomycetes > Actinomycetales > Bifidobacteriaceae > Galliscardovia > Galliscardovia tissieri. Next base: position 32,432 of record NZ_MWWV01000024.1, read on the forward strand.
GGTCTCCGATCGTCAGGGTGTGGCCACCCCGTACGCCATGCAGCGTCTGCAGGCCCGTGGCAACTTCTTCGTCGATCCGCAGTCCCCGGTCTACGAGGGTCAGGTCGTGGGCATCAACAACAAGCCCGACGAGCTCGACGTGAACATCACGCTGGCCAAGCACATGACCAACATGCGTTCCTCCACCGCCGACGTGCTGGAGACGCTCACCCCGCCGATCAAGATGAGCCTTGAGGAGTCCCTCGACTTCGCGAACGAGGACGAGTGCGTGGAGGTGACCCCCGAGGCCATCCGCGTGCGCAAGATCATCCTCAAGCGTGACGATTGGTACAAGTGGCGCGCCAAGCAGCGTCGTCAGAACAAGAACGCCTGATTCGTATCCCCGATCACGCATCGAGGGAAGCCGTCGGTCTCGGCAAGTGGAATCGTGATGTCGATCACGAGACACTTGTAGGGTCCGGCGGCCATACTGAACCATATGACTACACGAATGGAGATGACTCCACGGCGACAACGGGCAGATAACGATGCCTCCAAGCCGTGGAGTTTTCGTTTGCCCTCGTGGGGTCGCATCCTTGTCAGTGCGGCCTCGGGCGCGATCGTCGGCTTCGTCGGCGCCGCCACCCATCGCATGGGCGTCCAGTGGAGCATCCCCTACGGGCTGGTGCTGTCGTTTCTGCTGCTCGGCATATCCACATGGTCGGCGCGTGCCCGATCCGGCAGCGTCGGCGTGGGATTTCACCTCATCGCCTCCGGTGCGGTGACCATGCTGATCCTGCAGACGTCCACCCAATCCCGTGCGATGTTGATTTTCGGGTACGTTTCGGATTCCTATACGTTGCTCATGCAGAAGGCGGGCATCATCTGGATGCTGGGCATGGTGGCGCTTCAGGTGTTCATGCTCGTGCTGCCGCAACGTTGGTTCGACGTGTCCGACAGAAGGAATCACTGATTTATGACCGTGTCATTGCATTATCTTGGGCCTCAGGGCTCGTTCACCCATCAGGCGGCGTCCGCGGCCGCAGAGCTCATCCCGGATGGCGGGGAATGCATTGCCGAACCGAACGTGACCGCCATCTTCAACGCCGTGGCCAACGGCGACGGTTGGGGAGTGGTCGCGTGGGAAAGCAACATCGAAGGCTATGTGGTGCCGAATCTGGATGCACTGATCGACGCCGAGGATGTGGCGGGATTCGCCCGGGTGAGCGTCGACGTCGCATTCGATGCGCTGGTCCGTCCCGGACACGGTGACCTGACCGTGGTCCGAGCGCATCCGCACGGGCTGGCACAATGCTCGAAATTCATTGTCGAACATGGACTGACCTCCGAGCCGTCATCGTCCAACGCCGCCGCATGCCGCGACATCGCCTCCGACGAGGTGGCGCTTGGCCCATCCATCTGTGCCGGACTCTACGGTCTGAATGTGTTGTGCAAGGACGTTCAGGACTTCGACGGAGCGGTTACCGACTTCCTTGTGCTGGCACCGCGCGAGCAGGCACGAGAGCAGCTCGCGCAGGCCGAATCCAACGGGGTCGTCGAATTCGAATCCATCGTCGCGTTCATTCCGTTGAGTACCGGACCGGGCGTACTGGCCGATCTGCTCGATGTGATTCGCGATGCGGGACTGAACATGACCAGTTTCATTTCACGGCCGATCAAAGGTCATGCCGGCACATACAGCTTCATCGCCACGCTCGATGCGGCACCTTGGCAGCCGCAGTTCAAAACGGTGCTCGGCACCGTGGCTGCGCATGGGGATTGGGTGAAGACGCTGGCCGTATACCCGCGTAGGGAACGGCCGAATCCGCCGGTGAGTGCGTGGATGCTGCCCAAGGGCGGCGTACGACTGGACTCCACGGACGTATCCGGTGTGCGATTCGAACCGGACGATGACAGGGAGCTGCTATGGGCGTGAACATGACACCAGAGCGACCCGAGGCGCAGGTGATCGCCATCGCCGGACTCGGACTGATCGGCGGATCGCTCGCCCGGCGACTGACGGAACGCGGTCGTCGTGTGATCGCATGGAACCATCGCCCGGCCCCATACGATCGTGCGCGTGCCGCCGGCATCGAATGCGTGGACGACGTGGCGGAACTGGCTCGCGCGGTTCCGGACGTGCTTGTGCTGTGTACGCCGCTCAAGGCCATGCCGGATGTGCTGCGACAGCTGGCACCGGTGATGGACCCGCATACCGTGCTCGCCGATGTGGGTAGCGTCAAGGGGCAGGTGCGTGACGAGGTGAAGGCTGTCGGGCTTGATGATTGCTATGTCGGCGCCCATCCGATGGCAGGCAATGAGTTCTCCGGCTATGCCGCATCCGATCCGTCACTGTACGACGACGCCCTATGGGCGGTGACCTTCGACGAGCGGACGTCCTATGAGCGGCTGCTCGTCGTGGTCGATATGATCTGCGAGGGAGTGGGCGACCGCATCATCGTGATCGACGATGACACGCATGACCGTGCCGCCGCGATGATCAGCCACATGCCGCATGTGGTGTCCACGGCATTGGCGAACGAACTGACCGAAATGCCGGAACGCAACATCGCTCAGGCGCTGGCCGCCGGATGCTGGCGCGACATGACGCGCGTCGCCCTCACCGATCCCGACCGGACCCGTGCGATGGTGGAGGAGGATGCCGCGAATGTGGCCCGGTTGCTGCACCACATGGGCGAACGTCTGGAATCCATGGCGGCCCTGCTCGAATCCGGTGACGATACTGCGCTCGCGCAGGTTCGGGAGTTCTTCGCCGTGGCACATCCCTACCGCGAATACAAGGCCCGTGAACGTGCGGGAGTCGAACACGAGTCGGTGACCGTGCGGATTGACGGCGATGATGAGAACGGTACCGCAGGGGCCACGGAGTCCGGGCGTTCCACATGGCGTGACCGGCTGCTTGCATCCGCCCGGCGGGGCGAACACATCACGCATATGACGGATCGGAACACCGCCATCGCCGAGATTCGCACGGCACTGGTCAGTTGAGCAGATCGACCGGAGCCAGCGTGCGTGCACGATCGATGATCGTCGCGATGGTCTCCGGCGGTTCATCGCAGCCGCGTTTGAGCCACAGCCAGACGATGGCGGTGAGCGACGCGGCGAGCATCTCCCGGACGTACACGGAGGGAATGTCGTCGCGGTTCGGTTTCTTGCCCACCTTCTCCGCCTCGATGAGCAGCAGCTCGGTGATGATGTCCTTGGTGCGGTTGTACAGCTGCATGTCGTTGCCGCTGTGCGAGATGGCGTCGAAGAACGCGAAGTCGTTCTTGATGTACCGTAGTCCGTCAAGAAGCGCGTTGTAGGAGATGAGCTGTCCGTCAGCGCCCGTCTGTTGCGGACCGGTCGTCTGCCGTGGGAAGGACGGCCCTGGAGTGAGCATGATCTGCGTCAGATCGCTCATGGCGTTGGAGAGCAGTTGCTGACGCAGATCGAACTTGTCGGTGTAATGCGTGTAGAACGTGCCTCGATTGATATGCGCCTCACGGGCGAGATCGCTGACGGTCATGGCGTCGAAACCCTTGGCGTTAGTCAACGTGATGAACGCCTCTTTGATGGCCCCCTCCGTGCGGGTGTTTCTGTGCTGTATCATGGCGGCTCCTTGATGGATTCATGGTCATGGGATTCGTGATCCGGATCGTGGATTTCGATCGGATATCGAACATGATCAACACGGTGTTTATAGCGATACAAGCACAGGCATTTGACGAATCATGTCCGCTCATGGCCGGAGGAACGTCGGTCTCTCCGGAATGGGCTTGAGTCGTACGATGCTCATGGCGTCGATGGTGACGATCTGGGCCTTTCTGCGGCCGTTGGCGGATTCGTCGCGCAGCATCGTCAGCGTCGTGCCATCCCAGCCGGTGACATGACCCACATAATCCCGGTACTTCTCCCTTCCATCGGCCTCGTCGACACCCATGGTCGTGCGTACCACGATGCGTGCCCCCAGCGGAATGCGTTTCGGTAAGATCATGATGCCGAGTCTACTGTTCGCCGAACTGGTCGAAGCGTATGGTTTCAGACGTCTGTATTGTGATTTACGTCACATCAATCGGTTGCCATAGGTTTCATTGCGGTGCCGAAACCCCTGCAGGAGTAACGTGAATATCGTTGGTGGGAAGCCCTGCCTCCGGATGTCGTTTCCCGGATGCAAACGGGGATGAGAAAACCTCTTCGCAGGCAATGATGCGCGAAGAGGTTTTTCTTTGGCCTATAACCCTAACCGGACTCCATAATCACCACAGTCCGATGATCTTCCACCATCCCATGCCCACGGTCAGCCATACCGCCACGGTGACGATGCCGCACAGGAACCCGATCCGGGGGCTATAGGAACTTTTGTGGTGCTTTAGAGTCCTTTCTCACGGTTTGTGTGCCGATTGTGGCGGGTGTGGCGTCCGCGGCGTTTGATGAGCGGGTGGATGGCGTGCAGGATGAACATCAGGGCCCCGGCCGCGACGAGTGCCGGCCGGCTTCCGGCGCCAATGGCGTCGATGAGTTCGAATACGACTTGGATGAGTCCCAGCAGAGTTGCGATGTTTTGGATCATGCCGACGTCTATGCGGATTGGCC
>NZ_MWWV01000025.1 GCF_002259645.1 Bifidobacterium tissieri
AACGCCCAGCTCGACGAGTTCCGCCGCGAGTACAACGAGGAACGCCCCCACCGGGCCCTGGGCCGCCGCACCCCCAAGGAGGCGTACGAGGCCAAGGGCAAGGCCGGCCCCGACCCCGAGATCGCCGCCCGCGAACAGGCCAGACGCGACGAGGAGGAACACCGCGAGGCCGAACGCGTGACGGCCCCGAGACGCAGGCCCGTCCCGGCCGCCGAACGCACGGAGCCCGAGCCCGTGGACGTGACCGTCCCGGCCCGCACGCACAAGACCGACCGACGCGGATGCGTCACCCAGCAGGGCGGCGTCGCTCCGCTGCGCCGCATCATCGTCAACATCGGCAGGGAGAACGCCGGCAGGACGGTGGAACTGGCCATCGACCACGGCATCGTCACCGTCACCGACACCGCCACCGGCGAGATCCTCGCCGACCAAAGACTCGACACCACACGCGAATACCAATACCGCAGGCCACCGGCGAACGACAACGATGCCCCAGGACAGCAGTAAAGCATGCCCCAGGACACCCCGTCAACCATGCCCCGAGACACCCGTCAACCATGCCCCGAGACAATACACCCCTATCTCATCACGCTGGTGTTCCATGTGCACTCCACGCCCATAACCACGCACATCGAGAAGTATGAACGGCATCTGACAGATTCGGCTTTGCCGGACATCCCGTTCCATGCCGGTCCGTTGTTCAACGGGCACGACGATTACGAGGACGTCTCATTCACGGATCGCAAGAGACTGTTCTTCGCGTTCTTCACGCTTGCCCGTAACCTTCCGTTCCGATACGTGACGTTCGCCCATCGCAAAAGCATGTTCGACGGCGACAGGACCCGATTCGAAGCACAGCTCAAACGCGATCTTGCGGACTTCTTCCTATCACATCTCAACGAATTCCAATCGTATGAGACAATCAAGGTGTACTACGACAATGGGCAGCAAATCGTATCGAATGCGCTGAAAGCATCCATCGACTATGCGCTGTCCAAAGAGGCCGTCGTGTATCGCGATGCGCAACCGAAGGACTATCGTCTGGAGCAGGCCGCCGATTTGATGTGCACCATCGAACTGACAGCGTTGAAATTCAACGCCGGCGAAGAGACCGCTACCGACCGAAAGATGTTCAAAGATCGGCGTGACTTCCGTAAAAACTATCTCAAGATTCTACGACGCAAGCAATTCTGATGGAATCCAGAAGCATGGTCTTTCTGCCGGGAATCCAGTAACTACCGACGAAACAGTTCTTGCTGGACTGCAATCCAACCACTCACGACACGCCGAGCGTGTCGCCTTCCCAAGCGGCAAATCCCAGTAACATTTCAGTAACAGTGACCGTCAGGATTAACCAAACCCACTGGTTCCAGTAAAGAACACCAAAACTCAGAAACGGCTTGATTCCAACGATATTCCGCTCATCCAAAGTAGCCGGTTTTTGCAAAGCAACCCCCTGATGGTACAGGATGTCGCAGGTTCAAATCCTGTCAGCCCGACCACAAGGGCCCTACTCCCGATTGGGAAGTAGGGCTCTCTTCTTTTGCCGAACAGTCCCTCAGTAACAACAAGCGTGTTACTGGCTCTTAGTGGTGTCATTCGCGCTTATGCACGATACGATAAAGCCATGTCCACCACTATCAATGTGTATCCGATGACGGATTTCATGCCTCTCGTCGACGACACGCGCCGACGCACACAAGAGTTGTTCCAACAGCTGCTGGACGAATACGGCATACACAGCACCATACAGGTAAAGGCGTTCTATCCAAGGGAAAACACTGGCAAGGAACTATGGTGAATAGACTGATTTGATTTTTGATTGGGAGGGGTTGACGGACACTTCGGCTGATGGACATTTCCCGAAACGGTGGCGGTGTCCATGACGGGGGCAATGCAATGGCTGGTTCGCGCAATAAACCTTGATTCATTGCGTGAACCGGTAAAACGGATTTCAGGCGGCGAGCTCGGCCTTGAGCGCCTTCAGATCAGCCAGAATCGCCTCGTGGCAGGCCTCGTTGGTGTCGAAGGCGAGGTGGCAGAACGCGCACTCGTGGCCTTCGCGGTTTTCATGGCACGTGTGGATGCAGGCCTTGCCCTCGCACTGTTCGTCGGAACCATGCATGCAGTCGGTGTCGTCGCAGCAGTCTCCGGTCAGGCAGCAGCCGCAGCAGCCGCAGGCTGCCACACCGTGCTCGTGGGCGGAGATGTCGAACTTGGCGAGCGTGTCCTTGCAGACGGCGAAGGTGCCTTCCTCGGTGACGATTTCGTAGGCGTGCTGGTCGATGGTCTTGATGGTCATTGGCTATCCTTTCAACATTCTTGTTTTCTTCGCATTGACAGTTGAAAGGATAGGGTCTGACGCATCGGGGTGGAAGTTAGCGAAAATGGTTACCGTTCCCCTGTCTGCTTTCCCGTTCCCAGCCTCCTGCGATGCGCGTGCCGGCTCACGATTTGTTATGGATGCTTCTGAATATGCGAACCACTGGACGCGCCCGCGTTGCCACCCGCGGCTATTGAATGTTATACCCGTCATCATTTCGGGTGTCATCGACGGCCTTCCGCGCGCAGCGTGGACACAGGGCGTATATCTCCAGCACGTGGGTGACGTCGACGTAGTGCAGTTTGGCCGTCGCCTGTTCGATCCACTGCTCCAGTCCCGGTATTTCGATTTCTATGATCTTTCCGCAGCTCCGGCACATGATGTGATGGTGATGATGGCGGTCGGCGCAGGCGCGGTACAGGGTTTCGCCGTTAAGGTGGATGACGTCGAGTCTGCCCTGCTCGGCCATCGATTGCAGATTCCGATATGCGGTGGCGGTGCCGATGCGCGTGCCGCGACGACGAAGAATGTCGGTGATTTCCTGGGCTGTGACGAAGCGTGAAAGTTCGGACAGCGTCTGTTCGATGAGCATGCGCGGCCGAGTGACGCGGGGATTCGACGGCTGCGACGCGTGCGCGTCGACGTGCCGCTCTTGACGATCGGACACTATTCCCCCTTAGTTCATTGCTAATGATACTCGTTATCATTATAATGTCCGCCCACCCAATCCTGATGTACCGCCGGACATAACAGTGGTGGCCATTTGCTGCATGTTCTCCAAGACTCGAACAGCTCCTTGCCATACGACGTCCAATCCCGAAAACCTCATAGCGGGCAGTCCGAACCTATCCACAACAGTGATTGAAAAACCTTAATATCCAACAGGACCGGCACAGTCCACGCTCATTCCCGATAAGGAACCACCAGCCTTATGCGCTCAAAAAACGTGAGTCACGTCGATGGTCATGCGTCAGTGGGATAGTGACCGTATGATTGCAATGAACGCGGCCTCGTCAGGCATGATCATGGGAGCGGCGTCGCAATGGCATCGCGCAATGCCCGGCGTCGACGCTGGCTATCTGCACCAGCTGGCGAAGAAAACCGATCACACTCGCAAGACCACCGCGATAACGATGACCGTACTCATCATTGGATGGACGGCTGTGCTTGTCTACGTGCTGATCCATCCGCCAAGGAGAATCCGCTGGCCACGCTATCGGCCTTTCTCGCCATCGAAATCGGACTTATTGTTGTCACTATCGTATTGTGGCGATTTTCCGGTCGTGACGTCGGCGACGTGACGCTGGTACGTCGGAATCTGGCACGTCTGGTTTCGGTGGGTCCCCGTGAATTGAATGCCATGTGTACGGAGGCGTGTGTCATGGACCTGCTACGTTGCCCGGACTACGTCGTCCATGACGATACGGGAACACCCTTTCAGACATTCGAACGCGCAACGTGTCTGATGTGGGCACCGGCTGTCAACGTGCCATTCGGATACGGTGAATGTGAAGGATACGGAGGCAGCGATGCCTACGGCGTGCGACGGTTCTCCGTATATACCAGGAGGCCCGTTACCTCGGTAGCATTCGACAAGTGGCCAATCATCCGCATGACCGTGGAGATATACGCCGATCAGATACGTTTCGTGCCTGATTTCAGTGTGTCATTCAATCCCTGGCACGGTCATGGCTGGGCTGCGAAACGCAAGGATCCGTCGCTCAGCTTCGGTGCCGGGATGCTTGCGCCGAAATACGACCTCGATTTCGGCGCGGATCGATATGGTGGCAACGTTTACGTGTGATAAATTCACTGAGATTTAAAGCCGTTCCATCGCCACGTTCCCGATGCTCTGCGTAAGGCTTGTGCTCGCCAAAGAAACGCCAATGACGAATACCGCGATCTCAGCGGTCCTGCTCCACGTCCCCGCCGATGCCTCGGAGTCGTTTGAGCAGGTTGAGCAGCCATCCGTTCTCCAGTGATTCGCCGATCGTCCCCTCGTCGGAACGTTCACGGCGGGTCAGCCATGTCATCAATGCCTGCACCTGTTTGGCATTGAGCTGTGCATAGTTGCCCGACTCCAATGTCTTCCAAGGATCGATACCGGAATCCTCCAACACCGCATGGAAATCCTCCCATCCAGGAGTCTCATAGATAAGATCCCACCATTGATCCACCGCGGGCCCGTAGTCGCACCAGCTCAGAGGAATCACGCCTTCTTGATGGAACTCGGGGTAGATCCACTTGTACAGCTTGTTCGCCGGCCTATCCAATTGAGGGATCAGTTCGATGAAAGGTCGGTATTGGAAATCGAACGGCGTGGCGCCGGCGTTCAGGATGTCACGTACATCCATCAGCAGAAAGCCGAGTTTGTTCTTCCCACGCCAGTTGCATGAATCCTTCCACCGGTCATCGGCCCGACCGTCCTTCGTCTGCTTGCCAAGTCCGGCACCCCAGATGGTGTCGAACGGTGAACATTCGACCAGCACTTGATCACCCGTATCCGTCAGCTGTTTCGCGAGTTCGGGATTCTGGGTGAACTTGAACATCAACGCCTCGAACATGTATCCGGACGATTCCCTATCCCATACGACCACGTCGAATCCTTTTACGCCGCGGCCGATCGCCTTGTATTGGCGGGGTTCCAGTCCCGGTTGCATCACAGCATCCATCGCGGTCTGATCGTGGAACCGCCACGCCTTGCGGAATATGAACCATTGTTCGCTGCACTCGAATTGCAGCTTGGTCGCCGAACCATCGGTATCCCCCCAATCGACGACAAAGGGTGCCGGATGGAAGTTGGATGCCCAGTCATCTCCGTTCCAGAAACCGAAATACTGACGTACCGGCCCATCCCATTCCTCGCTGTCGAGCCGGTCGCAATCGTTCCTGCCCATCGCGGCATCACGCCATGCCTGCGTTTCATTCACAGTCCAAATCGGTTCCACCATTCACCTGCCGACTCTATGAACATCGTTATTCCAAGTGTAAGTCCACGCATTGCAAACCATATGAGCCACGCTCGGTATTATGCAGGGACTGTGTACGGCTCCCCTACGCGATGAGCCTCGGTGTCGCTCCGGGTCCATCTCGCCGGTGGGATAATTAGGATTGTGATCGGAGTGGCCCGTTACACGAAGGAATTCCAGACACTGACAACACCAAGACAAGACCGTCGCAACGGACAATCAGCAAACGCCGATCATCAATCAGGAGGATCCGATGCATAGCAGTCCAACGACCATAACGGGTGTCGCCACCATGATCGTGCTTCTCTTGCTACCGGCACTGACCGCAATCGGCATCGCAATCGTACCTTGGGTAGTAGGCCGGCACGAAGTGTTCGGCGTCACCGTGCCGCCGGATACGTTCGCTGATGCGCCTATCCGACGCTATCGCATCGTCTTCTCGATAGTGGTCGGCGCGCTCGGGGCAGTGTCGGTGCTCGCGTGCTTCGTACTATGGCGGCTGGCCGGCGCGACAATGACGTTCTGGTGCGCGTCAGTTCTGTCGGTCTTGGTAATGATCGCCGGGTTCACAATCCAGCAACGGTTCCGTAGACGAGTGATCGCCATCAAACGCGAGCGCGGCTGGACGACAGCAGGCGCGAAACGTATGGTGATCGCCGACGACGACATGATTCCGCGGCCTCTGACGCTATGGTGGGATCTCGTCTACGTCTTGGTGATAGCCGCGACGATAACTGTCGGGTATGCGGGTTACGACCATATGCCGCAACGGGTGCCGATCCATACGGACGCCGCCGGCATCGTCAACGGATGGGCCGATAAAAGCCCGTCCGTGATCTGGTTCGCGCCGCTGATGGAGCTGATGCTCGCCGCGGTGATGACTGGTGCTCATGCCGCCGTCCTATATGCGAAGCGTCAGGTCAACACAGATTCGCCGACAAACCCAACGCGGCGGTATGCGACGATGGCACGCGCGTGGAGCGTGTATGTGCTGCTCGTTGGCGTGGTCACGACCCTGGGCATCGGCATGACCATACAACTCGGTACGATCGGCGTGCTCGATCTGGGATTGGTCGGACTGACCGGTGCGTTCGCCGGTGCGTTCGCGCTCATCGGCGGCATCATGGTCATGCTGTTCTACGGGCAGCATGGCTCGGTCAATGACGGAGCAATATCGAACGATGGCAGTGCGAACAACGACGGCACTGACGACGACACGAGCCCATGGGATGAGGAACGTTACTGGTATGGCGGCATCATCTACGTGAACCGCAACGACCCAACCATCTGGGTGCCCAAGCGCTTTGGCGCCGGATGGACGGTCAATATGGGCCGCCCAGCCGTATGGGTGGGCACTGTCATTCTTCTAATCCTCGTCATCGCTCTACCGTTTGTGTTCACCGTCCTGCTGTAGGTGGCGGTAAAGCGTTTCCCTGTCACGCTAACAACGCGACTGAGTGCTGCCACTATCGAAGCGCCAGCAGGGGAATATGACCATGGAGGGTCTCTGGCACGGGGGGCAAACTGGTGCACCATGTCCTGAGGTGCAGCCAATGTTGATAGTGGGTAGTGTGGTTCGATTTAGTGCAGTAACGAGTGGTACGAGGGGACACCATGAGTCTGTTCAGGAACTCGGTATGGCAAATGGGGGTTGCATTCATCGCGGCTTTCGCGATGCTGCTGAGCGGCATCGGCATTGGCGTCGCCAGTGCGGTCGAAGGCGATGACATCTACAATCCCGATGCCCCTGCCGTTGAAGTCGGCACGGATGGGTCCAAGACCAAGGTCAGCGTCAAGCTGTACAAGGACATGGAGCACATGGCTCCGTTCGATTCCACCGTCGACAAGCTTCAAGTAGGCGGGACGCTCTACGGATACATCGAATGGGATTGGGATGAGTCCGAAAAGCCCACGCTGGAAAGCCCCACACGTTTCTACACATTCCCGGACAACATTGGCGTCAAGAACGTCAACCCAAGCGAACTGTTCGACAATCAGGGCAACGTGGCCGGTACGTGGTGGATCACGAACGGTGTGGCCTATGAGAAGTGGAACGAAGACTGGCTGCGTCAGCATCCTTCCGATATCAAGTCGTTTGTGAGCTTTGAATTCACGCTCAAGGACGACGGCACTGGGAACGACGACAAAGAGACCGTCACCTTTCCCGGCACCAATTCAAGCATCACCATCACATTCGACAAGACCGAAGTGAGCGGAAGGAAGGACTGGACGGTCAACGACGACGGCACTGTGACCTTTACCATCACGCTCGGAAACAAGTTCGACGTGAAGAACATGGTGGTCACCGACACCATGGGGTCGAATTTCCGGTTCGTGGCCGGAAGCTTCCAGCTCGACGGCGCAGCCATCCCCGAAGACAACGTCTCCGCGAACGGACAGCAGGCCACGATCAGACTCGGTAATGTCAAGACCGCCGACGGCGACGGCCACAAGCTCACCTACAAGGCGAGTCTTTCCGAAGAGGCACTCAAACTGCTCGCGCAGGGCAAGAAGCTTGATGACGCCAAGAATACCGCCACATGGCAGTGGGACGGCAGCGATCCTGGTGGCGGGCATCCGAACGGCGCCGACACCACGCCAGATCTCTCCTATCGAATGGTAGACAAGGGCGACGGAGCCACCGACGGCAACGCAGGCATCAAGTGGACGGTGAACCTTAACGGAGGCCAGCCCAAAGCCGATATGGGACGATACGTCTTCACCGACACCCTGCAGCCCGGCCATCACTACGACGGCTCCTACACCATCTACAAGGGCGCCAACGAAAACAACGAAAACATCTACGCCACCGGCACGTTGGACCCCAACGCCAACAGCTTCACCTATACATTCCCCAAGGACGCCGGAAGGCAACAGTATCGGATTGTATATCACACCAAGCTCGACGATCCGAAATCGCATAATGCCGTGGCCAACAAGGGGGTGGTGACGTTTTGTTGGACTTCGTTGTCTGAATGGTCGTTCAGAACGATATCACATGTGTTCAGGCGACGAGCCCGAGCTGGATGCGCTTGTCCATGATGCTCATCCCGTATTCGAGTTTGATGCGCTTGTCCCGGTACCAGACCATGTACTCGTCCAGCATCGCAATGAACTCGTCGATCGTGACGCCCTGGAAGCTCCTCTTGTGGAAGAACTCCTGCTTGAGCCGGCCGAAGAACCCCTCGGCGGCGGCGTTGTCCGGGCTGCAGCCCCTCGCGCTCATCGACCTCGTCAATCCATGATCCGTGCAGATGCGAATCCATTCGGGCCACCGGTAGTGGCATCCCCGGTCGGAGTGGATGACGGGCGTCTGACCGGGTTTGAGCGTGGCGCACGCGTCCTCGAGCATCCCATTGGCCAGCGCGGCGTTGGGGCTGGTGCCGATCGTCCACGCGACCGGCATGCCGTCGTAGCAGTCGATCACCGGCGACAGGTACACCTTGCCCGCGGGGATCGAGAACTCGGTGATGTCGGTGACCCACAGCTCATTCGGATTCGCGGCGTGGAAGTCGCGGTTGACGAGATTGGC
>NZ_MWWV01000026.1 GCF_002259645.1 Bifidobacterium tissieri
GCCACGGTGGGCCATTACCCCGCCGTCAAGCTGATAGGACGCGACCCCATCCCATACCGGTAAACCCTTTCCCACACAGGCATGCACCCATGTGGAGCATCCGGCATTACCACCCGTTTCCAGGAGCTATTCCAGAGTACAGGGCAGGTTGGTCACGCATTACTCACCCGTTCGCCACTCTCACCACCAAGCAAGCTTGATGGATCCCGTTCGACTTGCATGTGTTAAGCACGCCGCCAGCGTTCGTCCTGAGCCAGAATCAAACCCTCCACAAAAAACCTTCATGAAGAGCCAAAACAATGACTCGAAAAAAAGAAAAGAAAAAGACAGACAAAACACACAACCAGCAACCACCACGGGAAACCCCGCGACAGCCAACCAGCCGCATGCTCGCACAATCCTTCCAAAAACCCGGCCACAATCAAACCCCCTCGGGCACTCCCACCACACAACGACAGGAGCAGCAGCCGGACTGGCAATCAAAACTTAGTAGTACAAAACACGCTCTTGAGTTCTCAAACCACCACCACACCAACAAACACACCCCAAAACCAAGGAGCGCCGTCGTGCCGGGCAACGAGTGAATAACTTACACGACAACACACAACCACGCAAATCGGCATGCAAAAACACACCCCAAATCGTTGAAACGACGGCATTCCCCCGGCGTGTCGCAAACCGTGTTCTCACGCCTCTAACTCAAGTCTAAAGCAGTCCTATCACCACAAAAAAGTGAAATCTCATTTTTGGCTGGCGTGTCAGTTAGAGTTCATCTTCATCATCGGGCCAAAAGCCACTCCGCGGCAGTCAAACCTGTCAACAACCGCCATCAACACGATGAGGATCATCTTCAGTCGGCATTGGGGTCGGGACTATGCGACTATGCGGTCGGCACTGCGCGATTGACACTGCACGATTGACACTGCACGTATGAGACGGCAGTGCGTGTGCGGACCGGCGCAGCGCACGTGCGATATCAACGTCACTATGCAATAGCACCGTGCCATGCACAGTATCGACGACACCGTGCAGACATCTCAGGCGACATAGATCTCAGACAGCACTGATCTCTGACAGCACTGTGCAGGGGCCACACCCATTGCCCATGTTTGGTAAGCCTGATGATGGCCGGGACCGGATCTCCGGTTTCGACATGACATTACTATCCCTTCGTTGATGCCCGGGGTGTTGTAGCGAGAACGAAGGCGTTCCCAGACCGCTGATAGGAACCAGACTGGGCGCAAGGATACGTGGGGCGCATGGCACAGATTTCCTCGTAATGTGAATGTGCACCAGCTCCAGCAATAGAACGGCATTCTTAGCTCAGCCGCCGTGTTGATCTTCTCACTGGCCGCAGTGGAGAGACGAATCCATCGACAGTAAGCTTCGCGAACGTCCAGACACCGATGTCGGAGCGATGAGTAATAAACCGTACGGCATATCACAACTGCATTACACCTGACTCAGGAAATGGCATAGAGGAATAAGACAGCAATCGCATTCGTCTCGACATCGGTGTCCCTCGCGCCATGTCGATAGCGCCGATAAGGCGCATTATGTCGAGAACAATTACACTTTCGCAGTGTGACTCGGCTGGACGGCATTGACGATACAAAAAAGCCCAGGACCTGCGGCCTGGGCATACAACGGCTACTACACCGACGGCATCTCAGCTGCCCCACGTTTCTACGTGTCCTGCGTGTTGTGTGGCGGGGTGGGAATAAAAAGAGGGGAACCCGTTCGGGTTCCCCTCATATAAGTGTGTGTGCGGTGGTGTGCTACTCTCCCACACCCTGCCGGGTGCAGTACCATCGCCGTGCCAGGTCTTAGCTTCCGGGTTCGGAATGGATGCCGGGCGTCTCCCCTGGGCCATGACCACCGCAAGAACTATAAGAACCAGGACCATCCACCCCCAAGGGGGGAGACGATCCCGTGGTGGCGGTTTGGGAACCGGCTAGCGGACGCGATGAACGTGATCTCGTCTGGTCGATCGCAGTGAACGAATGTGCTCCGTGCTGTCCGGGATGATCGACTGGATCCATCCCGAAGGATTAAGTGTCGTACTCGTCCGTTAGTACCGGTCAGCTCCACCCCTCACAGGGCTTCCACATCCGGCCTATCAACCACGTGTTCTCCATGGGGACTATCCACGCCCCGAGGGGCGTGAGGGAATGCTTATCTTGGAGAAGGCTTCCCGCTTAGATGCTTTCAGCGGTTATCCCATCCGAACGTAGCCAACCAGCCGTACCCTTGGCAGGATAACTGGCATACCAGAGGTTCGTCCACCCAGGTCCTCTCGTACTATGGGCAGGACTCCTCAACATTCCAACGAGCGCAGAGGATAGAGACCAAACTGTCTCACGACGTTCTGAACCCAGCTCGCGTGCCGCTTTAATCGGCGAACAGCCGAACCCTTGGGACCTGCTCCAGCCCCAGGATGCGACGAGCCGACATCGAGG
>NZ_MWWV01000027.1 GCF_002259645.1 Bifidobacterium tissieri
GGTCACGGCCTCGTTACGACGACCGGTCTTGAGCTGACCGTACTCGATGGAATCCGTAAGGCTCAGAATGGCGGTCATCTGGATGAACGTGGCGGGGATGTAGAACAGTACGAGGGCCACGATCACGAGGGTGAGGCTCTGCGCGCCGATGATGAACATCACGTAGCCGGCGATCATGAACACCATGCCCGCGAGGTAGAGGTAGCGGCGCGGGATGTAGCGGTTGAGGATCGGGTAGAGCGGCGCGGCGACCAGACCGGTGATGATCGGGATCACGCCGGCGATGGAGAAGGCGGCCGGCTGGCCGAGTACGAACTTGAACAGGTAGAGCAGCACGCCGGTGGTGGCCACGTTGGCGATGGCGTACAGCAGGTAGCTCAGCGCGACCCACAGCAGCTGGTCGTTGTGGGCCAGGGCGCCGAACGCCTGCAGCGGGTTGCCGTTCTCCTGGGCCTTGGAACGCAGTGCACTCTCGTTCTCCTTGGTGCCGAACGCGACGGTGAGCGCGGTGAGGATGCCAAGCAGCGCGACGATGACGCCGAACGCCGTCCAGCCGGACTGGCTTTCGGTGTGGGAGCCGGTGAACACGTAGCTGAAGTAGGTGACGATCGGGATGACGACCACGGTGATGCCGTTGTAGCCGATGGAGCCGGTGAAGGAGCCGAGAGCAGTGTAGACGCTGCGCTCATGGGAGTCCTCAGAGATGGCGGGGATCATGCCCCAGTAGGAGATGTCACGCAGCGAGTAGAACACGTCGAGCACGATGAACACGATCACGAACAGCACGATGAACCACGTCTGGTTCACGTTGACCAGACCGAACAGGCCGGTGTACACCATGAATAGGAGGATGGCGCTGACCGTGCCGCCGATGAGCTGCCATGGACGGAACCGTCCCATTCTTGTGGTGGTGTTGTCGATAAGATTGCCCAGCAGCGGGTCGATGAAGATCTCCGCGATGCGAATGACCACGATCAGACCGGTGATGACCCCAATAAGCCGTGACGCGACGGTCTCGTCGACGTTGGCGAACAGGGAGCTGGTGACATAGACGACGAAGTAGGTGCTCAGCGCATTATAGAAGCCGGATTGTCCCAGATTGCCGAAGGCGTATACGATGTGCTGCCGCATCAGTGGGCGTTTCGACGGTGCCACCGGCGACGATTCGTTACTGGACATAGGTTCTTCTCCTTAGAAGAAATCCGAATGATCGTGCGTGTAAACCATTCGGAACGATCAGCCTTTGATCCGATATCCGTAACGTTATCGCCCATGTGACGGCATGCTTGTTCAATGATTTTGTTGCGACGAGACGGCGAAAAGCCGCTTCCGCGAAAGTATTGCGCCCCGGTTTGCGAGGGAAGACACGCAAAACGGGGCGAATCGGGAGGCGGATTCGTTTCGGAATGCCGAGGACGCAACTGCGGCCATGGTTCCGGATGATCATCCGACACCGTTGTCGGAGAATGCTTTCGGAGCCATGGAAGCGAATATCGCGGAGGGTGAAGGCCGCAACAAAACCACGGCGACACGACACCTCAACATATTCACTTTTTCTTCACATTTTATCGGAGGAAGCGGTTCACAACACGGGGATGTCTGACGATTCCGGCCATTTTTCAATGGTGGAACCAATGGAGTCAAGGCATCGCCATGTTGTGAACCGCGGTACGCGTTACTTCCTATCGGAAGCACCCTCCGCAGCGTTCTCCTCGACGAGATCGGCATCCTTGGCGTCCTCGGACTCGATCTCACCACTGGCGAGCTTGGCCTCAAGCTCCTCGACGATCTCGGCATGCATCTTCTCGTCGATCTTCACGGTGAACATGAACACGAGGAGGCTGGCCACGATCAGGGCGAGCGGCGTGTAGAAGGCGAACATCTTGAAGGTGCGGATGTTGGCGGCGGTCATGTCGGCGGCGGTGGCCGACCCTACCATTCCGGCGGCCACGGCGATGAAGCCGACGATGCCGTTGGAGAATGCGCCGGCGATCTTGTCGAGCATCGGTCGCACGGACAGGGTCACGGCCTCGTTACGACGACCGGTCTTGAGCTGACCATACTCGATGGAGTCGGTGAGGCTCAGGATGGCGGTCATCTGGATGAACGTAGCGGGGATGTAGAACAGCACGAGGGCCACGATCACGAGGGTGAGGCTCTGCGCGCCGATGATGAACATCACGTAGCCGGCGATCATGAACACCATGCCCGCGAGGTAGAGGTAGCGGCGCGGGATGTAGCGGTTGAGGATCGGGTAGAGCGGCGCGGCGACCAGACCGGTGATGATCGGGATCACGCCGGCGATGGAGAAGGCGGCCGGCTGGCCGAGTACGAACTTGAACAGGTAGAGCAGCACGCCGGTGGTGGCCACGTTGGCGATGGCGTACAGCAGGTAGCTCAGCGCGACCCACAGCAGCTGGTCGTTGTGGGCCAGGGCGCCGAACGCCTGCAGCGGGTTGCCGTTCTCCTGGGCCTTGGAACGCAGTGCACTCTCGTTCTCCTTGGTGCCGAACGCGACGGTGAGCGCGGTGAGGATGCCAAGCAGCGCGACGATGACGCCGAACGCCGTCCAGCCGGACTGGCTTTCGGTGTGGGAGCCGGTGAACACGTAGCTGAAGTAGGTGACGATCGGGATGACGACCACGGTGATGCCGTTGTAGCCGATGGAGCCGGT
>NZ_MWWV01000028.1 GCF_002259645.1 Bifidobacterium tissieri
TTCGGCTGTTCGCCGATTAAAGCGGCACGCGAGCTGGGTTCAGAACGTCGTGAGACAGTTTGGTCTCTATCCTCTGCGCTCGTTGGAATGTTGAGGAGTCCTGCCCATAGTACGAGAGGACCTGGGTGGACGAACCTCTGGTATGCCAGTTATCCTGCCAAGGGTACGGCTGGTTGGCTACGTTCGGATGGGATAACCGCTGAAAGCATCTAAGCGGGAAGCCTTCTCCAAGATAAGCATTCCCTCACGCCCCTCGGGGCGTGGATAGTCCCCATGGAGAACACGTGGTTGATAGGCCGGATGTGGAAGCCCTGTGAGGGGTGGAGCTGACCGGTACTAACGGACGAGTACGACACTCCAATCCTCGGATTGATCCCACGTGATCATCCCGGACGACACGGAGCACCTGATGATCCAACTGCGATCGACCAGACGAGATCACATCGCGTCCGCTAGCCGGTTCCCAAACCGCCACCACGGGATCGTCTCCCCCCTTGGGGGTGGATGGTCCTGGTTCTTATAGTTCTTGCGGTGGTCATGGCCCAGGGGAGACGCCCGGCATCCATTCCGAACCCGGAAGCTAAGACCTGGCACGGCGATGGTACTGCACCCGGCAGGGTGTGGGAGAGTAGCACACCACCGCACACACCACGTCATGGAGGTCCGACGGCAACAGCCGCCGGACCTCCTCTTATATCCGCGGAGGCTTTGGGGAACACCCCAAAGCCTCTCTTCATATTTGTCGAAGGGTCTTGAAGACACCCTCCAAGGCCTTATTATTCCCATGCCCCTGATGCTTATTCATGTCAGCGATGGGGAAACTACAGAAAAGGCTGTTGCCGCCACTTCGATTCAGTGGCGGCAACAGCCTTTTCTTTTATTTTTCAACGGCGAATCCGGCCGCGCGAAGAAACCACTCATCATGGGATACGACGATCAGCGCGCCTGGATAATCACGGAGCAACTGAGCAATCGAGCCAGCGCCTAGGAATAAGCGCGACACGCCGATATTTGGTAACCTAGAAAGGTTAGTGTATCTTATTTCTTGCTGCGGTCATGGCCCAAGGGAAACGCCTGGATCCATTCCGAACCCAGAAGCTAAGGCTTGGCACGGCGATGGTACTGCACTCGGTAGGGTGTGGGAGAGTAGCACACCGCAGCATTTACTCGTTAATAAAACGCTTGTCGAAGTTGACAAGCGTTTTTTTGTTTTTCAGGATTACAGTCAGCAACAACCGTTGGCCTATAACCCAATAACCCGGCTTATAGGCCAAAATGTGTGTCTGGTGGTCTAGTCGTTGGATGGCCAGTCGACCCGGGTGTGGAAGTCGTTCCAGTCGATGCCGGTGCCGTGGCGCATGGGGATGCCGAACGTCTCGTATCGGCCCTGCGGGCTGTTCTCCCATGCCTTCCGGTAGAGGCTCTCCAGCCGTTCGTCCGTGACCGCGTTCGCTGCCAGCCATGCGTCCGTCTCGGGGTGTTCGGTGTGCTGGTGGCACCACCAGCAGATCGCCTTCAGTTGCCGGATCAGGCGCAGTCCGCGGTGATGGCGCAGCATGTCCCGGATCCGTCCGTTCCATGATTCGATGAGGTTGTTCGTGGATGGTATCGTTCCGTTCTCCGTCAGGTCCTCGTCGAGGAACGTGAACAGGCGCCCCTCGCGGATGCGTCCGCGGATCATGCGCCTGGCCCTGACGAGTCTTTGGTGCATGTCGTTCACGCTGCCGTCGGCGTATTCGCTTTTCTCGTCGAGGAAGCCCGCGAAGTCCTGCTCCCACTGGTTATAGGAGGCCAGCCAATCGGCCGCGGCCGCGCCGTCCCTGACGCGCGGCAGGGCGAGGGCGATGCGTCTGAGCCGTCTGCCCGCCTCCAGCCGGGGCCTCATGCCGGTGAGCCCGAATA
>NZ_MWWV01000029.1 GCF_002259645.1 Bifidobacterium tissieri
ATCGCGCATCTTCTCGATGAAGAGGAATATTCATATCCTGAGGGAATAAGACTGTCCCAGAAATACCAACACTATTGAGATGCCGTTGTTCGCCATCACAGATGGCATATATACTTCGTAAACTTGTATGAAATCCAGTGCCAATTACCGACTGATTATCAGCCTGAGACTGTTCCAACATGCGAATTATTCGACGCGTTTGAGTCAGCGCATCATCAATAGAACGTATGGCGTTCTGCATGCCGATCTGGCTCTCATTTGAATTCGAGAAACCAGATATCTGATTCAGTGACAATGACGCATCCACGAGATCGTTGGTTACGTAATCATGGAGATTTCTGGCAATAACGTTCAGTTGCTGCTGTCGCTTTACTTGCGCAAGTGCCTCATTGGCAATTTTTTGCCTTCTGAGGAAAAAGCCGGACAGAAAAACAAGAACTACGAATGTAGTAAAAGAAACAATTTCTCCGTCGACGAAGAATGCCGGTCTATACAATATCTTTCCTACTATTTGCGCAAACCAGATAACAGCTGCAACCGCGGCTCCACGCAAAGAAGAGACAAACGACGACGCCCCTATAGCGAATAGCGCAATGGTAGTAGTCATCCATCCCGTAGGATTACTAACCAATGATGAGATTATCCATAGTGCTGAAACAGCCCAAACGCCAATATTCGGCCGCAAACCAAAGAGAATGATGCTGATCGCATCACTGATGCAAATGAATATGGAAAACCAGTCATTCATTTGCCAGACAAGCAGCAGATCATCTATTACAACAAGCGGAAGACAACAAAAAGAAATGATGGAGATCCATCCGTATGGAAAGAACCGCTCTTTACCTTTGCGTATCAGTTGCAAATAATTATCAGGTAACATCATACAAGTATTTCAAAGTATATTCAGACGACCACAATATGCGATCACTTCTGACCAATTATCTAAGTGAAACTTTTTCTTTATATTCCTCCTATGCGAAAAAATTGTATCCTCGCTGATATTCAAGTGTTCTGCAATTTCCTTTGTAGAGGATTTGGCTTTGTATAGTTTCAATATCTCTAACTCTCTGGCAGAAAGTCCTGAAAGAACATCAGCCATATTCGAATGCTCCAAGGCGACATATTCCTTTACTGCATAAAAGTCAGAACTCTCCGGA